>PHFB01000025.1 GCA_002841355.1 Actinobacteria bacterium HGW-Actinobacteria-1 | reverse complement strand
CCGGTCGCCGCCAGCACGCGCGCCGCGACCCAGCCGTCACCGCCGTTGTTGCCCTTGCCGGTCACGACAGCGATCGCCCCTGCGGGCACCACCCGCGTGACCTCGTCGGCGAGCATCGCGCCCGCGCGGGCCATGAGCCCCGCAAGCGTCGCGTCGCCGCGGTCGACGGCGGCCTTCTCGGCCGATCGCATCCCATCAGCGCCGAGCGCGTACTGCATCCCGTCACTCCCCCGGATGTGAAACGGGCCGCTCGCGCGGCCCGTTCGGTCTCGCTATGCTTCTTCGTTCCCAACCTCGTCGAGCAGTCCGCGCGCGTCCTTGAACGTCGCCGCTAGCTGCTCGCGCTGCGTGGGCGCCGAATCGTCCTTGCGCGGCCGCATGTCATCGGTGATCGCCACTGCCGAGGCCACCGCGTTCGCGTGCGTGAACGACAGCGACAGATGCATCTCGATCACACCCGCCTCGCGGGCGACCTCCTCGGCACGACCGGAAAGCTTGGGCACCGGACGGCCGCGATCGTCGCGCATGACCTCCACGTCCGTGAAGCGGATACCGTTGCTGAAGCCGGTTCCCAGCGCCTTCAAGACCGCCTCTTTCGCGGCGAAGCGCATCGCGTAGTGGATCTCGGGCTTGTTGCGCTTGTCGCAGTACTCGCGCTCCGCTGCCGAGAAGATCCGCTCGCGCATACGCGGATGCCGCGCAAGCGCCAGGCGCATGCGGTCGATCTCCACGATGTCGACGCCAAGGCCGTTGATCATCGAGCGTTCCGCTGTCATCTACTCCACCGTGACCGATTTCGCGAGGTTGCGCGGCTGGTCCACGTCGCATCCCCGCAGCTTGGCGATATGGTACGACAACAGCTGCAGCGGCACCGTCGCAGCAATGGCCGAGAGGTTCTCGCTCACTTCCGGGATGTAGAGGACGTGCTCGGCGTGGCGGCAGATGTCGGTATCGCCGTGCGTGGCGACCGCGATGATCTGCGCGCCACGGGCACGCACCTCCTGGATGTTGCTCACGACCTTCTCGTACGTGTGACCCTGCGTCGCCACCACCACGACCGGCACCTCCGGCGTGATAAGCGCGATCGGGCCGTGCTTCATCTCGCCGGCTGCGTACGCCTCGGCGTGGATGTAGCTGATCTCCTTGAGTTTGAGCGCGCCTTCCATAGCCACCGGCACGCCCATGCCTCTGCCGAGAAAGAGCGAGGACACCGCGTCTTTGTAGACGGCCGCACACGCCTCGATGTCGTTCGAATCGCCGAGAATCGCCTCGACAACCTCCGGCGTGCGGGCAAGTTCCGCCCAGAGCGCGCCGATGCGGTCGTCATCGAGGATGCCCTTGGTCTGCGCCAGCTTGAGCGCGAGCACGGTGAGCGCAGCGATCTGCGCGGTGAACGTCTTGGTGGCCGCAACACCGATCTCCGGACCGGCGTGCGTGTAGATGACGCCGTCGCTCTCGCGCGTCACGCGTGAACCGACGACATTGGTGATCGCGAAGACCTTCGCGCCACGCTGGCGCGCCTCGCGCACACCGGCGAGGGTGTCGGCGGTCTCGCCCGACTGCGTGATGGCAACCACGAGCGTCTCATCGTCCACGATGGGGTCGCCGTAGCGGAACTCGCTTGAGACCTCAACCTGCACGGGGATGCGCGCCCACTGCTCGATGAGGTGCTTGGCGACCACGCCGGCGTGGTACGACGTGCCGCACGCCACGATGAAGACGCGATCGATGGCGGCGACCTCGGCGTCGGTCATCTGGAGCTCGGAGAGCTGGATGATGCCGCCCTCGCCCATCCGGCCGCGGAGCGTCTCTCGGATCGCCTTGGGCTGCTCGAAGATCTCCTTGAGCATGAAGTCCTCGTAGCCGCCCTTCTCGGCGGCGTCGAGGTCCCACTCCACGTGCATCATCTCGGGCTCGGTCTCGGCGCCCGAGGCGTCGATGACCTTCACGCCATCGGCGGTCACGGTCGCCACGTCGCCGTCGTGCAGCACGAGGATCTCGCGCGTGTACTCCAGCACGGCGGGGATGTCGCTTGCAACGATGTTCTCGCCCTTGCCGATGCCGATGATGAGCGGCGAGTCCTTGCGGGCCGCCACGATGGTGTCCGGGTCGTCCAGGTGCACCACGCCGAGCGCGTAGCTACCGTCGAGGCGACGCACAGCGTGCGCTACGGCGTCGGCGAGGTCTCCTTGGTAGTACGCCTCCACCAGGTGCGCGACGGTCTCGGTGTCGGTCTCCGAGCGGAGCACGTGCGCGGCAGCGGCAAGCTCTTCGCGCAGCTCGGCATAGTTCTCGATGATGCCGTTGTGCACCACAGCGATCTTGCCGGTGCAGTCGGTGTGCGGGTGCGCGTTCGTCTCGTTCGGCGCGCCGTGCGTGGCCCAACGCGTGTGGCCGATACCGACGCTGCCAACGACGGGCGCCTCAGCAAGGGCTTCTCTCAGGTTCACAAGCCGACCGACGCGTCGCATGACGGCAAGCGTCGAATCGCTCACGATCGCAACGCCGGCCGAGTCGTAGCCGCGGTACTCAAGACGGGCCAATCCGCCGAGCAGCACTTCACTTGCCTGGCGCGGGCCAACATATCCAACGATTCCACACATAGGTACATCCTCTCGCGAGGTAGCTGGTCAGGGTGTGTGCGGCGGTTCGCCGCGAATGCAGGCACGATGATTTCCCCGTGCGGGGCGCGCCCGCGTGTGTCTGCGTGAACCTGGATCGACGTCGCTTTGTCTCCCGATCGCTCGGGGGTTTTGTCTTCGTCGTTTCGACTCCAGAAGCCGGAGGGCCATCCGCCGAGTCTTTCGATAAGCCCTCACCTCGTCAACTGGCACGGGGGTTTGTGCCTCCGCTGCGCTTCGCGCTGCCAGTCCTGGCGCTTGCATTCAGGTGTGTGGGTCATTCCTCCTCGGCGTCGTCGCTTTGCTTGCCGAGGATTATATCAGTGTGCGGTTGTCGGGAGGGTTACGGGTCTCTCTACCCCAGTTCGCGCCGCACGACCTCGGAGATCCGGTCGACGATCGCGCGGGCGGTCTCGGTATCCGCTGCCTCCACCATCACGCGAACGAGTGGCTCGGTACCCGAAGCACGCACCAGCACGCGGCCGTGCTCGCCAAGCTCTTCCTCGGCAGCGCGGACGGCGTCGTGTACGGCCGAGCTGCCCGAGAGCAGGCCTTTGTCGGCCACATGCACGTTCTCCAGGACCTGCGGGTAGCGGTGCATCACCTGGCGCAGCTCGGAGAGCGGCTCATCGGACTCGCGAACGATCGCGGCAAGCTGCAGCGCGGTGATGAGGCCGTCGCCTGTGGTGGTGTGCTCGAGGAAGATGACGTGTCCGGACTGCTCTCCACCGAGCATCGCGCCCGACGTGCGCATCTGGTCCAGAACGTAGCGGTCGCCCACCTTGGTCTTGATGACGTTGATGCCACGCTCGCGCATGGCGCGCTCGAAGCCAAGGTTGCTCATCACGGTCGCCACGACGGTGTCGCCCGGCAGCTCGCCGCGCTCCTTCATCTTCGCCGCGCAGATGGCCATGATCACGTCGCCATCAAGCTCGGCGCCGGTCTCGTCAACTGCCAGCACGCGGTCCGCGTCGCCGTCATGCGCGATGCCGAAGTCGACCTCATGCGCCTTGACGAGTTCGGAGATGACCTCCAGATGCGTGGATCCGCAGCCGTCGTTGATGTCCATGCCGTCGTACTCGCAGTTGATGGCGTGCACGCGTGCGCCAAGGTCCTTGAGCGCCTTCACGGTCGCCTTCGCTGCGGCACCGTGGCCGCAGTCGACGGCGATCGTGAGCCCGACCAGGTCGCCTCGGACACTCTCCACGGCATGCGAGATGTAGCGGTCGATGGCGTCCGGCACCATCTTCGAGCGACCGACACCAAGACCGGTCGGACGCTTCCAGGCACGCTCCGAGACGAGGAATTCCTCGATCTCGTCCTCGATCTCGTCCGGAAGCTTGAAGCCGTCGCGGTCGAAGAACTTGATGCCGTTGTACGCCGCCGGATTGTGCGATGCCGAGATAACGACGCCGCCGTCCGCCTTGAGCGCCCGCGTGAGATACGCGACCGCAGGCGTGGGGACGATGCCGAGCCGGTACGCGTCGGCCCCGCCGGAGCACACACCCGCCACGAGCGCCGCCTCGAGCATGTCGCCGCTGCGTCGCGTGTCCATGCCGATGACGATGCTGCCCCGGCCCTTCTCGCCGAGGAAGTGACCGGCCGCCTCACCGAGCTTGAACGCAAGCTCGGGAGTGAGGTCGTCGTTCGCGATTCCGCGCACGCCGTCGGTTCCGAAGAGTCGGGACATCTGTTCTCCTCCGAAAAAAGAAGGGCCCGCCGCTTGGGCGGGCCCTTCGTACGAATCCAGCCTCGCAGCCCTAGCGCTTGGAGAACTGCGGCTTCTTGCGGGCCTTCTTCAGGCCGTACTTCTTGCGCTCGACCATACGCGGGTCACGGCGCAGGAAGCCAGCGGCCTTGAGCTCGCCACGATAGTCGTCGCCGGCCTCGAGCAGTGCGCGCGAGATGCCGTGGCGCAGAGCGCCAAGCTGACCGGAGACGCCGCCGCCCTTGAGGGTGGCGATAACGTCGAAGTGACCGAGGGTCTCGGTGACCTTGAACGGCTGATCGACGAAGTTCTTCAGCTCCGGACGACCGAAGTAGTTGTCGAAGTCACGGCCGTTCAGCGTGTAAACGCCGGTGCCGGGGGTGATGCGCACACGGGCTACAGACGTCTTGCGGCGTCCGGTACCCCAGTAGACTGCCTTGTTCTCGGCCATGCGTTAGCCCTCCAGGGTGATCTGACGCGGCTTCTGCGCCTGCTGCTTATGCTCGGGACCGGCGTACACCTTGAGCTTCATGCCCATGGCACGGCCGAGCGTGTTCTTGGGGAGCATGCCCTTGACGGCACCCTCGATGACGCGCTCCGGCTTGCTGGCAAGCAGATCACCCATGGTGATCGACTTGAGTCCGCCCGGGTAACCGGAGTGGCGGAACTTCTTCTTGTCGGTGAGCTTGTTACCGGTGAGCTTGATCTTGGACGCGTTGATGACAATGACGAAATCGCCAGTGTCGACATGAGGGGTGTACTGCGGCTTGCGCTTACCCTTCAATATTGTCGCGACCTCGCTCGCCAGTCTGCCGAGCGGGATGTCGGTGGCATCGATGAGCAGCCACTCGCGCTCGACCTCGCCGGGTTTCGCGTAATAGGTCTTCACTAAGTCCTCCAGAAACTGAGATTACGGTGTCGTTTTCATGAGTTCACGGGGCTCAGGAAACGAACCCTTACACTTTAGCCGCGGGAGTTCAGATAGTCAACAAACGCCACCGGGCGTATCTACCCCTTCGCGACCGCGTCTACAACCAGCACTCCTCGGCGTAATCCACGTGCCAGAGCGTGAGGCCGAGCGCCGGCGCGGTGGGACCGGCGACACTGCGATCACACGCCGCGAGCACCTCGGCTATCCACTCGGGAGAACGCTTGCCTCGGCCGACCTCGACCAGACTGCCCACGATGATGCGCACCATCGAGTGCAGGAACGCGTTGCCCACGATGCGCACGACGATGCAGTGCTCTCCCATCTCGTGCGCGGGCGCGATCTCGATCGCCTCGATGCGACGAACCGTGCGCTTGCCCGCCGCGGAATCCGCCACGCAAAACGACTTGAAGTCGTGCTCGCCAAGCAACAACGCCGCCGCCTCGCGCATCGCATTCAGGTCGAGCGCCGAGGGCGTCCACCAGGCGAAGCGGCCGAGAAAGAGCGGCGCAGCCGGACCGGGCACGATGCGATAGCGGTACTCTCGGCCAATCGCCGAGAAGCGCGCACTGAAGCCCGCAGGTGCACGACGCACTCCGGTGACGATGACCTCGGGGCCGCAGAGCGCATTGAGCGAGCGGATGAACGCGCGCGAGTCCGGCTCGGCACCGGTTGCGGTGTACGTCACGACCTGGCCGAGCGCGTGCACGCCAGCGTCGGTGCGGCCCGCGCCCGTGGTCTCGACCGGTTCGCGCAGGATGGTCTCAAGCGCAGCTTCAAGCCGACCCTGCACGGTGTCGCATTCAGGCTGCCGTGCGAACCCCGACAGGTCGGTCCCGTCGTAGGACACGGTAAGCACGATGACTTCGTCGGACAACGATCCTCCTAGAGCACCAGGCCGAGCGCGATGAGCGCAATCGAGCCCAAGCATAGCACCGCCCAGTCGGCGGTTCGCATCACCGATTCGTGCAGCCGCGTCCTGCCGACGCCGCCACGGTAGCAGCGCGACTCCATGGCAGTCGCGAGGTCGTCCGCCCGGCGGAACAGGTTCACAAACAGCGGCACCAGCACCGGCCCGAACGCCTTGGCTCGACGGATCGGGCCGCCCTCATCGAAGCGCGCACCGCGTGCGGTTTGGGCGACGAGGATCTTCTCGGCCTCTTGCGCGGTGGTGGGGATGAAGCGGAGCGCGATCGTGAGCATCATGGCGACCTCGCTTGCCGGGAAGTGGAGCCGCTCGAGCGGGCGCATGAGGCGCTCGAGACCGTCGGTGAGTGCGACCGGCGAGGTGGTAAGCGTGAGGAGCGACGTCCCCACCACAAGCAGCACGATTCGCGCCGAGAAGAAGATGCCCGTGAGCAGCCCCGGGCCGTCGATGGCAAGCGGACCGAGGCGAACGAGGCTCACGGTGGCGGGGTTCCAGCGGAGCGCGTGCGCCGCGAGCGTGATGACCAGGATGAGCATGACCGCTTTGGTGCCGCGAAGTGCGATCCGCCACGGCACGTGCGAGATGCGCACGGTGGCCGCAACGAGCACGCCCGCAAGCGCGAGTCCGATGAGGCCGTGCATCAGAAAGAGCGAGAACGTGAACGCTGCTACGAGACCCATCTTCGTGCGCGGGTCGAGCGCATGAACCGGGGAGTCAACCGGCACGTACTGTCCGAATGCGACGGGAACTCTCATCGGAGCGCCCCCCTGGCTTCGGCAAGATTGGCGGCGGCCCGAACGGGGTCGAGCGCAATCGACGAGATCGCAGCGCCGCGTGCGCGGGCCAGGACCTGCGCCTTGACGACGTCCGGTAGCGAGAGCCCTGCTCGCTCGTACGGGACGGGGTCTTCAAGCAGTTCGCCCACGCTCCCATCGAAGGCCGCAGAGCCCGACGCCAGCGCGAGCACGCGCGTCGCAACCGGCAGGAACTGCTCAGGGTCGTGCGTGACCACGAGCACGCCCGCCCGTTCACGCGCAACGGCGATTGCCGCAAGCACGGCGTCGCGCCCCTCGCGATCGAGGCCCGCGGTCGGCTCGTCGAGCAGCAGGTACGCCGGACGCATCGCCAGCACGTCGGCAACCGCGACACGACGCGCCTCACCGCCCGAGAGCGTGAAGGGCGAACGGTCGCCGAAGCTCTCGGCGGGCAACCCCACGCTCGCCAGAGCCTCGCGCGCTGCGTCCTCGGCGTCCGGGAACCGCAGGTTGCGCGGGCCGAAGAGAACGTCGTCGAAGACCGTCTCGGCGAAGAACTGCGTCTCGGGATTCTGGAAGACGATGCCCACGCGGCCCGGACGTCCCGGCTTCTCGCCATCGACCAGCACTGTGCCGGCATCGGGCTCGAGCAGCCCCGAGAGCAGGCGCAGGAGCGTCGACTTGCCCGAGCCAGTCGCACCGACAACAAGCACGAGCTCGCCAGGTTCAAGGGCAAGCGACACGTCCGTCAACGCGGACGCGGCGAACGCGGTGCCCGAACCATACGTGTAGGAGAGCGCGTCGGCTACGAGGGCCATAGCGCCTCCACGACATCCTCGGCTGTGCGCGCGGCACCCACATCGAGACCCGCACCACGAAGTGCTGAGGCAAGCCGCGCGATTGGCGGCGCCTCAAGGCCGAGCGCGTTCATGAGCGCATCATCGGCAAGCAGAGCGGTCGCGGAACCGTCGTACGCGATCGTCCCGCGCTGGAGCGCGATCACGCGCTGCGCGAGGAGCGCTTCGGCGAGGTCGTGCGTGATGTGGATGATGGCGGTGCCAGCGGCTTGCAGTTCTCGGAGCACATCGAGCACGTCGCTGCGACCATCTGCATCGAGCATCGCGGTCGGCTCGTCGAGCACAAGGTATGCGGGCCGCATCGCAAGCGCTCCGGCGATAGCGAGCCGCTGCTTCTGGCCTTCGGAGAGCAAGTGCGGTTCACGCCGCTCAAGACCGGTGAGCCGCACCGCAGCGATCGCTTCATCCACCCGACGGCGCAACTCGTCGCGCGGCACGCCGAGGTTCTCCGGCCCGAATGCGACGTCTTCCTCCACCACGGTGCCGACGATCTGGTTGTCAGGATTCTGGAGCACGAGCCCCACCCGCGAACGCACGTCCCAGGCGCGGTCCTCGTCCGTGGTGTCCATCCCGTCAACGACTACGCGTCCCTCGGAGGAAATGAGCAGCCCGTTCAGCAGCCGAGCAAGCGTCGACTTCCCTGACCCGTTCGCACCCACGAGCGCCGTCCAGGAGCCGGGCTCGATAACCGCCGAGATGCCGAGCAGCGCAGGGCTCCCGGCACCCGGGTAGGTGTATGTCACGTCCTCGACGGCGATCATGCGCGCTCTAGTCCTCCAGAATACGAACGAGGGCCCGCCATACGGCGTGGCCCTCGACGTGAGATCGAACCCGGTCGTGACCGGACGACGTGCGGTCTAGTCAACCAGTTCCAGGATGACCATAGGCGCGGCGTCGCCTTTGCGCGGGCCAAGCTTGAGGATGCGGGTGTATCCGCCCTCGCGCTCGGCGTAACGCGGAGCGATGTCCGCGAAGATCTTGTGAACAAGCTCGCGATCTCCGAGCTCCGCAAGTGCAAGACGGCGCGAATGAACGTCGCCGCGCTTGCCCCAAGTGACGATCCGCTCGACAAGCGTGCGAACCTCCTTGGCGCGGGTCTCGGTGGTCTTGATCCGCTCGTTCAGGAAGAGGGCGCGCGCGAGGCTACGGAGCATGGCCTTGGTGTGGCTGGCATCCGTTCCGAGCTTGCGTCCCTGCTTGGCGTGTCTCATAGCGTGCTTCTCCTACCCAGCCAGGCCCAGGCCCATCGCCTGGAGCTTGTCCTTGACTTCCTCGATGGACTTGGCGCCGAAGTTCCGGATGTTCAGCAGGTCGGCCTCAGAACACTCGGTGAGCTGGCCGATCGTGTTGACACCCTGTCGCTTAAGGCAGTTGTACGAACGCACGGAGAGGTCGAGCTCCTCGATCGGCGTGTCAAGAACACCCTCGTTCTCGTCAAGCGCCGCCGTGAAGATGCCCTCTTCGCTGACAGCCGTGACGGCCTGGTCGGCGAAGAGCGCCATGTGCTCGTTGATGATAAGTCCGGCCCGTGCGACTGCGTCGCTCGGGTCGACCGCACCGTTGGTCTCGACCTCGAGGACCAGGCGATCGTAGTCGGTACGCTGGCCCACGCGGGTGTTCTGCACGACGTACGTGCAGCGGACAACCGGGCTGAACAGCGAATCGACCGTGATAACGCCGAGCGGATCCTCGGGGCGCTTGTTGCGGTCAGCGGTGACATACCCGCGGCCGACACCGATACGGATGCTCATCTCGAGCTTGGCACCCTTCTCGAGGGTCGCAATGACCTGCTCGGGAGAGATGAGCTCGAACTCGGCGGGGACCTTGAGGTCCGCACCGGTGACTTCACCCGGACCGGAAGCACTCAGCGTGGCGACACCGTCGCCGGCACCGATGCCGGTCTCGCGAAACACCAGACCCTTAACATTGAGCACGATGTCGGTGACGTCCTCACGGACGCCCTCGATGCTCGAGAACTCGTGCTGCTTGCCTTCGACGCGGATCGAGGTAGCCGCCGCACCCTGCAGCGAACTCAGGAGCACGCGACGCATCGAGTTGCCGAGGGTGTAGCCGTAGCCGCGCTCGAGCGGCTCGACGACATAGCGAGCAGTACGCTCGTCGATGACATCGACTGCAACCTCTGGCCTCATGAACTCGGTCATGTAGAGAGCCTCCTTGGCCTCGATCAGTTCGTCTTACTTGGAGTACAGCTCGACGATGAGCTGCTCGCGAACCGGCGCGTCGATCTGATCGCGCGACGGAAGCGCAAGTACCTTGCCCTGAAGCTTCTCGACGTCGACCTCAAGCCAGCCCGGAATCTCAACCTTGGAGGAAGAGATGATGGCGGCCTTGACGACAGTCAGCTCCTTGGCCTTATCAGCAACCGCAACGACCTGACCCGGCTTCACGCGGAACGACGGGATGTCTACCCGACGACCGTCCACCAGGAAGTGGCCGTGACGTACGTTCTGGCGAGCCTCATCGCGCGATGCCGCAAAGCCAAGGCGGTACACGACGTTGTCCAAACGGCTCTCGAGCAGGCGCAACAGGTTCTCACCGGTGATGCCGGTGGTCCGGCTCGCCAGCTTGTAGTAGTTGCGGAACTGCTTCTCGAGGATCCCGTAGATCCTCTTTGCCTTCTGCTTCTCGCGAAGCTGGATGCGATACTCGCTGTCGCGAGGACGCTTCTTTCCCGCCATACCAGGCGGGTACGGGCGGCGCTCAATTGCGCACTTATCGCTGTAGCAGCGATCGCCCTTTAGGAAAAGCTTGATACCTTCTCGGCGGCACAGTCTGCAGTCCGCCCCGGAATAGCGTGCCATAGGGGTGGTCCTCCCGAAGTTACACGCGGCGGCGCTTGCGCGGCCGACAACCATTGTGTGGGACAGGGG
>PHFB01000009.1 GCA_002841355.1 Actinobacteria bacterium HGW-Actinobacteria-1 | reverse complement strand
AGGCGCCAAGGGCGACGCCCTCACCGCTATGAGCGACCCGAACATGAAGTCGTTCGACGGTGCGTGCCTCAAGTGCCACCGCGACACCGGCGGTCTCGCTGGTATCGGTGTGGATCACTAGTTCCAGAGCTGGGAAGGACTTCTTCTCCAGTAGTGTTCGAGGGGGTCGGCTCCGCAAGGAGTCGACCCCCTCAACATCTTGATTGTTCGTGTGGCCCGGTTGTAGTGCTTGGCATGCCGGGTGCTGAGTTCGCTGTGGTACAGTTGGTTTTCCGTGATGACCTTCCTGCAAACACGTAGATAGCCGGGCAGGCCTCTGTGCGAATCCCTGATTCCAAGACCATACGTCGTGCCATCATCCTTGCATCTGCGGTGGTGTTTCTCGGCGCCCTTGTGGCGACGAGCTACGTCACCGTCACACTGCCGGGTTGCGTCGCCTGTCACTCCAAAGGCACGTTCGGTACGGCGACCGCGGCCGCACGCCACACAGATGTCGCATGCACGTCATGCCACGTCTCCTCATCGCTGACCGGGCGCATCGCCTTTGGCTTGCAGGAGACTTTTCACATGGTGGTGCCGATCGTATCCGGCGACGGACGCGAGTGGGCGAAGGTCCCTGACGGACGCTGTCTCACCTGTCACGACGATGTTGAAAGCAAGGTCGTCACAGCGGGTGGCATCAAGATCGCTCACTCGACGTGCGACGTTGACGCGGCCTGCACGGATTGCCACTCGGCGACGGCTCACGGAGCGGCAACCACGTGGGTACGCACGTACGACATGAACACGTGCCTACGTTGCCACGTCACCGAGGCATCCACGGCCTGCGACCTGTGTCATACCGAGGGGCGACGCCCCGCGGATAGAGTGACGGCAGGTGTCTTTGCGACCACGCACGGACCTCAGTGGCAGAAGACGCACGGCATGGGTGACTCGGCCACGTGCATCGTGTGCCATACGGCAGCGACGTGTGCCAAGTGCCACGGCCCTGGACTTCCGCACGAAGCGAAGTTCATCAAGACGCACCCCGAATATGCGCTGGCGCCGACGGCGAAGTGCGATGGTTGCCACGAGAAGCGGTTCTGCGACGACTGCCACGGGCTTGACATGCCGCACACCGCGTCATTCACGGCCAAACATGCCGCAGCCTCTGAGGACAAGGCCCTGTGCGATCGTTGCCACGCTGCGAGCGACTGTACGGTGTGCCATGTGAAGCACATCCACCCCGGTGGAGCCGTGGGGAACTTCCCGAATCGGCCGCAGGGGGGTGGTCAGTGATGGCGGAGCTCGGACATACGCTACAGCAGTTGTTGAGCCGGATCGTCACGCTGTTCGTCGACCCTACCTCGAATCTGTCCGCTGCGTTCACGCTGTATGGCATCATCGCGCTTGCGGTTCTGATCCTTCTCATCATCGCGATCATGTTCATCATGTCGACGCCGGATGAGGATGAGATCGAAGAGGGCGACCGGTCTGCTACCGCTGTCGCGCAAGAGTCCCATGTGCCACGTTCTCGCGCTCCGCGCCCGCCGGCTACGCCTCGTACCATCTGGATACGAGTTGGCGTCACTATGGCGCTTCTCCTCGGCTTGCTCGTTGTGACCGGGATTTCTACCGCGCAGCGCGCGCTGTGTCTTGGCTGTCATACCGCCAGCCCGCACGCCGCGGCAGACGCCAAACGCGACACGCACGCGACGGCATCCTGCGTCAGCTGTCATGAACCTGCCGGTCCGGTTGGGCGCTATTCGAGCGCCGTTCCTGGCCGCGCCACCCACATCATCAAGGCGCTGGTAGGGGCGGATGCTACCGGTGACTACGGCTCAGTGACTCGTGCGGCATGCTCCAACTGCCACTCTCGGGACATCGAGAAGACGACGCTCAACAACGATCTGGGCCTCAAGATGTCGCACACCGAGCCGCTGGAGACCTCCATACGTTGCGTCGATTGCCACAAGCTCAGCGGCGGCATCGTCTCCGTCCATAACGCCGGCATGGATCCGTGCCTCAGGTGCCACGATGCCAAGACGGCCTCCAGCGACTGCACGACCTGTCATGACAAGCAAGTCGCTGCTGCGGCCCGTTCGAGAACGACATCGATGACCGCCGAGCAGATTCCTGACGTCAAGTGCGGCGGGTGCCACGACGAGAAGAAGTCGTGCGATCCGTGCCACGGTACTCGAATGCCGCACACGCGGGAGTTCATGGCGTACGCGCACGCCCGCGCCGGAGCTGTGGACTTCTGGTACAACGACGGCAAGGGATGCGCGGTGTGCCATACCTCGACGCGTCGTCCGTGCACCAAGTGCCACGGGCAGTTGCTGGGCCATGGGCACCCGGCGAGCAACGGGAAGACGCACGTCACCGCAGTCTCGCAGTCGTGCAACACATGTCATCAGGAGTGGGCGCTGTCTCCGCAACGGGACTTCTGCAAGGACATCTGTCATACGCCCGCGGCGATTGCCGGAAGTCCGCGATAGCCATGGGGCGCCCGGGGGGCAGCAGGCAGGCGGAGAGCTGGGAGAGCGGTCTGCTGGCGGGACTTCTGCTGGCGGCACTTCTCGCTCCCGGTGCGTGGTTCATCACTCGCATCCCGCCGACGCCGGTCGCGAAGATGCTCGTTCTTGCTACCGCGGGCGTCTGGATGCTTGCCGGCGCGCTTGGCATCTACTCGATCAAGCGGATTGACCGGCGCGTGAGGTACGCGTTGCTCGCCGTCCTGGCCGTGGTCGCGGCGTCATTCGTTGCTGCTGGCTCGCTTTACGAAGTCGCCCTCTTTGACCTATTCGCTGACATGCCGCTCGTTACATGGCTGGCATTTCCGACCGTCTTCGCGCTTGCCGCGGCCATCCGGGTGAAGGCCCGAAGCGGGCGCATGGGAATCGTGGCGGCGGCCGCTGCCGGGGTGCTCCTCTCGGCTGTGATGGCGTACCAGTTCCTGACGACGGGAACCAGCCACGTCTTCGGGAGCAGCGCATACAGCATCACCGCGCTTGTCCCGGTCGTGCCGCTGGCGGTCGGTTTGGGTCTCGATGCGCGTGGTGCCGCGCGCATCGGTTGGCTTGTGGCGGCGGGGCTTGCCCTGGTATCGCTCGGTGCGTTTTCCGGGGCCATGACCGGAACGGCATCCGCCGTCTTCTCGGCGGTTGTGAGCCTGATAGTGGCGGGTGTGGCGTTCGGCGGGAAATCGGGCAAGGCGCTGCGGCGTGTCGGGACCGTGCTGGCGACGATCGCGGTTGTGAGCATGTTGTTCGTGCAGATTCCGGCGCTCAGCTCGGCATGGGTGAATCCGCAGAGCATGGGCTCGCTTGGGAAGAACGTGGTCTCCCGTACGTACATGTGGTCGGGCGCCCAGAAGATGCTTGCGGCACGTCCGCTGCTTGGGTTCGGGCCCTCCGGCTACCGTCTGCATGCGGCCGAGTACCTTGCACCCGAGGCGCTGCAGTTCGGTCCGGACATCGCCGGCAATGCCGACCCCACCGTCTACAGTCCGCAGTCCCCGCACTCGATCCTCTGGGAGATCGCCACGCGGCTGGGCCTCCTCGGAGTACTCGCGTTCGCGGGATTGCTTGCGGCGTGGCTGATCGTGGTCGCAGAGCGCGTCCGGTCGGGTGGGATGCCAACGCTGCGTGTCGCGCTGGCGGCCGGGTTCCTCTCGGCGATGTTCGCCACGCTGGTGAACCCGGTTCTGTTCCCGATAGGGCTGCTCTCGGCAGCTATCGCGGGACTGGCGATAGCTCCGGCCGAGGAGCCCTCGGCTGAGCGCGAGCCGGTGCCTGCGCTCTGGACGCGAGCGTTGCTGGCAGCGGTGGGCGTGCTGGTGATCGCGCTGGCGATCTGGCTGTACGCCGGGGAGTGGCGCACGTACTCGGTGGATTCGAACAACGCGAACGAGCTGATCGCAGCGTACGAGTCGGCATTGAAGATCACACCCGGGCAGCCGGCTGCCGAACGGCAGCTTCTGGACGTCCAGCTCTTTGCCGCTCCGGATGCCGCCTCGATCCAGGCGATCCAAACTCGCATCGACGCGGGGCCGGGTTACATTCTGGAGTTCGCACCGAACGCCGTGGACGTGGTCGCCTACTCGCTCATGCAGGCCGAGCGCACCGGCCGCACGGACGTCTCGTGGGAGCAGGGGACGCTCGACCGTGCCGCGGCCGTGCTCCCTCCGATACCCTCGCTCGTTGCCGAGCAGCTGCACATCGCGCTCATCTCGGGTGACCAAGCAGCTGTGGGAGCCGCGTTGCCGGCGGTTCGCCAGTGGGGGCGGCTGTATCCGTACAGCGAGGCGTACATCCAGCGTGCCGAGCAGCTTCTCGGCATCACGAACTAGGAGCCGAGCAGCTCGCGCTCTGCGAATCCCGGTTCGAGTCGCTGGACCAATTCCCGCATCACGTCGCTCCGGGCGTCGATCGCCGCATCGATGAGCATGCGCACGTCGGTTGAGAAGGTGGGTGACTCCTCGGCTGTCCGGCACACTCGCAGGATCTTCTCGCGGCGTGCGGGCTCGAGGGATTCGCCCTGCGTCACGAGCGACTCGTGGAGCTTCTCGCCTGGTCGGAGCCCGATGAACTCGATATCAGCTGGGACACCCGAAAGCGCGATCATCTTGCGTGCGAGGTCGACGATGCGGACGGGGTCGCCCATCTCGAGCACGAAGATGTCCCCGGGTTCGCCAATCGCCTGCGCCTGCAGCACCAGGCGGGATGCCTCGGGGATGGTCATGAAGTAGCGGGTGACGTCGGGATCGGTCACGGTGAGCGGTCCGCCGTGGCGCAGCTGCTCCTCGAAGATGGGGACCACGGAGCCGCGGCTGGCGAGCACGTTGCCGAATCGAACCGCGACGCCGTTCAGCACGCCTGCGGCAACGGCGTCGAGCATGATCCGCTCGGCGAGGGACTTGGTGAGCCCCATGGTATTGACGGGGGCAACCGCCTTGTCCGTCGAGATGAGCACGAACCTGGCAACGTCATGCACCCGGCACGCCTCGACCACATTGAGCGTGCCAAGGACGTTCGTCTTGATGGCCTCGCGGGGAGCGAGCTCCATAAGTGGGACGTGCTTGTATGCGGCCGCGTGCAGCACGAGCTCCGGCTGGTGGGTGCGCATAAGCGCATCGAGCCGGGGAGCGTCGCGAATGTCGCAGATGCACATGACCGGAGCGGTGGATCCGCCGGCGGTCAACTCAAGCCAGAGTTCGTACAGGCGAGTCTCGTCGATCTCCAGCAGCAGGAGCGAGGCCGGCTCGAAGCGCATGATCTGACGGCACAGCTCCGCGCCGATCGAGCCCGCAGCTCCTGTCACGGCCACGACCTTGCCGCGAATCGTCCCGGCCACTTCATCGACGTCGATGGGTGTGAGTTCTCGGCCGAGCAGGTCTTCCACGTCGACGGTCCGCAAGTCACGGAGGTTCACGGAGCCCTTGGCGATCACGATCTCGGGCATCACCCGTGTTTCGATGCCGACGTCGGCCGCGGCGTTGAGCACGGCGCGGATGCGGTCTTTCGGTGCCGACGGCAGCGCCACGACGATCTCGTCGACGTCCCGCTCGGCCACGATGCGGGCGAGATCAGCAGGAGTGCCAAGTACGTGCACGCCGCCGATGGTCCGTCCCTTGAGCGCGGGCTCGTCATCGAGGAACCCTACCGCGGTAAGGCCGAGGTCAGGGCGGTTCTGTATCTCGCGGAGGAGCAGCGACCCGGCGCTGCCGGCGCCGATGATCAACACACGACGACCTGAGCTAGAGCGCGACGTGCGCAGATACAGGAAGACTCTCGCCGTCATTCGGGCCGCGGATGCGCCAAGGAACACCAGTACGGCCTGGATGAAGAGCACGCCGATGGGGATGGGGCGCATGCCCGCCTCGAGCGGCGCCAGCATGTCGGCTCCGAGCAGAACGGCGAAGCCGATTGCGGTAGCTGCCAGCAGTCGTAGCAGCGTGTCGACTCCCACGAAGCGCAGCACCAGTCGGTACAGGCCGAACAGTGCGAACGTGACGCCGTAGAGCACCACCGCGACGCCGACAAGCGGCATCACCCATCGATCGAAGGAAGCCGGAATCGTGCCTTCAAACCGCGCTTCATACGCCAGGACGGTGGCGCAGAGCACGACAGCCGCGTCGAGCACGATGAGGAGCGTGTTCCACAGCCGTCCGGTCGCCCGGACACGGGCGAAGATCGAGGCGGGTGTCATGCTGTTGCAGCCTCCATGACCTTGAGCACGGCTGCGGCCGTGTCGTCGATGTCGGCGTCGCCGAGCGTGGGGTGGACGAAGAACGCGATGCACGTCTCGTGGGTTGCGGAGGCGTTCGGCAGGCGATGCCCGGGGCCGAATCCGGCGTCGACGAACGCGTGCTCGCGGTAGATCTCACAGCAGCTGCCGTACTGGCATTTGACGCCCTCGGCGGTGATGGCGGTGATGATGCGGTCTCGGTCCCAGCCGGGTGCGAGTTCGTCCGGTCGCACGTAAGCGTAGAGCCGATAGAACGCGCTCTGCGCGCCATCTGCGGGGAGCGACACGCGGAGCCCCGGTGTCGCGGCGAGCTGTGTGGCGAGCCGCAGCGCGTTTGCGCGTCGCGCCGCCAGCATCTGCGGCAGACGAGCAAGCCCGCCGCGCACGAGCACGGCCGCGACCTCGTGCATGCGCCAGTTCGTGCCGAAGCTGTCTGCGAGCCACCGGAACGTCGTTCTCGGACCGTCGTCCGACAGTTCGGCGAGACGGTCGGGGGACTTGCCGTGGTCCTTGTACGCCGCAGCGCGGTTGAACGCAGCGTCGTCGTCAAGCACGAGCATGCCGCCCTCACCAGCAGAGATGATCTTGTCCTGGCAGAACGAGAATGCTGCGGCGTGGGTTCCGGGAGCGCCGACCTGTCTGCCATCGCGGATCGCGCCGTGCGCCTGCGCGCAGTCCTCTATGACGACGAGGCCGCGTGACTCGGCCAGACGCGAGATCGATGCGATATCCGCCGGCCATCCGCCGAGATGGACCGCGATGATCGCCGCGGTCTGTGGTGTCAGCACGGCCTCGATGGTGGCCGCCGTGAGCGTGCCGGAGTCGAGGTCGATATCGGCGACGACAGGAGTCGCACCCACTGCCACGACCGAGCTGGCAGTGGCGATGAATGTACGCGCCGGGACGACCACCTCGTCGCCTACACCGATGCCGAACGCGCGAAGTGCAAGTTCGAGCGCGACGGTGCCGTTGGCGACGGCAATGGCATGCTTGCGCCCCAGGGAGGCCGCGTACTCGGCCTCGAGCGCGCGACCTGAGGTGCCGGTCCAGTAGTTGGCGGTCCCGGAGTGCAGGACATCAGCGATTGCCGCGATGTCAGCGTCGTTATAGACGGGCCAGGTAGGCATAGGTGTCGTGCGTATCGGCGTGCCGCCATCTATGGCCAGCTTGAGAGACACGATCACGCTCCGCTCGGTCGGACCGGACGTGCGGGAACGCCAGCGAAGACCATGCCGTCTGGCACGTCACCGATGACGGCGGCTCCTGCGCCCACGATCGCGTCCGAGCCGATGACGGCGAGCGGCACCACGCTCACTCCCGCGCCGAGTAACGTTCCCGAGCCGATCCGCACGCCGCCGCATAGGCTTGCGGTGGGGCCGATGAGCGCATGATCGCCTACGATGCAATCGTGGTCGACCGTGCAACCGGTGTTGAGGATGACGTTCTCGCCGATGCGCGCGTCGACGTTCACGATGACGCCGGCAGCCACGAACGTCCCGGCACCGAGCGTGACCGTCTCGGCGATGACCGCCGATGGGTGCACGACGGTCGCAGGGGACAGCCCCTGCGCGAGATAGGCGTCGAACACCTCGGCGCGGGCCGCGTTGTCACCGATGGCCGCGATGAAGACGTCGAATGGGATATCGCTCGCGTCCGCGAGCACCGGTACTCCGAGGAGTTGCTCGGCACCACCGTCGCGACCGATCGCGGCGACCACATCGAATCCCGCGAGCCGAGCCGCGTCGATGACGACCTTCGCATGCCCGCCCGCACCGACCACTAGCAGTCTCACTGATCCTCCTTGTGGTTCCTGGATGCGTCATCGGGGTCGAACGGCTGCATCGTCGCACTATTGGGAGCAGCCACGCCGCGTCCGCCGAACAGTGCGGCGGCGGTTCGGGCCAGCACTCGCGCGTCGAGCAGGAGCGATCGGTTGTCCACGTAGTAGACGTCCATGGCCAGACGCTCCGGCCAATCCACTGCGTTACGGCCGTTGACCTGTGCCCACCCCGTGATGCCGGGCCGCACTTCGTGCCTGCGCGCCTGGTCCGTATTGTACCGCGTGAGGTACTCGGTCAGCAGCGGCCGTGGCCCGATGAAGCTCATATCTCCCACGAGCACGTTCCACAGCTGCGGCAGTTCATCGAGCGAGGTCGCTCGAAGCGCCCGGCCGATCCGGGTCAGACGCTCTGCATCGGTGAGTACCGCCGCCACATCGCTCACGTCCCCGGGTGCCTTCCGCATCGTGCGGAACTTGAGAATCGTGAAGGGCAGGCCGCCACGACCGGGGCGGCGCTGAGTGAAGAGCACGGGCGGGCCGACGTCGATCAGGACGAGCACCGAGACGAGGAGCAGGAGTGGGCTCGCAAGCACGAGCAGGACGAGCGAGAACACGATGTCGAGCAGACGCTTGAGGGCGTCATACGCGCGATGCGATGGCTTCACGGTAGAGCTCCTCGTAGTCGGCGATGACGGCGTCAAGCGAGAACTCGCGCACGGCGCGAGCGCGTGCGGCTGCGCCGCGGCGTGACCTCTCGGCGGGGTTCGTGGCTGCTGCTTCGATGGCGGAGGCGAGCGCTGCAGCGGTTGCAGGTACGATCCACCCGGCGTCGTCGCCCACCGCGTCGGTGATGCCCCGCGTGGGCGTTCCGATGATCGGCCTGCCTGCCGCCATCGCTTCAAGCACCGAGCGGGGGAGTCCCTCGCGTTCCGAGACAAGCGCCAGTGCGTCGCTTGCGGCGAGCACGGCGGGAATGTCCCGGCGGTAGCCGGCGAAGCGCACGCGATCGCCGATGCCGAGCACAGCCGCGAGTTCACGCGCCTGTGCCTCAAGCGGGCCGTCTCCAACAAGCAGGAGCACAGCGTTCGGGGCATGCACTGCCGAGAACGCCTCCAGCAGCAAGCGATGGCGCTTCACCGGCGCGAACTCGGCGATCACAGTCAGCAGGAATGCGTCCTCGGGAATGGCAAGCCCGGTGCGAACGGCCGCGACCTCGTCTGCGCTTACCGCGGCAACGCCATAGCGCGCAACATCGACGCCGATGCCGGGGATAGCGCGCACGCGCGCCGGGTCGATGCCGCCGAGCGAGCGGGCAGCTTTGTAGTCCTCGGCGTTTATCGTGACGAGATAGTCTGTCCATCGTGCGGCGATGCGCTCGAGCGTCCGGTAGAGCGCGTGCGGAAGCGCCGGTTGACCGTGGTAGAAATGGAAGCCGTGGGCGGTATAGACAACGACCGGACGCATGGTCCCGCGCAGATTCCGCAGCGCGAATCTGGTCACGAATGCCGCGATCGGCGTGTGAACGTGCACGATGTCGTACGCACCCTCGGCCACGATCGCGCGAATCCGCGCTGCCGTGCCGAGCAGGTTCGATGGTGAGAGCGGATTGCGTGTCCAGGCGACATCGAAGCGGCGGTCGAACTCACCTTCCAGCGCTTCCACAGACGTGGCGCCGTTCGCAAGGGCGTCGACGCGCCAGCCCTGCGCGCGGAAGTGACGGGCAAAGGGGAGCAAGAAGGCCTCGAGCGTGATGGGAACGGTCGTCACGAAGAGTGCCGAACGGCCCACAATGCCCGCCTCCTCGTCGTGTTGTCCGATGTCGTGATCGCCCTTCCGTAGCCGCGTTCATAGTAGCGTACGCGCGAGCCTCCGGCACGCGTGCGACGCGGTGTGGAGCCACCGGGCGCCGTATGTGCTAGGATTCCTGCCCAAGCAGTCGAATCGCGCAGGAGGCGGGTCATCGTGAAGTTCCGCGGCACAGTCCACAAGTACGGTCGCGACATCGATACCGATGTCATCATCCCCGCCCGCTATCTCAACACGTCCGTGCCCGAGGAGCTCGCGAAGCATTGCATGGAGGACCTCGATGCCGGCTTCGTCACGAAGGTCGCCGCAGGCGATATCCTCGTTGCCGATGAGAATTTCGGGTGTGGCTCCAGCCGTGAGCATGCACCGATCTCCATCAAGGCTGCGGGCGTGAGCGTCATCATCGCGAAGAGCTTCGCGCGCATCTTCTATCGCAACGCGATCAACACGGGACTGCCTATCATGGAGGCTCCCGATGCAGTCGATGGCATCTCGGACGGCGATACGGTCGTTGTCGACGCAGATGCGGGCACGATCACGAACGAGACGACCGGTGCCACGTATCAGGCGCAGCCGTTCCCGCCGTTCATCAAAGACATCATCGAAACCGGCGGCCTCATCGAATCGGTGAAGCACCGCGCACGCGGATAGGCGATCCACTGCCAGCTCAGCCGAGGAGAGCGTTGTGAGCCCAGACACCGAACTCGACCGTGCCAGCGAGCCTGCACCGCGTCGACGATCGCTCGTGAACCAGCGCTCCATGGTGGCCGCCATCCTAGTGACCATCATCGTCATCCTTGCCGCCGTCGCCGTGATAGTCCTGTACGGGCTGAACATGTCGCGGGCTCCACGGACCGCCGTCGAGCGAGCGCTGGCTACGGCTGAGGTGGCAACGCGTCAGCAGCCCGGTGTCGCTTCGAACTGGGTCGACCTGACCTACGCGTACATCGCATCCGGCCGCTACGCCGATGCACGACGGGCAAGCGCGTCGGGCAAAGTGGTTGGCGACCTGCCGGCGTTCTACATCGCCGACGCGTTCATCCTTGAGAAGCAAGGGAACCTGACCGAGGCGATTGCGGGCTATGAGGCGGCGAAGCAGAAGGCGATCTCGTACCACGATGAACTCGTCTCGGCAGCTGCGGCCAAGGGCGTCATCTACTCGGCGCTCAACGAAGACCTTGCGGATGCGGCGATCTACAAAGCGCGACTGCTTGTGGAGACAGGGGACGCCGCTAGCGCGGTGCAGGAGTACGACATCGCGCTTAAGATCGATCCCCAGATGGCAGATGTGCTCGTCGAGCGAGCGGGCGCCAGGGAGACGATCGGCGACGTGACGGGTGCGCGGGCGGACTACACAGCGGCACTCCGATTCATACCCGACCTGCAGGAAGCAATCGATGGACTTGAGCGACTGGGGGCGGCGCAGTGAGCGTATCGAACGCCGATTCCGATCGTCGCAGCGTTGCCGCGCTTGGTGTCGTGCTCGTGCTGCTTCTGCTGATTCTTGCGGGCGTCGGGTACTTCTTCGTTCGCATTCTGGTTCCGGCTGGCCTGCCCACCCGGCCTGCGGCAGACAACGGAATGACGTGGGTTCGTTCCATCTACGGCTACGGACCGTCCGCCTCCGAGCAGCTTCTCGGCCCCTCTGCGGTTGCCGTAGCACCGGACGGCACCATTTACGCGACCGACCCCCAGCGCGGGCGAGTCTTGGCGTTCCATCCGGACGGCGCGTACAAAGGCCTTATCGACACCGAGGCGAGCGGAACCGTGCCCGGCGGTTTGGGACGTCCTACCGATGTGGCCGTGGACGCTGACGGTTTCGTATACGTAAGCGACTACGCGGGAGGCAAGGTCCTCGTCTTCGGCAAGGACTTCGCTTTCGTCCGAGAGTGGAAGGTTCCGCTCGTGATCGGCATCGACGTCGTCGGCGCGACCGTCTATGTCCGCAGCGGCGGCCAGATCGTCACATACGCCACCGATGGCACCGAACTCTCGAGAACCGTGCGCCAGGGGCGTGGTCCCGGAGCAGTCACCTATCTGGCCGGCGGCATCACGGCGGACGCAACACGCGTGTATGTAGCCGATGCGCTCAACCAGAGCATCAAGGCGTTCGACGCCGGTGGGAACCTGCTCTGGGTGAGGGCGCGACCATCGAAGGAGACAAGCGGCTCGCTTGTCGACGCGTCAGCTGCCACGACCTCCACGGAGTCACAGGTCGACATCCGGATCGACCTGCCTCAAGACGTCGTGCTGGACGGTGCGGGTCGCTTGGTAGCGGTGGATGCGTTCAGTTTCAGCGTTCTCGTTCTTGACCCCGAGACCGGGAAGATCGGGACCGCCTACGGCGAGGAAGGCCAGCAGGATGGGCAGTTCGTGTATCCATCCAGCATCGCCTATGACGCGACGCGCGACTGGTTCGTGGTCGCAGACACCGCCAACAATCGCCTGCAGATCGTGCGGATCGCGGGATCGGGCGGCGGAATCATCTCAGCTGCGACCCGTGCGCTGGCAAGCCCCTTCCGGGTATGTGCTGTGCCGCTACTGGCACTGCTGCTCGCGATCGGCGTGGTCTGGGTGACGCGAGGCCAGCGCGGTGAGCCGTTGGCGCAGCCAGAGAGCGTTATGACCGACGAGGATGCCTCTGCTGCTCAAGACGAGCTGACGGACTAGGGTGCTGCGTGGCACCCGTCGCAGCGCGGCGACGGAAGCGTAACGGTTCCGAAGTCCCGACCGGACACCGCTGCCATCGACGGATCGCCTTCGTGGCAGACGAAGCACGCGTTGAGCGCGCGTTCTCCGTCATGACAGGTCATGCACTGACGCATCACGCCGCTGCTCGTCGCACCGCTTCCGTGTCCCACTGATGCGTGGCAGTCGAGACACTCCATACCCGCGGTGATGATACGCCCGTGCTCGACGATGATCCCGCGGTCTGAGGTCGCCGTTCCATTGAGGATGGCCTTGTGGCAGGCAAGACACCTCAGGCTCGAGACACGCGCCCTAACGACGAGGGTGTCGTGGCCCGAGATGCTGGCTACCAGATGGCGCGTACGGGTCATTGCCGCGTCCACGACAGATGTCTCGTGACAGCTGACGCATCGAGATTCTTCGTGCGCCCCCGTGCGCCAGGTAGCGGCGGCATCTTGCATGCTGTGGCACGTGTCGGAGCAGTACGAGTTCGAGCTGCTCGAGATGTAGGTTGCGGCTATCGCGACGACACCCAGCAGCGCGATAACGAGGCCCCTGCGACGTCGAAGTGCCGATACGAGCGGGGAGTCCTGGGGCTCGGAGCCTGCCTCGGTGGGCGTTTCGGTGCGGGACCGTGTTGGGCGCACGATGAAGATCATGATGATGACTGCGATGATGAGCACGAAGACGACCGCGACAGCCAGAGCGAGCGATGCTGCGGCGATGTTCGAAGTGGGATTGGCGACCAGTTGTCGTAGCGATTCTAGAAGCGTCGGCAGACTCACGGTCACTCACCTCCCTGCGCCGCAGGCGTGCCGCTGGTCGATCCAGACGCTTTGACATGCTCATCGTGGCACGTGTCGCAATCGGCTTGCTGGTGACATGCGAGACAGCGCGAGTCCGCTGGCCCGCGAGCGGCGGTGCCATGCTTGGCGAGGAATCCGGCGGGATGCGGCATCTCGACCTGGTGGCATGAATCGCAGAACTGCGCGCGGTCGTGGCACGTCGCACATGTGCTGTCCGGCTTGCGCGCGTCCGCACCATGCCGCTTGGGGAACTCGGCACCGTGGGGTAGGGCGACCTTGTGACACTCGACGCAGAACTCGGTCGGGTGGCAGGTGCGGCAGTAGCGCAGTTCGTCCAGGCCGTGGGAGTCGCTCCAGCCGGTGCTGTGTGTGGTTGCCCAGGGTTGTGCCTTGAGCCGTTCGGCGGTGGTCCTGGGCTTGTGGCAGGTGTCGCACGCCGCGGGGGCTCTCTTGCCGAGGTGGCAGCTGACGCAAGCTTCCATCGATGCCGCACGTGTCCAGCGGACGGCATCGCCGTGTGCCGTGGCAGCATGGCAGCCGTCGCAGGTGCCTCCGACCGCGCACGTCTCGTGGCGGATACGCAGCCCGCTACTCTCCGTTGTTCCGTCGTTCACGGCGGCATGGCAGCGTAGGCACGCGGCCGCCGACAGCAGCGACGCGGGCCGGGTGAGCGTGGTCTCACCAGCGCGAGGATACATGCGGCCGAACTCTGCGAGCTTGAACGCGGGGTAGTCCCATGCGCCAGCGGGGAGATGGCACGAGTAACAGCCGACATTGGCGTGCGCCGACGCGTCGAGCGTCTGGATGTACGGCTTCATCGAGTGGCATGCGCCACAGACCGCGGTCGACGACGTCACCATGGAAACGACGACGAGTGCTACCGCTGCAAGCGCGAGCACAGGGACGGTGATGCGGCGCGATGCCTTCGTCACGCGTTGTCTCCGTTCCGGCCGTGGTGGATCGTGCGCGATTCCGACGTGTTGGAGCCCGGTCAATGATAGACGGCACGGACTCGTGATGCCAGAACCGCGGACGTTGCCCCCGTCCTGTTCTCGCATGCGTTGATAACCCGCGCTACAATGTCCCGAATACTCTCCGGCTACGAACGGGAGCTGCGCGTATGAGCCACACTAACTACCACATCTGCCTGTTGCCGGGTGACGGTATCGGTCCCGAGATCACCGCCGAGGCCGTGAAGGTCCTCGGTGCACTGGGCGACCGGTTCGGCGTGGCGTTCACGTTCGAGGAGGCGCTCCTCGGCGGGGCTGCGATCGACGCTACCGGGTCTCCGCTTCCGGAAGCGACGCTCACCGCCGCCCACGCCGCCGACGCCGTGCTGCTCGCCGCCATCGGCGGCCCGAAGTGGGACACAACCGACCCTGCAAAGCCCCGTCCTGAGCAGGGGCTGCTCGGCATACGTAAGGCGCTCGGGCTGTACGCGAACCTGCGTCCCGTCAAGCTCTTCAGAGCGCTCGAGGGAGCATCGTCGCTCAAGCCCGAGTACCTTGAAGGCGTCGACATGCTCATCGTGCGTGAGCTCACGGGCGGTCTCTACTTCGGCGCGCGTGCGCGCGAGACAGGCGTTGCGGGCGCGGCGACTGGCGGCGGCGAGGGAATGCGCGCGTACGACACGATGGAGTACCGCGAGTTCGAGATCGAGCGCATCGCGCGCACCGCGTTCGAAGCGGCGCGCAAGCGCGGCGGCAAGGTGCACTCCGTCGACAAGGCGAACGTGCTTGAGAGCAGCCGCCTGTGGCGAGAGGTCGTGCACCGTCTTCATGCTGCCGAGTTTGCCGATGTTGAGCTGCTCGACCAGCTCGTCGACAACACCGCGATGCAGCTCATCCGCTGGCCCGCGCAGTTCGATGTCGTGGTGACCGAGAACATGTTCGGCGACATCCTCTCGGATGAGGCATCGATGCTCACCGGGTCGCTCGGCATGCTTGCGAGTGCATCGCTCGGCGACGGCACGGCGCTCTACGAACCGAGCCACGGTTCTGCGCCGGACATCGCCGGCCAGGGCGTGGCCAACCCGCTCGCGATGCTGCTATCAGTGGAGATGATGCTGCGCTACAGCTTCGACATGCAGGACGCCGCCGACGCGCTCGCCTCGGCGATCGAAGACGTTCTGGTCGAGGGATGGCGCACGCGCGATATCGCCGATGCCGACACGCTGCCGCAGAAGATGGTCGGTACAGTCGCAATGGGCGATCTTGTGACCGAACGCCTCGGGGCTGTGAAGCAGTAGTATAAGAACACGTCACGCGGGCGGGGGCTCGTCGGGGCATTACCGGAAGGGGAACGGCCATGGCACTGCCCAAAGTGGACTTCATCTGGATGGATGGCGAACTCGTCGAGTGGGACAAGGCGCAGGTGCACGTTCTCACGCACGCCCTGCACTACGGCTCCGGCGTATTCGAAGGTATCCGCTGCTACGAAACGCCGGACGGTCCCGCCGTCTTCCGCCTTCGCGAGCACATGGAGCGCTTTGAGCGATCCGCCAAGATGCTCTTCATGGACCTCGGCTACTCGGTCGATGAGATGGTCGAGGCGGTCAAAGAGACGATCCGAGCGAACAAGCTGCCATCTTGCTACATCCGGCCGATCGCGTTTCGCGGGTACGGTGTGATGGGACTCGATCCCATTCCTGCGCCGGTCAACGTGACGATCGCGTGCTGGCCGTGGGAGACGTACATGGGCGAGGAAGCGCTCACGAAGGGCGTTGACGTTGGTGTGTCATCGTGGCGCCAGCGCGGCATCAACTCGCTTCCGCCCGCGATCAAAGCCACCGGCAACTACCTCAACTCTTCGCTCGCGCGTATCGAAGCGAACCGTCACGGCTACAACGAGGCCATTCTTCTGAACGAGGAGGGGAAGGTCTGCGAAGGCACCGGCGAGAACCTCTTCATCGTGCGCGATGGCGTCATTTCAACGCCGCCGGTCTCGGACGGGCTGCTGGCCGGCATCACGCGCGAATCGATCATGGTCATCGCAGACGCGCTCGACTACCCGGTCATCGAGGAGTCGCTCGTGCGCACGGACCTCTACACGGCTGACGAGATGTTCATGACCGGCTCCGCTGCCGAGGTCGTGCCGGTGCGTTCGGTCGACGGTCGCGTCATCGGTGATGCGGGCCCCATCACTCTCGAGCTGCAGAAGACGTTCTTCCGGGTCGTTCATGGCGAAGAGGCTGACTTCGAGGATTGGCTCGAGCGCATCTAGCAGCTCCGCCTTTGTCCTGCCGGATGAAACGCTGCGACGCTTCTCGGAGCGGTCGTTCCTTCGCGATGTTTGCGCTCGCTGAACGTACATTAGGTGGTACGATTCAACTGGTCGCCCCGCCGGCTGCCAGCTGCAGGCATGGAGGGACGTGGCTGGTCGGGCCGATGCAATGACGTCCCCACCGGTGGGACGGATGCGGCGACCGCGGCATCCGAGGCAGAGAGCGAGGTTCGGTGCGCAAGCGGGGGCTTATCAAGGCGCTCTTGCTACTCACCCTGACGCTTACCGCCGTCTTGGTGTCGATCCTCGCGCTTGAGGGCTATCTCTGGTACCTGTCCAGTCACCTGCCCGACGTACAGATGGAGTCTGGCGCCTTCCAGGTCGCCGAGACGTCGATAGTCTACGCGGCGGACGGCAGCGTCCTTGCCGAGTGGTACGACGAGCAGGACCGTACCGTCGTTGCCGATGACCTCATCCCGAACCAACTCAAGGCCGCGGCCGTCGCAATTGAAGACAAGCGCTTCTACGAACATGGTGGAATCGATATCAAGGCGATCGCCCGTGCTTTCTCGCGCAATGCTCAGGAGGGGGAGGTCCGCGAAGGCGGGTCCACCATCACGCAGCAGACCGTGAAACTGCTCTACACGGGCGGAGAGCGCACGCTCAAGCGCAAGCTCCAGGAAGCAATGCTCGCGATCTCGCTGGAGACCCAGGTCGACAAGGACCAGGTACTCGGCATGTATCTGAACACCGTCTACTTCGGGCGCGGCGCGTACGGCGTCGAGAGCGCGGCCCAGCGCTTCTTCGGCGTATCCACCAAGGATCTGACGCTGTCGCAGTGCGCTTTGCTGGCCGGATGCATCCAATCCCCGTCGCGATTCGACCCGCTCGTGAACCCCGGGCCATCACTCGACCGTCGGAACATCGTGCTTCGCGAGATGCGCGACCAGGGCATGATCACCGCCGAGCAGGCGGAGCTGGCCTCGCACGAACCGATCGGGCTCAAGGAGGACTCCGACGCCGAGGCGCCGCGATTCGCGCCGTACTTCGTCGAGTACGTTCGGCGTGATCTGCTGAACCGGCTCGGCTCCGAGAAGCTCTACCGAGGCGGTCTCCGCATCTACACCACCCTCGACCCCGCCGCGCAGCGTGCGGCCGAGGCTGCGGCGAAGGTGCTGCCGGACGCCAAGGCAGACCCGGAGGTTGCGATAGCGGCGGTTCGGTGGAAGGACGGCGCTGTCGTCGCGATCGTGGGGGGTCGCGACTTCACGAAAGAGCAATTCGACCTTGCGACGCAGGGCAAGCGGCAAACGGGGTCGGCGTTCAAGCCGTTCGTGCTCGCGGCGGCGCTTGAGAACGGCTACAAGCTCGACTCGAAGTGGGATGCATCGCCGTTTTCCACGCCGGTGAAGGACGAGATCTGGAAGGTCGACAACTACGAGAACAGCATCCGGGGCGGCACCTACACGCTTGAGGTCGCGACGGTCTGGTCGATCAACACCGTCTACGCCCGACTGATCACCGCGGTCGGTCCCGCAGATGTCGTCGATGTGGCACACCGCATGGGAATCACCACGCCGATAGACCCCGATCCGGCGATCGCGCTTGGCGGGCTCAAGACTGGCGTCTCTCCGCTTGAGATGGCCTCGGCGTTCGGCACGATAGCGAACAAGGGACTTGCGGTAGCGCCTTCTGGAATCGATCGCGTGACAGATGATGAGGGCCGGGTCATATACGCGCCGGTCAAGACCGGGACGCGTGCGATCAGCGCCGCAAATGCCGCCACGATTTCCGGCGTGTTGAACCAGGTGTACACCAAGGGCACCGGCAGTGCAGCGAACACGGGCCGGTGGGGAGCGGTGAAAACGGGCACGGCGCAGTCGTGGCAGGACGCCTGGCTTGTGGGCTTCTCGGGTGACATCAGCACCGCGGTCTGGATCGGCTATCCGGATGCGCAGAAGCCAATGACCAACGTGCACGGCATCAAAGTCACCGGCGGCAGCTACCCGGCGGAGGTGTGGAAGCGATTCATGCTGACCGCGACGGCGCCTCGGGCCGCGACGGCCCCACCTGAGAACACTGCTGCCGGCGAGCCGAGTCAGACCTTGATGGTGTATACGCTGTGTTCTGAGTCGCTCATGATCGCCCGACCGGATTGTCCCGATCAGATGGAGTTGGAGTTGCCGGCTGGATCGATGACACGAGATCTCTGCGATCTACGGCACTGACCGCGTCTGCGTTCGCAACTGGCCGAGGGCCGCCTCGTGTGCCCTCATCAGTGCGACAACCTCGGCGACGACGCTCGGGCTCGTCTCGGCTACAATGTAGTGTCAAATGCGCGCCGCGGCGCCTTGGCCTCCCTGTCCGGAAGGACCGAGATCCATGTTCACCCTCTATGACACGACATTGCGCGACGGTACCCAGCGTGAGGGCATGTCCCTCTCGGTGGAAGACAAGCTGCGCATCGCGATGCGCCTCGATGACCTCGGTATCGACTACATCGAGGGTGGATTCCCGGGTTCCAATCCGAAGGACATCGAGTTCTTCGAGCGCGTGAAGGATGTATCGTTCTCGCACGCCGTGATCACAGCGTTCGGTTCGACGTGTCGCAAGGACACGCCTGCAGCGGAAGACCTCGGCCTGCAGGCATTGCTCGACACCGGCTGTGAGGCGCTCTGCATCTTCGGCAAGGCGTGGGACGTCCATGTCACCGAGACGCTGCAGGCCTCGCTTGAAGAGAACGTACGCATGGTGCGCGACTCGGTCGCCTTCCTGAAGGCGGTGGGGCGTACGGTCTTCTTCGATGCCGAGCACTTCTTCGACGGCTACAAGAACAATGCGCCGTACGCTAAGGAGGTCTGCCACGCAGCTGCCGAGGCGGGCGCGGATGCCATCGTGCTCTGCGACACGAATGGCGGCACGCTGCCGCATGAAGTGGCGCTCATCGTGACCCTCATGAATGATGAGTTCGATGTCGCGCTCGGCATTCATGCGCATAACGACGGCGCATGCGCGGTCGCAAACTCGCTCGTGGCGATCGACGCCGGGTGCGTGCACGTCCAGGGCACCATGAACGGCTATGGCGAGCGTGCCGGCAACGCGGATCTCACCGCCATCATCCCGGGTCTCAAGCTCAAGATGGGTATCGACTGCGTCACTCACGACCAGTTGCGCTTGCTCACCGAGGTCTCGCACTTCGTCGCCGAGACCGCCAACCTCTCGCCGTACCCGCAGCAGCCGTACGTGGGTGCGAGCGCGTTCGCGCACAAGGGCGGCGTGCACGCGAGCGCGGCGGCGCGGCTGCCTGAGGCGTACGAGCACATCGATCCCTCCGCCGTCGGCAATCTCGCGCGAGTCGTCGTGAGCGAGCTCGCCGGTCGCGCCAGTCTCGTCATGAAAGCCGCCGAGATGGGCATCGAGGTCTCGGCGAACGACAGTGTCCTCACCGGCGTGCTCGACTCCATCAAGGAGAAGGAGTACCGCGGCTACTCGTTCGAAGCGGCCGACGCGTCGCTTGAGATCATGCTGCGCAAGGCGGTGGGCACATACGCGCCGTTCTTCCGGCTTGAGAGCTTCCGCTGCATCATGGAGAAGCGTGAGGACGGTCGTGTCATGACCGAGGCGACCATCAAGGTACATGTCGACGGTCACCGCTTCATCGCCACCGCTGAGGGCAACGGTCCCGTGAACGCGCTCGACCGTGCACTCCGCATCGCCATCGGACGCTTCTATCCGGCGCTCGAGCCGATCGAGCTCACCGACTTCAAAGTCCGCGTTCTCGACGAGAAGAAGGGCACCGGCGCCGTCACGCGCGTGCTTATCGAATCGACCGACGGGGACAAGAGCTGGGGCACCGTGGGGGTCTCGGAGAACATCATCGAAGCCTCATGGGAAGCCCTGGTCGACTCGGTCGAATTCGGCCTTTCTCACCCGAGGCAGGAGAACGGGCGCCATTAGTGGAACTGAACCACTAGAAGCACACCGTTCGCTCGTGCACGGGAGTACCTATGAGAGTCGTCCGCATATTCCAGGATGAGGATGTTCGCTACGGTCTAGCGGACGACAGCATGATCACGCTCATCTCCGACGAGCCGTTTGCGGCATGGGAGGCCGAGGGTGTCGTTCCTCTCAGCCAAGCGCAGCTGCTGTCGCCGGTCATCCCGACGAAGATCGTGTGCGTCGGCATCAACTACCGCGAGCATGCGCGCGAGATGGGGCACAAGATCCCCGATGAGCCGGTCATCTTCCTGAAGCCTCCAACGGCCGTGAACGGTCCACGAGGCGAGATCCGGATCCCGGATTCCATGGAGAGCGTCGACTACGAGGGTGAGCTTGCCGCTGTCATCGGCCGCAGGACGCATCGCGTGACCGCAGAGGCTGCACGAGCGCACGTCCTCGGATTCCTATGCGCGAACGACGTGACCGCGCGTTCGCTGCAGAAGATCGATGGCCAGTGGACGAGGGCGAAGGGTTTCGACACCTTCTGCCCGGTGGGTCCGTGGGTAGAGACCGACGTCGACCCGCTCGACCTGAAGCTTGAGACGTACGTGAACGGCGAGCTGCGTCAGTCCGCGCGTACTTCGGACATGATCCGGAATCCGTACGAGCTCGTGAGCTTCGTGAGCGGCATCATGACGCTGCTGCCCGGCGACCTCGTGCTGACCGGCACGCCCGGTGGCATAGGACCGATGTTCCGCGGCGACGTCGTCGAAGTCCGTATCGAGGGCGTTGGGAGTCTCATCAACTCCGTGGTATAGCGTGCGGTGTCGATGTCACGCGCTACAATGAAAGCTCCCCGGTTGCGAGACCGCGCGTGCTGCGGCACAGCTCGCACAAGGAGCGCCTATGCGTTTGACCCGTCAACTGATCACGATCGTGACCGTGCTGGTATTCGTTCTGCTCGTTCCAGGGCAGGCGCCCGGCTTCATCGTGGAGTTCTTCGACGGCGACGCATCTGGGAACGCCGTCTACGAAGACATGGTTATCAGGCCCGAGGCGGTGTACGACGCCTCGACAGGCAAGACGATCGTGGCGTACCAAGGCTGGGGCCTACATCCATATGTCGCCGCGTACGATCACGCGACGCAAACCTGGCAGGGGCCCTACCAGGCAGGAACGAATCCTCTCACCGCTGATGCGCACGGTGGACCTTCGCTGATAGTCGACGCCGATGGGTACGTCCACATCTTCTATGGGGCGCATCTGGGCTCGGTTCTGCACTCACGAAGCACGGCACCGCACGATATCAGTGCCTGGGAGGATCTCGGTCCGCTCATGATGGAGAGCGAGTCCGAGGAGTCGACCGCGCCGGTGATCGTGCCCGCAACGTATCCGCAGCCGCTCCTCGATCCGGACGGTCGTATGCGGCTGTTCTATCGAAGTACTGCCAAGGACACGACTGACGGCTACTGGTACAGCATGCTTGCGACAGGTGGCATCGGGCCATGGGATTCCAGGGAGACGGTTCTTCAGGGAATCCCGGGGTCCGAGGGATGGTACGCCAGCTTCGAGCCGGCGCTGTCCGGTGACGTCGACTGTGCGTTCTTATTCAGGGACTTCGCCGCATCGTCCACCGACTACTTCATCCGACGCAACGTGTACTTCATGCGACGCGATACGACGACTGGCGCCTGGCGCAACGTGCGCGGCGAGTCCGTGCCGGAAACGCGCACCAAGGAGGCGCTCGACGCCACCTGCCGCGCGTACGATTCGGGCGAATCGTACGTGAACGAGGTCGTCGTGCGCGAGGGGAGCGAGGGACCGCTCATCCTCTTCGTTGAAGGGACCGAGACCCCACGCCCGTCATACGAGTGGAGGTTCGTTCGCTGGTCGTCCGTGGCCGGTACCTGGACCGCGCCGGTCACGATCGCAGCCACCGACCACCTCTTCGACGCGGGTACGTTCCAGGTGCTCCCCGACGGAACCATCGAGGCCTTCCTAACGACTGGCGGTCTCCCTGACGAGACCGCGACGCTTGCCAACGCGTTCCTCGCCACGCGCGGGGGAGACATCGTCCGCTATGTGTCGACCGATGGCGGGGCCACGTTCGCGAAAGGGCAGACACTCAAAGCGTCCCCGGGCGCGTGGTCGCGCTACAACGATCCACAGATCGTCGACGGGTATGACGACGGACCTCGAGTGTTCTTCTCGGAATGGAACAACGATTTCGCGAACTACGTCCACAAGGTGTACCTGTGGGGTGATGACGGGTTCGCTGGTCGGGAGTTCACGCCGCAGTCCAAGCGTCTCGCGGGGACGAGCAGAGTGGGCACGGCTGTCGAGGTGTCCGCCCAGACATTCGTTTCGGGCGCCCAGACGGTGGTCATAGCGTCCAAGTCGAACTTCCCCGACGCGCTCTGCGGCGCACCGCTCGCGTACTCGCTGCAAGCACCCATTCTCCTCACAGATTCACGCTCACTCGACGCCAGCGCTGCTGCCGAGATCAGAAGGCTGGGCGCTTCGAGAGCGATCATCTTGGGCGGCGCATCGGCGATCTCGACCGGTGTGGCATCCGAAGTCACTCGCGCGCTTGTGCGTCCCGCGGTGGTGAAGCGTCTTGGCGGTGCCAACCGCTACGAGACGTCGGTGCTCATCCAGAGGGAACTCGCGACGACTCGTGGCGTGCCGGAGCGGGTCGTAGTCGCCTCGGGTGCGGAGTTCCCGGACGCGCTCGCTATCTCGCCGCTTGCATCTCGCAAGAATATGCCGATTCTCCTGACCGACCCCTCGAAGCTCGTGACGGTGACCGCGGACGCGATCACCGAGAGCGGTGCAACGGGAGCAATCATCGTCGGCAGCGCCGCGGCGGTTGGCGAAGCCGTCGAGGCTTCGGTCACGGTTCTCGCCCCCTGGGTGACGCGTCTTGGTGGCGACGACCGGTGGCATACCGCACGAATCATCGACGAGTACTCCCTGTCGCGGGGGATGTCGCTGGAGCGATTCGTGCTGTGCACGGGCGAGAACTTCCCCGACGCGCTTGCGGGGGGCGTGCTCGCGGCACGCATGAACGCGCCCCTGCTCCTCACGCAGCGCGACAGGCTTACGCCAGCAACCGCCGGGTTGCTCGTGCCGAGACCCGACACGCTCTGGTGGTACGTGCTCGGATCCGATTCGGCCGTCTCGCCCGATGTTGCGAATGAGGTTGCCGCGCGGCTGTTCGAGGAATGACCGGCCGGTCTTGACCTCGGTCAAGGCGCGCTCAGGCACACACGTCTCATGATGGCTTCAAGCAAGCTGGCCGCCGAGGAGACCGCATGAATGCCGAGACATCAGAACTTCGATTTCGCGACTCGTACGCGCTGCTGTACGCCTTCACGCTCGCACTCTTCATTCCGGCGATTCTCGGCCTCGGCACGCAGCCGTACTACTCGTACACGCCTGGGTATCTCGCTTTCATGACCGCTCCGCCACTTGTGGCGATGCTCATACTCGTATTCGCTCACCAGCGCTCGGCAACGCCGCTGCGCACGGCGGGCAAGGCGTTGCTGTTCGGCGCCGTAAGCATGATCGGCGGGGGCGCACTGTTCCTCACGTCGAGCTTCTTCCTCGCGTTCCTCGGCCCGGCCTTCGAGTCGCACACGTTCGGACCGCTACAGATCGGCGTGGGTGTGATCATGCTCGGATTCGCCACACCACTCGTGCTTTCTGCCGTCGGCAGGGTGCGGACGCTGCGCTTGGGCGCGCTCGCCGAGGCGGTCGTGCTTGTCGCGGCACTGGTGGCGTTCGTCTGGATCGGGTGGGTCATCCTCACGCAGCAGGGCACACTACAGCAGGTGCTTCGCAAGGATCAGGTCTCGTACCTCGTCGGGGGCGTGCTGTGGTACATCCCAGCGTACGCACTTGTCGGCTCGTTCGTTCGCTCGGTGGGGGTGCTCTAGCTCGTTCGCTTGCGGCATTCTTCCGGGCTTCGCCGCCTGTCGGAAAGCCTCATCCGCTCGGCTCCATCGGACCCAGGATGTCGTCTCCGAGTGGTAGGATTGGCACATCATCTTGTGTGTCCACGACGATCCGGGGAGCAGCTGCTCATGTCTTCCGACCGCCTCCGTACGCCCGAAGTAGAGGCCCTCTTGCGCGCGCTGCTCACCCTTGAGAACGACGACGATGCGTACGCGCTCCTGCAGGATCTGTGCACGATCCGCGAGATCCAGGACATGGCGCAGCGTTTTGCGGTCGCGCGTATGCTCGACGCGGGCGAACACTACACGAAGATCCAGGAAGCCACCGGGGCATCCACGACGACGATCAGCCGCGTCAGCCGCTGCCTCAACTACGGCGCCGAGGGCTATCGCCGGGTCATCGACCGCACAGCCGACGGTTCGACGAAGGCAGGCGAGTAGCCTTCATGTCACGGTTCGTCCACCTGCACACACACTCGGAGTACTCCCTGCTCGACGGGCACGCCAAGATCGAAGGGTTGCTCGACCGGGCCGCCGAGCTCGATATGCCCGCACTCGCCCTCACGGATCACGGCGTGATGTTCGGCGCCGTCGAGTTCTACAAGGCCGCTACCCACGGCAATCCCAAAACCGGCCGAGAGCCCATCAAGCCGGTCATCGGGTGCGAGATCTACTTCACGCCGGACTCCCGCAAGAAGCGCGACGGCAAACCCCGGCTCAACCACCTGCTGCTGCTCGCACGCAACGACACCGGCTACCGGAACCTCATGGCGATGGTCTCCGAGGCATGGACGACCGGCTACTACTACAAGCCGCAGGTGGACGAGGAGCTGCTCAGGCAGTACTCGGAAGGGCTCATCGCTACCTCGGCGTGTATGAGCGGCATCGTGAGCAAGTCCTTCGAGCATCATCAGCCCGAGGAAGCGCGCCGCTGGGCCGAGACGTACGCCTCCATCTTCGGCGACGGCAACTTCTACCTGGAAATCCAGGAGCAGGGCATCGTCGCGGACAACGGCGTGTCGCAAAAGGACCTCAACCGGCAGATCGTCGGCCTGGCGAACGAGCTTGGCCTGCCGGTCGTGGCCACGAACGACATCCACTACGTCAAGGCTTCCCATGCCGAGGCGCAGGACATGCTGGTGTGCATCCAGACCGGCAAGACGGTCGATGACGAAAGCCGCATGAAGTTCTCCTCGGATCAGTTCTTCCTGAAGTCCGCCGAGGAGATGGAAAGCGCGCTGCCGGAATATCCGCAGGCATTCGCGAGCACGCTCGAGATCGCCGAGCGCTGCGATGTGAATCTCGAGTTCGGCAAGATCATCCTGCCGGTGTTCGAAGTGCCGAAGGGGTTCTCGGAAGACGAGTACCTGCGCGAGGAGTGTATCGAGGGCCTCAAGAAACGCTACGGCGACCCGATCCCCGACGAGCCGATGCAGCGCCTCACCGACGAGCTCAAGGTCATCACCGACAAGGGTCTCTCGGCGTACTTCCTCATCGTTTCGGACTTCGTGCGGTGGGCGAAAGGCAATGACATCGGTGTCGGTCCCGGCCGAGGAAGCGCCGCCGGCTCCATCATCAGCTACGCACTCGGGATCACGAGCCTCGATCCTATCGAGCACGGCCTGCTCTTCGAGCGCTTCCTGAACCCCGAGCGCACGGAGATGCCCGATATCGATATCGACTTCGACGATGAACGTCGGAGTGAAGTCATCGACTACGTGAAGGACAAGTACGGCGAGGACAAGGTCGCGCAGGTCGTCACGTACTCAACGATGAAGGCCCGCGCCGCCGTCCGCGACGCCGGACGCGTGCTGGGATACCCCTTCGGCGTGCCCGACAAGATCGCCAAGCAGATCCAGGAGGGCCCCGATGCGACCATCGAGGGCTCGCTTGCCACCAACCCGGACCTCAAGGCCGACTACGAAGCGGGCGGCGACACCAAGCGCGTCATCGACGCAGCGCGTTCGCTTGAAGGCACGGCCCGCGGTGAGGGTATCCATGCAGCGGCCGTCGTCATCTGCCGAGACCCGCTCTCGTGCTACACCCCGGTGAAGCTCGACACCAAGGGTGGCGCGATCATCACGCAGTACGAGGGCAACGTCATCGCGGACCTCGGCCTGCTCAAGATGGACTTCCTCGGCCTGCGCACGCTCACGGTGCTTGCCAAGGCCGTGAAGGCGATCAAAGAGAACCACGGGGTAGAGATCGACCTCGAGACGCTCCCCATGGACGACAAGGCCACGTTCGAGTTGCTGCAGCGTGCGGACACCGACGGCGTGTTCCAGGTGGAATCGCCGGGCATGAAGCGCGTGCTCAAGGACCTCAAGCCCACGGTGTTCGCCGACATCGTCGCCGTCGTGGCGCTCTACCGCCCGGGTCCGATGGATTCAATCCCGGACTTCATCTCGCGCAAGCACGGCCGCAAGGCGATCTCGTATTACGACGAGCGCATCAAGTACATCCTGGAGGAGACCTACGGCGCCATCGTGTACCAGGAACAGGCGATGCGCATCACCATGGAGATGGGTGGTTTCTCGGCGGCGAAGGCCGACAAGCTCCGTAAGGGCATGGGCAAGAAGATCCAGGCGATCGTCGACGGCCTCAAGCCCGAGTTCATCAAGGGTGCCGCGGAGCGCGGTTATGACCCCAAGATCGCCGAGAAGGTCTGGTCGGACATCGAGGCGTTCGCGCAGTACGCCTTCAACAAGAGCCACGCTGCGGCGTACGGGTTGCTCGCGTACCAGACCGCATATCTCAAGGCGCACTACCCGCTCGAGTACATGGCGGCCAACCTCACGAGCTACACCGGCAAGTCCGAGACGATCGTGAAGTACGTCGCCGCGTGTAACAGCGCCGGCATCAAGGTCCTGCCGCCGGACGTGAACTCCTCGGGCAAGGACTTCACCGCGGTCGAAGGCGCCATCCGCTTCGGGCTTGCGGGTATCCGCAATGTGGGCGAGGGCATCGTCGACACCATCGTGGCCGAGCGCAAAGCGGGTGGACCGTACGAGTCGTTCCACGACTTCTGCGCGCGGATCGACCAGAAGCTCATCAACAAGAAGACGCTCGAAGCACTCATCAAGGCGGGCGCGTTCGATTCGACCGGCTACACCCGCAAGCAGCTCATGGAGTGTATGGATAGCGCCGTAGAAGGCGCGACCAAGCGGCAGAAGGACATCGCGAGCGGCCAGGGCTCGATCTTCGACATGTTCGAGCCCGAGGAGCACGGTCTGGACGACAACATCCCGCCCGCCGACGGCGTGGAGTGGGACAAGGGCGTGAAACTCGCGTTCGAGAAGGAGATGCTCGGCATCTACGTCACCGACCACCCGCTCTCCGACATCGCCGAGATGATCAAGGCGTCGCGGACGGTCTCGCTTGGCGATGTGGAGTCGCTGCGGGACGGCACGACCGGATGGTTTGCTGGCATCATCACGAAGTCGGATCGCATCGCCACTAAGGCCGGCAAGCTCATGGGGACGTTCGTGCTCGAAGACCTCGAGGGGTCGATGGAGGGCGTGCTCTTCCCGCAGACGTATGACAAGTTCCGCGACCTCATCAAGGTGGACGAGGTCGTGCGTGTTCGCGCTAAGGTCGAGTCCTCGGATCGCGGCACGAAGCTCATGGTGCAAGACGTCCAGCCGCTGGGGGAGAGCGGCAGGTTCGAGAAGCCGCCGATCACGCTCGTCGTGCGCACCGACGCGTCGATGCTCAGCAACGGCAGGGGGGCGGCGTTCAAGGAGATCCTCAAGCATCACACGGGCCGCGACAAGGTGCATGTGCAGCTCGTCAGCAACGAGGGTACGAAGGTACTCGAGATGCCGGCGGAGTTCCGGGTGGATGCGTCCTCGGCGTCGCTGCACGCGGAGATCAAGGAGCTGCTCGGCGAGGGGTCTGTCTGGGAGCAGTAGCGCTTGACGCGTGGAGGGCGCCGTGCGATACTGCGCTACGCTACCACTCCACCGTGATAAAGTACCGAGAGGTGAATGAGATGCGGCCGCAGACGCCGAGAGGGTTTAGGGACGTGCTCTTCCAGGAAGCGGCCGAACGAGAGGCCGTTTCTCGCGCGATGGGCGAGGTGTTCGCCGCCTGGGGGTACGCGCCGGTGGAGACGCCGGTCGTCGAAGAGTACTCGGTGCTCGCAGCAGGGGTGGGGACCGCTGCCGAGCGGACCGCGTTCCGCCTGTTCGACCTGGACGGCAGCCTGCTGGCGCTTCGTCCCGAGATGACCGTCCCGATCGCGCGCGTCGCCGCGTCCCGTTTGGCCGAGCAGCCCGGTCCGCACCGTGTGCGGTATGTGGCGCCGGTCTTCCGCGAGCACGCATCGATGCGCGGGCAGGCGCGGCAGTTCACGCAGGCGGGCATCGAACTCATCGGCACAGGCGGTCCGGTCGCCGATGCCGAGGTAGTGACGCTTGCGGTCGAGGCGCTGGAAGCTGCGGGGCTCACGTCGTACACCATCGGGATCGGCACGGTCGAGGTCCTGCGCGATCTCATCGACGCGTCCGGCGCCGATGAGATCTGGGGTGCTGCTGTGATCGCCGCGGCCCACGAGCGGAATCTGGTTGAGCTGGAGCGGCTGGCTGCCGACCCGGGCGTTCGGCCTGAAGTCGCCGCCGCACTCACTGCCGCGCCGCGCATCCGCGGCGGCCGTGAGGCGCTCGATGCATGCCGGGACCTGCTCGTCGCGTGCGGGTGCATGAGCACGCTCTGCAACCTGCGTGAGACGTACCGCGTGCTGGAGGGTCTCGGCTACGGAGATCGCGTGACCGTCGACTTCGGCATCATGCGCTCGTTCGACTACTACACCGGCTTCGTGCTCGAGGCGTACGCGCCCGGGCTCGGCCTGCCGCTTGGTGGCGGCGGTCGCTACGACCGGCTGCTTGCGGCTTTCGGCGCACCAGCCTCCGCTGCAGGCTTCGCGCTCGGCATCGAGCGTGTCATGATCGCGCTTGCCGAGCAGGGCGCCACGCCTGCGGTGCCTGGACTCGACGCGGTCATCGGCGGTCTCGACTCCGTCGTCGTCTTCTCGGCAGCGCGCGCACTGCGCGCAGCGGGTTGGCGTGTGATGCCCGCGGTCGGCAAGCGTGGTCTCGCGCTCGTCCGCGAAGCGGAGCGAGCCGATGCGGTCGAGGCGCTGGTCGCGGAGGGCGACTCGATCTTCCGCCTGGACCGAGCGGGAGAATTCGCGCTACCGCTTGAGAAGCCGCTGCCGGCCCCGCCCGGCGCTACCTGGGCGCAGAAGGGCGGTGCGCGATGATCGTCCGCATGCCCTCCCAGGCATCACGCCCGCTTCGTATCGCCGTGCCGAAAGGCGCGCTCTTCGCGGACTCCGTCCGCGCGTTGGAGCTCGCTGGCGTCGACGTCACCGGCCTCTCGGATCCCGGCCGCCACCTCATCGTGCGCTCCTCGGACGCCGAGTTCATCATCGCGAAGCCCACAGACGTGCCCATCTACGTCGCCTACGGCGGCGTGGACGTCGCCATCGCGGGCAAGGACGTGCTGGTTGAGGCGGACCTCGACGTCGTCGAGATGGTCGATCTCGGCTTCGGCGGCTGCCGCTTCGTTGTGGCCGAGTCTGAAGACGCGCCCCGCAGCATCGACGAGCTCTACCGTCACCTCGGTGTGATTCGCGTTGCCACCAAGTACCCGCGCATCGCCGAGGCGCACTTCGCGGCGCGTGGCGTGCAGGTGGAGATCGTGAAGCTGCACGGGAACATAGAGCTGGCGCCGCTCATCGGACTTGCCGACCGCATCGTTGACATCACGGCAACCGGTCGAACCCTTGCCGAGAACAACCTGCGTATCGTGGAAGACGTACTGGCGTCCACGGCGCGGTTCGTGGCGAACCCGGTGAGCCTTAAGACCGAACCGGAGCGCGTACGAGATCTCGCGGACAGGCTCGCGGCCGTCGTGCCGCTACCGTAGAAGGGGAGACCACGACATGATGAGACGAATCGAACTCGCGCGTGGCCGACGGCTCGAAGTCGGCGACGTGCCGCGCAGTGGAGGGATAGACGCCGAGGTGCTCAACGTGGCATCCCGGATCATCGAAGACGTGCGCGCCCGGGGCGATGAGGCGCTACGCGACTACACCGAGCAGTTTGATCACGCGGTGATCGGCGACTTGGCCGTCACCGAGGCGGAGATGACCGAGGCGCTCGACCTCGTGGGCGATGACTTCAAAGAGGCCATCTCGGCTGCCGCGACGGCGATCGAGGACTTCCACCGCCGTCAGGTCCCCCAGAGCTGGTTCACCGTCGAGGAAGGCGGCATCTTCCTCGGGCAGAAGGTCACACCGATCGCGCGGGTGGGCATCTACGTGCCCGGTGGACGCGCGTGCTACCCCTCGAGCGTGCTCATGAACGCGATTCCGGCGTTCGTGGCGGGTGTCGAGGAAGTCGCGATGGTCGTGCCTCCCGGTCCCGATGGGAAGGTCAACCCGTATACCCTCGCGGCGGCGGCCGAGGCCGGCGTCACCGAGATCTACAAGGTGGGCGGCGCACAGGCGATCGCGGCGCTCGCGGTCGGCACGGCGTCGATCGCGCGGGTCGACAAGATCACCGGTCCCGGGAACGCGTACGTGACCGCCGCCAAGAAGCTTGTGATGGGCGAGGTCGGCATCGACATGCTCGCCGGTCCAAGCGAGGTGCTCATCCTTGCCGACGAGACCGCCGAGCCGGCGTTCGTGGCAATCGACCTCATGGCGCAGGCCGAACACGACCCCAAGGCCGCAACGTACCTGGTTACGACCGACGCAGACCTGCCCGATGCTGTCGACGAGGCGCTCGAGATCCTGCTGGAGGATTCCTCACGCGCGGATGTGATCCGCCGCTCGCTCACCGATAACGGCGTCGTCATCATCTGTCCGGACGTGGATGTGGCGCTCGACGCCGCGAATCTCGTGGCGCCGGAGCACCTGGAAGTCATGATGGCCGAGCCGCTCGAGCTGCTCGGCAGCATCCGCAACGCGGGCGCGATCTTCCTCGGCCCGTGGACGCCCGAAAGCGTCGGCGATTACGTTGCCGGTCCCAACCACGTGCTGCCGACCGGCGGGACCGCGCGGTTCTCGAGCCCTCTTTCGGTGGACGACTTCCTCAAGAAGTCCTCGGTGCTGAGCTACTCGCTTGAGGGGCTCGAGATGGACGGCCCCACCGTTATGACGATCGCCCAGGCCGAGGGACTCGAGGCGCACGCGCGTGCGGTCGGCCTTCGGCTTGCCATGGCATACGGACTCGACGATGACGAGGAGGCGTAGATGGACCGCCTGAGGCCGCCTCGCAAGGAGCTTGAAGCGCTCACGCCGTACGACGCGAAGGACGTTCGCGCCGACGTGATGCTGGCAAGCAACGAGAACCCACTCAACCTCCCCGGCGAACTGCTGGAGAAGCTCTCCGAGCTTGCCGCGCGCATCCCGTACAACCGCTACCCGGATCCGCTCGCCGGCAAGCTGCGCGAGATGATCGCCGAGGCGAACGGCCTCGAGCCGGGCAACGTGCTCGTCGGCAACGGCGGTGACGAGCTCATCTTCGACCTGCTGCTGGCGTGGGGTGGTCCCGGCCGCAAGCTCATCGACTTGCCGCCCACATTCGCCATGTACGGCATCGACGCCGAGGTCACCGGCACCGAGGTGATCCGGCTGCCGCGCCTTGCGGACTTCTGCATCGACGGCGACGCACTCCTCGAGCGGCTCAAGCCCGGGGATGTCGACATCGTGATGATCGCCAACCCGAACAACCCCACCGGGACGCTTGCCTCGGAAACGCTGCTCATCGACGTGCTCAACTCGACTGACGCACTCGTGCTCGTGGACGAGGCGTACTTCGAGTTCTCGCGGCACACCATGCGCCCGCACATGTCGCGGCACCCCAACCTCGTCATCCTGCGGACGTTCTCCAAAGCATTCTCACTTGCCGGGCTGCGTGCCGGGTACCTGCTCGCTCATGAGGACGTCATCCGCGAGCTCACGAAAGTGCGGCAGCCGTACTCGGTCAACCGATTCAGCCAGGTTGCCGCGCAGCTGGTCTTTCGCGAGCGCCCGGTCTTCGAGGCCGGCATCAGCCAGCTGCTGCGTCAGCGCGACATGCTCGTGCACGGTCTCTCGGCGCTTGATGAGGTCACGGTCTATCCGTCCGAGGCGAACTTCGTGCTCTTCAAGGTGGCGCATGCCTCGGCGGTCTGGCGCGACCTGCTGCACGAGCACTCGGTGCTGATCCGCGACTTCTCCCGCGCACCGGGGCTTGAGGACTGTCTGCGGGTGAGCGTGGGGACCGAGGAAGAGGTCGGCCGGTTCCTCGCGGGCATGGACGAGATACTCTCACGACGCCACGCGAGCGACCACTTCGGCGTTGCGGCAACCGCTTCACGGCACCTTGAGGGAGGGAAGTAGCGTGGGACGCACCGCGACGCTCACGCGCACGACGCGCGAGACCGACATCACGATAGAGCTCGACCTCGACGGCTCGGGGACGACGACCGTCGCCACCGGCGTGCCGTTCTTCGACCACATGCTTGAAGCGTTCGGCCGCCACGCACTCCTCGACCTGAGTGTTCGCGCCACCGGCGATCTTGCGGTGGATGCACACCACACCGTGGAAGACGTCGGCATCGTGCTCGGCTCGGCGGTTGCGCAGGCACTTGGCGATCGCGCCGGCATCAGGCGATTCGGCTCGGCTGTCGTGCCCATGGACGAGGCGCTCGTGCTGGCTGCCATCGACATTTCGGGGCGTGGGCAGCTGCACTACGCCGTCGAGACGCCGATCGAGGTCATCGGCACGTTCGACACGACGCTTGCCAAGGAGTTCCTCATCGCATTCGCGAGCAACGCGGGCATCACGCTGCACGTGATGGCGTTCGCGGGTGAGAACGCGCACCACATCATAGAAGCGGCGTTCAAGTCGGTCGCGCGTGCGCTGGCCGAGGCGGTCTCGCTCGATCCGCGCGTCACCGGCGTGCCAAGCACGAAGGGCTCGCTGTGATCGCGATCATCGACTACAAAATGGGCAACCTCAGAAGCGCGCAGAAGGGCTTCGAGCACGCCGGTGTCGCCGACGTCGTCGTGACCGACGATGCCGAGGTAGTTCGCGCTGCTGACGGCATCGTGTTGCCGGGCGTTGGTGCGTTTCGCGACGCGAGCGCGAACCTGAAGGCGAGCGGGCTGTGGGAGCTGCTGCTCTCGCGCGTGGCCGAGGGCACGCCGTTCCTCGGCATCTGTCTGGGAATGCAGCTGCTGGCATCCGTCGGCCTTGAGGACGGCGAGTGGGAGGGTCTGGGCATGATCCCGGGCACCTGCGAACGGCTTCCCGGCGGCGTGAAGATCCCGCATATCGGCTGGAACACCGTTGCATATCCGCGGCAGAGTAGGCTCTTCGACGGTATTCCGCCCGAGACGGCGTTCTACTTCGTGCACTCGTATCGTCTCCTGCCGAGCGATCCTTCTTGTATCATCGGCAGCACGGAGTACGGCGTGCCGTTCGCGGCCGCCGTGCAGACCGGTTCGGCGTACGCCGTGCAGTTCCATCCCGAGAAATCCTCGGACATGGGACTTCGGCTGCTCGCGAATTTCGGCGCAATCGTCACCGAAGGGGGCTCGCGATGATCGTCTTTCCCGCGATCGATATCCTCGATGGCAAGGCAGTCAGGCTGCTGCAAGGTCGGCTCGATGCCGTCACCATCTACAACGACGATCCCGTGGATCAGGCCCGGAAGTGGATCGATCAGGGCGCCGAGTGGCTCCATGTGGTCGACCTTGACGGTGCTGTTACTGGCGAGGCCAAGAACATTGAGTATTTGGAGCGTATCGCAGCGCTTGGTACGCCCGTGCAAACCGGCGGCGGTCTCCGTTCGATGGAGATGCTCGATCGACTCGATGGCATCGGCATCAGGCGTATGGTGCTCGGCACCGCGCTCGTGACGCAGCCGGCACTCGTCTCGGAGGCGTGTCAGCGCTATGGCGGCTCGATCGTCGCCGGCATCGATGCCCGCGACGGCAAGGTGGCTATCCAGGGCTGGCGCCAGGGCACCGAGTACGGCGTGCTGGAGCTCATCCGCGAGCTTGAACTGCTCGGCGTGAAGCGTCTCGCGTACACCGATATCAGCAAGGACGGCATGCAGACCGGCGTGAACTACGGCGCGTACCGCGCGCTTGCCGGGCAGATCGACATCCCGATGACCGCCTCCGGCGGCGTCTCCACGCTCGACGACATCGCCGATCTCTACACCCTCGGGCTGCAGCTCGAGGGTGTCATCGTGGGCAAAGCGCTCTACGAGGACTCCTTCATCCTTGCGGATGCCATCCGCGTCGGTCACGGCGAAGAGGTGTAGCGCGTGCTCATGAAGCGCGTCATCCCGTGCCTCGACGTCCATGAAGGACGCGTGGTGAAGGGCGTGAACTTCATCAACCTGCGGGATGCAGGCGATCCTGTCGAGCTTGCCGCTGCATACGACAAGGAAGGCGCCGACGAGCTGGTCTTCCTCGACATCACGGCCACGCACGAAGAACGCCCGCTCATGCTCGAGGTGGCTCGCCGCACCGCCGAGGAGGTCTTCATCCCGTACACCGTCGGCGGCGGCATGCGCACCGCGGCCGACATCCGGGCGATGCTCTCGGCAGGGTGCGACAAGATCTCCATGAACTCTGCGGCGGTCGCGGCACCGGAGCTCATTACCGAGACCAGCCGCATCTACGGCTCACAGTGCATCGTCGTCGCTATTGACGCCCGTCGCGTGCCGGGTTCGTCGCGCTGGGAGGTTTTCGTCTCCGGCGGACGCAAGAACACCGGGCTCGATGCGGTTGCATGGGCCGAGGAGGCCGAACGTCTCGGCGCCGGCGAGATCCTGCTCACAAGCATGGACCGCGACGGCACGAAGGACGGCTTCGACATCGATCTCACGCGCGCCATCACGCGTGCGGTGAACATCCCGGTCATCGCGAGCGGCGGTGCCGGTGAACTCGACGACTTCGCCGAGGTCATCATCGAAGCTGACGCGGACGCGGTTCTGGCGGCAAGCGTCTTCCACTTCGGACAGTTCTCGGTGCGTCAGGTGAAAGAGGCAATGGCCGAGCACGGCGTCCCGGTGAGGTTGTGAGTATGCGCCCCATGCGTCGATACGATCACTGCATGCCCCCCGAGGAGACCGAGGCGTTTCTTGGCTCGGCCGAGGTGTTGCGACTTGGGATGAGCGATGAGCACGGCCCGTACGTGGTGCCGGTGAACTTCGGGTACGCCGACGGCATGATCTACCTGCACGGTCCCGGCGAGGGCAGGCGCCTCGATGCGATCGCCGCCAACCCGCGCGTGTGCTTCGAGGCAGATGAGTGCGAGATCATCTCGGCCGATCGCCCGTGTGGGTTCACGGCTCGCTTCAAGAGCGTCATCGGGTACGGCAGTGCGCGTGTGTTGACCACCCCTGCCGAGAAGCGCGCCGGTCTCGATGTCATCATGCGGCAGTACGGCAGCACGGGTGACGGCATCCCCGACGCCACGCTGCGGCGCACGACGGTGGTCGCCATCGAGATAGAGTCGATGGAGGGCAAGTGGCACAACCAGCCCGGCGCAGGGGAGCGTGACTGACATGGAGTCGCCCGAACTGATCTTCGACGAGCGGGGACTCATTCCCGCAGTGGTGCAGCAGTACGACACGCTTGAGGTGTTGATGGTCGCCTGGATGAACGCCGAGTCGCTCCAGCGCACGATCGAGAGCGGCCGTACCTGGTTCTGGAGCCGGTCGCGTCAGGAACTGTGGAACAAAGGCGAAAGTTCGGGTCACATCCAGATCGTCAAGGAGATCCGCTACGACTGCGATGCCGATACCCTCTTAGTGCTGGTCGATCAGACCGGTGCTGCGTGCCACACTGGCGAGCACAGCTGCTTCTACCGCACGATGTTTCCCGCTCCGGGTACCGCCGCAGAGGCTGCAGACGAGAACACCGACAGCGTCCCGCTGTCGTGACAGATGAGGAGTTCGCTATGACCACCGATCCGCTCGGCACGCCGACCCCGGCAGCGCAGCCGCATCTCGGTCCCGTACTTGAAGAGATCTTCGCCGTGCTTGAGTCGCGCAAAGCGCAGTTGCCCGAGGACAGCTATACGGCGAAGTTGTTGCTTGGCCCGCAGGACAAGCTGCTCAAGAAGATCGGCGAAGAGGCGAGCGAAGTGATCATCGCCGCGCGCGACCGTGACAAGCAGCAGCTTCGTTACGAGATCGGCGACCTTGTGTATCACCTCATGGTCGTCATGATCCGAGAGGGCCTCACGCTCGATGACCTGGCTGTCGAGCTTGCCGATCGCCGAAAGAAGTAGCAGGCGATGCGGCTGCGCTCGGGGATGACGGAGCTCACGCTTCCGCCCGGTGTTCGCTCTGCGAAGATCGAGCCGCTCTGGCGACGGATCGACCGCAACCGCGTGAAGGTGCTGTTCTTCTCGGTGGTGTTCTCAGCGGTGATCGCATTCTTCGCCGCCATCGTCGCGACATTGACCCTGTTTCTGGTGGGCGCGTTGCTCTCGGACATCACGCTCGGCGTATGGATCGCCAAAGGTGCGCTCCTCTGGGGCTTCCCGGCATCGTTCGTCGGCACGCTTGCGTGGGTGCTCTGGCGGGCGTCGCGTTCGGAGCGGTTCCTGATCAAGCGACTCGGTGCCCGGATCACGGCTCAAGGGGAGATCCTCGGGGTCAAGCGCGTCCTCAAAGACATGTCGATCGCGGTGGGGCTACCGCATTCGCCGCCGCTTTACATCATCGAGGTCGACAAGGTGAACGCCTTCGCGATCGGTCGCTCCTACGAGCGAGCGGCCATCGGCGTGACCCGCGGCTTCGTCGACAAGCTCACCGAAGACGAGCAACGCGCGGTCTTCGCGAATCTCATGGCACGCATCCGCGCCCTCGACACGCTGTTTGCCACCGTTGTCTCGGCGCTCATGGGCCCGATCTGGGCGATCCGCGACCACGACCTCAAGGTCAAGGAGCGCGAGATGGAGGATCGCAACGGGCACGCGTATCTCGCGAGTCGCACGGGCTCAGACGCGTTCGCCGCGTGGTTCGTCATCTACGGCATCGTCGTCATCGTGACCGAGTTCCTCTCGTGGTGGCATCAGGAGTCCGCGTGGCTCTCCTCCGAGAAGGCCGATGCCGAGGGCATGATGCTGCTCAAGGATCCACGCTCGATGCTCTCGGCGCTCGAGCGGGTCCTTGGCGCTGACAACTTCGTGCCGAGCGCGAGCGATGCGTACTCGCAGCTCTTCTACTGCTGGGCAGGTTTCGGTTTTGCTCCGGAAGACGATCCCGAGTTCCGACGCGTCTCCCGGCTGCGCGAAGTGCTTGGTGCCGAGGGGCTCGCACAGCGGCCGTCGCCGAACCTTGCCGGCTGGGCCGTGGCGCCGGTCGCACCACGCGTGGATCGAGATCCGTCATGAGAGGGCGCATCGCATCGTTCATGCTGGCGGCAGCGGCGTTCGCGCTGGTTCTGGCGCCAGCGGCACGTGCGCAGTCCTCGCTTGAGGGTGCAACCAACGCAGTAGTGGCTATCACGGCGGGCGCCGACCGCATCGGCACCGGCTTCATCATCGCCCCGAATCGAGTGCTCACGGTCTCGCATGTTGTCGACGCCGCCCAGGGACTCCAGGCGCGCGTGCTGGTCGAGAACCGGCTCGAGCCATACACGGTTATCGCAATCGATCGGACGCGCGACCTCGCGCTGCTCGAGGTCTCCTTGCCGCCCATCGACCCCATCGTCTGGGGCTCAAGCTCGGAGCTGCAGCGCGGTCAGGATGTCATCGTCCTCGGCTTCCCGATCGGGTTGCACTCCGTATCGCTCACCAAGGGCGTGGTGTCGTCTCCACTTCAGACATTCGAGGGCTCCACGTACGTCCAGACAGATGCCGCGATCAATCCGGGCAACAGTGGTGGACCCCTCGTTGATGAGCAGGGTCGTTTGGTTGGCGTGAATGTCGCCAAGATCGCGGACGTCGAGGTCGACGCGGTCGGCTTCAGCATCCCGGTGGACGACGCGCGGCAGTTCCTCGCCGAGAACGCGCCGGACGTCGCCATCGTCACGGAGAGCGGCCCGGCGCGAGCAGGTGGCAGCGCTTCGCGCGTGCTTATCCCGGTACTTGCGACGGCGGGCCTCGCTCTGCTCGCCGCGGTACTTCTCTTCGTGCGGCAGCAGCGTCGTATACAGACCGTTCCCGAGGCGACGTTCGCGACGGTCGTGCGCTATCGCTTCGCGATCGAAACGGGTGGCGCACGCTCCGAGAGACTGGTCCGACTCCCGTCGGTCGTGGGCACGGCGTCCAACGCTGACATCCGGGTTCAGGATGCTGCACCATACGCAGTGCGGCTCATGGTCGCAGACTCCGGGGTGGAGGCACTCGAACTCACCGATTCCGGTGGCCTGTACTGCGGTGATGGTTGCGTTCGCACCATCGTGCTCGCGCGGGGACAGAGCTTCCGTGTGGCGGGAACGACCGTGACGTTCCTCGGCGAAGAGAATGTGGCCAGCAACCGGTGATTGGCGGGTTCGGCAGCTAGAATAGGCACAGCACGGGCTACCAAGGGAGGACAATGGCCCGGAACGGCAGATCGCGTCGCTCACCTGCGACGCAGATAGCGGCGACATTCGTGCTGCTTGCGGTCGTCGCGGCGGGCGCGTACGCGGGGCTTCGCTATGCGGCGCCCGCTCTGGAACCACCTCCGCTTGCCAAGCCGCGCACGACGCTGCCATCCGTGCTGCCCACGGTTACCGTCACGCTACCCGCGCCCCCCGGCGCCGACCCCACTGCCGACGGCATCAAGATCGCGAGTTTCCTCGGCGATGAGGCGCGTCGCTTCTACGGTGTCGGTCCGGTTCCCGAGACCCTGGAGGTCATCTGGAAGGCGAAGATCGGCGGCGGCACCACCGGTGGCACGGGCAAGCCGTCGACCGAGCCGTCGGGTTCGCCCGCCGCGGCCGCCGGGTTGGTGACGTGGTACGGCACGGGCTGGACCGGTCAGCCCGCACTCGTTCGCGAGAACGGGAAGCTCTATCTGCTCGTGGGCGGCTTCGACCACAACCTCGTGAAGATCGATGCCGAGACGGGCAAGGAGCTGTGGGCCTACGAGTATCCCGACGTCATCAAGGGCTCGCCGACCGTCTTCGAGGACCCCGCGGCACCGGGCGACCCGTCGCGCTACGTTGTGATGGTGGGATCCCGCCGAGGATTCCCGAAGAGCATCGGTGCCGCTGACATTGCGCCATTCCGAGCGGTGTCCTACGCAACCGGCAAGGAGCTGTGGCGCCTGCCGGTGCCGCACACCAAGAGCTACAGCCGGGACGCTGACGGCAGCGGTTTCGTGGTCGACGGCACGGCCTGGGTGCCGGTGGAGTCGGGGAATTTCTACCGCCTCGACCCGTTCTCGACTACCGACTGGAAGGGCTTCAAGACGCCGAAGATCCTCGCTGAGGCGCTCCTGCTCGGTGACAAGCGCGCGGCCAGCCACGGCGGCAACCTGGTGCTTGAGAGCTCCCCGGCGTTGCTCGGCGATCGTGTGTATGCGGCATCGGGCGCCGGTCACATCTACGGGATGAACAAGGAGACGCTCAAGGTCGAATGGGACTTCTTCACCGGTTCGGACATCGATGGCTCCACCGTGGTCACCTCGGATGGCTACATCCTGGCCGAGGTCGAGAAGCAGTACATCAAAGGCAAGGGCGGCTTGCTCAAGCTCGATCCCCGCAAACCCGCTGCCGAGGCGCTCGTATGGTACTTCCCAACCGGTGATCGCGCCTTCGCGGATTGGCAGGGAGGCATCATCGGCTCCTCCTCTGTGAATGACAGCTACAACGCCGATGGGTCTCGCCCCGCGCTTGCGGCGTGTACGGCGATCGACGGCAACTTCTATGTGGTCTCGCAGGACAACCTTGCCGAGGAGACCGTGGCCGGTCCCAACCTGGAGAAGAATCTCCCCACGCCCAAACTCGTCTTCAAGGAGAACATCGGCGGCGCAATCTCGACGCCCATCATGGTGGACGACTACGTGATCGCAGCCGGATACGGCAATACCGTGAACGTCTACAAGATCACGTACACCCCGGGCGCCGACGGTCCCGGCGTGGCGCTCAAGACGCGGGCGGGGGAGATGGTCTCGGTCAGCATCAAGCGTGTGGCACGCTTCACGGGTGGCGGCAGCTACGAGTCCACACCGATCGTGTGGCAGGGCCGTATCTACATCGGATCGCGTGATGGCTACCTCTACTGTCTCGGCGATCCGTCGTACAAGCCGGAGACGGTCGCACCGGCAACGCCGTAGTTGCGCGAGGCCGATGCCGGCACACCCATTCGCGGAACCGGTTCGAGGTTAGCGGCACTTCCTGAACGGCTGAATTTGCGGTGCACACCGCGCTGCCGGCACGTGCTCCGGTGATATTCGTCACCGACTTGGTCGAACTGGCGGACGTACGGTGTGTGTACGAGCGAGGCACCACAACCGGACACAAGGCATATCAGGCAAGGGGGACCTCATGTACCGACCCACAGTTCCGCTCCGGCTAGTAGCGGTGACAGTTGCGGTCACTATCCTCGTGACATTCGTGCCGTTCTCGGCTGCTGCTAGGCAGGTGCCGAACGCGCAGGACATCATCCGACCCCTCACGTTCGGCGCCACCAGTGTGCGGGTTCAGGGTGCCGACAGGCTCGGGACATCGGTCGCGGTGAGCCAGTACGGCTGGGAGACTTCGGAGTGGGTCGTCCTCGCTACTGCGCGCAACTTCCCCGATGCGCTCGTCGGTGACCCGCTCGCCGCTGCGTTGGGTGCGCCACTGCTCCTCGCCGAGCCGGACGGGCTTCCCGCTGAAGTCGGCGCCGAGATCCAGCGCCTAGGGGCATCGCACGTGGTCATCCTTGGCGGGACTGCCGCGCTATCCGACTCGGTGATCGACGACATTATCGCTCTTGGGCTCGATGCGGATGCGATCGAGCGCATCGGCGGCAAGGACCGCTATGAAACCGCCGAGCAGGTTGCGGCGCGATTGGCTGAGGTGACCGGAGGCTCGGGCGAGTTCATCTTGGCAACGGGTCTCAAGTACCCGGACGCGCTCGCTGTCTCGGGCTTTGCTGGTGCGAACGGCTTCCCGATCCTGCTCTCCAGGCGTGATTCGCTACCTGTGGCGACCGTTGAGGCTATCGAGCAGATGGGCGCGTTCAAGACGCTCATCGTGGCGGCGAGAACGCCATCGCGTCGCACGTTGCATCCCTCGTGCCGAATCCTACGCGCGTAGGTGGCGCCGATCGCTACGAGACCGCCAAGATGATCGCGGAGTATGCATTCGCCAATGGGTTCACGTACGAGACCGTGCTGGTCGCCGTGGGTACCGACTTCCCGGACGCGCTTGCGGGAGGAGCGTACGCCGCATCGGTAGGGGCGCCATTGGTGCTCACTGACGGTGAAAGCATCTCCCCGGCCACGGAAGACTTCTTCAACAGCCACTGCACATCGATCAAGAACATCCTCGTGATCGGCGGTGGGGGTGTCTGCCATAGAGGCGGCCGCCACTACCGAGATCGCCGCGGACGTCGTTGTCATGAGCGATGCGGCGCAAAGCGCGCTTGAGACGATCTCGCCCGATGGCGGGATGCTTGTGTTCGACGCCGCCTCCGACGAAGCGCGCTCTATCCAGACGTCTGACGTCCTCGTTGCGGGTCCATCTGACGCTGCACCAAGCGGGTATCTGGTGCGGGTTCTGGATGTCACCGAAGCGGGCGGCCAGGTGACGGTCGAGACGACCGCCGCCACGCTTGCGGATGTGATCATCAAGGGCTCCCTGGATGTCACCGGTAGTGTGGATCCCAACAGCCAGCCGGAAGACAGCCAGAGTCTCATGCTTGAATCGGCAACGGCGGTGGACTCGACCCATATCGACCTCGGTTTCGGGGTGAAGTCCGACTCTCTCGGTTCTCCAACGGAACTTGTGGGTGGCGCATCCGACGGGGTGTCGACGGCGGGCGTCATCACGCCGCAAGCCGAGATGGGCGCAGGTGTCACGATTCCATTCGACGCCAAGTACACCAAGACCGGAACGCCGGTAGCGGGAGCGGAGGCGACCGCGTCTGTTAGCGTCAGCGGGCGCGCGGTGTTCTCGGGCAACTTCGCGCTCAATGCCAGTTGGGGTCACCTGTACTACGTCTATCACTGGTGGGGACGACAGGACATCACCGGTCTTCAGAATGTGACGTTCGCGACGTACCTGAGCGAGCTGCTCGAACTGGACGTGCGGGTCGATCTCGATGCGTCGTATGCGACAGACATCATCGAGACCGTGGAACGTCGGATAGGAAAGGATCTCCGCTTCCAGATCGGCTCGCCGTGGTTCTGGGTCGGCTGGGTGCCCGTGAACATCACGTTCTACGTGCAGCCTATCGCCGAATTGGAGTTGGCTATCTCGGGCTCGGCCGGGGTTGGCCTCACGCAACAGTCGTCGGTCACTTTCGGCGTGCAGTATGACTACGGCTACGGGTGGAGGCCGATACGCGGCTCCTCGAGCTCGTTCAACCTGCGAGGGCCGACATTCAACGCGAACGCGTCAGCGGATCTGAAGATCGGGGCGCAGCTCGAGTGCATGTTCTACAACGCCTTCGGACCGTATCTCGGTGTGACCGGGGATCTGACCGCAGACGCTGATACCACCCTTGCTCCGTGGTGGCATGCGGATGTGTCCGTTGATGGCAACTACGGCGGACGGGTCGACATCTTCGGACAATCGGCATCCTTCGGCGGTAGCGTGAACTTCCTGAAGCGCCGGATCGCTCAGGCGCCCGGCGGCTTTCCGACTGGCGGCGTCGTGCTATGGCCCAGCTCCGTTGCGGCACCCGCAGCGGCCGCGACCGTGGCCCCGGCGTCGGTCGTTCCAGTGACGGTCGATGCTGAAACGCTCCATGCTGCAGACTTCTCGATTGATGGTCTTGATGTGCTCGCCGCTGAGGTCGTGCCAGGTGGAGTGCGTCTGACGACGAGCCCACAGACTCGTGGTAAGAGCTACGTCATCACCGCGCTGTACGATTCCTTTGGCACGACCGACGGTATCTGGTCCATGTACTCGACGGTCGACACCCCGGGCTACTTCCAGCCCGAGATCACGCGAGCCACCGCCACTGCGCTCGACACCGTAGAGGTGAGCATCGATGCGTACTCCGGTCTCGATCCGGCAAGCGTGCAGCCGTCCGACTTCTCGATTTCGGGCCTGACGGTGCTGGCGGCGGACCTCCAAGAAGATGGTTCGACTGTTCGACTCACCACATCCAAGCAGCGGCAGCGCGACCCCTACGAGGTCTCGATGGCTTCGGGAGCGGTATCCGACGCCACGATGCCGTGGGATTCGTCCGCATCTAGCGCCGCGTTCCTCGGCGATTGGGTTGTCGCGAAGGTGGAGGCCGGCGCAGCGCAGTATGCCGCGCTCGATACCGACGGCGACTTGTGGATGTGGGGCGCCAATGAGTCCGGCCAGCTCGGTGATGGCACGTACATCGGCCACAACACGCCCCAGCGCATCGCAGCGCCCGGCTTCCCGGGGCTCAAGTGGCAAGACGTCGACTGCTCCCGAAACTACACGTACGCGATCGATGAAAGCGGACGTCTGTGGAGCTGGGGCGATAATCTGTATGGCGAACTCGGTCGTGGCGTGTCGTCCACGGTGATGACCTCAAGCCCTGTCCCCGCTATCGTCGATGCAGGTCCGTGGCGCGATGTCGACGGCTGGTGGTACCACGGCGTTGGTGTGAAGGCTGATGGTACCGCGTGGGCGTGGGGCCTGGGTCTGTACGGCCAGCTCGGTAACGGCAGCAGTGCAGAGATCGATTCGCCGATAAGGATCGGGACCGCCAGCGATTGGGTTGAGGTCAAAGCTGGCAAGGGTCAGACGATCGGGCTCAGGTCGGATGGCACGGTCTGGGGAGTTGGTCGCAACGTCGAAGGCCAGCTCGGCAACCTCGTGCCGACGTATCCTGCGACGATGACCCAAATCGTTGCAGGCACGAATTGGGCGTCAGTCGTGCCTGGCAACTACCAGTCGGTCATTGTGGACGATGCGGGTGTTGCCTACAGCTTTGGCCAGAACGTGTACGGACAGCTCGGCCGAGATACTGGAGGCGTGAACAGCGCGATTCCAACGCCCACCACAAGCGGGCCATTCACGCAGGTGAGTGCGAACTTGTACGCATACGTGGCGATCGGTGCTGACGGCAGGCTCTACGTCTGGGGTCAAGGTCAGGGACTCGATGCCGCTGGAGCCCAAGTGGATGCCATCATCCCTCGGGCCGTGGCCGAGCCTAACGACTGGGTTCAGGTCGAGGGCGGCTGGGGTCACCGCCTGTTGCTCACTGGAGATGGTGTCGCGTGGTTCTTCAACGGCAACCCGTCCGTGGAGCCCACCGAGGTCTGGGCGCAGCCCTAGTCCGGACGCACGCGTGATCCGGGGCGTCGGCGAGATGCCGGCGCCCCGTTCTTCGTCCTGCCGTGGGTGGGACCGCGCTTGCGCCTTCTGCGCGGCCGATGCTACACTCCTCGGCAATCACATAGCACGCCTGTGACGGGGAGTAGTACTCCGGAAGCACTGCATAGAGAGTCGGGGATGGTGGAAACCCGGCGTGTGTGACCGGCGGGAATGGACCTCTGAGGCTCCTGGGACAACGGCAGCGATGCTTACTAGTCCCGGCGGACGCCCACCGATACAAGGGACCGGGTATAGCGAGAGGGTTTCGCAGTACTGCAGGAAGAGGCCACAGCGGCAACACTGTGGCAAGTAGGGTGGCACCACGGGAGCAGAGCTCTCGTCCCTTCGAGGACGAGGGCTTTTTGTATTCTCAGGGACCATCCAGAAAGCGAGTCAGGCACATGATCGTTCCAAGCAAGGAAGAGTTCGTCCGGCTGGCAGCAGACCACGACGTCGTGCCGGTCGCCCGCGAGGTCTACGCGGACCTCGCCACGCCGATCAGCGCGTTCATGTCCCTTGCCGAGGGCGCCGAGCACGCGTTCCTGCTCGAGAGCGTCCTTGGCGGTGAGCGGCTCGGCCGCTACAGCTTCCTCGGCGTGGGCGACCGGGAGGTCATCACCGCGCGTGGGGCCGAGGTCGTCGTCGAGAACGGCGGCGTCACCGGCGAGCACGCACAAGACCCGCTGCGGGTCGTGGCGCGCAAGCTCGACGCAGGTCGTGTGGCGCGCGTTCCCGGGTTGCCGCTCTTCGTGGGCGGCGCCGTCGGGTTCCTCGGCTATGAGGCCACGAGCGGGTTCGAGCGCGTTCCCCGGCACGAGAACGACGAGCTTGACGTGCCCGACATGGTGTTCATGATGGCCGACATCGTGGTCGCCTTCGACCACGCGCGGCGCGTCATGCAGGTCATCGCACCCGTCCGTCCTGGCGGCGCCCCGGAGGCCGCGTACGATGCGGCGCTCAAGCGCATCGACAGTTATCTCAAGCGCATCGACGAGGGCCCGCGCGGAGCCGAGCTCGGCTCGGTCGGTGCGGCCGCCGAGGTGCCGCTTACCGCGCACAGCTCCCGCGAGGAGTACATCGCAAGCGTTGAGGCCGGCAAGGAGCACATCGCGGCCGGCGACATCTTCCAGATCGTGCTCTCACAGCGCTTCTCAGCACCGTACGAGGGCGACGGGCTGGACCTCTACCGCGTGCTTCGCGCGGTCAACCCGAGCCCGTACATGTTCTACGTTCGCACGCGCGAGGTCACGCTCGTGGGCTCGAGCCCCGAGCCGCTCGTGCGCGTGGAAGACGGTACCGTGCTTACGCGTCCGCTTGCCGGCACCCGCCCGCGCGGCGTCGATGCTGCCGAGGACGGCCGCCTGCGCGCCGATCTCCTCGCCGATGAGAAGGAGCGTGCCGAGCACGTCATGCTCGTGGACCTGGGGCGCAACGACCTCGGCCGCGTGAGCGCGCCGGGCACCGTGAAAGTCGACGAGCTCATGGAAGTCGAGTACTACAGCCACGTCATGCACATTGTGAGCAACGTGACCGGCGTGCTTGCCGAGGGCAAGGACGCATTCGACGCACTTCGGGCGACGTTCCCGGCCGGCACCGTCTCCGGCGCCCCGAAGGTGCGCGCGATGGAGCTCATCGCCGGCCTCGAGCCGGCAGCGCGCGGGCCGTACGCGGGGACGGTCGGGTACTTCGGCCTCGATGGCGCCATGGATATGTGCATCACGATTCGCACGATCGTGCTCGCGAACGGCCGGGCGTACCTGCAGTCCGGCGCGGGCATCGTGGCGGATTCCAACCCGGAGCTTGAGTTCGAGGAGTGCCAGCACAAGGCGCGCGCGCTCCACCGGGCGCTCGAGCTAGCCGCCGGGATGTACGGGGAGGTGTCGGCATGATCCTTGTCATCGACAACTACGACTCCTTCACCTACAACCTCGTGCAGCTGCTCTCCGCGCTCGGCGGCGAGGTGCGCGTCGAGCGCAACGATGCCATCACCGCCGAGGAGGCACTCGCGCTTGGACCCGCTGGCGTCGTCATCTCGCCGGGGCCGGGCACACCGGCCGAGGCGGGCATCTCGGCGGATGTCGTGCGCTCGGCAGTCGCCGCGGGCGTGCCGGTGCTGGGCGTCTGTCTCGGCCACCAGGTGATAGCCGAGGTGTACGGCGGGAGCGTCTGCCGCTCGCCGAAGCCGGTGCACGGCAAGACCGACGACATCACGCACGACGGTCTCGGCATCTTCGCTGGCGTGCCCAGCCCGTTCACGGCGACCCGCTACCACTCGCTGTGCGTGGATGCGACGAGCGTGCCGGACGCGACGCTCGAGGTCACGGCGCGCACCCCTGACGGCGTCATCATGGGTCTGCGGCACCGCGACAAGCCTGTCTTCGGCGTGCAGTTCCATCCCGAGAGCGTGCTCACCCCCGAGGGCACGAAGCTCCTCGCGAACTTCCTCGACATCTGCGGCGAGGTGCCGCTCTCTGGCGGCGTCTCCGGCGCACCGGCCACCCTTGCGGCGGCCGGCGGCACGGCGCGTTCCTCGGCAAGGCTTGCCGAGGTCACCGGCATCGGCGGCGCGATAGCGCGGGTGAGCAGCGGAAACGCGCTTTCCGAGAGCGAGGCCGAACTCGTCATGAACGCGATCATGGACGGCGAGGCCACCCCGGCGCAGATCAGCGCGCTCGTGGTGGGGATGCGGATGAAGGGCGAGACGGTCGACGAGATCGTCGGCTTCGCGCGCGCCATGCGCGAGCACGCCACGCCCGTGCGCCCCACGGCCGCGCGCTACATCGACACCTGCGGCACCGGCGGCGACGGCCTCCACACCTTCAACATCTCCACGACCACGGCGTTCGTGGTGGCCGGCGCAGGCGTGCCGGTCGCCAAGCACGGCAACCGCGCGGTCTCCTCGGCAGCAGGAAGCGCGGACGTGCTGGAAGCGCTCGGGGTGAACGTCGGCCTCGACGCCGCCGCCATCGCGCGCTGCATCGACGAGTGCGGTGTTGGGTTCCTCTTCGCGCAGTCGCTTCACGCGAGCATGCGCCACGCGGGCCCCACGCGCCGCGAGATCGGCATCCGCACCGTCTTCAACATCCTCGGTCCGCTCACGAACCCCGCGGGCGCCACACGGCAGCTCCTGGGCGTGTACGACGCGAACCTGGCGCCGACGATGGCCGAAGTCGCCGGACGCCTCGGTGCCGAGCGGGTCTTGGTGGTACACGGTCATCCCGGCATGGACGAGGTCTCCGCGAGCGGTCCGACGACCGTCTCGGAGTTCGATGCGGCGGCCGGCGGCGTGCGCACGTACACAGTCCTGCCCGAGGAGATCGGCGTCGCGCGCGGCACGCTCGCGGACATCGCCGGCGGCGACGCTGCCGAGAACGCGACGATCCTGCGGGCGATCCTCGGCGGCGAGCACGGTCCCAAGCGCGACGTCGTGCTCGTGAACGCAGCCGCGGCGCTCCTTGCGGCAGGCGAGGTCGCGGACCTCGCAGAAGGCGTCGTGCGCGCTCGCGAATCGATCGACTCGGGCCGCGCGGCACAGGCGCTCGAGCTGCTCGTGAGCGTGAGCGCACGGCCGGCGGGGGAGGCGAGCGCGTGAGCTTCCTCGAGACCGTCATGGCAAAGCGCCGCGATCGCATCAGGGCCGAGTATGGCGACCTCTCGCCGGCCGACCGCGAGCGCCTCGCGTGCTGCTCTCGTGCACCGCGTGACTTCGGCGCGGCGCTGCGTGAGCGTCTCGACGTGGCCGTCATCGCCGAGGTGAAGAAGGCGTCGCCAAGCGCCGGTGCCATCGCGCCCGACTGCGAGGCGTCGAAGCAGGCGCTCCACTACCAGGACGGCGGCGCCGCGGCGATCAGCGTGCTCACTGAGCCCGAGTACTTCGGCGGCAGCTTCGCGGATCTCTCGGATGTGGCCGATGCCGTCGACGTGCCGGTGCTCTGCAAAGACTTCATCATCGATCCGGTGCAGCTGTTCGTGGCGCGCGGACACGGTGCCGATGCGGTGCTGCTCATGGTATCCGTCCTCGGCCATATGACGCGCGACTTCGCGAACATCGCCGAGACGCTTGGCATGACGCCGCTTGTGGAGATCGCCTCGGAAGAGGAGCTCGCGATCGCTCTTGGCGTTCGCTCCGGCGTGGTCGCGGTGAACAGTCGCAACCTGCGCACCCTCGATGTCGACCCCGAACGGGCGCGCGAGGTCATCCGGGCGGCCGGACGCTACGAGCTCACGCTGGTCGCGGCGAGCGGCGTGAAAACCCGCGCGGACGTTGAAGCTGCGGCCGAGGTCGGTGCGGATGCGGTTCTTGTCGGCGAGACGCTGATGCGGTCGCCGTTTCCCGAGGACGTGCTTGCAGAGTTGACCGGCGTTGCGAAGCGAGTGATCGCGCTCTGAGAAGGGAACATACGGCCTCCGGACCCGGTGGCCGCAGGATTTCGGGGCAGGCGCCCCGGGGAGGGAGCAGGACATGGGTAGCGACAAGACGAGGTTCGGGCTCGATGAGACCAGGATTCCCGAGGCGTGGTACAACATCATGCCGGACCTCAAGACGCCGCCGGCGCCGCCGAAGGCGTTTGCACCGGATGGCACCGAACTCACGATGGACCAGATCGGTGAGCGGCTCGCCATGATCTTCCCGGCGGAGTGCATCAAGCAGGAGATGTCGCCCGATCGCTGGATCGACATCCCCGGCGCGGTCATCGACGTCTACAAGACGTATCGCCCCTCGCCGCTGCTGCGCGCGCGCCAGCTTGAGAAGGATCTGGGCCTGCCTGCAGGCGTCAAGATCTTCTACAAGTACGAAGGCGTGAGCCCGGCCGGCTCGCACAAGCCGAACACCGCGATCCCGCAGGCGTACTACAACAAGCAGGAGGGTATCACCAAGATCTCCACCGAGACCGGCGCCGGCCAGTGGGGCAGCGCGCTCTCGATCGCCGGTGCGCTGTACGGTATCGACGTCGAGGTCTTCATGGTGAAGGTCAGCTACGAGCAGAAGCCGTACCGCCGCATCCTCATGGAGACCTACGGCGGCACCGTGCACCCCTCGCCGACGAACCTCACGGACGCCGGTCGCCACGTGCTCGCGATGGATCCGAACAGCACCGGTTCGCTCGGCATCGCCATTTCCGAGGCTGTCGAGGTCGCGATCAAGGACCCGGGTACGCACTACGCGCTTGGCTCGGTCCTCAACCACGTCTGTCTGCACCAGACCATCATCGGCCTTGAGGCCATCGAGCAGATGGCGCTTGCCGACGAGGAGCCCGATGTGGTCGTGGCGTGCGTCGGCGGCGGCAGCAACTTCGCCGGAATCGCGTTCCCGTACTACCAGCGCAAGCTTGAGGGCAAGAGCAACGCACGCCTGCTTGCAGTCGAGCCCAAGGCATGCCCGACGCTCACGGCTGGCGAGTACAAGTACGACCTCGGCGACGAGGCCGGCATGACGCCGCAGATGCTCATGTACACGCTCGGTCACGACTTCGTGCCCGCTGGCATCCACGCCGGCGGCCTGCGCTATCACGGCGACTCGCCGCTCGTCTCGCAGCTCGTCCACGAGGGTGAGGCCGAGGCAGTCGCCGTCGACCAGACCGCGTGCTTCGCAGCAGCCGTGCAGTTCGCTCGCGCCGAGGGCATCCTGCCCGCGCCGGAGTCGAGCCACGCGATCCTCGCCGCGATCAACGAGGCGAAGGACGCCCAGGCAGCGGGCGAGGACAAGACGATTCTGTTCAACCTCTCGGGTCACGGGCACTTCGACCTGGCAGCATACGCCGCGTACAACAACGGCGAGCTCAAGGATTTCGACTTCGCAGCAGGCGCAACCCTCTGCGAGAACGAGTAGCGACGTGCGCACGCGCGTCAAGATATGCGGCATCACGAACCCCGGGGACGCTCGGACCGCCGTTGCGGCGGGGGCCGACGCCCTCGGGGTGGTGCTCGCCCCGAGCTCCCGGCAAGTCACCATCGCCGAGGCGGCACGGGCACTCGCCGACGTACCGGCGTCAGTGGCGCGCGTGGGCGTGTTCGTCAACGCCGATCCCGAGTATGTAGCTGAGGCGACGGAGCGTATCGGACTCACGTACGTGCAGTTCCACGGCGACGAAACGCCCGAGGCGTGTCTTGCTGCGCCGGTGCCCGTCATCAAGGCTCTGCAAGTCGGCACGGCGTTCGCTTTTGAGGAGCTCGAACCCTTTGGGGCGGCCGTCCACGCATTCCTGCTCGACGCAAAGGATCCTCGCAAACGCGGTGGTACTGGACGGACTTTCGACTGGCAACTCCTCACTCGCAACCGCCCCGAAGGGCTCCACATCTTCCTGGCCGGCGGTCTCTCACCGCAGAACGTGGCCGAGGCGATCCGCATCGCCCGCCCGTTTGCCGTCGACGTCTCCTCGGGGGTCGAGGAGCATCCCGGCCACAAGGACCCCATCAAGATCGCAGCATTCATGGCCGCCGTACGCGCGGCCGACCAGGAGGGATGACGCATGTCCGACGTTCTGTTGCCGTCCGCTGACGACGCGTACGCCAGCCCCGACGCCCAGGGCTTCTTCGGCCCGTATGGCGGCACCTTTGTGCCCGAGACGGTCATGCCGGTGCTCGCCGAGCTTGAGGCAGCCTATCGCGAGGCGCAGGCTGATCCGGCGTTTGCCGAGGAGCTGAACCTGCTCCTCACCGACTACGTGGGTCGCCCTTCGCCGCTCTACCGCGCCGACCGTCTCGCCGAGGCGACCGGGCTTGGCGCCGTCTACCTCAAGCGCGAGGACCTCAACCACACCGGGGCGCACAAGATCAACAACACGCTCGGGCAGTGCCTGCTCGCCAAGCGCATGGGCAAGCACCGCGTGATCGCCGAGACCGGCGCCGGCCAGCACGGCGTCGCCACGGCCACCACCGCCGCGCTCATGGGTCTCGAGTGCGCCGTCTTCATGGGCACCGAGGACATCCGCCGCCAGTCGCTGAACGTCTACAAGATGCGGCTGCTCGGCGCGGAGGTCGTGCCCGTGGCAGAGGGAACCGGCACGCTCGCCGATGCCGTTACGGCCGCGCTCCGTCACTGGGTCGAGCGCGTCGAGGACACCTTCTACGTCATCGGTTCGGTTGTGGGCCCGCATCCGTATCCCGCCATGGTTCGCGACTTTCAGGCCGTGATCGGCACGGAGACCATCGCGCAGATGGCCGAGAAGGCCATCCCGCGCGTTGACGCGGTGGTCGCGTGCGTCGGCGGTGGCTCCAACGCGGCCGGTATGTTCTTCCCGTTCCTGCGCGATGTCCCTGCCGAGGAGCGCCCGCTGCTCGTGGGTGCCGAAGCGGCGGGTCTCGGCCTGGAATCCGGCAAGCATGGCGCGGCGCTCACGAAGGGCTCGCCTGGCGTGCTGCATGGTTTCTACAGCTACCTGCTGCAAGACGATGCCGGCAACCCGCTTGAGGCGTACAGCATCTCGGCAGGACTCGACTACCCGGGTGTAGGCCCCGAGCACAGCTTCTTCAAGGATGAGGGCCTCGTGCGCTACGAGGCGGTCACTGACCAGGAAGCCGTGGACGCGTTCGCGCTCTGCACGCGCACAGAAGGCATCATCCCGGCAATCGAGTCCTCACATGCGCTTGCGCTTCTGCCGCGCCTCGCCGCCGAACTCGGTCCCGACGCGGTCGTGATCGTCAACGTCTCCGGCCGAGGCGACAAGGACATGGACATCGTCCGCGAAGCGGGTCTCGGCGTTGACTGAGAGTGCCAGCGGACTCGGCCGCGCATTCGTAGGCGGGCACTCCGTGCTCGTCGCTTACGTGATGGCCGGGTATCCCGACCGCGCTGGCTCGCTCGCGGCGCTTGAGGCGGTCGCGCGCGGCGGCGCCGGCGTCATCGAGCTTGGCGTGCCGTACGGCGACGCTGTGGCCGATGGCCCCGTGATCGTCGAGGCCGGCAAGGTGGCGCTCGGCAACGGCTTCGGCCTGGCCGAGACGATCGCGCTCGCTGGCGAGTTCATGGAGGCGCATTCAGACGCGCCACCTATCGCGCTCATGACGTACCTCAACCCGATGATGCGCCTCGGCTTTCCCCGCGTGGCAGCGCTTGCTGCCGAGGCACGCGTGAGTGGCTTCATCGTGCCCGATCTGCCGCCGGATTCACCGATGGCCGATCGTTGGCTCGCCGCAAGTGAGCCGCTCGGCATCGATACCGTCTTCCTGGCGGCACCGACATCCACGCCTGCGCGCCTCGAGGCGCTCGGTGCGCGCTCGCGCGGCTTCGTGTACGTGGTGTCGTCGCTTGGGGTGACAGGGGAGCGCGACGAACTCGCGGCAGGGCTCCCCGGGCTTGTGGCGCGCGTGCGCGAGCACACGACGCTGCCGGTTGCAGTCGGCTTCGGCGTGGGGACGGCCGAGCAGGCCGCCGAGGTCGCGAAGATCGCCGACGGCGTCGTGGTGGGCAGCGCAATCGTCAGGCGCCAGGGTGAGCCCGTCGCGCTCGAGGCGTTCGTGCGTGAGCTTGTTGCCGTAGCTGCGCGTGATTAGACGGCGGCGTTTCGTCGGAAGAGGTCGCGGCTGACGACCCCGCCTTCGACACCGAGCGCAATAAGCGCCCCAGCGAATAGCGCGAAGAACACCAACACGACGGCCGACTCCCATCCGCCCGGTTCGACCTCACCGTTCGCGAGACCCGTCAGGTTGGCGATTACCGCGCCTGCCACAGGCGCAGCAACGGCGATGCCCGCCGTGACGCCGACAAGCAGTCGCCGGTCATGTGCGCGCAGAGCCGCGATCAGGACCAGCACGCCGCCTACGAGCGCCACGCTTCCAAGTTCCGCGGGCATCAGCCAGTCGAATCGCAACCCCTCGCCTTGTATCAGGCTCGCTACAGAGAAGACGATCGGTGCCGCGATCGGGACGAGGACCAGCACGGTTCCGGCGATCGCGAGCGCTTTTGTGAAAACGTCAGTGCGCTTCATGATGAACACCCCCTAAGGGAGTGTGTTCCCACATTATCGACAAATCGCGAAGGCGCGGACGCGTGTCTTACCCGGCGCCACCGCCTCCGCCTCCGCCACCGCCACCGCCACCGCCCGAGAAGCCGCCACCGCCACCGCTCGAACTCGACATCTGACTGCTCGCGATGCTTGCCGCCGAGGCGAACCCGCTCGTGAACGCCGATGCCGGCGATGCATAGCCCGGCCCTGAAGACATCCACCAGACGGTGTGCGCGAGCCCCGGGTCATCCAGTATCTGCGGGATCTTGACGCGCATGGCTGCTATGACCTGCTCGGCGATACCGAAGACGACCGCCATGATGAGGAAATGCTCCCAGAGGATCACGTGCGTGGGAGGGGCCTCATCGAGGCGGCTGAAGTCGCGAAGGTAGTCGCGAAGGCCGCGGTACTTCGCGTAGAGCTCGTTCGCTTCCGGAGTTCGTCTTGGCATCTGGAACGCGATGACGATGATCGCGATCGCGCAGGGGAACCCGAAGAGCACGCCCCAGCCGCTCTCGGCGATGCTCGAACCCATGATGCCTGCGAATGCCACGGCCATCGAGACCACGATGAGCACCCACTTGAGCGTGTTGCCGGTCTTCTCGAAGAAGCCACGCTGCTGCGCGTCGGCTTCCACGGCGTTCTTCCAATCCGTCATGCCCTTGGCGAAGGTCTCCGGCCGCGACTTGGCCTCCGCCTTGAGCTCGTTGATGGTGAGCGTCGTGCCGTGCGCGATCGTGGTGAACAGGAACGAGAGCAGCTCCTGCTCGAAGCGTGCGAGGTCGGACCACCGCGCCGTATCGAGCTTCAGCTCGTACGTGCTCTCGGTCTTGTTTCCGAACAGACCGACTTTCGTCTCGGTGGTTGGCCGCACGCTGATGATCCCGCGGTTCGCGAGGTCCATGAGCGTCGCGACGGTCTCGGCATCACCGATCGTGCCGAAGCGCCATAGAGCGCCGACGATCGCGGGTGGCAGGTCGCTCGGCAGTTCGCGGAAGTAGCCGCCGGGGTAGCTCGACTTGCGTTCTTTGCCGTGCTTGAAGAACAGCCAGAGGGCAAGACCGAGTCCTGCGAGCGGGACCGCGATGCCCACGGTCATCCCGCCCGCCACGGCGGCTTGCGCCGAGCGCCGCGTTGCGTTGGCCTCGTCTGCGAGCCGTCCCTCTTCGGCGAGGACCGTCGCCTCGCGTGCGCCGGGTGTGGGAATCGCGTTCGCAAGCGCGGCGCGCGGGAACAGTGCGCGTCCTTCCACGAACGTGTACTCAGGCAGGCGCCTCACATCGAGCGTCATGTGCCCGGCGCTCTTGGCCACAACCCCGTTCAGGGGACCATGCGCCCACACCCTGAGATCGTCTGCGGAGAGGTTGCCCGGGAACGCCACATCAATGTGTACGTTGTCCACGTCGTGGTCCCAGCGGTCACCGATGAACTTCCAGTAGAACTCGCCGGTGTCATCCCACGCCTTCGCCGCGTCCGTCACGGTGTACTCGAGCACGAAGGTGGCTTCCGAGTCGGTCGTCGCGTGGAATGCGTCGACGCGAATCGTGCTGCCCTGATCGACGACGGTGTAGGTTCCCGGCGTGCGGTCGCCGCCATCCGTGAGCGTGAACGCTCCACCGGGTCCGCTCATACCCGTGACGGTGATCGGTCCAAATGCCATCGCCGGGTCGCTTGCGAACGTGTCGAGCTCCCAGTAGACGAAGCTGAATGAGCCGCTGAAGTCGAACGTACGCTCTTCGCGGACATGCAGCATGCCGGCGTCATCGATCGTGGCCGTGATGTTCACCGACGGTATCGTGTACGACTTGGCCTCGGCCGAGGCGGGCATTACGAGCGCCAACGCGAGCACCAGGGCGAGCAGCACCGCTACGGTGAGCGTTCTGGTGAGGCGAATGCGGGTCATCGGTCTCCTCCTCGGCGAGTCAGTCGTCGCGCTCGGTGTGCTGATTGGTCGCGACAGCGGTCATGAAGCTTCGCGTGATCGCTTCTTGGTCAGGGCGCGCCCACGCGCGCTGCCAAGTCTCGTACGTTTCGGGCATCCAGGCCTCTTGAAGGTAGGTGAGCCACTCGGCGTTCCACAGCGCGCCCACCCCGCCATTCCTACCCGGAGTGAAGATACCCGCATCGACAAATTCGTGTGACGCGCGCCTGAGGAATCCCTCGATCGGCGCCTCTTCGCGACTCATGAGTCGGTCGAAGATCGTCACCAGGTCGGTGTCGACCCACTGTGTCGCCTCGAGGAAGCGTCCCGAGAAGCCAGGTGCCCCCGAGTACACGGCATGCACGAGGAGTGTCTGCAGGCGCGTGAAGCCGAACTTCGTCTCGGCGGGGGAGAATGTTGCGAATCCGCTGGACTCGAGCGACTCCACCGTCACCAGGCAGATGCCTTTCGCGAGCGCCTTGACGTCGACCTTCGTCCCTTGTGGCGTCAGGTAGCCGAAGTACATCCCGCCTCCGGGCGCCATCAGCCTCCCAGCGCACAGGTAGACCTTTGCGGCCGCGGAGAACTCGGTGCCATTCGGCGTCTGAATATCCATGGTGCCCCCTCCATCGACCTTCCGAACATAGCACACACAGGTGTAGTATCCGAGTCGGTGAGCGGGGGTTCACCCGCCGGGGAGATCGGGGGACATCATGAGGTTCTGGGCAATCGTTCTGGTGGTAGCGCTCATCGCCGTTGCGCTCGTGACCGGGGGGTGCGGCACGATCGCGAAGAAGGCTGTGGAGAGCGCAACGGGCGTGAAGGTCGATGAGGATGGCGGGTCGGTCACCATCAAGGGCGACGACGGCTCCGAGTCCACTATCAATACCGAGGATGGTCAGCTAGCCGAGGACTTCCCGGATAGCGTCCCCGTCTATGACGGCACGGTCTCGGACTCCACCTCGTTCTCGAGTGGTGGCGTGAGTCAGTGGACCGCGAGCATCACGACACCGGACAGCGTCGACGACGTGAAGGCGTTCTATGCTCAGCGACTTGAGGCCGAGGGCTGGAAGATCACGTTCGACATGGACTCGTCATCCGGTTCGGATCGTACGGTCGCCTACAGCGCAGAGCTTGACAACCTGTCACTGACGGTCACGATCGCCGCACCCGACGGTGAGACCGAGATAGCCATTCTCGTGGGCACGAAGCCTGCTTCGTAGGAGCGTCATCGCGATCATACGAAGGGCCCCGGATATCCGGGGCCCTTCGTCATCGTGCGGCTAGTGCTTCGTGCCGCCGCCGATCGCGATGTGGTGTGTCTTGGGCTCCTCCATCGCGATCCCACGAGGAACCGTGATCTCGAGCAAGCCGTCTTTGAACTCCGCGTGGAGCGAATCGGGATCCACGCCCTTGGGAAGCGTCATCCTGCGCTCGAACCGCCCCCAGCTGGACTCGCGGAGCATGTAATTCTCGTCCGTGGTCTCGTGCTCCTCGGTGCGCTCGCCGCTGATCGCCAGCACACCTTCCGTCACCGAGATGTCCACTGCGGACGGGTCGATTCCGGGCAGCTCGACCCGGATGACCATGTCGTCACCCCGGCTCAGCACGTCCATCGTCGGCACCAGCATCTTCGATTCGACCTCACCACGCGTAGTGCGCATCGGGGTTGTCCAGTCGAAGAACCGATCGACCTCTCGCGGTAGAGCGAGGAGGTCGCCGAACGGATCCCACCGCATGAGCGATGCCATCGTTCTCACCTCCAAGAACCAATGAGACCCCGGCTCGATCTCACCCGGGGTCTCGCCGTCATTCGAATCGGTATATACCCGCCTTTGCGGGTCATCGTGCGCTAAACTGAACGTGTCAGGGGGCAGGACACTCACCGGTAGGACACGCATGCGTATCGCACTCGCACAGATCGATTCAACCGTCGGCGATATCGACGGCAACCTTGCTCTCTGCCTGAACGCCGCAGACCAGGCGGCCGCAGCCCATGCGGACATCTTGCTCTTGCCCGAGCTTGCGCTTCTCGGCTATCCGCCCGAGGACTTGCTCGCCAAGCCGCACTTCATGGAGCGTTCCATGGAGGCCGCCGAGACGTTCGCGCGGCTGACTCCGTGTCCCGCGCTCGTCGGATTCGCCTTCCGCGACTCCAAAGGGACCTTCAACGCCGCAGCATTCTGTCGCGGCGGCGTGATCGAGCGCCTGTACCGCAAACAGCTGCTTCCCAACTACGGCGTCTTCGATGAAGAACGGTACTTCGAACCCGGGCTTGAGGATGTGGTTGTGGAGATCGTCGGCGTGTGGTGCGGCATCACCGTCTGTGAAGATGCGTGGTTCCCCGAGCCTGCTGCGCGCGTGGCGCAGAGTGGCGCCCAGGTCCTGCTGAACATCTCGGCATCGCCGTTCCACGTGGGCAAGGGCCGTTCGCGCGAGAGCATGCTGCGCGACCGCGCTGCGAGCAACAACCTGTGGTTCGCGTACTGCAATGTCGCGGGCGGGCAAGACGAGCTCGTCTTCGACGGCCGCTCGGTCGTCATCGCCCCCAATGGTGGCGTCATCGCCCGGGCCCGTGCCTTCGCCGAGGATTTCCTGGTCGTGGACATCGATCCGGGAGCCACAAAGATGCCCGTCACGCGCCTCGAGCCGATCGAGTCCGAGGTCGAGGAGATGTACGACGCTCTCAGGCTTGGGCTTCGCGACTACATCAGGAAGAACGGCTTCAGCGACGTGGTGATCGGGCTCTCCGGCGGCATCGACTCCGCGCTGACGGCGGTGCTTGCCGTCGACGCGCTTGGCGCCGAGCATGTTCACGGTGTACTCATGCCGTCGCGGTTCTCCTCGGAGGGGAGCGTTGCCGACGCCGAGGAGCTGGCGGAGCTTACGGGCATCGACATCTTGACGATTCCGATCGAGGAGCCGTTCGCGGCAATCGAGCAGGTCTTGGCGCCGACGTTCGGCGACTTGCCTGAGGACGTCACAGAAGAGAACCTGCAGGCGCGTATACGCGGCGTGCTTCTCATGGCGCTCAGCAACAAGTTCAACTGGCTCGTGCTTGCCACCGGCAACAAGAGCGAGCTTTCGGTGGGGTACAGCACGCTCTATGGCGACATGGTGGGTGGCTTCGCGCCCATCAAGGACGTGTTCAAGACCAAGGTCTACGACCTTGCACGATGGCGAAACCAGCACGGCCAGGTCATTCCTGTCGCCACGATCGAGAAGCCGCCGAGCGCAGAGCTGCGACCGGATCAGACCGACCAGGACTCGCTTCCGCCGTACGATGTGCTCGACGCGATCCTCGTCTCGTACGTGGAGCAGGATCACTCGGCACGAGAGATCATCGCCTCCGGGCAGGACGAGAAGGTCGTTCGGAAGGTCATCGGCCTGGTGGACGCCGCGGAGTACAAGCGGCGCCAGGGCCCGATCGGCATCAAGATCACGCCGAAGGCGTTCGGAAAGGATCGGCGCATGCCCATCACCAACCGGTTCGGCGGCTGACGTGATCGAGCTCAGGTGGGTCACCCACGAGGATCCGTGCATGCGCGACGTCACCGACCTTCGGTGGGAAGTGCTGATGGCTCCATTCGGCGTCTCGCGGGACGACAACTGGCATGACGACGACCCGCACTCGCATCATCTTGTCGCGGTCGAGGACGGCAGGGTCATCGGCTACTCGCGGCTCATCGAGGACGGCGGTGCCGGACAGATACGGCAGGTCGTCGTCGCGTTCGACCGGCAGCGTGCCGGCATCGGCAGTGCGATGCTTGCGGAGACCGTCACCAAAGCGCGCGAACTTGGGCTCGATCCGGTGTTCCTGCACGCCAGGACCCGTGCCGAGACGTTCTATCAGCGTCTTGGCTTCGTAACGGCAAGCGAAACGCCGTTCCCGTACGGACGCACCGGCCAGCCGCATGTTCGCATGGAGATCAGAGGAGGCGGCGATGACTGAGAGCATCGAGTCCGATCAGGTGGCGCGGTTCCGGCAGGAGGCGCTCATCACGAGCGGAGCCAATTGGTTCTTCTGGGTCGCGATCCTGTCGGTGGTCAACTCCACCGTGTACGTGTTGGGCGCGAAGTACTCCATGCTTGTCGGCCTCTCGTCCAGCCTGATGGCCGTGGCATACCTTGGAGCATTCGGCGGAGTCGGCAAGGTGTTCGCCATGCTGGCGGCGCTCGTCATAGCCGGCATCTTCGCTCTGTTCGGCGTCTTCGCCCGCAAGCGTCAGAAGTGGGCGTTCCTTGTGGGTCTCATCCTGTACGCTATCGACGGTGGCATCTTCCTGGCGTTCGGGGACGTGCTTCCCGCGCTCTTCCACCTGGTCGCGATGGTGGCGATCGTCGCGGGGTACCGGGCTCTGAGGCACATCGAGGCGGCCGGTCCTGCCGAGGAGCCCCCGGCGATGGCCGGTGTTGCAGTCGGCGCAGGTCCGAGGCCTTCGGCGCCCTCGGCGAGTGTTGAGTCGCCGCTGCCCGGGCAGGATAGGAAGCGTGGGGATAGCGGGGCCGTCTAGCGGAACCGGCTCCGTTCGCCTACTGTGTTTCGTGGTTGTTGCACTGTCAGTTGAGGAGGGACTCACCCATGCCAAGCATCACCCGTGACCAGGTCCACGTGCCTGCGGATGTACCCGCCGCCGCGCGCGAGACCTACATCGACAACTACATGGCCGCCACGCGCGGCACCGGCAGGCTCATGCTGTTCGCCTGCGACCAGAAGATCGAGCACCTCAACGAGGACTTCTACGGCGAGGGTATCTCGCCGGAGGACAACGAGCCGGAGCACCTGTTCCGCATTGGCTCGCAGGGCGTCTGTGGTGTCCTCGCCGCGCAGCGCGGTCTTGTCGCGCAGTACGCGGCGGACTACCCGGAGATCAACTACCTCGTGAAGATGAACTCCAAGACCCACCTCATCAAGACGTCGGCGACGGATCCGGCGAAGCACCAGGACGACCCGTACTCGCCGCAGATGTACGACATCCAGACCGTGCTCGACCTGCGCGACAACGGTGTCAACACGGTGGGTATCGGCTACACGATCTACCTCGGCAGCGAGTACGAGTCGACCATGATGCAGGAAGCGGGTCAGCTGATCGCCGACGCGCACTCGCTCGGACTGCTCGTCGTGCTGTGGATCTATCCGCGCGGCAAGGCCGTTGTGGATGAGAAGGACGCGAACCTCATCGCCGGTGCGGCGGGAACCGCGCTCTGCCTCGGTGCTGACTTCGTGAAGGTGAACCCGCCCAAGGGCGACGCCACCGAGAGCTCGGCCCAGAAGATCGTGCAGGCTTCGAAGGCATCCGGCCGCTGCAGCCTCGTGTGCGCCGGCGGCTCCACGGTTGCCGCAGATGTCTTCCTGACGCAGCTCTGGGAGCAGATCCACGTCGGTGGGGCCAAGGGGAACGCCACGGGCCGCAACATCCACCAGCGTTCGCTCGACGAGGCCGTCCGCCTCACGAAGGCCATCTCGGCCATCACGCTGGCCGACTGGAGCGCCGAGGATGCGCTCGCGGTCTTCAACGGCGAGAAGGACTTTTCGATCTAACCGTTCGCCGAGGCGAACGACGGGTATACTAGCGCGGCATCGCCTTGATGGCGGTGCCGCGCTATCCTATACACTTGCACGTGACGCGACCGGTCGCCGGCCGGCGCGTGAGACCCGCAAGCGACCGACCTGGGAGCCTCATGCCCATCTCGGATTGGTTCAAGGCACGCGAGGGACGCCGCTACACGGTGGCGTCTGCCGACAAGAGCGCCGATCTTCCCGACGGCGTCTGGCTGAAGTGTCCCTCGTGCAAGCACACCCTGTATCAGGGCGCGCTCAACGACAACCTCTCGGTGTGTCCGCATTGCGGTCACCACTTCGACATGCCCGCGTACGATCGCGTGCTCGCGCTTGCCGATGCGGATACGTTCGAAGAGACCGAGGCGACGATTTCCTCGCTCGACCCGTTGCGCTTCTCGGCCGCGAAGCCGTACTCGACGAGTCTGTCGAGCGCGAAGGAGAAGACCGGCCTTGCCGAGGCGATGATCACCGGCCGGGCACTGCTCGGCGGACATCCGGTCGTGCTCGGCGCCATGGACTTCCGCTTCATCGGCGCATCGATGGGCTCGGCGGTGGGCGAGAAGATCGCCCGTGCGTTCGCGCTCGCACAGGCCGAGGACCGCGCGCTCGTGCTCGCGATCGCATCCGGTGGCGCACGCATGCAAGAGGGCATGCTCTCGCTCATGCAGATGGCGAAGACCTCTGCCGCCGCCGAGCGACTCTCCCGAGCAGGCGTGCCGTACATCTCGATTCTCACCAACCCCACGTACGGCGGCGTCACCGCAAGCTTCCCGGTGCTTGCCGACGTCATCCTCGCAGAGCCGGGTGCGCTCATCGGCTTCACGGGTCCACGCGTCATCGAGCAGACCATCCGGCAGAGCCTACCTAAGGGCTTTCAGACCGCCGAGTTCCTCGTGGAGCACGGGATGATCGACGGTGTCGTGCCGCGGCCCGAGCTCCGGGACACAGTTGGCAGAATCCTGGACTACCTCTGTGTCCGCGACGTGCCTGAAGCCGCTGCCGGTGCCGCGTGTGCGGTGCCGACCGAAGGCGGTGAGGAATAGATGGCGCGCTTCGTGATGGAATTCGAGCGCCCGCTTGCCGAGCTCGAGGCAAAGCTCACCGAGCTCAAGGCGCTCGACGCGGCGGCGGAGCTGCATCTCGACCAGGAGATCGCGGAGCTTGAGGCCGAGGTCGAACAGCTTCGTGTGACGCTCTACCAGGCGCTCTCTCCGTGGGAGCGCGTGCAGGTGTCGCGCCATCCCGAGCGACCCAAGACGCAGGACTACGTCGAGATGCTCGGCAGCGACGTGTTCGAACTTCGTGGCGACCGGACGTACGGCGACGACGAGGCGATCTTCGCAGGGCTCGTCACCATCGCGGGCCGGCGGTGCGTTGTGCTCGGCCATCGCAAAGGCAGGAACACCAAAGAGAACATCCGTCGCAACTTCGGCAGCCCGCATCCCGAGGGTCTCCGCAAGGCGCGCCGCGCTATGCAGCTCGCCGAGAAGTTCGGTCTGCCGCTTGTCACCTTCGTAGACACGCAGGGAGCGCATCCCGGTCTTGAAGCCGAGGAGCGCGGTCAGGGCTGGGCGATTGCCGAGAACCTCGCCACCTTGGCGGCATTGCGCGTGCCGGTCGTGGCCGTCGGTATCGGCGAAGGCGGCAGCGGTGGCGCGCTTGCCATCGGCTTCGGCGACCGCCTCATCATGCTTGAGAACGCGTACTACTCGGTGATCAGTCCCGAGGCGTGCGCGTCGATCCTCTACAAGGACGCATCACGCGCGCCCGAGACCTCGGCGTGTCTGCAGATGACCGCCGCTGATCTCGTGCGGCACGGTATCGCGGATGAGATCGTTCCCGAGCCGCTTGGCGGTGCGCATCGCGATCCCGGCATGGTCTACGCTGCGGTGGAGCGCGCCATCTCCTCGGCGCTGGATTCGCTCTGCGGGCAGGAAGTCGGGGAGCTCGTGGAGAAGCGTTTCGAGAGGATATCGGCCATCGGGGTGTTCACGGAAGGGGAGTAGGTCATGACCGGTACTGCTCGCATCGCGGTTCTCACCAGCGGGGGCGACGCGCCGGGCATGAACGCCGCCGTCCGCTCCGTCGTTCGTACTGCCATGGCCAACGGTGCCGAGGCGGTCGCCATTCGTCACGGGTACGAAGGGCTGCTCGACAACGATTTCGTGCCCATGACGCTTGGCAGCGTCGGCGGGATCCTCGATCGCGGCGGCACCTTCATCGGCACGTCACGCTCCGAGCGCATGTTCACGGAGGAAGGTCTCGACCACTCGGCTGCGGTGCTGGCCGAGCAGGGCGTGACCGGTCTCATCGTCATCGGTGGGGATGGTACGTATCGCGCCGCCGAGGAACTCCATCGCCGGGGCGTGAAGGTCATCGGGGTGCCCGGAACCATCGACAACGACATCAATGCCACTGACACCACCATTGGATTCGACACCGCACAGAACACCATCTGCGATGCGACCTCCAAGGTTCGCGACACGGCCTCCAGTCACGAGCGCACGTTCATCATCGAGGTCATGGGTCGCTCGTGTGGCATGCTCGCGCTCTACGCGGGCCTTGCCGCAGGCGCCGACTGCATCCTCGTGCCGGAGGTTCCGTGGCGGATCGAGGACATATGCGCCTCGGTGAGCCAGGGCATCGCCCGTGGCAAGAAGCACTCCATCATCGTGGTGTCCGAGGGTGCCGCGCATGCGTTCGGCCTGGCCGAGGACCTTACGAAAGCGTGTGGGCACCAGGTGCGCGCTGTAGTGCTCGGCCACATACAACGCGGCGGGTCGCCGTCTGCGTTCGACCGGACGCTCGCGAGCCGTATGGGCGCAGCGGCGGTCGAGGCGCTGCTCGACGGCGAGAGCGGCAAGGCCGTCTGCCTCCAGAACGCCGACATGGCGCTGGAGGAACTCGCGAAGTGCTACAGCCACCACCACGAGATGAAGCGGCACATCTACGACCTTGCGATGGTGCTTGCCCGATGATCATGATCTCCGACGAGCTGTTCGCGTCGTTCCGCGACACCGGCCGCGACCTGTTCCTCACCGGAGCGATCTCGAGCCACGGTGGCAACATGAGCGTGCGGGTGGGCGACCGCATCCTCATCACGAAGAGCGGCTCGATGCTCGGGCGACTCACGCGTGCCGACATCCTCGAGACCGACATCAACGCCTGCTCCGAGGATGAGGGCTGCAGCCGGGAGCTTGTGGTGCACCGCGCCATCTATCAGGCGACCGACGCGCGCGCGATCGTGCACGCACACACGGTGCACACGATCCACCGCTCCCTCGTGAGCGACGTCATCTCGGCGCTCGATTCTGAGAGCAAGGCGATTCTCGGCGACGTGCCCGTGGTCTCTGCCACGCAGACGATCGCGTCACCCGAGGCGGCCGAGGTGCTCTCGGCAGCGCTCGTGGAGAAGAAGGTCGCCGTGCTCAAAACGCACGGGCCCTTCGCGAAGGGTGCCACGCTCGAAGAGGCGTTCTACCACGTGAGCTGCCTTGAGGCGAGCGCGAAGATCCTCGATCTGGCCGACGCTCGCCGCTAGCCCCACATCGATTTCACGCCGGCACGGATGCTCGCGGTCGTCGCTCGTGCGGCGCCACTGCTGGCTGTGTTGTCGTTCTCGGCTTCAGGGCGCGCCTGCACCTCGGCGAAGAGCGGCCGGAGCGTGTCGGGGATGAAGCGCGTCCTCTGCGCGTAGCCGTAGCTGTCCGAGAAGCCCCGTCCCGCCGCGTAGTAGCGGAGCGGGTGCGTCACGTAGAGGTGCTCCTTGGCGCGCGTGCACGCCACGTAGAAGAGCCGCCGCTCCTCCTCGATCTCCTCGGGGCTGCCGCACGCGAGGTCCGCGGGGATGTTTCCGTCCGCCGCGTGGATGACGTACACCGAGTCCCACTCAAGCCCTTTCGCCGAGTGAATCGTCGAGAGGATGAGGTAGTCCTCGTCAAGCGTAGGCGGCTGTGCGAAGTCGCCGGTCCAGTTGGGGGCGTCAAGCGTCATCTCGGCAAGGAAGCGCGTGCGGTCCGGGAAGCGCGAGCCGAGGCGCTCCACCTGCTCGAGGTCGGCGAGACGCGCCGTCGCGTTGTCGTAGCGCACCTCGGCGAGCGGCGCATAGAAGGTGCGCGCCGCGTGCAGCTGCGCCGAGACGTCGCTGGCGGGTGCATGCGCGAGGTTGCGCATGAGCGTCACGAACTCCGGCCACGTCCCCGCGGCGGCCTCAGGCGCACGCCACGACACCCACGAGTCGAAGTCGCCGCCACTCTGGTGCAGCGCGCCCATGAGCTCGCTCGCGGTCCTCGGCCCGATGCCCGGAACCAGCTGCAGCACGCGCAGGCCCGCCATCGAGTCGAGGGGGTTCTCGGCAAGGCGCAGGAAGCTCGAGAGGTCCTTCACGTGCGCCATCTCCACGAACTTGAGCCCGCCGTACTTGTAGAACGGGATGTTGCGGCGCGAGAGCTCGAGCTCAAGGGCCGCCGAGTGGTGCGCCGCCCGGAAGAGCACCGCCTGGCGCTTGAGGGCGAGCCCTTCCTCGCGGTGGCCGAGGATGCGCTCGATCACGTAGTCGGTCTGCTCGACCTCGTCCCGGCACGTGACGAGCGCGGGACGTGCACCGCCTTCGCGCTCGGTCCAAAGCGCCTTGTCGAAGCGTTCCTCGGCGGCGGCGATGATCGCGTTGGTGGCATCGAGCACCGGCTGCGTGCTGCGGTAGTTCTGCTCGAGGGTGAGCACGGTGGCGTTGTCGAATCGCTCGGGGAACTCGAGGATGTTCCTGATGGTCGCAGCGCGAAAGGAGTAGATCGCCTGCGCATCGTCGCCAACCGCCGTGATGCCGGTGCCATCCGGGCGGAGCATCGCCACGATGTCGGCCTGGAGTGCGTTCGTGTCCTGGTACTCGTCCACCAGCACGGCGTCGAATCGCTCCCGCACGCGGTCGCCGGCAGGGGAGTCGAGCAGCCCACGCCAGAAGAGCAGCAGGTCGTCGTAGTCGAGGATCTGCTGCGCCTCTTTCGCGTCCGTGTACGCCACGAAGAGCCGCTTCAGGTCCTCGGCATCGTCCTTGCACCACGGGAACGCCGTCTTGAGCACATCCTCCAGCGGCAGCTGCGCGTTCACGCAGCGCGAGTAGATGTCCAGGCAGGTGCCCTTCTGCGGGAAGCGGCGTCCCTTCTTGCCAAGGTCGAGCTCGGTGCGTGCCAGGTGCATGAGGTCCTCGGAGTCGGCCCGATCGAGAATCGTGAAGTTCGGTTCCAGACCGATGTCGCGGCCGTGCACGCGCAGCAACCGCGCGGCGACTGCGTGGAAGGTGCCGCCCCACACCTTCTTGCCGCCCGGTGCCGAGCTACCCGCATTCACCTGCCGCAGTAATCCGTCGACTCGACGCACCATCTCCTGCGCGGCACGCCTGGAGAATGTGAGCAGCAGGATGCGGCTCGGGTCGGTGCCGCTCGCGATGAGATACGCCACGCGGTGCGCGAGCGTGTTCGTCTTACCGGTTCCCGCACCGGCCACGATGAGGAGCGGCGCGGTTCCATGCGATGCTGCCGCTCGCTGCTCGGCATTGAGATCGCCGAGCACCAACTCTGCGGTAGAGGAGAGCGCTGCGGGTGCGGTCTTCTGTGGCATCGTGACCTCCGGGAGACGGGTTCCACGATGAGAAGTCTAGCAGCCTTCACGCACAAAAGCGAACAAACGTTCGATAGACGCAGTCGTGCTCAGGAACCGGCTATGAACGCGTCGATCTCGGCCAGGTAGGCGTCTTTCTCCTGCGTTTCCAGGAACGACGCTTCGAAGGAGTTGCGCGCCAGTGTCACGGCGTCCACGGGAGTGAGGTCGAGCGCATCGGCAACGGCAACGTAGTTGTCGGTGAGGTACCCGCCGAAGTACGCCGGGTCGTCCGAGTTGATCGTCACGAGCAGTCCCGCATCGAGCATGCGCCGCAAGGGATGCTCGGCCATTTCGGGGAAGACGCGGAGCTTGACGTTCGAGAGCGGACAGACCGTGAGCGGGATGCGTTCGCGGACGAGCCTGGCCACAACACCCGGGTCCTCCAGACAGCGCACGCCGTGGTCGATGCGCTCCACGCCGAGCATGTCGAGGGAGTCGGTGATGTAGGATGCGGGTCCTTCTTCACCCGCATGCGCGACCCGATGGAAGCCGAGCATGCCTGCTTCCTCGAAAACCGTCACGAACTTCTCGGGCGGGTTGCCCACCTCGGCGGAGTCGAGTCCCACGCCCGCGATACGCGAGTGGTAGAGCTTGGCGGTCTGAAGCGTGTGCATCGCGTCATCGGCCGAGAGGTCGCGCAGGAAGCACATGATAAGGCGTGATGTGATGCCGAAGTCCTCCTGGGCGTCTTCCAGCGCGAGCAGGATCCCGGCGATCGCGATGCCGAAGGGAATGCCGCGGCTTATGTGCGTTTGCGGGTCGAAGAACGGTTCGATGTGACGTATGTTCTCCTGCGCTGCGCGAACCGTATAGGCGCGGGTGAGGTCGTAGAAGTCTTGCTCGGTCTGGAGCACGGCAGCACCGGCGTAGTACAGGTCAAGGAATGACTGCAGGTCGTCGAAGGCGTATGCCGCCCGCGCAGCGGCCACATCGGGGAACGGTAGCGGCATGCCGTTTCGCTCGGCGAGCGCCAGCATGAGCTCGGGTTCCAGCGTGCCCTCAAGATGCAGATGGAGTTCAGCTTTCGGCAGCTGTCTGACGAACTCCCTGAAGCCGGCTCGATCCTGCATCCCGCCCCCTTGGCGTCGTGTTCCCCCATATCGGGGAACCTACTACGTGCATCTGATTATGCACCTACCCCTTCGCGCCGAGGAGGTCCCACATAGCCGCCGTCAGAACGTCGCGGGGAGTCATCGGCGCGTACCTCACCACGAGCGCGCTCTTCACCCTCGCGGCCTCGCTCATCTGGGGCGTCAACACGCTCTTCCTCATGGGGGCCGGCCTGGACATCCTGCAGGTGATGCTCGTGAACACGGCGTTCACGGTGGGTCAGATCATCTTCGAGATCCCCACCGGCGTGGTCGCCGATACCATCGGTCGCAAGTTCTCGTTCTTGCTTGGCAATCTCACGCTCTTCATCTCCACGCTGCTGTACGTTGCCTCGGCCCGGTTCGGTTGGGGCTTCTGGGCGTTCGCCGGTGCATCGGTGATTATCGGCCTCGGATTCACGTTCCAGACGGGCGCGGTCGACGCCTGGCTTGTCGACGCGCTCGACCACACCGGCTACGAAGGCGCTCGCGAGCGTGTGTTCTCCTGGGCTGGCATGCTTTCGGGCTCCACCATGCTGGTGGGGACGCTCGCGGGAGGGTTTCTCGGCCAGATAGATCTGGCGTGGCCGTATGTGGTTCGCGCAGTGCTGCTCATCGGGTGCTTCGTTGCAGCGTCGCTCATGATGCAGGACCTCGGTTTCGAGCCGCGACCGCTCAAGTTCTCGCGATTCGGCGAGGAGACTCGCACGATTTTCGACGCGGGCGTGCGCTACGGATGGAGAAACCGCGTCGTGCGACCACTGCTGTTCGTCTCGCTCGTGGGCGGGATCTTCGGCATGTACGGCTTCTACTCGTGGCAGCGTTTCGCGCTCGATCTGCTCGGCAAGGAGTTCATCTGGGTGTCAGGCATGCTCGCCGCCGCCGCGGCGCTCGCGAGCATCGTCGGCAACATGCTCGTGTCGCGAATCATGCGCACTGGGGAGCAGCGCCGCAAGGCGTGGCGGGTGTTGGCCGTGTGCTCGGCGCTGCTGGCCGGCTTCGTTGCGGCGATCGGTGCGGTCGGGCTGCTCACCAAGACGCCCGGTGTCGTGCCGCTCCTGGTCGCATCGGCGCTGTGGATGGGTTGGGGCATCGTCTTCGGTGTCGTCGGTCCCATCCGGCAGGCATACCTGAACGAGCACGTGCCCTCCGCGCAGCGCGCGACCGTGCTTTCGCTGGACGCGTTCTTCGGGGATGTGGGGGGCGCCGGCGGGCAGCCGGTGCTGGGCTGGATGGCGAAGGCGTGGTCGATACCGATCAGCTGGCTTATCGGCGCTGTCGTGATGCTGCTGAGCGTCCCGCTCTACCGTTCGGCAGGGCATGGCGAAGACGCGGAGGACAGGCCGTAGAACGCCATATTGCCGAGCGTGAATCGCGAGCGCACAATCATGTGAGGTCCGCTATGGGGAGCGGTTCCGGCGTGAGGCGGCACCAGTCGCCGCGCCGCATGTAGGGGAGGTCGTGCAATGCGAGGGGCAGCGATCCTGCGTAGGTGCTTTGGGGCTTTGGTAGTGGTTGCGGTGGCGTACTCGCTGTTCGTAGCGCCCGCGCCGGCATCCGCTGCGGTCACGCCGACCGCCGACCCCGGCTGGGGTACGGTCACCGGCATCGTGAAGGACACGTACGGTGTCCCGATCACGGGCAGCTTCGACTCCGACTACGTGATCATGGTGCAGGTCTGGCAGTACGACGAGGGCTGGTACCAGATCTACGCCGACGAGTACGGCAACGACTTCCAGGTCGACTACAACGACGGCACGTTCGCATTCGACTTGCCGGAGGGTACGTACAAGCTTCGGTTCTACGACTGGTTCAACCAGTACTCGGCGTCCGGCTACCGAGAGGAGTTCTACCCCAGTAGCTACACGGTTGCGGGCGCAGGCAACGTCGTTGTCACTGACGGCGGCACGACGACCGCGAACATGACGCTGGACCTGTGGGAGCACGGTTCCGCTGCGGGCCTCATCACTGACGCCACCGACGGCTCCAAAGTATGGGGCGTCCAGGCAATGGCGTATGCCGATGACGGCTTCGGCAACTGGAACTGGGATGCAACGTGGGGATCGACCTCGCTGAGCATGGGCGATTGGAGCGTCACGCAGGTTCCCGTGGGGCAGTACAAGCTTGAGTTCAGCGACTGGGAGTACTACCGCTACCGTTCGCAGTGGTACGGCGGTGGGTCTGACATCGACTCGGCACCGTGGGTGACGATCGCTCCCATGCACACCGTCGCGAACCTGAATGCGAGCATGGTGCGCTACGGGCACATCAAGGGACGCGTGACGGGACCCGGCGGCGTGCCGATTGAAGGCGTCTATGGCCAGGTGTTCATGAGCTCCGGCGGCGGCTGGACCGAGATCGCCGAGGGATCGCACCAGAAGCCGACGGACGCGAACGGCTACTACGACTACGCGGGTCTTCCCGCAGGCACCTATCGCGTCGTCTTCTGGGATCCCGACGGCGAGTACATCCAGGAGGTCTACAACAACATCAGTGCTCCTGCGATGAACCCGTACGAAGCGGCAGCGCTTGGCGGCGCCACGAACATCGTGCTTGCCTCGGGCGAAGTGCGGACGGGTATCGATGCGCAGCTGGCGCTAGGTGCGCGCATCATCGGCAACGTGCAGGACTCGTTCGGCCCGGTACCGTGGACCGACGTCACGATCATCGACTCGGCGACCGGCACCAAGAAGGGCATGACGCAGACAGACGAGAACGGCGACTACAGCCTCGGCAACGTGCTGGCCGGAACGTACAAGGTGCGTTTCGACTTCGCGGGTCCCGAGTATCACGAAGGCTACTATCCGAGCGACACTGGCGATCTGGGCTGGTACTACGGGCGCAGGTTCTACTCCTCCGCCACCACGACCGCCAGCGCCACCGTTCTCACGCTCTCCACCGGAACGTATGGAACGCCGGTCAATACAACGCTTGCGGCGACATCGAACTGGGGACGAATCGGCGTGCGCGTGACCGGCCCCTACGGGAGCGAGCTCTCGGCGATACCGGTCGCGGTGGACTACTGGGATAGCGATGGCGGCAGCTGGACCGAGTACCACACCGGCAGCACGCGATACACGGGACGTGTCGAGTTCCCCTACATCCCCATGGGAACGCTGATACGCATCCGCGCGAACGATTCGAGCGCGTGGGATTGGAACGACCGTTGGGGGACCTATTCGACTCAGTACACGGTCGCTTCGACGTCGTGGACGGGGGCGTTCTATCTCAACCCGGCCACCGAGGATATGTCAGGCAATCCCCTCGGCACTATGTGGGGGAAGGCGCGTGACGAGGTGACCTCCGGAAACATCGCTGCCGTGCCGGTCACCACGTATCTGTACGACTCGGGCGCAGGCGAGTGGTGGTGGGATCACCAGATGATCGCGGACTCCGCGGGCTGGTTCGAGATCCCTTCGCAGGCGGGGGCCTACAAGGTGGAGGCCGGCCCGACCATGCTCTACGCGTCCGAGTTCTACAACAACGCAAGCACGATCACTGCTGCTACGACCGTGAATGTGACTGCCTACTCGTACACAAGCCTTGTGCAGATCGGCCTTAACTACGCGCACACCATCAGCGGAACCATTCGGGATGGCAGCGGCGCGGGCATCGGGGGCGTGTACGTCTCGGCACTGCGCTACAACGCTGACTGGGACGTGTGGGAGCCGGTTACCTACGACGGCGCCACGAACGCCTTCACCGCCGCGAATGGAACGTACACGCTCGGCGGGCTGCCGAACGGAACATACAAGCTCATGGCGTACGGCTGGGAGAACAACCTCGGCTCCAAGGGATGGAAGGCCTCCGGAGAGGCACAAAGCGTCGACCAGGCCGACGCCATCACCCTGAGCGGCGCAGCCACGGGTCACGGCGGCTACGACATGACGCTGACGCCCGCTGTGATGCTTCGGGGCTCAGTCACCGACGGTGACTCCAAGCGCGTCACCGGCGTGCACGTGAAGCTCTGGTGGGACGACCCCGCGGGCGACTGGGCATTGATCAACTCCACGTACACGTACAACGATGGTGACTTCGAGTTCGCGCAGTTCTCGGCGGGAGAGTACTTCCTCGAGTTCATCGACGACACGAACTACTTGTACGAGGACAGCTGGTACAAGAACGTGCCGATGTCGGCCACTGCGGTATCGGTGCCGCTCGCGCACGGTGAGTCAAAGGTGATCACGCAGACGGTCGTCTCGGTCAGCACCAACTACCTGCCGGTGTACGGGCTTACCCGCCTCGACACTGCGGTCAGCGCTTCGGAACTGGCGTTCCCGGATGGCGCGAAGACCGTGGTGATCGCCACCGCGTTCAACTGGCCGGATGCGCTTGGAGGCGCGGCGCTCGCCGGCGCGTACGACGGGCCGATCCTGCTCACGAGTCCGACCGACTTGCCCAGGCAGGTCCAGTCGGAGATCGACCGCCTGGGAGCAACCGATGCGATCATCCTCGGCAGCTCGGCGGCGGTGAGCACTGCCGTGGAGGACACGCTCAAGCGGGGGCTCGGGACCGCGCATGTGCGCCGGCTGCAGGGCAGAAACCGGTACGAGACTGCCGTAGCGGTCGCCGAGGCGACCATCGACCGTCTAGGAGACGCCTACGACGGGACCGCCTTCGTGGCAACAGGCGAGAACTTCCCGGACGCGTTGGGGGCCTCACCACTTGCCGCAGCGGCGAACTGGCCGATTTATCTCACGGCAGCTGATTCGCTCACGCCCGCAAGCCTCTCATCGATGAAGGCTCAAGGTGTGACCAACGCGCTCATCCTGGGAAGCACCCGGGCGGTGTCGAGCGGCGTGCAGACGTCGCTGAACACGGCGCTGGGCGGCAGTAGTCATACGACCCGTCTGCAAGGCACGAATCGCTACGAGACTGCCGCGGTGATCGCGCAGTACGGTGTCGACCACGTCTACGGTCTTGGCTGGAACGGCGTGGCCATTGCGACGGGTGAGAACTACCCTGACGCACTGGCCGGCGGCGTGCTGCAAGGCCAGAGCGGCTCGGTCATGCTGCTCACGCCGACGAGCACGCTACACGCGGCGGTTGCGGCCAAGCTTGCGGCCGAGAAGGACACGATTACCGAGGTCAGGTACCTCGGGAGTACGAACGCGGTGGCGCCTGCAGTGCGCACTGCGGTGCAGCAGATCCTGAAGTAACACGGGCGCTGTCTGATTGCCGGCGGGGTTCCATTGCCTGGAGCCCCGCCGGGTTCTGCTTGCGGTATCGTTGAGTCTGGAGCGGATTTGGAGGTCACGTGCTGCGTCCCGAAGGAATGAGCAAGAAGGCGCGCCTTATCGCGGCTGCCGTCGCGGTTGGTGCGCTGCTTGTCGGCGCAGCGCTGCTCAGTGCACGGACGGGTGACACCGGGCCTGCGGGCAACGGGGACGGTCTGCCAGGCACCGAGCCAAGCGCTACCGCGAGCGCGCCCTCGGCAGAGAGTTCCGGCTCGGTGATCGGCACCTCAACGGTGATCGGCAAGGACCGCACGCAGCAGAGCGTTGCAGCAAGCAAGACGGCCGATGCCGTCAAGCTTGCGGTCGACGGATCCGAGCTCACAACCGTCACACAGCCGCCCGCCAAGACGCTCTCCATGCTGAGCACCGATACTGCCAGCGCGGGTTCGACGTACCGCGTGACGTTCAGCGTCTACGGTTTCGGGCCGAATACCGGATCGGTCAAGACCGCGGTCATCCTTGTGTCGAAGAGCGTCGTTGAGGGCGAGCCAGCGAAGCCGTTCGACTTCAACGGTCGCAACGTGCTGGTTCGCCTCGATCCGAGTGCGGCCGGGGCGCTCACGCGCGGCGGTACCTACTCGGGCATCATCACGCTGCGACAATCCGGAGACACCCTCGTGCCGTGGCTCGGCGATGTCGGTTCAGGTCTCTAGGAGGCGGCGCATCGCGCCGTCCGGGGTAGTTGCAACGCTCGCATTCGCAGGCGTGGCGGTGGCGGTGTTCCCGCCGGGACTCAACCCGTTCGGGCCGGTGAAGCTGTTCGTGACGCTGGGACTTGCTGCATGCGCTTGCGCGGCCGTTGCGTTCAATCCGGCCGCGCGGAGCCGACTCAGACAACTCACCGGTTCGCGCATCGTATGGGCGCTTGGGGCGCTCATGGTTCTCTCGGTGCTTGCGCTCGTGACCACGCGGGACATGCGCCTGTCGATTCTCGGCGCGTACCCGAACTACACAGGACTCACGACTATTGCGGCGTGGATCATGCTCGGACTCGCCGCCACTGCGACTCCCCGCGATGAGCTTCGACAGACGCTGGGACGGGGTGTGGCACTCTCGTTGGTTGCAGTCGGCCTCTATGCGGCCTCGCAGCGCTTCGGCTTCGACCCGATGCCCGCATCGGCGGCGTTCGATTCGGGGCGGGCCGCATCGACCCTCGGCAACGCTGCGAACCTGGGGGTCTTCATCGCGCTAGCGCTGCCGCTCGCAATGGATCGAGCTCTCGCTGAGCAACATCGTGCATGGCGCCTGCTCGGCTGGGCTGCGCTCGTGCTCGGAGCAGCCGCAGCCGGATTCTCCGGTTCGCGCGGCGCATGGGCGGGGCTCGGGGTCGGTATGCTCGTAGCGGCAGTATCGTCCGTGCGAGCCCGCCAGATACAACGTCGCGTCGCGCTTGCGGCGGTCGTCGTCGTGCTCGCCCTCTCGATCGCGTTCACGCCCGTCGCGGCCGCGCGCGTAACAGGAGGTGGCACGGGTGCCGCGACTGTTGCTGGACGGCTTGCGGTCTGGTCAGCGACACTGCCGATGATCGCCGAGCGACCATTTCTAGGATGGGGGCCGTCGGGGTTCGGCATCGCGCACACGGCATATATGACACCGGCCGAGGTCGACCCGCGCGGGCGGGTCGAGGCGCTCGATGACCCGCACAACCTCGTGCTGTCGGTGGCGACAAGCTGCGGCGTCCCCGGCGTGCTGGCTCTGCTCGCGATCGTGGGGCTGTCCGTGAGTGCGCTTCTCAAATCGCACAGTACCGACGACGGTTGGTCGCCGGTACTCGCCGCTGCCCTGGCCGGTGGATTCGTCGCTCTGCAGTTCCATTTCGTGACGCTCGATACGGGGGCCGCACTCGCCATTGTGCTCGGCGCAGTCGTGGGCGTGGAGATCGGGGAGGCCGTTGAAGTCGAGGCCGGTGGCCGCGCACTGTGGCTGGTACTCGGGCTCACGTTTCTGGCGCTCGCCGTTGCGGCTGTGGGCCTCGTCGCCGCCGACGCGTATGTCCGAGAAGGTTTCGCGCGTGCCGAGGAGGGCGAGTGGGACAACGCGACCGCCGCATTCGACTCTGCCAGCTGGCTCGCGCCATGGGAGCCTGCGATCTTGTGGGCGACGGGGCGTGCTTCCACCGGCCCCGCGATGAGCGATCCTCGGGCGCGGGCGTACGGAGTGAGGGCGTTGCGCACCGCCATCGACCGGATGCCCGGGGACGCTCGGCCCCTTCGCGATCTCGGCGACCTGTACATCGCGTCGTCAGTGGGGGCGGGGAGCGGGGACTGGTCATCCGCCCTGGAAGTGTACGAGCAGGCGCTCGTGCTTGCACCGCTCGATCCACGTGCCTGGCTGGGGCGAGGTGTCGCGCAGGCGGGTCTCGGCGATCTGACGGCGGCGGCGGACTCGATGCGAGCGTCGCTGGAGCTGGCGCCGCGGTTCTCGGACGCGTGGGAGAACCTAGCCGCCGTCTATGACGCCTCGGGAGACACCGCCGCTGCTCAGGCTGCGCGAGACCGCGCGCAAACCACCAGATAGCAGAAGGGCCCCGCCCGAAGGCGAGGCCCTTGCACACGCGTGCGGGTGAGACTAGAACGCGTTCACCTGCATGAGGTTGTTGTCGAGCACAGCGCCGGTCGAGCGAGAAACCGCTGCGGTCCCTCCGAAGATGACGCTTGCGTCGAATGGAGCGGCGTACCAATCAACGTAGTCGGTCACGAAGTCGGTGTCACCAGGCGGCAGCGCACCGTCGTACTCGGCCATGATGTAGCCGTATGGCGAGGTGGGCTGCGTGAGCAGCAGCGGATGCCCGTTCAGACCGCACGCCACGCCACCGGGCAGTGCGTCTGCATATGTCGCGCCTGAAGCGATGCCGATGCTCGTGGGGGTGAGAGATCCAAGTGCGTCGGGGTTTGCCGGCGTGCCGATGAGGCCGGTGTCGGGAATTCCCGGTGCGGTCAGGTCGCACGCCCACGATGCGAACAGCTTCGCGGTCTCGTAGCGGGTACTCCCGGCCATACGAATCACATGACCCGCGCCCAGTTTGGTGGTGAGATACGACTCGATGCCGCTTGAGATGACCGAGGTGCTGCCCATGAGGACGACATCGGTCACACCAAGGCTGTCGAGCGCTGCGTCGGTGTCAGCCGCAAGCGACGCCGTGCCGGTTAGCAGGATCGGAACAGACTGGCTCGCCGCGAGCGGGGTTGCGGCCAGGGCGTCAGGGTAGTTGTAGGCATAGGCGATGATCGCAACGCTGGAGGGCGTGCCGCCGTTGTCGGCCACAACCCATGCGGTCTCGTCGGCCACCATGGCAGCCGTCTCGATGCGGTTGTCTCCGCCTACGCGAATCACGTCGATGGCGGGATCGATGGCCTCGATCTGACCGAGCACAGTGTCAGACACTGCCGCGCTGCTCCCGATCACGTACACGGTGTCCGTGCCAAGACGCTCGATCTCTGCGGCGACACCCGGCGACAGACTCGATGGCGACGTGAGCAGCAGTGGGCCGCCGTCGGTGCCGGCCAGACTTGCGGCTCCGAGCGCGTCAGGGTAGTTGAACGCGTTCGCAACGACCAGGCTCATGTGGGTCGTTGCAGCGCCCGGTGCGTCGGGGAACATCGCCTTGCTCACCGCGATCGCGGTCTTGATGCGGTCGGTACCCGCCAACCGGTCGATGAAGCCACGCTTCACGCGGAGCTCATACGCGCCTGCATCGGCGTCGAACGCGCCGACCCACGCGTACGGACGGATGCGGGCATAGTACGTTCCGGCCTCGGTGGGACGGAACACGAGCGCCGAGCTGTACAGGTCGTATGCCCACGGCCCGTCGTCGTTCGACGCGATGCTCAGCGTGTCCCCGTTTTCAGAGTCTGCGGCGGCGGTGTAGCTGAACGAGGACACCGCGCTTGGACCGTATACCTCGATGACGGTGTCCACATTGGAGCCGGTGACCATCGACTGCAGGAGGTACGAGGTCTGGTCGAGGTTCACGTCATCGTCGGTGACCGTGAACTTGATCCAGTCGACGTCGCTCGTGGTGAGATCGACGGCGTCGATCGAGTGGGCCTCAACGTATGCGCTGTCGTAGTCACCAATGAGTGCCGTGAGGTCGCGGGCGGTCGCCGGGGTGTCGTCTCCCGCGCCCGCTTCGTACGTGTCAGCGGCGTAACTTGTAGCGAGCGGGTGAAGGCCCTTGTCGACTTTCTCGCTGTCCCCGCTCTTCGCTACTGCCCCTGTCGGTACCAGCGCTGCGCTCAGCGCCACAACTGCCGCGATTGCGGCCCATCGTTGCCGTACTCGCATGGAATCTCCTCCCAGATCCGGCGGTGCATACGAACGTATGCGCATCCAGAGCATCATAAACCCTGGAAACCGTGAGAGGTGAGAAGTGGTGCCCGGGGCGGGGATCGAACCCGCACGATGTTTCCATCACCGGTTTTTGAGACCGGCGCGTCTGCCTGTTCCGCCACCCGGGCTGGAGGGGGCCGCCTGCGGATTATACCAGCGCGGCGGCGCTAGATAAGAAACTGAACGCCGAGCAAACCCTGAATGCCCGACAGGATGGAATACAGGTTGAGCGTCATGAAGACGGCAACGAGAAGCAGGAGCGCTGCGCTCACGCCGAGGCGGAGTCCGATTCGCTGCAGCGCATCGGCCGCATTGCCGGTTGCTCCGGCAAGATCCTCGAGATGGTTGAGCTTCGCAGATTCGCGCAGTCCAAGCACCACGAAGGTGACGGAAGCGGCCGTGGCAGCGACGGTCAGCGTGACCCAACCGATGTTGACACTTGCATGATGCGTTCCGCCAAGGATGAGCGAGCCCAGGAACATGCTGCCAACCACGTAGACGAGTGGTAGCAGCGTGGCAAGCTGGGTGTAGTCGACGAGCCGCTGCGAGTGCGAGATGACCTCACCGACAGCGGGAGTGGACCGCTCGATTCGGCGCTGCTCGGGGTTGTCGGTCAGTTCGTGTGCACGCGAAAGAGCCGTGCTGACACGAACCGCGTTCACGACGAAGGCTACGCTCGATGCCAGGTAGACGACGGCAAAGATCACGTATGTGTAAATGTAGGTTGATGACGAAGATAGCGTCACCGAGGCCTCCCGGTCCCTCCAGGGCCCAATGAGCCCAACCGCTCACGGCACGAGTCGATGATAACGGTATCTGAGGCCAACGACCAGAGTTGAGAGCATCGAGTCTTAAGAGACCTGTTCGAGCATGCGCGCGACATCCGCCGACTCGGCCGTGGCGCCGCCATGTCCGGTGACGGTTTGCAGTGCCTGGACCACATTGGCGTCGTATGCGCGGCCGCTACCTGCGCGGAGCTCGGCGATTGCAGCGGTCTGGGTGAGTGCCGGCCGGTGTGGGCGGTTGCTGATCATCGCGTTGTACGCATCGCACACCGCGATGATCCGGGCGGGCAGCGAGATGCGGTCGCCGCGGATCCCATTGGGGTACCCAGTGCCGTCCATGCGCTCGTGGTGGGCCAGCACCGCCTGCTGGATGTTGTCGTTGAATCGGGCGGTTCGCACGATTCGGGCACCGGCCACGGGATGACGCTTCACGAGAAGGTCTTCCTCGGCGGTAAGCGGGCGGCGTGCGGCGACGATGTCGAGCGGAACCTCGAGCATGCCTACATCGTGGAGGATCGCAGATAGCTTGAGGTCCGCGACCTCCTGGGCGTCGAGTCCGAGTGCTACGCCAACGCCAACGCACAGGTCGGCGACGCGGCTGGAGTGGTTGATGTAGTCGGGCTGACGGAGCTCAACGAGGTTGGAGAGCGCCATGAGCGTGCCTTGCAGTTGCTCGCGGACCTCATCGAGGAGCACGCGGTTCTCAAGGCTCATCTCGAGGATGCGGGCGACAAGCTGCAGCCCTTCGAGCTGATCGTCGGAGAACGCCCCGTCGCGACGCCACAGGCAGCAGACTCGGTCGAGGCGGCCTTTGACGCGCAGGGGAACCGCGATGGCCGCCGAGTTCATCCCGGATGCCTGCACGGTTATCGGCTGACCCGCTCGGACGGCGTCCAACGCGACCTGCATGATCGCGCGCTGGGCGTCGCCTCTCGGGACAGAATCCGGAGCGAACATGCGCACATCGTCGCCAACGACCGCTGCGGCGTCCGCGCCGAAGTAGGCGACCGACTCCTCAAGCACGTGGTCGATGCCGCTCTCATGTGTGAGGGAGGCCATGAGCTCTGCCGTTCGGTGTGCGAACGACAGTCTGTCGTACGCACCCTGGAGCTCGACCTTTGCGGTCTCGAGATCCTCGTGGATGCTCACGAGTTGCTGACGAAGGCGGCCGTGCTGATCGACCATGTAGAGGATCACCATCAGTAGGAGCCCAGGGAAGACCGCTCGCACGATGTCGCTGCGCAGCAGCCAGATGTCCGGCAGATCGACGCCCGCCAGCGCCGAGAACAAGAGAACCCCCGTGAGGGAGATGAGGACGAGGATCACGATGTAGGCGAGGAGATTGAGCTGCCCTTCGCGCTTGATGACCCTGCTTAGTTCGTGATCCATTGCCCGTTGCCCCCTTGTACGCCGTTCCCGTCTCTTGTCCTATCGGTCAGCCTCCGACGAAAGGTTATAGAAGAGTGACGAACGGTAGTACTGAGTTTGGAGTCACCGCATATGGCGGTGATTACGTGATGAACGGCGTTGATGGTTCGGCTTGGTTTTCGGCGAGGCCTCGCTGCCGTTCGTCACGTATACTTCAGCTATGGATACCAACCTCACACTGCCGATACCGCTACCCGCAGACGTCGTCCTGCACCTGACGAACGTCGCCTGCAACCTGCAGCTCGTTGCGGACCTCGGCTACGGCGACGTCGCGCTCGCGGTCGAGGACGACGACGGTCTCCGCGTCGTTGCCGATGCACGTCCGATGACCGCAGTCGCGGCCGTCGTGACATCGCGCGTTGGACAGCTGCTGTCCCGTGCCGAGGAGCCCGAGGCTTATGCGGCCTTTGAGGGCACAGCTGCCGCCGATCCCGGCACCCGCCGCCGTACGACCCGCGGCATCTCGTACTCCACGTCCGCTCGACCGATCGGGGTTCCCGGCTCGGCGTATGGCGTGGTCATTCGCGATGTCGCTCAGCAGGTGATCGAGGCGCCCGGCAAGATGGAAGTCGCCTTCATGGCGCTTGCCGAGCACGTCTTCGAGATCCTCGAGCGTGGACCGCTCCTTGATGTCGACACCGGCGAGCCGTTCTGGACGTACCGCCGTGCCGGCGACGGCGTGATGGAGATCGACGCGACCGACGTTGTCACCTACGCAAGCCCGAACGCCGTGAACATCATGCGTCTGGCGGGCGTGGAGGGCGGCGTGACCGGCCGCAGTGCAGCGACCCTGCCGGGCGGCTCGACCGCCATCAAGCCCGTCGTCCGCAGCCAGGGGGCCCGCGCGGTCACCATCGAAGTCGCGGACCGGTCGCTGCTCTACCGCACAATCGGCTTCGCACCGGGCGCGCTCGTGCTCGTCGAAGACGTCACCGACGTGACGCGGCGCGAGCAGGAGCTGCGCGTCAAAGAAGCTACCATCCGCGAGGTCCACCATCGCGTGAAGAACAACCTGCAGACGATCGCGTCGCTCCTGCGCATCCAGGCGCGTCGCACCGATAGCGACGAGGCCGCCCGCGCACTTGCCGAGGCGGTCGAGCGCGTGTCCTCGATGGCGGTCGTACATGAGATGCTTGCGGCATCGACCGAGGAGTCCGTGGACTTCTCGGCGGCGGCGCGGACTGTCGTGGATATGGTGCGGCAGAGCATCGCGCACGAGGGCTCGCAGATCGTCGTGAAGGTGGAAGGGGAGACGGGACTTGTACCCGCCTCGGTAGCGACGTCGCTTGCGCTTGTGTGCGCCGAGCTCGTCCACAACGCGATCGAGCACGGGATCGGCGATCGCGAGAGCGGCAGCGTCACAGTGAGCATGCGTCGGCTGCCCGGCGAGCTGCACCTGGTGGTTCGCGACGACGGGGCAGGCCTCTCGGACTCGTTCAACCTCGAGTCGTCAGCGAATCTCGGGCTGGCGATCGTGAACACCGTTGTGAATGACGATCTTCGCGGTACACTCTCGTTCTCCAGCGCGCGTGGCACCACGGTGACCATTCGCGTACCCGTGCCCGACCATGCCAAGGAGGCGTGAGCCGCAGATGCGCGTGCTGATCGCGGAAGACGAAGCACTCATCCGCATGGACTTGCGAGAGATGCTCATCGAAGAAGGCCACGACGTCGTTGGCGAAGCTCGCGACGGTGCCGAGGCGATCGAACTCGCGCGCGAGCTTGTGCCCGATGTGATCTTCATGGACGTGAAGATGCCCGGCATGGACGGCATCGAGGCCGCGGGTGTGCTTGCCGCCGAGCGGGTCGCTCCCATCGTGATGGTGACCGCGTTCTCGCAGTCGTCGTACGTCGAGCAGGCTGCAGCCGCTGGCGCCATGGCGTACCTCATCAAGCCGTTCACCAAGCGCGACATCCTCCCGGCGATGCACGTCGCCGTTTCCCGCTTTGCCGAGACAAGCGCGCTTGAGAACGAAGTGAGCGACCTCACCGAGCGCCTCGAGACCCGCAAGGTGCTCGATCGCGCGAAGGGCGTGCTCATGGCGAAGGGGATGACCGAGCCCGAGGCGTTCAAGCGCCTCCAGCGACTCGCGATGGACAAGCGCCGTCCGCTCAAGGCCATCGCCGAGGCCGTCATCCTCGCAAGCGAAGCCGAGAAGTAGACGCGACCTCGGCAAGCAAGGCGTATTGCGCATGAGACACAGACTTGCTAGGCTATGAGTATCAGTAGCCTTTCAAGGAGCGTATCGTGGACGCAATCGACCTCACTATCGTTGGCATCCTCGCGCGTGACGCGCGCACGACGTTCTCGGACATCGCGGAGCAGGTAGGGCTCTCGGGGCCGTCCACTGCCGACCGCGTCCGTCGGCTTGAAGAGCGCGGCGTCATCCGCGGCTACCACGCGCAGATCTCCCCCGATGCGCTCGGCCTCGACCTCACGGCGTTCGTTGAGGTGACGCTTGATGCGCCGAAACATCGCGACGTGTTCCTGGCAGCCGTCGCGAACGAGCCCCACATCGTCGAGTGCCACCACATCGCCGGCGACCACGACTACCTGCTTAAAGTCCGATGCGCCGGAACCGCAGGGCTGGAGTCGTTCGTGAGCGATGTGGTCAAGGCCATCGCGGGCGTTGTGCGCACGCGTACAACGATCGTGCTCTCCTCGGCATTCGAACGCGCGCTCTCGCTCGAGGTCTGACGTGCCCTCCGGCTTCGCGCTTTACGCGCGCACCTTCGTCATCGGCATCCTGGTGGCCGCGCCAGTCGGCGCCATGGGCGTGCTCTGCATCCAGCGCACGCTTGGCCGAGGAGCGCGGGCGGGGCTCGCGACCGGCCTGGGGATCGCCACCGCCGACGGCACGTACGCCGCGATCGCGGCCTTCGGGCTCTCGGCGCTCTCGAGCGCGCTCGTTGCGTGGCAGACGCCGCTGCGGCTTGTGGGCGGCGCGGTGCTCGTGTACCTGGGAGTGCGCGCGATGCTCACGAAGCCGCGCTCCGCGGCGTGTGAGTCGCCCGAGGCGCTCGATGGCCGAGGACTTGCCGCGCTCTACGCGTCGTCGATAGGGCTCACGCTCACGAATCCGATGACGATCATGGCGTTCGGCGCGGTTTTCGCAAGCGCTGGGCTTGCCGCGCAGCCCGGCATCGCAACCGCCGCGGTCGCCACAGCCGGCGTTGCGAGCGGTTCGCTCGCGTGGTGGATCGCGCTCGTGACGGTGACGTCGGTCGCGCGGGCGCGCGTGGGCGATGGCGTGCTCGCGGGCGTAAGCCGCGTGTCGGGCGCGCTGGTGGCGGTCTTCGGGGTGATCGCGATCGTCGCGGGAATCGCAGGGTAGGAGCGCGACCTGCGGCGGTCTACAGCAGCTTGATCTCGCAGACCGACGGAGTGATGCGACCGAACGCCTTGCGATCTGCCGAGACCAGCGCACACTTCCGCTGGATGGCTACCGCGAGGAAGATGGCGTCGTAGACGCTGATTCCGTGCTCAAGCGCAAGAGCAGCCGCGTGCGAGAGGATGCCGTCGTCGGGCTCCACGAACTCGATGTGGAAGCGCGTAAGGTCCTGGACCGCGCCTTGGAGCGCATCGAGCCCGCAGCCGGAGTAGCGCAGCGAATTCGTGACCTCGGCGCGCAGGAGCGATGGGGCCACCAGGGCTATCTCGCCGTCGCGATGCGCACGTAGGAGCGCTAGAGCCTCTTCCAGCCCGGGTTCATCCGCGGGCGCGAACCACTTGAACGCGACGCACGAGTCAACGCAGACCGAGACGCTCACTTCCCGTCACGCTCCCGGTCCTGGCGGATCTGCGAGACCGCGTCGTACCCGGGTGTAACGTGTGCGCCAACCGTACGGGCGTGTGCGATTGCGGCGTCGATGTCCCGGGTGCGCTGCTCGCGTTCGCGTTCCTCGGCGATTCGGGCGATGTAGCAGGCGCCGGCCTCCTGAAGAAACGCGCTTCGCGAGGTGCCGAGACTCTCGGCTGTCCGGTCGACGTCTTCCAGCAGACCGTCGGGGATGGTGATGTTGATTCGAGCCATGAGCGCACACTCCAAGTGTGTAGACAGAGTACACATTGACTCTATACCCACGTTGCGGCGGCAGCAAGGATCGTTGACCCCCAAAGAGCGTCGGCGTACGGTATAGCGTACGTGAAGGGAGTGACCCATGGACACCATCAGTGCGACCGAGGCCCGCAAGCAGCTCTACAGCCTTGTCGATCGCGTCCAGGAATCGCACGAACCTGTCTGGATCACCGGCAAGCGGGGCAGCGCCGTTCTTGTTTCCGAGGACGACTGGCGTGCGGTGCAGGAGACGCTCTACCTCGTCTCGGTGCCGGGCATGCGCGAGTCGATACTCGACGGCATGGGCACGCCGGTCGACGAGCTTGAGAGCGACCTCGACTGGTGAGCTGGCGTCTGGTCTACACGAAGGCAGCGCAGAAGGATGCTGCGCATCTGGCCGCTGCCGGACTCAAGCCGAAAGCCGAGGCGCTCCTTGCTGTTCTGGCCGAGAACCCGTACCAATCGCCCCCGCCGTTCGAGAGACTTGCGGGTGACCTGAGCGGGGCGTGTTCGCGGCGCATCAACATCCACCATCGGCTGGTGTATCAAGTGATTGAGGACGAGCACGCGGTGAAGGTGCTGCGGATGTGGAGTCACTACGAGTAGGGGGCCGGCGGAGTGCTCGCTGAGAATCGTTCACTAGACGAGGTACTGCATTCGCTGCTGCTTGAGCTGTCCGAGGTGTCTCTCACAGTTGAGCCAGCCGACGACCTGATACGACGTCTGTGCGGTGAGCTAGCGGAGTTGACGCAGTCCGTGCCGAGGGACGAACTTAGTCGCGAGCTGAAGGACGCGCACCAGCGTGACCCCTTTCTGATCGATCAGGCGCTCCGTGCCGCGGTTGCACTGTCGAGCGATCGTGCGCTGCGACAAGACGACGCTGGTGCGCTAGGCGACGTACTCCACATCGCCACTCTCGATCTCGTGTTCGCGATGGCAATGGCGATCCCGGCGCTCGTGCATGAGGTTCGAGATCGCGTGAGCGGTGGCACTGAGGCCGCAATGGAACAGCTCGTGACCTTCGGCACTCCGCCGGGGTGGCGGCAATTCGCTCAACTGTGGATGACGGACTCCCGATCCCGCGCGCAGGGTTGGGGTTGGCTCTTCTGCGAGGGCAGTTCGGGGAGGTGGGTGTCCTTCGATCCGGTGACGGCCCTGTCGGATGAGATGGAGGCCATCAGCGGTGAGGCCGACGACCGGGACGCCCTCGATATCGATGTGTCCCAGTCGAGAGTCGGTCTCTTGCCGATCCCCAGCGGTCGCGACAAGCGCATAGAGCGCCTGATGCGAACCATCGACACGCCGGAGACATTTAGCGCTTTGGCGCAGAGTGCGGGTTCTGTACAGGTGGGCGCAGCCGGGCTCTTCGCCGTGCGCATGGCGATGCTCTCGGTGCGTCAGCAGGATGGCTCTGTCCTTCCGTTCGCGCTTCTCGCCGCATCCTTGGGCGAGCTGCCCGGAGGCGGGCCGGACGAAGCAGTGCGGTCAATTGCCGCAGTTCTCTATGCTGCTCGAGAACTCGGTATTCCTCTGCGTGGTCTCGTCGACTCAGTGAAGCCCGTGCTCGACAGTGCGCGATTCTGGCGGGTTCGTCATATGCCGAGCAGGCCGAACCGATTGCTCGACCACGGTGGCCTTGAGGTCCGTCAGGGTCCCGACGGTTTCACCATCATGGGGCGACGATTCTAGGAAACGGTGTACAACCGGCGTTCCCACCCCACCGTCGCCTGAAATCCGTGTTTCCGCAGGGTTTCGCGCTCGGCACGACGCGTGCTATACTCCCCGAACCAGCACAACGGCGTGCTGTCATAGTTTTCGTGAGCAATGGCGCTCACCTCGGCCAAGAGGCCGGTGGTGGGCGTTTTGGTTTTGTCAGGGACCGATGACGATCGGCAGGTGCGCATGAAGGAATTCGCAGTCTTCTGGGGATGCACCATCCCCGCGCGGTTCCCGTTCATCGAGAAGGCCACTCGGCTTGTCTTCGATGACCTGGGCGCGACCGTGCATGAACTCGAGGGCCACACGTGCTGCCCCGAGGGTGTGCTCGTTAAGGCCAACGACGAGAATGCGTTCTACTCGACCGCGGCGCGCAACCTCGCGCTTGTCGAGAAGGCGGGTCTTGGCGTGGTGACGCCGTGCAACGGCTGCTACTCCACCTTCAAGGAGGCGCAGAGCCACCTCACCACCGACTGGCGCCTGAAAGACGCGATCAACGAGAAGCTCGCCGCCCAGGATCTCCACTACGACGGCCGTGTGCAGGTCACGCACTTCGCCGAGTGGCTCTCGGAAGATATGGGTGCGGGACTCATCGCCTCCAAGCTCAAGAAGCCGTTCTGGGGCATGCGCATCGCCGTGCACTACGGCTGCCACCTGCTGCGCCCGAGCCCGGCCGTGCGCTGGGACGACCCGCTCAACCCGACCAAGGTCGAGGCGCTCATCGCCGGCCTTGGCGCCACGGTCGTGGATTACACCACCAAGATGCAGTGCTGCGGCAACGCGCTCGACCGCGTGGGCGAGCGCGAGGGTTCGCTCGCATTCGCGCGTCGCAAGCTCATGGACCTCATGAAGAACGACGTCGACGCGCTTGTGGTGGTCTGCCCCAGCTGCTTCCAGCAGTTCGACCTCAATCAGGCCGCACTCCAGCGCGCCAAGGAGGACGTGAACGTTCCGGTGCTGTACCTCTCGGAGCTGATCGCGCTGGGGATGGGACATGCGCCGGACGAGATCGGCCTGGACATGCACCGCGTGTCGGTCGATCCGTTCCTGGAGAAGTGGGACGACCGCCAGGCCGATAAGGCGCGGCTTGCCACGCTCTTCGACGTGTCGCTCCTCTCCAAGTGCGTGAACTGCCAGGCGTGCAAGGACGACTGCCCGGTGTGCAAGGTCGACACCAACTACCAGCCCACCGAGATCATCGAGCGCCTGCTCAAGGGCGAGATCGACGAAGTGCTCGCCGACCCGCAGGTCTGGAAGTGCCTGGAGTGCTACACGTGCCAGGAGCTCTGCCCCAGCCGCATCGGCATGGCCGACGCGTTCCGCAAGCTCAAGGAGCTCGCCGTTGAGGCCGGCACCGCGCCGGAGCAGGTCGGCTCGGCGTATGACACCTTCCGCAAGACGGGCATGCTCGGTGCGCCGAGAGAGTCCACCCGCAAGAAGCTTGGACTATCACCGCTGCCCGCATCGGGTGGCGAGGCGCTCTCGCGCCTGCTTGCTGATAACGACGAGGGAGTTGAGTAGCATGACCACGGCGCGCCCGCGCTACGCCGAAGAGGCGTCGTACAAGATCCACGGCGGCTGCGGTCTCATGGGCATCTGCGATGAGAGCGGAAAGCTTATGAGCGGCGAGGACGCCATCCTTGCGATGGCCGTCCAGCACGACCGTGGCAACGGCCTGGGCGGTGGATTCGCCGGTTACGGCATCTACCCCGAGTTCCCGGATCACTTCGCGTTCCACATGATGTACCACGACATCCAGGCCAAAGAAGAGGCCGAGGCGCTCTTCGACCAGTACTTCCTGGTCGACCTGGCCGAGCCGATGCCGACCCGTCCGGTCAAGGGCATCGCCGACGCGCCGCTTCTGTGGCGCTACTTCCTCAACCCGTATCCCAACAAGCTCGAAGAGTCGGAGCTTTCCGCCGAGGACTACGTGGTGAAGGCCGTCATGCAGATCAACTCGTCGGTTGACGGCGCGTTCGTGGCCTCCTCGGGCAAGAACATGGGCGTCTTCAAGGGCGTTGGCTATCCCGAGGAGATCGGCCACTACTTCCGCCTGGAAGAGTACGAAGGCCACACGTGGACCGGTCACAACCGCTTCCCGACGAACACCCCGGGCTGGTGGGGCGGCGCGCACCCGTTCGCGCTGCTGGACTGGACGATCGTGCACAACGGCGAGATCTCCAGCTACGGCATCAACAGCCGCTATCTGGAGCAGTTCGGCTACAAGTGCACGCTGGGGACCGACACCGAGGTCGCCGCGTACCTCTTCGACCTCATGCTTCGCCGCCACAAGCTCCCGATGGAGCTCGCGTGCAAGGCGCTTGCCTCGCCGCTGTGGGACGAGATCGACCGCATGCCCGAGGCCGAGCAGGCCGTCATGCGCTCGCTGCGTGCGGTGTACGGACCCGGCATGCTCAACGGCCCGTTCGCGATCGTGCTCGGCTTCAACGGCGGCATGGTTGCCCTGAACGACCGCATCAAGCTGCGTCCGCTGGTCGCGGCGCGCAAGGGCTCGATCCTGATGGTCGCCTCGGAAGAGAGCGCGATCCGCGCCGTTATCCCCGAGCCGGACTCCATCTGGATGCCGAAGGCCGGCGAGCCCACCGTCGCCCGTGTGCAGGGCATGGAGTGGCCGATCCACGGCGACTTGCACCTGTCGCCCTCGGACATCTCCTGCGCGGTCACCGGTACCGAAGTCTCCTGCGACACCGTGGAGGTGAACGCGTAAGATGCCAACGTCATTCATCCAGCCTGAGTTCAAGGTCAAGATCGATTACGACAAGTGCCACAAGTGCGGTCGCTGCGTGCAGCAGTGCGGCTGGGGCGTCTACAACTTCAACGAGCGTCCCATCCCGGACGACGCGAAGTGCCGCGCCTGTCACCGCTGCGTGACGTACTGCCCGGCGCACTGCATCTCCATCGAGAAGAACCAGCTTGCGTACCGCGACAACGACAACTGGTCGCCCGCGGCGCGCAAGGCCGTCTGGCGTCAGGCCGAGACGGGCGGCGTGCTCCTCACCTCCATGGGCAACCCGCTGCCGTATACGCGCATCTTCGACCACCTGGTCCTCGATGCGTGCCAGGTCACGAACCCCTCCATCGACCCGCTCCGCGAGCCGATGGAGCTCCGCACGTTCATCGGCCACAAGCCGGACAGCGTTGGCGTTGAGTCCGACGGCCAGGGCGGCTTCCGCCTTGCCGAGGGCGAGGGCATGAAGAACAACCTCAAGCTCGACACGCCGATCCTGTTCTCGCCGATGAGCTACGGCTCGGTCTCCTTGAACGTCCACAAGTCGCTCGCGATGGCCGCGCAGCGCCTGGGGACGTTCATGAACACCGGCGAAGGCGGTCTGCACGCGGATCTGTATCCGTACCAGGACAACGTCATCGTCCAGGTGGCATCCGGCCGCTTCGGCGTGAACCCGGATTACCTCAACCGCGGTGCTGCAATCGAGATCAAGATCGGCCAGGGCGCCAAGCCGGGCATCGGTGGCCACCTGCCGGGCGAGAAGATCAACAAGGAAGTCTCGGGCACGCGCATGATCCCGCAGGGGACCGACGCGATCAGCCCGGCGCCGCACCACGACATCTACTCCATCGAAGACCTGCGCCAGCTCATCTACGCGCTCAAGGAAGCAAGCGGCTACAAGCCGGTTGGCGTGAAGATCGCCGCCGTGCACAACGTGGCTGCCATCGCGAGCGGTATCGTGCGCGCGGGTGCCGACTACGTGTACCTCGACGGCTTCAAGGGCGGCACCGGCGCGGCGCCGCAGGTCATCCGCGACCACATCGGTATCCCGATCGAGATTGCCATCGCGGCCGTGGACCAGCGCCTGCGCGACGAAGGCATCCGCAACTGGGCGTCGGTTATCGCCGCAGGCTCGATCCGCTCCTCGGCAGATGTCGCCAAGGCGATCGCGCTTGGCGCCGACGCTGTCGCGATCGGCTCGGCGTCGCTTATGGCGCTTGGCTGCCACCTCTGCCAGAGCTGCCACACCGGTAGCTGCAGCTGGGGCATCACCACGCAGAAGCCGGAGCTCACGCGCCGCATCGATCCCGAGTGGGGTGCCGAGCAGCTCACCAACCTCGTGCACGCGTGGAGCCACGAGCTGCAGGAGATCCTCGGCGCGCTTGGCGTGAACGCGGTGGAGTCGCTTCGCGGCTCGCGCGAGCGCCTGCGCTCGATTGGCCTGGACGAGCAGATGAACAAGGTCCTCGGCGTCAAGCCGGCGGGGATGTAGGGGAGGCACGATGCCACGACAGATGGCTCCAGGAGTCACGGAAGGCTACCTCAAAGTCGCGCCGACGGTTGTGCGCGACGGCGACACGGCCACCATCGACGCGACCGGTATCTACTACCGTCAGCTCAATGAGGCGATTCGCGGTGCGATCGCCGAGGGTGCGACGCGCGTTGTGCTCAACAACGTGAACGGCCAGCGCTACATCGGCACCGGCGTGAAGGCCAAGGGCGTGACCATCGAGGTCCACGGTACGGCGGGCAACGACATGGCGATGTTCATGGACGGCCCCACGATCGAAGTCTTCGGCGCGGCGCAGGACGGCGTTGGCAACACGATGAACGCCGGCAAGGTGATCGTGCATGGCGACGCGGGCGACGTGCTTGGCTACGGCATGCGCGGCGGCGCCGTGTACGTGAAGGGCGACGTGGGCTACCGCGTGGGCATTCACATGAAGGCGTACGAGTCGCTCATCCCGATCATGGTGTGCGGCGGCAACGCGCGCGACTTCTTCGGCGAGTACATGGCCGGCGGCATCCTGGTACTCCTGGGCATGAACACCCAGTTCGCCGAGCAGCCGCTGGTGGGCTCGTTCGTGGGCGCCGGCATGCACGGCGGCGTCATCTATCTGCGCGGCACGGTCGAGTCCTGGCAGTGCGGCAAGGAAGTTGGCATCACCGAGGCCACCGAGGAAGACATGGCTGCGCTCAAGCCGACCCTGGCTGACTACTGCGACGCGCAGGGCATGGACCTGGCCGAGGTACTCTCGGTGCCGTTCACCAAGCTCGCGCCGTTCAGCCACCGCCCGTACGGCAAGATGTACGCGCCCATGTAGGTGGCGCTAACCCAGTTGACGAGGCCCCGCTGCGATCCGTCGCGGCGGGGTCTTGTTGTCTGACGACCCTCTGATATCGTGAACAAATCACGAAGTGACGGGGGTCGCTTAAGACGGGGGAATGCGCGTGGATCTGCGAGAAGCAATTGCTCAGGTAGAGAGGACATTCGGTATCATCGGCATTCCCGTTCTCGCAGCGTACGTGATCACCATCGTGATGTGGACCTTGCGCCGGAAGAGCGCGCGGTTCAAGCAGATGAGCAACGGCTGGTTCGACCGCTTCCACCTGCGGCCATCCGCCAAGGCGAGGCGCGCATGGGTCATCGGCCTGAGCATCTTCGCGGCCGTTGCCTATCTCTACTGCGTCTACTGCGGCAAGTCCATCACCGAGAAGGCCGGCCACGACGCGAAGTTCCTGCACATCCTCGTGTCGTACTCGCTCAAGACGTTCCCGTACTTCATCGCCGGGTGCGTGCTCTCCGCCGTGATCGAGCGGTTCGTTCGGCGAGACTCGCGCTGGCTGCCCAAGAGTATGCTTGGCGCCGGCGTGTTCGCATCGATCCTGCCCATCTGCAGCTGCGCGGCGGTCCCGTTCTCCTACAGCCTCATGATGACCAAGCGCATACCGCTGAGGGCCGTCATCACCTTCATGATGGTGGTGCCGGTGCTCAATCCGTTCGTGATCGTGTTCGCGGGCGGTGTGCTGGGCTGGACGTACGTCTTCTGGCGCATCGTCTCGATCTTCGTCCTTGGCATGGTGACCGGCGTGATCGTGGAACGCTTCACCGGACAGCTCGATCCCGAGATGCCCGAGGAGGGCTGCACCACCTGCAAGGGATGCTCCTCCGGTGGCGTGAAGCTCTCGCAGGCCGAGTCGTGGTGGGATGCGGCGTACATGCTCGTGGTGTACCTGTCACCGTACATCATCATCGGCATGCTAGTGGGCGCGGCGTTCACGGTGTACCTGCCGCCGTACATCGTAGGCAAGTACCTCTCATCGAGCTTCTTCGGCCTCGTGCTTGCCGCCGGTGCCGGAGTGCCCATCTTCCTGTGCTCGGGCGAAGATGTGCTCATCCTCGCCCCGCTCGTGCAGATGGGTCTGCCGATGGGCCACACGATCGCGCTCACCATCGCCGGCAACGGCATCTGCCTCTCGTCGATCGCGCTCCTGGTGCCACTCTTCGGCAAGAAGGCAACCCCGTGGATCGTGGCGTCGTTCTTCTTTGGGAGCATTGCGATTGGGCTGTTCATCAACGCGGTGACGCCGCTGTTGGGGTGAGGGGGGCGGGGGCGAGGTGCTCTCGGGGCCGTTCACCAAGTTCGCGCCGTTCAGCTACCGGCCGTGCAGAAAGATGTACGCGCCGATGTGAGGTGGCGCGCGGGTGCTGGTGCTATGCGCTTACACAGACTGCGTAAGGGGCGGGTCCGAGAAGGGCCCGCCCTTCTTGTGTGGCGCGAAGTGTGGGATATGATGGAAAGGCTCGAGGGGGACTTCGGGTCACACGCTGACCGTGTACGCTGCGCAAACAGTCTGCTGATGTAGGGTTAGAACCAACGGGGGTTTCCGCTTGATCAAGACAGTTTCTGAGTTTCTTGAGCGCCTGAGAGAGGCAGAGCACGATGCCCTGCAGGCCCAGAACATCACTCACCGGCCCACCATCGGAGACATGTATGAGGGGTTGACTCAAGAGCTGCTTGACCGGGCCTTGCCGGTAGAGTCAGGTATCGAAGTCTCCGCCGGCTTCATCACTGATGACTCTGGCGCCTTAAGCCATGAGCTTGACTGTCTCGTTGTAACGGCCCCCGGCACCAAGGTGCCATATACCGACAAGCAGGTCTTTCACATCGATGATGTGGTAGCAGTCGTTCAGGTGAAGAAGAACCTGTACTCAGGCGACCTCAGAAGTGGCTTCGAGAATCTTGCATCCGTAAATGAGATTCAGCCCTCTCGAGATAGGCACGGCCCGCTATTTCGGGATGCATATCAAGCAACCACGCAACTGCCGGTTCCGAGCGTGGATGACTGGCGGAGCCTGCCGCATAATCTCCAGATGGTGTACTACACACTGGCCATGGAGCTGTACTACCCGGCCCGTATCATTTTCGGCTACAACGGCTTCAAGTCCCAGTCTGCCCTCCGCAAGTCCTTCATCGCGCACCTGGAGTCGCAGAGGCTGCCATCGGGGGTCATCCCGGGTCTTGGAATCCACAAGCTGCCAACTTTGATTTGCTGTGGGGAGCACAGTCTTGCGAAGGCAAATGGCGCACCCTTCTGCACCCCGTTCGATGACGACGGGTACTGGCCCGTGTACGGATCGACTACAGGCAACCCGCTGCGTTTGTTGCTTGAGGTTGTATGGACCCGGCTTGTGTACGACGACAAGATGTCTGGATCAGTGTTTGATGATGATGACGAAACGCAGCCAATGCACAGGCTGATCGACGCCCGTCCGTGCAAAGGCGGGTGGGAGTACCGCATCTCTCCCGCGTCGCGGAAGGATGCAGATCGGCCGATGGTCCCCAAGAAGTGGCAGCCTGCCATCCTTGATGTGGCTCAATTCACCATCGTCTCGCGACTTGCGGCAGGCACCGATGTCTCTGTTGATTCGGAACTCACCGCGTACCTTGAGAAGCACGGATACTCACCCGCAAGCTTCTCGCGCGCACTGCAGAAGCCCGGACTTGCGGTACTTCAAGATGGACGGTTCGTCTTGCTCACTCGCAAGTGTATGTGTGCCGTCCTCCCTGATGGACGATTCGCTGCGGCGGACGATGAAGCTGGTCAGTTTACGCGCTGGATTGGACAATACATGGAGAACAGGGCATCGGGTGCATAGGCCCGAAGTTCTAACCCGGGCATTCAGCAGATGCGACAAGCGCTAGACTGATTGAGAGGCATTGGCGCACAGCTGATGCCCAAATACGCTAGGCGGAACGAGGGGGGTCTCGATGGCCGGCGGCGTGAAGCCTCGTGCGGGTGACGACAACAACGCGTCGTCGTCGGATTCGACCATCGCGAACCCAAGGCTGATTGACGTGTTTGGCGCTGAGTTCACTCAGGAGGATGTGGGATTCGCAGTCCCGAAGCTTCATGAGGACATCCCGCTGTACGTCGATCCCTTCCTGCTCTGGGTCTCAGGTGATCCCGAGTACCAGAGCCTGCATGCGCGGGTACTGGACTTCTTCCGACTGGTGAGTGGGCACGTGCGGAATGGAGACGCCGTGTCTGCCGCGCAGCTACTTGCTGGGTGCCACGAACCCCAAGCGATGGGTCTGGGCTACACGGCGAGTTCAAGGCGCGGAAACAATATTGGCCCAGGGCTGATTGCATCCATACTCGCGGCACACGAGGCGATCCCACAGCTGCTTGACGGTGGAATCCGTCATCTTGAGGAAATGCAGCTGGTGGTTCCCAAGTTCGCGGAGGATCGCCTGAGCGACACGGCCAGCTCCATAGTCAAGGACTTCTTCATCGATTACACCCATCGGCAATGCAAGGCACACGGAATTCCTACGCGAAAGGTGAGGCTGGGCAACATATACAGCCCCAAACACAAGATGTGGGTACCTGCCCCGGAAGCGCAACTCCCGTTCAATCCGGTTGATGACACGCCCATCCTCCTGGTCCCGCTTGACCTGCTCCGACACCTCCCATGGATCAACTACGAGCACTACTATCGCTCCTCGTTCTCGACGCGTGTGTTGCCGCCCAGCAAGCGCGATGCACGCGTCGCGAAGGAGGCCGTTCTCCAGTTCAATGCGCGAAACTACGTCGAGGTTGAGCGCTATGTGACTGAACGAGAGCGCTTGGGTGCACAGTGCAAACCGGACCCTCTCTTCCAACCACTCTCCCTCTCGGTGTTGAAGTCGCGATTGAAGAAACTCCTCGCACTTCCCTCTGGGTCTGCGGATGGGGCAGATCGTGAGTACGAGGACTTGGTGCACGATATTCTGTGCTCCTTGCTGTATCCGACTCTCGAATTCGCGGAGAGCCGTGTTCGCACCGCGTCAGGAGCGCACATTCGAGATCTCATCTTCTACAACGACGCCAAGACGGACTTCTGGAGAGACCTTCGTGACCGCTATGAGGCGCGTCAGCCTGTGTTCGAACTGAAGAACGTCCGCACTCTTGAGACGGAACACGTGAACCAGCTGTACCGCTATCTGGACAAGGAGTTCGGAAGACTTGGGATACTCGTCACGCGCAATCCGACCCCCAAGTCAGTCCAGCGAAATGCGGTAGATCTGCACTCGTCGAAAAGGGTCACTGTTCTATGTCTGGACGATAGGGATCTCGAATTGATGCTTGCTATGGCCGATTCGGGGCGCAGTCCCGCAGACGTCCTGAAGAAGAAGTTCATTGAGTTCACCAGGCTGCTACCGAAATGAGGCCCCACATGACAGACGAAGCCACTGCCCCGAGTGACGCTCAAGTCAAGCGGTTCGGGTTCCTCTCTCCCATGCTTGACTCGGCTCTAAGTGAGATGCGTGAGTTCTCGAAGAAGAAGCAGGACGGCATAGTGGGAGAGATGAAAATCAAGATTCTCAATCGCCTGCTCACTGAGATCAAAGAGATACTCGCCAACGAAGAGAGCGTCGCGTATCTCGACCTTCTTTCGGAAGAGCAACTGCCCCAGAACAGCGACGCTGTGCTCGTGCTGGGGCAGTTCCGAGCCGCGATGGACAACTTCAGCAAGCGACATCACAGGACGGTCGGCTACACGAGCATCTGGGCCACGCAGGAATGGATTGCGGAAAACGCGGACTACGAGGACGAAGATGACTTCGACGAGTAGGCCTTGTGGCCGACAGAGGTCCGCCTAACCCGCGGATTAACCTGACTCGCTTCGCTCGCAGGCTATCCGCAAAGACGTTGGCCAGAGCACTGGAACGCTCGTCGACTCAGCAACCGCCGCCCGACATCGATGACTGTTCGCTGGTATTCTCATCGACTCTCGTAGGCGAACTTGCGCGCTGGGACCATCGTGCTGGAGTGCCTCGCAATCTGATTCGAAGCGAGACGGGTGATCGGCCACCTGAGAGCGTCTTCCCCTCGCTCCTTCACGCAAGCACGCAACATGTCTGCAGTAGCGGTACCCAGAAGGACATTGCAGCAGAAGATGAAGTCTGGCTCGGAGGCGTGTCGTCGAAGAATCGACTGCACGCCCTGTCGATCGTCCGCTGTGAGGCCAGCACCTGAGTGGATCTTGACCTGGTAGTAGTTCACCCACGCGGTGTCCTTTCCCTTCGCGTCATCCTCCAGGTCAACATTGCGAACAGCAACCTCCCGCACGGCACTCCATGGAATCCGACCCTCGATTCCTTGGTGGATCAGATCCAGGAAGCGTTGGCTGCTACCCACAGGACCTATGCTCATGCTCTCGAGAAGCCTCTCGCCGTATGGGGTTTCTCTCGTCTGGATACCGCGGACGGCAAGTCCAAGATCCGGTGGGTCTCCCGAGTCCTCGAATGCGTCCAGATCTCTGCGCAGTTGGTACACCCACGCGAAGAAGTTCTTGGCAAGTTCGGGATCCTCGATCCATTTGTCCGCGAAGTTCTCTCTGTCATCTGCCGGGTTCTTGATCAACCATGCCTCGTCGTGGTAGTCGAGGACACCGTCCACGGGCAGCGTCTGTCCCACTTGTGCAGCCCCAAACCGACCAGCAACGTATTCGGTGAAGTCTCGGATGGTACCGAGCACGTCGCGACCGCTGTATTTGTGAGCGCAAATCGTCGTTACGATGATGGAGATGGGGGCACCTTCCCGACCGTTGAAACAGACGTCTCGGTGGCGCTTCATCGCCTGAATCGCACGCTGGAGTGAGGTTCTGGCAAGTTGCTTTGGCACGTCGTCCACAGATGCGTACAGCTCTCGGTTCGCGGAGAAGATCGAACGCATCTGCTCATCCAGTACAGCTGGACTCACGGTGTTCCTCTCAGAGAACCAGCGATAGTAGCCTTTCGGATTGCTCGAGCGCCATGAGTAGACTCCGTCTTCCTTGTGCGTGATGCGTATCTGAGTGCTGATCGCGTCTGCCGGACGCGATGGAAGCACGTCCAGATGGAATCCTGGTCGGCCATCTTCGGGCGCGTACTCCAGCGTCCAGCAACGCCGTCCCTCATCATCGAGCATGCGGTTGTAGTCAGAGTGTTCCTTGAGCCGATCGCCAACCTCGTGCTTCAGACCACGGGGTTCGCCCCCGCCTCCTGCGATCTCGCACACCTGATCAATGTCATAGTCAGCATCCTGACCGTCTGCATAGGGTCGCACCACGGTTCCAAGGCGGAAGGAACCCTGAAGATACACGTCAACACTTGTCCCGAGACCGTAGTCGCCGTTCCCCAGCCACTCTCCGACTGCTCGGTAGCGACTTCGTGCCGTCTCGTAGTCGGTGGGGGATATGTCCAGACTGGCGACCATATTGTCGAGCATGCTTGCCCTGCTACTAGCTTCCATCGGCCAAAGCCTCCCTGCTTGGAGTGTAGTCTGCGGCAAAGTGCTCGAAGTACTCGCTCAATCCGGCAAATGCCTGCTCTCCGGCACTTCTGCCTCGCGTGTAGAACTCCTCGTAGTTGATGTCGTCGAGAGCTGCATGGCCCTCATTCATCCGTTCATCGATTGCAGCGAGATTGCCCGGTGCGAGCATCTGCTTCAGGTACATGTGCGTTGTGGAGTAGCTGTTCGCCTGCATCACCAGGGGAAGAATCCTCGAAGCCCAGGGCAGCTTCCCAAGGCGGGCAGCGGAGATCTTCAGGCGCACCAACGGCGCCTTGAATGCTAGGCAATCGGACGTAGACGACGTGGTTGAGATGTTCAGGACGCGGATGTTCTCCAGTTGCGCGCCCATTTCGAGCGCTTCCACAACCCCGACCAGGGATGGGTTGTTTGCCCAGAGTCCTCCGTCAAGATAGGTGTTACCTCGGAAGCGAAAACTCGGCAGGAAGGTCGGCGCGGCAGCAGTGGCCATGGCAACAGCCCAGAGAGGAAGCTTCCAGTCAAGTCGATACCGCCGGTCATGCGGCGTTTTGAGGAGACGTGGCTGCGAGGAAGCAGCATAGAGAGTTGGGATGATGAGACGTTTGCGGCTGTCTCGCAGAAGTAGCTCGTCCCCGGTTCCTTCATTAGCGAAGAGTCTCTTCAGCGTCGCCTTCAGAGTCCGCGAGGAGTACTTGCTCCAGAGCCAACTACGGCAGTACCCCAGAACACGTCGGATGCCACGGTTCGGGAAGATCGTCGGGCCATCGTCTCGATAGAAGTCGACAATCTCACTTCCAGACTTCCCGATTCCGAGTGCAAGCGCGATCAGACCACCAGTTGACGTACCACAGATGATGTCGAAATGATCTGGTAGCGGATGACCGAGCTGCTCCTCCAGAGATTCGATGACTGCGGCGGAGAACAGCCCCTTCAGCCCACCTCCGTCAAGCGCCAAGACCTGAACAACTTGATCACGGGCGAACGCCTGGTCTGACCGGCTCTTCTGATGATTCGTGGATAGCGCCAAAGTCCCACCTCGTATCCCTATTTCTCATTCCGCGTGCCAGTCTAGCACTGGGCTCTGACACGGCTGGGACACGCGCTGGGACGAGACGCTCTTCGGAGAGGCAGTGCCCGACTAACCCGCGCTTCCAGCGGAAAGCGCGCCCGAGTCAGGTAGACTCGGGCAAGAAGCGCGCGGAAGCCGCAGCCAAAGCGCAAACACGTTACCCAGAACCTACTGTCCGCGAATCAGGAGGCACGATTCGACGCGTGAGTCACACGAATGCGACCATCCGGGGGTTTCTTCTGATGCAGCCACTGCTCCTGGGCGCTTTCATGCTGCAGCTTCTCACCAGTCTCGCCTTCGGAGACTCGAGCTTCTCGGTTCAGGCTGCAACGACCTTGACGGGCGTGTGTGCCGGGCTCGGAGGCTGGTACATCGGGCGGACACGTGAGCCGGCGGCGACAGTCCTAGTCGCGTGTGCGATTCCATTTGGCGTCGGTGCGTTCTTCCAGCTCTGGACGTTCTTGGCGGCGGGCGCCTGCTTGTCCGTCGGCTTCTTCCTCGCACGTTCGGTCTGTCACTCCACCGTGGTGGAAGCGCTGGAATCATCGGAATGCGAGTCCCAGGCGTCTGACTAACCCGCGCATACAGATGGCCAAGCGTGTTCTCGCCGACGCCCGTCCTACGCCCCTGACCGGCGCCTTCGGTATTCGCGGCCGCTCCCGCCATGCGTGCCTAGGTCCATCAGTAGGGCGATTCCAAGCACGACCCATTCAAGCACGGTGAGCCCGCCTGGCGAGACGAAGACGAACGCGACGGTCGTCCATGGCAACAGTAGGAGACCGACAAGCGGCCATATCCATGTGGGAGCCGTGATACTCCCGACAGTTGGTGGGCCTGTGGCACTTCGGTGACGGAATCACTGCTCGGCCTACGAGCCCAGCACCCTCTCCAGCCCGTCCAGCACGATCTCCAGCCCGAACTCGAAGTCGGCCTCGGCGTCGTAGCCGGTCTGCATCGCGTGGGTCGCCATCCGGTGCAGGTACGGGTACTGCTCGGGAGGGATGAAGGCCAGCATCATCTCGGCACGTTCCTCGGGGGACATGTCGTCGTCGGCGGCCGAGAAGTTGAACTGCTGGATGCCGAAGCCGTAGATGTAGCTGTCGAGGAGCGAGAACGCGCGCGCGGCGCCCTCCAGCGAGAAGCCGGCGCGCACGAGCGTGCCAAGCACCCAGTCGTAGTAGCGCAGCGCGGACGGGCCGCTCGATCCGCGCGAGTCGAAGAGCATCGGCGCCCAGGGGTGCTCGGCGAAGACCTTGTGCGCGGAGACCGCTCGGCGGCGCATCGCTTCGCGCCAGCTGCTGGCGTCCTCCGGGAGGTCAAACTGCTCGGCCACGCGATCGGCCATGCCGTCGAGGATGTCGTCTTTGTTCGCCACGTGGTTGTAGAGCGACATCGCTTCCACGCCGAGGCGCGACGCGACCTCGCGCATGGTGAGGGCGCCCACGCCGCGCTCGTCGGCGATCTCCATCGCCGCGGCAAGCACGCGATCCCGGTTCAGGGGAGGGCGCGGTCCGGTCGTATCGGCTGCTCTAGCAGCTTTCTTGGCCATGGTCCCTCCAGGGTGTTGACAGACTTACTTAGTAAGTGTGATACTGACGTCGCTTACTTACTAAGTAAGTATACCGTTCAGGGGACGACGCGCAAGGGCGCCTCGGCCCGACAAGGAGGGGACTGGAATGGAAGCGTCAACTCGCGAGGTCAGCAGGCAGCAAAGGGTCGGAGGCATGGCGGCGATCTACCTCGCGCTCGCGTACATAGCAGCGATGCCGTTCTTCCTGCTGGTGGTCGACTATCAGGGTGCGACCACCGCGGCTCAGAAGGTCGCGCTGGTCGTTGCCAACTACTCAAGCATGTACGCGATGTACCTCGTCACGTACGTGGTGTTCGGGCTCGCGCTGGGCGCCCTCGCGCTTTCGCTCTACGACCGCCTCAAGGCGACCGCACCCGCCGCCGCGCGCGCGGCTACCACGGTCGGCCTGCTGTGGGTGGTCGCGCTCGTAACGAGCGGGATGGTCTTCAACTACGGGATGACCACCGTCGTTTCGCTCGCCAAGACCGACGTGGCCAGCGCCCAACTTGTGTGGCAAGGGATCGAGCCGGTCGCGCAGGGGCTCGGCGGTGCCGGCGGCGAGATCCTCGGCGGGCTGTGGGTGCTGCTCGTGAGCGGAATCGCGCTGCGTGGTCGTGCGCTGCCGAAGGCCGTGTGCGTGCTCGGCCTCATCATCGGTGCGGCCGGGATCGTCTCGGTGGTGCCGGCGCTGAACGCGGCTGCGTACCTGTTCGGGCTGCTGCAGATCGTGTGGTTCGTATGGGTCGGCGTGTCGCTCATGCGCACGAAGGCGACCGCATCGTTGGAAGGGAGTCAGAAATGAGTGCGAACGAGCGGGGTTCGGAAGCGATGAGCATGCAGGTGCGGCTCTCGCTGTTGTGGGTCTTCATCATGTTCAACATGGTGTTCGCGGACATTCTGTCGTTCATGTATCCCGGATTCCTGAGCGAGGTCATGAGCGGCCATGCCGGCGGCGTGGTGATCACCCCGAGTTTCCTGCTGCTGGCGGCGGTGCTGACCGAGATCCCCATCGCGATGATCGTGCTCTCCCGCGTGCTTAAGCCACGCGCGAACCGCTGGGCGAACATCGTCGCGGGTGTGGTCACCATCGCGTACGTCGCTGGCGGCAGCTCCACCTATCCGCACGGCATCTTCTTCTCGGTGCTGGAAGTCGGCTGCGCGCTGGCGATCATCGGGTACGCGTGGCGCTGGCGTGAGCCCGTCGCCGCGATCGCCGCCGTGGGTGTGGGTGCCGGAGCGTAGCGGGTTCCGCTGCGGGTGTTTGCTTGCGTCGGCAGAAGCCCTATCGTCGTGCAGGTGGTCGGCGAAGTCGTCGGCCTTACTCGGGGCAGACTGGGGGGATCCAGTGAAGATCACGGTGCTCATCGATCACGAGGCAAGTAGTGACACCGTCGGCACGGAGTGGGGAGCCAGCATCCATATCCGCTGGCGGGAGCACTCGATCCTCTTCGATACAGGTACGTCGGGGCTGTTCGCGGATAACGCGCGCACCCTCGGCGTGCCGATCGAAGACGTCGAGTTCGCGGTGGTGTCGCACTCGCACCTTGACCACGGGGGCGGACTGGCCCGGTTCCTCTCGGACACGGAGGCGCCAGTGTGGGCGCGCGCGGGCATGACGCCCGACCTGTTCATGAAGCTGGGCCCCATCCGCAAGCGCGTGGGGATCGACGCCGACGTGGTGGCCGACAACGCCGACCGCTTCCGTTTTGTGGAGCGCGACACCGAAGTGGTGCCCGGTGTGCATCTGCTCACCGACATCTCGAGCGACCAACCCGCGCCCAAAGGGAATCGCGTCCTCATGCGCGAGGAGGGCGGGCGGCTCGTGCCCGACGACTTCGGTCACGAGCTGGCGCTCGTCATCGAGGATGAGGGCGGGCTTGTGGTGTTCACCGGCTGCAGCCATCATGGCGTGCTCAACATCGTGGAGTCCGTCCGGCGTGCGTTTCCCGGGCAGTCGGTCAAAGCGCTCATCGGCGGCTTTCACTTCATGGGGATTCCCATCGCAGGGCTCCTCGGCGATAGCGACGCGGCAATCGAGGAGGTTGCCAGGCGCCTGCGCGCAATGGAGATCCCGCAGATCATCACAATGCACTGCACGACCCGCAAGGGCTACGAGACGCTGCGACAGGCCTACGGGCCGGGCATCGCGTACGCGGGCGCGGGAGCTTCGATTGAGCTGTAACCGACCGAGATCGCATGACGGGAGCCCCATGGAGACGTCAGAAGCCAGCGCACCGCTCGCCCGAATCAGCCAGATGGAATCGGGGCAGATCCTCGCGGTGGCAACGCTTGTCGCGGCCGTGCTGTTCGGCGTTGCCGGCGTGATCGGCGCGCTTGGCTATCTGGTGGCGGTTTCCCGCAGCAGGTAGGTAGCGCCTGCGTGAATCACCTTCGGTTGTGCGTCCTGCGTGATTCCGACTGAAATTGAGTGTAAACAATACTTGACACGGTGTCGTGACCGCTTTACATTGAGGGTGTAAAAGAAACCTGACATCTAGGAGGTCATGATGTCGTTCGAAGAGAAGTTCACGTGGGTGAGCGCGGTTGTGTCGACTGGCGTCGCAGCCGTCTACTTCGCGGTCGTCCTCGGCGAGGTGCGGACGGTGCCCGTCGCTGAGATCGCCTATCAGCCGCTGCTGCTCGTCGCAATCGGCGCGCTGATCGTGCTCAGCATCATCGGCGCGATCGCAACCGCGATCGTCACAGCGATCGGTGCCGCCGTGACCGCCGAGATCACCGGCGAGAGCTCGATTGAGGACTCGGTCGGCGAGATCGGCCGCTCCGACGAACGGGACAAGGACATCAACCGGCGCGGCGAGCTTATCGGCTACTATGTCTCGTCGGCAGGCGTGGTCGGCGTGATGGCACTGGCGATGTTGCGCTACGACCAATTCTGGATCGCGAATGCGCTCTACCTGTCGTTCGTGATCGGAGCACTTGTCACCGCGGCGGCCAAGCTGATCGCCTATCGTAGGGGCTTCTAGCCATGGTCAAGCCGACCCGAGTCTCCAACAGCATTCGTGCGCTTAGATTCGCCGCGGGCGAGATGACGCAGGCAGAGCTCGCGAAACGGGTGAACGTGACCCGACAGACCATCATCGCGATAGAGCAAGGCCGCTACTCGCCGTCACTTGAGACCGCATTCCAGATCGCCGGCGTGTTCGGCGTGCCGCTCGACGACGTATTCCACTATCCCAAGGATGCAGAGTGACCGAGACGAAGTGAAGCGGCGCAATCAGAGAGGAAGTGCGCGACAAGGTCCGTTCAGCCTGATACAGTGCGGCTAGCAATTCAGAGTAGTTCACATTAGGCAGTCAACGGGGATGGGGCAGCGTGAGCGAAATGGGTGGGACTCGCCCGTCGCGGAGGCTCTTCGCGGCATCGGTACTACTTGCGGTCGTCATGGTCTTCGCGGGTGGCACTGCAAGCGCATTCGCGGCTGGAGCGGCTGTCTTCTCGGCACCGACGCCCGCGGTCGGCTCGGTCGTTCTGGTGAAGCCGATGAGTATCTCGATCACCGCCGATGACAGCTCACCGGTATTGAGCGCATCGATCAAGGTGAACGGCGTTGCGGCACTCACATCGGTCACCCGGCCGATCGGCCACTGGTACTTCGACGAGGACCTTGAGGATCAGGTCTACGTGGTCGACGACCCGACGGTCGTTCGGATGGAGAGCTACAAGACCGCGTGGACGATGCTGACCGGCACCAACACGGTCGTCGCGACGGTGGTAAGCGCCTCGGGCACCTCCACGTACACGTGGACGTTCGATAACGTCACCGGCACCAGCGTGAGCGCGGTGACTCCCGCAGTGGACGCCGTCCTTGCGGCATCGCCCGCGGCCATCTCCGCCACGCTCCTCTCGCCGTATTCGACGTTCACCTCCACGATGCTGCTTGACGGCGTCGCAGTTCCGATGACCTACTCGGCAGCCACCAAGACGTACACGCACACGCCCGGCGCGCCGCTTGCCGCGGGCGTGCACACGGTCGCGTTCACCGCGCGGGCCTCGGTAGGGAGCGCGAGCAAGACGTGGAGCTTCAAGGTCTCGCCGCCGATGTCCACCACCTGGGACTGCACCGGCTGCCACACCACGTATCCGGCGGCGCATCCGCTGGATGTGTGCGCGAGCTGCCACGACCACGCGCTCGCACCGGTCGGCCAGCACGGCAGCGAGATACCGAGTGTGGCCGGCTGCATGCAGTACTCCGAGTGCCACAAGTTCAACCACGACAACGAGGCCAGTAGCGGGCTCAACTTCACGTGCGTGAGCTGCCACAGCGCCACGTATCCCAATGTCGCGCGTCACACTGACGCGCTTACGGCCGATGCCCACACGGGTTCGACGCCGAGCACGTTCTGCGATCCCTGCCACGGCACCGCACTCGTGTCCGAGCATGCGCAGTACCCAAGCGCGGCGACCGTGAAGTACCAGTGCACGATCTGTCACGGCAGCAGTGCTCGCGCGCAGGCGAAGGACGCCGTCGCGGCGAGCGTCAAGGACTGCTCGGGATGTCACTCCACGCCGCACGCCGTGCAGCACGCGAACGCGACGATGGCGTGCTCGGGCACCGGCTGCCACAACGGAGGCGACCTCACCGCGGTCCACTCGGCGATCGGGTGCGAAGGCTGCCATGCAAGCGCCGCAGCGAACGTGGTCGCGGCGATCGCGGCCAACGACAAGCGGTGCGCGTCGTGCCACAACCCGGTGGCGATTCACGGCACCGTGCATGAGGCCAGCGCTACCTACAAGTCGTACGTTGGCGAGCCGCAGTGGGGCGCGAACGGCGTCCAGGTCGTGGGTTACGTGAAGCTCCCGTGCCTGAGCTGCCACCGCAGCAACCTCCTTGGCCTGCACGGCAGCGACTACACCAACTGCGCGATGTGCCATGCGACCGATGGTCCCGCTACCAGCTTTGCCGAGTGGGACAGGACCTGCCAGACCGGCGCGTGTCACACCGGCGGGCAGACCGTTGACGGCCTGCCGGTCGCGCAGCACCCGGCTCCGACCAGGGCGATGGACCACACGCTCATGAGCATCGGACAGCAACCGGAGGGCATGTGCCAGTCATGCCACGGCGATCCCGAGCGGTGGCAGTGCGGTAGCCCGTTCGGTTGCCATGGCGGACAGGTCGGGCCCGCCACGAGCGTGGACTACCTCGCTCCGGTGACGACCGCCGCGCGTTCTGGCACTGACCCGATCGTGTGGCGCCTCACGGCCACCGATGTGGGGGATGGCGTGGTCGCCACCTACTACAGCTTCGACGGTGCGCCATTCACGCTCTACACCGCTGCTGATCAGGCGAACGGCATCACGAACCCGGCTGACGTCTCGCCGCCGTACGCGCACACGCTGCGGTACTACTCGGTGGACGCGGCGAATCACACCGAAGCCATCAAGACGTCGGACTACAACGTCACTGACGTGACGGCGCCTACTGTGACCTTCAGCGGCATCGCGCTTGGCGCTGATACGTTTGTGGCCAAGACGATGGACATGGTCGTCGTCGACCCGAAGGTGCGCGGCCTCAATACCGGCGTGGCGTTCATCCACACCGAGGTGAAGACGTACAAGACCACCTGGGGCTGGTTCCCGTACCAGGCGTTCTACCAGCAGATGAACGACTTCTCGTACGTGCAGGACGCCACCTGGGATTCCACCCGCACCATCGCGCCGATGGAGCTCCTCGCCAAGGCCAAGAGCTCGCCGGGCTTCTGGCCCACCTACGGCGGAACCATCTGGGATACCGGCGGCGGCAACGCGTGGTTCGAGATCCAGTACTACGCCCGTGACTTCACAGGCAACCAGACGCCGCTCACGTACGCGAAGCTCTACGTGGACAACGCGGCCCCGGTTACGAGCACATCCTCGGCAGGTACGCTGCGCTGGCGCCTGAATGCGAGCGACAACATCGCGGGTGTGGCGACGACGTACTACAGCTTCGACGGCGCAGAGTACGTGGCCTACACCGCCGCCGACGCGACGGCCGGCATCGCGAACACCCAGCCGGGTGCCGACACGCCAGGGAACCACACGCTCACGTACTACTCGGTGGACAAGCTCGGCAATGCCGAGACACCACTGGTGCTCAACTACACGCAGTAGCTATACCGCGCACATCGAGCGAACCGAGAGGCCCCGGAAACGGGGCCTCTCGCGTTGGGCGTAGCGGCGCGTCTACCAGGGAGAAGCACAGCTTCGTTCATAGTGAACGAACCGTGCAGGTGTTGCGCGAAGCCGGTCGAATCCCCCTCGTTGACATTCGTTTCGGCTACGGGAGGTTCGGATGATGAAGCTTCGCAAGGCGTGGTACCTCGGTGTGGTTGCCGTGCTCGGCCTGGCGCTCGCAACCAGCGGTTGCAGCGGCACCAAGACCGAGAGTGAGTCCTCGGCCGAGGTTGAGACGGTCGCAAAGTACGAGCGTCCCGCGAAGGTTGAGTCCCCCGACGAAGCACTCACGCTCCTCAAGGAGGGGAACGAGCGGTTCGTTGCCGATGAGATCACGGTAAAGGACTTCAGCGACGCGAACCTTCAGACGCTCTCCAAGGGCCAGCAGCCGTTCGCGGTCATCTTGACGTGCAGCGACTCTCGCGTTCCCGCCGAGTTGCTCTTCGACCAGGGCATCGGCGACATCTTCGTGATCCGCGTTGCCGGCAACGTTATCGACCCGATCGCGCTCGGTAGCGTGGAGTATGCCGTGGAGCACCTGGGCAGCCCGCTCGTGGTCGTCATGGGCCACCAGGGCTGCGGCGCAGTGAAGGCGGCTGTCGCCGGCGGCAAGGCACCGGGAAGCATCGGCTCGATCGTTGCGATGCTTCTGCCATCGGTGAAAGCCGCCAAGGCATCCGGTGCCAAGACCGATGCTCAGATCGCCGAGACGGCCGCGGACATGAACGTGGACCGGATGATCGGCGTGCTCGAGACGAGCCCGATCATCGAAGAGGCTTTGAAGGCCAAAGAACTCAAAGTCGTGGGAGCGAAGTACATCCTCGACACCGGCGTGGTCGACTGGGCGGGCGGCGAGTAGACTCGGCGTTCGTTCAATGTGCATGCGGGGCGGGTCGCAATGACCCGCCCCGTCGCTATTCTCCGTACCGCGCGCGGAACTCGCGGTCGAGCATGTCGAGCACCACGTGGTCGCGGAACTTCCCGCGCATGAACACGACTTCGCGCTCGCGGCCAACTTCCGTGAAACCGACCGAGCCGTAGAGGTGAACGGCGCGCTCATTCTCGGCGTTCGCGAGGATGGCGATGCGGTGCAGCCCGAGCGTGTCGAAGCCGAAGCGCAAGAGCGTCACCAGCGTGTCTCGGCCAAAACCGCGGTTCTGGTCGGGGAGCGAGCCGATGCAGATGCCGATCTCGGCGTGCCTGTGTGTGCGGTCGACCTGCTCGATGCCGCAGTTGCCGATGTAGCGGTCGTCCTCGGCTACATGGATCTCGAAGCGGTAGGCGGAACCGGCGGCGCGATCCGTCTCATCGGCTAGGTAGAAGGCGCGCTCGCCTTCGCGCGATACCGGATTCTGTCCCGAGAGAAGCCACTGGTTGACCTCGGGGTCGTTGATCCATGCGCGGGCCGTCTCGGCATTCGCGATATCGAGCGGTACCAGGTAGACGAGTTCGCCTTTGAGCATGATGCCTCCATCCGTTCCGATCATGCTGTCACAATTCGCCAGGTGTATGAACCCCCGCATCGGGGAAGATTCTCGCAGTTATTTCACGTCCGAAACGTGAATGAAACATAGACATCGTACGCTCTTCACCGTAGCGCCAAGAGTGTACGCGGGACGGGGCCTCCGCTTCGCGTCGGTTCCTTTAACAAGGAGGAGTGAGCATGGCAGCGCAGTTCGATAAGGATTACGTGCTCAAGAGCGTTGAAGAGCGTGGTATCCGCTTCGTTCGTTTCTGGTTCACCGACGTCCTCGGCTTCCTGAAGTCGTTCGCCGTCACCGACACCGAGCTTGAGGGTGCGTTCGAAGAGGGCATGGGCTTCGACGGTTCTTCGATCGACGGTTTCACCCGCATCCAGGAGTCGGACATGGTCGCGTTCCCCGACCCGGGCACCTTCCAGACGCTTCCGTGGCGCCCGCAGGGCACCGATGGCGTCGGCCGCATGTTCTGCGACGTCATGAAGCCCGACGGCACCCCGTTCGAGGGCGATCCCCGCTATGCGCTCAAGCGCGTTCTCAAGAAGGCCTCTGACATGGGCTACACCATGTACGTTGGTCCGGAGCTTGAGTTCTTCTACTTCGCAGACAGCGACGGCACCGAGTTCCTGGACCAGGGCGGCTACTTCGACCTGACCCCGCTCGACGTGGCGTCTGACCTTCGCCGCGAGACGGTTCTCACCCTCGAGAAGCTCGGCATTCCGGTCGAGTACTCGCACCACGAGGTTGCCCCGTCGCAGCACGAGATCGACCTCCGCTACCAGGATGCTCTCACGATGGCTGACGCTGTCATGACGTACCGCCTCACGGTCAAGGAAGTCGCTTACGCCAACGGCGTGTACGCGACCTTCATGCCGAAGCCGGTTGCGGGCATGAACGGCTCGGGCATGCACACGCACCAGTCGCTGTTCACCAAGGACGGCAACGCGATGTTCGACGCCAACGATCCCGAGGGCTACAACCTCTCGACGATCGGCAAGCAGTACATCGCCGGTCTGCTCAAGTACGCGCCTGAGTTCTGCGCCATCACCAACCCGCTCGTGAACTCCTACAAGCGCCTGATCCCGGGCTACGAGGCTCCGGTCTACGTCTCGTGGGCCCGCCGCAACCGCTCGGCCATGGTCCGCGTGCCGATGTACAAGCCTGGCAAGGAAGCTGCGACCCGCGTCGAGCTCCGCTCGCCGGACCCCTCGTGCAACCCGTACCTCGCCTTCGCCGTTATGCTCGGCGCTGGCCTGAAGGGTATCGAGGAAGGCCTGGAGCTCATGCCCGAGGCCAGCAACAACATCTTCAGCATGTCTGACGCGGAGCTGGCCAAGGCCGGCATCAAGACCCTGCCGAAGGATCTTGGCGAGGCAATCGCACTGTTCGAGGGCTCCGAGCTCATGAAGGAAGTCCTTGGCGAGCACATCCACTCGTTCTACGTGGAGAACAAGAAGGCCGAGTGGGCCGAGTACATCACCGACGTTTCGCAGTGGGAGCTCGACAAGTACCTGCCGATCATCTAATTGCGATCGCTCGAACGTTGTTGAACGGCAATGGTGCCGGGCGGGAGTTCCCGTCCGGCACCATGCGTTCCTACTCAGCGAGGGAGGCGGTAGAATCATGCACATGAAGAGCGTACTGCTTGCATCGGATGATGCTCATACCCTCGCGTGGATGCGGGAGGCCCTCGTACGACTCGATGTCGAGACGTTCGAGGTCGCTCCTGCCGACATCAAGGCCCGTCTCGCCTCACACAACGCCGAGCTCATCATCGTCGATGGTGGCCGGTCGCCCGAGGTGCTCGCAGGCATCGTAGAATCTGCAGCGGCGGAGGGTGGCGACACGCACCTGCTGCTCGTCATCGAGCCCGAAGCGCTCGACTCGCTCCGGCTGCCGGTGCGCGTGCCAAGCGACTTCCTCGTGCGGGGCTCCTCGGCAGCTGAGCTCGCCGCCAGGGCGCGTGCGCTCATGTGGCCGGGCGAAGAGGTGGCGTCGCAAGAGGTCATCCGCATCGACGATCTCACGCTCAACCTCGCCACCTACCAGGCGTACATCTCGGGAGAAGCGCTCGAGTTCACGTACCTCGAGTACGCGCTCTTCATGTTCCTGGTCACGCACCCCAACCGTGTCTACAGCCGAGAAGTGCTGCTCCGCCGTGTGTGGGGGAGCGACTACTTCGGCGGCTCGCGCACGGTGGACGTGCACGTGCGACGCGTGCGCTCGAAGCTGGGCCCGGAGATCTCCCGCCGTCTCGAGACCGTGCGCAACGTCGGCTACCTCTGGAAGAGCTAGGCGACCTCGCCAGACTTCTGCACCACGCCCAGGAACCGGTAGTCCGCCTTGCGAAGGCTCTCGCACTCACCCGCGATGCCTTCGCGCGCCATGAACGCGCACATCTCGGCGGGGGTGAAGAATGCGCCGGGCTCGCCCAGCAGCTTCTCGCCAAGCACGATGAGCCGCATCATGAGGCCGGTCGGGTCGAGCTCCAGCACAAGCACGATGCCGCCGTTGCGAACCACGCGGGAGAACTCCTTCACCGAGCCGGGTTGGTCTCGGAAGTGATGGAACGCGTCCGAGACGACCACCGCGTCGAATTCGCTGTCCGCAAACGGCATCGCCTCCGCTACTCCTGAGACCGCGGTGACGCCGGGGCGCGACGGCACGTGGTCGAGCATCTGCGGCGTGGGATCAAGCACGGTGACCGACGCGTGCAGGGTGTCGGCGAGCAGTACCGCGAGCTGCCCGGCGCCGCCGCCAACGTCCAGGATGCGCCCGCCGGGCACGACTGCGGGCTTGAGCCACCCGGCGATCTCGGCTGCATCAAGCTCCGTGAAGCGGTCGCCAAAGCGCCGTACGAGCGGTGCAGCCCAATTGAAGAAGCCCATGTCGGTCCTCTCGGCTAGAATCAACGGTATGGATAAACGTACCCTAGCCGTCATCGACGGCAACAGCTTGCTTCACCGGGCCTTCCACGGACTGCCGCCAACCATGACGGCACCGGACGGACGGCCCACCAACGCCGTCTTCGGATTCACCTCGATGCTGGTGAAGATGGCGACGGAGCTCAAGCCCGACGCGGTGGTGGTCGCGTTCGATCGCGGGAAGCCGGCGTTTCGGACCGAGGCGCTCGCGATCTACAAGGTGCACCGGCCGCCCACCGCCGACGAACTGCGCGTGCAGTTCCCGATGGTGAAGGAAGTCATCACCGCGCTTGGCATCCCGATCGTGGAGGTCGACGGTTGGGAGGGCGACGACATTCTCGGCACGCTTGCGGTGCGCGGCTCGGACGCGGGCATGCGCGTGCTGCTCGTCACCGGCGACAAGGACGCGCTGCAGCTGGTGAACGAGAACGTGCAGGTTGTGAGCACCAAGAAGGGCATCACCGACATCGCCATCTACGACCGCGACGCGGTCATCGAGCGCTACGGCATCGCTCCCGAGCAGGTCGCGGATTTCCTCGGACTGAAGGGCGACACCTCCGATAACATCCCGGGCGTGCCCGGTGTGGGCGAGAAGACCGCCGCCAAGCTGCTGCAGGAGTACGGCACGCTCGAAGCCGTGCTGGAGCATGCGCCGGAGATCAAGGGCAAGCTCGGCGAGAACCTGCGCGAGCACGTCGACGGCGCGCTTGCCAGCCGCCTGGTCGCCACGATCCGCTGCGACGTTCCCTTCGAGCTCGACCTCGACGCCGTGCACTTCGGCGAATTCGATGCCGAAGAGATCCTGCGGGTCTTTACGAGCTTCGCGTTCGTGTCGCTCGCGGACCGCGTGTTCGCGCTCGCGAAGAACCTGGGCGCATCCCGCGCGGCCGGAGCGAGTGCAGCTACCCCCGCCGAGGCGCCCGCGCCCGCGGCGCTCGAGTGGCGCGCGCTCAAGGGCGGACCCGCGCGCGAGTGGGCGGACGCGCTCGTAGCGATGTCGCCGTCGAGCTGGGTCGGCCTTGCGGCCGGCGACAGCAGCGGCGAGTGCCTCTTCGTCGACGAGCGCGAGCTCGCGGTTGCGAGCGACGGCACGGTCGCGACCCTCAAGGGCAGCGACGCGGACGCGGTGTGGCACGCGCTTCTCGGCAGCTGCAGGATCGCGGCTGCGGACATGAAGGCGCTCGTTGAGGCGGACTGCCCGCCGGGAAGCGTCGCGAACCGCGAGCACAGCGCGAGCGAGTCGCTCGACCCGGCACGGCTCTTCGACTGCGCGGTCGCCGCGTACATGCTCGCATCGAACCGCTCAAGCTACGACCTCCAGACGCTCGCCGGGGAGTTCCTCGGCAGGCGGCTGCCCGAAGGCGCCACGGCCGCCGATGCGGCGATCGCGGTCGCCGAGATCGCGCCGCTGCTCGAGGCAGAGCTCACGCGCACGAAGTCGCTCGACGTCTACCGGCGCTGCGAGGTCGATCTCATCCCCGTGCTCGTACGCATGGAGGAGGTCGGCGTCGGCCTCGACCGCACGGTCCTCTCGGCGCTTGCAGCCGAGACGGGCGCTGCGATCGAGCTCCTCCGGGCCGAGATCCACAGCCTGGCAGGCTTCGACTTCAACGTGGACTCGCCAAAGCAGCTCGGCGAGGTGCTCTTCGAGAAGCTCGGGCTGCCCTCGGGCAAGCGCACAAAGACTGGCTACTCCACCGATGCATCCGTGCTCGGCACGCTCGTCGACGGTTTCCCGATTGCGGGCAAGGTGCTGGAGTATCGCGAACTCACCAAGCTCAAGAGCACGTACATCGACGCCCTGCCGAGGATGGTGGGCGAGGATCGCCGGCTCCACACGTCGTTCAATCAGACCGTGGCGGCAACTGGTCGACTCTCCAGCAGCAACCCCAACCTGCAGAACATTCCCGTGCGCACGCCGCTCGGCCTGCGCATTCGTGCGGCGTTCGTCGCCGCCGAGGCAGGGGACCTGATGGTCTCGGCGGACTACTCGCAGATCGAATTGCGCGTGCTAGCGCACCTCTCGGGGGACCAGGGCCTCGTCGACGCGTTCACGTCGGGGCACGACTTCCACGCCGTCACCGCGTCGCGGGTCTTCGGAGTGGAGACCACCGACGTCACGCCCGAGATGCGCCGCCGCGCGAAAGCCGTCAACTTCGGCATCGTGTACGGGCAGAGCGCGCACGGCCTGGGTGAGACGCTCAAGATCGGCTACGGCGAGGCGCAGGAGATGATCGACCGCTACTTCGCGACGTTCCCGCAGGTGCGCGAGTTCCTCGACCGCACGGTGGCCGACGCACACCGCGAGGGGTTCGCGGTCACGATGTTCGGTCGCAGGCGTCCGATTCCCGAGCTTGCGAGCAGCAACTTCAACCTGCGGTCCTTCGGTGAACGCACGGCGATGAACCACCCGATGCAGGGCACGGCAGCCGACATCATGAAGCTCGCGATGGTGGAGGTCGACCGGCGCCTGCGTGCCGAGGGCTTCGCCAGCCGCATGGTCTTGCAGGTGCACGACGAACTCATCTTCGAGGCGGTGCCAGGGGAGCTGGAGCGTCTCTCGGCAATGGTGCGCGAGGCCATGAGCGGCGTTGCGAAGCTGGCGGTGCCACTTGAGGTGAGCATCGGGTCGGGGCACAACTGGGCAGCCGCGAAGTAGAAGCGTCAACGGGGGAGGTCGCGTGCGGGGGAGGATCCTGGTCGTCGACGATGATGCGGCGATCCGTGAGGTCGTGCGGCTGAATCTCGAAGCCGAGGGCTACGACGTGACGAGCGCCGAGAGCGTGGAGCGCGCCCGCGCGGCGTTCTCCGGGGGGCGGTTCGACATGGCGATCCTCGACGTCATGCTTCCAGACGGCGACGGGTTCGAGCTGGCGCGAGCGCTGCGCGAGAGTTCCGACCTGCCGATCATGATGCTCTCGGCACGCGATACCGACGTGGATAAGGCTGTCGGTCTCGGCGTGGGCGCTGATGATTACCTGACGAAGCCGTTCAGCCCGCTGGAGCTCGTCGCTCGCGTGAAGGCGCACCTGCGCAGGTACACGGCAACTGCGCCGCACGGCAGCGTCGCGCACGGCCAGCTACTCGAGGCGGGTCCGATCGCCATCGACGTGCTGCGGCGCTCCGTCGCGGTGCGCGGCGTGAACGTGGAGCTGACGGCCACAGAGTTCGACATCTTGCGGATGCTCGTCGAGCAGCCGATGCGGGTGTTCACCAAGGCGCAGATCTACGAGCGAGTGTGGGGTACTGAGTCGTTCGGCGATCTGTCGACCGTTCAGGTGCACGTGCGTCGTCTGCGCACCAAGATCGAGGAGCATCCCGAGGAGCCGCGACTGGTTACGACCGTCTGGGGCATCGGCTACCGCTTCGAGGGGGGCAGCTAGGTGACATGGCTCGTAGCTGCGGTCGCAGGATTGGCGGTCGGTCTGGCCGTCGGACTAGCGCTCAGTGCACGATCGCGCGCCCGCGTCCACAGGGTACAGCAGGGCGTTCACGAGCTTGCATCGGGCAATCTCGGCCACCGGGTGATCCTCCCAGGGCACGACGATGCCGCAGCCATGGCCGAGGATCTCAACCTGTGGGCGGACGACCTTCAGGCGCAGCACGAGGCGACGCAGGCGCGCGAGGACTCGCGCAGGCGCCTGCTGGCGAACATCTCGCATGACCTCCGCACGCCTGTCGCCTCCATCGGCGGCTACGTCGATGCGCTACAGCGCGGCCTTGGCGATGACCCGGCGCGCTACCTGGCCGTGATTGCCACGAAGACCGACGAGCTCGCTGAACTCACCGACGATCTGTTCTACGAGGCACGGCTCGATTCACGCGACCTGGTTCTCGCGTCTGTCCCGGTCGATCTTGCCGAGGCAGTGCGCAGAGCCATCCTGGGCTTCGAACCGCAGCTGTCGGCCCGCGGCGTTCAGGTGAACATCGCGATTCCCGAAGAGGCGTGCATGGTCGAGGGTGACGGGCTCGCGGTGACGAGGATCCTCGGGAACCTCGTCTCTAACGCGATCCGACATGGCGAAGGCATGACGACGATGACGGTTGAGGTGGCGTGCGATGATGCGCGCCGAGAGGTGCGCCTCACGAACGACGGTGCCGCGCTACCGGCGGACGTCGAACGGCTCTTCGAGCGCGGCATGGCGGGTGGCGGCGGAGCGGGGCTTGGTCTGGCGATCGCCCGGGAACTCGCGAATCGGATGGGGGCCGTCGTGCGGGCGGAGCGGCTCGCAGATGACACGGTCTCGTTCACGCTGACCTTCAGGGAATCGTAAGGATCGCGCAAGCCCACCTTCAGCCCGGTATCGCAGACTGTGATCGAGGGGGTGGGGCACTGTGTCAGCCGATAGCCGTGAAGTCGTCATCCGCACGGAAGGCCTGTGCAAGCGATTCGGTGACGTGGATGCCGTCAGCGACCTGAATCTCACGGTCAGACGCGCCGAGATCTACGCCTTCCTCGGCAGGAACGGTGCGGGGAAATCCACCACGATCAAGCTCATGCTCGCGCTGCTGCGCCCGACCTCCGGCTCGGTGGAGATCCTCGGGCACCGCATGGAGCCGAACGCACTGCGGGCGCTCGAGCGCATCGGCTCAATGGTGGAAGCAGCGGGCGCGTACGGGAACCTGACGGTGCGCGAGAACCTCGACCTGCAGCGCAAGATGCTCGGACTCAGGCGCGGTGCGTGGGTCGATGAGGCCGTGGAGCTCTGCGGCCTCGGCGAGTACCTCGATCGGCGGGTAGACACGCTCTCGCTTGGCAACAAGCAGCGCGTGGGCCTTGGCCGGGCGCTCCTCAACAAGCCCGAGATACTCATCCTTGACGAGCCGACCAACGGGCTCGACCCGGCCGGCATCGCCGATGTGCGAGCGCTGCTCAAGCACCTCGCTGACGACCGCGGCACGACGGTCTTCCTGTCGAGCCACATCCTCTCGGAGGTCCAGCAGCTGGCCGACACGATCGGCATCATCCACCAGGGGCGCCTCCTGGAGGAGATCGGCTACGAGGAGCTCCGGCAGCGCAATCGCGAGTATCTGGAGATCCGCGTCTCCGACCTGAAGCGTGCCGCGTGGACGCTCGAAGAACGGTGCGGCGTCCGCGACTACGTCGTGCGTGAAGATGGTGCGCTGCGCGTGTTCAGCGGGTTCGAGCGGGCGGCGGAGTACACCAAGGCACTCGTTGAAGATGGCGTGTCGGTGCTCGGCTCGGCTATGTCCGAGGAGCGCCTTGAGGACCATTTCATGCGACTAACAGCCGAAGACGACGGACAGCCTGCTGCGAGCAGGCGGAGGGGGAAGCGGACATGATGAGAGCGCTCTCGGCGGAGTTCGCCAAGCTCAAGCGGTCGCGGATGATTCTGTGGACGTCGCTCGTCGTTGTTGGCTACACATCCATCGGGCTGGCGGTCTTCCCGCTGCTCAAGAAGGCGCAGGCAGGCGACATCGCGATGGGCGCAGCCGGCATCGGCGACGCGTTCGCAAAAGCCGGCATCACCGAGATGAACTGGGCGAATGCCATGAAGTTCATTCCGATGGGCGTCTCGGGCGCCTGGGGAATCATGTTGCTCAGCCTCGTTGCCGCGTACGTGTTCGGACGCGAGCTTCGCGAGGGCACCGACATCGCCACCGCTACGCTGCCGATCCGGCGCGAGTACGTGGCAGTGGCCAAGATGGCCGTCATCGCGGTGTGGACAGTCTATCTCTCGGCGCTCGCGGTAATCGCCGACGTTGCGGTTGTCGGCATCTACATGGGCTTCGACACGTTCGCCTGGTCGTACGTGGGGCGTGCCTTCGTCGAGACACTCTATGCGTGTCTGCCGATCTTCCTCACACTGCCGCTTGTTGGCTGGTTCGCCATGTCCCGCAAAGGCTACCTGCGGCCGATGCTCTTCGCGCTCGTGACGTTCATGGTGGCCAATACGCTCGTGGGCCTCGACGCCGCTGCGTACGTGCCCTGGGCGATGCCGATCGTCGGTGTAGGCGTGACCTGGATGCCGACGCGAGGCGAGCTGGGCGCCGTGTCGTGGCTGATCGCGGCGGCGGTCTTCATCGTGGGCATGGCGGTCGTTCTGCGGAGTGCTAACCGCGCCGAACTCAGCGCCTAGGGAGACGTCGTGTTCCGAGCCATCGAGGTCGAACTCCACAAGCTGCGACATTCGCCGATTCCCCTGTGGACCCTGGCCGTGGTAGCCGTGTCCCCGATGATGACGGGGACGATGGGCAGCGCGAACAGAGCGTGGTTCGACTCGCTCACCTGGCTGCAGTACGTGCGCCTCGGTCCACTCAACCTCTCGACCTGGTATGGCGTGTTGTTATTGGGCCTCATGACGGCGTTCACGTTCGGCCGAGAGTACACCGAGGGTGTCGTGGCGAACGTGCTTACGACTCCCGCGCGCCGCGAGTACTGGGTGTTGGCGAAGGTGCTCATCGTCAGTGCATGGTACCTCGCACTGGCGGGACTCTCGGTGGTGATCCAGGGCGCGTGGGCGCTGGCGCTGGGGAAGCATGGATTCGATGCAGCGGGCACCTGGACGGTACTCTCGGATACCCTCCGCGTGGGACTGCTGCTGCTGTGCACGATGCCGGTAGTCGCGCTCACCGCCGTCATCACGCGAGGGGTGCTCGCCCCGATGATCCTGTCGGCGCTGGGCTTCTCGGCCGCGATGATCGGTGGGATCGCGGGATGGGGCGATTGGCTGGTATGGGCGATGCCGACCACTATCACCGGCTCGTTCATGCAGCTTGAGGGTGCCTCGGCAACCGATCTGTCGACCGGTTCGTGGGTCATCGCGATCGGGACGTTCGTTGTCGGCTTGGTGGGGCTCATCTGGTACGTCGACCGCGCCGACGTGGCGTCGTAGCGTATCGGATTCCGCGGGCAGCGCTGCACACTTCGCCCTGTTCAACGCGGGTATACGGTGGTATCATCCTAGGGCTTGCGCGCGCTCGCGTGCGAGTGAACAGTCCTGTAGGCCCCCGAGAGCATGACCGACCGGAAAGCAAGCGACCGAGACGTTAGCACCCGGGGCCCCGACGTTGGAAGGGGCCACCACAGTGGTAGAGTACGACAGC
>PHFB01000008.1 GCA_002841355.1 Actinobacteria bacterium HGW-Actinobacteria-1 | reverse complement strand
CCGGAATACGACAGAACCGCGTAGAGCACGCTTCGCCCCGGCCAGGGACGAGAACGAAAGCTCCCGCGGTACCACCCCGTTTGGCGAGCACCCTTAGGCGCTCACCCTCTCATGCGGCAGGTAACGGATGCCACCGACCCGATCTACTTGTCCCGGCTGCTGCGAAGGTCGTTCGCGGTCGCGTGCCGGTTCGTTCGTTCGAGCGGCTCAGGGGTGAGTTTCGAAGCGTCCTGCGCCGGGCTTCCACCGTCCCCGGCTCTCTGCTGCAGGATTGACCTCTACTGTCCCCGTCAACGCCATTTCCATATGTGAAGATTAGGCTCGGAGTATAGCCGAGCAATCAGGCGCGGGCAAGGCATCCTGCCCGCGCCCGGAAGCAACCTTAGCGGCCCGGCCAGCTCCTGCCCCACGTCGAGCCGTGCCTGGTCGGATGACACGCATCGCACGAATGGTCCCATGCGCTGGTGAATGCATCTACCTTGGACTCATGGCACTGCACGCACGTCACAGCGACGGTACTCTTCGCGTGCTCGGTCATCATGTCCCGTGAGTGGCACCTGGTGCAGCCATAGTCGGTGACCGCAAGATGTGACGCAGTCGGGTAGTGCTTCGTGGTCACCGGGGAAAGCGCATGACAGTCACTACACTTCGTGGTCTTGCCGGTCAGGTCAACTGTGGCATTGTGGCAGATCGCACAGGAAGACTCCGGCGACGCTCCGTGCACCAGTCGGACGTCCGGCGATTCATGGCAGCCCACGCACTCTGTGCTTGCAGGAGCCGTGTGAATCTCGGTCATGTCACCGTGGATGGTGTGGCACGAAGCGCAATCTGCACTGGCGCTCGACCAGTCGATTCGGTTGGGGTCGGTGTTCTTGTGGCACAGAGCACACGAGTTCTCGTACTCCGGATACCTGGACAGATACGGGTCGTGCGCCTCGGCGAGCGTGTTCGCGGGATGACAGCCGGCGCCCTGGCAGCCGTCCATTGCGTCATTCGTATGCGCCTCGAGGTCGTAGTGCTCAGCGAAAGTGAAATGGCAGCTCGTGCAATCGTCCGTCAGCACCGCTGCAGTGTGGCAGACGAGACACGACGCCACCTCACCCGTAGACGCGTCGGTATGCAGGGACGTCAGATCGGTAGCCGGATGGCACGTCACACACGTCGCGGCAACCTCGGGAAGTGCATGGGCCGCGGCAAGATCGCCGTGCATCGGCGCCGAGGAGGTCGCCGTGTGGCAGTCACCGGTCGCACACGAGCGATCCCACGCATCGAAAGAATCGCGCGGTGTGGGGTGACACGTACTGCACTCACCCACCGACGCGGCGGCGTGCTCGGACTCCAGATCGAGCGCATGGCAGTCAGAGCACGCTATTCCGCTCTCAGTTCCGTCGGCAGCCACGTGATCGATGCCGTCGTAGCCGTGAACGCCGACATTCGAGGGGTGGCAGCTCGCACACGTGGGCGTGAACTGCGCTGTGCCCGCATCAGCCAGAGCATGGCATGCATCATTGATGCAGTTCGACGGCGTATAGAGCACTGAGACGCCATCGGCACGCTTGATGGTGGGCGCAGGATACTGCGTCGAACCGTGCGTTCCGTGATCGATTGGGGCCTCATGGCATGCGTCGCACGCTGCAGCAGCATGGCACGATGCACACGGAACGCCGAGCTCGCTGCGCATGTACGACGAGCCATCGCCAGCACCGGTAACAGTGTCACCGAAGAGCGCCTCGACCCAGCCCGTACCGGAATGGATCTTGTGAAGCGCAGCCGGCGACGTGGCAAGCGATTGCGTGCTCACGAAGAACCCGTAGCTTGTCTGAAGAAGCGTTCCAGGGGCAAGCGGTCGGCCGTCGGGCACCGGGAAGTAGAACCCGTCAACGCCATTGTGGCAGTTCCGACAGTCGACACCGTGATAGTGCGATGCCTGATAGGTGGTCGCGTAGGGAACCAGATCGGGCAGCTCCGCGTGACACACCTTGCACTTCTCAAGGCTGACCGCGGGCGGCACATCGAATTGCACCCGACTCGTAGTCGGTACGCTGCTTGCCACGTCATGGCACTCGAGGCATGCGCCGTTCGAGTCGTAGGGAGGCGCCGGGATCGTCGCGCCGATCGCAGGGGACACCACGAAGAGCGCCAGACAGCAGACGAACGGAATCATAACCGAGAAACGCTTGAGCATAGCTCGCACCCACCTTGTCGTCGAAGACCACTCCAAAGCCCCTCAAAGGATGCTCGACCGGTGATTGCGCGAGTGAGTACCGAGATAGGAACCAGCCGAACGATCAGCCGGTTGCACCACTAGCTCCCCGTCGCCAAGGTGCCCAGATGAAGACGACGGTTCATCGCAGATGATCGACTTGTGTCCTGCCCCAGTGCGGCAAGCGCCGCAGACACGAAGTATCGTTCATTATTGGCGAATCATCGCCCGTAGTCAACGATGCGGTCTCCGCGTTCGTTAGCGATTCGCGCCCTCGAGGACAACGGTCCGCCCGGTTCCGTCGCCTCGCACGGCCATGAGCTTCGTCGTCTCACCCTGCCAGGCGTTTCCCTCGATGAAGTACAGGCGACCGTCGCAACCCCAACACAAGGGATAGTCGTCGCGACGCACCGACAGCGAGGCGGGTGCGCCGCCGTCTGCGGCGTTCACAGCAAACAGGCGCGAGTAGCCGTCATCGCCCACCTCGGCATACACGAGACGAGCGCCGTCTGTGCTCAGACACAGATCCTGGAACGAGACGCGAGTGCCAGCCTGAGGACCGCTCTTCACGATGCCGACGTCTCCGCCAGTGAGCGTCATGGCGCGAATCTCGGCAGGTGCAAGATCATCCTCGGCGACCGCATAGTAGATGCGGTCGGACCCGACTGCGACGTCGACCGCATAGCCGACAATCGGGAGCGTCGCCGTCTTGTTGTTGCGGAACACGACGATCGCCGAGGAGCCGTCCGAGTTCGAACGAATGCCGACGATGGTCGCCCCATCGATCGAGACCGCAGGCGAGGTTCCCGCGAAGAGCATCTTGCCGTCTGTACCGTCGGTGGCGACACGACGAATGCCCGACTGCGTTCCGTCCCCGGTGAACACGCACCACCCTGAACCTTGAGGCCACACCGGCCGCTCAAGCGCAGCAGGGCCCGCATCCACTTGTTTGCCCGACGCGACGTTCACGAGCATGAGGTGCCGTTTCGACGCGTCGACATACGCCAGCGTGCGAGCGTCCGGCGACAACGCGAACACGCCGTCCGCCGAAGGTGCGAGCACCACCTCGCCGGAGCCGTCAGGCCGCGAGACGCAGAGCTTCTCGGCACGGCGATAGGCGACCATGCAGGCCCCGCTCGCGCCCGGCTGCGAGGGAGTGACGGCGGTTCCGGAAGTCGTATCGCCGGACGGTGCTGCCGTCGTCGCAACACTGGCGGTCGCATCTGCCGACAGACCGCCACTGGTCTCGGCGGAGCCGGGGATAGGCTCGTACGTCGCCGATGGCGTCACGCGGGCGCCTCGGCCAAAGAGCAGCCAGGCTCCCGCAGCGACGACCATGAGCGTCGCCAACCCTACCCCCGCCCAGACCAGTTGCTTGCGACGGCGCTCGATACGCGCCCATTCAGCAGCATCTGTCGGCTTTGGAGGACGTTCCTCCATGCTCGCCTCCGCGGTTGTCTAGAACGTGGCGATGATCGCGTCCGCGTACGCCTGCGTGCCAACGGCGCCGTCGGTCGATCCCGTGTTGGTGCGCTTGATGTCGTAGGTGACGTTGACGCCCTCGGCCAGCACGGCCTTGACCCCCGAGAGGATCTTCTCGGCAGCTTCGAACTCGCCAAGGTGCTTGAGCATGAGGACCGCCGTGAGGATCTCGGCGGTGGGGTTCGCCATGTCCTTGCCGGTGTACTTCGGCGCACTGCCGTGGACGGGCTCGAAGACGGCGCAGTCCGTGCCGATGTTCGCTCCCGGCGCCATGCCGAGGCCACCGATGAGACCGGCGGCCAAGTCGCTCACGATGTCGCCGTACAGGTTCGGGAGCACGACGACGTCGAACTGCTCGGGATAAAGCACGAGACCCATACAGGTCATGTCGACGATGCGGTCTTCGAACTCGACGCGACCCTCATACTCGGCCGCGACCTTGCGCGCAACGTCCAGGTACAAGCCGTCGGAGTACTTGAGGATGTTCGCCTTGTGCACGGCCGTTACTTTCTTGCGACCGTTGGCGAGCGCGTACTCGAACGCGTAGCGCACGATGCGCTCGGAGCCGGTGATCGAGATCGGCTTGAGCGAGATGCCCGAGTCGGGGCGGATGATGCCGGCGCCCTTCTCGGCGCAGAACTTGATGAGCTCGGCGGTCTCGGGAGCGCCTTCTTCGAACTCGATCCCAGCGTACAGATCCTCGGTGTTCTCGCGGACGATGACGATGTCGATGTCCTCGTAACGCGCGCCGGTGCCGGGAATCGAGAATGCCGGACGGAGGTTCACGTACAGGTCGAGCTCCTTGCGGAGCGCGACGTTCACGCTGCGGAAGCCGGTGCCGACCGGCGTGGTGACGGGACCTTTGATGGCGACCTTGTTGCGGCGGCATGCCTCGATGACGTGCTCGGGAAGCGGGGTGCCGTACTCGGCCATAACGTGCTCGCCAGCGTCGGCGATCTCCCACTCGATGTCCACGCCGGTCGCGTCGACGACGCGCCGCATGGCGGTGGTGATCTCGGGACCGATGCCATCGCCGGGTATGAGGGTAACAACGTGCTTGGCCATAAGAGCCTCCTGCGTATCAGGGCCGGGTCACAGCGCCGCGGCCGGGAACGAGGAACAGTGTACGCGAGTCGGCCAACCGAAGGGAGGGGCAGCGAGACCGAGGCGACACGACGACATGATTCCCAATACCCCCTATGGTATTTTGCAGCACCGCGCAGTATCCTGATTCGGGCGCTTCAGTCCCCCGTCCGCTAGAAGCTGAAGAAGGAGTCACCATGCAGTTCGACTACACCGTCTCCACGCAGAAGCCGTTCGCCGAGGCCGTCGAGGCCGTCCAGGCGGCGCTCACCGACAGCGGCTTCCGCGTCCAGTTCGTGCACGACGTGCAAGAGACGCTTGCCGAGAAAGGCTTCGAGCGCGAGCCGCTTACGATCATCGAGACCTGCAACGCGAAGCACGCGCATGCAGTGCTGGCCGCCGACCCGAAGATCGCGCTCATGCTCCCCTGCCCGGTCGTCGTCTACGAGCAGAACGGCGAGCGCTTCATCAGCACGCTCAAGCCGAGCGTGATCGGCGACTTCTACCCCGAGGCTGACATCGCCGATGCGGCCGCTGCCGTAGAGAAGGTCCTCGTCGCGGTCATCGAGACCGCACGGTAGAACTCGGCTGAGCCGAACAGGCACCGTCCCCTCAGATTATGGAAGAATGGGACTCGCAACGTAGTCTCGGGGAATGAGTGCCACATGGGATCTGAGCCGACGATCGGATCGTTCGATAGAACAGGGCAGCTTCGTACGCGCGACGATGTCGTCCGGGATGCTGTCCAGGGCATGCGAGACGAGCAGCTGCGTACCGGCAAGCAGATCGTCGCCAGCATCGATTCCGCGAATGCGGCGCTCGCCTCTGGACTCGGCGAACAGACGAGGATGCTCGGTGCCCTGGGTGACAACCTGCGAGGCGTCGGCGACGAAGTCCTCCACCTGAGATACTCGCTCGAGCGCGGCATGGACGCGCTCCACAGCCAGGCGCGGCTCCAGTCGGAGCTTCTCGCAGTGATCGCGCGGGCCACTCTTGCACCCTCGCGAACGAAGGCCCAGGAATTCGAACAGCGTGCCTTCAGCCTTATGCAGCGCGGCCTTCTCGCCGAGGCACGAGCTGAAGCCAACCGTTCGCTTGAAGAAGAACCCTACCAGTGGGGAGCCCATCACCTGTTGGCGCAGGTGAGCGAGGCCGAGGGGGCACCGGAAGAGGCGGTGGAGCACTATAAGCTCGCAGTCCGCTATGCCACTGGCATCTCGCCGCGGCAGCACGCCCTCTCTCTCACCGCGTTAGCCCGGATGAGCCTTGAGGCAGGCAGCGCCGCAGACGCTGAGGCGTTCGCGTGGGAAGCGTATCGTGCGAACCCGACTGCCGAGCTGCTGTACGCGAGCGCCGTCTATCTTGCGGCGGCCGGAGAACCCGAAGGCGACGCAGGCGTGCAGGACAGGCTCTACGATGCGGTGATCGAGCACCCGGGGCTCGCGGTTGTTGCGATGGCTGAACCCAGGCTCGTCAAACGCGAGCATGCGCGAGATGCAGCGCTTACCCGCGTGCGGGATGCGATGGCGGCACGTCTTGACGTGGCACTCACAAGGTTCGACGAGATGATTCCCTCACTCGACGAGTTCCTCCGGCACCACCAGTCCATCGACCCGAATGGGATTCGCTCGTTCGTGCGCGCTCGAGTCGCTGAATCCATCGGGGAACAGCAAACACGAGCATGGTGGGAGCGCGAGATCACCAAAGACCTGGGCACCATGCTCAACGGGCGCACCCATGCCATCGGTCAGACGGCTACAGCCACGCTAGGCCGCATGCGCGAAGCACGACAGACAATCGCTCAAGCCCGCGCCGAGAATACGATCGAATCCCTGCACGCCGGCCTTACGATTCTGCCCTCTCTCATCGACAAGACCGTGGCCGACCTCACCGCGCTACTCAACGCAAGCGAGCGGGCCACCACGGCGATGACGCAGATGGCAGCGAACGCGGAGCACTACGTTGCAGTCAATCGGTCGAGCGTGGGCAAGTGGACCTCGGACGTTGGCGAGACCATCGCCTTCAACCGCAACAAGGCGGTAGCCGCCACTGCCCGCGTCGCGGTCCGGTACGTGGAGCCGATACGGGAGTACTACGACGGCATGGTGAGATTCGTCCAGGCCGCTCGCATCGAGATCGTCGATCGTCACTGATCCTTCGCTTGCCGACCGTGCCGCATCACACACGAAGGCCGCCCACAGGCGGCCTTCGTCACATTCCCGATGAGCGCTCGCTCTAGAGCGCGAACCCACCGTGTTTCTTGAAGTGCTCGACAAGCCCGCCGTCGGCGAGCAGCTGCGCCATGACCGGCGGCAGTGGCGGGAACGGGATCTCGGTTCCCTGCGTCACGTTCTTGAGCACGCCGCCCTCAAGGTCGAGGTCGAGCACGTCTCCGTCGTTGATGAGGTCGGTATCGCACTCAACGACCGGCAGGCCGGTGTTGATGGCGTTGCGGTAGAAAATGCGCGCGAACGTCTTCGCAAGCACCGCCTTCGTGTTGCTGTGGATGAGCACGAGCGGCGCCTGCTCCCGGCTCGAGCCCATGCCGAAGTTCGTACCCGCCACGAGGAAGCCGCCTTCCGGCTTCACCTTCTCGTAGTAGTGCGGGTCGAGCTCCTCCATGGCGTGCACCGCCATGCCTTCCATGTCAGCAGACTTGAACTTGTACTTGCCGCTGATGATGTAGTCGGTGTTGATGTCGTCACCGTACTTGAACGCCTTTGCCGAGATGGTCATCTAGCGCTCCCCTCCCTCGAAGTACTTCCGCGGGTCGGTGATCTTGGCTTCGATGACCGAGGCGGCCACGGTGGCCGGGCTTCCCAGGTAGATGAACGAGTTGCTGTTGCCCATACGGCCCTTGAAGTTGCGGTTGGCCGTGGAGATGACGTTCTCGCCGTTGCTCGGCACGCCATTGTGCGTACCGACACACGGACCGCAGCCAGGGGTGACCAGCGCGGCGCCGGCCTCCACGAGCGTCTGGATGTAGCCGGCCTCGATGGCGTCGAGCAGGATCTGCCGCGACGCGGGCGCAACGATGAAGCGCACGTCGGGGTGGACCTTACGACCCTTGAGGATGCTTGCTGCGATCGCGAAGTCCTCGAGGCGTCCGTTCGTGCAGGTGCCGAGGACCCCCTCGGCGATCGGCGTGCCTTCGACCTCTTCGATCGGCGAGACGTTGTCGACCGCGTGCGGCTTGGCGACCTGCGGGCCGATCGCGCTGGCGTCGAAGGTGAGCTCACGCTCGTAGACAGCGTCGGCGTCGGGATCCTGCGGATTCGGCGTCTTCTCACCTCGGCCCTCGAACCATGCGAGCGTCTTAGCGTCGGCCTTCATGAGGCCAGCCTTGGCGCCGAGCTCGATCGCCATGTTGGAGATCGTCATGCGACCCTCGACCGACAGGTCGTCGATGACCGGGCCGTGGAACTCAAGCGCCTCGTAGGTTGCACCGTCGGCACCGAGCTCGCCCGCGAGGTGCAGGATGAGGTCCTTGCTGTACACACCCGGCTGAAGCGCGCCGGTATAGGTGACCTTGACGCTCTCAGGCACCTTGAACCACAGCTTGCCGGCGGCCATCGCAGCAGCGCCGTCGGTGGAGCCCACGCCGGTCGAGAAGACGTTGAGCGCGCCATACGTGCACGTGTGGCTGTCGCAGCCGACCATGAGGTCGCCCGGAACGACGTGGCCCTTCTCGGGAATGAGCTGGTGGCAGACGCCCTCGCCCACGTCGTACACCTTCGCGCCAGTACGCTTGCCGAACTCGCGCATCATGGTGTGCAGCGCCGAGACACCCTCGATCGGGCTCGGCGAGCTGTGGTCCATGACGACGGCAACCTTCTTGGGATCGAAGACCTCGGTCACGCCCATGTTCTCAAGCGCGCGGATGGCGAGCGGCGAGGTGCCGTCCTGGCCCATCACGAAGTCCACGTCGGCGACCACGATGTCGCCCGCGTGGGCGTCGGTGCCGGAGTGAGCCGAGAAGATCTTCTCGGCGATAGTCTTACCGGGCAGAGGAATCACGCTCCTTGATCGTAATCACGAGACTTAGCTGGCGGACGTGCTGGTCGCTTCGCGCTCTTCGGTGAAGTCCTTGTAGATCTTCACAAGCTCCTTGTCAAAGAGCGACCGGTTGAATTCGATGGCCTTCGAGCGCACGGTCGGCAGCAGCGCGGCTGCGTCCTCGCGGGAGACGAAGATGCCGAACTCGGCCAACTTCATCTCGATCGTCTTAGAACCGGAGTGCTTGCCGACGACGATCTGGCGTTCCAGGCCGACCTCGTCGGGCGGGAAGATCTCGTACGTCTTCGGGTTCTTGAGTACGCCATCGGCATGGATGCCGCTCTCATGCGCGAAGATGTTGCTGCCCACGATCGGCTTCCAGGCCGGAATAGTGCGCCCGGCCGCGCGCATCACGAAATCGGTGACCTCGTGGAAGATCGTGGTGTCGGTGCCAAGATCGACGCCCTCAAGGTACTTGAGCGCCATGACGACCTCGTCAAGGGCAGCGTTGCCAGCACGCTCGCCGAGCCCGCCAACGGTCACGTTCACCCAGGTTGCGCCAGCGTGGATGCCGGCGAGCGCATTGGCGACCGCCATGCCGAAGTCGTTGTGCGTGTGCATCTCGACCTCAAGCCCGGTCTCCTCGATGAGCGCCTTCACAACCTGATACATGCGGAACGGCTCCATCGCGCCGATGGTGTCGCAGAACCGGATTCGGTCCGCGCCCTCGGCCTGCGCGGCCTTGGCATACTCGATGAGGAAGCCGAAGTCGGTGCGCGACGCGTCCTCGGCGTTGACCGAGACGTAGACGCCGTTGCTCTTGGCGAATGCCACGCTCTCGCGAATCGAGTTGAGGACCCACGCGCGGTCCTTCTGAAGCTTCGTCTTGATGTGGATGTCGCTCGTCGCGAGTGAGATCGCGACCGCGTCGCAGCCACAGTCGAGCGACGTCTGGATGTCCGAGATCGAAGCGCGGTTCCAGCCAAGAATCGATGCCTTGAGCCCCATGTTGGCGATCTGCTCGATGACCTCGCGCTCGTCGCCGCCCATGACCGGGATGCCGGCCTCGATCTGCTCCACGCCGAGCTTGTCGAGCATGCGGGCGATCTTGATCTTCTCATCGTTCGTGAACACGACGCCCGCGGTCTGTTCGCCGTCGCGCAAGGTCGTGTCGTCAAGCTTGATCTTGACGTCCTTCATCTTGCTCTCGATCGGCAGCAGCTCGTCGAGCTCCATGACCTTCTTGTGCTCCAAGTCAGCCCCTCCTCGTGCGTGCAGTCCTCGCGGAACCGTGATCAACCGTACATAGGATGCGCTATGGCAACGACGCACATGCGCCGGTCGTGATTCGCGGAGTGCTTAGTGTACGCTACGTGCGAAGCACGGACAACGGAGCGGCGTGGATTGTCACCTTCCATGCACAGCACTGATTCAAGCACGTGCGCATATGCGCCCGGACCGAGGAGACAACGTGTCAGTGACCGTACGGGCGGCAGTCCCCGCCGACGCGGCAGCGATCGCTTCGATCTACAACCACGCGGTCGAGCACACGACCGCCACCTTCGACACACAACGCAAGACGGTCGAGGACCGGACCGCTTGGCTCGCCGGCCGAGCACGGCAACATCCCGTCATCGTTGCCGAGGAAGACGGCGCGGTCGTTGGCTGGGGCGCGTTCTCGCCATGGTCCGACCGCTGCTCCTATGCGAGCACGGTCGAGATGTCGGTCTATATCGACCCGGAACACGTGCGACGCGGCCTGGGTGGCGCGCTCTCGCGCGAGTTGCTTCGCCTGGCGCCCGAGGTCGGCGTGCACAACATCCTCTCGCGCATCTGCTCCGAGAACGCTGCCAGTCTCGCCATGGCCACTCGCCTTGGATTCGATACCATCGGCACGATGCACGAAGTCGGCCGCAAGTTCGATCGATGGCTCGATGTCGTGATGCTCGAGTACATCGTTGCCCTCCCTGACCGGGTCTAACCACCCAAGGCCGAGGGTACCTTCAACCGTATGGGTGTCCCCCGTTTCTGGAGGTCTGACCATGAAAGCCGTCGTTGACCGGGATCTGTGCATCGGCTGTCGGCTCTGCGAGGACACATGCCCCGAGGTGTTCCGCATCGGCGAGGACGGCCTCGCGTACACCATCGACTCCGATCCGGCACCGGAGCTCTACGCGGAGATCGAGTCGTGCGTCGAGCTATGTCCCGTGGCGGCGATTACCATCGCCGCATCGTAGAGACGCTACCGTCCCTCGGCCGCCGTCAACGCGTAGAGCCTCTCGACGTCGTCGACCACGCGCTCGAGTGCATGCGCCTGCACGTCCTCGAGACAGGCGCGGCCGAAGCGCTCGCGAAGCGACTGCTCGGCAAGCATCCGCTCCATCGCACGCGCGAGCGCCTGCTCATCGAAGGGGGCAACGACGATGCCGTCTCGGCCGGTTCGAACGATCTCGGGAATGGCGAGTGCGCGGACCCCGACCACCGGCACGCCCGCTGCCATCGCCTCAAGGAGCACGATCCCCTGCGTCTCGATCGTGCTCGCCGTGACGAAGAAGTCGTAGTCCCGATACGTTCCGGCCAGCTGGGACCGGTCCATAAAGCCGAGGAATCTCACGCGGGACGAAAGCCCGAGTTTGTCGACCAGGTGCTTGAGTCCCTTCCGCGCTGGCCCGTCGCCAGCGATGTCGAGGATCGCATGCGGCACGACCGGAGCCACCCGTGCGAACGCCTTGATCACCACGTCCACGTTCTTCTCGGTTCCAAGCCGACCGGCGTGCAGAATGCGCCCCGTCGATTCGTACGACGTCTTGCGGCTGACCAGATCCAGGTCGATGCCGTTGCTGATGTGATTGACCGGCGCCGTCACGCCGTGCCGCATGAGCTCGCGTTTGAGCGTGAGTGATGGCGTGACCACCTGGTTAGCCCGGTTATAGAGCATGCGGGTGTAGCGCCATGCGAACCGCGCAGTCAGCTCCTGCCGTTCCTCGGCGACGTCCTCGGTGACGCCGAGGAGCGCGTCCAGAACCTCATCAGCACGCTCTTCGATCAGCGCACGCGACCGGACGATTCGCTGCCACGCACCGGACTCGATCGCGCGCTCGAACACGAGCGAGCTGGTCACGCGATCCTGGAGGTCGTCGATCCGGAGTAGGCGCGAGAGCTCCACATACTGCATGAAGTCCGGGATGTAGGTGTGGTACGTCTGCACGTTCGGTAGCCGCTGCGCGCGGCACGCCAGCAGAGCTACCACGCCCATCGATAGCGGCGTGTGGATGTGAACGAGGTCAGGCTCGAAACGCGACAGCTGGCGCGCCATGGACATGATCGTGGGCATGGCGATGCGTGTGGCCTTGTTGGTAGCGAAGCTGAAGCTCGGGTACCTGCGAACGCTGATCCCTGGCGCCGGCGAGTCCTCGTGAGCGCCGTACTTGGGGGCGATGATGAGGATCTCGTGCCCACGCGACGCGAGGATCCGCGTGTGAGCATCGATGCTCGTCACGACTCCATTGACCTCGGGCACGTAGGTATCTGTCACGCAAACGATGCGCACGGTCTCACCTCTCGGTCTGAAGCATGTCGATACGTGTGTATACGATACGGAAGCCAAGCCGCTCCATGTTGCGCTGCGACCCGCTTCCCGGATGCGCCTCGGTCACGGCAAGCCCGCAGCCGGCCTCCCGCGCCAGATGGAGCCGTCGCTGCTGCAAGGCTGTCTGGATCCCCATACCACGGAACTTGCGCATCGTCGTGTCCGCCGACAACCATCCGATACCGCTTCGGACAGCAAGTTCGGCGGTACCCGCTGGTTCGCCGTCGACCCAGGCAAGCAACCGGACGACGTCCTGCTGCCGGCCCACGACTTCACCCAAACGGAGTTCAGCCTCGGTCGGCTCCCCTTCCGTAGCGAACCCTCGTGCAACCTGCTCGCCCCAAAGATCGAAGTCCTCGGGATCGACTATACGGATGTCGATCGACGGGTCCGGCTCGGGCAGCTGGTCACCGTCCAGGAGCTCGCGCACGAGCACGTTCTCGAAGCCATTTGCCGCATACCCGCGACGCGAGAGTTCGGCCATGAGCGACGGGTCGGCGAGCGGGCACACATTGACCTGCACTTTGGCACCATGCTCACCGAAGAATCGTTCGAGCTCGTCGATATGGGCTGCGGTCACAGGCTCGCTAAAGCCGAGACCGGTTACCTGATTAAGCGGTCCGCCAGGGCTGCAGTACACGGCGCAGCCGCCGGCCACCCACAAGATCGCCGGGTGATCCTCGGGATGCACGAGTGCCGCGGCTTCTCCAAAACGCTCGTTCTCGGCAGCCGAGATACCCTCAAGCCGCGCGGCAAGCGCTGCATCGGCGAACACGACAGGCACTGCTCAGTTCCCTTCGTTATCCAGGGGCTGTACGTCCGTCTCGAAGTAGGCTCGTCCCGCCTCCGGCAGATCGCGGTACTGCACGCCGGCCACAAGCGCACCGGTATCTCTGGAATTGTACGTGTCCCAAAACAGCGTCGTCATGCCATCAAGCCGCCCCGAACGAGCATCCGCGGCAAGCGCTGCCATGGTCTTGCCAGTGTACGTGCCATCAAGGTGCAGCCCATCCAGGGCCGCCAGCCGGATCGCATCCATCCCCTCAGGAGTGAAGCGAGCGTACCCCTCGCCGAGGTACCCCTCGACGATCTCAACGTTCGCACGCGAGACCAAGTCACGAGGAATCGCCGGGTCGCCAGCGCGGAGCACGGCCGTGGATGCATCAAGCAGCTCCTCGAACGCCTCGGTGGTTGCGATGGTGTCCGGCACCACCCTGACCGCACGCACAAGCGACGACAATCCGCCGAGTGCCACGCCAAGCGCCACGCCTGCGGCAGTGCCCATCGAACCCAGAGTCACGTAGATGACGTCAGGCGCAGGAGCGTTGCCCACCGCGACCTGACCGGCGAATTCAAGTCCTGCACTCACAGCCCCAGCCGTGCTCATCGGCGTCGTTCCGCCGAAGGGGATGACGTACGGCTCGGTCCCGGTGTCCCGAACAAGCTGCGTCCGAAGACGCTCCGCTTCCTGCAGTGCTTCATCACGATGCTCGCAGAAGCGCACCGATGCTCCCGAGGCGAGGTGCCCGAGCAGATTCCGGCGCACGTATCCCGCGTTTGGCTGCGGCGTGAGCATCGACGTCACGTTGAGACCGAGGGCACGACCGTACAGCGCGGTCGCGAATGCGTGGTTTGAGCCCACGGCGCCGAAGGTGATCACGTCGGTCGCCCCGCGCGCCAGCGCATCTCCGAGCAGAATCTCGAGCTTGCGGATCTTGTTGCCGCCATACGGCAGCGCACTGACGTCGTCCCGCTTGACGTGAATCGGCCCAACATCAAGCTCGTTCGTGAGGCGCGAAAGCGGAAGCACGGGCGTTGGCCACAGGCCAAGCGGCACCCTTGGAAGCGCGCCTCGCAGCAGCGGGTACGCCGAGAAGAGCGAATACGGGCTCGCGCCGGGCTGCCCTTGTGGTGCGAGCACACGCTTGGCGGTCATTGCTTCTCCGTGAACCCCACGACCACCCACGTGCCGGACCTGGTATCGGTGCGAAGCGTGATCAGACCCAACTTCTCGGCGTCCTGCAGCAAGTCCGAGAAGGACCGGTAGCCGTACGACGCTTCCGAGAACTGCGGCTGCTTGCGCTTCATGGTGTCTTTCACCATGGACGAGTACATGACGTCCTTGTTCTCGCGTTGCAGGGCCTGGATGGACTCGGTGAGCAGCGAGATCGCGGGACGCTTCGCCTTAGGGATCGTCGTCGCGGTGACGCTCGGAGCCGCGACCGGACCCTTCACGATGTCCTCGTAGTAGATGAACTCGTCGCAGTTCGCCGCCAGAAGGTCGCTCGTCGAGTCCTTCATCCCCACGCCAATGACAGACTTGCCGTTCTCCTTGAGCTTGGCCACCAAAGGCGTGAAGTCCGAGTCGCCCGAAACGACGACGAACGTGTCGATGTGTTCTTTCGCATAGCACAAATCGAGCGCGTCGACCGCAAGCTGGATATCGGCGTAGTTCTTGCCGGTCATGCCTCGCTCGGGGATCTCCATCATCTGAATGCCGAGGTCGTGCATGATCTCCCGATACTTTGAGAAGCGTCCCCAGTCGGCGTACGCCCGCTTGACGATGACCTTGCCCTTCTCCACGAGCCGTTCGATAACGAGTCGCACCTCGAAGCCAGCGTCTCCTGTTGGCTTCGGCAAGCGCCTCCCGCGGCCGCCAGAGGTCGTCGGTGTCCCCGAACGCTCGTAGCCGAGCACGAGATTCTCGAAGTCGATGAGCACGGCAAGGGAATGTGCTTCTTCTGCCATGATTCCTCCCGGTGTGCGGGGCGGCAGTATGCGTGCCCCGCAATCATCGTACCCCATAGTGCTCCCAACGGAGCGACCCGTTCGGGAGCGCGATTGCACAAGGAAAGGAGCGGCCCGTAACGCGGCCGCTCCTTGTATCCGTCCAATCAGCGTCGGCGCTACTGAACCGCGACCGCCGCACAGCTGCCGTCACACGCGCCGCCCATGCCGGCACCGCGTCCGCCGCCGCCAGCACCGCGACCGCCACCGGCCCAGCTCGGAGGTCCGACTTCGTCGGTCGTCGCACGCTCGGTCACGCGATCCGTCATCTGGGCTTCACATGCGTCCGCCTGCTCCTGCGTGATGGTGCCCGCCTTCACAGCGGCGTCAAGTGCCTCGCTACGCGCGTCGAGTGCTGAGCCAACGACCGCGTCGCCGCTCACGCCATTCTCCTCGGCGATGTCTACGATCGACTTGCCGTCCGCACGCTCGGCCTGGATCTCATCGGTGGTGAGCCCGGTCATCGAGGCGAGGATATCTACCAGTCGGCCGCCCGCGTCACGGATGCTCTGGCCCAGGTGCAGCCCGCTTGCGAGAACCGGATTCGTCGGCTGCGTGTCGGCCGGAGCCGCGTACGCAAACCCTACACTGCCCAGAATCAGGCCGGCCATCAGACCGACTGCCACGAGCGCAATGGACTTGCTTCGTTTCATGTCGTGCACCTCCTGCAATGGTACGGATAGTGAGTTCTTAGTACGCTACTGAGTGTGTCCCCCGGGTATGTACGTCGTGTGAACCGAGGGTTGGCGTCTCGTGAATCTACTAACGAACTGGAGTCCTCATGGTCGCACATCGCTTCGACCCTGCCAAACTCGACCGGCTCAACGACGTCGGCCGCCTCGTAGACTTGAATCCCGATGCGATGTGGGAGGCCTTCGGCACGCCCGGTGCTACGTCTGTGGTCGAGATAGGAGCGGGCACCGGCATGTTCGCCCGCGAGTTCGCGCTCAGGATGACCGCCGGCACACTCTATGCGGTGGATTCTGAGCCCGTGATGCTCGACTGGATGCGCGACCACCCGAGCGTCGACTCCCCTGCCGAGATCGTCGTGACCGATGCAGACGCCGGCTCGATTCCGCTCCCGGACGGCATCGCGGACCTGGTATACACCGTGAACCTTCATCACGAGCTCGATGACCCCGCACGCATGCTCGCCGAGGCGAGGCGCCTACTGCACGGCGGGGGCACGGTCGCAATCGTCGACTGGAAGCGTGAGGCAACGCCGAAGGGTCCTCCGCTCGAGCACCGCGTCGCCGCCGATGAGATCGCACGTCAGTTGTCCGCAGCCGGATTCGAGAGCGTCAGGGTACACGACGTGCTCGCATACCATAGCGTGGTCACTGGCGTCGCAGCGCTCTAGTCCTCCCAGACTGACGGAAGCTCGCGCACCTCGGGCTCGGGACGGTCCAGACTACCGCGCCCCGCAATCTTGCCTCGGCCGTACTTGAGCCCGGTCAGTGTGGCGATCAGAAGCGAGATCGAGGCGATCCAAAGCCATGGCTGCCCGAGCACGAACCCGAGGAAGTCGCCCGCAACCCCGAGGACGACTGCGAGCAGATTGAGAAGCCAGTAGAGCCAGGCACCTTTGTCGCTCACGAGCGCGCCAAGGCGGAACCCCCCGAGCCACCCCACGGTGAAGCCACCGACGCAACCGAGCACTGCGAGAACGACGTCCACGTGAACCTTCTTTCGGAGGGTGCCTGCTCATCCTGACAGAGCGGGCACGGCGGCGAAACCATCGAATCCAACATCGTCTGTCATCTGGCCGCGTGGTAGGGGTATGCTCTAAATGTGACTCAATGAGCGGGCGAGTATGCGCTCGTGCTGCGAAAGTATGCAAACAACAGGGCGCATCGTCCAATCGGGAGCAGTAACGTGACCCGACGACGAAGGAGTTCGCATGCCTCGTACACGCACGGTCATCATGGGCGCCGCCGGTCGTGACTTCCACGACTTCCTCGTACGCTTTCGTGATGACGAGACGACGGAGATCGTAGCGTTCACGGCAACGCAGATCCCGGGCATCGAAGGCCGGACGTTCCCGCCCGAACTCGCCGGCCCGCTCTACCCCGCCGGCATCCCGATCGTCCACGAGCGCGAGCTCTCGGCGCTCATCAAGGAGCAGGGCGTGGAACGCGTCATCTTCGCGTACAGCGATATCGCGCACGTCGACCTCATGCACAAGGCATCGCAGGTCATCGCCGATGGGGCGGACTTCATGCTGCTCGGCGCGGATCCGACGATGATTCCGTCGACTAAGCCGATCATCTCCGTGTGCGCCGTACGCACGGGTGTTGGCAAGAGCGGTATCTCGAAGCGGGTCGTCTCGGCACTCAAAGCGCGCGGGCTGCGTGCCGTGGATATCCGACATCCCATGCCCTACCGCGACCTGCTGAAGATGCGCGTTGAGCGCTACGCCACCATCGAGGACCTCGACAACTACGGCGTGACGATCGAGGAGCGCGAGGAGTACGAGCACCTCGTCATCGAAGGCATCGTCGTGTACGCCGGTGTCGACTACGAGGCGATCCTGCGCGAGGCCGAGAAAGAGGCTGACGTCATCATCTGGGACGGCGGCAACAACGATCTACCCTTCTACAAGTCGGATCTGGAGATCGTGGCACTCGATCCGCACCGGCCCGGGCACGAGCGCCTCTACTATCCGGGCGAGTCGAACTTCCTTCGCGCGGATGTCCTCGTCATCAACAAGGTCAACACGGCCGACCCCGCGGCTGTCGCCGGACTGCGCGCGGTGTCGGCATCGCTCAATCACGATGCGGTACTCATCGAGACCGCATCCACCATCACCCTCAACGACCCGGAGAGCGTGCGTGGCAAGCGCGTGCTCGTGATCGAGGATGGTCCCACCGTCACGCACGGCGGCATGCCGTACGGCGCGGGCGCAATCGCAGCGCGTGACGCTGGTGCCGCAGAGCTGGTGGATCCGCGGCCAGCGGCGGTCGGTTCAATCGCCGGAACGCTGCAGGCGTACCCGCATCTGACCGAGGTGCTGCCGGCGATGGGGTACTCGGCAGAACAGCTGCGCGACCTGGAGCTCACGATAGCCGGGACCGACTGCGACGTGGTGATCGTAGCAACGCCGATCGATCTGTCGCGACTGATCACGATCCCGCAGCCGACGGTCCGCGCCACCTACGCTGTCACGGATGCATCGGAGCCGACGATCGACGATATCGTTGCGGCCTTCTGCGACAAGCACGGTCTGAAGTAGCGGCAACGCCAACGGCCGCCGTCCGGCGAGGAGTCCCCTCCCGGGTGGCGGCCGTGCTGCACTCCGGTGGTGCTAGCGCTCGGCGCCCCAGAAACTCACGGCGACCATTCCGGGGCCGACGTGCGCACCGATGACGGGGCCGATCTCGAGCATCAGGATCTCTGCAGGCGCGAATCGCTCCTCAACCATCGCGCGCACCTTCTCGGCATCCTCGGGCGCGTCGGCGTGACCGACGATCATGGTGCCGACGGGCTGCTCCACCCGCTCGGCCATGATGTCGATGAGCGCCGAGAGCGACTTCTTCCGACCGCGGACGCTGCGCCTGAGCGTGAGCTTGCCCTCGCGATCGAGGAGCAGGATCGGCTTGATGTCGAGCATCGCGCCGGCAGCCGCGGCCGCATCCGAGATGCGCCCGCCGCGCTTGAGCGACTCAAGATTGTCGAGCGTGAAGAAACCGTTCACCCGCATGCGATTCGCCTCGGCCCACGCGACAAGCTCATCGGCAGACGCGCCTGCGGCGAGCATACGCGCAGCTTCGTACACGATGAGACCTTCGGCGATCGACGCCGAGAACGTGTCAAGGATGCGAATGTCGGCGCCAGGGAATTCCTCAAGCACCGACTGGCGCGTAAGGAACGCACTGTCGAACGTTCCGGACAATCCCGATGAGAAGGCGAGATAGATCGCGGTGCGGCCTTCGGTTGCCGCGAGGCGGAACGCCTCGGCGAACGTCGTCCGGGGAATCTGCGCGGTTGTCGGCTCGCTCCCATCGCGCATGGCCTGGTAGAAAGAGGCATGCGGGAATGTGCGACCGAAATCGTCTTCGCGGTCCTCCCCGGCAATCGTGAACGGGAAGTGGATCTCGTGGATGTCCAGCGAATCAACAATCTCCGCCGTCAGGTCAGAGCACGAGTCGACGATGAGCATGGGGCGGCCTGTCACGGCTGCTCCTTTCCGGAGACGGACTTGTGCATTTCCTCGTTGGTGCTGTAGACGAGGCCTGCGGTAGACGGACCCACATGCGTTCCGATAGCGGGACCGATACCGATGACCTGTGGCGCGACGCCGGTCACAGCCTCTACCATCTTCGCGAGCTGAGCGCCTTCGGGCTCGTCGTCGATGTGATGCACGATGGCATCGCAGAACCCCTTCGCGTCGATGTCGCGCTTGAACGCCGCGACGATCTCAGCGAGTGCTTTGCTCTTCGTCCGCACCTTGGCGAACACCTCGGTCCGCCCGTCAAAAACGGTGAGAATCGGTCGAATCTGTAGCAAGGTGCCGAGCAGTGCCTGGGCGCCACCCATGCGTCCGCCACGCCGAAGATACTCGAGCGTGTCCGGCACGAACAGGAATCGCGTCCGCGCGATGGTGCGGCGCGCCGCCTCGGTCACCTGCTCGAGCGTGCCGCCATCTGCCGCGGCACGGGCCGCCGAGAGCACGGCGAAACCGAGCTCCATGCAGTTGGACCGCGAGTCGATCACTTCGATATTCGCTTCTGGGTGCTTCTCCAGCACCATGTCGCGAGCAAGCAGTGCGGTCGAATACGTGCCGCTCATCTCGGATGACAGGAAGACGGCGGCAACATCGTCGCCGCGGGCAACTGGCGCTTCAAGCGCCTCGACGAGCACGTTGACCGACGGCTGCGACGACGTCGGGAAGGACTTCGAGGCGGCAAGCGCCGCGTAGAAGCTCCCTACGATCGGCGTGTCTTCCACGTACTCGACGCCGTCAAGATGAACCGAAAGCGGCACGACGCCGATGCCGTAGCGAGCACGCTCCGCGAGCGGCAGATACGACGTGCTGTCGGTGACGATGCTGACCGCCATGGCTCCTCCTTTAGCGTCCGAGCGACCCTCCTATGGTGGCGGTTCCCGGTCCACACGTCCAGGCTGCAGCGGTCCACGAAGACAGCACTTGCCCTTGAGGGGTCCGGATGGTCACACTCGCAACAACAGCGATACAAGGAGGCACCATGGACTCCCCTGCAAACGCAGCCGTTCCCGAGACGACTCGTCCGCGTCGAAACGTGAGGCCGTGGGCGCTTCTCGTGCTCGGGGTACTCGTCTCACTCGGCATCTCCTACGCGGCATACACACTGGCCGGCTACTCGTGGAGCCAGGTCGTCGACTACAAGAGTCCATTCACGTCGATGCCGACCGACACCTTCACCGGTAAGCGTCCCCCGCTGTCGATAGCGGTGCCGGATGCGACACCTCGACGGGTCGTCCTCGTGCTCATCGACGGGCTCACCGACGCCGCATCGCGCACCATGCCGAGCATCAACGCGCTACGCAAGCGCGGCAACGATGTCGCCCTCACCGTGCCGCAGCCAAGCCTCTCCTATCCCACGTGGACGACGATCCTTACCGGTGCTCCGCCCAACGTCAGCGGCGTGACGACCAACTGGTACGAGAAGCGCGTCGCGGTCGAGTCGCTCTTCGACGTCGCGGCAGGCTCAGGACGCTCGCTGGTGGTAGCCGGACCCACTGACCTCGACACGCTCTTCGGCGTGTCCACGGTCGCGACCGCCACGGCGCTGACCGACTGGCCCGAGGGCGGCTACATCACCAACACGATCGTCGACGACGCCATCCGGCTTGCCGACGAGAACTCCGCGGACTTCGTGTTCGCGCTCTTCCCCGACGTCGACGAGGCCGGTCACAGCGCAGGCGCCGCGTCGACGGAGTACGCGGACGTGGTAGCGAAAGTCGACGCAGACCTGGCGCGCCTCATCGGTGCACTCGATGACGGCGATACCGTGTTCGTCGTGCTCCCCGATCACGGTCACATCGCCACCGGCGGTCATGGCGGCTGGGAAGACACCGTCATTCACACCTCGGCCACGTTCGCGGGTCCCGGCGTGAAGAGCGGGACCTCGGCTGTGCTGCTGCAGGATGTGGCGCCGACGATTGCAGTGCTGGCCGGGCTGCAGGCGCCGCAGTATGCGGCAGGGCTCGCGTCCGACGCCATCCTCGCCGACACGAACGGCCGCTCGAAGGACGCCGACTTCGTACGCGCCATCGGCTTCGACCTGGCGTACGCGCGAACATTGAACGGCCAGGATGCGATCAAGGACATCGCATCACTTGCCTCGGCAGCGGACTTGACGAAGGTGACCGCCGACGCGGAGGCCGCACGCCTGAAGGCGGATCGCGCCGATCGGCTTCCGATGGCGCTCGGCCTCGCGCTCGCAGCGCTTGCGATCCTCGCGGTCATCGGTGTCGCCTCGTGGCGCGCGTTGGTTGCAGCACTCGCAGGCTCGGCCACGTACTTCGCTGTCTACAATGCGCTCTTCTTCCTCGTACACCACTTCGCGTGGTCGCTCTCGGCGTTCAATGAGGAGTCACATGTCCAGGCGTTCTTCAATGGTCGGATGATCGAGGCGGTCATCGCCGGACTCATCGGTTGCCTGGTCGCCGGCGACATCTACCTGCTGTTCCGCCCCGAGGCGAAGGGAACGCGCGACGGATTCACCGCCGGCTGGCTTTCGCTCGGTGCGGCGACCGCGCTGGCCATCCAGGCGCTGCTCGGCCTGCAAGTCGCCTGGTTCCTCTGGCAGTGGGGCGCCCAGACCGTGTGGCGTCTGCCCGACCTTCGCTGGGGCTTCAAGTACGATCTCGACCTCATCCAGATGACGGCCCTCGCCGGCGTGGCACTGCTCGGCCCGGTACTCACCTATCTTATCGGACGATTCCACCCGAGGATGGTCAAGTCGTAGGACGACCGTTCGTCGCTTCATAGCCAAAAAGGTGACGCGGTTCACTCAAGGTGCGCCCGGAGGCGCCGATGCATCCTGTGTACCCTCACACAGGAGTCTCGCTGATGGTCAGTGCACTTGCCACGATCCCACTTCTGAAGCAGCACATCGATTCCGAAGAGGATCTCGTCCGAATCGTCGTGAACGCTCGCTCTCGCGTTGAGGCCAACCTGGCGCTCGGAATGCTACGCGAGTCGATGACCGAGCGAGTGCTGGTCGCTGCACTCAACTTGCGCGAAGTCCTCGACTCTCTTCCCGGCTACCCGTGCTCGATGGCCATCGACGAGGGCACCCTCGCGAAGGTCGCCGGACTCACGAAGGATCGTTCATCGTGGACGAAGTCGCTGGATGACGACCCGGACATCACGCTCAGCGTCTCCACCGCAGGCAACTTCTGCTTCGATCTGGTCGTCGGCATCGATGGTCGTTCGATCTTCTGGACGCCGACCTCCGCCGAGGATGATTTCGTGCATCCGGATCTTCTCGAAGCCTGCCTCGATCGACCGGCGCTCTTGCCGGCAGTCATCGCACTCACCGAGGACATGGGCCTCGTCTTCAACCCACGGTTCTATATGTCGGTGGACGACTGGAATCTCGACCACCTGCAGGAGAGCTTCGAGGACTTCCAGGCGATCTTCTAGGCGCGATCGCTCACGCGCTTCATGAGCCACGCCATGTTGCGGCCGAGCGTGTCCATCGTCCCGAGTCCCTCCGCATCGTCCGCGACCGAGCCTGCCGGTCCGCCGATGCCGAGATTCCAGTACGAGGACCCCGGCACGATCATCTCGGAGATGAAGAAGAGGTGATTGATCGTGTCGAGCGCATGCACTGCACCCGCTCGCCGCACCGCGATCACACCGGCGCCCACTTTGCGACGTAGCATCTCCGGATTGGCCCGACCCACGTAGCCGAGACGATCGATGAACGCCTTCGTCTCGGCGGTCACGTCCGCGAAGTAGACCGGCGACCCGATGATGATGCCGTCTGCCGCATCCGCCGCTTCGATGCAGTCGTTGCCGAAGTCATTCAGTCCCGAGCAACGGTGATCCTTCTTCTCGCGGCACTTCATGCACGCGGTACACCCGTGCACCTTCTTCCCGGCCATCTGGATGAGCTCGGTCTCGATACCCTCGAGTCGTAGCTGTTCGAGCACGCGCTCAAGGAGAATCGCGGTGTTGCCGTCTTTGCGTGCGCTGCCGTTGAATGCCACAACCTTCATGAGCTGCTCCCGTAGTCGCTAGATGTCGTTGCTGGTCGTGAGACGCGCGCCTTCCGCACGCATGAACGCAAGCGCTTGGTCGCCGTCTCCCGGTGTGATGTCCACGGCCCGGCAACCGTCGGTCACGACGGTAACACCAAACCCGAGCCCGATCGCATCGATCACCGTCGCCTGAACGCAGTAGTCCGTCGCCAGCCCGAGGATCACGACCTCGTCGACCGCGTGCTGCGCGAGGAGCGCGTCAAGTCCGGTTGACGTCCGATGGTCGTTGTCGAAGAAGCCGCTATACGAATCGACCTCGGGATCCGACCCCTTGCGTATGACCCGATCGATCCGCGCGACATCAAGCGCCGAGTGGAAACTCGCGCCGGGCATGCCCTGCACGCAGTGATCAGGCCACAGGACCTGTTCAACACCGCCAAGCTCCGTGACGTCCCCTGGGGATGTCCCCGGATGACTCGAAGCGAATGAGCCGTGATCCGCCGGATGCCAGTCTTGCGTTGCGACCACAAGGCTGAAACGTGGCATGAGTGCGTTCGCGATCGGAACCACCTCGTCGCCCGCGGCGACCGGCAGCGCGCCGAACGGCATGAAGTCGTTCTGCAGGTCCACCAGGATCAGCGCTCTCACAGCACACCGCCCTCCGCGCTCTCAAGTCCTCGCGCTTTTAGGATAAGACGTGTTCGCAGCTCGTGCAGCCTGAGTTCCACACCAACAGGATACCCGTGCGGATTAAGGAAGCGCTTCACGCTCGGATCCAGCATCGCGAGCTGTTCGACAGTGCGGTCTCGCGACGTCGCGATCGCAGGCATGTCCATCACCTGGGCGCCTCCGCGCAGGATCGGGAGCAGGAGGTTCTCGAACGGCTCGCCGCAGAACGCCTTGCGGCGGGTCGCGTCCTCAGGGTCTACCATCGTGCATTCCTCGCCCGGCGACTCGGCCTCGTTGTAGATCATGTCACCGTCGAACCGACCGTCGCGCGTGAACCGCCTCACCTGCAGCACGCCGGGCATGGTCACTTTGGCCGTCTGCTCGGATACCTTGATGCGCGGCTCCCACGTTCTACCCGCCTCGCGAACTGCCGAGAGCTTGTAGACGCCGCCGAGCGAGGGCTGCCCGTCCGCTGTGACAAGACGCGTGCCGACACCCCACACATCGATTGCGGCGCCCTGGTCCTTCAAGCTTTCGATCAGGCTCTCATCGAGCTCGTTGCTCGCGTAGATCTTCACGTGCTGGAATCCCGCCGCATCGAGGATCTCCCGAGCCCGCCGCGAGAGCCACGCGAGGTCACCGGAGTCGATGCGGATGCCGATCATCGAGTACCCGCGCTCGGCGAGACGACGCCCAGCTGCGATCGCATGCCGCACGCCGTCGAGCGTGTCGTACGTGTCCACCAGGAACGTCGCGTTGTTCGGCATCGCATCTGCGTACGCAAGGAACGCCTCAAGCTCGGTATCGAACGCCATCACCCAGCTGTGCGCATGCGTCCCACCAACGGGAATGCCGTACCGCTGGCCGGCGAGCACGTTGCTCGTCCCAGAGCACCCACCGACGTACGATGCGCGGCTTGCCGAGAGCCCACCGTCCGGTCCCTGTGCACGACGGAGCCCGAATTCCAGCACCGGATCGCCCTGCGCTGCCGAGCAAACCCGCGCTGCCTTCGTTGCGACGAGCGTCTGGAAGTTCACGATGTTCAGCAGCGCTGTCTCGACGATCTGGCACTGCATGATCGGCCCGATCACGCGCACCAGGGGTTCTCTCGGGAAGACGACCGTACCTTCGAGCATCGCGTCCACATCGCAGGTGAACTTGAACGCCAACAGCCAGTCGAGGAACTCGGGAGTGAAGAGTGGCGCGCCGTCGTTGCCCGTAAGCGTCCCGAGATACGCAACGTCCTGCTCCGAGAACCGAATCCCGGTCAGGTACTCCACGACCTGCTCAAGCCCGGCAGCCACCGCATATCCACCGCCGAAGGGTGTGCGACGGAACGACGCGTGGAAGCACGCTTCGGTCTCGGCGATTCCCGAGCGCCAGTAGGCATATGCCATCGTGAGCTGGTACAGATCCGTCAGCATCACCGGCACGCCGGATCGGGCATCCATGGTCACGGCTTCTCCCCTCTCGGCTCTGTGCTTTCCACGGTACCCCGAACCGGCGCGACTCGCACCTGCCGAGGGGGTACTATATCGACAGGGTGACGCGCGAAGGGGCAGCGCGTCGAGGCGCATGTGCTAGGGGGCGTTCAACATGAGGATCCGTAGACGCAGGCTGAGCGTTGTCGTCGTGGTCGCGCTGGCGTTGATGACGCTCCCGGTTCCGGCGAACGCTGCTGTCACCCAGGTCACCGGCACGGTGATCTCGGAGGCAACCGGGCTCCCACTCCTCGGCATGTCGGTGTTCACCAACCGCTTCGGTGATGTCACAAACCTGTCGGCAGTCACGAACATCGAAGGTCGCTTCGCCATCAACGTGGTCCCCGGCGACCAGCGCGTTTGGGCGACCGACGGCGCACACCACTACCACATGTACTCGTCGTACTCACCGACCACCTACAACGACATGTGGTGGCCGGTTGCCTCGGGAACGACGGCGAACGTGACCATCAAGATGCGACGTGACCCCGACGAGTACCACGACGTCATCAGGCTGGCGGGCACGGACCGCTATAACACGGCGATCGACGTGGCTGCCGAGGGGTACCCGCTGTGGACCGGAGTGAACTCGGTCGTCCTGGCATGCGGAGAAGATGCGCACATCGTTGACTCGCTGTCCGCCGCGGGCCTGGCCGGCGTGTTGAATGCGCCGCTGCTCCTGACCCGCAAGGATTCGATTCCCTCGCGGGTCAAGGGATGTCTCTCCATGATGTCCGACACACTGGATGTCTACCTCATCGGTAGCACCGCTGCGATTTCCGCCGCGGTGATGAGTGAGATCGAAGCGATGCCGACGGTGCATGAGGTCTTCAGGGTCCAGGGGCAGGACCGCTACGATACGGCGACTGCCGTGGCCGGACGGATGGACCAGCTCGATGGCAACGGCACACCGCACGCTAACGTGCTCATCGCCAATGGTGCGAGCTCCAATAGCTTCTACGACGCGCTCGCTTTGAGTCCGATCGCAGCACGGATGCACTACCCGATCCTCCTCGTGAAGCCGACGACGCCATTGCCGGAGGCGACCATCGAGTACATGGTGAACGAGCTTTCGAGTCCGAGAGTCTACATAGCGGGCGGCACCAACGTGGTTTCCGAGGGCGTTCGCACGCAACTCGGCGGTGCGCCGGGCGACCGGCTGTCGGGACCCAACCGCTATGCGACCGCGGTGGCGATCGCCGCACGGGCGAAATCGGCCGGCTGGCTCCCGGGCGCACAACCCGTTCTCGCTGCAGCGCTGCCCGACGCGGTGGCCGGAGGCGTGACGGCTGCACGCAAGACAAGTCCGCTCCTGTTGACGCGCAAAGACTACCTGAGCACCGAGCCCTGGAACTACCTGTGGGGCGAGGGCCAGGTGTACTCCTACGGCTTCATACTCGGCAGCAGCACCGTCATGGCGCCAACCGTACGCACACAGACCGAGTACGTCATCAACAACGCCACGGGTACGCCGTAACACCGCGCCTGAACGATATGCCAGCTCTCCCGACCGGGGCATCGCGCTTGCCTGACTGGCGCCACGCGCCTTTCCGCCGCGCCCGGCACCATCGTGCGCGTATACTTTCAAACCGCTTTTGCATATCCTGGGAAGTCGTTCCCATGGAGGATTCGTGGCACGCAAACGAGACATAGCACGCGTCATCGCTGCCCGATACCTGTCCCGCGCAGGTAGCGAGGCGGCGTTCTTCGTTGGCGTGTGGGGCAAGGCCGCATTCGATTTCAAGGCAACGTCCACCCAGATCGCGGCGCTCATGTTCGTTCTCAGTACCGTCTCGATCGCCGGCAGTATCATCGGCGGAGTACTCGTGGATCGCTATGGTCCTCGCCGCGTGCTTATCGGCGCCGAGATCCTCTTCGTGCCCGCTTCACTCGCGATCGCGCTTGCCGGCGACATCCGCTCGCTGACGGCGCTCGTCGCATTCTGGGGCTTCGTCGGAGCGCCGGTGATGACCGCCGGGGCATCGTTCGCGCCGTTCCTCGCAGGCGACGACGAGAATGAGCTGCGCAAGATGAACTCCTGGCTCGAATCGGCCGGCTCGGCCGCATTCATCACTGGGCCTGCATTGGGCTCGCTCATCGTGCACTACGCGAACGTCGACTGGGTCTTCTTCATCGACGCAGCGACATCACTGATCGCGGCGCTCCTCGTGGCTCGCACCATCCTGGTCTATCCGAAGCGCATCGCCGCGCACGAGAACGCGTTCACGGAGTTCCGTAATGGCATCAGCGCGGCTTATCGTGCCCGTTCGCTCCGGTTCTACGTCCTGGCGGGCTCGGTCGTCTGGCTGGGCTTCGGCGCGTTCAGTGCACTCGAGCCGCTGTTCTACCGCGACGTTCTCAAGACCGGCGTTGAGTCCATCGGCTACATGAACTCGCTCTTTGGCGGCGGGATCCTCGTGGGCGCGTTATTGCTCCAGCGGCTTCCCAAGAAGATCGTGTCGGCGCGCGGACTGTGTCTTGCCGTGGCGCTTACCGGACTCGGCAGCATCGCCTATGTGGGGACTGCGGACATCCGCGTCGTAGCGGCGGGCGCCATCGTGTGGGGCATCGTCATCGGCGTGCTCGAGCCGCTGTTGCGAACGCTGCTGCACAGAGACTCACCAGAGGGCATGGTCGGGCGAATCACCGGCACCGCGCAGGTGCACCGCCAGGCCGGCGAACTCGTACCGCTCGCCTTCGCGCCGTGGCTGGCAGCGATGTTCGGCGTCCAGGTGACGCTGATTGCTGGCGGCGTGTTGGTATCGCTGGTAGCGTTGCTCGCGCTCGCGGAGGCGAGTGCGATTGATCGAGAGGCGCGGCTGCGTCCTCCTGTCGACGTCGCGATCGCGACCCTGCTCACGGCCGACGAGCCTATCTCGCCCAATCGGTAGAGCCCGCTCGTCGCGCCTTAATGCTCATAACCCCATGACTTTAGTGCTGTTTCCTTATTGCTCTGCAGATGTGAGGCGCGTACGCTTGCCAAAACGGTCCCCGACTGACGGGCGGCACACGCTATGGATGCACACACCTCTATCATCGAGACCATCGGTCGAACTCCGGCCGTTCGCTTGAACCACATTGCGGCGGGACTTGGCGCCGAGGTCGTCATCAAGCTCGAGTCCCGTAACCCGGGAGGCTCGGTCAAGGACCGGATCGCCTGGGGGATGATAGCCGACGCCGAGGAGCGCGGGGTGATCTCGCCCGGAGATTCCGTGATCGTGGAGCCAACCTCCGGGAACACCGGCATAGCACTCGCAATGATCGGTGCTGCCCGCGGCTATCGCGTGATTCTCACCATGCCCGAGAGTTTCTCTGTTGAGCGTCGCAAACTGCTTGCGGCATACGGCGCCGAGCTTGTGCTCACCCCTCGCGAGACCGGCATGCAAGGTGCAGTTGACGCCGCAAACGAACTGGCTGCCACGATACCGGGAGCGTTCCTGCCCGGACAATTCAGCAACCCCGCGAATCCAGCTTCGCACTACCGGACGACCGGTCCGGAGGTGGAATCGCTGCTCGCGGAACGCCGCCTCGGAGCGTTTGTGGCGGGCGTAGGGACCGGCGGGACGATCACGGGCACCGGCCGCTACCTGAAAGAGCGCCACCCCGATGTCCGTCTGATCGCGGTCGAGCCGGCCGAATCGGCCATCATCGGCCAACGGTTGCGTGGCGAGTCGATCACTCCCGGACCGCATCTCATCCAGGGGATCGGCGCGAACTTCATCCCCGACGTCCTCGACCTCGCGCTGCTCGATGAAGCGCTCCCCATCCCGGGAGAGACAGCGATCGCGATGGCACGCCGCCTTGCTGCCGAGGAAGGCATCTTTGTTGGGATTTCGTCCGGTGCCAATGTCGCCGCGGCGCTTCAGGTAGCCGCACGCCCCGAGATGGCCGGCACGAGCATCGTCACGGTCGCGCCGTCTACCGGCGAGCGGTACCTCTCCACGCCGCTGTGGGAAGGCATCGCCTGAGATGCGCGTATCTCAGCGACTCGACTACTCGCTCAGACTCCTGATCGCCCTTGCGCAGCTGGAGACAGGCGTACTGGTCAGTGCTGGCGAACTCGCTGAGCGCCTCGCTCTGCCGCGCCGATTCCTGGAATTGCAGGCAACAGCACTGGCGAAGCACGATCTGGTCGAGTGCCGCAGAGGCACCGGCGGCGGGTGCTGCCTTGCCCGCCCAGCCGAGACGATCACAGTAGCCGATGTCGTTCGGGCCGTTGAAGGCACGCTCCTCGACGCACCGCTCGCGCCAGGACTGGCATCCACCGAGACCTGGAAGGCGGCAGGAGTCGTCCTTGGGGAGTACCTCGGCTCAGTGACCCTCGCCGATCTCGCGGTACGTCAGCGCGCACTAGACGCTGATCGCGTCCCTATGTACTTCATCTAGCAGCGGCGATACGAGCTGCACTCATCCGTGATTGCACCGCACGCATAAACTCGACTTTGTTCGGCGCGACTGATGCAAGCTGATCCAGCAAGTCCCTGAAAGCCGCCGTCGCAAGATCCCCGACTGACACACCGAGGTCCGAGAGCGCTTCGATCTTGGCGTGCTGAAGAACGAACGTGGCACGGGTGAACGCGGAGGCATCCATTGCGGTAGACCCGCACTGCGAGACGACTACCCGGGTTCGGGCGCCTTCGATGACGGTCAACATCGTGAACCCGCTTGGGCCGAATGCCACATCACAGAGGCGATGCAGTACCCCAACGACATCCTCACAGAGCGGCACCTGATCCGACACCGTCATCGCCTCCCCAGCAACCACATCAGCGTCACGGGGAAAGCGTACGCCGCGGCTCTGACACCGCCGCAGGCGCTACATGCGATAGAGCTGCCAGAGCGCCTGCGTGCCGAGATCCTGTCCGCCCTCATCGGCAAGGCGCTCGTACAGTCGCCGCGCGAGGTCGAGGCCCGGCAATTCCAGTCCGACCGCCTCGGCCTCTGCAACCGCGATTCGAAGATCCTTGATGAAGTGCTTCACGTAGAAGCCCGCGGCCATATCGCCAGCGAGGATCCGTGGACCGTAGTTCGACATCGACCAGGACCCGGCGGAACCGGCAGAGATCGCGCCGAGAACGCGCTCGGCGTCCAGGCCGGTCGCTTTCGCGTATGCAAGCGCTTCCACGACGCTCAGCATCGTTCCGGCGATGGCGATCTGGTTGGCCATCTTGGTGTGCTGCCCAAGCCCGGGGCCACCCATATGCGTGACGGTCTTGCCGAGCACCTGAAAGAGCGGAAGAACGCGATCGTACGCCGCGTCATCGCCGCCCACCATGATTGTGAGTCGCGCCTCACGGGCACCGACGTCGCCCCCCGAGACCGGGGCGTCAAGTGCGAGCACACCGCGGGACGCGGCTGCAGTGGCGATTCGTGCCGCAAGCGTCGGCGTCGATGTGGTCATGTCGATGACCACGCTTCCCTCTCGGGCACGCTCGATGATGCCGCCAGACTCCAGATATACGGCTTCGACATCGGTCGGATACCCCACGATGGTAATCGTGATATCGGCAAGCGACGCTGCCTCGCCGGCGGTTGAGGCCCAACGCGCGCCTCGCGCGATCAATCCAGCCGCCCGCTCACGCGTTCGGTTGAACACCACGAGCGGATACCCGGCCTCCAGAAGGTGACCGGCCATAGAGTGACCCATCACGCCGGTACCTATGAAGGCGACCGTCGGCAACGATCGAGCAGGCGACATCAACACACCCCCATGCTTGTGTCTCCGTGGTCATCGCCACGACCGATAGAGCTCCAGTCGACGAGGCCGGACATGCACACCGGGCACGGATGGGATGCGAAGACCTCGAGCAGTTCGAGCAGCCCCTCGCCATGCGGCGGCATCATGTGCGTGAAGCGATGACCGCACGCGTGATCGATCTGCGTCGGCTGCTTCGTCCAGATGTCGGTGTCTCCTGTGCGAGCCATGGCGACAGTGTACTTGAACCGCGCACGTCGGGCACGCGGCAGGACTGTCACCCGCTACGCGCGCACGCCCAGGGCAAGCAGGAAGGCAAGTGCGACGAGCACGATCACGGCTACATTGAAACTCATATCCCGTGCATAGCGCTGGATGGCGAGGCGGGTGCCCACAACGCTCTCCTCGCCGAAATGATCCGCAAAGAGCCAGCTGCTGCGCTCTTGCGTGATCGCCTCGACTGCAAGCCGCGTGATATCGCTCATCCAGCGCGCCGCCTTCTCCAGCCGGGTGAGGCCCTCGGTCCGATATGCGCGGATTGCCGCAAGATCGGGCAGCGCCTGACGGATCGCCTCGGCGGTGTCTGCCGCACGACCGGTCGGGTTGGGAATCACCACAAGGGCTGCAAGCCGGGAGTCGAAGCGCTCGTCGCTCAGTATCCGATTGACAGCGGCCGAGATCTCCCGCGTGACGCTCTCGCCTGCCATCCGCCGATCGGCGACCGCAAGCGCTGTTGCCGAGACGCTGTCGCGGGTAGCCACGACATCGCGAACGACACCGTCGAAGCCGTGCCGGACCTCCTCGGCCATGCCGTAACGCACGAGATCCGAGACGACCCCCATCCGCTCGTGGAACAGCCGGCCGGCCATGTACGTCGCGACGTCGCGTACGGCGTCCACGTATGCCCGGCACGCCGCCTCGCCATGCTCGGGACGCTCGCGCACGACCGTCATGGCGTCGGTCACGGCCCTGCGCACGGTCGCCTGGCGCTCCCGTTCGAGCACGACGTACGCGCCCTGCACGAAATGCTGATCCCTCGGCCCGGGCGCACCGGTCGCGAGCGTCATGACGAGACGACGTCTCGCGCGCTCGATGCGGTTCCATTCGCTGCGGTATCGAGCCATCGACCAGCGAAGCCCGTCGCCGACGAATCCCCTGGCGAGGTCGTACCACGCGCCGAGGAACCCGCAGAACGCGATCAGACCAAGCGCAGCCTTCCCGTACCAGTAGTCGACACCGAACCACTTCGGGGCTTTGAGGTGGAAGAGGCCGAAGCGCATACCCACGACGAAGATGGTGGCGCCGATCGCGAATGCGAGCGCCACGCTCATGAGGTCGGCCGGACTCAAGAACAGCTTCTCGAGGTACTCATCGAGAATCGCCGGATGAATGCCCCAGAGTTCGGATCCCGGCTCGAAGATGCCCTTGATCAGCAGCTGCGGCGCGACGCCAAGGGTGATGATCGCAGCCGAGAGGAACCCCATAGCCGTGAGCATCCTCGGCGGAGCGTCTTTGACCTCCGGGCCATACTCCTGTTTCGGCTTGCCAAGGAACACGAAACCGATGAGCTTGATGAACGAACAGGCCGTACCGCCACACGTCACGATGAAGATCTTCTCGGCGAACGCGAGCGACGCGAGTTCGTGGTACTCGGCGGCTTCAACGAGCGCGTGGTGGATGAGGCATTTGCTGACGAACCCGTTGAACAGCGGCACACCCGTGATCCCTGCCGCAGCTATTAGCGTGAACAGGAATGTCAGCGGCATCTTCTTCCACAGGCCGCCGAGCTTGTACATGTCGAGCTCCCCCGTGCGGAAGAACACCGCGCCCACGCCGAGGAAGAGACAGCTCTTGAAGAGCGCATGGTTGACCACGTGGAAGAGTCCGCCGGCCACGCCCATCGCGCCGTGCACGCCCAGGTACCCCGCAGCTCCAAGTCCGGCCAGGATGAACCCCATCTGGCTCACACTGTGGTAAGCGAGCATCCGTTTGGCGTTGTGCTGCCCGAGGGCGAGCATGACTCCGATGAGCATCGTCGCCATGCCGATCCACAGCACGACTAGACCGAGCTGGCTGGTGAAGTGCCACGCCGCCTCATCGAAGTGCTCGGTCACTTCTGGGCGCATGAGCACGAGCACGGTCCGGAAGATGCCATACGCGCCGGCCTTGATCATCACGCCCGAGAGGAGCGCGCTCGCCGGACTCGGAGCGACCGGATGCGCATCGGGCAGCCACACGTGAACGGGCAGCATGCCGGCCTTCACACCGAAGCCAAGCACAAGCAGTATGGACGCCACCCAGCGCAGCGTCTCGGTCCCCTCGCGGGCAACGATCGGTGCAAGCGTCCCGTCGCCGCCGATCGCGAACGTCAGGAAGATGCCGCCGACGAGCATGAACCCGCCGATCACCGTCATCCAGAGGTACTTGAGCGATGCCCGTTTCGCGTCCTCGGTCTCGGTATGGATGACGAGCAGGAACGCCACCAACCCGAGCGCCTCGAAGAACAGATAGAGCGTGACCAGGTCACCAGCCAACACGACGCCCAGGTTCGCTGCGAGAACGACGAGGCTCGTGGTGTGATAGCGGTCGTGTGCGTGCTCATGCTTGAGGTAGTCGAGCGAGTAGAGCGTGGAGCAGAACCAGACGAACGTCGTGAACAGCGCGAAGAGCAGGCCGAATGGGTCGACGGTGAACGTGAGCGTACCCAGCATCGCCGGGATCTCGCACCCGATGCGGTGCGCCTCGCTCACGGGGCCGATCATCGCGACCGCGCCCAAGAGCGTCGCCGCGGTCGTCCCCACCATCAGCGCGTTTCGCGCACTCGGCCAACGCTTGCCAAGGGGTCGCACCAGCAGCGCCGAGAGGAGCGGCACCGCCACGAGCAGACCCGGTAGCGCGCTGTACGCCGTGGTGACGGCCTCGACCGCAGTTGCGACCTCGGTGCCCTCCATGCCCGCCCCCTCCCCCTACTTGAACGCGATACCTGCAGCCAACCGAGCCAGCGACAGCGGCATGCCAGGCACGGACGACGCGATGCCAAGCACGATGACGAGCACAACTGCGGCAATGAGCGGCACCAGCATGCTGGCGGGTGCCTCACCGCCCACCCGCTCCGGCAGCGCCATGACCGCTGCGCTCGGCGGTCGGAAGTACGCTGCGTAGACAATCGGCAGCAGGTACACCGCCGCGAGGAGCGCCCCGCCGAGCAGCACTGCGAGATACCACGGCTGCCCCACATCGAGCATGCCAAGGCCGAGGAACCACTTGCTCACGAAGCCCGACAGCGGTGGCGTGCCGATCATGGCAAGCGTTGCGATCGCGAACGCCGCCGTTGTCACCGGCATCTTCTGCGCGATGCCGCTAAGGTCGCTGACATTGCGGATACCCGCTCGTTTGATCAGCAAGCCGGCGCAGAGGAACAGCGCGCCTTTCATGAACGCGTGATTGGCGATGTGCACGATCGCGCCGGTGGCAGCCTCTTCGCCAAGCAGCCCGATGCCGAGCGCGACATATCCCATCTGGCTGATCGTTGAATACGCAAGCCGTCGTTTGAGGTTGTCCTGACTCACGGCAAGCAGCGCAGCGAAGACCACCGTGAACGCCGCGAAGTACGTGAGCCAGCGCATCACGTCGAGCTCGCGCAGCAACGCCACACCGAAGACGTTGAAGACGACGCGCATGATGCCGAATGAGCCCGCCGCGACCATCACGCCCGACAGCACTGCCGAGAAGGGAGCCGGTGCCGCTGGATGCGCGTCCGGCACCCAGCCGTGGAGCGGTACGAGTGCGGCCTTCACGCCGAAGCCCGCTACGAAGCACCAGAACACCGCGACGAGCTTGCCTTTGCCCATCGACAGCGCGAGCAGCCCACCCTGCGCCGCCAAAGTCTGATCGCCGGCCAGGAAGAACGTGAACACGATGGCAAGTAGCACGAGGCTGCCGCCGATGAGGATGTAGATGATGTACTTGGTGCCCGCCGCCATCGCCTCGGGTGTCTCTTCATGCACGATGAGTGGGTACGTGAGCAGCGAGAAGAGCTCGTAGAAGATGAGGAAGGTGAGCAGGTTGCCCGCATATGCGACGCCCATCGTCCACGAGAGCGCAAGCATGAAGAACGCGTAGTACCTGCCCAAACGGTGCTCGCCTTCCATGTAGCCGAAAGAGTACACGAGCGCGATCAGCCACAGGACGCTCGCCGTAAGGCCGAAGAGCGCACCGAGGGCATCGACATGCAGGTACATCCAGATACGGGGCGTCAACTGCACGAGGTGCGTCTGATACTCGGACCCGGACAGCACACCGGGAACGAAGGACGCCGCGACGATCACCTCGAGCACACAGATCGCAGCAAGCGCCGCTTTGCGTAGACGCGGAGCGTTAGCGGTGAACGGTACAACGCCCGCGGCGCCGATAATCGGCAACACGAACGCCAGCGGCGGTACGATCGATGTCACCAGCTGGGTCTCCACCACACGTCACCCCTTCACATACCGAAGACGAACTTGACGGCCGCCTGCGCGAGCGAGAACGGCAGCCCCGGAACCTGGGTCGTCAGCCCGAGGAGGATCACATACACGGCGCACAGCAAGGTCGGCAGCAGGAGCGTCGGACTTGCCTCGTGGAGCTCGAGTCGCGTGCCGGGGGGTGCCTTGAACCATGCGAGATAGATGATCGGCAGCCAGTAGGCGGCGTTCAGGAGTGAACTCGCCACCATCACAAGGACAAACCACCACTGTCCCGATTGCAGCGCGCCGAGCGACAGATACCACTTGGTCACGAACCCCGCGAAGAGCGGGACGCCGATGAAGCTCAAGGCCGCGACCGTATACGCGGCCATGGTGAACGGCATCCTGTAGCCGATGCCGGCCAGTTCGTGAATCTGCGTCTTGCCTGTAGTTCGCTGGATGGAACCGGCGACGAAGAACATCGTGATCTTCGCGAAGGCCTGGTTCGCGATGTGCGCGATGGCCGCCGTCGCTCCGTACGGCGTGAGGAGTGCCGCCCCCAGGATGATGTACGAGAGCTGGCTCACCGTTGAGTACGCCAGCCGTCGCTTGAAATTGTCCTGGTAGATGGCGATGAACGAGCCGGCAAGGATCGTGAATGCCGCGAGATACGCGAGCCAGTTGATGACCGGGAGGTTCTTGAGCAGCTCCACGCCGTACACGTTGTAGATGACGCGAAGCAACCCGAACGCGCCCGCCTTCACGACGGCGACAGCGTGGAGAAGCGCACTCACCGGCGTAGGTGCGACCATCGCGCTTGGCAGCCAGCCGTGCAGGGGCATGATGGCGGCCTTCACCCCGAACCCCGCGACGAGCGCGATGAACAGCCAGGTGAGCGGCCCCACTCCCGATGAGAGCGACAGGATGCCAGGCTTGCTCAATGTGAGCGTCCCCGCCATCTGATACGTGACGATCGAGCCGAGCAGGACGAAGGCGCCGCCGATGAGGGTGTACGTCAGGTACTTGCGGCCCGCCTTCATGGCCTCGGGCGTCTCTTCGTGGATGACGAGCGGGTAGGTGCAAATCGTCAGGGTCTCGTAGAACAAGAAGAGCGTGAGCAGGTTCTCGGCGAAGGCGATGCCGATCGTGGTGGAGACGCAGAGCGCGAAGAAGCCGAAGAAGCGCACCTTCGCGTGCTCGGGCTTCATGTAGCCAATGGCGTAGATGGTCGTGATCAGCCACAACGTCGAACTCACGACCGCGAAGAACATCCCGAGAGCATCAGCCCTGAAGCCGAGCCCGATGCCGGGCGTGAAGTCGAGAAGCTTGAACACGTATACGGTTCCTTTGAGCGTGCCCGGCAGCATGGACATGACGACCACGAGCTTGGCGGTAGCCGCCCCAAGGCTCCAGAACCGACGCCAGAACGTGCTCCGGCCCATGAGGAACACGAGGCCGGTACAGGCGAACGAGATCGCCGGTGCGAGGATCGGACGGATATCGGTGACTTCCATGTCAGCCCCCCAGCGTCCCGAGCAGTCTGGTCACCGCGGGCTCGATGAAGCTCAGCGGGATACGGCCGAGCAACCCCATCGCGAGGCAGAGCGCCGCGAGGATCAGCACGGGCGCCAGCATAGTGAGCGGAGCTTCCTTCACCTCGAGGATCTCCGGGTGGATCGGCGCCTGGAAGTAGAACGAGTTAACCATCCGAATGTAGTAGACGAAGATGAACAACGCCCCGAACACAAGCGCCACGCCGAACACCGGATGCCCCGCCTGGACCGCGCCGAGCGCGATGTACCATTTGCAGAGGAATCCGGCTGTCGGCGGCATCCCCACGATCGAGATCGCGCCCACCGAGATGGCCGCAGTCGTGAACGGCATCGATCGGCCGACACCGCGCAAGTCGCTGAGATTGCGGTACCCCGTTTGGTAGATCAGCGCTCCCGCGCCCAGGAAGAGCGTGGCTTTGATGAGCGCGTGGTTGAAGATGTGCACCGTCGCGCCGATGATGCCGTACTGCGACGCAAGTCCGAGGCCCATGACGATGTAGCCGATATTCGAAATCGTCGAGTACGCCAGCATCATCTTGATGTCTTCCTGGAAGATCGCGAAGAACGCCCCCATCACGATCGAGATCGCGCCAAGCCAGACCAGAACCGTGTTGAGCGAGCTCAGGTCGAGCACCTTCGCGCCGTAGTAGATCTGATACACCCTGATCATGCCGAGGAGCCCCGTCTTGACCACGAGTCCTGAGAGGATCGCGCTCACCGGGCTGGGCGCGATGGCATGCGCATCGGGAAGCCACACATGCAGCGGGAAGAGCGCCGCCTTCACCATGAAGCCGGTGGTGAGCAGCGCGAGGGCCAGCATCGCGGGCACCTCGGCTGATCCGGTGAGGCGGTCGCTGATATCGGCCATGTTCAGACTGCCAGTGAGCGCATAGAGGAGGCCGATTGCGAACAGAACGAGCAGCGAGGAAACGGCGCCCATCACCAGGTACTTGAACGCGGCCATCTCGGCTGTGCGCTCCCCGCTGATCGCTACGAGCGCGTACCCGGAGAGCGAGAGGATCTCCATGAACACGAACAGGTTGAACAGGTCGCCCGTCACGACGAAGCCGAGCATGCCGGTGAGATTCAGGAGGAGCAGCGTGTAGTACGTGCCAAGGCGCGCCGGCGGTAGCTCCTTGGCGGCGTATTTCTGCGAGAACACGATCGCCAGGAGGCCGAGCAGGCAGATCACCGCGACAGACGCGCTGAACTCGTCGAACCGGAGCTCGATACCATACGGTCGCTCCCACCCGCCAAGGTAAGCCGAGAACGGGCCGGTCCGCGCAACCTGGTTGACGAGGGCGGCAGCGATCACCGACGTGGCGACCATCACGGTGGTCGCCCAGGTCCAGGCATGTTTGCCGGCCTTGCCGCCGATGACGGGTGTGAGGACAGCGCCCGCGAGCGGCACGACGATGATGCCCACGAGCAGCGACGATGGCGTCATCTCATTCCATCTCCCTCAGCTCGTCGGCTTCGATGGTGCCGCAATGCTGATAGATGCGGATAACGAGACTGAGGGCGAGCGCGGTCGTGCTGACCGCGACTACGATGCCGGTGAGAATCAACGCTTGAGGAATCGGGTTGGTGAATGGCGCCCGCGCTCCGGCGCCCATGATCGGGGCGTCCCCGCCATCGACCACGCCGAGTGCGACGATGAACGCGAACACCGACGTCTCCATGATGTTGAGTCCGATGAACTTCTTGATGAGGTTGTTCTTGGTGATCACGCAGTAGAGCCCGATGCAGAACAACACGACCGAGGCGACGTAGTCGATGTTCTGCCACAGGTGGACGATCATCGGTCGCCCCCCATCTGCCAGAAGATCGCCGAGATGATCGACGCACCACCGACGCCGATCCCGATCTCGATGACGATCAGCCAGAGGGTACGCACCCACGCGAGTGCGGCGGCCTTCGGAAACGCCAGGTAGTCACCGAACATGATGAGTCCAGCAACTCCCACAGCGATGAATGTCAGCGGAGCTGCCGCCTGCAGCAGCCCGCGAATGCGCGCCGGCTGGAGCTTCTCCGCAGTCGCCTTGCCGAGCACGACCGTCGCCAGGATCAGCAGTGCGCCGAACACCGTGCCTCCCTGGAATCCACCGCCCGGGGAGATGTGACCGTTCATGACAACGTAAACGGCGAAGATGGCCACGAACGGCGAGAGCAGCCTTACGACGAAGGATGCTACCGGACTCACTTCCGGCGTAGTGCGTGCCCTTGGCTCGCTGGCGGACCGTTCGTCGCCCTCGCGGCCCGCCAGGAGCACTGCAAACACCGCGGCGAGCGACGTGAAGATGACCGTGACTTCACCGTTGGTGTCGAAGCCGCGGTAGTTCAGGATCACGTCGGTCACCACGTTCTCGGCACCCGCTTCCTCGGGACCCCTCTCGAGATAGCGTGGCGCGATGTGGGTGTACGCCGGAGATGTTGCGCTGCCGTGCTGCGGAAGCTGCGACATGGCGTACAGCAGCGGCAGTGACACTAACACCAGGAAGGCGGCTGTCAGGGCGCGTTTCATCTCTCGCGCCTCACAGTCCGCCCGATGGTGACTAGGAAGAGCACCGTCGTGACGCCAGCGCCGACCGCCGCTTCGGTCATGGCAACGTCCGGGGCGCCGCGGTGCAGCCATATCAAGCACATGACCAGGCTGTATGCCGAGAAGATGATCGTCGCGCCGAGCAGATCCTTCGTGCGGATGACCGCGATGGCACACGCGATGAGCAGCCCGACAAGCAGCAGGTCGAACGCCTGGCTCATGAGACTCCCCCTCCCGTCCGGTGCCCGGGACGGGTCCACGGCTCCAGCCCTCCGCGGAAGACCGCCCTCGCAAGCGCATGACCTGCTGTTGGACTGGAGATCAGAACGAGCACGGCAAGGAGCAGGAGCTTCAGCGTGGCAGGATCGAACCCCTGTAGGAGCGCCAGACCCAGCAGTACCGAACCAGCTCCCACGGTGTCGCACTTGGTCGCCGCATGTGTGCGGGAGTAGAAGTCCGGCAGGCGCAGAACGCCTACGGTGCCCACGAAGAAGAAGAAGGCGCCAACGATGCACAGAAGTGCCGCAACGGTGTTGAGGATGGCATCGAGCGTGCTCACGTGAGCTCACCCCTCAAGCGACCGGTTTCCATGAAACGCGCAGCGACGATCGTCACCAGGAAGTTGAGGAGTCCGTATACGAGCGCCACGTCCAGGTAGAGGCTGCGGCCGAAGATGTACGACAGCAGCACAAGCACGACAAGCGTCTTCGTGCCGACGATGTTCACCGCCAGGATCCTGTCGGCAACTGTTGGGCCGAGATACGCGCGCAGCAGGCACAGAAACGCGTTGGCCAACATGAAGATGCCAAGCCCCCAGAAGAATGCGCGCATCGCCTACTCCTCGAAAACCCGATGGATCCGCCGTTCCATGTCACCGTTCTCGATGCCAGCCGCGAAATCAGGCGCAAGACAATGGACCGTGAACGTGCCGTCTTCGAGGTCGACCGTAAGGGTACCCGGCGTCAGCGTTATCGAGTTGGCGAATGCCACGCGTGACACGGACCGCGTGAGCGGGCTGCGGTGGACGATCACACACGGATCGACCGGCATCGCCGGATCCAGCACCTTCTCGGCCACGCCTACAGCCGCGACCACGATCTCCTTGATCAGCCATGGGATATACAGGCAGAACCGCCACGTCTGCCTCACTGAGAGCGTGGGCGTCTCCGTATCGCGCCAGAGCGTGTTCGCCGCCCACCAGCCGAGCAGCAACGACAGAATGGCACCCATCACAACGTCGGCTATCCGCACTGATGCCGTCAGCACGAGCCAGAAGAGCATCAGCGGCACGGCGGCCCGAAGGGTCTTCACGAGTGCGCCTCTCCAAGCCGAAGCCCGGACTTGCGACTGAGGAACTCATGATCGGGAGCCGTGTCGACGAGACGATCCGCGACGAGGGCGACTACCGACTCGAGTGATGACGCCTCCGCCGGGAACGACACCGACGCCACACTCACCGGGCAGTGCGTCGACGGCTGAAGCACGTCACCTTCGAACTCAGCCTCACATGCGGCACTACGCACGCGATCGGAGACAAGCATCGCCTCGGCAGGGCTTGCGAACGGGAGTAGGACACCGAAGGATTCCGATCCGTACCGGCCCACGATGTCCGTGTCACGAACCGTGATGCGCAGGATGTCGGCGAGGTGCTCCATTAGCAGACCAGTCTTGTACGCGCCGAATGTGTTCCGGAATGTGGCAAGCCCATCGACGCGTACTACGAGCAGGCCGACCTCGACATCGTGGCGAGTCGCACGGCGAATCTCCTCGATCAGGCGCTGGCGGAAGTACTCAGGCTTGTACAAACCGGTCTGCTCGTCGCGGTACGACGCCTTTGCAAGGGCGTGCTCATGCTTGATCGATCGCGCCGTTCTGAAACCCACGAAGATGCCGCAGAGTGCGAATGCGCCAAGGCCCAGAGCCAACTGCGCACCGGTCGAACCCGTGAACGTGCCAGTCGGAGCTACCATTCCTATCGCTGCGATACACCCCGCTGCAGCAAGCAGCGCTCCCACGATGTTGAACAGCACGGCGCCGAGAATGATAGGGATGATGTACAGCGGCCAGAAGGTACTTGCATCGCCCGTGAAGGAAATGAGCAGCGTGACCGAGAGAAGCGCGGCGCAGACGATCAGCGCACTCCAGAGATTGAATCGGACCTTCGCCGAGGACTCTTCGATAGTCGAATCCATGAGGACAGGTCACCCCCTTGCGAACGCATTCACAAACTACCTTCTGCGTCGCCTCCGGGGGCTGACGGCGCAACCATTTGCCGACAGACTTCGTTAGACATTCACGATTGGTTTGTATTATTCCCCGTCGCCGCTCGAAATGCACTGGGTTCTGTGAAGCCTGATGAAACCTGATACGTGCTGTGCCTGCCTGACTAACCTCGATCGGGACAAGAGAAAGGGCCAGATCCGAAGACCTGGCCCAGCACCAGACAAAGAGGTGTCCCGAGAAACCTCGTCCGGCGAGTTCCACTAATCCGCAGCTTCCCATTTCACACCTTTGGAGCCACCATCCGAGCGGGCACTGCTTGCGCTGAGCCTCTCCTTCAGGTACCCCGCCGGCAGCTACTGGTACGCTACCTTTCGCGGTTCGCCCGATCCGACCTCTCGGGACAAGAACGACGATACGGCACTGGATTCGACCGCGCAAGAGCTAATCTTGAAAATGTCGCATTTGTCGCTCAGCGGTCGCTAATCTCCGCTGAATGGCTGTCATGCAACGCTAAGCGGCGTCTCGTGAGGTCGGGTGGCACAGAGAACAGACGACCGGCAGAAGCCGCTACTTCGCTTCCATGCGAGCCTGTACCACATTCGCCGCCTGGTACGCCGCAGTGCGCACCGATGGGCCGGCAGCTTCGCAGCGCTCGATGCTTCGGAGTGCGGAGAGATGCCGCTTCGTGTCCCCTGCCTCAAGACTCTTGATCGCTCCCAAACGCATGGTGACAAGCCGGTGCTCACACGCCACATACACGAGCGTCTCAACGTTGAGCTGACCGAATTCGCGCTTGCTCTTCACGGCGATCGCGCGCCTTCGGCACGACTCAAGATACCGGGCTCCCGAGGATGCAGCGCCCTGGCCCTTCCACGGGCCTGTCCCGCGATTGGGCTGCTGACCCTCTCCGGGCTTCATCGGTTTGCGCTGCCTACCGGCCATGGTGGCTCCTCGCCTACGCCGAGACAGGAAGGACGGCAACGCCCCACACGGTGCCCGTGTGAGTCGAAACCACCGATCCAGCCTCGTACATGATGATGTCGGTTGCGTCGAAACGCGCCGCGATCTGATCGCGGATCATGCTCGCGCGCTCAGCAGTCATAGCGTGTCCCACTGCGAACACCCCGGTGCGGACGCCGCCCATAGCGGCCTCGATCCAGTCGAGTGTGTGCGCAATGGCCGCTTTCTCGCCACGGGTACGCTTGACCGGGGTGAACTTGCCGTCCTCGTCGAGCGTGAGCGTCACCTTCAAGTCAAGCAGAGACCCAACGAACGCCGAGACCTTCCCTATCCGGCCTCCGCGTGCCAGATTCTCGAGCGAATCCAGGCCGACGATCATCTTCGCTCGATCGCGCGTCTTCTCGAGTCGTGCGATGGTGTCCGATACGCCTAATCCAGCAGAACGAGCATCCGCCGCATCGAGCACCTGCAGGGCAAGCCCGCCCGAGAGGTTCAACGAGTCGAAAACCCGCACCCGGCCCGCGAACGCCTCGGCGGCCTGTCGTGCCGCGGCAACGGTGCCGGAAAGCCCGGAAGAGATGTGGATCGACACGACTTCTCGTGCCGTCTCAAGCGCCCGTTCGTACGCCTCGGTGAAAGCGCCGACCGATGGCTGCGAGGTGGTTGGGAGCTTCGAAGCCTCGGCCATACGCTGGAAGAACTGCGACTGGGAGAGCGTGCCGTCAGGAAATGAGTCCTCGCCGAAACTCACAAGAAGCGGAACGACCGCTATGCCCTTCTCGGCCGCGAGCGTATTCGGCAGGTCGGCGGTGCTATCGGTGATGATGGCGAACGATTGCGGCGTGCCGCTCATGTGATCAGCCCAGTCTCTTGACGAGGATCTCGTTAACCAGCGCCGGATTGCCTTGCCCGCGCATTTCCCGCATGACCTGCCCGACGAACCAGCCGATAAGGGTTGCCTTGCCAGCCCGATAGCTGGCGACCTCGTCAGGGTTCGCAAGGATAACACGGTCGACGGCCGCCTCGATGGCACCCGTGTCGCTCACTTGCTTCATTCCCCGGATCTCGACGATGGCGCCCGGCGCGTCCCCGGTCTCGGTCATCTCAGTGAACACCTGCTTGGCCTGCTTACCCGAGATGGTGCCCGCATCGATGATCTCGACGAGCTCGGCGAGCATTGCCGGGGTCACCCTGGCATCCGTGAGTGCCACCGGTCCGGCATTCAGATATGCCGAGAAGTCGCCCAGCATCCAGTTCGCGATGGGCTTTGCGAGGCCCGTCCCGGCGAGGGCCGCCGCCTCCTCGAAGAAGGCGGCGAACTCTACGTCTTCCGAGAGCGTGCGCGCGTCACTTGCCGAGAGGCCAAACTCGCGCGCGAACCGCTCGCGACGAGCATCGGGCAGTTCCGGCAGCCGCGTGCGAATCGCATCGATCCACTCGGCACTGAACTCGAAGGGCACCATATCGGGCTCCGGGAAGTAGCGGTAGTCGTGTGCTTCTTCTTTGGAGCGAAGCGCGCTCGTCCGCTTGGCGGTGACATCCCAATGACGCGTCTCCTGCACGATATGACCGCCCTCGGCAAGCACGTCGGCCTGACGAACGATCTCGAAGGCGAGCGCGTCGTGGAGTGCCTTGAACGAGTTCATGTTCTTGATCTCGGTCTTCGTGCCAAGCTCGGTCTCGCCACGCAGCCGGATGGACACGTTGCCGTCAACGCGCATCGAGCCTTCCTCCATGCTGCAGTCGCTTACGCCGAGGTTGAGCATGATGAGACGCAGTTTCTGCGCGAAGCGGCGCGCCTCTTCAGGCGTGCGCATGTCGGGCTCGGAAACGAGCTCCATGAGCGGCGTGCCGGCGCGGTTGAAGTCAACAAGCGAGTGATCCGCACCCGCGATGCGTCCCTCCGAACCGCCAACGTGCACCATCTTGCCGGTATCCTCTTCCAGGTGGATGCGCGTGACGCCGATGCGCGTCGCGTACGGTCCGCCGTCGAGGTCGACGCGCTGTGCCGCCCCATCACCATCGACCTCGATGTCGAGGTAGCCCAGACCACAGAACGGCAGGTCGTACTGCGAGATCTGATAATCCTTGGGCATGTCCGGATAGAAGTACTGCTTGCGATGAAATTGCGAGAACGGTGCGATCTCGCAGTTGAGTGCCAGACCCGCCAGAACGGTGGCTTCGACGGCGGCCTCATTCGGAACCGGCAGAGCACCGGGCATGCCCAGGCAGACTGGGCAGACGCGAGTGTTCGGTTCGCCGCCGAATTCGACCGGGCAGCCGCAGAACATCTTGGAGTTGAGCGAGGTGAGCTCGGTGTGGATCTCGAGGCCGATCACGGCCTCGTACTGCTCGAGAACACCGGCAAGACGGTCTTTGGCCACGTCTGGAGCTCCTTCGGAGAAGGCGGAACGTCACGGAGCGCGGACGATGTGGTCCGCGCTCCGTAGATTCTACCGCACTCGGCGGTCGCGCCGCGCTAGTGCAGCAGCGACATCGCCGCATTTCTCGGCACGGTGCCCAGGGCGGACGTGCTGCCGAGGAATCGGAGTTCGTATATCATGTCGCGATTCTCCGTCAGCGCGGCGGCTGCATAGGGGTCGAGCGAGTCCTTCGGGGTGAGGAGCAGCACGCTGTAGTCGCTTCCCTGCAGGACGCCGCCGGCCAGCGCGTCCGGGAAGTTCGTCCCGACGGCGAGCGCCGGACGCGACCAAAGCATTCCCATGCCGTCGTAGCCGATGGTCGCGACTTTCGCGGCCGTCTCATAGCGGTTGATGCCGCCATACCGTCCAAAGCCGATGAACGGCGCCGTGTTGAGCGTGGTCGCGACCGCAGCGCTGACCGCGTCCGTGCTGCCGAGAATGTAGCCGTGGTTGGAGCCATTGGCGGTCATCGCAGTCTTGACGGATGCCGGCAGTGCGTTCGGCTGCGTGAGGTAGATGGGCCAGCCATTTGCTGCAGCAATCGGGGAGGCCGCCAGCGCATCCGGAAAGTTCATGCCGGTTGCAACGAACGCTGTGCCGTCGTAGCCGTCGCCCAGGTTCTTGAGCCGTACCGTCTCCGAAGCGATCAGGTTCGCGGTGCTGTACCGGTCCGATCCTCCGAGGCGCGTCGGCTCCTTCAAGATCATCAGGTCGTCGACTGCATCGAAAACGGTCTTGCTGACAGCGTCCTCGCTGCCGAGGACATATGCGTCCAAGGCACCGAGTCTGATTATCTCGTCTCTGACTGCCGTGGGCAGGCTGTCCTTCGCCGTGAGCAGCAGCGGGCCTTTGACGGTGCCAGCGAGCGCGGCGCCGCCAAGCGCATCGGGCCAGTTCGCCGCGGTCGCGATCACCACGGTCTTGGCCCCGTTCGGATACGCACGCTTCGATGCCTCGACCGCCGTGGTGTACCGGGTGTCACCGGCAACCTGCGTGGCCTCGGTCGCGACAGTCACGTTCCACTTGGAGATGCGGTGCAGGAAGGGGTCGGCCACGTAGACCGTGCGGTCATAGCCAGCGACGACCCCGTAGGGGCCGCTGAACTGACCGGGGCCAGATCCGCTCGATCCGAATGTCGCCACGTAGGTTCCATCCGGCGCGAACACTTGGCCCCTGCCCCCGGAGGACTCGACGACATACGAATTGCCGACAGGATCCGCACTCACGTCGTACGGACGTAGGAACTGACCGGCCGCCGTGCCATGCCCGCCCCAGCTCCGCACGAGCGCGCCGGACGTAGGGGCGTACTCGATGACCGACTCGGTGATTCCCGACGTGATGTCCGTGGTGGTGAGAATCCTGTCGTCCTGGGTCACACCGAGACCCATGGTCCCCTGACCGAGCACCGACCAGTAGCCGATGTAGCTGCGATTGCGCCAGCGTTGGATCTTGTTTGCCTCATCTACCAGGTAGACCGTGCCATCGAGGCCCGCCGCTATCGCGGTGGGGTTCTTGATCTCGTCGGCGGCACTCTCCTGAAACGTGCCGCTCTCGCTGTAGAGCTGCGAGTTGAACACCCGGATGGTAGCTGGCCCTATCTCCTTCTCAGCGACATAAATCGCGCCCCACCGATCGGTGGCTACGCTGCGCGGATTTCGGACGGTTCCCGTGTTCGGCGTGTCGGTGGTGCCCACGGACCTGACGAAGACGCCGTCCGCGGTGAACATCTGGATGCGGTTGTCGCCGCTCTCGCCGCCCGCAACGTAGACGTTGCCCCACTTGTCGGTGGTCACATCAGGCGGGTAGTAGAACTGCCCGTCCAGGAGTCCCTCACTACCCCAGCTGAGGTCATACTGGATCGACACCGCGGCGAACGACTGCGCCGGTATGGCACCAAGAAGCAGCGAAGCGAGTGCGACCGTCACAACGATCGTCCGAACGGAACGTGAAATCCTCATGGCGTACCCCCGGTCCCCGATGCGCTCCCGCGAGCGCTCTTGACGAGAGTATACGCTCATGAATCCCGTGACGGTGCTACACGAGGGGCGGCGTCATATCCAGGCCGAGCGCACCCTCGAGCGCGGCGGCAACCCGGAGCATGGTCGCCTCATCGAAATGCTTGCTGACGATCTGCACGCCGATCGGCAGCCCGGTCGAGCCGCTCTTCGCGCATGGCACGCTGATGCCGGGCAGACCGGCGAGGTTCATGGGGATGGTGTACACGTCCGAGAGGTACATCGATAGCGGGTCCTCGGCCTTCTCGCCGATCTTGAATGCGACTGTTGGAGACGTCGGGGTCACGAGCACGTCGAACTTCTCGAACGCGGCCTCGAACTCTTGGGAGATGAGCGTGCGCGTTTTCTGCGCGGTGCCGTAGTACGCGTCGTAGTACCCGGCAGAGAGCGCGTAGGTGCCGAGCATGATGCGCCGGATGGTCTCGGGACCGAAGCCCTCCGTGCGCGAGCGCATGTACAGATCAAGCACGTCGGTGGCGTCAGATACGCGGTGACCGTAGCGGATGCCATCGAAGCGAGCGAGGTTCGAGCTCGCCTCGGCGGGGCCGATGATGTAGTAGGCGGCAAGACCGTGACGCGATGTCGGGAGATCGATCTCGCCCACCTCGGCACCAAGGCCCTCAAGGGTGCGGACCGACATCTCGGTGGCCTCGCGGACCTCGGGAGCAAGGCCTTCAAGGTCGAGCATGTCACGTACCAGGCCGATGCGCAGACCCTTCACGCCATCAGCGAGATTCGCGGTGAAGTCGGGAACCGATTCCCGAACCGAGGTCGCATCCATATCGTCGTGACCGGAGATCGCGTTGAGCACGAGCGCTGCGTCCTCGACATTTCGGGCGAACGGGCCGATCTGGTCGAGCGACGAGGCGAACGCCACGATGCCGTAGCGCGAGACACGGCCGTACGTCGGCTTCATCGCGACGGTACCGGTAAGAGCGCCCGGCTGGCGAATCGAACCGCCGGTATCGCTGCCGAGCGAGACGGTGACCATGCCGGCGCTCACGGCCGCGGCGCTGCCGCCGGAGGAACCGCCGGGCACGCGCGAGAGGTCCCACGGGTTGTGCGTCACGCCGAATGCGGAGTTCTCGGTGGAGGAGCCGAACGCGAATTCGTCCATGTTGCACTTGCCGATCGGCAGCGCGCCAGCATTCAACAGGCGACGGACGGCGGTGCAGTCGTACGGGCTCTGGAAGCCCTCAAGTATCTTCGCCGAGCACGTCGTATGCGTGCCCACGAGGTTCATGTTGTCCTTGAGTCCGGCGGGGACACCCGCAAGCGGCGGCAGCTCCTCGCCCGCCGCGACCATCGCGTCGACACGCGCAGCGGCCTCCCGGGCAAGCTCCGGAGTGAGTTCGTTGAACGCGTGAACCGGGCCTTCGACGGCGTCGATGCGCGCATAGGTTGCATCGGCCACTTCCTGTGCAGAGAACTCGCGGGCGGCGATGCCGTCGCGAATCGCGCGAGCGGAGAGCTTGGAGACGTCAAGGCTCATGGCGTCACGCCCCCTCTTCCGCGCCGACTATGCGCGGAATAACGAACGCGCCGTTCTCGGCCTCGGGTGCATTCAGAAGCGCCAACTCGCGCGGCAAGCCCGGCTTGACGACGTCGGGGCGGGTGGCGTTACGAAGCGGAATGGAGTGCGATGTGGGCTCGACACCTTCAAGGTCGAGTTCCTGCATCTTCTCGATGTTGCCAAGGATAGAGTTCAGCTCGCCCTGAAGACGGCTCACCTGCTCGTCTGACAGTGCGAGACGGGCGAGCATCGCCACGTGGCGGACATCAGCTTCCGAGATGGACATGCGGGGTCGTCCTTTCGACGTGCGACTGACCTCAGTATTCTACGGCAACGAACGGTCGAGCGCGCCGTGTTGCGTGACTCGGATCGAGTTACCCTACGCCGCGCGATAGCCAGACGACCGCACCGACAGTCAGCGAGTTGTACGCCGCGTGAAGGGCGATCGCGGGCCACAAGCTCTTTCGCTCGTGCGCGAGCCAGCCGAGCGCAACGCCCAGCACCGTCATCGGGAAGAGCAGCCACCACGAGCGATGGAACGCCGCGAACAACACGGCCTGCGTGATGATCGCCGGCCACGCACCGATGCGCGCTTCCAGGCCTCGCATGAGCGCCCCCCGGAAGACGCACTCCTCGACGAAGGGACCGATGAGCACCAGCATTACAGCGGCAAGCGCGAGCCCACCGACCGACGTACCGAACACGTGCGTGATCGTGTCGGCACCCGCACTCGGCATAAGATCGAGCGAGCGCGTGATCATGCTGTACACGGTGGCGATGACGCGGGTGGCCACAAGACCGCCGGCGACCAGTCCGATCGACGTCGCGATATCCCCTGCGGACTCGTGCTGCCGCGTGAGCCCGAGCGAATCGCCGAAAGAACCGTCCCGCCGGCGCACCAGGTACCGAAGTAGAACGACCTGCACGGCATAGTAGATGGCGAGTGCGAACGCTCGCGCGCCCACGACCACCTCGGAAGGGAGCGCCCGCACCACATCGCTCGCCAGGAAGAGCTCCTTCACCATGAACGCCGCGAACGTGACCGAGAGCATCGCCGCGGCCTCGAGTATCGTCCAGGTGAACCCGCCGACGGTGACCGAATGCGCCGAGAGAGCGCGAGGCGTGGCAGCCGCTGTGGACTTCACCGGCGCGACGGCCTTCGCGTGAGTCGCGCTACGCGCGCGGGTCGCGGCATCGGTGGCAGCGCTACCGATCGCGCCCCTGTCGCAGGCACGAACGCACTTCATACAGCCATCGCAGCGGCTCCAGTCGACCATGATGTACGCCCGGCCGACGCGGATCGCGTTCTGATCGCACGCGGGGAGGCACCGACCGCAACGATCGCACGCCCTCGGGTTCAAAACGAGCCGTGCCCGTGATGTCATCCGCCCACCCTCAGCGCCCGGAGAAGGTACAGCAGCGCTACGCCGGATCCGTTGAACGCCGCGTGGCACATGATGGCCGGCCAGATCGAGCGGGTCGCTGAGGTGACCCACGCGAGGAGGACACCAAGCAGGAAGATCGGAACGAACTGGTACCACTGGAAGTGAATGAGCGCGAAGAGCGCCGAGGACACGACGAGCCCGGCAATCTGTCCCCAACGTTCGCGAAGACCCGGGAACACGACGCCACGGAAGATCGTCTCCTCGGCAAGCGGAGCGATGACAACGGCGGTGAGGATCGTCGCCATCACGCCGATGGGCGATGCCGGGAACAGCCGTGTGATATCAGGCGTCTGGGGGGCCACCACACCGAGTCGGTTCATGAAGATGGCGTACTGCACGCCAAGCATGCGACCTACGACAGCGAGTCCGATCGCCATGCCAATGCCGGCCCCGAGCTTGAATCGGCGCACGACGAAGGCCTCCGAGAATCCAACGCCTCGTCCGCGCGCCCAGAGGAATGCGACCACGATCGCAGGGAGGTACTGCAGGAAGATGATCATGGTCAGAGCTATCGCGCGAGTATCCGGCGTCATATCCCGCAAGATGCCGGAACGGTACGCGATCCACGAGCCGCCGTACGTCGAAGCGACAGCAACGGCGACCAGCACGAACATCAACGGCCAGGGCCAGCCGACCGGCGTGAGCGGGGTTCCCTTATGCCCGCCGAAGTCGATGGCGCGCACGTCGTGCTGTGGTGCCACCATGCCCGCGGGCGCAGACATCGGCGGCTGGCCTAGAAGCGGCGGTACCGGTGGTGGCGGAAGCAGGTCACCGCTCTCTGCGCTCAAGACGCCTCCCTTAAGTCGGACGGGCTCCGCCAATCATAACCTGAAGCGATTGCCTCGCCGAGGTGCTCGCGCCTTGCGACGCCCATCGCCGTTGTGGATACTGGTCACGTCGTGGTCACTCTGGGGGGAGATAAATGCAGACACGGGCAGTGACGCTGTTTCGCGCCCTGAGATTCACGGTACTCCTCACAATTGTTGCCTGCATAGCGCTCATCGCGACACCCGCACTCGCTGCAACGCCAAGCATATCCGGCCGTGTCACCTCCGACATTCCGGGGACACCCCTGCCCGACATAGCCGTCACACTGCTCCGACTCGATGCGCCCGATGGCGAAATCATCGAGTCTCAATGGGCGACGACCGACGCCGATGGACAGTACGTTCTCGTCGACGTTGCGCCCGGCGAGTATGCCGTCCTGTTCGATGACCCGACGGGCTCCTACGTCTCAGAGGCGTACAACAACCGCAGCGTGTTCGAGGATTGGGACGTGATCGAAGTTGCAGACGTTCCGGTCACAGGCATCGACGCCGTCCTCACAACGGCCCGGCACATTTCAGGAACCGTGGCTGCATCCGACGGTAGCAGCACCGAAGGCGTCGAGGTCACCGCGTGGCTGTTCGACGTAAACTGGTACATGTGGCTGCCTGTGAGAAGCGCTGCAGTCGCCACCGACGGGACGTACGCCATCGGCGGACTCCCCCGAGGTACCTACAGACTGGAGTTCGCCGACCCGGACGGGCAGTTCGCGCGCCAGTTCTATCTGAACGCCTTGAGCATCGAGACCGCAACGAATGTATCGCTGACGACCGTGTATGCGGTCTCTGATCGAAACATCACCCTCGAACCCGCTGCACACATCACTGGGCGCGTGCTTGATGCGGTCGGCGAGAACGGCGTCCCTTGCGCGTGGATCACAGCCTGGCAATACGATGCTGGCGCCGGGGAATGGACACCCGTCGAATGGGCCGAGTCCGACGAGTCGGGGATGTACAGCGTCGACGGGCTGTCTGCCGGGACATATCGGATCAGCGCCTTCGATGTCGATGGGGCATATGTCGAACGCTACTTCCCATCGACTCGACACATCGACGATGCGACGTCAATCACTGTCGCCGCTGGTGAGACAAGGGCGGACACAGACATCATCCTGGCTACGGCGAGTCATATCTCCGGAACCGTCACTGCCGAGATCGGCACTGCACCATTGCCAGATATCGAAGTGACCGCGTACGCGTATGACGCGGACTACGAAGACTGGTGGCCAGTGTCGTTCGCCACCACGGGCGCTGACGGCGCCTACAGCATCGGCGGACTTGAAGGCGGAACGTACCGCGTTGAATTCTGGGACCCCAACGAGGTCTTCGTCGACGAGTTCTATGACAACGCCAAGGATGGCGTACTCTCTGCCACTGACGTGACGGTGGCCGCAGCAGGAGTGCAAACTGGAGTCGATGCAGCGCTGACGCGGCGTGGAGAGATCGCCGGAACGACCACGCTCAAGATGTCAGGCGCGGCCGTTGCAGGAGTCGAGGTAACGCTCTACGGTTCGGATTTCGGCGACTGGTACGAGTGGGACACCACCACCAGCGACGCGAACGGACACTTCGCGTTCCCGCACCTATTCGCTGGCGCGTACCGCCTCGGCTTCCATGACCCCTCGGGGAAGCTTCCCGACCAGTACTACTCCGGCGTCACCTCGTTCACTTCAGGTACCTCGATCACGGTGAGAGATGCGACGACCACGACGGTGACCGCGCAACTCATCGGCAGCAAGGGTGCCATCACCGGAGTCGTCCGGGACTCTGTGACTCGCTCACCTCTGTCGAACATCGGGGTGTCGCTCGAATCCGCTCTCAACGTGGGCGCCGTCCTTGCCACGACCACCACCGACGCCTCCGGTACATACCGCTTCAACGAGGTGCCAAGTGGATTCTATGTAGTTCGCTTCACGGACGGCGCGGGCACATATGCAACCCAGTTCTATCCGTCAACCCCCTGGGGCTGGGAGCTATCATCTCGCGTCACCGCCTCTATTGACACGGTGTCGCGTGCAGACTCGGATATGAAACGCGCCGGGCGGATTTCTGGCAGAGTCGTGTCGAAAGCCACGGGGACGGCAATCGCTGGAATCCAAGTCCAAGTGGCCTGGATGCTGAGTCCGCAATATCCGGTTGTGATGCTACCGGTCACCACGACAGCAGCCGATGGCACCTACAGTCTGGGAGGCCTCTATCCAGGCACGTACCACGTCGTCTTCAGCGACCCCGCCGCAGATTGGGGCACCCAGGCATACAACGGCATCACACCCGAGGAGACCCTCGAGTTCTACGTCGGCTCCAACGTGACCGTAGCGGCGGGCAACACGACGCCCAGCATCAACGGTGCGCTGACCGCACGACTCGCGATCAAGTGCGCGGTCTCGGTCGAAGGAGACAGCTTCGAGCCCGAAGCGAGCGTGTTCCTCTGGGCGCTCACCGCCGACGGATGGGTCTGCCGTGGCGGCGGCAACGGCAGGGACGGCAAGATGGAATTCGGGAACCTGACACCGGGTCGCTACCGGGTCGGATTCATCAGCCCGCCTACGACTGGAATCGCATCCGAATTCTACTCTGGCTGGCCGACACTCGAGGGCGCAACCGACATTGTCCTGACCGACCGGCCTGTATCGATCACGTGCGACGTCGGGCGCCCGTGCTCGTTCAATGGCACCGTCACGTCGACGGACTCAGGCGATCCCCTGGCTGGTGCCCGGATCGACTTCTACCGTTACAACAACCAAGCGGCTACGTGGCTGGTCTCGGCGAGTACGACGACCACAACCGACGGAACGTACACCAAATCCGGCCTCTTGAAGGGTGAATACCGCGTAGAGGTCGTTCCAGCCGACGGCTTCGTCAGCGAATTCAACGGCGACCAGCCCACGGCACAACGTGCCGAGGGAATCACCCTCGGCTATGGCGAGAGCGCTACCGTCGATTTCGGAGTGGGAGCGGCGGTCACGCCGGCGCGCAGCAGCGGCCCCACCCGCTTCGAGACCGCGGTAGCGGTCGCCAAGAACGCATTCCCGGACTGGACGGGCGTGACCGACGTCATCATCGCAAGCGGCGAAGATCGTTCCATTCCCGACCCCCTCTCGGCTGCTGGCCTTGCGTGGACGTACGATGCGCCCTTGCTCCTTGTCAGAGGCACCTCCCTACCATCGGCAGTAACCGACGCCATCGACGCGATGCCTGACGGCGTATGTGTGCATGTAGTCGGTGGACCCGCCGCAGTGTCCACCGAATGCGAAACGGCGCTGCGCGCAATCGACGGTGTTGCCGAGGTGACCAGAACAGCCGGACCCAACCGGTACGCCACGGCTGCCGCAGTAGCCCGAGAGATGAAACGCGAGCGAGGCGACGAGATGGCCGACTTCGCTTTAGTGGCGAACGGCTCGAATCCAAAGAACTTCGTCGATGCACTCTCGCTCAGCCCGCTTGCGGCAGCCCAGGGAGCTCCGATTCTGCTTGTCGCGAGCGATGCGGTACCTACAGACACACGAGCTGTCCTCTCGGATCTTGATCCTTCGAAGATCTACCTCGCTGGCGGGCCCGCTGCTGTTTCGGAGCAAGTCAGAAGCACACTTGACGCGGAACGATGGTCGGGCGCCGACCGCTACGCCACCGCCGTCGCCATCAGCCGTGAATCGGTTTCGCGGGGGTGGCTCAACTACTCGCTTGTCGGCGTGACGTCATCACTCCCCGACGCTCTTGCAGGTGGATGCACGGTCGGTCTCGATGGTGGAGTCATGCTCCTGACGAAGCAGGACTCGCTTCCCTCGGCAACTGCGAACGCGTTGCATGAAATGCGGCTCGAGGTGACCGAGTGCAGGGTATTCGGCGGCGCTGCAGCAATCTCTGAGACAACGCTCGATATGATCAGGAACGCCCTGCGCTAGGCGAGCCCCGACAGCGACTATGCGGGTAGATTGCCCGAGTCGATGACTGCCTGGAGGGCGGCCTCGTCGAGTACCGGCACGCCCAGCTCAAGCGCTCGCTCGAGCTTGCTGCCGGCCTCGGCACCCGCGACAACGTACGACGTCTTCTTGCTGACACTGCCCGCGACCTTCGCCCCGAGCGCTTTGAGCGCCATACCAGCCTCATCGCGCGTGTAGTGCTCGAGCGCGCCTGTGAGCACCCAGGTGGTGCCCGCAAGCGTCTGCGGTTGTTCAGGCGCTGTGCGCTCCTCGGCAGTGCGAACGCCTGCGGTTTGGAGGCGATGCACGATGTCGACGTTCTCGGCGTTCTCGGCGAACGCGTGGACGGACCCGGCGATCACCGGACCCACCCCCTCGACCGCCGCGAGATCCTCGACGGTGGCGGCCATAAGCGCATCGAGCGAGCTGTATGCCGCGGTGAGCGCCTCGGCGACCGTGGCGCCAACGTGTCGGATGCCGAGACCGAACACGAGCTTAGCGAGCGGACGCGTCTTGCTCGCCTCGATGCTTGCCATGAGCTTCGCTGCCATGGTCTCGCCGAGCAGGACCGGCGTGCCGTCCTTCTTCGTGCGGCCAAGGTCGAGCGACGCAAGCGTGTCTCGCGTGAGCAGGTAATAGTCCGCAACATCGTGGAGCAGCCCCTGCTCGACGAGCCGCGTGATGATCTCGGAGCCCATGCCGTCGATATCGAGCGCGCCGCGACCGGCCCAGTGTCCGAGACGCTCGAGCCGCTGTGCCGGACACCCGGCGTTCGTGCACCGCGGGACGACCTCGCCCTCTTCGCGCCATACCTCGCTCTCGCAACTCGGGCACGTCATGGGCATCGACCACTCGGTCTCACTGCCGTCGCGCAGCCGCGTGACCGGCCCGACGACCTCGGGGATCACGTCACCGGCCTTGCGCACGATGATGGTGTCGCCGATCCGCAGGTCCTTGCGCCTTATCTCGTCCTCGTTGTGCAGCGTGGCCCGCGCGATCGTCGAACCCGCCACCGAGACCGGATCGAACTCCGCGACCGGCGTGAGCGCACCCGTGCGACCCACCTGCACGCGGATCTCGCGCAGGACGGTCGTCTTCTCCTCGGGAGGGAACTTGAAGGCGATCGCCCAGCGCGGCGCTTTGCTTGTGAAGCCGAGTTCGTCTTGTAGGGCGAAGCTGTCGACCTTGACGACCACGCCATCGATCTCGTACGGAAGCGTGTCGCGGGCCTGAAGCGCCCACTCGCAAAACGCGTGAACGTCGGCGCCCAAAGCGCACGCTTTGATGTCGGGGTTCACCCTGAAGCCGGCGTCACGCAACCACTGCAGCGCCGCTGACTGCGACTCCAGACCGAGCGCGCGCGGCTCAACCACCTGGTACATGAAGGTGGACAGGTCGCGCGACGCGGTGATCGCCGGATCCTTCTGGCGTACCGCTCCGGCGGCGGCGTTGCGCGGGTTCGCGAAAAGCGGCAAGCCCGCGGCTTCCTGCTCGGCGTTAAGGCGCTCGAAGCTCACCTTGGGCATGTAGACCTCGCCGCGAACCTCGACGCGCCACGGCGACTCGTCACCGAAGAGCGTCTCCTGCGCGCGAGCCACGCCACCCACGAGGAGCTTGAGCGGGACGCTCTTCACCGTGCGGACGTTCGCGGTGACATCCTCGCCGGTCGTGCCGTCGCCGCGCGTCGCCGCACGTACCAGCATGCGGTCCTCGTACGTGAGCGCGAGACTGCTGCCGTCGATCTTGAGCTCGCACACGAACGCGCAGTTGCGACCGGCGACTTCGCGCTCCACGCGCTCGAGCCACGCATCGAGCTCGCCAAGATCCATCGCGTTGTCGAGCGAGTACATCCGCTGCGCGTGGCGCACGGGCGCGAACTGCCCCGAGGGCACGGCGCCGATGCGCTGCGTCGGCGAATCGGGCGTGATGAGCTCCGGCCACCGGGCCTCGATCGCCTCGAGCTCGCGGATGAGCGCGTCGTACGCTGCATCGGAGATCTCGGGCGCATCGAGCGAGTAGTAGCGGTGCGCGTGGTACCGCAACTCGTCGCGGAGCTTCTCGGCGCGCGCTGACGCTTCCTCGATGCTTGCCGAGGTATCGAGCCCTTCGGTCACTACTCGCCCTCGGCCTTGAGCTTCTGGACGTGCACGTCGTTCACCGAGTAGATCACGCACTCCGGAACGAACCGGTTGGTCCGCTCGGCTTCGTAGATCCACACGTCCGTGAGCGTCACCTTGAAGTACACGCCACCGGCCGACACGACCGGCTCTACGACGACATCATTGGCGAGATACGCGCGCAACTCGGTCTCGATGTAGTAGTTGAAGACGCCCGCGGCGCCGCGATACTCCTCGTAGAGCTTGATGCGGTACTCGGCCTCCCGCAGATCCAGTTCGTCGATGCTGTCCATGTTGCCCCTTCCGTCTCGGGCACGTGGGCCCGTGTGTAATCCTACCCGCCCTGTACCGGCGCCAGCTGAGCCAGCCCGGTGGCGCCGATGCGGTCGTCAGCGATTATGACAGCCCCCAGCACTCCCGGGATGCTCTTCGCGCGTTCAAGCCCGAGAGCTATGTCATCGGGTGCGTGCACCACGTTGCCGACCGCGCTTGCCGCTGCATCCGCGAGCGCACCGTTCTCGGCAAGGATCGTGACCGCGTGCGCGCTGCCGTAGCTCAGGCTGGGGCCCACTCTCGCCGAGGATGTGCACACGGCGACCGGCTGCATCGCAGCCGAGACGATGAGCGCTACTCGCCCGGAAAGCGGCGAGTCACCCGCCCACAGCAGCACGGTCCTATCATGCCCACCCATGACGAACAGGTCGCCGCCGTTCTCGACGATGACCTCGGCAGACGAGGCCGAGAGACCGACTGCGACCGCCTCGGCGAATGCACCGGCAACCGATGCCATCGGCCCGACACCGGTGATACGGGCGGCGTCAGCCATCTCGCGGGCAAGCCTGGGCGCGCCGGGCCCGACCTCGATCGGCACGTGGCTCTCGGCAAACCGCGGGTTCGCCGCGATGTACGCCTCGAGTCCTGCGCGAAGCTCGCGTACGAGGGTCTCGGCCTGCGGTGTGAGATCGCGCGTGGCGCTTATCTGCAGATCCGTCTCCGCGTGCACGACCTCGAACGTGACAAGGCCGGGAACGTCGATGATGGAGCGATATGTTCGAGGTTCGTATGACATGCGGTAATCGTACCAGCATCTGTGGGATATGCTGTATGAAGCGAGTGAAAGGACTTCTGTGCGCGAGATACTGGAACTCTGCATAGAGATGGATCTGCTGGCGCAACGAGCGTATGGCGTTATGGCTGCGCATTGCGACAACAAGGAGCTCGCGAAGACATTCTCCAAGATGTCGGCCGAGGAAGGTACCCACGTCAGCTGGTGGAACGACTTGCTGGGTGCCTGGGAGCGCGGTCTGCTCCCCGACCTCGTGAACGACACCGATGCGCTGATCGATCGGCTCACCGGCCTGCGCGCTGAACTTGAGGATATCCTCCCGGAGGCACTGGCGGACCTCACGGATCACGAGATGCTCGCTACCGCCGCGCGCATCGAGTTCTTCATGATCGATCCCATTTTCGGCGAGCTCATCGACCTCACGGAACCCGCACGCGCCGACAGGCGGCATGAAGCGTACTCCGCCCACTTGCAGCGCCTCATCGTAGCCATCGAGCACCACTACGAAGAGCAATCGCTAGCGGCATTTCTCGCCGGCATCCTGAACCGCACCTGGCGCGACAACCTCGCGCTTGCAATCTACGCGACGCGCGATCCGCTCACTGGCATCCACAACCGCCGCGCACTCGACACCCATCTGCGGCAGTGGTCGGCATGGTCGGCACGGTACGGCCGCCCTCTCGGCGTCGCACTCGTAGACATCGACCTGTTCAAGAACCTGAACGATGCGCGGGGCCACACCTTCGGAGACAAGGCGCTCTGCGCGGTGGCCGACGCCCTCAAGTCCGCGGTTCGCTCCTCGGACATGCTCGTACGCTACGGCGGCGATGAGTTCGCGATCATCGCGCCCGAAGCCGAGCCCGGGGAGTTCGCTGCGCTGCTTCGTCGAATGGTGGAGACAGTGCGCATGATCGACCTGAAGGATGCCGAGGGACGCCGCGTGCCGCTCAGCATCAGCGCGGGCGGTGCAGTGGCCGTCGACCCGCCGGCATCACTGCCAAGAAGCCTCGACCGGCTGCTTGCGGCCGCAGACCAATCGCTCTACGCCGCGAAGCAAGCCGGACGCGACCGCGCAGGAGAGCCTATCATCCTCGGCGCGCCGTAGGCCCTAGCTGCGTTCAGCCATCTCGCCGGCGTGATAGCTGCTACGTACGAACGGCGCGCTTGCAACGGCCGAGAAGCCGAGTGCTTCCGCCTCGGCAGCAAGAGCATCGAACGCCTCGGGGGTGACGAACTCCGCGACCGGAAGGTGCTTCGCGCTGGGGCGGAGGTACTGGCCGAGCGTGAGCATGTCGCACCCCGACACGCGAAGGTCGCGCATGACGGCCACGACTTCGTCGTGCGTCTCGCCGAGACCGAGCATGAGGCCGGATTTGGTCGGCATCTCTGGGTGACGCTCCCTGACGCGGGCCAACACCGCGAGGCTGCGCGCATACTCGGCGCCCGGACGGACCTCGGTATAGAGGCGCGGTACGGTCTCGAGGTTGTGGTTGAAGACGTCGGGAAGCGCGTCGGCGACGGTGTCGACGCTTTCGAGCCGCCCGCCGAAGTCGCTCGTGAGCACTTCGATGCGCGTGCCGGGTGAGGCGTCGCGGACTGCGGCGATGACCGCCACGAAGTGCGCGGCGCCGCCGTCGGGGAGGTCGTCGCGCGTAACGGTCGTGATGACCGCGTGCTTGATGCGTAGCGCAAGGACCGCCTCCGCGAGACGGGCGGGCTCCTCGGGATCGAGCGGAGCCGGCTGGCGGGTGTCCACAGCGCAGAAACGACAGCCGCGCGTGCAGGCATCGCCCATGATGAGGAACGTCGCCGTGCCCGAAGCGAAGCACTCACCCTGGTTGGGGCATTTCGCCGACTGGCAGACGGTGTGGAGCTCCAGTCGCTCCATGAGTTCCTTCACCGAGTCGTAGCTGCCCTCACGCGCGATCGGTCGCTTCATCCAGGCCGGCATGCGTTTGGCGCTCTGTCCGTGCTCGTACGCCATGCGCTAGCAGCCGCACTTTCCTGCAGCGTCCGCGCACGCCATCTTGATGACTTCAGAGACCGTCGGGTGCGCGTGGACCGTCTCGGCGATCTGCCGGACGTTGATGTCATGCTTCATCGCGAGCGCGATCTCGTGGATGGTCTCTACCGCGTGTGGTCCGACGATCTGGCAGCCGACGATTCGCCCGGTGCCCTTCTCGGCAACGATCTGCACAAAGCCGTCAGCCTCACCTTCGCCGAGCGCCTTCCCGTTGGCGGCGAACTTCGCGACCGCCTGGATCGCGTCGATGCCGCGCTCTTTGGCGCTGTCGCGGCTGCTGCCGACGACGGCGACGTTGGGGAACGTGTACACGCACGCCGGGATGCAGTCGTAGCGCAGCGTCTCAGCGTGGCCCTCGCCGCTGAGCTCCACAACCGCGTTGCGCGCTGCGACGATGCCCTCTTCGTCCGCCACGTGCGCAAGCATCATGCCGCCGATGAGATCGCCGATCGCGTACACGCCGGGGAGGTTGGTGCGCAGGTGCTCGTCCACCTTCACGGCCCGGCGGTCCATCTCAACACCGGCCTCTTCAAGACCGAAGCCGAGACCGTTCGGGACGCGCCCGACTGCCGACATCACGATGCCGCTCTCGATGACAGCGCCGCTGCGGAGCGTGGATCGCATGCGATCGCCCACACGCTCGACGCTTTCGACCGCATCGCCGAGCAGGAACTCGACGCCCATCTCCTCAAGCGCCGCCTGAGTAGCCTTCACCACGCGCTTGTCGTTGCCCGGAAGCACTTGCTCCATGAGTTCGACAACGGTCACCTTGCTGCCGAAGGCGGCGTACGCGCATGCGAACTCCAGGCCGATCACGCCACCGCCGATGATGACGATGTCCTTGGGGATGTCGGCGAGCGAGACGGCGTCATCGCTCGTCCACACACCCTCCATGTCGTGATCGATGTTCGGAAGCTTGAAGACGACTGACCCGGTCGCAAGGATCACCGCGTCGCCCTCGATGAGCTCGGTACCGCCATCGGCGAGTGCGACCTCGACCGTCTTGGGAGCGGCGAGGCGCCCCTCACCGAGCACCACGCGCACCTTGAGGCGCTTGGCGCTGCCTTCGATCTGCGACACGAGCTCGTCGACAACGCCTTCCTTGCGAGCACGAAGCCCCGCGATGTCAACGCTGGCGACGGTCGCATTCAATCCGAACGTCGCTGCCGCGCGAGTGTCGGCGACGATGTGCGCCGAGCGCAGGATCGTCTTCGTGGGGATGCAGCCCCAGTTGAGGCAGGTGCCGCCGAGGCGCTCGCGCTCAACGAGCACGACCTCGGCCCCCAGCCGTGCCGCCTCGAATGCCGCCGAGTAGCCGCCGGGACCTCCGCCAAGTACTACGATCCGCATGTCAGACCTCCCTCGTACCGTTCATGTGTCGGACGATTGTACCATCGTCACTGCGTGCGTTCCGGCACCCGCGGCGTTACCTTTCATCGACGCATACTTCCGCCTGTCGAATCGAAATATCCGCCACTGGGAACCGAATCGTGAGAACGTTCACAATACTTAAAGGGGGGTCGCTGACGTGCCGATACCGTCTACAGGACGGCCAAACCATGGGGGCGGACGTCAGCGAAGAAGGCGCATCGATGAATCGCGCTGAGCGTACAGACATGCAACATCGGCCGCGGCTCTTTCTCGCTGCGTGCGCCGCAGTTCTCATCTTCATGCTGGGATCCGCGCTTGCGCATGCCGCCATCTCGAACGGTAATGTGACGCTCTTCGGCATCACGATGAGTTCGAGTTTGGCATCGCTGCTCATGCGCATCACCGTCGCCAGCCTGGTACTCGGCGGCGCCTGGTATACGCAGCGCAAACTCGACGCGAACATCCAAACAACCAACGCGCTCAACCATGAGCGCTACAAGCTCGAGCTCGTCTACGACAACAACCCGGACGCGATCCTCATCCTTGGAAGCGACCTTACCGTGCACTACGCGAATCGGAAGGCCGAGGAACTCACCGGCATCGAAGTGAAGGACATCGTGGGACGCAGGTGCCACGAGGTGATTCTTGGTTCCGACGCCATCTGCGAGGCGTGCCGCTTCGATGCGGTTCTGCGCAGTGGCGAGCCCGCCATCGCCGTCAAACATGAGATGAATGCGTCAGGGCGCGAACACTGGCTCGAGACCATGTGGTATCCGGTCTTCAACGGAGATGGCACGGTCGAGTCGGTCGTCGAGATCTCGAAGGACATAAGCGACATCAAGAAGGCCGAGTTCGCGCTGCAAGAGTACAGCGAGCGGCTTGAACATGACGTGAGCGAGCGTACGTCCGAGCTCGAACGGTCGAACGCGGACTTGCAGGAGGAGATCGTCGAGCGACGCAGAGCCGAGAAAGCGCTTCGTGAATCCGAGGAACGATTCCGCAGCCTCGTCGAGCTCTCCCCTGACCTGATTCTCGTGCATATCGAGGGTGTTATCGCGTTCATGAACCCGGCCGGCGCGCAGCTGCTCGGATATGGCGATCCACAGGAAGTCTGTGGGATGCACGTACTCCAGCTTGTCGACGCCGACAGCGTGGAAATCGCGACGGAACGCCTCCGCACGACCACACGCGACCGCCGCCCGTCGGAGCCGACCGAGGTCCGCTTCATCCGGAAGGATGGCTCGCGCGTCGATCTCCAGATTGCGTCTACACCGCTCATGTATCACGGGCATCCAGCGGTGCAGGCGGTTGCGCATGACATCACCGAACGGAAGCGCGCCGAGGACACGATTCGGAAGATGGCGTACTACGACATGCTGACCGGACTCCCCAATCGCGCCCTGTTCGACGACCGCCTCGCCGTCGCCATCAGCCACGCCGAGCGCGACGACAGCAGCTTCGCGGTGATGTTCATGGACATGAACGACTTCAAGATCGTCAACGACACGCTCGGCCATGCCATCGGAGACAAGCTGCTTTCGGAAGTCGCGCAGCGGCTGCAGTCGGTCGTGCGTCGCAGCGACACCGTCGCCCGCCTCGGCGGCGACGAGTTCACCGTGTTGCTTCCGCGGGTGAACTCCCGCAAAGCCGCTGCACTCGTAGCACGGAAGATGACGCAGGCCATCGAGGACCCGGTACTCACCGACAGGGGCGCCGTGCCGATCGACCTAAGCATCGGCATCGCCTTCTACCCCGCGGATGGCCGCTCGTTTAGCGAACTGATGTGTGCGGCGGACATGGCGATGTACGCGTCGAAGAACGAAGGAACGCCGTTCCGCTTCGCCGACTCCGGCGTGCTGCTGCCTTAGGGGCGCAGCTCTTCCTCGGTCACGACCTCGGTCTTGATCATCCTCACGAGAGCCCCGAGCGCCTCGAAGACGTGGTCTCGTATGTCACCACCGACGATCACGTACATGATGTCGTCTCCGACCGCGAGTTCGCCCTCGTTCACCCAGGCGCGCACATGCGTCACGCCCTCCATCAGACGTGCGCTGGCCAGAATCTCCTGAAGTCGCTCGCGGTCAACGCTGAGCACCATCCCCGAGACCGGTCGGCCGTCCCGGGATGATCCACGGACCACGCCATTGTGCGCGAGGTACATGCCCGTGCCGGCGATGTCTCCACCCGATTTGATCTCGGCAAGCCACGCGTCGAGCGATGGCTTCTCGTTCCTGGGCTCCATGCGACACCTCCCGCGTCACGACGACATGGCGCGATTATACTCCGCAGGCGATTCGCTGGCGTCAGTCGAGCATCGCGCGCTGAACGCACAACGATGGCGGACTGTGTCTGAACGTGACGGACTCGCTTGCGATGAACTTGTCGAGCGCGTACGACAGGTACCGCATTGCCGGGTGACGGGCCTTGTCGCGCAGCACCACAGCGAACAGCACGCCCCATTCACGAAGGTGCTCGCCGAAGAACGTCCGTGCAACCTCGGCGAACTGCTCCTCGCCCGCCTCGAACCGCTCCAGGCAGTAGCGCATGAAGTCGAGTTCAACGCCCATGTGGCCGCAGCAGGGCGAGAAGGATCCGCACGCAGGCACACGGTAGTCGGTCATCGCATACGTGCTCTCAAGCGCCCTGCGAAGCGCGTCTCGATCACTTGCAAGGTACGTCGACTCGGTGGGTGACATGCCGTTCAGGAACGGGTCGAATGCATCTTCGCCAAACAACCAGACGCGCTCATCAACGAAGGCCCCGGCGCCCCGGTCACTTCGCAGGGCTGTGATACCGAGCGCTTCGGCGTCCGCTATGTCCGTTTCATCCAGGTAATCGAAACTGCGGCAGTTGCGGATGACCGACCGCACTCGCGACGCGGCGCCCGCGAGGTCATCCGGGCCGCCGAGCAGCAGCACGGAGAGACCTCCGTACGCGGCGATGCGATCCTGAAGCCGCACAACGCACACTGTCGGCAGCTGCGGCGACGGCGCAAGTGTATGCTCGATGCGCTCCACGTATCCCCCGTGACCGTCAGAAACATACGGCGAACTTCACTGTTGTTAACGTCGCCGAAACGGAGGATGGTACGCCACTCTAGCTGATCGAGCTGGACATACTGCAGACAGCGCGCAACGAACGGCGTCAGCCCGCCAGAATGGCGCGAGCCAGCGACTCTGGCAGACCGGCAGCTCGCATCGCCGCAGCCTCGACATCGACCGCGTAAGGCACGCGATGCGCGATCGCAGCAAGCCAGACACCCGTCGCTCCGACCACAGCGGCCGACGAGTCGTTCACCGCTGCCATGACCTCGGCATCGCCAAGAACGAGCTCGACCCAACATGCACGCGGGTCACCGTCCTTGGGCTTGCCGACGGAGCCGCTGCTCACGTAGTGGATGCCTGGCGCGGGCGTTCGATGGTACGGGACATGCACGTGCCCCACACACACGACTTCTGCTGAGGCCTCGCGAGCAAGTCGCTCGAGCTGAGAATCGGTTCGATCCGGAAGGAGGTACTCGTTCACCTTGCGCGGGCTGCCGTGACACAGCAGGACACGAGCGCCCTGGTGCTCCAACCGTAGCTCGACTGGAAGGGCCGCAAGCCACTCGGCATCGACATCGTCGATATTTGCGGACGTGAAGTCGTACGATGCCTGGCCGTCTGCGCGAGCCTGCTCAGTCGCGTAGTAGCAGCCGCAGTCGCCGAGTCGCCCACCGACCCCGCGGTCGTAGTTGCCCTGCACGACCGGGTCGCCGCTTCGACGTACGCGCTCGATCACGCCCGCTGGATCAGCCCCGTAGCCGACCAGATCGCCGAGACAATACCGCTCGAGCACACCGGCATCGTCCATGTCCTGGTATACCGCTTCAAGGGCGCTCACGTTCCCGTGGACGTCCGAGTACAGCGCGAACCGACGCGTCTTCAGCAAAGCCCGAGTCTTCCTCTGACCTCCGCCACCAGCGTGCGGCTCACCGGCACCTCGGAACCATCCTTCAGGCTGAGCACGAACGCCGACTTGGTCGCCCAGTGGCAGCCGCGCACGGCGTCCAGGTTGACGATGTACGAGCGGTGGACGCGCATGAGGCCTGCCCCGGCCCGCATCTCGACTTCGCCGAGGCTCATCCTGCTCGGCATCTCGCCCTCGCTGGTGTGGATCATGCAGTGGTTTCGCATACCCTCGATGTACATGATGTCGCTCGTATCAACGAATGCGACACCTCGCTCTGCCGTGACCGGCATGCGCTTGATTCCCGGCGCTTCCAGACCGCTGCGGCTGCGACGCAGCAGCGCATCGATGCGAGCCCTGAACTCACGCAGGGCAAATGGTTTGGTGAGGTAGTCGTCGGCTCCCGCGCTGAGACCGAATACGCGATCGTCCACCGAGGACTTGGCAGTCAACATCATCACTGGAGTGCTGGCGATCGACGCACTCGCTCGAATCCTGCGAAGCACCTCCCACCCGTCGATACCGGGCATCATCACGTCAAGCACGATAAGATCCGGCTGCTCGCGCAGCGCAAGCGGAAGCGCGTGCAACGAGACGGTCGCGGGCACGACCTCGTATCCGTCGCTCTCAAGCAGGCGCTTGAGCCCACGCACGAGTTCCGCATCATCTTCGACGATCATGACCTTCGCATTCGCTGCAGTATTCATGCGCGCCTCATTCCACACTCACCGTTGCTTCCAGTCCTGCATCGATACCTTCGGTTCCCACCGGCAGCTCAAGGACGAACACGCTTCCGGATCCAGGTGCCGAACGCTCCACATAGAGTCTACCCCTGTGAGACAACGCGATACGTCGTCCGATCGCCAGCCCAAGTCCGATGCCGGCCGTGTCGCGGGCATCGTTGGAATCGAGGCGACCGAACAACTCGAAGATGGCGTCGCGTCCCTCTTCGGACATCCCCCGCCCCGCGTCCTCCACCGAGATGGAGACCCGGTCCTCCGTGCGTCGAATGCGAACGTTGACGCGCGCTCCATCATGCGAGTACTTCACGGCATTCGACAGGAGGTTGTCGAGCACCTGCCTGAGTCGCATCGCATCACCGCGAACGATGCACGTGTCGCACTCCGCGTCGACCACGACATCGATGCCCCGCAGTGAAGCCAGCAGCGATGCATCCGCGGTCGCGGCCTGCACGAGCGCGCCGACATCGACGTCGGCCTCGACGAGCGGCATCAGCCCACGCTCGAGGAGCGCTGCATCCATGAGGTCGGAGACGATCGACGTCAATCGCGCAGCCGCAACGACCATCGACGCCACCGCCTGGCGGCTCTCCTCGCCGAGCGGGCCGTAGACGCCGCTGTCGAGCATCTCGGCGTAGAGGCGGACCGTCGCAAGCGGACTGCGGAGTTCGTGCGAAGCGACGGCGACGAAATCCGACTTCAACCGCATGTGCTGCTCAAGCTCGTCCTTCATCGTCGACTCAATCGCGTACGCTTCCTGCAGCGAGCGGATCGACTCCTGCACCTTCTGATCCTTCGCATCGAGCTCATCGGCCATCCAGTCGAGCGTCGCGGCCAATTCGCCGATTTCGTCAGTTCGCCGACTCACCCGATGACCTTCGCGCTGACGTTGCACGATACCGACAGCATCATCTCTCAGGACCGTCACGGGCTCGATCACGCCGCGCAGCACGAGCCAGGCACTCCATGGTGCCGAGATGAGACCGACCGCGATGACCACCAGCGCTGCGGCAAGCAGCGGCGTTGCGAGAACGGAGCCGAAGCCGACCGGCGCGAACACGACGGTCACGGTCGCCACATCGATGCCATCGATGACGACCTGACGTACGATCGTCCGTGCTCCGGCGATTGGCTGCAGCGTCTTGTCCCAGAACCCAACAGGCTCAGTCGAGCGATCGACGCCAGTCTCTGCAAGCAACGATCCGGCGCTGTCATCGATACGCACGCTGTCGATCTGGTACGTCTGACCGAGCGAAACGATACTCCTGAGCTGGGCTTTCAGCGCAACCTGGTCCTGATCCGCTATGACGGGCATGAGCGACGCCGCGATGACTCCGCTCACATCCTCAAGCGCCTGCACGCGCTGCTCGGCGACCAGGCGAACACCGATGAGTCCGACGACCAGAGCCAGCGCTATACCGAAAGCGACCTCGCCAACGATCATCAGCGCGACAAACCGGAAGCCGAGCGAATCGCGCCACCGTCGACGCGTGCCGATGGGTGCGGCGCCGGTCACTCGCTGTCGCCCGCCGGGATGTACTTGAGCAGCTCACGCGAGAACGCATAGTCCGCCGAGGTGACGGGCTCGAAACCGTTGAGCACGCTGTCAGCTGGCAGGCTCGCGTGTGCATCGAAGCTCATGAGGGCTTCGAGCAGCGCATCCGCGGTTTCCTGGTCCATCGACGTGGAGATCACGAACGGCGGAAGTGCATATTCGGGAGAGGTGGCAACCGCTCGAAAGGTGCCCGGGGGATACAGTCGTGCCTCGGTGGAACAGCCGACAGCAGCATCCACGGAGCCCTCCGAGAGCTTCCGAAGGCCGTCTTCTTGCGTGGGCGACACATCGATCGTCCCGAAGAAGGAGTCGACCGTGATGCCCTTCTGGTCTGCGAGCCAGTACAGATACGCGGCACCGCTCACCGACGTCTTCGAGGATATCGCTACCGATCCGCCCTTGAGGTCCTCGAACGTCTTGAATGCGCTGTCGCTTCGCACGAAGATCATGGCCGTCTCGGTACAGGCTCCGCTTGTGACCGGCACGGCGATCGCCCTCACAACGCCCTTCTGCTCAAGCAACAGATAGGAACGGGTGCAGAGGAATCCACCGACGGCCTCGCCGTTCTCGAATATCCCCGAGGCCGACTCCCGGTCGGCGATGTAGCGCACCTTGATGGGCCGACCGATGCGATCCTGCATGTACCGCATGAGGACCACGTAGTTCGCCCACTCCGCCTGACCGCCCGGTGTACGTCCGATCGCGAGCACGAGCTGATCACCCATGGCCGCCTCGGACAACGCGACAGGATTCCGCTTGTCGGGATTGACTCCCCGGAACATGATCATCAACGAATAGCCGAGGAAGAGCGAGGCCACGATAGTGCTGACGATGGCAAGGTACAGCCATCGACGCGACGCAGGCCTTGATGCGCGTTGCGTCACTGCCTCTTCAGTTTCCAGCGGCCCTTCGCCCATGAACTGCACCACCTTCGCTCGGTGTCGCTAGCGTACCGCGAAACGCCCCCGCGATGCGACGCTCTACACCGGGCCAGACGCCGAGCTCTGCAGTGTGATGGCATTCTCCCTGTGGGCGAATTCTGCCAGCGCTACGCCGAGCAACGTGGTCACCGGATGATGCGCCTCGTTGCGAATCGCATCCGCGAACCCCGGCATCCAGTGACTCAGGAAGCGGGCGTAGAAGAGTTGTGCTTCGCGTGTTGCCGCCGGCACTCCAAGATCACCGATAAGCAGACAGTGCGACATGAAGCCCAGGGCGTTGCTCGCGTGCGCTGGGCAGAGCGCATGATCCGACGTGTCCTCGGTCCAGTACCCGAAGCGCTGGTACGCGCACGAAATCTCATCGACGGCACGGCGGGTCTCCCGCCGTGCATCCCGGGCTGCAACGAGGCAGTTGGTTGCCCCAGGAATCCCGAAACCGCCAAAGAGCCGTATGTGCTCCACCGCCAGGCTCATCGAGTCGTTGATATTGTGCGTCCATGAGCATGCTCGCTCGCGTGCGTCGGCCAGCTCGGACGCGCTCACGTGTGCGCATGGGCCGCACTCGCAGACGTTCGCCACGACAGCGATCGATCGGGCAGGAACCGTATCGGGGAATCGCAGAACTCGGGCGAATGCCGAGTACGACTCAGCGCGCGCGTCATGGATACCCAGCGATCGCTCCCACCACGCGTCATCCGGGCCAGCGCAATTGTCTGTAACGTTCGATCGCCGCACGATCCGCCCCCGGTCGCACCAGACGGTACTCCATGATGCTAGCCCTTGTTGGCGATCGGGAGACACCATGAACCTCAGTTGATGGCGCAAGACGCGGGGAACCGAATCCGAATGAATCCACATGAACCACGAATGGCGGTCGGATTCCCTAGCTCAGGCCGGCGCCTGCAAGGATCTCGGGAACCGCGTCGTCCAGGCCAAGCGTCATGATGTGCACGCCGTCGGCCACCTCCCGGGCGGCGCGAACCTGCTCTGTTGCAAGCTTGATCGCCTCGGCGGCAGCGTTGTCGGCGGACTTGATGCGTGCGCCGATCTCCTCGGGCACCATGAGTCCGGCGAGGCGCTCGTTGATGAAGTCGACGGCACGGGCGCTGCGAAGCACGAGGACGCCCGCGATGATCTTCGCGCCCATCGGTCGCAGAGCGTCCACGGCGCGCTCAAGCTTCGTGATGTCGAAGATCGCCTGCGTCTGGAAGAAGCGCGCGCCCGCCTCGACCTTGCGAGCCGCGCGAAGCAGCTGTATATCCCATGGCTCAGCCTCGGGGAACATGGCCGCACCCAGGTAGAAGTCCGTGCCGCCCTTGAGCGGCCGCCCGATCATGTCGGTTCCGGCGTTCATCTGCGCAGCCACTTCGAGGAGCTGCGTCGAGTCAAGATCGAACACGCCCTTCGCCTCGGGATGATCGCCCGAGCGAGGATCGTCGCCCGTCACGATGAGGACGTTCTCGAGACCAAGCGTCCAGGCCGCAAGCAGATCGGACTGAAGCGCGAGACGGTTACGATCCCGGCAGGTCTGCTGGAAGATGGGCTCGAAGCCCATCTCGAGCGCGGCGCGTGACGCTGCGAGGCTCGATAGATGGAGCGACGCGCCCTGGTTGTCGGTGATGTTGATGGCGTGGCAGTACGGCCCGATCGTCTCGATCGAGTGGCGCATGGCGGCAAGATCCGTCCCAAGCGGGGGCGCGATCTCGCCGGTGACGACGAATTCGCCGCGCTCGAGCGCATCACTGAGCCGGCTCACTTGGCACCGCCCTTCTTCGACTCGCGAAGATTGACGGAGCCCGGCTTGAGCTTCTTCGAGTAGTCCTTGGCGGGCAGCACCTTCGTGCCGCCTCTCCCCTGCTCGATGAGGCGACGCTGGATGCGCACGTGCGTGCAGTCTCGGTCGCGAAGGACCTCGCACTTGCCATTCCACATGCCGCCGCATGGGCCGTTCAGGAGACCCTTCGGGCACGTCGTCACGGGACAGATGCCAGCGGTCTTGTCGAGCACGCAGTCGCCGCACATCTGGCAGCGCTCCTCGAACACACCATGGCGCACCACATTGCCGAGGAAGACCGACTCAAGTCCCGGGAATACGGGCTTCTTGACCGAATCGGCGACTGTCTGTACGCCGGCGCCGCATGAAAGGACCAGCACGGCGTCAGCAGCCTCCAGGTCACCGAAGTGCTTGCGCGTCTCAAGCTTCGTGCCGCCCGAGTGACAGGTCACCTCGCCGACGGCCCAGCCGCTCACGGCGTAGCCGGCCTGTTCGAGCGCCGTCTTCGCCTGAAGCACCTCCTTCTCGCCGCCCGTGCTGGCGACGGTGGCACACTGGCCACAGCCCATGATGAAGACGCTCTTCGCGTCCACATCGGCAAGGTTCGCCTTGATGCGTCCCCAGTCGCGGGGGCGTGTGATGATCATCGCTCGTTCCTCCGAACGGTCGCTAGCCTTCTAGTGCAGCACGTACCACGTTCACGCATCCGGGCGCATCCGCCGAGTAGCCGGCGCCGATGGATGCCGCGTACTCGGCCGTCACGACGGCGCCGCCCACGAACACGGGCACACCGGCGCTCACCACGGCCTTCACAGATGCCTCCATCGACGGCAGTGTCGTCGTCATCAGTGCCGAGAGACACACGGCATCCGCCGTTGCCGCCGCCTCGGCGAATCGCTCGGCGGGAACGTCGACACCGAGGTCGTCCACCTCGAAGCCCTGGCTCTCCAGCATCGAGATGCAGATGTCCTTGCCGATGCTGTGGATGTCGCCCTTCACGGTCCCGAATGCCACGCGCGCCATCTTCTCGCCCGCGCCTTCCGGCAGGTGCGACTTCGCCCTCGCGACCGCTGCCTTCATCGCCTCGGCCGCCGCGATGAGCTGCGGCAGGAACACGTCGCCTCGGCCATAGCCGTCACCAAGACGCTGGATAGCCGGCGTGAGCACATCCGCGATCACATCGCCGGGGGTCATGCCGCCACCGATGAGCTCATCGACGAGTCCGGGAGCACCGTCTGCGTCACCGCGCGACACGGCGCCTGCCAGACGATCGGCGACGCCGACCTCTACGACAGGCTGCGGCTCCGACGACGTCGCCGAAGTAGCGGGAGCGGCCGCCGCCGGTGTCCAGGCGGCTGCGTGCGCGATCCAGCGCTCGGCCTGCGGATCCGTGCCGAGCAACGCATCGGTAGCCGCCACGGCCCGCATCGCCTCAGCGTCCGACGGGTTGAGAATGGCCGCATTGAGTCCGGCGCCCACTGCCATGGCGAGGTACGCCGCGTTGAGAGCGGGCCGACCGGGCAATCCATGGCTCACATTGCTCACGCCAAGGACGGTTGCAAGCCCCCGTACCTGCGAGACCTCGCGCACCGCCTCGAGCGTTGCCCGTGCCGCGTGCGGATCAGAAGCGGCCGTCAGCACAAGGCAATCCACGACAAGGTCGCTGTCGGCCAGACCCGCAGCATGGGCACGCGCCCGGATGCGGTCGACGATGGCAAGCCGGCCCTCGGCGGTGGCGGGAATGCCCTCGTCATCGAGCGCCAGAACGACGACCGCGGCACCGTAGCGAGCGGCGAGCGGCAGTATCGCGGCGAGCGAATCCTCGCCGCCATTGACGGAGTTCACAAGCGCACGACCCGGGTAGGAGCGCAGCGCCGGCTCTAGAGCCGCAGGATCGGTATTGTCGAGCACGAGCGGCAGATCGGTGAGTCCAACGAGCGCGCTCACGGCCGCAGGGAACACGCTTACAGCGTCCACTCCGGCGGCGCCGACATTCACGTCCAGCAGATTCGCGCCCGCATGCTGCTGTTCGATCGCATACTCGCGCACGATCGCCATCGATCCCTCTCGCAGCGACGCAGCAAGCGCCTTCTTGCCGGTAGGGTTGATGCGCTCGCCGATCACAGCCAGCGGCAGTCCCGTGCCGAGACGTACGAGCCCACGCGGTCCGGCGAGCACGACGCCCGGGATCCCGGCGCGGTCGGTTCTTACCGTGCGCTCCCTGGCGAGATCACCAATCGAGCCGGTGAACGATGGCGTCGAGCCGCAACACGAGCCCACGATCGACGCTCCGGCATCCACGAACCGCGCGGCGTATTCACCGAGCTCATCGGGCGTGCCAGGGAAGACCGTCTTGCCGTCCACGAGCTTCGGCAGTCCTGCGTTCGGCTGCACGATGATCGGAAGCGCGGTCGCGGTCGCCATCTGCTCGACGAGCGGCAGCATCTGCTCGGGCCCGAGTCCGCAGTTCATGCCAACCGCCGTCGCACCCGCAGCTTCAAGGATGACCGCCGCGGTGGCGGGATCGGTGCCTGAGAGCTCCATGCGACCCGACAGTCCGAATGACACCGTCACCAGCACCGGAAGGTCGCACGTCTCACGCGCTGCAAGGACCGCACAGCGCGCCTCGGCGATGTCGGTCATCGTCTCGATCAGGATCGCATCGGGGTTCTCGGCAGCAAGTGCCCGCACCTGCTCGGCGAAGTGCGCGTACACCTCATCGAACGTCGCCGAGCCGAGCGGCTCCATGACAAGACCGGTCGGGCCTACATCCGCCAGAACATGCTGCGCCCCCGATCGACGGGCAGCACGCACAGCGGCACGGTTAAGCTCCTCGACCATGTCGCCAAGGCCGTACTCGGCAAGCTTGGGACGCGTGCCGCCGAAGCTGTTGGTGGTGACACAATCCGCACCTGCGAGCACGTAGTCGCGATGGATCTGCTCGACGACGTCGGCGGCGGAGAGGTTGAGCTGCTCGTTGCACTGCTCGGGGGGAATCCCGGCGCGCTGCAGCATCGTGCCCATCGCGCCGTCGACGACGAGAACGTCAACGCCGAGGCGGCGTGCGATATCAGGCATCGGTGTCTTCCTTCCCTGCCGACTCTGCGGCCATCGTGGCGATGAAGCGACTGACGAACATGAAACCCGTGCCGTACATGATCAGGAAGAACATGCCCATCTCGATCGCCGCATCAGGACCGAGCGTGCTTCGAAACGTGACAAGCTCTCCGTTGGAAGCACCCCACGCGATCGCTCCCGCGAACCCGACCACGAGCAAGCCAAGCGACACGCGGATGAGCGTCCGGGCCGCTTGCCAGCTCACCTTCGCGCCAACCGGGAACGCGACAACGACGAGCACGAACGACACGAGCGCGGCGACCACGAGTGCCTGCAAGAACGCGAGCTGGGGCACGACTTCCTCCTTGAACACACGGGCAGACTGCAGCTAGAACGAGAGCGTGATGGCCCTTCTCGGACAGGCTACCACGCATGCTTCGCAGTAGACGCACTTGTCCTTGTCGAACAGCAGCGCTCCGGTCTCGGCGCTCATGGTGAGCGCACCGGGACGGCACACTGCGGTGCACAGGCCGCACAAGACGCACGCATCCTCGTCGAGTTTGATGTCAGTCGCGGCGGGCTGCACCGTGATGCCCTCCTGCTCGAGGAAGGCCACACCGGCGTCGAAGGACTCCTTCGGGCCGGTGATCTCGAGGAGCATCCGGCCTTCCTGGCCGGGCTGGATCTGCGCTCGCAGGATGTTCGGCGTGAGGTCGTAGTCCTTCACAAGGTGGTACGTGATCGGCTTCGTCGCCTGGTTCGGCGGGAATGTCAGGTCGAATCGCTTGCGCGGCATGCTAGTTCGCCTCCTCGGTGTGGATGTCGAGCGGCTTCACGCCCTGCGAACCGGGTTGCGGCAAGAGCTGCAAGGGCTGCACGAGTTCGAACTTGTGCTCGGTGATCCAGGTCTTGAGCTCGGCAGCGATGCGGCGGGCCTTCGCGATCGAAGAGATCGGACCGGTCTGGACCTTCTTGCCCTCGATCTCGATCTCGCCGCTACGAAGCTGCGCGTACGTCACTCGGCCGAGCGCCGGACGGCTGCGACGCGCAACGCCGTAGTCGATGACCGTCGCCGTGATATCGGCGTCGGTAAGCGCCAGCGTGGCCGCGATCTCCTCGTCGAGCACCGGGATCGGAACACCGATTCCTACGAACGCCGAGGCACCGTAGCCGGTGAAGGTCGCCGCCGAGTAGAACTCGGAGCTCGCGGCCTTGAGGTCGGCGATGACCGCAAGCGTCCCCGCAGGGGCGACCGGCACGCCGTTCTCGTCGCGCGTCTGGTTCGGGTTGTGCTGCGTGCCCTCCCAGGCCACGTACCCCGCCGCGCCCGCCACGAAGATGCGGCTGCCCACGCCGATGGTGCGATACGTCGGGTCGTTCAAGAGCGGTGAGAGTGCCCCCGCCGAGCAGTACGTCGCGTTGCCCAGGTGCGGCAGCAGCGTGCCGAGGTACGTGTGGATCACGCGATCGGACGTATTCACTGCGACGGCGTAGTTCTGGTACGCGTTTCTCGGGTTGAAGAAGTACGCCTGGTTGAGGTCATCGAGCGTGACCCACGTGTCGATCTCGGTGCGCGGGTAGCAGTCGGTGCCGGCGCTCTGCGCACGCAACCGCACGGCCTTGCCGCGGATGAGGTCCTCGATGACGTGCGCGCCACCGTACTCGATGCCCTTGGTGCGGCTCGGCTGCGTAACGCCCAGGTACGTATCGACTGCTGCGAGACCACCGTAGGCCTCGACGTCGTTGATCGTGATCTCGCCCATGCGGATCGGCGGATCGGAGTGCCCGAAGTTGAGCACCACGCCCGAGGAGCACATCGGCCCGAACGTCCCGGTCGTAACCACGTCGACCTTCTTCGCGGCCGCCTTGAGACCCTCATCCGCCGCAAGCACACCGAATTCCTCGGCAGTCATCACGACCGCCTCACCCGATGCGATGCGCGCGTTGATCTCTTCCCATGTCTTTGCCACACAAACCACCTCCAGCAATAACAAAACGCCCCCGCCCGGACTGTAATGTCAGGGCGAGAGGCGTCATATGCCTTCGCGGTACCACCCGACTTCGTCGCTTTCGCGACCTCTTCTCGAGCACGGGACCGGTGGTGGTTTCCACTCGACGGGCGGGAACTGATTCGCCGAGGGGGTCCGATGCTCAATCAGCCTACGGTAACGGGGGCTTCCGTCCGGCATTACTCCGCTTGCGCGTTTCCTCCGGATGCCTCAGGGGCCATGTTCTGCGGGTTCTCGGTCGCCGGTTCTCAGC
>PHFB01000024.1 GCA_002841355.1 Actinobacteria bacterium HGW-Actinobacteria-1 | reverse complement strand
GCCTAAGGGTGCTCGCCAAACGGGGTGGTACCGCGGGAGCTTTCGTTCTCGTCCCTGGCCGGGGCGAAGCGTGCTCTACGCGGTTCTGTCGTATTCCGGTCACCCTGTCCCACTCGCTTGCATGCGGCTATCGCGGACCCACCGCCCTCGGGAAAAGGTGGACGCATGGAGCTGCGCAGCGATCGAATGAAGAAGGGCCTCACCAGGGCCCCGCACCGGAGCCTGCTCAAGGCCGACGGTCTCACCGACGAGGAAATCTCGCGTCCGATCATCGCTGTCGTCAATTCGGCGAACGAGATCATCCCTGGTCATCTCCAGCTCGGCGCTATCGCCGACGCCGTCAAGGCGGGCATCCGCATGGCCGGCGGCACGCCGCTCGAGTTCTCCACGATCGGCGTGTGCGACGGCATCGCGATGGGTCATGCTGGCATGCGATATTCGCTCGCATCGCGCGAGATCATCGCAGACTCAGTGGAACTCGTCGTCCAGGGCCACGCCTTCGACGCGATTCCCGAACTGCGACAAGATCATCCCCGGCATGCTCATGGCTGCCGCGCGGCTCGATATCCCCACGGTGGTCGTCTCGGGCGGTCCCATGCTCGCGGGCAGGTGGAAAGGCAAGGACGTCGATCTTGACACCGTCTTCTCGACCGTTGGTGCCGTCCGTGCGGGCACGGTCACCGAAGAAGAGATGTGCGATCTTGAGAATGCTGCATGTCCTACGTGTGGCAGCTGTGCAGGTTTGTTCACTGCCAACTCGATGAACTGCCTCACCGAGGCGATCGGCATGGGGCTTCCGGGCAACGGAACGATCCCCGCGGTCTACTCGGAGCGTATCCGGCTGGCTAAGCATGCTGGTATGCAGGTCATGGAGTTGCTCAAGCGTGGCATCACGGCACGTGACATCATGACGCCGGCCGCGATCAAGAACGCCATGACGCTCGATATGGCGTTCGGCGGGTCGAGCAACACCGTGCTGCACCTCACCGCGATCGCGCACGAGGCAGGCGCTGACATCACGCTCGACGACTGGGCCGAGGTGAGCGCCCGCACGCCGAACCTGGTCCGCGTCTCGCCCGCAAGCGATTTCCACATGGAGGACCTCTACTTCGTAGGCGGTATCCAGGCGATCCTCGCTGAGCTCGCCAAGCGCGACCTCGTCGATGAAAGCGTCATGACCGTGACGGGTGACAAGCTCCACCACAACCTCAAGGGTAATCCGGGTGCGGATGGTCGCATCATCCACTCGATCGACGAGCCGTATTACGCGGAGGGCGGACTACGCGTCCTCAAGGGCAACCTTGCTCCCCGCGGTGCGATCGTGAAGCAGTCCGCAGTGGCCGCCGAGATGCGCCAACACAGCGGTCCGGCTCGGATATTCGACTCGGAGGAGGCGGCATCCGACGCCATCCTCGGCGGGAAGATCGTTGCTGGCGACGTGGTCGTCATCCGCTACGAGGGTCCGAAGGGCGGCCCAGGAATGCGCGAGATGCTGGCACCCACCTCTGCAGTGAAGGGGATGGGGCTCGCGGGAAGCGTTGCGCTCATCACCGACGGGCGCTTCTCGGGTGCGACCTCGGGTGCGTCGATCGGGCATGTCAGCCCGGAGGCTGCCGAGGGCGGACCGATGGCGCTGCTTGAAGAAGGCGACATCATCGAGATCGACATCGACGCGGGGACGCTCACGGTCGATGTCACCGACGAGCGCCTTGCGATGCGTCGGCGCGACTGGGTCGCTCCGGCACCGAAGGTCACCGAGGGATACCTCGCGCGTTACGCGCGGTTCGTATCGAGCGCCGACGAAGGTGCGGTGCTCTCGTGAAGCAGACAGTCGGAACACAACGGTCACAGGAGGTGACGAGATGAGGATCTCTGGCGCGCAAGCGCTCGTGCGATCCCTTCAAAACGAGGGGGTCGAGGTCGTTTTCGGGTATCCCGGTGGGGTAGCGCTGCCGATCTTCGACGCGCTCTTCGACGTGGAGAGCCCGCGGACGATCCTCGTCCGGCACGAGCAGGCCGCAGTGCATGCAGCCGACGGGTACGCACGCGTCACCGGCAGGCCGGCGGCGGCTATCGTCACGAGCGGTCCCGGTGCTACCAACACGGTCACCGGCATCGCGAACGCGTTCATGGACTCGATTCCGATGGTGGTGTTCACAGCGCAGGTCGCCACGCACGTCATCGGCACCGACGCGTTCCAGGAGTCGGACATGACGGGCATCACCATCCCGATCACCAAGCACAACTACCTGGTGAAGACCGCCGAGGAGCTCCCCGGTGTCATCAAGGAGGCGTACCACATCGCCTCGACCGGTCGTCCCGGCCCGGTGCTCATCGACATTCCTGTCGACGTGAGCAAGGGCGAGATCGACTACGTGTATCCGGACAGCGTGAATCTGCCCGGCTACAAGCCTACGTACAAGGGTCACACCAAGCAGATCAAGCAGGCGGCGGGGCTCATCGCCAAGGCACGCAAGCCGCTCCTCTATGCGGGCGGGGGCGTGCTTGCCTCGGGCGCCTGGAAAGAGCTCAAGGAACTCGCGGAGCTCATGCAACTGCCGGTCGTCACGACGCTGATGGGCAAAGGCGCCTTCCCTGAGGATCATCATTTGTTCGTCGGCATGCCGGGCATGCACGGCGCCAAGTACACCAACTACACCATCACGGAGACGGATCTACTCATCGGTGTTGGCGTTCGCTTCGATGACCGCGTGACGGGCAAGCTTTCGAGCTTCGCCAGCAAGTCGAAGGTCATCCACATCGACATCGACCCCGCCGAGATCGGCAAGAACAAGGCGGCAGACGTGCCGATCGTCGGCGACGCCAAGAACGTGCTCGCGGCGATCGTCGCCGAGCTGCGCAAGATGGGCGCCGAGCCTCACACCGACGCGTGGATGCGTGTCATCGACGACTGGCGCTCGCGCTACCCGTTCCATTACCACACGCCGGAGGGCGTGCTCATGCCCGAGTACGTCATCGAGCGCATACGCGAGCTCACCAAGGACCGTCCAACGGTCATCACGACCGAGGTCGGCCAGAACCAGATGTGGTCCTGCCAGTACACGCACATCCGCGAGCCCCGCACGTGGGTGTCGTCGGGCGGGCTGGGAACCATGGGCTTCGGCTTCCCGGCGGCGATGGGCGCGCAGCTTGGGCGACCGGAGCATCTCGTCATCGACATCGCGGGCGACGGCAGCATCCAGATGAACATCCAGGAGCTTGCCACAGCGAAGATCAACCACATCCCGGTGAAGATCGTGATCCTCAACAACGGTGTCCTCGGTATGGTTCATCAGTGGCAGGAGCTGTTCTACGGCGAGCGCTACGCATCGTCGATTCTCAACCAGGACATCCCCGACTTCGTGAAGGTCGCCGAGGCGTACGGATGTCTCGGGCTGCGGGTAACGGACCCGGCCGATCTTGACGCCACGCTGCTCAAGGCGTTCGAGTACGACGGCCCGGTCATCGTGGACTGCAGGGTTCCCTCAAGCGAGAACGTCTACCCGATGGTCGCTCCGGGTGGATCGATCGACGAGATGCTCGGCGGTATTCCCGGCGGGCCGGTGAGCGAGATGCTTGACGACGAGTTGCTTGAGGAGGTGTGGGAGTAATGCATCACACCCTGTCAGTACTCGTGGAGAACAAACCAGGTGTCCTCATGCGTGTGGCATCGCTCTTCGCGCGACGTGGGTTCAACATCGACTCACTCGCGGTCGGCATTACCGAGGATCCCACGCTTTCCCGCATGACGATCGTCGTCTCGGCGGAAGACACGCCGCTTGAGCAGGTCACGAAGCAGCTGCACAAGCTCATCAACGTTCTCAAGATCCAGGACCTGGATCCCAAGGAGATGATCGACCGCGAACTCGTGCTCTTCAAGGTGAACGCGCCGCCGGAGCGCCGCCACGAGATCATCGAGATTGCGAACGTGTTCCGGGCGAAAATCGTCGACGTCGGCAAGCAGAGCCTGACGATCGAAGCGACCGGCACGAGCGAGAAGTTGCTCGCGATGGAGGATCTGCTCCGTACGTACGGCATCAAGGAACTGGCACGAACCGGCAAAATCGCGCTCGCGCGCGGCTCGAAGGACGCATAAGCCAAGCACTTCCCGGGGGACCGGGTCCGTTGATCAGGAGGGCACTATGGCCACCGTTTACTACGAGAAGGACTGCGATCTGAGCCTCATCCAGGGGCGCAAGGTCGCTGTGATCGGCTTCGGAAGCCAGGGTCACGCGCACGCGCTCAACCTGCATGACTCGGGTGTGGACGTGCGCGTGGGCCTTCGTCCCAGCTCGAAGTCGTGGGACAAGGTCAAGGAGTCCGGGCTCAAGGTTGCGACGCCGCGTGAGGCTGCGCAGGAAGCCGACTTCATCATGATCCTCACGCCGGATGAGACGCAGTCGCACACGTATTACTCGGAGATCCATGAGTCGATGACGCCGGGCAAGGTGCTGGCGTTCGCGCACGGCTTCAACATCCACTTCGATCAGATCGTCGCGCCCGAGGGCGTCGACGTCGTCATGATCGCCCCCAAGGGCCCGGGTCACATGGTTCGCCGCGTGTTCACCGAGGGTTCCGGCGTGCCGTGCCTCATCGCTGTCCACCAGGACGCCAGCGGCAAGGCGACCCAGCTCGCGCTGTCCTACGCGATGGGCATCGGCGGCGCACGTGCTGCTGTCATCGAGACCACCTTCGAGGAAGAGACCGAGACGGACCTCTTCGGCGAGCAGGTCGTGCTCTGTGGCGGTCTCACGCACCTGGTGCAGGCTGGCTTCGAGACGCTCGTCGAGGCTGGCTACCAGCCCGAGATCGCGTACTTCGAGTGCATGCACGAGGTGAAGCTCATCGTCGACCTCATGTACGAGGGCGGCATGGCCAAGATGCGCGACTCCATCAGCAACACCGCCGAGTACGGCGACTACGTGACCGGGCCGAAGATCGTCACCGACGAGACTCGGGAGGCCATGGCCGAGGCGCTCTGGGAAATCCAGAACGGCACGTTCGCGCGCAACTGGATCCTCGAGAACCGCGCCGGTCAGCCGCACTTCAAGGCGATGCGCCGCATCCACGCCGAGCACCTCATCGAAGAGGTCGGCGCCGAGATGCGCAGCATGTTCGCATGGATCAAGAAGGACGCCTAAGCACTGACGAGCAACGGATTCAGGCACTACCCGGCTACGAACGCCGTCGATGCCGGGCGACGGCAGCAGTCATGTAGCGGATTGGGAGCGTAAGAGATGAAGAAGCAGTACCTGATGACACCGGGGCCGACCCCGGTACCTGCCGAGGTCATGCTCAAGATGGCCGCGCCGATCATCCATCACCGGACGCCGGACTTCTCGGCGGCCTTCAAGGATGCGGTCGAAGGCCTCAAGTACGTGTTCCAGACCGAGGGCGACGCGCTGCTCTTCGCGTGTTCGGGCACCGGCGTTATGGAGTCCGCGATCGTGAACTGCTTCTCGGCGGGTGATACGGTCATCGTGTGCCGCAACGGCAAGTTCGGCGATCGTCAGAAGAACATCTGCGAGGCGTACGGCGTGAACGTCATCGACCTCAAGTACGGGTGGGAAGAGGTCGTCGACACCACCGCAGTCGCGAAGACCCTTGCCGAGAATCCGGGCGTGCGCGGCGTTATCGTGACGCAGTCCGAGACCTCGACGGGCGTGCTCAACGACGTCAAGGCGATCGGTGAGATCGTGAAGGGGTACGACGAGTGCGTGCTCATCGTCGACTCCATCACCGGTATCGGCGCCGTTGAGTGCAAGACCGACGAGTGGGGCCTCGATGTCGTCATGACCGGCTCCCAGAAGGGCCTCATGCTCCCGCCGGGTCTTGCGGCCTGCACGGTGAGCGCCAAGGCCTGGAAGGCGTACGAGCGCTCCACGCTGCCGAAGTTCTACTTCGACTGGATGAAGTACAAGAAGAACATCGAGAAGGACACCACACCGTTCACCCCGGCCGTGACCCTCGTGCTCGGCCTGAACGAAGCGCTCAAGATGATCCGCGAAGAGGGTATCGAGAACGTCATCGCGCGGCACAGCATGCTTGCCGAGGCGACCCGCAAGGGTTGCGAGGCGCTGGGACTCAAGCTCTTCGCGCCCGCCGAGGGCCGCGGTAGCGCGGTCACGCCGGTGTGGGTGCCGGAGGGCGTGGACGGCAAGGCCATCGTGAAGATCATGAAGAGCAAGTACGGCGTGACCATCGCCGGCGGTCAGGACGACTACGCGGGTCGCATCTTCCGCGTGGGGCACCTCGGCTACTTCGGCGAGTTCGACATCATCACCACGCTCGCAGCGCTTGAGATGACGCTTGCGGAGCTTGGCTACACGTTCGAGCGCGGTGCCGGCATCAAGGCCGCCGAAGCCGTCTTCATGGGGGAGTAGAGATGAAGGTACTGGTAGCAGACAAGATCTCCGACACCGGCATTCAGAAGCTCATCGACGAGGGTCTTGACGTCGACGTAAAGACCGGACTTGCCGAGGACGAGATCGTCGCGATCATCGCTGACTACGACGCGATGGTCGTCCGCTCGGCCACGAAGGCGACGCGTCCGATCATCGAGGCGGCAGCGAAGCTCAAGATCATCGGCCGCGCTGGTGTGGGCGTGGACAACGTCGACGTCGTCGCAGCGACCGAGCGCGGCATCGTCGTGTGCAACGCCCCGACCTCGAACATCGTGTCGGCGGCAGAGCAGACGATCACGCTTATGCTGGCGAGCGCGCGCAACACGCCGCAGGCGAACGCGAGCATGCACGCAGGCAAATGGGAGCGCTCCAAGTTCACCGGCACCGAAGTCTATGAGAAGACGCTCGGCGTCGTGGGTCTTGGTCGCATCGGCACGCTTGTGGCGGAGCGCGCACGTGGCCTCGGCATGAAGCTCGTGGGCTACGACCCCTACATCTCCGAGGACCGCGCTGCGGCTCTCGGCGTGGAACTCGTCGCCACCATCGACGAGATGCTCCCGAAGGTCGACTTCCTCACGGTGCACCTGCCCAAGACCAAGGAGACCATCGGCATGTTCGGTGCCGAGCAGTTCGCCAAGATGCGCACCGGCGTCCGCCTCATCAACACGGCGCGTGGCGGCATCTACCAGGAAGAGGCGCTCGTCGCGGCCCTCAAGAGCGGCAAGGTCGCCTCGGCAGCCATCGACGTCTTCGAGGTCGAGCCGTGCACGGAGTCGCCGCTGCACGCGATCGACAACGTTATCCTCACGCCGCACCTGGGCGCTTCGACCGATGAGGCGCAGGACCGTGCTGGCGATCAGATCGCCGAGCTCGTCATCGCTGGTCTCAATGGCGATATGGTGCCCACGGCCGTGAACATCGCGCCGGTCGCTCCGGACGTCATGGAGAAGGTCGGACCGTTCATCGCGCTCGCCGAGGGACTCGGCGCGGCAGTCGCGCAATTCGCGCGCACCGGCATCGACGAGCTCGACGTGCTCACCGTCGGCCAACTTGCCGACACCGACACGCGCATCCTCAAGACGGCGGTGCTCAAGGGTCTGCTCGGCAGGGTCTCCGACGAGCCGGTCAACTTCGTGAATGCCAACTACTACGCCGAGCAGCGCGGCCTCAAGGTCACTGAGACCAAGCGTGCCGAGACGCACGACTACACCAACATGCTCATCGTTCGTGCGGCCACGGCTGGCGGACCTGTAGAGATCGCGGCGACGCTCATCGGCAAGGCGAATGAGCCGCGGCTCGTGTCGCTCTTCGGCTACGACCTCGACATGGCGCCCGGCGACTTCATGGCGTTCTTCCGCTATCCGGATCGCCCTGGCATGATCGGCAAGGTCGGCACCATCCTTGGCGACGAGGGTATCAACATCGCATCCATGCAGGTCGGACGTACCGCCGCCGGTGGAACCGCCCTCATGGGTCTTGTGGTCGACACCGCGCTGTCCGAGGACATCCTCGGCCGTATCAAGGCGACCGCCGAGATGACCGACGCCTGGAGCATCGAGCTGTGATCCACCGCCCGACATACGTGACGCATGGCCTGCGACTTATCTGGCCGGTGGACCTCATCTGAGGTCCCCGGCGGGTAGGTTCGCACGCGACGACACCACGATGGAGGGCACACCATGAGTACCGACAGGGTTCAGATATTCGATACCACGCTGCGTGACGGCGAGCAGTCGCCGGGTGCGAGCATGAATACCGAGGAGAAGCTGGAGATCGCGCGCCAGCTCGTGCGGCTCGGTGTGGACGTCATCGAGGCGGGATTCCCGATCTCGAGTCCTGGCGATTTCGAGAGCGTGCGCAAGATCGGCGCCGAAGTAGGGGATGCCGTCGTCGTGTGCGCGCTCTCACGGGCGATCCCGAATGACATCGAGGTCGCCGTTGACGCGCTCGCAACCGCGAAGCGCCCGCGCATCCACACCGGCATCGGCGTCTCGGAGAGCCACCTGCGCGACAAGCTTCGCATCAGCGAGGACGAGGCGCTCGAGCGCGCCGTCACGGCCGTGAAGTTCGCTCGCAATCTCGTGGATGACGTCGAGTTCTACGCCGAGGACGCTGGCCGAGCGGTTCCCGAGTACCTGTACCGCGTGATCCAGGCGGTCGTCGCCGCCGGCGCGACCGTCGTGAACATTCCGGACACGACCGGCTACGCCTATCCGGAGGTCTTCGGCTCGCTCATCAGCGGGCTCATCGAGAACGTTGACGGCATAGAGAACGCCATCGTCTCTGTTCACTGCCACAACGACCTCGGCATGGCGACGGCGAACGCGCTTGCGGGCGTGAAGGCCGGTGCGCGACAGATCGAGTGCACCGTGAACGGCATCGGCGAGCGTGCGGGCAACACCGCGCTCGAGGAGGTCGTGATGGCGCTCAAGCAGCGGCCCGACGTCTTCGGTGCCGACACGCGCATCAACACCCGCGAGATCACGCGCACATCGCGGCTGGTCTCGGGCATCACGGGCATCCTCGTGCAGCCCAACAAATCTATTGTTGGCGCGAACGCGTTCGCACACTCCTCGGGCATCCACCAGGACGGCGTGCTCAAGGAGCGCAGCACCTACGAGATCATCGATCCTGCCGATGTTGGCGTTGGCGGCTCGAGCATCGTGCTCACCGCCCGCAGCGGCCGCCATGCACTCAAGCATCGCCTGAGCGAGCTCGGGTTCGAGCTGCCGGACGCCGAGTTCGACCGCGTGTACGCGGCGTTCCTGGAGCTCGCCGACAAGAAGAAGGAAGTGTACGACGAGGACCTTGAGGCGCTCGTGGGTGAGAGCGAGCGCACGCTGAACGAGGTGTACCACCTCGCGCAGATCCACTTCACCAGCGGCGAGCCGGGCATCCCGACGGCCACCGTCGAGCTCATCACACAGGAGGGCGAGCACCTCATCGACTCTAGCCACGGCACCGGTCCGGTTGACGCGGTGTACAAGGCGATCAACCGCATCGTGGACGTGGAGAACGACCTCACTGAGTTCCGCGTGGAAGCCGTCACGCGCGGCATCGACGCGCTCGGCGAAGTGACCATTCGCATCAAGAGCGGCGATGGCCGGATATTCACCGGTCGCGGCGCGCATTCGGATATCATCGTAGCTTCAGCAAAGGCGTACACGAACGCACTCAACCGGCTGCTCGTCTCGCAGGCCCCGACCGTACCCGAGGAGATCTAAGCCATGACTCGACCGATGACCATCACCGAGAAGATCCTCGCCGCGCACGCCGGCCTGTCCGAGGTCGAGCCCGGACAGCTCGTCAACTGCGCGCTCGACCTCGTGCTCTCGAACGACGTCACGGCACCGATCGCCATCAAGGAGTTCGCGAAGATCGGCGTCGATCGCGTCTGGGATGCCGAGAAGATCGCCCTCGTTCCCGATCACTACACGCCCAACAAGGACATCAAGAGCGCCGAGCAAGCGAAGATGATGCGCGAGTTCGCCAAGGCGCAGGGCATCACGCACTACTACGAGATCGGCTGCATGGGCGTGGAGCACGCGCTTCTGCCCGAGCAGGGCGTTGTCGGCGCCGGTGACGTCATCATCGGAGCAGATAGCCACACGTGCACGTACGGCGCGCTCGGTGCGTTCGCGACCGGCGTGGGCTCGACTGACGCTGCGGTAGGGATGGCGACGGGCGAGGCATGGTTCAAGGTGCCGCAGAGCCTGAAGTTCAATGTCACCGGCACGCTTGGCCCGTGGGTGAGCGCGAAGGACATCATCCTGCATATCATCGGGCTCATCGGCGTGGATGGTGCACTGTACCAGGCGATGGAGTTCACCGGCGATACCATCGAATCGCTCAGCATGGAAGGGCGCATGACCATCTGCAACATGGCGATCGAAGCCGGCGGCAAGAGCGGCATCATCGCAGTGGACGACACGACGCGGGCGTACATGGAGGGTCGTACGGAGCGTCCCTGGACCGAGTACTTCTCGGATCCGGATGCTGTCTACGCGCATGTCTACGAGATCGACGCCGCCAGCATCAAGCCGACGGTCTCCTTCCCGCACCTGCCGAGCAACACCCATGCTGCCGAGGACTCACGCGACATATGGGTGAACCAGGTCGTCATCGGTTCGTGCACCAACGGGCGTCTCGAGGACTTGCGGGTCGCCGCGGAGATCCTCAAGGGCCGTCACGTGCATTCCGACGTGCGCCTCATCATCCTGCCTGCGACGCAGCAGATCTACCGCGACGCCATGCACGAGGGGCTCTTCGACATCTTCCTTGACGCCGGAGCCGCGGTCTCGACGCCGACGTGCGGGCCGTGCCTCGGTGGGCACATGGGCATCCTCGCCGCGGGTGAGCGGGCGATGGCGACCACGAACCGGAACTTCGTGGGACGCATGGGCGATCCGACGAGCGAGGTCTATCTCGGCTCGCCGGCGGTGGCTGCTGCAACAGCGGTGGCGGGGCATATCGCGCTACCTGAGGACCTCGACTAGACGGCGGGGGTACAATCAATATCTAGCCTGAGGTAGCCACGGGTTCGTGGGTGCACTGAGGTCGATGCACTACACCGGGGGGGTGTAGGTGTGACCGGTACGAGTGGCGCTACGGCACGGGATGCGATTCCACGTCTTCGTGGGGTCGTACGGTACGTGCTGCCGGTACTCGTATCCATCCTTTCATTGGGCAGCGCCGTCGCAGTGGCCGACACGATGCCGGTGGACTTCAGCAACTGTGCCGATTGCCATTCGATCACGGCTCAGACGCACCCACTGACCAACTGCACAGCGTGCCACACCTACTACTTCGCAGGGGAGATCGACCACCAGGGCGCGGATTTCAGCACTCGACCGGCCGGATCGTGCATCGCGCCCTGTCATATCGGTACGTGGCCCGTCGTTTCAACCTACGTGCATGGAACGGCAGCTTCGCTTGATCCGGGATTCGTGTACTTCCCGCTGTCGCCGCTTGGGCGGCAGTCGGGGATAACCGGGCGCTACTACGACTGCACCGATTGCCACAACCCGTCGTACCCCACGATCTACAGCCACGATGCCAGCGCGATCGAGTCGCAACATGATGCCGGCATCACGGGCACCGTATGCGTGAGCTGCCATTACAACTCTCTTCTGGCTGAGCACGTGAAGTACCCGACCGATTCGGCCGTGAAGTACGGATGCGCAACGTGCCACGAAAGCACGAAGCCATTTGTGATGGCCGCCATAGCGTCGGGAACCACCGAATGCGGCGCGTGCCATCCGAATCTGCACGAAGCGACCTGGAGCTACCCCGATTACTACTCGTGGACGACAGGTGCAGGCGACGGAAGCGGCACGCCGCTCTCGGAAGTCGGCGCGAACCCCGCGAACCCGGGCGTGCACGCCAACTACCTGGCCAACACGGCCAAGTGCGGCATCTGCCACTCGGTCCACCGCGCCAACGCGAGCGGCGTCAAGCTGCTGAACACCGCGACGGCGACGTGCGCCGGTTGCCACAAGGCCGGCACCTCGACGGTCACCCAGGTCCTCGTGTCCTGGCAGACCGGCGGCCCGCACAGCTCCGGCACCGAC
>PHFB01000023.1 GCA_002841355.1 Actinobacteria bacterium HGW-Actinobacteria-1 | reverse complement strand
GCGTACTGGGTGTTCGCCGGGCGCTTCGGTCGCGGCGATGCGCTCGCGCCAGCCGCGGCGCCCGCTCTCGCGGTCGCCCGCGGGGCGCTCGCGACGCCGCTCCTGGTCGGCTACGCGTTCGAGCCGATCCCCGCGGCTGCGTCTGCGGCACTCGCGGCACTGGCGACCATGACCGCCTCGGCGGCAACAGGCGGTCGGGCGCCGTTCCTGGTCGTGGACTGGCGCTTCTTCATCGACCCGTGGACGCAGACGAGCGTCATGGCGAACAACCTGCGCGACCTGCTCGCGGCCGGACCGGCGATCGTCGTGCTCGCGTGGGCACTCGCGGCGGCGCTCTGCTCGCTCGCGTGCCGCCGGGCAACCCGCACGATGGCCGTCGTGGGCATCTCGCTCGGCGGGGCAGCGCTCGCTGCAGGGTATGCCGCGTGGGCCTGGCTCGCGCCCGCCACCCTCTCGCCGGACGCGTTCCTCACGCACATCGGCGTCGCGCTCATGCTTATGATCGTGGTGTTGGCGCTTGGCGCGCCGACGCGACCCGAAGAACCGTAGAAGCTACGACGCGGTGACGCCGCTCCTCCTGTGTGTCGTACGGCTGGTATAGTCTTAAGCGATGAACGTAGCGTCGACCGGCACGGGGCGTGACATGGGCATTCTCTCTGACTTCGAAGATCGCATGGGTGCAAGCATCGAGGGCTTCTTCGCGGGCGCCTTCCGCTCACCCGTGCAGCCTGCGGAACTCGCGAAGTCGCTCGGCCGCGCGATGGACGACGGCCGCGTCATCGGTATCGGCAAGGTCTACGTGCCAACGGCCTACGCGGTGGCGCTCTCCCCCGAGGATGACGAGCAGCTCGGCTCCTTCAAGCCGACGCTCGGCGGAGAGCTCGCAACGTACCTCGTCGATCATGCTCGCGAGGCTGGCTATGCCCTCTCGGCCAAGCCCGTCGTGACCTTCATCGTGAGCGAAGAACTCCGCCTCGGCAGATTCCGCGTAAGCGCCGCTCTTGCCGAGCAACCCGCCGAGCAACCGGCGGGCGCACAACGACGGCGCCCGACGATCACGCCCGAGGGCGGCATCGCTACCGTGACCGTCGGCGGCCTGGAGCACGACGTCGCCCTGCGCGGCGAGCAAGTCGTTGTCGGCCGCCTCGCTGACTGCCAGATCCACCTTCCGGACGTGAACGTCTCTCGTCGCCATGCCGCGTTCATCCGCATGGATGACGGCTGGGCCATCGAGGACCTGGATTCCACCAACGGCACGCTGCTGAATGGCAAGACCGTTGAGCGCGCCCGCCTCCACGACGGCGACATCATCGAAATCGGCGTGACGCAGCTCGTCTACCACGATCCGATGGGCTGACGGATGGCAGACGTCATCCTCTTGTTCGGCAGGATCCTCTTCATAGGGCTGCTGTACCTGTTCCTCTTCGCCGCCGTCCGGACGGGTGTCGGCATGGTCGCCTCGGGCGGGGTGCGCAGCAAAGCGAAAGGGCTCGCGCTCACCGTTGCCGAAGGTCCGCGCGAACTCCGCGGCGTCACGTTGCAGCTCTCTGGCCCGATCGTCATCGGTCGCTCGCCCGACGCCGACCTGGTGATCGCAGACGACTTCGTCTCCTCGATCCACGCGAAGGTCATCCCCGATGGCGACGGCGCCATAGCCGAGGACCTGAACTCGACCAACGGCACGATCGTGAATGGGCAGCCGCTCACCCGACCGATGCGGCTGCGTGAGGGCGACACGATCGAACTCGGCACCAACCGGCTCAAGGTCGTGCGGGCATGAGCGCGCGCAAGGGTGCGCTCCCCTACGCGGGCGCAAGCGATGTCGGACTGGTCCGGTCGGGCAACGAGGACTTCTACGTCGTGAACCCGCCGCTTTTCGCGGTGGCAGACGGTCTCGGCGGGCACCAGGCGGGCGAGATCGCCAGCCAGATCGCTATCGAGACGCTCCTTGGCAACTCACCGGCACGCGCCGACGCCAAAGCGCTTGGCCGAGCAGTGCGCGCCGCGAACGCGGCGGTCATCGAAGGCGCCCAGGCGGGACTCGGCCGCAGCGGCATGGGGACCACGCTCACAGCGGCGATGATCGACGGCACGCGAATCGCAGTCGCGCACGTGGGTGACAGTCGAGCGTACCTGCTCCACCTTGGCGAACTCACGCAGCTTACGGCGGACCACTCGATGGTGGCCGACATGGTACGCGCCGGAACGCTTTCCGAGGCGGAATCGCGCGTACACCCCAACCGCAGCGTCATCACCCGTGCACTGGGCTCGGATCCGAACATGCTCGTCGACGCATTCGAGCTCGAGGCGGCGCCGGGCGACCGGCTGCTGCTCTGCTCGGACGGGCTCACCAGCATGATCGAGGACGCCGCGATCGAAGAGATCCTCCAGACGGCGCCGTCCCCGAACGCAGCGGTCGTCCGCCTCATCGCCGCCGCAAACGACGCTGGCGGGCAGGACAACATCACGACGGTCGTCGTCGATCTTGAAGGCTCCTCGCCCGTCGCGGCCCCACGACCGGCGCCTGCACAGCGCGTGGCACCCAGCGCTCCGCGCGAACGCGCACGCCGGTGGCCGGCTCGCGTCGCCTGGCTGTTCGCGGCCGTCGCGATCATCGCCGTTGCGTGGTACGCAACGTACTCGTACGCACAAGCGCAGGCATACCTCATCGCTGAGGAGGGTGTCGTTGCCGTCTACAGGGGCGTCCCCGGATCGTTCGCGGGTGTCAGCCTGAACTGGCTCGAATCGGTCACCGACATCCCGGTCGACGGGCTCGACCCCGTCACCGCCGCTCGACTGCAAACCGGTATCAGGGTCGATGGCCTCGCGCCGGCATTCTCGCTCGTTGCCACGTACCGTCTGCAGACCGAGCACTCGTCCGAGCCAACGACGACGCCGTGATCGCGATGCGCTCGCGACGCGACACGGAACTCTTCCTGCTCCTGGCGGCGGCACCGGCCGCGGCGCTCCTCTTCGCGCTCGTGCATGGCGCCGCGCGCAGTACGCTCGGGTGGATGGACTTCGCGGTTCCGCTCGGACTGCTCGCGGCATTCCTCGGCGCGCATGTGGCAGCCCGCTTCTTCGCGCCCGGCGCCGACCCCGTGCTCCTCCCGGTGACGTTCATGCTCTCGGGCACCGGCGTCGCGTTCATCACGCGCCTCGATAGCGCGTCGGGAGCAAGCCAGGTGCTGTGGATGTTCGCGGGCGTGCTCGCGCTCGTGGGAACCCTCGCGGTCGTGCCTTCGCTCGAACGTCTCGCGCGCTACAAGTACACGATCGCGCTCGCCGGCGTGGGGCTGCTCGTGCTGCCCGCGATCGTCGGCGTCGAGGTGAACGGCGCGAAGCTCTGGCTGCGCTTCGCGGGCATGTCGTTCCAGCCCGCCGAGGTCGCAAAGGTTCTCATAGTCCTCTTCCTCGCCGCCTACCTTGCCGAGAACCGCGAGGTCCTCTCGGTGTCCACCAAGCGCATCCTCGGCGTGTGGCTTCCGCCGCTCAAGCACCTCGGCCCGCTCCTCTTCATGTGGGCGCTTTCGCTTGTCGTCCTCGTTGCCGAGAAAGATCTGGGCTCAAGCCTGCTCTTCTTCGGCGTCTTCCTGATCATGATCTACGCGGCTACCGGTCGGGCTGGCTATGTGGTCGTGGGGCTCGGGCTGTTCGCGGTAGGCGCTGGGGCTGCATACGCGATGTTCGGCCACGTTCAGACGCGCGTCGCCATCTGGCTCGATCCTTTCGCCGACGCCGCAGGCCGAGGCTACCAGCTGGTGCAGTCGCTCTTCGCCTTCGGCGCTGGCGGTATGCTCGGCGTCGGGCCGGGCCGCGGCCTGCCGCTGCGCATACCGTTCGTGCAAACCGACTTCATCTTCGCCGCAATCGGCGAGGAGCTCGGACTACTCGGCGCCGCGGCCATCGTAGTCGCATTCCTCGTGTTCTGCCTGCGAGGTCTCGCTACCGGAACCCGCGCCCGCTCCGACATGGCTGCGTTCACAGCCGTGGGTCTCGTCGCCACGTTCGGACTGCAGGCGTTCGTGATCCTCGGCGGCGTAACGCGGCTCATCCCGCTCACCGGCATCACGCTCCCCTTCGTGAGCTACGGCGGCTCCTCGGTGCTGGCGAACTTCATGCTGCTTGGCGTGCTCATGCGCGCTGGCGATGCTGCCACCGGCCGTGAAGCCGAGATGCTCACAAGCGGCGCAACGGGCGTGCTCGGCCGGGTCGCGATCGGCCGCCGGCTTACCGCCGTCGCCGTGGTGATCGCGCTGCTGCTCGGCGCGGTCGTCGCGAACCTCACGTACCTGCAGGTCTTCGACGCAGCCGCGCTCGCCGCGAACCCCGCGAACTCCCGCGGTCTCGCCGACGAACTCCGACAGGAGCGCGGCGCGATCCTCACGCGGGACGCCGTCGTCCTCGCCGAGTCGGTCCCCTCTGGCAGCGAGTTCAAGCGGACATATCCGAAGGGGTCGCTCGGCGCGCACATCATCGGCTACTACAGCCCGCGGTACGGCCGGTCGGGCATCGAAGCGGCAATGAACGACGCGCTCGCCGGGAAGCGAACGTTCGCGAGCGTGACCGACCTCGTGAACTCGCTCGCGGGCGCGCAGGTTCCCGGCAATGACGTGCGCCTCACCATCGACAGCGAGATCCAGGCGGCAGCGCAGAAGGCGCTCGGCAAGAACCGTGGCGCGTGCGTGGTGATCGACCCGAAGACGGGCGCGGTACTCGCGATGGCGTCGAGCCCCACGTACGACCCCGCGAAGGTGGACAGCACCTGGGACTCGCTCTCAACGGCCGCCGCCTCGCCGCTGCTGGATCGCGCGGCGGTCAGCCTCTACCCGCCGGGGTCGACCTTCAAGGTGGTGACGCTCACCGGTGCCATCGGTGCCGGCATCGCCACGCCGGCAAGCACGTACCCCGGCCCCGCGAGGATCGAGATCGGCGGCGCTCCCATTACCAACTACGGCGGCAGCGGGTACGGCTCGGTCACCCTTGAGAAGGCGACGGCCAGCAGCATCAATACCGTGTATGCGCAGCTTGCCGACCAGCTCGGCGCCGAGCGGCTCGTCGCGCAGACGGAGCGCTTCGGCTTCGGCACCAAACCATCGCTCGAGATCGCCACGACCGCATCGCTCATGCCCGAGCCCTCCGAGATGACCCGCTGGGAGACTGCCTGGGCAGGCGTGGGCCAACCGGTCGGTGAGCACGCAAGTCCTGCGGGCCCACAGGTCACCGCGCTCCAGATGGCGCTCGTGGCCGCCGGCATCGGCAACAACGGCGTCGTGATGCGACCATACCTCGTCGACTCGATCACAGACCGGGGCGGCGCCGTTCTCTCGGCGACCACGCCCCGCGAGTGGACGACCGCGACCGATCCTACGACCGCGGCGACCGTGCGTGACATGATGATCGCGGTCGTAAAGAGCGGCTCGGGCACACGCGCTTCAATCAAGGGCGTCACTGTCGCCGGCAAGACCGGCACCGCCGAGGCTGGCAAGAGCGTGGATACGCACGCCTGGTTCATCGCCTTCGCGCCAGCCGACAACCCACGGGTCGCGATCGCCATCATCCTCGAGAACGCGGGTGTTGGCGGTCAGCTCGCGGCGCCGGCAGCGAAGCCGGTGCTGGAGACCGCTCTTGCACGCACGAAGTGAGAACCGCATAGGGTAGAATGTCCACAAGTATCTGCAGGTAGCGGCTGTAGAACGCAGATGGGGAGTTCGCAGTGGAAGAAATGGTGTTCGGACGCCGGTACAGGGCCATCGAGAAGATCGGCTCCGGTGGCATGGCCGAGGTCTACAAGGCAGTCGACGAGGTGCTGGGACGCACCGTCGCCGTCAAAGTCCTGCACCCCCGCTACGCTTCCGAGCCCAACTTCGTGGCGCGCTTCCGCCAGGAGGCCCAGGCAGCCGCAAACCTCTCACACCCGAGCATCGTGAACATCTACGACTGGGGCCGGGACGACGAGACGTACTACATCGTCATGGAATACGTGAACGGCACCGACCTCAAGTCGCTCGTCGAAGAGCGCGGTGCACTCGATCCGATCAAGGCCGCCGAGTACGGCATGCAGGCATGCTCGGCGCTCGCGGTAGCGCACGGCTACGACATCATCCATCGGGACATCAAGCCGCACAACATCGTCATCACCCCCGACGGCACCGTGAAGGTCATGGACTTCGGCATTGCACGCGCCGGGAACACCACCATGACGCAGACCGGCTCCGTTCTCGGCACGGCGCAGTACATCAGCCCGGAGCAGGCACAGGGCCGCGCGCTCGGGCCCGCCTCGGACCTGTACTCGCTCGGCGTCACCCTCTATGAGCTTGTGACGGGCCGGCTGCCGTTCGATGCCGATACGCCTGTGGCGGTCGCACTCAAGCAGGTCAACGAGCAGCCCGTGCCGCCGCGCCAGGTGCGCGCCTCGGTACCGGCCTCGCTCGAGGCGGTCATCATGAAGGCCATGCGCAAGAACCCCGCAGAGCGGTATCAATCAGCCTCCGAGATGCGCGATGACCTGAAGCGCGTCGTCAATGGCGAGGCTGCGCCGACAGCTCCCCGACAGACGTACGCTGATCAGACCTCTGTCATGCCCGCGATCGAGCGGGCCGAGCGCCAGCGCATAGCGACAGCACCCGAGCTGCGTCCCGTGCCTCAGCGACGGGTGCAGCCGTGGGCCTGGGTGCTAGTGGCCATACTGGTGCTCGCTCTCGGCATCGGCATTGCGGCAGCGCTTGGCGCGTTCGGAGGCGGCACGGTTGCCGTCCCGACCGTGCTAGGCATGACCGAGCAGGAAGCCAGCACGACGATCACGTCGCAGGGGCTTATCGTCGGCAACGTGACGACCGAGAACAGTGAAGAGTACGAGCTTGGACAGGTCATGCGGCAGGACCCGGTGGCCGGTGGCCGCGTGAAGAAGGGCTCGGCGATCAACCTGGTCATCTCGGCGGGGATCGAGCAGGTCGAGGTCCCCGTGGTGATCGGTATGACCGAGGCCGATGCCGTCACCACCATCGAGGGCGTGGGCCTGGTCGTTTCCGTGCCGGTCGTGCGCGAGTTCAGCAAGGATGTGCCGGAAGGACAGGTCATCTCCAGTGAACCCACGAGTGGTACCAAGGTACCGAAGGGCTCCAAAGTGACGCTCGTGATCTCGAAGGGAACCGAGCTTGCCAAGGTGCCCGACGTCGTCGGCAAGAAGCAGGCCGACGCAGAGGCAGCGATCAAGGCCGCCGGCTTCAAGGTGAAGGTCACGCAGGACTTCAGCGATACCGTGCCCACCGGCACGGTCATCAGCCAGACGCCCGACGCCGACGTGTCGGTAGATGCAGGCTCGACGATAACGATCGTGGTTTCCAAGGGCCCCGGCACGGTGACGCTGACCGACTACACCAGCATGACCGAGGCCGACGCGCGCGCCGAGATCGAAGGATTAGGCCTCAAGGTCAACGTGATCTACGAGGTCAGCCCGGACGTGGGCATCGTCATCAACCAGGACCCGCTGCCCGGCACCAAGGTGACGAAAGGCTCCACGGTCACCCTCAAGGTCGGCAAAGCGCCGTAAGGTAACCAGCCAACCGCGCTTGCGCGCGTAAGGACGTGGACATGCTCTTGACCCTGCTGCTCTCGGGCGGCACGGCGCTCGGCTACGGCATCTCGGACTTCATCGGCGGCAACGCGAGCCGATCCGAGCGGCCCGTGCGTGTCGCCGCCTTCTCACACATTGCAGGTCTGCTCGGCATGCTGATCGCAGCACTGCTCTGGGGCGCTCCGGCTGTCTCGCGAACCGACCTGCTCTGGGGTGCCGCCTCAGGCATCAGCGGCGGTGTCGGGATCTTCTCGCTCTACGCCGCGCTTCGAGCGGGCCGGATGGGCGTCGTAGCCCCTATCACCGCCGCGATCGGCGCATCCCTGCCCGTACTGTACGGGGCGCTGATCGGCGAGCGCCTCGCCGTGATGAGCGTCGCGGGTCTGGCGGTCGTGTTCGCAGCGATCATGCTCGTGAGCATCCCTCGCGCCGAGGGACACGAGCCGCTCAGTCGCGTCGCGCTCGGCTATTCCGTCCTGGCGGGTGTGTTCTTTTCGGGATCCTTCATCCTGCTCTCGAACACCGGTGCTGAAAGCGGGCTTTGGCCTGCCGTCGTCTTGCGAGTCGTCTCTGTGGCAGTGCTCAGCACTGGCGCACTCATCACGACTCGCGGCCTCGTACCGGCGCGCCCGGTGCTGATGGCGACGATCGCCGCCGGACTCGTCGAGACGGTCGCCACCGTGTTCATGCTGCTCGCCGTGCAAAGCGGCCCGATCGCCGTTGCAGCTGTCGTGGGCTCGCTCTACCCGGCGGTCACCGCGCTCCTCGCTCGCGTCACGATCAAGGAGCACCTGGCCCGCCACCAGATCGTGGGCCTTGGCGTCGCCCTCATTGGCATCGCGCTGCTGTCGGTCTAGCCGGCACTCGCAAGAGCCGCGATCACCTCGGCATCGCTTGTCTGCGTGAACTCCCGATACCAGCGCCCAACCGCCGAGAAGTCCCGTGGCGTGACGAGCGCGACGACCTCATCGGCCTCGCGCCCGAGCGCTTCGACGGTGTCCGGGGGCGCAACAGGCGTGGCTACAACGACCCTTGCTGCACCGTGCCGCCGCAGATAACCGATGGCTGCGCGGGTGGTCAGTCCGGTCGCGATACCGTCGTCGACGATGATGGCCGTGCGGTCGTGCACGTCGAGGGGCGCTCGGCCGGCGCGGTACGCGTGCGCGCGGCGGGCAACCTCGGCGAGTCGCTCGGCTCCAACCCGCTCAAGATACTCCGCCGAGACAGGCGCAGCGGGGTTCGTGAGGACAACGCCGTCCTCGTCGATCGCTCCCACCGCGAACTCCGGGTTGCCCGGCGCCCCCAACTTGCTTGCCACGACGATGTCGAGCGGCAGATGCAGCGCCCGGGCGATCTCAGCCGCGACGACCACGCCACCCCTGGGCACGCCGAGCACGACGGCGGTGGCGTGATTGGCGTACGACACCAGGGCAGCTCCGAGAAGCCGGCCCGCCTCTGAACGATCATCGAACACGTCGCTTCCTCCACCCGGGGTCGGCACCGTACCGGCCCCAGAACAGGTCCGCGGATTACCAGCCAAGCGCAGACCAGATCGCGTCTCGAACTTGCGTTGAGACGGCACTTGGACCGCCGTAGATGTCGATCCTCATGACTCGTGCACCCTGAGCCGAGAGCATGCCCGCAGTAGACGTAGGCAGGGATGTCGGGCTCGTCAAAGCGACCACGCCGCCATTGGCCCCCGCACACACTCCACCGGCAAGCGCATCGGGGAAGTTCTGGCCTGTTGCGACGCCGATGTAGTCCCAGTAGGCGAAGCCTTCGTCAACGCCGCCCTCGGCGACGGCACGTGCGGTCTCGTAGCGATTCGTGCCCCACCAGCGCCCCGATGCGCTGCCGCCATTGGCGACCAGTACGCCGTCCACCGCTGCCTTCACGCTCTCTGACACCGCCGAGGTGCTGCCGATCACCCAGCCGCTCTCGATATCAAGGTCCGCTAGTGCGGCGCTTGTGTGCGTCGACAGCGATACGGGCGAGGTGAGAAGGATCGGCGTCTTACTTGCAAACGAGAGTGGCGCGGCGGCAAGCGCGTCGGGGAAGAGGTCGCCGCGGGCGATGAAAGCGCTTTTCGAGAAGTCCGCGCCCTCCTCCTGCGCGATCCGTCGCGCAACCTTAGCGGCCGTCTCGTATCGGTCGCCGCCTTCGATGCGTTCCACATCGTATGTCACGTCCAGTGCGGTTGCCACGGCAGCTGAGACTGCGGGCGCTCCGCCGACGATGATCACGTCCGTCACGCCCAGGTCCGTGAGAGTGCTGTTCACAACAGACGGAACCGAGGCCTTCCGCACGAGCAGTAGCGGCGCGTTGTAGACGCCCGCCAGTCCAGCGGCGGACAGCGCATCCGGGAAGTTCTCTCCGCTCGCGATGATCGCCGTCGATGCGGATTCGAACGCACTTGCGGCGACAGCTGCCGCAGTGGCATATCGGTCATCGCCCTGGAGCGCGCCCAGCACGAGTTCCGGGTGCTCGACGGCGCCCATGTCAGATTCCGCTGTTCCGCCGGCATCTCCATCGACGGGACGCGCCGCACCGAAGAAGTCGGTATCTGCTGCGGTTCCCTCGTCCGCAGCGTCGATGCAGGGCGAACCCACCATCAGCCGCGGGTCGCGCTCGGGGCCGCCGATGATCATCGGATCGTCGAAGATGTTGCCCGTGCCGAGCGTGTTACCCTTGGCGATTCCAGCCACGTCGTCGTCGCTGATGCAGCAGTGATCGATGAGCGTCGCGCCGATGAAGTCGCTCACCCGCTCCGGGTTCCAGTAGATGGAGTCGTACACGTTCATCGCTGAACTGACGGCGTACGCGACTGTGTCGGAACCCTGCGCGTCCGCGACTGTGTCGTTGTACTCGTCGAGCGCGGCCTCGAAGAGATACCACGCGTCACCATCATCAACGGCCGAGCAGCCACCGATGATGTTGTTCACCGCGGTAACGCCGGAGTGCTCGAGGTACGCGAAGCCGCCGTCATGCTCCGAGCTGTTGCCGCCAGCATCATTCTGCTCCAGGCGCGTCGTCGTACCGAAGAGCCAGAGTGCTCCGCCTTGCACACTCGCACCATTCCCCGCGAAGATGTTCCCTTGGAACCGCATGGGCTGCGAACCTACCACGCTGGCGTACACCGCGCCGCCGTAGTTCGCCGTGTTGTCTCGGAACGTGTTCCCATTGCACGTGAGCGTGGCGTCGGTGGAGACAATGGAGATCGCACCGCCGTTGCCGGCCTGGTTGCCTACGAAGATGTTGTCCTCGATAGTGGCGCTCACGTACTGGTTGATCTTAAGCGCGCCGCCATCGGTCGTTGTTCGGTTGTTCTCGAACACGTTTCCGACGATCACCGGCCTGGCGTGGCTGGGACCTGTAGACGTGACGATCACGGCGCCGCCGGAGAACGTACCGTTGATGTTGTCCTCGAACACGTTGCCCTCGATCCGCGGCGTGTCGATCGCGGTGAGGCCGTTGATACTCACGAACAGCGCGCCACCAGTTCCGGTGCCACCGTTGCGAAACGTGAAGCCCTCAAGGTAGTCGCCTTCTTGGAGCGACTGCCAGATCATGATCTGGTTCGTGCCATTCCCGGCGATGATCGTGACATCGGCGCCCATCGTGCTCTTGAGCGACTCTCCCTGTGGCAGCAGCGGGAATACTTCGCCGTTGTCCTCATCGTACGTGCCAGGCCCAACCATGATCGTGTCGAACGCATCGGCAACCGCCAGAGCGTGCGTGATGGTCTCGAACGGCTCGAGTTGAGTGCCGGGATTCGCATCCATGCCGCCGACTGCATCGACCCAGTACGTGTCGGGCGTGCCGCCATTCGCCGACGCCGAGAGCGGAGCAATCGGAACGATTGCAGCAAGCATCGCCGCCAATACGATGATCCGGAAACTGAGCGCGCGGATGCAGCGCGCGTGTCGGCGCATTCTGATCATGATGATCACCCCTTGATACGTACGACCGCTCGAGCGGCCATTCCCCTTATGGGGTTGCTACCCGTCCGGGCGCTTCAAAGCACACGCGTCGCTGTCTCGCGCCGACGCGGCTCGGCGGGTGCGCTCCGAACGGGCTAGCCGAGCAACGCATTTGCCGACTACAATGACCTCCGCGCCCTCTTAGCTCAGGGGATAGAGCACAGGTTTCCTAAACCTGGTGTCCCCCCGCCACTTCGTCATATCACGACTCTCCCAGGCATGCCGACTGGTACACTTCAGCACATGTTCTCTCGGCGGATAGTAAGCATTCTTCTCGCTGTAGTTCTGGCTTTGCGCCTCGCAGCACCCTTCGCGTTGCCCGCGCTCGCCGCGCCCTCGTCGTCGCAGACGGCTGCCGATCGGGCCGCGGTGGAAAGCGCCGTCGCGGAGTACAACACCGCACAGGCACGCAATGCCCAACTCAAAGCACAGGCCGAGAAGGTGTCCTCGACGCTCGATGCCGCTGTCGCGAACGAGTCGGTGGCGGAGCAGCAACTTGCCACCATGATGAGCTCCTCATATCGTTCGGACGATGCCAGCTTCCTGTCAGTGCTCCTCGGCGCTTCCACCCTGGAGGACTTCGTCGCACGGTGGGACCTGCTCAAGCGCATCGCCCAACAGGAAGCCGAGACGCTCGCTGCTATGCGAACCGCGCGCGTCCAGGCGGAACGATCGGCCGCCGACCTCATGGAGCTGCAGGCTGCCCAGGCGAAGGCCGTCGATGAGCTGGCGGCGCACGTAGCCGCTGCTAGGAAGACGCTCGCAGCAAGCGAAGCGGCACTGCGCGACTACAACGCCAGAACTGCAGCACCCGCGAAATCTGCGCCGCCAGCCAAGCCCAAGCAGCCCACAGGCTCGGGTGCCTGGAAAACCGCCATCGCATCGCACTATGGCCTCAACTTCACAGGGCGCGGCGCGAGCGGCGAGGCGATCGGACCGTATTCGATGATCGTCGCACACAAGACGCTGCCGTTCGGGACGCTCATCGAGTTCGAGTACAACGGCAAGCGCGCCGTGGCGAAGGTCGCCGATCGCGGCCCCTATACGGCCGGACGCACATTCGATCTTGGCCCGGGAGTCATCCGAGTGCTGGGCTTCAGCGGCGTGCACGAGGTGCGCTACCGCATCATCTCGCGCTGACCCCCGCACGCGAAAAGGGCGGGCCCGGAGGCCCGCCCTTCGTCGTTGCGTGCTGGCGTGCTATGGCGTGAAGATCGCCATCACCGCGTCGCGCACCGCCTGCGAGAGGGCAGGAAGCCCGCCGAGGAAGCGCACGCTTGA
>PHFB01000007.1:0-142500 GCA_002841355.1 Actinobacteria bacterium HGW-Actinobacteria-1 | reverse complement strand
GGCCAGCGGCCACCTGCGCGCAAGCCCGCGCCCGGCCGCCGTCCGGTATCGAAGAAGCGCCGCTGGCTTCGCTGGCTGCTGATCGCGTTCCTCCTGGGCACCGTCATCGCAGCGATCGCAGGCGGCGTGGTCTACGCGCAGCTGGCCAAGGAGCTCCCCGACCCGGGGGCACCCCTCAAGGGTCGCGACCAGACAACATCGATTCTCGATCGCAACGGACTGCTCATAACGAAACTCTTCGCCGAGCAGAACCGCACCGACGTCAAGCTCGCCAAGATACCCGCGCAATTGCGGCAAGCGGTCATCGCTACCGAGGACCAGCGCTTCTACGAGCACAAGGGCGTCGATCCGATGGGAATTCTCCGTGCGCTGTGGGTCGACATACGGAATCCTTCAGCCATGCACGGAGGATCGACGATCACGCAGCAGTACGTGAAGATCGCGATCGTGACCCCCGAGCGGACGCTCAAGCGCAAGCTCATGGAAGCGATGCTGGCGTACCGCCTTGAGAAGAACTACACCAAGGATCAGATCCTTGAGCTCTACCTGAACACTATCTACTTCGGCCACGGATCCTATGGGGTGCAGACGGCCGCTCAGACGTACTTCGGGAAGAACGTGCAAGACCTCGACCTTGCCGAATGCGCGATGATCGCCGGCGTCATCAAGTCACCGGGTCGATACTCGCCGTTCCTCGACCCTGAAGCGGCGAACGACCGCCGTGCAACGGTCCTCGGCCAGATGGTCGAACTCGGCTACGCGTCTCAGGCAGACGCCGACGCAGCCAAAGCGGAGAAGTTCGCGCTCGCCGAGCCCAAGAAGGTGTCGGAGAAGGCCCCGTACTTCGTCGAGTACATCAAGAACCTTCTTACCGAGCAGTACGGTTCAGAGGCGGTCTACCACTCGGGCCTTCGCATACGCACCACGCTCGACCTCACCAAGCAGTACGCTGCCGAGAAGGCCGTGAAAGACGCACTCGATCGCGGCGACGATCCCTCGGCATCCCTGGTGGCGATCGACCCCAAGACAGGCGAGATACTGGCAATGGTCGGTGGGCGCGACTTCAAGACGCAGCAGTACAACGTCGCGGTCCAGGGCCATCGCCAGCCGGGCTCGTCGTTCAAGCCATTCGTGTTGGTCACCGCACTCATGAATGACATCTCTTCGGAAGCGACGTACTCCGCCGGTCCCGCTTCGTTCAAGGTGCCAGGCGGTCAGACATGGAAGGTCACCGGTGCTGGCGGCGGGCGCACCGGTCCAATGCGACTCCGCGAGGCAACCGAGAAGTCGGTCAACTCGGTGTACGCTGCCCTCATACTCGAAGTCGGCGCCGACAAGGTCGCCGAGACCGCCACCAAGATGGGCATCACAACGCCGATCACCGCAGTTCCCGCGATAGCGCTGGGCGGACTCAAAGAGGGCGTCACACCGCTCGAGATGGCGTCCGCATATGGCACGCTCGCGAACAACGGCGTGAATATCGCGCCGCACGGCATCCTCGAGGTCAAGGACGCGAGCGGCAAGGTCCTTGAGACCACCATCCCCAAGGGGACGCAGGCGATCCCGGCGGACGTCGCATACCTTACGACAGACATCCTTAAAGGCGTGCTGAGCGTAGGCACCGGCAAGTCAGCCCGCCTCGGCAGGCCCGCTGCGGGCAAGACCGGAACCACGCAGCAGTACCGTGACGCATGGTTCTGCGGCTACACGCCCGACCTCGTCGCGTCGGTGTGGGTCGGATACGCAGACTCGCAGAAGGAGATGCTCTCCGTCCACGGCAAGAAGGTCACCGGCGGCTCGTTCCCGGCCGAGATCTGGGCCGACTTCATGAAGGCCGCGCTCAAGGACACGCCCGCGAACGAATTCAAGCAGCCCAAGGGCCTCACGTCGGCGAAGATCTGCCTGGAGTCGGGCCAGAAGGCTGGCGAATTCTGCACCAAGACGGGCAGAGGGCTGTTCCTCGCGGACGTGGTGCCAGGCGCGTGTGATCTGCACAAGGCCCCCGTGAACCCCACGATCCCGAACCTCATCGGCATGACGAAGGAAGCTGCACTCGCCCTCCTCAAGAAGCTCGCTTTGCTCTTCCAGGTCGAAGAGAAGGAGTACTCCGATATCGCAGCTGGCATCGTTGCCGATCAAACCCCGAAGAGCGGCAGCGTCGCAACGAGCCAGACCGTCGTGACGGTCATCGTGTCCAAGGGTGTGGCGGCGAATCAGACGCCCGTTGCGGCGTTCTCATTCTTGCCGACAGCCCCCAAAGCGAACGACAAGATCACGTTCGATGCGTCGGCTTCGACCGATGATGGCAGCATCGCCAAGTACTCGTGGGAGTTCGGAGATGGAACACCGATAACGAACGGCAAGTCCGTGACCCACGCGTACAAGTCAGCTGGAACATACACGGTGGTCTTGTGGGTGACCGATGACAAAGGCCAGGCCGCAAGCCTGACGCAAGTCGTACAGGTCAAGTAGCGCTAGCGCACACCGCGGAAGAAGTGCCCGCTCGTCGCAGGCTCGATCAAGGGAATTGCGGGCGGCTCTCCTCCAGCGACGACCGTTTGCATCGCAGAGAACATCGCGGACGTCGCGTTCGCAGCCTCGGCTGGCGTCTCGGTGGTCATCTCCAGTCGAATTGCCGCCACCCCTGTCGCGAGCACTTCGTCGAGCGCGCGGCTCAGGTCCAGCGTCACCGCATTGAACACGTGCGAGCGCCCCGCGCTGTCGGTCCGAACCGGGAACTCGTAGCCCTTCTGATCGCGCAGCCACCACAGGCTGCGTCGTCGCACGCAGGTCGCACAGAGCCTGCTGCACTCCCCCGCCGCCTGAAGGATGCAATGCTCGCTCACCATGAGCTCTAGACGCCCGTACACGAGCGCTCCAACGGGAACCGGTGACCGGCGTGCGACGTCATTCAGACGCGAGCCAGTGAGCTCAGGAGACGCCCAGACGAATGAGGCCCCGAGATCAGCGAGAGCGGCGGCCGACCACGCGTTGGCTACATTGAGCGGCCAGTCCGCATGTACGTCTGAGAGCATGCTCGACACCGTTGCAAGCTCGCCGAGCGTTCCTGTCGCAACGGTCGGACTCAGCTCCCGCCACCCGCGAAGCGACTCAAAGTCGGCCGCGTGGGCAACACGAGGCAGTAGTGGGACAACACCCGCGGCCATGCACGATGGCACATCGGAAGCGGTGACTCGGCGCAGGACGAGCGACGCACCGGCTGCCAGACACGCGTCGGCACTCTCGTCATCCCAGACGCTGACCACGAGCACAGGCGGCACCGCTGCGGGCCCCGGCGCCAGCGTCGGCGGCCGCGGACTGGCAGACTCCCGTTCGCTCCATGGTGCTGATCTCAGCAGGTCGAGTGCGTCGAGTGCTTCTCGGCGCACCTTGTGCAGGGTTGAGAAGCCGATGCCGATGCCGTGCTCCAGATCAACGTCCCAGCGGTCGACCGCGTAGCCGGTTCCACCGACACGACCCACGTGCTCGATGACTTCGTCGAGCGTGACAGGCTTCGTGCGAGCAGCCTCGACGATCGGCCCCTCGGCGAATGCCGAGACACCACCGGCGGTCGCTTCGATTCTGAGCGGTGCACCCGCCTTCAGTCGGACCGACATCTCGACCGGTGTCGCGCGATGATCGACGGCTGCCCCGCCGGTGAACGTACGACGAGCCGCCTCGAGCATAGCCGCGTTCGCCACGCGGAAGACGCGATCACCCTCGGATACCTGCTCCTCGATTTTGAGGCGCACCCTGGCGCCTGCGGGGGCGCTCATTACGTGGTGCTCATCAATGCCCATCTCACCCGCTCGCTGGGCGCTTCGCCCTCGCGAGGTCCAGAACTGAATGGTGTCTGCGGCATCCATGGCACGATCGAGCTGAATCTCGGCCCAGCCGGGTCCCGCGGCCGTCACGCGCCCGACCGGTACGCCCCGGTTGTTCGGCCGCGAGTAGCTCATCATCTCGTTTCCCGCCGTGCCGAGCAGATACGCGTCGGTGAAGCCCCGGCTGAACGCCTCTTCCAGAAGCGCCCATTCCCCTGAGGTGACCTCAAAACCGTCGGGGTCGGCAATCGCCCGGTCAAGTGCCGCGCGATAGACGCCCACAACGACGGCAACGTACTCTGGCGCCTTCATCCGACCCTCGATCTTGAGTGCCGCCACGCCCGCTCGGACAAGCGCCGGCAGATGCGCGATGCCCGCGGAATCCTTGGGCGACAACAGGTGCCGCCCCGGCGTGGCGACCTCGGCACCGTCCTCGGCGACCAAGGCGTACTGCAGGCGACATGGTTGCGCACAGAGCCCACGGTTCGCGGAGCGGCCGCCGATAGCCGAGGACATCAGGCACTGCCCGGAATACGAGAAGCAGAGTGCGCCGTGAATGAATGACTCGACCTCGACCGGGGAGTCCGCGACGATGCGCGCGATCTCATCGATCGAGACCTCGCGAGCGAGGGTGACGCGAGCGACACCCAGGTCCGCGAGTACCCGAACCGTATCGGGATCGTGCGCGTCGATCTGCGTCGACGCGTGCACCCGTACGTGGGGCATGCTTTCGCGCAGCGCACGAAGCAGACCGAGGTCCTGGACGATGACCGCATCGATTCCGGCGACCCACGCCTGATCGATGAGGCGAAGCGCGTCGGCCATCTCCTCGGGAAGAACGAGGATATTCGCGGTGAGGTAGACGCGCGCGCCACGCAGGTGCGCGAACCGACACGCCGCCTCAAGCGTCTCAAGATCGAAGTTCTCGGCTCCGCGGCGCGCGTTGAGTTCGCCCAAGCCGAGGTAGACCGCATCGGCGCCATTATTGACCGCCGCTACAAGCGCATCGGGGTTGCCGGCAGGCGCAAGCAGTTCGGGGTAGAGCCGTTCAGTCATGCGAGCCTCTCACTGACGTCGGTCGTGCCCGAGAAGTATACACCGCGCGGCGCCCTGCCCCACGCGTCGGCGTTACGCAACCGTGATGCCTGCGACCTGGCAAAATGCGCCTCCGTAGGGCAGAATAGACCGTTGAACGGAAGGAGCCGTCTTGTCTCGACGCAGTCGCCTGCGGCGTCATCAATCCAAACACACCGCCGGCCGCGTGGTCATCGGTGGTGTTGCTGCGCTGCTCGCTCTTACCGTCCTTCTGGCAGGCGGCGGCACTGCAGTTGCGATCGGCCTCGCGGCCAGCTGGCTGACCGACCTTCCGAGCGTGTCCGACCCCTCGGCGTTCGCCGTCGCGCAGACGACCAAGATCTACTCGGCGGACGGCAAGCTCCTGGCGAACCTCTTCCTGGAGAACCGACAGGTCGTCCCACTTGCGAACATCTCGCCGTTCCTGCAGCACGCTGTAGTGTCTGTTGAGGATGAGCGGTTCTACAAGCACAACGGCTTCGACACCGTGGGCATCGTGCGCGCTGCGTTCACGAACCTGGCGGCTGGCGGTGTCGAGGAAGGTGCCTCGACGATCACCCAGCAGATCGTCAGGAACACCGTGCTCTCCGCAGAGCGGACCGAGATCTCGTACAAGCGCAAGGTTCGCGAAGCATACCTGGCGTACGAACTCGAGAAGGTCATGTCCAAGGACGAAATCCTCTCGATGTACCTGAACACCGTGTACTACGGCGAGGGTGCGTATGGCGCGGAATCCGCGGCGCTCACGTACTTCAACAAGCACGCAAAGGACCTCACCGTCGCCGAAGCAGCACTTCTCGCGGGCCTGCCACAGCAGCCGAGCCGTCTGTCGCCATACGAGAACCTCGAGGGTGCGGTCGCGAGACGCCAGTGGGTGCTGAAGAAGATGCAGGAGAACGGCTACATCGACGAAGCTCAGTACGAAGAGGCAAAGGTCGAAGAAGTGAAGCTCGAGCGAGCGCCGAACATGAACGAGGAAGGCGTCTACGCGGCACCATACTTCGTGGCATACGTGAAGAAGGTGCTCCAGGACGAGTTCGGCACATCGCTCGTGTTCAAGGGCGGACTGAAGGTCTACACGTCTCTCGACACCAAGATGCAGACGCTCGCCGAGAAGTCGGTGCGCAATGTGCTGAACCTCAAGACCGACCCGGACGCTGCACTGGTCGCCATCGACCCGCTGACCGGCAACATCAAAGCACTCGTCGGCGGCAGGGACTGGAAGACCAACAAGTTCAACTTCGCGACGCAGGCCCGCCGTCAGCCGGGGTCCTCGTTCAAGATGTTCACGCTTGTCACGGCGCTTGAGTCAGGCATGCCTCCCCGTCGCATGCTCGACTCCTCGTCGCCTGCCACCATCCAAACCGGCGGCAAGCCCTGGGTCGTCAGCAATGCCGAGGGCGGCGGCGGCAAGGGATACATCACGCTGCAGGCCGCGACGGTCGGTTCGGTCAACACAGCGTATGCGCGCCTTGCAAAGGAACTGAGTCCGGAGAAGATCGTCAAGACCGCGAAGCGCATGGGCATCACGACACATCTTGAGCCGTACCTCTCGATCACGCTTGGCAGCCAGGAAGTGACGCCGCTTGAGATGGCCTCGGCATACGGAACGCTCGCCAACCAGGGCAAGCACTTCCCGCCGACTGCTGTGACAAAGGTAGAGGATGCCGGAGGCAAGACGATCTTCGAAGCGAACCCCGAAGGTTCGCAGGCGATCAGCAAAGAGGTCGCGTACGCGGCTGTGAGCATCATGAAGGGCGTCATCACCGGCGGCACCGCGACTCGCGCCAATATCGGGCGCCCGGCGGCCGGTAAGACCGGAACCACGCAGGACTACCGGGACGCTTGGTTCGTCGGTTTCACCCCGCAGCTCGTGTGCTCGGTCTGGATGGGGTACACGCCGGAGCGACCGATGCGCAACGTACACGGACGCAAGGTCTTCGGTGGCACGTGGCCCGCACAGATCTGGCACGACTTCATGGGCGCTGCGCTCAAGAACGAACCGAAGCTGAACTTCAAGAGCGCGGCTTCGCCCAAGTACACCTGGAAATCCGAGTGGGACATCCCGATCACGCAGATTCCCAAGGTCGTGGGCATTGCAGAGGCAGGCGCCATCGCGGCGCTTGAGAAGGCGAAGTTCGTGCCCGAGATAACCTATGCCTACAGCCCGACGGTGCTGAAGGGGCGTGTCATCAGCCAGACGCCGGCCGCCGGATCCAAGGCCAAGCCGGGCGACACTGTGACACTCGTGATCTCGAAGGGTCCCGACCCTAACGCACCACCACCGCCACCACCGCCGCCACCCGACACGACGAGCACACCGCCCGCCACGTCGACTCCATAGAACAATCGAAGGCCCCCGGATGGAATACTCCGGGGGCCTTTCTTTACGGCGGTTCCGGGACTACGCGTTGCGAGGGATACGAACCATACCCGACACGCAGTGCACCTCGACGCCCTTGCTTTCAATCTCGTCGAGCACCAGGTTCATACCAAGCGCATCCGAAGACACGTGGCCCGCGATCACGAGATTGAGCTTCAGCTCCTCGGCATGCTTGCGGTGCTCCTCGGAGTAATGCATGCCCACCAGGGTGCCCACACCCGCAGCCGAGAGACGATCGAGCGCCTCTTTCGGCCCTTCGGTGCCACCCGTCATATCCACGACCACCTTGCCGCACCTGCCCGAACCGGAGCCCTGGACGATTATGGGGCCATATCCCTTGCGAGCCGCATCGGCGTACTCGGGGATGCGACGCAGCGACTTGACCAGGTCGTCGAGCGTGCGCGGCGACTCGGTCTGGATGTGCTTCAACACGAACGCATTCACGCTATTGTCCGCGGGTGTGTGACACGACATCGAGGCGAACCCGAGTGCGCGTGCGGCGTCGATGGCGCGGTAGTGGTTGACCGGCATGATGCGACGACGTATCTCCTCGGCACGCGGGGCGATCAGCGCGTCACCGGCGGCGATGCCGACACCTTGAGCCGCCCAGAGGTCGGCCTGCATGTACATCACCTCGTGCAGATTGGCGTAGCCCGGCCCCTCGGGATGGTGCGCAAGGATGAGGTCGATCGTCGCGCCGTTGGCGCGCATGCGATCGGCAAGCACCACTTCGCCAACCTCCATGTCGATGCCTGTGATCAGCCCACGGACCTCCAGCTCCGGATCGCCAACGCAGATGCGCGTGTCCGCGTAGGGGTTCGTGAGCTTCTCGGTATCGAAGAACTGCTTCTCGTCCTCCTCGAGCTTGTCGTACTCCTTGCGGGCCCCATCGAGGACGTGCGCAAGTTCGACGTCACTCCGAACGTCCTCGCGCATGCCCTTCTCGACCGCTGTACGGTAGATCTCGCCAAGCTTCATGCCTTCACCTTTCCGTCAGGGCCCGCCGCCTTGCGCGGCCTGGGCCCGGTTCTTCCTTTCGAGACGTACCCGTTGTCCTCCAGGTAGAAGCGCAGCGGAAGGTCGTGGCCCTCCGAGAGTCCCACCCTCCCGCTCGTACCCACCGGCTCGCCTACCTTCGGTGCGTCGAGCACATCGATGCGTCCTTCTCCGATGGCGACACCGTTGTCGGCCAATGTGACGCCGAGCGCGGAGGCGAGCTTCCCGGGGCCGTCGCACAAACGTGCCAGTGGCCGACCTTCCCGGCGCGCGGTCATGACCGCGATGCCAGCCTGCGGCTCGATAGCCCGGATCAGCACTGCTCCGGCCACACCCTCAGCCTCGGTCACCAGATTGAGCATGTGGTGGTTGCCATAGGTGAAGTACACGTAGGCTCGACCGGGTGGCCCGTACATCACCGCGTTACGCGCCGTGATGCCCTTGGTGGCCGCGTGCGAGCCCGGATCGTCGGCTCCCAGATACGCCTCTGTCTCCACGATTCGACCGCCGGTGACAGTATCCCCTGTCCTGCTTAGCAGGACCTTACCGAGAAGTTCCCGTGCAACCGTCACCGTATCGCGGGCGAAGAACTCGCCGGACAGTAGCGTCGCGGTATGCAGGTCCAAGGAATCCATGATTCGGTATTGTATGCGAATCGGGTGCATTCCGCCGTTCAGACTATGCGGTGCGATTTCGCTTGAGCAATGCGAGCATCTCCGGAAGCGGGTGTGCGTTGAGGGTGACTTCGGGCGTGACCCAGCCACGGCGCGCGGTGGAGACGCCGTAGCGCATGAAGTGCATCTGCGACGCTTCGTGGGCATCGCAGCCCATCGAGATCCGCGCTCCATGGCGCAGTGCCATCCTGAGGTGCACGTCGGACAGATCGAGCCGGTCCGGGTAGGCGTCGATCTCAAGCGCGGTACCCGTCTCGGCAGCCTTCGCGCAGACGGCCTCCATGTCGAGGTCGATGGGCTCGCGGCGACGCAGTATACGACCGGTCGGATGTCCGATGATGTCGACGAAGCGGTTCTCCATTGCGCGCAACAGACGACTGGTCCCTACCTCGCGCGGCTGCCCCCACCCGCTGTGCAGCGACGCTATGCAGATGTCGAAGCGGGCCAGCACCTCATCGGGGTAGTCGACCTCACCCTTCTCATCGATATTGAGCTCGATGCTCTTGAGCAGCACCGGACCACCCTCGGCGTTCAGTTCGTCGATGCGGGCCCACTGCCGCTCGAGATCATCAAGATCGAGGCCTCCCACCATCCGAAGTCCCCATGCATGGTCGGTGATGGCGAGGTACTCGTAGCCGAGCTCTGCGGCCTTCGCCTTGTTGGCTTCAAGGGTCGACTTCCCGTCGGTGGCGGTAGTGTGGCAATGCAGATCACCGCGGATGTCCGCAAGTGTGATGAGCTTTGGAAGCGTACCGGCGGTCGCAGACTCGATCTCGCCCGCATTCTCCCGCAGCTCTGGCGGCGGCGTCTGCATGCCGAGAGCGGCGTAGACGGCCTCTTCGGTGTCCGACGCGCAGCGCTCGCCCGTGTCGATTCGGAAGACGCCGTACTCGGTCACCTTGAGGCCGAGTCCCTTGGCGATCTCACGCACACGAACGTTGTGCTCCGCCGAGCCGGTGAAGTACTGCAGCGCCGCGCCCCACTCATCGGGTGCAACGACGCGAACGTCCACCTGGAGCCCCGCCGTGGTCTCGACGCTTGTCTTCGTCTCGCCGCTTGCGATAACGCGCGTGACGATCGGGAGCGTGCGCGCGGCCTCCATGATCGCCGAGGGGTCGAGAGAGGCGACCAACACGTCGATGTCGCCGACCGTCTCCTTGCCCCGCCTCACGCTGCCCGCCGGCTCAGCCGAAACCGCCGAGGGGAGCGCGCGCAAGTACGCGGCGACCTTCTCGGCAAGTGGAAGCGCATCGGCGAGCAGCGCTCGGGCACCGAACGTGCGGTACGAGATGATGCCCGCAGCGATGTTGGCGGCGGTGCGATCTCCGAATCCTTGAAGCGCCGCGACCTTCCCTTCGGCAAGCGCGGCCTCCAGATCGTCGACGGATGTGACGCCGAGACGGTCGTACAGGGTCCGTGCCTTCTTGGGACCGACGCCGGGAACCTGCATGAGCGCCACAAGCGTGGGCGGCAGCTCCGCGGTGAGCTCGTCGAATTCCGCGAACGACCCGCGTGCAAGGATGCTCGCGATGTTCGCCGCCAGCTTCTTGCCGACCCCCGGGATATCGGTGAGCCGCTCCTCAGTTGCAAGCGTGTTGATGTCCTCGGGCCACGCCCTCACAGCGTGCGCGGCCTTGTGGTACGAGAGGAAGCGGAACCGATCGGCGCCTGCGATCTCCAGCAGGTCGGCGGTGGTGTCGAGGATCGCCGCAATCGCGGGATTGTCGTACTCGGGCATGCGCGGCTCCATCCGTGCCGGTGCGTCTGGATTCGATGATACCCGAGCGTGCAGTTACAGTGGACGTCGCATGAAGACGAGCCGCACTCCCTCGCGCACGTGACTGAAATCGCGGAACGCTTCTGTGTACTCGAACCCGAGGCTCCGGTACATCCTGAGCGCACCCGGCATCGAGTCAGGCAGGCTCGTCAGGTAGCACTCCTTGTAGCCGAGGACGCGTGCGTGGTCGAGCCCGGCGCGTGCAAGCGCCCGGCCGAGGCCGTGGCCGCGAGCGTCCTCGCGCACGAAGAGCCGCTTGATCTCGCAGGCGACACCGGAATGCTCCCGTACCCCCACGACGCCGACCGCACGGCCCGCGTCATCGCGAGCGAGGAGCAGCACGCCCGAGGGCGCCTCGAAGGGTGCAGGAAGCGTCGCGATCTCCGCAGGTAGGGTGGTCGTCCCGACGAGGTCGCCAAGCCAGGCGCCATACGCCTCGAACAGCTGGCGCGCATCATCGAGCGCCACCGGGTCGGTGCGCACTACGACCGAGATGTAGAACTGCGCCACGCGCGGCCCTTCACTCGCCAGCGGTCTCGGCGATCCAGCGCTCATCAGCTACAAGCGCCGCAGACGCCGCCGCAAGCTGCTCGGCAACGCGGACCGGCGCGGTACCGCCCTCGGTGGTGCGACGGGACACGACGGTGGCGATGTCGACCGCGGCCAACGCGTCCTCCCCGAACACCGGCGACGCGGCTGCGAGCTCAGCTGCCGTGAGCTGCTGCAGCGTACGGCCCTCGCGCTCGCACGCGAGAACGAGCTTGCCGACGACCTCGTGCGCCTCCCTAAACGGCATGCCGTGCGCCGCAAGGTAGTCGGCGAGGTCGGTGGCGGCCATGAAGCCGCCACGGGCGCCCTCGGCCATGCGCGCCGCATTCACGCGCATCGTGGAGAGCATGCCTTCCGCAGCCGTGAGTGCATCGGCGAGCGTGTCGATCGCGTCGAACGCCGGCTCTTTGTCCTCCTGCATGTCCTTGTTGTAGGCAAGCGGAAGCGCCTTGAGGGTCACGAGCAGCGCAGTGAGGTCGCCAACGACGCGGCCTGCTTTGCCGCGAACGAGCTCCGCGAAGTCCGGATTCTTCTTCTGCGGCATGATGCTGGAGCCGGTCGACCACGCATCGTCCATGGTGATGAAGCCGAACTCCTCTGTGGACCACACGATGAGCTCCTCGGCCAGGCGCGAAAGATGCACCATGCCAAGCGCGCACGCATAGGTGAGATCGACCAGGAAGTCGCGGTCCGAGACGGCATCGAGCGAGTTCGCCGAGACCGACGCGAAGCCGAGCTCATCGGCTACGGCGGCGCGATCGAGCGGGAACGTCGTGCCCGCAAGCGCCGCACTGCCGAGCGGCAGGACGTCGGCTGCGTCGTACGCCGCGCGCAGGCGCTTCGCGTCGCGGGTGAGCATCCAGAAGTACGCGAGCATGTGGTGGCCGAAGAGCACCGGCTGCGCTTTCTGCAAGTGCGTATAGCCGGGCATCACGACGCCTTCGTGCTCCTCGGCCAGATGCACGAGCACGACACGCAGGCGCGTGTTCGCGTCGAGCAGCCGCAGCGCCTCGCGCTTGGCGTGCAGACGCGTGTCGGTGGCGACCTGATCGTTGCGCGAGCGGCCGGTGTGCAGCCGCTTGCCGGCGTCGCCGATGCGGCGCGTCAGCTCGCCTTCGACGGCCATGTGGATGTCCTCGTCGGCGTAGTCGAACGCGAACTCCCCCGCCTCGATGTCGCGCAAGATGCCGAGCAGCCCTGCCTCGATCGACGACGCGTCCTCGGCGGAGATCACGCCCTGCTTCGCGAGCATACGGGCATGCGCTATCGACCCGGCGATATCCTCGGCATACAAGCGTGCATCAACGCCGAGCGATGCGCCGAAGCGCTGCTGGAACTCGCCGGGCGTGCCGGTGAACCGGCCGCCCCAGGGGGTCTTCGCGTCCGCCATGCGGTCTATACCTCGCCCTCTTTGCCGACCTTGCGGCGCTGGCGCGCCCAAACCTTGGTGGGCAGACCGTGGAGGTCGATGAAGCCCTTGGCGGCCTTGTGGTCGAAGGTGTCCGCGGCATCGTACGTCGCGAGGTTGTAGTCGTAGAGCGAATAGGGCGAGCGACGGCCGACGGTCACGCAGCTTCCCTTGAAGAACCGGAGCCGGACGTCGCCGGTCACCAGCTGCTGCGTGCTCTCGATGAAGCCGTCGAGCGCCTCCTTGAGCGGCGAGTACCACATGCCGTTGTAGACCAGCTCGGCCCACTTCTGCTCGATCTGCAGCTTGTAGTGGAGCAGGTCGCGCTCCAGGCAGAGGTCTTCGAGCGCCTTGTGAGCGGTGATGAGCGTGAGCGCACCTGGTACTTCGTAGATCTCGCGGCTCTTCACGCCGATCAGGCGGTTCTCGATCATGTCGATGCGACCGAAGCCGTGCTTGCCGGCGAGCTCGTTCATGCGATTGATGATCTCGTGGAAGCTCATCTTCTCACCGTCGAGCGCAACAGGCAGGCCCTGCTCGAAGGAGAGCTCGGCGTACTCGGGCTCGTCGCACTGGTGGCCACGGGCGTCAGCCGTGAGCGTGTAGATGTCCGAAGGCGGCTCGACCCACGGATCCTCCAGCACGCCACACTCGATGGCGCGACCCCAGAGGTTGTCGTCGATGGAGTACGGGCTCTTCTTGGTGGTAGGAACCGGAATACCGCGCTCGAGCGCGTAGTCCATCTCCTGCTCGCGGGTCTTGAGGTCCCACTCGCGGACCGGCGCCATGATCTCGAGGTCTGGATCGAGGGCGGCGATGCCGACCTCGAAGCGGACCTGGTCGTTGCCCTTGCCGGTACAGCCGTGCGCGATGTACTTCGCCTGGTGCTTGTGCGCCGCCTCGACGAGGTGCTTTACGATGATCGGCCGGCTCATTGCCGAGACGAGCGGGTACTTGTTCTCGTACAGCGCGTTCGCCTTGAGCGCCTTGGCGATGAACTCCTCGACATACTCCTCGCGCACATCCACGACGATGGACTCGATCGCGCCGATGCCGAGTGCCTTCTGGCGAACGACCTCAAGGTCCTGACGCTCCTGGCCAACGTCCACCGCAAGTGCGATGACGTCGACGTTCTTCTCTTCTTTCAGCCACTGGATCGCGACCGAGGTGTCGAGACCACCGGAGTACGCCAGAACGACCTTCTCTTTGCTCACGCTGTACGCCCCTTCTCCGTGCGGCTAGCTGCGGCCGCGAAACTTGTTGATGCTATCCAGGACCGACTCCGCATCCGCATCCGTTCGCGCGATGATCAAGATCGTGTCGTCGCCCGCGATCGAGCCGAGGACCTCATCGAGTTCTGCGCCGTCGAGCGCGGCTCCAACGCCAGCGCCGGCGCCCGTGCTGCACTTCACCAGCACCAGGTTATTCGCGCGCACCACACTCGTCACAAGCTCCGAGATCATGCGCTGCAGGTGCAGGTCCTCGGCAAGCACGTACACGCCCTCAGGGAGCTTCCTGAGGCCCATGTCGGCGATGTCACGCGAGACTGTGGCCTGCGTGCAGTCGTACCCGTGCTGCTTGAGCCGGTCGACCAGCTCGCGCTGCGTGCGTACGCGCTCGCGTCGCACGATCTTGCGGATAGCATCTTGTCGTTCGCGTCGCTTCCTCATGCTTGCTTCCCCACCTCGACGATTGGATTCCTAGAGCACGAGCGAGAGCCACGCCCGCTGTGCATGCAACCTGTTCTCAGCTTCATCAAAGACGACGGAGTACCCGGCGTCGATGACCTCGTTCTGGACCTCTTCGCCGCGGTGAGCGGGAAGGCAGTGCATGAAGATCGCCTCGGGATCCGCGGCGGACATGAGCGCAGCGTCCACCGAGTAGCCCGCAAACGCCGCAACGCGTGCAGCGTGCTCGGCTTCCTGGCCCATCGAAGCCCACGTATCGGTGATGACGACGTCGGCGCCCGCCACGGCCGCCCTGGCGTCGTTCGTAACCTCGAGCTTTGCGCCCGTCCCGTACTGCGCCGCAAGTCCCTGCGCGGTCGCGACAACGGCTGCAGAGGGCTCGAAACCGGCGGGGCCTGCGATGGAGACATGCATGCCGGTGAGCGCACCGGCGAGCAGGTATGTGTTGGCCATGTTGTTGCCGTCGCCCACATACGCCAGCTTGAGACCGGACGTCGTGCCCTTGTGCTCGCGGATCGTCAGCAGGTCGGCGAGGCCCTGGCACGGATGATAGTCATCGGTGAGGGCGTTCACGACCGGAATGGACGCATGCTCGGCGACTTCTTCGATGTGCGACTGGGCGAACGTGCGCAGCACGATGACGTCGACATAGCGCTCAAGCACCTTGATGGTGTCGTGCACGGTCTCCTCACGCGAGAACGCATCCCCGGGGCCGAGGACGACCGGGTGCATGCCCAGATCAACGCACGCCAGCTCGAAGGAGACACGCGTGCGAAGTGACGGCTTCATGAAGATGAGTGCCGCGGACTTGCCGGTGGCCACCGGCGGCTTGCCGGCCATGCGGCGGGCCTGCTTCTGCGCGATGGCACGCTCGAGGACTGCTTGGACTTCTTCGGGCGAAAGATCGCCGAGGGTGAGAAGGTCACGACCATGTAGATTCTGCATCAGGAACTCCCTAGCGCTGCGGACAGTGTCTCAAGAAGTGTATCAACTTCCGCGTTGCTGCATACCAGTGGTGGAAGGAATCGCAGCATAGAATCGCCGACGCTCAGCACAACGACACCATTCGCGAGTGCAGTGGCTGCTACGGCCGCCGCGACCGGGCGTGCAAGCGTGATGCCCACCATGAGCCCTCGGCCCCGCACCTCGGTGATCTCACCCGTGGAATCGCCAAGCCGCGCGAGCGAATCACGCAGGTAATCCCCGACCGCGCGTGCGTTCTCGGCGAGGCCCTCGGATTCGAGCGCGTCGATCGTCGCAAGCGCTGCGGCACACACGACCGGCCCGCCGCCGAAGGTGGAGCCGTGGTCCCCGGGCCGGAATGCCCCGGCAACTGCATCGAGCGCCACGACAGCCCCGATCGGGAGGCCGTTCGCCATGCCCTTCGCAAGCGTCATGATATCCGGCCGCACACCATAGCCCTGCCACGCAAATGCGGTTCCGGTCCGGTAGAAGCCGGTCTGCACCTCATCGAGGATGAGCAGGACGCCGCGTTCGTCGCAGAGCGTGCGCACCGCCGTCAGGTACGCAGCATCGCACGGGAAGACGCCGCCTTCGCCCTGGATCGGCTCAAGCATCACCGCGCAGACGGTCTCGTCCATCTCGGCGAAAAGCGCGTCGAAGTCGTTGAGCGGCACGTGCGTAAAGCCTGCCGGCAGCGGCTCGAATGCCTCCTGCTTCGACGGTTGGCCGGTTGCCGCCAGCGTGGCAAGCGTGCGTCCGTGGAACGAGCGCTCCGCCGAGATGATGCGCGTGCAGCTCTCTCCTCCGCGTGCCTTGCCCCAGCGCCGTGCAAGCTTGATCGCGCCTTCGTTCGCCTCGGCACCGGAATTCGCGAAGAAGACCTTCGCGCCGCCGCCGAAGAGCCCGACGAGACGCTCGGCGAGCTCGTCGCGATGCGGGACGTAGAATAAGTTGCTCACGTGCACGAGCGACTGCATCTGCTCACACACGGCGGATGCGACGGCCTGATGCGCGTGACCGAGGTTCACGACTCCGATGCCCGAGGAGAAATCGAGGTACTCGCGACCGTCGTCGTCGTAGAGCCGCATGCCGTCGCCGCGCACGAACATCACGGGTTTGCGCGCGTAGGTCGGCATATGGAAGCGCCCGTCGAGGGCTGCAGTGACTTCGTAGCGCGCGCCCACTAGAGCGTCACCTCGCCCTCGTACGCGATGTACGTGTCGTCATCGGCGAGCCCAAGGCTGCCCTCGTGCGTGATCATCGTTCCCACGCCGGCATCGGTGAAGACTTCGAGCAGGATCGAGTGCGCGATGGTGCCGTTCAGGATATGCGCGCGCTCGACGCCTCCATTGAGTGCCGAGATGCACGCCGCCACCTTCGGCAGCATGCCGGTCGCGAGCTTGTCGTTCGCGATCAGGTCCTCTGCCTCGGCGAGCGCAAGCGCGCTTATCAGCGAGTCTTTATCCGAGAAGTCTGCATAGAGGCCGTCAACGTCGGTCAGGAAGATGACCTTCTCGGCATGCAGCGCGGTCGCAAGCGCGCCGGCCACGAGGTCGGCGTTGATGTTGTACGAGCCGCCGTCGTCGCCCGAGCCGACCGATGCGATGACCGGGATGAACCCGTCCTCGATGAGGTTCGTCACCACGGTGGTGTCGATAGCGGTGACCTCGCCGACGCGCCCGAGCCGCGGATCCATCTGCTTCGCGCTGATGAGCTTCGCATCATCGCCCGAGATCCCGACGGCGAGCCTGCCATGCGTGTTGATCTCTGAGACGAGTTCCTTGTTGTTCTTGCCGACGAGCACCATCTTCACGACTTCCATGGCGGCGTCGTCCGTCACGCGCAGGCCCTGCCAGAACTCGACGGGCATGCCGAGCCGCTCCATGTACGCGGTGATATCGGGACCGCCGCCGTGCACGATAACCGGGTTCACGCCAACGAGCTTCATGAGGACGATGTCCTCGGCAACACTGGCCCGAAGCGCCGGGTCTGTCATTGCGGAGCCGCCGTACTTGATCACGACGACACGACCCCAGGTGCGCTTGATCCACGGGAGCGCCTCGGTGAGCGTGGTCGCCTTGGCAAGCAGGTGCTGCATGACGTCGTTTCTCATGACCGGTACTCCCCGTTGATCCGCACGTATTCGTAGCTCAGGTCGCATGTCCACACCGTTGCGGTTCCATCGCCCAACCCGAGGTCGACGACGATGTCGACCGCGTCCTCGGCAAGCGCGGCGGCCGCGTCGTCTTCGCTGAACGGCACCGCTGTGCCGCCCTCGCACGTGAGGATCCCAGCGAACGTGATCCGGACCCTCTCGGGATCGACCGCCGCAGCGGACTTGCCGATCGCCATGGCGACCCGTCCCCAGTTCGCATCGGCGCCGAAGATGGCGGTCTTCACGAGCGGCGAATTCGCGATCGCGAAGGCTGCCGTCTCGGCATCATGCTCGGTCTTCGCGCCGTTCACTATGACCGAGATGAGTTTCGTGGCGCCCTCGCCATCGCGCACGACCATGCGTGCGAGCTCGCCGCACACGTGCTCGATCGCATGCGCCACTGCTGTGAAGCCGGGGTCGCCGGGGTCGATCGTGTCGCCACCCGCCGCGCCGCTCGCCATGAGCACGCACATGTCGTTGGTAGAAGTATCCGAGTCGACCGTGATCCGGTTGAACGTCCGGGCCACTGCAGCACGAAGCGCTGCATCGCAGCTCGCTGGCGACAGCGGCGCATCGGTCGTGACGAACGCGAGCATCGTCGCCATGTTCGGCTGGATCATGCCGCTGCCCTTGGCCATTCCGCCGACCGTGTAGGTGATGCCGTCGAGTTCGAACGCGACGCCCGTGGTCTTCACGAACGTGTCGGTGGTCATGATCGCCTCGGCAGCCGACTCCCCGGCGACGAGGTCGAGCGCCTCTGCAGCTTCCCCGATTCCCGGCACCACAAGATCCATCGGCATCGGAACGCCGATGACGCCCGTGGAAGCCACGAGCACATCGCGAGCGTCGCACCCGAGCGCCGAGGCGGTGGCATCGGCCATCGCGCGGGCATCGCGCATCCCCGGTTCGCCGGTGCACGCGTTGGCGTTGCCGGCGTTGACGACAACGGCGCGCAAGAAGCCATCCGAGACGTGCTCGCGGGATACCACGACCGGCGGTGCCGCCATGCTGCTCGTCGTAAAGACGGCCGCGGCCGGACAGAGCGCGCTCGCGACGACGAGCGCGACGTCCTTGCGTCCCGACTTCTTGATGCCAGCGCTCACACCGGCGGCCATGAAGCCGAACGGTGCGGTCACGCCACCTTCGACGAATGCAAGATCAAGATCAGTCACGATACGCTCGCTCCCAGTTCAGAGTACCGGTACCGGCAGGTCGAGGCCGGTCGTCTCGGGAATCCCGAGGATGATATTCGCGCACTGCACCGCCTGTCCGGAGGTGCCTTTCACCAGATTGTCGATTGCACAAGTCACGATGAGCGTGCTCGAGGGCACGTCCACGGCGACGCCGATATGCGCCCGGTTGCCGCCCCGGACTTCTGCTGTTGCAGGCATACGACCAGCATCGTGCACGGTCACGAACGGTTCGCCTGCATACCGCGCAGCATAGAGTGCGTGGACCTTCTGGATATCCGTACCCGGCTCGATGTCGAGGTAGACCGTCGAGAGCAGACCACGCGTCATCGGAACAAGATGCGGGGTGAAGACCACTTTGGGGTTCGCAAGGCCAAGATCCGCAAGCCCCTGCGCGATCTCGGGGGTATGCCGATGCGAAGCGACTTTGTATGCGGCGACCGATTCGTTGACCGCGACATAATGCGTTCCCGGAACAGCCGAGCGACCAGCGCCGGAGACGCCCGACTTCGCGTCCACGACGACCTTCTCTGAGGTCACGATACCCGCTTCGATCGCCGGTGCTGCCGCAAGCAACGTAGCCGTTGGATAGCAGCCCGGACACGCGACCAGCCGTGCGCCGGGAAGCATGTCCCGCCACAGCTCGGGTAGACCGTAGACGGCACTCGCCAGCGGTCCTGGCGCGGTGTGCTCTACCCCGTACCATTCGGTGTAGACGCTCGCATCGCGCAGCCTGAAGTCCGCCGACGCGTCGATGACCGTCACGCCCGCATCCATCAGGGCAGGTGCGAGCGCAAGTGCTGCCGTGTGCGGCACCGCGAGGAACGCGATGTCGACGCTTGCAGCAATCGCTTCGGGATCAGGATCGGCATACACGAGCGTGCATCCCGCAAGCGCGGGATAGACTTCGGCAACCGTCTTGCCGGCGTCAGCGGCGGATGTGACGACCGCTAGCTCGAGGTCCGGATGCCCGAGCACGAGCCGCGTGAGCTCGGCCCCGGCATAGCCGGCAGCGCCTATGATGGCGACCCTCTTCACGTGATGACCTCCGCGCAACGCCGAATAGTCGCACGATTGTACGGCGGAAACGCATATTGGTCAACACTTATGCAGATTTATCGCAAACTGCAAACGCCTGAATCCATAATCACTGCCCATTTACCGGGCACACATACAGAGTAATGGTTACGCACGCACCTCAGCACGCACCGCATTGCATACCTTCTTCACGAGCCGCTCGTGCGCCGGGCGCACTTCCTCATCGGTCAGTGTACGGTCTGCCGCGCGATACGTAAGCGAGAATGCGAGGCTCTTCTTGCCCTCGGGCAAACGCCGACTCTCAGCGCCCGCCGGATCCCTGTACACATCGAACAGTCTCACCGACTCGAGCAGCGGCTTGCCCGCCGAGCGTATCGCATCGATCACACGATCGGCCGCCACGTCATCGTCGAGCACGAGCGCAAGATCGAGCGTTGCAGCAGGGAGACGCGGGATCTCGACGTAGCGGACCTGCGAGGACACCGCCTTGATGAGCATCTTCACGTTGAGCTCGAAGAGCGTCACGGGGCCGTTGACCTCGAACTCCTTCAGTACGCCCGGCGCAACCTCGCCGATCCATCCCGCCACGTCACCGCCAATGACGACCTCGGCCGCACGGCCGGGCTGCAGCCACGGCAGATCCACGGCACGAACGCGCCACTTCACAACGTCCATCTCTTCAAGCAGTGCCTCGATGGCACCCTTGCCGTCGAAGAAGTCGAGCGTGCGCGCCGGAGCGTTCCACTCGGCCGGACCCCATGAACCCGCCAGAACGCCAGCAACCATCGAGCGCTCCTTCGGCGACTTGCGACCGGGGGCGGTCCAGAACACCGTTCCAAGCTCGTAGAGATGCACGTCGGCGACGCCGCGCCGCTGGTTGTACGAGACGGTGCGCAGCAGGTCGGCCGCAAGCGTCCAGCGCATCTGCGCCTGTTCGCCCGACATCGGATTCAACAGTTCAACGGGAAGCTCATCGGGCCCGAGCGACCAGCGCAGGCGCCGCATGTCCTCGGGATCCGCGAATGCGAGACCCAGGTGCTCGTTCAGACCTGCCGCCCGCAAGGCGACACCGATACGCTCCCTGCGAACCTGGGTCTCCGTCAGCGCGCCAACGCGCTCACGACCACCCGGCAGCGTCGAGGGCACGCGCTCCATGCCCCACACACGCACGACCTCCTCGTAGAGGTCGACTTCGCGCTCGAGGTCCGGACGGAACGTCGGAACCGTGACCGCCAGGTCTTCGCCATTCGGCTCTGCATAGATACCAAGGCCACCGAGGATCGACACGACCTCCCGCGACGGCAGCGATGTGCCGAGAAACGCGTTCATGCGTCCGACGCGCAGCGTGAGACGCCGGGGCGTCGCCTTCACCGGGTACACATCTACGATCGCCTTGGCAACGGTGCCGCCAGCGATCTCCGCCAGCAGCGCCGCGGCGCGATCCGCCGCCCGCACCGCGAGTTCCGGGTCAACGCCACGCTCGAAGCGCATAGACGCCTCCGAGATGAGTCCAAGGCGACGGCTTGTGCGGCTCACGGATGCGCGATCGAACGATGCAGCCTCGAGCAGGATGTCGACGGTGTCGTCGGAGACCTCGGTCGACTCCCCGCCCATGACACCGGCCAGCGCGATCGGGCCGCTCGGATCGGTGATAAGCAGCGTTTCGGGCGTGAGCGACCGCTCCTGTCCGTCGAGCGTGCGCAGTGTCTCGCCCTCGCGGGCAGAGCGCACGATGATCGCAGCCTTGCCATCCGCCTGCGCGATGGTGCCGAGGTCGAACGCATGCAGCGGCTGCCCGAGTTCGAACATCACGTAGTTGGTGATGTCGACGACGTTGCTGATCGGACGTGCACCGCACGCGGCCACGCGCTCGGCGAGCCATGCTGGCGAAGGGCCGATCTTCACGCCGCGGATGATGCGCGCGGTGTACCGGGAGCACAGCGTGGGGTTCTCGATGGTGACCGAGACTGCGTCGGCGGTCGCCGGACCGTTCTCCTCGGGCTTCGACCGGGGCTCCCTGACGGGCTTGTCCGTGATGGCGCCGATCTCGCGCGCCACGCCCACCATGGAGAGGCAGTCAGGACGGTTCGGGGTGACCTCAAGCTCCAGCACCGTGTCGCTCATGCCGTAGTACGCCGAGAACGGCTGGCCCACGGGCGCATCCCCGGGGAGGATCAGCAGCCCGGAGGCGTCGCCGCCCACGCCGAGTTCGGTTGCCGAGCACATCATGCCCTCAGACTCGACGCCGCGAAGCTTCGCTCGCTTGATCGTGATGCCATTCGGGAGCGTGGCGCCCACAAGCGCCACCGGCACCTTGTCGCCCGCCGCGAAGTTGTCGGCTCCGCACACGATGTGCCGAGGCGTGCCGTCGCCAACATCCACCGAGCAGTACGAGAGCTTCTCGGCATCGGGGTGTGGCTCGCGCGTAAGCACCTGGCCCACGACGACGCCATCGAGCGCCGCACCGAGTACGTGCACGGCCTCGACTTTCGTGCCGGTCATATCCATCCGGTCGCAGAGCTCGGTCACGCCGAGGTCCACGTCCACCAGATCCTTGAGCCACTTGAGCGAAACACGCATCGCGTTGGTCCTTCCTTTATCGCCGCATCGCGGCGGGGGTTCGCATGGAATCGGCGCTAGAACTGCCTCAGGAACCGCATGTCGCCATCGACGAACAGCCTCAAGTCGGGGATGCCGTACTTCAGCGCCGCGACCCGCTCGGCTCCGACGCCGAACGCGAAGCCCGTATACCGCTCGGGGTCGATGCCCACGTATCCGAAGACGTTCGGGTCGACCATGCCGCTGCCGAGCACCTCGAGCCACCCTTCGCCGCTGCAGCTCCGGCACCCGCTGCCGCCGCACATGCCGCACGACACGTCGACCTCGGCGGACGGTTCGGTGAACGGGAAGAAGTGCGGACGCAGGCGGACCTTGCGATCGGGACCGAAGATCTCGCGCACAAAGTGCTCGAGGGTGCCCTTGAGGTCGCCGAAGGTTATGCCCTCGTCCACGACGAGCCCTTCAATCTGCGTGAACTGCGGCAGATGGCTCGGGTCCGCAACGTCCCTGCGGTACACCTTGCCCGGAGCGAGCACGTAGATGGGTGGCTGCTGCCGCTCCATCACGCGCACCTGCACGGGGCTGGTGTGCGTGCGCAGCAAGACATCGGACTCGCCCTCGATCGCGGCGGTATCGCCGGAGAGGTCGCGCAAGTAGAAGGTGTCGGTAGCCGCACGGGCCGGGTGCTCCGGCGGGTGGTTGAGCGCCGTGAAGTTGTAGTAATCCAGCTCCGCCTCTGGCCCCTCGGCGATCTTGTAGCCCAAGCCCAGGAAGACCTTCACGATATCGTCGACGGTCTGGTTGATGAGGTGCCGCTTGCCCGGCAGACGCAAACGTCCGGGAAGCGTGACGTCCACCGCCTCGGCGATAAACCGGTCTGCCATGGCGGCGCCTGCGAGTTCCTCCTTGCGAGCCTCAAGCGCACGCTCGAGCGCCTCGCGTACCTCGTTGGAGACTTTGCCGACCGCAGGACGCTCATCGGCCGGAAGCGAACCAAGGCCGCGTAGCACGGCCGTGAGCGAGCCCTTCTTCCCGAGAAACGCAATGCGCACGTCCTCGAGCGCGGGAAGGTCAGACACCGAGCCGATGGCCCCAAGAGCCTCGACCTCAAGTGCTCGCAGTTCATCTACGATACTCATGCACGCTCTCCTCACGCTTTGCGAGAACAGAAAGAAGCCGCCCTCGTCCTGGTTGTTCCCAAGGACGGGAGCGGCTCCCGCGGTACCACCCTGGTTGACGCGATGAATCGCGCCCTCTCAGTGCGAGCGGCTCTGCCGCGCGCTGCCGGTTGTGAACCGACTACCCGTTATCGGTGGGCCCCGGCTTCCCTACTCAGGCATATGCCCGTTCAGGTCGCTGCTGATGGAGTGAACCGTTCGTCGCGCTTCCCGGGACCCTTCCAGTCTCTGGAGTCCCTTCCCTGGCGGGTTGCTGAAGGCGAACGCCTCTCCGTCATAGCCTTGCCATCGTGCGATTGTGCGCGAGTATAGCACATCATCTCAGCGCTTCGGAGGCAGCCGCTAGCGCCTTCCCGCTTGGCACTACGAAGGTCACAACGCCACGAATGCGTCTACGTGGAACTGCGTCACGATCCTCGACCGCATTGGCGTCACCGCGGGTTCGTACGCTGCCATCCGGCAGCACTTCCACGACCCGATGTACGACCCCCTTCGGCCACTCCGGATGCGAGAAGTAGATGATGTCACCCTCGCCGACCCGCTCCGCCGAGCGACGGTAGACCACGACATCTCCGGGCTTGACCGACGGCTCCATCGATCCACCGGTGATGACGGTCGCACCGAAGAAGACGACGACAAGCCCCCATGCGGCCAGCGCAGCCAGACTCATCGCCCGCTTCGCGGTGCGAAACCGGTCGCTCTCGCGCTCGACCATCAGTGCACCTGCTCCGCATCCACATAGAACGACATCTTCACGTAGTCGCCAGAGAGGTCATTGCCAGCGGAGGCCGGCAGCCCCAGTCCGAACGTCAGCCTCGCTCGCGCGCCTGCTGCAAGCTCGAACGGTGCCGTTCTGAGTGCGTTGAGCGGTCCGTCGTAGACAACAGCGCCGTCTGCGGCGACCTGGCAGGTGAGCGCGTTGTAGAAGTCCGTGATACCCGCCTTCTTCGCACCGGTGACTACGAAGCTCGCGGGCAGCGCTCCGGTATTCACGACCGTGAGACTCCGCTCGCTCACCGTGCCCGGCGCGATCGAGTCAACGCAGATTGCCGCCGAGGTCGGCTCACACGACAGGCTCACCCCGCCCGCTCGGATGATGTTGTCGGAGACCTCGGCCTGCCCGGTGAAATACGCACCCGCCGAGCCGGCACACGCAGCCACCCCGATTGCCAGCAGTACCAGTATGAAACGCTTCATAGCCCTCCCCTTTCCTGACGTCGCCGAGGGGAGAGCGACATGACCTGATTGCCGCGATTGCGGCTACCCCAGCATGCCGCAGCGTGCTGAACGAACGCTTGCCTGGCACTGAACCGCACCTTGCCCCCGCCATAACGAAAGGCCCCGCAACGGCGGGGCCTTTCGAGTTCCGTTCACTATCTGCCGAGAACCTACGCGGAGATCTGCGCCTTAGCAACTTCGGCAAGCTTGGCGAACGACGCGGGGTCGTTGACAGCCATGTCCGCAAGAACCTTGCGGTCGAGCGCGATCTCGGCCTTCTTGAGACCGTTCATGAACAGCGAGTACGACAGCCCGTTCAGGCGAGCCGCGGCATTGATGCGAGTGATCCACAGGCGGCGGATCTCACGCTTCTTGTTGCGACGATCGCGATACACGTACTGCAGCGAGTGCTGGACCTGCTCTTTGGCGGCGCGGTAGCTACGGCTCTTTGCGCCGTAGTAGCCCTTGGCTGCGGTAAGTACTGTTGCGCGCTTCTTCTTGGCGCTTACGGCACGTTTCACTCTAGGCATGGTGAATCTCTCCTCACGTCAAACGGCGTCGGACTAACCGATGCCCAGATTCTTCTTGATGACATTCTCGTCAGCCGCGTGCACGAAAGAATCGGCCTTGAAGGCACGCTTCCGCTTCGGGCTCTTCTTCTCCAGGATGTGGCTCTTGAACGCGTTGGCACGCTTGATCTTGCCAGTGCCAGTGAGACGGAACCGCTTGGCAGTCCCCTTGTGCGTCTTCATCTTCGGCATCGCTCACGACTCCTTCATGTACCGAACGCGCTACTCGGCGTCCGTGGTCTCGACTTCAGCATCCGTGGTCTCGACTTCGATCTCGGGAACCTCGGTGTCGGCGTCAGGTGCGTCCACTTCGATCTCGGCATCCTCCGCCGCCTCGACCGCAGCCTTCTCGCCCTTGACGGGCTCCTTCTTAACCGGCGCAAGGAGCATAAGCATGTTGCGCCCTTCCAGCTTCGGCTGGCTCTCGACGATGCTCATGTCCTTGACGTCCTCCGCAAGCCTCTCAAGGATTACCAGGCCGCGCTCGGCGTGAACCATCTCACGACCGCGGAACATGATCGTCACCTTGACCTTGGCACCACTCTCGAGGAACCGGATAACGTGCCGCTTCTTGGTCTCGTAGTCGTGCTTGTCGATCTTGGGACGGAACTTGATCTCTTTGATCTGCACCGTCGTCTGGTGCTTGCGCGCCTTCTTGGCCTTCATGGCCTGCTCGTACTTGAACTTGCTGTAGTCCATGATCCGGCACACGGGCGGATCGGCAGTCGGCGCGATCTCGACCAGGTCAAGCGCCTGGTCATCCGCGACGCGCAGGGCGTCGGAGACGTTGAAGATTCCAAGCTGCTCGCCCTCTGCGCCGATGAGACGGCAACGTGGGGCGCGGATGCGCTCGTTGATCCTCGGCTCGGTCGTGCTGATAGGCGTTCCACCTCCGCTGTCCGCGGCCCTCATGGCCGCATCGTTCCACAAACAAAAACTCCCGGCGGCTTCTGCCGTCGGGACGAAACGCGAAACGCGACCCACATGGGCCCGTTCAGCTCTCTCGACCAGACGGCTGCTTCGTTCCTGTGCCGCAAGGTGGGGACCACGCTAGCCCTGAAGGCAGGGGTCCCGCTTGTCAGTATGCAGTTGTAGCCTGGTCAGTATAGCTGCAGCACCGTGATGTGTCCAACCCTATCCCGCTGCGTCCGGATCCAACGGGAGCACGATTGTGAATGCGCTTCCTTCGCCCACCGTGCTTTCGAAGTCGATTGTTCCGCCCAGCACATCCACGAGCCGCTTTGAGATCGGCAGACCTAGGCCGGTCCCATCCGATCTGACACCGTGCTCGTCTTCGATGCGGACGAACATGTCGAACACCCGCTCCTGATCGAGCGGATGGACGCCCCGACCTGTGTCGCGCACGACGATCGAGACATGCTCGTCGCGAAGCGCCAGCTCCAACGCGACCTCGCCGCGCTCGGTGAACTTCACAGCATTCCCGAGCAGGTTCCAAAGAACCTGCTCCAGCAACACGGGGTCGGTCCGAATCACCACCCCGGGCTCGATGGTCGTGCGCAGCACGATATCGCGCTCGGCAATCAGCGGGATGATCCGCGATGCGACCTGGTCGCACAGATCAGAAACGTCTACGTCCTCAGCAGTGACCTCGATCTCGCCTGCAGCGATGCGTGCCAGGTCGAGGATTCCGTCGACGACGCGCAGGAGGTGCTGGCCGCTCGCATTGATCATCTCCACCTGGCGCAGCTGCTCCTCGTTGAGGTCGCCTGCCATCCCGCGCGTGAGAAGCGCCGAGAAGCCGATGACGGAGTTGAGCGGCGTCCGCAGTTCGTGGCTCATGTTGGCGAGATACGCGTCCTTCGCGTGGGACGCTCGTTCAAGTTCGAGGTTCGCCGCGCTGAGCGCCGCAGTGCGCTGTTCGACCAGCTCCTTGAGGTGCTGCTGATACTCGACCAGCTGCTGCTCGGCATGTACCCGTGGAGTGATGTCGTTGACGATCGTATAGAGCACGGTGCGCGCGTTGAGCTGAAGCGGCGTCGAGTAGATCTCCACGTCGAGCAGTCGGCCGTCAGCGGCGCGATGTCTGAAGATCCGCGCCCGTCCACCTTCGGCAACGGTCTCCGCGACCTCACGACTAACCGACTCATCGTCGTCGAGGCTGAGATCGGCGATGCTCATCTGCATGAGTGTTTCAACGGGCCAGCCATACATGCGCGCCGCCGCGTCATTCGCATCCAGGATGCGCGCTCCCTCGCTCGAGACGATCAGCATCGGCGATTGACTGCGCTCGAAGAGCGTTGAGTAGCGCTCCTCGCTCTCACGAAGCTCCCGCTCGGCGCGAGCCCGGTCCGTGACGTCGTGGACGATCGAGTAGAGAAGTTCGCGGCCGCTCACCACGACAGGACCGGAGTACACCTCCACATCCCGAAGTTCGCCTGAGGCGAGCCGGTGGACGAAGTGGAAGAAGTGCCGCGCGCGCTGCCTGGCGTCCGCCATCTCAGCAAGGATCTCATCGGATGAGAGCGTGTTGATTTCGGATACCTTCATCGTCGTCAGCACCTCTGTCGGCCAGCCGTAGTACGCGCTGGCGGCAGCATTCGCTTGCACGATGTGGGAGTCCGTTGGGTCGACGATCAACATCACCGACGCGCTGTCTTCGAACATCGCCCGGTACCGGGACTCGCTCTCACGAAGTTGACCTCGGGTCAGTTCGAAGTATGCGATCAAGGCGCCGAACGCAATGATGAATTCGAGGAAGGCGCCGAACATGAAGCCGAACGCCGCGAACGAGGCAACACCGCGGAGGAACGGGTAATCAAGGTTGTGCAGTCCCCAGATCACGAACGACACGCCCGTGATCTTGCCCCACGGACCGCTGTTGACCACGCTGCGGTACCAGACGATGCCCGCCGCGATGTTCGCTACGCCCCTGAAGACCCAGGCCGCGCTACTCACCGTTGCAGGCGCCAGCCCCATGAACGCGGCAGTGACCGTCCATATGGCCGCCACGACCGCCAGGCTACGATGCCACCCGGGAATCGACTTGCCGGCGAGCAGGTACGTACCGTCGAGCAACAAGACGCCGGTGATGAGCACAAGAAGGTTGTTCGCGAGCGCGGGGAGAATCGCATGCGAACCCGAGAGCGCCTGGTACAGCTCGACCCCGAAGCGCGCGGTGTACGCCAGCCAGGCGATGCCCCAAGTGCCCATCCACGCCTGACGTTCCCGCGTGTAGAGGTACAGGAACACAGCAGCCAGGATGACGCTGCCACTCAGAATCGCGACGATTGCGGGCGCAAGCCAACTCACGCGCTACTCCCTCGGGTCTCGCACCGATCCTACGGCTTCTCCGACTGCACGCGCTTGGCAAACTCGTCAACGGCCATCGCGCCGATGTCGCCCGCCGTGCGCTCGCGCACACCGACAGCGCCGGACTCGACCTCTTTGTCGCCGACGATCAGCATGTAGGGCACCTTCTGCTGCTGCGCTTTGGCGATCTTCACGCGCATCGGCTCGTTCTCGGCGTACACCTCGGCCCGGACACCGGCGGCCTCAAGATCGCGACGGGTCGACTCGGCGTAGTCGAGGTGCCGATCCGAGATCGGGATAACGACCGCCTGAACCGGCGCGAGCCACGTGGGGAACGCGCCCGCATAGTGCTCGATCAGGATGCCGAGGAACCGCTCCATCGAACCGAGGATCGTGCGGTGCAGCATGAACGGCACCGCCTCGCTGTTCTCGGCGGTGCGGTAGGTCAGGCCGAATCGCTCGGGGAAGTTGAAGTCGACCTGGATGGTCGAGCACTGCCACGTGCGGCCGATCGCGTCCTTGAGCTTGATGTCGATCTTCGGGCCGTAGAACGCGCCGTCGCCTTCGTTGATCTCGTAGGCCAGGCCGCGGCTCTCGCACGCGCCCATGAGCGATTTGGTGGCAAGCTCCCACATATCATCGGCACCGATCGACTTCTCGGTGGGGCGGGTCGAGATCTCCGCCGAGTACTCGAACCCGAAGACGTCGCCCATGATGTAGTCAACGAGCTCAAGCATCTTGATGACTTCGTCGTGAACCTGATTCGGTGCGCAGAAGATGTGCGCGTCGTCCTGCGTGAAGCCGCGGGCGCGCATGAGGCCGTGAACCACACCGGACATCTCGTGGCGGTACACGGTGCCGAACTCGAAGATCCGCATCGGCAGGTCGCGGTATGAACGAACGTCGTTGTCGAAGATCATGACGTGACCGGGGCAGTTCATCGGCTTGATGCCGTACTCGTTGACCTTGCCATCGCCCTCGTCGATCTCGAAGAAGTACATGTTCTCGCGATAGAAGTCGTAGTGACCGCTCGTCTTCCACACATCGGCCTTGTACATGTGCGGCGTGATCGCCTCCACATAGCCGCGACGGTACAGCTCGGCGCGCAGCCACTCCTGAAGCAGCCGGAGGATGCGCGCACCCTTGGGGTGATAGAGCGGCAGACCCGCACCCGCGATCTCGTGGAACGAGAACAAGTCGAGTTCCTTGCCGAGCTTGCGATGATCGCGCTTCTCGGCCTCCTCCAGGCGCGTGAGATACGCGTCGAGATCCCTCTGCGTGAGCCACGCGGTGCCGTAGATGCGCTGCAGCATCGGACGCGTGCTGTCGCCGCGCCAGTATGCACCCGCCAACTTCATGAGCTTGAACGCGCCGAGAAGCCCGGTGGAGGGCACGTGCGGCCCGCGGCAGAGGTCAGTGAACGCGCCCTGGGTGTAGATCGAGATCGTCCCGGTCTCCGGGAGGTCCTCGATCAGCTCGCGCTTGTACGGCTGACCATCGAACGCGTCCCATGCCTCGAGCTTGTCGAGCACGCCACGGGTAAAGGTCTTCTCCTCGGCCACGATCTCGCGCATCCGCGCTTCGATCGCCTCAAGGTCCTCGGGAGTGAACGGGCGGTCCACGTCGAAGTCGTAGTAGAAGCCGTCCTCGATGGCGGGCCCGATACCGAACTTGGCGGTCGGGAACAGGTCCTTCACGGCTTCAGCCATAACGTGCGCGGCCGAGTGACGGACGATGTGGAGCGCCTCGGGACTCTTGGACGTGATGATCGCGACTTCGTCGCCGTTGCCAACGACCGTGCCGAGATCCACGAGCGTGCCGTTGACCGAGCCCGCCAGCGCGGCCTGTGCGAGGCGCGGGCCGATCGCGGTCGCAACGTCGAGTACCGTCGCACCTTCCGGAACCGCACGTTCGCTGCCGTCAGGAAGCTTCACCGAAATCTCGACCATCATCTACCTCCGATAAGGGACCGCCCCGCGACGGCGGGGCGGACCGGCCATGCATTCAGTTTAACCGCTGGAGCAATCGCGTGCGACGCTACTGCTTCGTCTTGCAGTACGGACACACCGCCCAGTCGAGCTTGAGCGCTTTGCCGCAGTTCGTGCACTCTTTCTTGAGCTTCTTCATGCACGAAGGGCAGATCAGGAAATCCTTGTCGACCGGCTTGAAGCACGCAGGGCACACCGGATTGTCCCGGCTGAGCTCGGCCTCGCGGGCACGAATCTCCAACTCGCGTTCGCGCGCGTCTTCACGTGACTCCGGCGGACGAACCACCATGTAGATGCTCCAGCCGGCCACATTGAACAGCGCCACGACGATCGCCCAGAACCAGGGCATCGCCCCCCTGCGCTGCGCGTCACGCCAGGTCCAGAAGACCAGAGCTACCGAGAAGACGATGAAGAAGAGCGTACACAGCCTCTGCGACAGCAAGATCGCGGGCATGTACGGCTTGAGAATCGGTCCCAAAAGGTCGTTCATGCGTTCCCCTCTCGCCCCACTGGGCTGTTCGGGCGCTTCACGCTGCCCGGAGCACGACTAACGGGATTCTATCGTATTCGCGGAACCGGGGCACGCAACGGCATCGCAACAATGCCGATCAGCCCCGCGCCAACGCTCGGACCTCGCCCGCGACATAGATGCTGCCCGCGGCCACCACGCCCGCACCCGGGCTGTTCTCGGCCAGATCAAGCGCGGTGGCGAGGTCGTCGGATGCTCCGAGGACGACACCACCCTCGGCGTGCACGATGCGCGCCAGATCCTGCGATGCCATCGCGCGATCCGATCGACTACGAGTGCACACGAACCCTGCCGAGACCGGCAGGAGCGCGCGCACGATACCGGATGCGTCCTTGTCGGCCATAACGCCGAGCAAGAAGACGGGTGCGGCGTCGCTGAACGCCTCTCGGACGGCCCCGGCAAGCACGGTGGCGGCTTCGGGATTGTGCGCGCCGTCGACCACAAGAGCCGGGCTCTGGCGAAGGACCTCGAAGCGTCCCGGGAACGCCATGCCCGCGAGCGCCGCTCTCAGCGCATCAATGTCCAATGGCGCGCCGAGCGCGGCCTCCGCGGCAGCAACCGCGACCGCGACGTTGGACGCCTGGTACGAGGGGGCACGAAGGAGGAGCTCGCCGTAGCTCGCGAGCGCACCTGCCACATCGAGCCGCAGATGCCCGCCGGGGGTTGTCGGGACGCCCGTCACGTCCCAGGTCACGTCGGCAGCTTGCAGACCGACCCGCACGACCGGAGCTCCCACCGCCGCGGCTCGCGCCAGCAACGGCTCCTCGACCCCCTCGCAGCCCGGGCCGAGAACCGCTATCGAGCCTTGTTTGATGATGTACGCCTTGTCCGAGGCGATCGCCTCGCGCGTGCTCCCCAGGCGGTCGGTGTGGTCGAGGGCGACGCCGGTGACCACCGAGACTGCCGGCGAGACAACGCTCGTGGCGTCCCATCGGCCGCCCATGCCGACCTCAAGCACCGCCCAGTACACGCCTGCCTCGGCGAACGCGACGAGCGCGGCGGCGGTGAGGATCTCGAACTCGGTGAACGGCTCGCCGGCACGAGCATCCATAAGAGACTCGCCGGCATCCAGCGCTGCGCCAAGCGCTCGCGCGAATGCCTCCTCGGCAATCGGCGTTCCGGCGACGACGATCCGCTCGGTGTACGACTCCAGGTGTGGGCTGGTGTACGTAGCCGCACGCAGACCATGCGCCTGCAAGATGGCCGACAGCATGCGCGTGACGGACGTCTTGCCGTTCGTACCCGTCACCTGCGCGCTGCTGTACGCCGCCTCCGGATGGCCCAGGACCTCCACAAGCGCCGAGATGCCCTCAAGCGAGGGGTGTATGCCGAAGCGCAGCGCGCGCTCGAGCGCAGCGATCGCCTCGGCGTACGTGAAGGCGCCGGGCATCGCCCTAGTCCGCCAGGTCGGCGATCTGCTCGGTCAGCTTCGCCACCTGCGCTGCCAGCTCGGTCGCCTTCGCGCGGTCCTTGTCGATGACATCGGGCGCGGCCTTCGCGAGGAAGCCCTCGTTGCTCAGCTTCTTCGTGAGGCGATCGAGATCCGTTGCAGCACGGTCGAGGTCCTTCTTGGCACGCTCGCGCTCGGCGGCAATGTCGACGAGACCCTCGAGCGGGACGAATATCTCGGCACCGCCCGCCACGCCGACCGCGGCGTGCGGCGGCTTGACAGCAGCGGCATCGATCGTGAGGTTCTCGACGCCGGCTAGCTCGTGCAGGTAGTGGCGCTGGGACTCCACCAGCATCGCGTCTGCTCCGGCAGCCCGAACGATGACCGAGACCTGCGCCTTCGGCGGTACCGCATAGCGGGCGCGCACGGCGCGCACCTCGGTCACGAGCTCCTGCAGCACGCGCATCGACGCCTCGGCATCCTCGTCGCGATAGCCAGCCAGGCCGGTCGGCCAGGCTGCGATCATGAGCGAGTCAGCGGCGTCCTCGGCGGACAGCGGCAGGTTACGCCAGATGGCCTCGGTGATGAAAGGCATCATGGGGTGGAGCAGGCGGAGGGCCCGGTCGAGCACGAAGACGAGGTTGCGCTGCGCGGTGAGCGCCGTCTCCCCGCCTGCGGCAAGGCGACCCTTCGAGAGCTCGATGTACCAGTCGCAGAACTCGTTCCAGAAGAAGTCGTAAAGCGAACGCGCGACCTCGCCAAATTGGAACGCGTCGGTGCCTGCAGCGCGCGCGATATCCGGGTCCAGGCCAAGGTCGACCGTCTCGGCAAGCTCGGAGAGGCGCGAGAGGATCCAACGGTCGGCTACCGTCTCGGCCTTCGGCGGCCCGGGCACGTAGCCCTCGCCGATGTTCATGAGCACGAAGCGGCTGGCGTTCCAGATCTTGTTCGCGAAGTTGCGGGACGACGCCAGCTTCTCCTCGGCGAACTTGATGTCCTGGCTACCGGTGGTCTGCAGCATGAGACCGAAGCGCATGCCGTCTGCACCGTAGTGCTCCATGAGGTCGAGCGGATCGACGCCCGTGCCGAGGGACTTGCTCATGCGCTTGCCCTCGGCGTTGAAGACCGTCGGGTGGATGATGACGTCGCTATAGGGAATGTCGCCGACGAACTTGAGGCCCTGCATGATCATGCGGGCGACCCAGAGGAACAGGATGTCGCGCGCGGTCGAGAGCACGCTCGTGGGATAGAAGTACTCGAGTTCTGGCGTCTCGTCCGGCCACCCCAGCGTTGCGAACGGCCACAACGCCGAGGAGAACCAGGTGTCGAGCACGTCGGGGTCCTGGCGCACGGCGCCGCCGCACTTCGGGCATGCGGTGACGTCGGTCTCGCTCGCGGTCATCTCGCCGCATGCATCGCAGTAGTACACGGGAATCTGGTGTCCCCACCACAGCTGCCGGGACACGCACCAGTCACGGATGTTCTCCATCCAGTGGAAGTACACGTTAGCCCAACGCTCGGGGTGGAAGCTCACGCGCCCGTCACGCACGCACTCGATCGCGGGCGCAGCGATCGGCTTCATGTCGACAAACCACTGATCGGAGAGCCATGGCTCAACGACGGTGTGGCAGCGGTAGCAGTGCCCCACCGAGTGGACATGGTCGTCGACCTTCACGAGCAGACCGGCCGTTTCCAGGTCCGCGATGACGCGCTTGCGCGCATCGTAGCGGTCGAGACCCTCGTATGGGCCTCCCTCGGCGGTGATGCTCGCATCAGCAGCGAGCACGTTGATCTTCGCGCAATCGTGGCGCTCGCCGATCTCGAAGTCGTTGGGGTCGTGCGCGGGCGTGACCTTCACAGCGCCAGTGCCGAACGCCGGGTCGACGTACTCGTCAGCCACGATCGGGATCTCTCGGCCAAGAAGCGGCAGGACCACGGTCGCGCCGACGAGGTCGCGGTAGCGCTCGTCCTCGGGATGCACGGCCACGCACGTGTCGCCAAGCATGGTCTCGGGACGGGTGGTGGCGACGATAACGTGATCGCGCCCGCCAACAGCCTCCTTGAGCGGATAGCGGATGTGCCACAGGTGGCCGTCGAGCTCCTCGTGCTCCACCTCGATATCCGAGAGGGCCGTCGTGCACCGCGGACACCAGTTGATGATCCGCTTACCGCGGTAGATGAGGCCTTCGTTGAAGAGCTGCACGAACACGCGCTTGACCGCGCGCTGGTACGGCTCGTCCATAGTGAAGTGCTCGTCGGCGTAGTCGCACGAGCAGCCCATGGCCTTCAGCTGGCTGATGATGGTAGAGCCATGCTCGGCACGCCATTCCCAACACAGCTCGATAAACCGCTCGCGACCGACGTCATGGCGCGACAAACCCTCGGCCGCAAGCTTCTGCTCCACCTTGTTCTGTGTCGCGATACCCGCATGGTCAGTGCCGATTACCCAGCGCGTGGGACGGCCGGTCATGCGCGACCGTCGGATCACGACGTCCTGAATGGTGTTATTGAGCGCGTGACCCATGTGCAGCGAGCCGGTCACGTTGGGGGGCGGGATGACGATCGTGAACGGCGTCTCGCCAGGAACGATGCTCTGGCCGAAGTAGCCGGCCTCGGTCCACGAAGCGAAGATCGCGCCTTCGACTGACTCGGGTTCGTACGCCTTGGACATCTCACTCATGCGGTGCGTCATCCCTTCCATGCTTCGATAGGAGTCGATTCTAAGGGAAAGCGGTGCACGCGGCGAATCGCCGTTCGTCGCAGATTCGCGATAATTCCGAAATTGACACCCACAGGGTATTTAACATGACCGCCGATACGCCGAGAATGAAGAGGGAGAGTCCGCTCTGAAAGGTGATGCCCATGGCTGACTGCGAGTGTCTCAACGCATGTCCGTTCTTCAACGATCAGATGGCCGAGATGCCGTCGATGTCGAACATCATCAAGCAGCGCTATTGCCGCGGCAGCAACTCACAGTGCGCCCGGCACATGGTCTTCAGGACGCTTGGCCGGGAGCGCATCCCCGCCGACCTGTACCCGAGCCAGACGGAGCGTGCCGATACGCTCATCGCTGCCGGAGGGTAAACGACACCGTGCGGAACACGAAGAAGGGGCCCCTCGGGGCCCCTTCTGTCTAATCCAGGAACACTCGCTACGCCGATGCGTCGGCCGAGTCAGGCTCGACAAGAGACATCAGGGGTGAGCCGTCACCCTCGACTACCTCGCGAGTAATCGTAACGCTATGCACGTCGGTGCGACCCGGCAGGTCATACATGAGGTCAAGCAGCAGTGACTCGAGAATCGAACGCAGCCCGCGCGCACCCGTCGCGCGCTTGATGGCTTGACCGGCGACTGCCGCCAGGGCGTCCTCGGTGAACGAGAGCTCCACGCCCTCGAGCGCGAAGAGGCGCTGGTACTGTTTGACGAGCGCGTTCTTCGGCTCGGTGAGGATTCGAACGAGTTCGTCCTCGCCGAGCTCTTCCACGTGCGCAACGACCGGAACGCGACCGATGAACTCGGGAATGAGACCGAAGCGGTGCAGATCCTCCGGGAGCGCTTGTGCGAGCAGCGTGCCCGTGTCGTGCTTGCTCGCATCGGTCAGCTCGGCGCCGAACCCGACACCCTTCTTCCCGATGCGGTCCGCGATGATCTTCTCGAGGCCGACGAATGCGCCGCCGAGAATGAACAGGATGTTCGTGGTGTCGATCTTGATGAGCTCCTGCTGCGGGTGCTTGCGTCCGCCCTGCGGCGGTACCGAGGCCTCGGTGCCCTCAAGGATCTTGAGCAGCGCCTGCTGCACGCCCTCGCCGGAGACATCGCGCGTGATCGAGAGGTTCTCGGCCTTGCGAGCGATCTTGTCGATCTCGTCGATGTAGATGATGCCGACCTCGGCCTTGGCCGTGTCGAAATCAGCAGCGGTGATGAGCTTGAGAAGGATGTTCTCGACATCCTCGCCCACGTAGCCCGCCTCGGTGAGCGTCGTGGCGTCGGCGATGGCGAACGGCACCTTCAGAATGCGTGCCAGTGTCTGCGCGAGCAGCGTCTTGCCGCAGCCGGTGGGACCGAGCAGCATGATGTTGCTCTTCGCGATCTCGACGTCTTCGGTGTTCTCGCACGGTGCACAGCGAACACGCTTGTAGTGGTTGTAGACCGCTACCGCGAGCGTCTTCTTCGCCAGATCCTGACCGACGACGTACTCATCGAGGGTCGCCAGGATCTCGCGCGGCGTGGGGAGCTCGTCCGGACCCGCTGGCGACCACTCTTCGACCTGGTCCTCGTCGACGATGTCATTGCACAGATCGACGCACTCGTCGCAGATGTAGACGCCCGGGCCCGCGATGAGCTTGCGAACCTGGTGCTGCGGCTTGCCGCAGAAGGAGCAGACGAGGTGCTCGGTGCTGTTGTCGCGACGGTCCACGGTCACCTAGTCCTCGCTCTTGGGCCGGTGCTCCATGATCGCGTCGACGAGGCCGTATGCCGCTGCCTCTGCGCCGGTCATGATGTTGTCACGCTCCGTGTCCAGGTGGATCTTCTCAACACTCTGCCCGGTGTGCTTGGCGAGGATCTCGTCGAGCGTTGCGCGCATGCGGAGCATCTCTTTGGCCTGTATCTCGATGTCGGTGACCTGGCCTTGCGTACCGCCCCACGGCTGGTGGATCAGCACGCGGCTGTTCGGCAGCGCGAAACGCTTGCCCGGGGCACCTGCCGCAAGGAGAACGGCTGCCATCGAGGCGCACTGCCCGATGCAAATGGTACTCACATCCGAGCGGATGTACTGCATGGTGTCGTAGATCGCCATGCCTGAGGTGACGGAACCGCCGGGCGAGTTGATGTACAGGTTGATGTCCTTCTCGGGATCCTCGCTCTCAAGATGCAGGAGCTGTGCGATCACGAGGTTCGCGATCGTGTCGTCGATCTCGTGGCCGAGGAACACGACGCGCTCGTTGAGCAAGCGAGAGAAGATGTCGAAGGAACGCTCACCGCGCGACGTCTGCTCGACGACGATGGGGACGAGTCCCTGTGCTTCGTGGGTCATACCTACTCCTCTTCGGCCTTCTCAGCCTTGTCCGCCTTGGCGCTCTTGCGCTTCGGCGCGGCCTTCTTTGCCTTCTTCTCCTCGGGAGCCTCCGGCTCGTCTTCGAGGATCTCGACATTCGCCAGAAGCCACTCGAGGGCCTTCTGGTGGACGATGCTTTCCTTCACGATCGGCGTCGCACCCGCTTCGCGGAGACCCTCGAGGGTCTTCTCGACGGCCGCTTCGTCGCCACCGGCGATCTCGAGCACCGCTTCGTCGAAATCAGCATCCGTGACTTCCATACCCTTTGCGCGGAAAAGCGCCTCAAGTGCGAGCTCCTCGGTCACACGCATCAGCGACTGCTCGGCGATATCGGCCTGGATCTGCGCGACGTCGACGCCGGTCGCTTCGACATATGCGGGGAGCGTGATGTTGCGCTCGTCGAGGCTCTCGAAGAAGTCGCGGGTCATGCTCGCCGAGCGCTGCTTGACCATGGCCTCGGGCACCTCGCCGTCGAGACGCGATGCGATGAGCTCACGGGAGAGCAGCTCGACGCGGCGCATGTGGCCAAGTGCCTTGCTCTCGTCCATCTTCTTGCGGATGTCCTCACGCAGCTCGTCCATGCTGTCGAAGCCACCGACGCTGGCCGCGAACTCGTCGTCGAGGGCGGGCATGATCTTCGCCTTGACCTCGTGCACCGTGATGTCGAAGCGAGCCTGCTTGCCGACGAACTCCTCGTTCGAGGAGGTCTCGGGAATCGCGAACTCCGCCACGACCTGATCGCCGGCAGATGCGCCGATGAGCGCGTCATCGAACTCAGTGGGCATAAGACCCCGGCCGAGCTCGAACAGATACTTGTCCACCGTATTGCCCTCGTACGCCTCGCCGTCAACAGTGCCGACGAACGAGAGAAGCACGAAGTCGCCAGCGGCGACGGGGCGCTCGGCCGACTCGACCGTCGCGAAACGCTCGCGGGTCTGCTCGATCTGCTGGTCGATCTCGGCGTCGCTGGTGGTCTTGGCACCGGCGTAGACCTTCAGGTCGTCGACCGAGGTAAGCGACAACTCGGGTCGGGTCACGATCTCGGCGACGTACGTGAACGGCTCACCGGGGACGAGACCGTCGAGCTCACCCATGTCGGGCGACTCGATCGGACGCAGCTCCTCGGCATCGATAGCCAGGGGGTACGTGGCGTCGACGATCTCCTCCTGTGCTTCGGCCAGCACGGCCTCGGCACCGACGTGCGAGTCGATGATCGTCTTGGGCGCCTTGCCGGGACGGAAGCCCGGGATGCGCAGCTTAGCCGCGACGTCGCGGTACGCTTTCTCGATAGCGGCGTCGACATCAGCCGCAGGAACGGTAACGGTCAGGCGAACGAGATTGCCTTCCAAACGCTCGGCAGTGGTTTCCAACGATCCTCCAGGTGTACGGGTCTGACAGCACGCTCATCGCGGTTCTACAGGGACGAAATGGTGCGGGCGAGAGGATTTGAACCTCCACGAGTTTCCCCACCGGGACCTAAACCCGGCGCGTCTGCCATTCCGCCACGCCCGCGTGGCTAACGAGCCAAGCATCCATGATAGCAAAAAGGCCGCCGCCAGAGGCGTCGACCTTCGAAGTATCGATGGTGGGCCGTATTGGTGGGCCGTATAGGGATCGAACCTATGACCTTGGGATTAAGAGTCCCCTGCTCTACCAGCTGAGCTAACGGCCCATCAAACGCTAGGACATTCTACAACCTGCCGAATGAAATGCAAGCCGTCTGTCTTTTACGCACGGGGCTCCGTTTCCGGAGCCCCGGGTGTCACCTGGGGTGGGTAACGGGGCTCGAACCCGCGACCTTCGGAGCCACAGTCCGACGCTCTAACCAACTGAGCTACACCCACCATGTGTGGTAATGGCACGCCCGGAGGGATTCGAACCCCCGACCTAGAGATTAGAAGTCTCCCGCTCTATCCAGCTGAGCTACGGGCGCGTATATCGGAGACGACCACCGGACTGCCGAGTGCCGACAGTACCTTTGGGTCGACCTATTGTCAATGGAGCGGCGGACGGGACTCGAACCCGCAACAATCAGCTTGGAAGGCTGATGCTCTACCAATTGAACTACCGCCGCAAAACTGGTCGGGCTGACAGGATTCGAACCTGCGACCCTCTGCTCCCAAAGCAGATGCGCTACCAAGCTGCGCTACAGCCCGACGTCATGCCCGAAACGTGGGCCTTACCGGACGACCCGCCCCGAGGGCGAGCAACAGTATATTCGCGCAGCCGTCTGAGCGCTACCCGCCGGCGGGCAGGAAGAGCGGGTCGTAGCCGAAACCGCCATCACCTCGGCCCTCGAAGCCGATCGCGCCCTCGCACGCACCATCCGCGGTCAGCGCGGTGCCATCCGGCTCCATAAGCGCGATGGCCGAGCGGAACCGCGCGCTGCGGTGCACGCCATGCACGCCATCGAGCGCCGCAAGCAGCTTCTCGTTGTTGCGCGCGTCGGTCGCGCCCTCGCCCGAGTAGCGCGCCGAGCGGACCCCGGGTGCGCCGTCGAGCGCATCGACCTCGAGACCGCTGTCGTCCGCAAGAGCCGCCAGGCCGAACGTCTCGGCGTACGCACGGGCCTTCAGCAGCGCGTTCTCCGCGAACGTCTCGCCGGTCTCTTCGACCTCCAAGGGTTCGCGACCAAGATCCGCAGCTGTAACGAACTCGAGGTCGTCGAAATCAAGCGCCGAGCGGATCTCGGCCAGCTTGCCGTGATTGGTCGAGGCGACGATCACGCGACGCTTCTCACCAGCGCTCATCGAGCGTCTCCAGGTTCTCGGCAATGACACGTCGCTGCAGCTCCACAAGACGACCGGTGCCCACGAGGGCCAGGTCGAGCAGTCCATCGAGGCGTGCGCGGTCGAACGGCGTGCGCTCTCCCGTGCCCTGCACCTCGATGAACCGACCCTGCCCGTCCACGACGACGTTCATGTCGATCTCGGCGTTGCTGTCCTCGGAGTAGTCGAGGTCGAGCAGCTCGACGCCGTCGACCATACCCACGGACGTGGCGGCGACCGCGTCAAGCAGCGGGATCTCCTTGATCTTGCCCGCGTCACGCCAGGTCGAAAACGCGTCGTAGACGGCGATGTACGCGCCAGTGATGGCAGCCGTGCGCGTTCCACCGTCGGCCTGAATCACGTCACAGTCCACGTTGAGCGTGAACTCACCGCCCATGCCGCCCATATCGACCACCGAGCGAAGCGAGCGACCGATAAGCCGCTGGATCTCGTGCGTGCGACCGCCTGGAGCGCCCAGGCTCACCTCTCGGCGGGTACGGGTGTGGGTGGATGCAGGCAGAAGCGAGTACTCGGCGGTGATCCAGCCGAGACCCGACCCGCGACGCCAGCCGGCCACGGAATCCGACATCATCGCAGCGCACAGCACGCGCGTGTCGCCGAGTTCGATCAGGCACGAGCCGTGCGCGTGCTTGAGGTATCCGCGGGTGATGCGGACAGGCCGCAGGGCATCAGCCCCGCGATCGCCTGAACGTTGCATGTACTCCTCCTACTCCGGAGCGATCTCGTCGAGTTCGCTTGCCACGATGATACGACCTTTGAAAGCGACACCCGCCTCGGCGGCCGCGGCTTCGCGGTCGACCGTGGGCCAGAGGTGTGTGAGAACAAGGGTGTGGACGCCTGCGCGAGCGGCGAGCTCCCCCGCCTCGGCAGGGGTCATGTGCGCTGCGCGCCCGGCGTACTCCGGCGGCAGCGTCGCCTCCGTCAGGAGAATGTCGGCATCGATCGCCGCGGCAAGCGCGGCGTCACCGAGGCGCGTGTCCGACGTGTAGACGATACGCGCCTCACCGTCGGACGCCGTGAGCGTGAACGTGGGGTCCACATGGTCGCCCTCGCCCACATGCACGGTGATCCGTCCGAAATGCAGGTCCATGCCGACCTCAAGCTCGTGCACGAGGAACGCTTCCGCTAGCTCACGCTGGCCCTTCTGGTCGAGCACCGCACCCATCCGCTCGAACAGACCGGGAGGCACGTAGAGCGGCAATGCGGGAGCGGCACCGGCGGGAGCGTAGCGCAACGCCGCTTGCAACGCGTAGATGTCCGCGAAGTGGTCGATATGTTCGTGCGTGATCAGCACAGCCTTGAGGCCGAGCGGGTCCATGACTGTTGCAAGGTTGGCGAGCACACCGTTGCCGCAATCGAAGAGCACGGCGTCACCACCGGAGCGAATGAGATGCCCGGAGCATGCCCTGCCCGCGTCGGCGTATGAAGCAGATGATCCAAGCACCGTCAGTCGCATGCTTCCTCCTCGGCAGCGAACGCCGCGGCAGCGGCCCGAATCGAATCGTCGACGCGCGACGAGAGCGTCTCGACGCCCACGGTGCCGACCGGACCGGTCGGGACACCGAGTATGCGGCTGCCGAGGTTCTCGAATTCGGTCGCATCGCCGGTCGTGTGGAACTCGCGTACGGGCGCACCAGAACGCTCGGCGAGCTGCCCACGCGCAGCAAGGGTCTCGGCGACCTCTCGCGCCGTCTCCTCGGCCGAGGAGATGAGGCGAACCTGGGGACCCACAACCTGCTGGATCGCCGGGGAGAGAAGCGGGAAATGCGTGCACCCCAGGACGAGCGTGTCGATGCCGGCGCGCTTGAGGGGGTCCAGATAGTCGCGAGAGATCTCGTAGAACGAAGGCCGGATGAAGACATCGGCTGTATGCGACATCCATTCTTCGATGGGGCTGTCGTCCATGCGAAGACCCGCCTCGACCACGTCGACGAACCGAGGCGCCGCGGCCGAGAAGACCGTGACGCCGGCATCGAGCGCTCTGACGGCACGACTGTACGCGCCCGATTCAACGGTGCCGACTGTGGCGATGACGCCGACCCGGCGGTTGACGGTCGCCTGCACCGCAGCGCGTGCACCAGGCTCGACGACGCCTATGACCGGTACGTCGAACACGCGCTGCGCGAGCGGAAGACCCGCGGCCGTGGCGGTGTTGCACGCGATCACGATCAGCTTGACGGGGCGCTTGGCAAGCCAGCTCCCTATCTCCAGCACGAACTCGCGAACGTCGGATCGATCCCGCGGCCCGTACGGGCATCGCGCGGAGTCCCCAAGGTAGACGAGCGACTCCTCCGGCAGCGTACGCATGATCTCCCGGGCGACCGTGAGGCCGCCGAGTCCGGAGTCGAACACACCGATGGGGAGCGCGCGCATATCAGGCATGACAAGCAGTATAGCGGTTCCGGACTAGCGACCGACCATGCGAAGAATCTCGGCTGCGATGTCCTGCACCGGAAGCACGCTGGAAGCAGCCCCCAGCTCGATCGCGGCTCGCGGCATTCCGAACACCGTCGAGGTCTCTTCGTCCTGCGCGATCGTGGGCGAGCCCGCAACGCGCATCGCTTTGAGCCCGGACGCGCCGTCGGCGCCCATACCGGTGAGGAGCACGCCTATGCCGCGACCGTGGTGCGTGCGCGCCACCGAGGAAAGCAGCGTGTCCGCCGAGGGGATGTACAGCTGGCCCTTCTCGGGAGCCGAGAAGACAAGACGGGAGCCATCGACCTTGAGGTTGCGGCCTGTGGGCGCGAAGTAGGCGACGCCGGGCTGTATGGTCATGCCATCCTCGGCCGCCTTCACCGAGACGGTACAGCTTCCGTCAAGCCAGTTCACCAGGCCGGGGATGAAGCCGTCCGCGATGTGTTGTGCGATCACGATGGGTAGCGGGAACGTCCGTGGCAGCGGCTTCAGCACACTCATGAGCGCTGAAGGCCCGCCAGTCGAGGAGCCGATCGCGACGATCGTATGACCGCCTGATGTAGGCACAGCGGGTACCTTCTGGTGCGGATCGGGCGCTCCCCGCTTCCCTCTGATGTGGGTGATGACCTTCACGCGAGCCAGAATCTTCACCTTGCGGATGACCTCGCGGCCGATCCGCTCCAGGTCGGCCCAGTCACGCGGCTCCGGCTTCTTGATCACTTCCAGCGCACCGGCGGACAGCGCGTCGAATGCACGGCCCATGCCCTCGCCATGAACCGACGAAGAGACGACCAGGATCGGCGTCGGCGTGTACGCCATTATGCGTTCGGTCGCCTCGAGGCCATCCATCCGCGGCATGTGGATGTCCATCGTGACAAGGTCAGGTCGGAGGCGCGCAACGGTATCGACGCCGTCCTGACCGTCAACGGCCTGACCGACGACCTCGATCGCGGGATCGGTCGCAAGAATCTGGGCCAGCATCTCTCTGGCAACAAGCGAGTCGTCAACGATCACGACCCGTATAGGCGCTGGTGCCGCCACGTGATACTGCCCCCTCCGGTGCCGGTCGTGCTACCTGATCAGGCGCTCGACCGTGTCGATGAGCGTGTCTTGGTTGAAGACCGACTTGGTGATGTACGCATCTGCACCGGCCTCGATACCCTCGGCCTTCTCTTCTTCGCGCTCCAGAGAGGTGACGATGATGACCGGGATGACCTTGAGTCTCGAGTCGGACTTGATCGCGCGCGTGAGCTCGAAGCCGGTCATATTCGGCATCTGGACGTCTGTCACGACAGCGTCGACCTTGAGCCCCTCGCGCAGTTTTGCCAGGCCGAGCGCCCCGTCTGTCGCGGTCTCCACATCGTAGCCCGCAGCCTCGAAGATGGAGCGCTCCAGCTCGCGCGTCGTGAAGGAGTCCTCGCAGATGAGGATGCGCTTCGGCCCGGACTCGGCCTTCTTTGCAGCCGCGGCCTGACGCGTGCGCATACCGGCAAGCTGCCGTGCGTGGTGCATCAGATCCGGGACGTTCAGGATCGGGACGACCTCGCCTGCGCCGAGAATGGTCACACCGGCGACATTGTCGACGCGTACCAGGTGCGTGCCGAGCGTCTTGATCACGATCTGCTGCTCACCCACGAACGAATCGACCAGGAATCCGATGCGGTGACCGGAGAATCCGACCGTCACGACGGGAAGCTTGCGCCCGCTGGTTTCTCCGGACTCGAGACCGAGCACGTCGCGCAGGTGCACGATCGGGATCGTGCGGCGCTGGCGCCGGATGACTTCTCGGCCCTCGACCTTGATGACCTCGGCGGGGTCTATGCGCAGCGTCTCCTCGATCGAAGCGGTGGGAATCGCGTAGGTACGACCGCTGGTGCTCACCAGCAGCGCACGGATGATTGCCAGCGTGAGCGGAATCGTGAGACGGAACGTCGTTCCCTGCCCGAGGACTGACGTCACATCGAGAGAGCCCTTGAGCTTCTCGACGATGAACTCCCGGACGACGTCCATGCCGACGCCTCTGCCCGAGATCTCGGTGATGATGGCGCTTGTCGAGAACCCGGCCTCAAAGATGAGGTAGCTCGCTTCTCGGTCCGACATGGACTTCGCTTCGGTCTGCGAGACATAGCCCTTGCGAACGGCGGCCGCCCGAACCTTGTCCGGGTCGATGCCGGCGCCGTCATCGGCGATCTCTATGACGATATGGTCGCCCTCCTGCTTGGCGGCGAGGCGAATCGTGCCTTTGGCGGGCTTGCCCGCGGCCTCGCGCTCGGCAGGGCTCTCGATGCCGTGATCGACCGCATTGCGCATGATATGGATGAGCGGGTCGTTTATCTCCTCGAGTACCTTCTTGTCGAGCTCTGTGTCGCCGCCCTCTATCTCCAGCTCCACGTCCTTGTTGAACTGATGCGCGAGGTCGCGCACCGAACGCGGGAACGTGTTGAACACAGTCGATACCGGCAGCATGCGCAGCGCCATGCTCTGTTCCTGCAAGTCCGAGACGACCGTCGAGGCCCGCGATGCGTCCTCCGCGTCGACCTTCACGATCGATGCAAGGCGCTTGCGCTGGTCGGCCAGCAGTTCGTCCAACATCTCGAGCTCTTCGTTGAAGCCCCCCGAGTCGTGTGTCGACAGGTTCGCCGCCGACGTCCGAACGCGGCTCCAGAGCTGGTTCGTCTCGTTCATGAGCGCCTGAAGGCCACGGAGGTCTCGCGAGCGCTGCTCGTCCTTGATCTGCGCGATTACCACTTCGCTGACCAAGTTCAACAGCCGATCAACCTGCTCGGTCCGGACGCGAACCGTGTGCTGGACCCGCGTCTGCAGGGTCTCTTCATCGTGCACGGCCTTCTTGGGCGAGGACTTCTTCACGCTCTTGTTGGCCGGCTTCTTCTCTGCGCCGACCGGCTGCTTCGTGGGTGCCGGTGACTTCTCTTCCTCCGGCTCCGCAGGCGCGTCCTCTGCCTCGTCATCGCTCTTGCCGTTCCCTGCGACCACGGCAAGCCGCTCGAGCAGTGCAGGGATATCGGTCTGTTCGCTCACGTCCGTGCCGGCGCTGTCCGAGAGGAACACGATGGTATCGAGCGCCTCGAAGAACACGTCCGACATTTCGGGAACGTAGCGCATGTCGCCGTCGCGGACCTTCACCATGATGTCCTCGAGCCGATGCGCCACATCGGATATCTCGATGAGACCGACCATGCGCGACGAGCCCTTCAGCGTGTGCGCATCGCGCAGCATCTGATCTATCAACTCGCGGTTCTCTGGCTCGGCCTCAAGCGTGATGACGCCCTCGTTGAGGCGCTGGAGATACTCCGTCGCCTCCTCTTGGAACTTCTTTATGAACGCCGACCGGTCGAACTCGACCATTGCGATCCCTTCGCGTGTGCCTGGCTGCTCGCTAGCTGACGATACGGAATGCGGCGCCTACATGGCTGGACTCGCGCGCGATCGCCGCGAGCTGCTCGGCCGCAGATGCGACCTGTTTGCTGCCGGCGGCAGTCTGCTGCGCAACCGAGGCAACCTCTCGCATGGCCTTGACGACCTGGTCCGTGGCGCTCTTCTGCTGCTGCGTCGCAGCCGAGATCTCCTTGGCAGCTACCGTGGTCTGCTCGATGGTGTCGAGGATGTGCTCCAGGCTATCGCCGGTGACACCCGCAAGCTCGACGCCGCTGTTGACCTGCTTGAGTTCCTGCTCGGTAGAGATGACCAGGTCGTTTGCGGCGGTCTGGATCTCGGTCATGATCGTCTCGATCTCGCCGGTGGAGTCAACGACCGACTCGGCGAGCTTGCGAATCTCAACAGCAACGACCGAGAAACCCTTGCCGGCCTCGCCGGCGCGCGCCGCTTCGATAGCCGCGTTGAGCGCGAGGATCTTCGTCTGGTCGGCGATATTGTTGATGATCGCCAGGACCTGAGCGATTTGCTGGCTACGCTCGCCCAACTGCAGGATCTTGTTCGCCGAGGACTGTGCGCGGGTCTTGATCTGCTCCATCGCGTCGAGCGTGTTCGCAACCGCCTGCTGGCCGCTCTCAGCGTTGCCGAGCGATGCCTCGGCCATGTGGACTACCTGGTTCGCGTTCTCGGCGATCTGGCGGTACGTCGATGCGAGTTCCTCCATTGTTGCGGTGGTTTCGCTGATCGACGCGGCCTGCTCGGCAGCACCCGAAGCCTGCTGCTCGGTAGCGGAGAGGATCTCGGACGATGCACCCGACAGCCGGTTCGACGACTCCTGGGTCTGTGTGATGAGATACACGATGAGGTCGAGCATCTGATTGTACGAGCGGGCCAGTACGCCGAACTCGTCTTCCGAATTGACGTCAACCTTGTGGCCGATCTCGCCTTCGCACGCCGCCTTCACGCTTGTAACGACATGGCCAAGGGGTGCCGTGAATCTCTTGCCAACTTGGGCGTAGATGTAGATGAAGATCACACCCGTCGCCATGAAGACACCCAGCACAATCGCCAGATCGGTGAACAATTCCGGCTCGCCCGCCAGCTCGTCACCGAACATGAACCACGCAACGGCAAGCTGGATGGCGTTCACTACAACGATCAACCCGAGGTTGACGAGCGAGTACTTCCAGAGGAACGAACCGCGTACCTTCTTGATCAGTCCCGTGAGCATGTCATGGTCCCCTCTCGCACCATCAGGAGTTCTCTCCGATCGGTTCCAGCACCCGGTCAAGATTCACGATGCCGATAAGCTTGCCTTCCAGGTACACCGAGCCGCTGATGAACTCGACCTGGGATCGGTCGAGCGTCGCAAGCGGCGGCTCCACCGCGTCGCGGGCGACCTCGACGATGTCGCCGATCTCGTCGACCACAAGCGCGCTGACACAAAGATCGGTGCGCACGATGATCGCAGCGGGCAGCTCTCGCTCGAAACGGTGCCCGTCCGATGCGATGCGCATCAGAAGCGCGATGTCGGTGACCGAAACGATCTCGCCCCGCACGTTCATGACGCCGCGGATGAATTCCGGGACACGCGGAATCGGCGTGAGCACGAAGTCGTTGATGATCTCGCGCACACCCGCTATTGGCACCGCATACCACTCCTCGCCAAGCCGGAAGAGCAGGAGGCCCATCGTCTCGACGGTGGTCTCGACATCCTCGGCAAGCGCCAGTGATTCGGCGCGCGTTCGAAGTATGTCGAGCGACTGCTGTGCGATGGACTCGCGGATAATCGGTGACTCGCTGCTCACAGCAATCCCTCCCCACCGAACGGGTCCCCGCTCGACAGCGCGGCATCAGGCACGAGCCGGTCGGGATCTAGAACGATGGTCAGCCCCTGGTCGAGCTTGCAGATACCGATCATGCGGTCCGCAAGATCGTAGAGGTTCGACGGCGGTTGCATGCAGTCGTCGGGAAGGTCGACGACGTCCTCTACCTCATCGACCAGCAATGCGACAAGACGACCGTGGGTCTTGAAGAAGATCATCGGCGTATCGAGCGAGTAGTCCAGCAGCGGCATTCCCAGCAGGGCGCGAAGATCGATTGCGGGCACGACGCTGCCACGAAGGTCGATCATGCCGACAAGCGCCGCCGAGCCACCCGGAACCGGTGTGAACTCCACGATCTGCTGGATCTCCTGAACGCACTCGATCGGCAACGCGTGCAGTTGCTCGGCGAGGCGAAAGACGACCACCTGGGGAATCTCGAACGCGATCGAACCCGGGGCCGTCACCGGCACAGACTCATTCGACTCGCTCGGAGCAGGCGACGTATCCTCTGTCTTCGTTTTGCGGGCCACACTCACCATCCGAATCTAGGAGAACCGCAGGACCCTATCAAGCTCATCGGCGCTCACTGCACCGGCACGTACGCGTGCCAGGCCTGAGGCCGAAAGTGGACGCATGCCGGCCGCATCCGCGGCAGCGGCAATCTCCGCACCTGTGGAACCCGTCGCGACCTTCGCCCGCACGGGCTCGGTGAACGGCAGCACCTCGAAGATGCCGACGGCGCCGCGGAAACCGCTCTTGCCGCAATTCGGGCATCCCGTGCCGGTCTTGTTCACGACGTCCGCTGTCACGCCCGGAATCCGAGCCAGCGCATCGCTCGGCGCCTCTACCGTGCAGTTCGGGCAGTTGATGCGCACGAGCCGCTGAGCGACGCCCAACGTCAGGGCCGAGGCAAGGCTGTGGGGCTCCACGCCAAGATCGAGCATACGACGCACGCCGGAAGCGATGTCCGACGCCGGGAACGTGGCGATGACCAGCTTGCCGAGACCCGCAGCCTCGACAGCAAGGTGCACGTCCTCGACGGTGCGAAGCCCGTCGATGGCGACGACGTCCGTATCCTGCTTGAGCCCTGCTGCGAGGTAGTTTGCAGCAGGGACAGGCGACGCTGTGTTCACCATGACCTGCGCCACGGCGGGAATCTCGTACTCTACCGAGCGCTCGACCGAGTAGACGGTCTTGCCGATGGATGCAGCGTGCGCCATGAGCGCGTAGTACGTCGTGCTCGCGCCAGCAGCCACGGGTGCGCACACGAGAAGGATGCCGCGGCCCCGCTCGACCATCGCATGCAGCGCGCGGACCTCGGCCTCAGACATGCCAAGGTCGCCAAGACCGCGCGGGTGCGGCTTGTGCGGGGCAAGCGAGATGACGAGCCGCTGTCCGGCGATCGTCGGAACGGCCGAAACCGTCACCACCAGGTCCTTGTCGGCGACCCGGGTGCGAACGCGCGAGAGCGCCGGGCGCGACGATTGCACGCCCGACATCTTCGCGAAGCTCTTGAGGCCGTCCACAAGCGCGCCCTGAAGCGACAGCGGTGCGCTCGCTACCTTCTCGAGGCCGCCCTTCACGCGGAACACAAGGAAGAAATCGTCCTTGTACGGCAGCAGATGGATCATGCTCGCCTCGCGAGCTACGGCGCTTTCAAGAATCTCGGTCACGAGGACCGCGATCTTCCGGCTGTCGGCCACCGCGAGTACGTCGAGGTCGATCGAACGCGGGCCACTCACCGGTGCCGCCTCGGCCATCTGCTCGATGGTCTCGACCGGGGGCAGCGGTGCAACGTCCTCGGGCGCGATCTCCGCAGCGGGTGCGATCGGTACAGACGGCGTCTCAACGGCTTCGTCGGCGTGCTCGTCGAAGAAGTCCGAGGCCGCGAAGAGCGGTGCATCCTCGACCTCTGCCACTGGCGGAGGCGGCGGGAGTTCGTCAGCGGCGACCGGCGAAGGCATCTCAAATGCTTCGTCAGGCTCGGCTTCAGGCGTTGCGGCTGTCCCGGCACCGTAGTACGTCTCGATAGCGGCCGCGACCGCGGCCGTCTCGGTGAGAACAGGCTCCAACTCCATGCCAAGGTCGGCAGCCAGGTCATCAAGCATGAACACGTCCATCGGATCGCCGATGGCGACCGTCAGCATGCCCTCGATATCGAAGAGCGGCAGCACACGGCGCGCCCGCGCCACCTCGCCGGGCACGATCGCAAGCGCTGCATCCTCCGGCGCGTAGCTGGAAAGGTCGACTCTCGGCACACCCATCTCATGTTCGAGCACAGAAGCGACATCGGCCGCCGAGACGAGACCACGCTCTGCCAGCACGACTCCGGCACTCACGCCGCGTGTCGCCGCCTGCCCGCTTACCGTTGCAAGCTGGTCAACAGTGAGCAACCCCGCCCCTACCAGGCTATCGAGCACTCGACTGGAGATTGCGTTCGTGTCGTCCATATGTGCCTAGCCCTGCACCTTCGCGAGTTCCTCGGCAACAGCCGAGAGAAGGGTGTCGGGTTCTACGGGCTTCGTGAGGTACTGATTGGCGCCGGTACGGATACCGGTAGCCATCGACTGCTCTTCGGTCTTGGCAGTCAGCATGATGATCGGGATGTTCTTGTAGTTCTGGTCGAACTTCAGCAGGCGGCAGACGCGATACCCGTCGAGCTTGGGCAGCATCACGTCGAGCAGGATCAGGTCGGGCTTCTCGCTGCGCGCGGTCTCCAGCGCTTCCGCGCCGTCCGCAGCGGTGATGACGTCGTAGCCTCCGGCCTCGAGAATAGCCTTGATCATCTCAAGGATCGTCGGGCTATCGTCAACCGCGAGTATGCGTGCAGGCATTCCCAGCTCCCTCCTCGACACTGCTCTCCCGTGATGTATCGCCCCACGCACGTGTTTGCTTTAGGGTTCGCTTCATCAGGCGGCTCCCATCGCCTTCCGACACTCTAGCAGACTCCGTTCGCAGGTCTTTGCAAGCAGATCGGCCTTGAATCCGCCAAGGAACTCAGTCCATGAACCCTCCGGGCTCTTGTAGAGCGCACGCAGCGCGTTCTCGTACTCGCGAGCGGCGGATTCCCACTTGCGCTGCGCCTTGTAGATGTTGGCGAGATTCAGGTGCGCGAGGGCGAAGTCGGCGTCGATATAGATGGTCTTCTTCAGTTCGCTGATCGCCCGAACGGGGTCACCCTGACGCTGATAGATGATGCCGAGTATGTAGCGTGCAACCGGAAGCAGCGGGTTGATCGCCAGCGCCCGGTGGCACGCCTCGAGCGCCTGCACGTAGTCGCCAGAATCCGCGTGCACGTACGCCGAGAGAAGATGCGCCTCGGCATTGCCGGGATCATCGGCGAGAATGCGCTCCACGAGGTCCAGGACTCGTTCAGGATGCCCCTGCTCCAGACACTGCCGAGCCTGAACGATAAGATCCTCGCCGTCGCCGCATTCGGGGGGCTTCGGCGCGGGTACCGGAATGACGACCGGCTTGCGAGGGGCGCGGGGCTCGGTCTTCGCAACCGGAGACACCGACGGCACGACGATCGGTGCTCTCGGCTCCGGGCGAGTCGCGGCGAACAGCCGCTTCGCACGTGGCTTCCGGTACAGGAAGACACCGTCGACCTCGACGGCCTCGAACACATCGCTTACGGAGGACAGTGTCTCCGAGTGGCCGATGAAAAGGTAGCCACCCTCATTCAGGCTGTTGTAGAAGTTCGAGACGACGCGCTTGGTCGATTCCATCTTGAAGTAGATGGTGACGTTTCGGCAGAAGATGATGTCCCAGTTCCCCATGAGCGAGAGCGGATACGGCTCCTTGATGAGGTTGTGGTAGCCGAAATCCACGATGCTACGCACGTGAGGCGCTACCGCGAAGAGTTCGTTCTCGGGCTCGAAGTGCCGCGCGACGACCTCCTTGGAGACGTTGAGCATCGCCCGCTTGCCGTACACGCCTTTCTTAGCCGCCGAAAGCGCCTTGGTGGAGACGTCGGTGCCAAGGATCTGCGGCTTCCATCCGAGCCCCTGGATGCCGGCGTCGATGCACGTCATGCCGAGCGAGTATGGCTCCTCGCCAGTGGAGCATCCTGCCGACCAGATCCTTATGTTGCGGTTGGATTGCGGCTTCCCCGCCATGATCTCGGGGAGGATCTTGTTTCTCAGCGCGTCGAACTGCTGTGGGAAGCGGAAGAAGCTCGTCTCATTGATTGTGACGAGGTTCATGAGCTCATTGAACTCCTGGTCGTCTTGCACCAGCAGTCGGTAGTAGTCGTCGAACGCCGGGTATCCGAGCCGCGTCGCGCGGGTCACAAGCGAGATCCGCAGCGAGTCGAGTTTGCCATCTTCAAGGAAGATGCCCGACGAGGAGTGGATGAAGTCGCGGAAACGCGCGAACTCATCCATCGTCAAGTCTTTCGCGAGACCTTCACCGTTCACCGGTCACGACCTCAGTCGACGACGCCGTCAGCGTCGTCTCCGATTCGTTCGATAAGCCCGGCCGAGTACATGCCGTACAGAATCCGTGCAGTCTCGAAATCGTTGTAGCCGGTGAGACCGACGAGTTCCTTCACCGAACGCCCGCCGTGCAGGTAACACAGCAACATCCATTCCTTCGGCTTGAGGTGAATCTCCATCGACTTGTCGCCCGGCGCGGAGGCCATGACGAATTCCGTCTCCAGCGATGGAATCTTCTGTCGAATCCGTCCCCAAAGCTCGAGGCGCCGAGATGACTCCATGATGATGTTCTCGACAGACACCGAGATACCGATGTCCTCTTCCTCGCACGTCTCATCGCCTTCGAAGCGGAGCTGACCGTCTTCCCAGCGGAAGAGATCGAAGAGCGTGTCGTTGATCTGCTCCTGGATGAAGGTCTCGAGGACCTTCGCATCGAGGTATCCCTCATCGACCAGAATCTGCCCGAGGCGGCGATCCGCCTTTTCCTTCTTCTGGATCTTCTGAAGGCCGAGTGCCTGGCGAAGCTGCTTCTCCGAGATCACGCCGGCCTTGACGATGCGTCGGCCGAGCGACTCCCGGTGCCAGTTGCTGGACGCGAAGAAGACGCGACCCTTCTTGAAGCAGACCTTCCCTTGCGCATCGGGCAACTCGAGATGCAGCGTCCCGGTCTTCCGACCGGACGCAAGCAGACGGAACATGTCCGCAAGTGAGAAGTCCTTGAGGTTACCCTCGAGGGCCACGTGATCCTCCCCGTCCGGTTCGTGTCAGCGCAGCAACCGGTCGACGGCGCCCACGCAAGGGTTCATGCGGGCTTAATCGTAGCACGCACCCTCGGGGGTTCAAAGCAGCGCAAGCGGCTCCAAAGGCACTTCCGACGGACGGATGGCAGCATAAGGACGAATCGCTTGTGAAGCCACTTGCTTTGATTGTTAGCAAGTCCTAATATTGTGGCATCATATTCGCATATTCGCATATGTGAGTACCTACGGAGGACGCCGTGGACGACGAAAGCTTCTACTGTCTTCATTCAGAGGTCTGCAAGACGCTTGCGAATCCCAAGCGGCAGATGATTCTGGACAGTCTTCGCGAAGGCGAGGTGTCGGTGAGCGAGATCGCAGCTCGGACCGGCATCCCCCAGGCCACGCTCTCCCAGCATCTCTCGATCATGCGCAGCCGTGGCGTTGTCCGCTCGCGCCGATCAGGCGCGAACATCTACTACACCCTCTCGAATCCCAAGATCCTCGTCGCCTTCGACCTCATCACCGAGGTCATGCGCGAATCGCTCGAGGAGCAGAGCCGCACGGCGGCCGCTCCGGGCGAGCACGACTAAGGCCGGAACGGTCCTCGGGCCGTGAACATACCCTGAGTCTCAAAGGAGGAACGCTAGATGCCGGAAGAGGAGCCCCGCCAGAAGAGCCTGGCAATGGTGGTGATGAGCGGCGATATGGACAAGTTGTTCGGCGCGTTCATCATCGCAACGGGCGCAGCCGCGATGGGCATGGAAGTCACCATGTTCTTCACGTTCTGGGGCCTGCGCGCGATCAAGAAGAATGTGAGCACGGGCAAGACCTTGTTCGGTCGCATGCTCGGTCTCATGTACGGCGGCGACATCATGAAGGCCAATCCGTCCAAGTTCAGCTTCGGCGGTATGGGTCGCTGGATGTTCGGCAAGATGATGGGTAATCACAACGTGAGCAAGCTCAGCGAACTCCGCGACCTCGCGATCGACCTGGGAGTGAACATGTACGGCTGCCAGATGTCGATGGACGTCATGGAGATGCCGCAGGAGAGCTTCATCGACGGTGTCAAGGAGCCGGTCGGCGTGGGCTTCTTCCTGCTCAAGGCGCAGGACGCCGATATCCAGCTGTTCATCTAGTCCCGCAAACGAAACCAGCACGTATCAGCAGCCGGTCGTGCCTCGGCACGACCCGTTAAAGGAGCACTCATGTCTGACGAGACCAAGATCGACCTCGAACTCGACCTCAAGGGCCTCCTCTGCCCCCTCCCGATGGTGAAGGTCAGCCAGAACATCGGCAACGTGCCGGTGGGTGGCGTCATTCGCGCCGTCGCGACCGACCCGGGTGCCATGGCAGACATCCCCGCGTGGGCGAAAAGCACCGGGAACGAAGTGCTGCAGGCCGCCAAGGAAGGCAGCGAGTTCGTCTTCCTGGTCAAGCGCGTCAAGTAGCGTGGAGCCAATGGAAACCTACCTCTGGATAACATCGGTCTGGGGCATCTACCTCACGGCGATCGTGTTCTTCGGCGGCATGGCGTGGCGCATCTACCAGTGGGCCACGACACCCAAGTCGCCCGTCCGTCTCGGGATGTTCCCGAAGCCGAAGAGCGGCGCAGGCCGCTTCGGCAAGCTGCTTGCCGATACGTTCATCGCCCCCCAATCGGCCAAGATCGAGCCGACGATGTGGATCTTCGCGATGGCGTTCCACGTCGCCGCGCTTGGCGCGTTCGTCGGGCATCTGCGCTTGATCCACGAGTTCCCGTTCCTGCCGGAATGGCTCGGCGAGGCCGGTATGAACACCTTCGCGGCATGGTCCGGCAGTATCGCCGGAATCCTCATGCTCGTCGGCGTGCTCTTCTGGATCGTCCGCAGGACGTTTGGCCCGTACAAGAGCCTCTCTGTGCCGGAAGACTACCTACTGCTCTTCTTGCTCCTCGGCGTCGTTGCGATGGGCGACCACATGCGCTTCGTATACGGCGGCGTGGTACACGCAGCCACCTATCGCGAGTGGTTCCTGAGCCTCATGACGTTCAAGCCGGAGATTCCGGCCGAGCTGCTCGCCAGCAACGTGGGAGTCTCGCTTGGAACGCACATGCTCTTCACGGACCTGCTGCTCATGTACTTCCCGTTCAGCAAGCTCGTGCACGCGATCGGCGCCTTCTCGTCCAACCTTGTGAGGAGTGAGTAAGCATGGACTCAACGCAGCTCACGACCCTCACGGGGGTCATCGATAAGAAGATGAACCGACAGCTCAAGCAGTACATGGACATCTGCGCGCGCTGCGCGATCTGCAAGGACGCGTGCCATCAGTACGTGGGAACCGGGGACTTCAAGTACCTCCCCGCCCGGCGCGCAGAGCTGATTCGTCAGATCTACAAGAAGTACTTCACCAAGACCGGCGAGTTCGTGCCCGCTCTCTACGAGGCGCGCGACCCCGACGAGAACCTGCTCGACGAGCTCTACGACTCGACGTACGCATGCACCGGCTGCCGTCGCTGCATGTACTACTGCCCGTTCTCGATCGACACCGCCTGGATCCTCTCGGTGGCGAAAGCGATCCTCATCGCCGCGGGCAAGGGCAACGAGATGCTCGGTCAGCTGGCTGACGCCGCGATCTTCAAGGGCGACAATGCCGAGATGTTCAACGACGTCATGGTCAGCGGCTTCGAGGACATCCAGGAGGAAGTGCGTGCGATCACCGGCAACCCGAACTCCCGGGTTCCGGTGAACAAGGAGGGTGCCGACATCCTGTATGTGGCGCTCGCCGGGGCGCACTCGATCCGTCCTGCTGCCGTCATCTTTGAGGAGGCTGGCGAGAACTGGACCATCTCGATGTTCGAAGCGGCCAACTACGGCTTCTTCTACGGCGATGTCGAGAAGGCGCGGCTCATCACCAAGCGCTATATCGATGAGGCGAAACGACTGGGCGTCAAGGAGATCGTCGTACCGGAGTGCGGTCATGCGTACCGCGTCGCCGAGTTCTTCTACGAGGCCTGGTCAAAGGAACCGATGCCCTTCAAGATCAGCCACATCCTCGAGAAGGTCGACCAGTACATCAAGGCCGGTCGCATCACCGTGGACAAGGGTCTCATCGAGGGCAAGGTCACCTATCACGATCCGTGCCAGCTCGGCCGCAACGGCGGCAAGTTCGAGGAGCCGCGGGACATCGTGAAAGCAGTGACGGACAATTTCGTCGATCTCACCCCCAACCGTGCCGAGCAATGGTGCTGCGGTGGCGGTGGCGGCATTGTCGCGATGGAGGAGTTCAAGGATGTGCGACTGGCATCCGGCATCAAGAAGGTCGAACAGCTGAAGGCGAGCGGTGCCAGTGTGTTGGCCTGTCCGTGTGAGAACTGCCGCCTGCAGATCGAGGAGCTTAACGAGATCCACGAACTCGGACTCCAGGTGTGGCAGGTGATCGACCTCGTGGTTGCGGCCATGCCGCTCAAGGGGACGAAGCCCACGCACGCATAGCTACCGAACACACGCATGAGAGCGAGGCGTCCACTAGGGCGCCTCGCTTTCGTTTGCGGCTACCCGGCAGCAGAGCGCGCCACGCCAAGCGCGTGACTCAGCGCGGACAGCTCGCGCGCGGTGGTCAGGCCACCATCATCAGCCACGAGAAGTCCTCCGGCACGCGTCAGCAGTCCGATACGGCTGCCGAGCACCTCGGCGCGGGCGAGTCCTGCGCTCAGCTCTATCGACTGCAAGCCACCGATGACGGCGAGATCGATCGCTTTGGCGGCCCAGAACAATCGCTCGAAGCCATCGAAGTCCAACCCTCCCCCTCCGTGGATCGCCGTGAAGCCGGCTCGCCTGATCGCACCGAGCAGCCACCGGGTGTCCCCGTCGGAGTGCAGGATCGTCGGCGAAGAGAACTCGCTTGCCACGCGGACGACCTCGGCATACGCGGGCATCAATCGTTCGATCGCGAAATCCGGTGCCACCAAGGGGCCCTCCGAGCCGGCAAGATCCTCGGCAAGGACGATACCGGCCGCACCTGACTCGAGGCCGTGCCTCGCGCGGGCGATGACCGCGTCGAGCCCGGATTCGATCCGCCGCGACATACCCTCGGCGTCAGTGAGCGTCTGGCGCAGTCCCGCTGCGACGCCACCGGCGTTGAGAATCGGCCACAGTGGTCCCTCAAGGGTCCAGAAGACGCTGATACCGGCATCCACCAGCGCGATGAGGGCGTTCTCGGCCCAGGGCTCCCACGAAGGCACGAACGCGAATGCCGCACGGAGCTCCTGGCACGCACGCAACACTGCCTGCGCGGGCTCGACGGTGTCTGGCACGATGCCGCCCAGAGCTACTGGCGGCACGAACGTGAGTCCGAAGGCGAAGGGAGTGCGTCGTGGCAGGTGTGGTTGCGTCATGGCTCAGAGTGTAGCGCGAAGCTAGAACAGCCTGAAGCCGGCCGCGACGCCCGCCGACAACGCCCACACGAGGACGAACGCACCCGCTACGCCGAGCGACACGGCGAGGAATGCCTTCTTCGGCTCCATCCTCAGTAGCCACGCGGCTGCGGTCCCGGAGTAGGCGCCCGTGCCCGGCAGCGGAATCGCCACGAACACGGCAAGGCCAAGCACACCGTACTTCTCAACCAGAGGATGCGCCTTCGCGCGAATTCCTTCGAGCTTGCGGTGCAGCCACGAACCCTCCGGGATGCGGTGATAGACAAGCTCCAGGAAGTAGAAGCCGGGCCAGAAGATGGCGAGGTTGGACAGCAAGATCAGCGGCAGGTAGTACTGCTCGTGCTGCTGTACCGCAAGCGGAATCGCTCCACGCAACTCGATCCACGGAATGATGGTGATGACGATGTACTTCAGCCAGGCCGGGAGGCCCGCCACGAATGCCGGCATGCGCGCCTACTCCTCCGGGGGGAATGCTGCGTAAATGCGCTCGATCTCAGAGCGCCAGAATGTCTCGCGATCAAGGGAGTCTCGTCCGAGCCCGGCGGCGAACTTGAAGTAACCGTCGCCCGGCATCCCCGTGTCGCGCCGTGTCACAAGCGACGCGAGCATGATGCCGTTGGCGGCGTCTTCCTCGGCGCACACCTCGTTCAGGAACGCCATCATCCCGAACGAATACGGGCGAAGCTGAATCGCCGAGACAACCTCACAGAGCTCCGAGTACGTCGTGGTGCCACGCTCACGGGCACGGCTGATCAGGAAGTCGCGCGCCTCGGCTTTGCCGGTGCGCCACGCCTCCAGGGTGAAACCGTATCGAGTCTTCTCGGGCATCGCCACAGTATCCCACACCCTCCGTCTACGGCGCCAAGATGTTCGCGACCGCGTGCAGTACGAAAGGCGCGTACGTGCCGCCTGTGCGCTCGCGCAGCCAGCCGGTAGCCAGACCGAGAACGGTCCCGTAGCCCACCTTGAACGCCAGAAGCGACACGATCTCCGGATGCGCCGGGTGCTGCAGGAGCGTGGGCGCGTACCCCAGGTGCCACAGACCGAAGAGTACCGCGCTTGTCGCGATTGCCACCCATGAAGCGCGAGGTCCCGCCGAGACGGATCGCAACTTGCCGAACACCCACCCTCGGAACAGCAGCTCCTCGAACGCGGGGACGGCCAGGCCGAACGTGAGGTTCAGCACGAACGGCATGATGCCGAAGGAGCGTGAGGTGATCACGAGCGCAAGAACGGCAGCGACGCCGAGCAGCGACAGCCACCGCGTACGGGCGGATCTGCCGGCAAGCGACAGTCCGAGCACCGCGAGGTTCGGACGGAACGCCACGAGAAGCACGACGCCGAGCACGACGAAGCTCGCGCCATTCACGAGCTGGAAGCGAAAGACGCTGCCCGTGCCGTGCGCGGCAAGCAGTAGGCCGCGGAAGATCGCAGCAAGCACAAGCTGTACGACGAAGAGGGCGCCAAGCAGGCGCCACACGACGATGCGAAGTTCGGGCTGAGGGTGGGGACCTTGGGACATCGAACACCTCCGTGCCCTACCCTAGCGTGAACCGTCGGGAGGGTCACGAGTGAACGTGCTGCTGTCACCCTGCCGTTGCGCGGTAGAATGGCCCTGGAGGATGCCATGGACCAGGACTACACGATGCCGGAAACCGATGACGCGCTGCTTGCCGAGTGCGACGTCACGACGTTTCGCGCCACCGGTCCTGGTGGCCAGGGCGTGAACACAACCGACAGTGCCGTGCGACTCAAGCACCGGCCGAGCGGGATCGTGGTCGTCGCGCGACGCGAACGCAGCCAGTACCTCAACAAGAAGGCGGCGCTCACCCGGCTGCGCACCCGTATCGCCGAGGCGCAACACGTCGACCCTGCGCGAATCCCCACACGCAAGTCTCGTGCGGTGAAGCGTGCCATGGTCGAGGGAAAGCGGGTCGCCGCTCGCAAGAAGACGCTTCGCAAGCGGGTGTCTGCCGACGACGAGTAGACGCGACTACTCGGGGTGTCAGGAACAAGAACAGGGGTCTGTCGGAAGACGACAGACCCCTGTTGTGCATGTGGTGGAGGCGCGGAGAATCGAACTCCGGTCCACAATAGACCCCCGGGTAGTATCTCCAGGCTCAGACACCGATTATCGTCAGAACGGGCGACACTCGGTGACCCGCGTGCCCGTGCCCTGGCTGTTCAGTCTTGCGCTAGCGGCATACAGCCCACATCCGTCGCGCCAGTCCCCTGAGTGACGTCGGGGCCGGTGACGGGGACTCTCACCGGGCGACGTCGCTACTTATTTAAGCAGCGAGAGCGTAATTATTGTCGACGCTTGAGCGTCTTTACCCCTGTTTAACGAGGCGAGGAGACCTCGACCTGCTGCTACCCTCGAACCTATCATGTCGAATCCAGTCGCCCCCGGAATCGAACGTTGTCAACGTCCTGCCGTGCGTAGTGCGGATGCGTAGTATATCCCCGCAGAAGCGCGGCGTCATCTTGTTCATGCAAGCAGCGTGCCGCTACCTGCCGAGCGTGCGGTCCTTGAGCGCCCGGGCTACGTCACGCTTCGCATCCTTCTCGGCAAGCGCGTCGCGTTTGTCGTACGACTTCTTGCCTCGCGCGAGCGCGAGTTCGAGCTTCACGAGCCCCGACGTGGCGAAGTACATCTTGAGCGGCACGAGCGTGAATCCGGTTTCTTTCGTCTTGCCGATGAGGTAGCGGATCTCGTTCTTGTGCAGTAGCAGCTTGCGCGCACGGTTCGGGTCCACGTTGCCGCGGTTGCCGTGGCTGTACGGCGAGATGTGCACGTTGTGGAGCCACACCTCGCCGCGCTTCACCGATGCGAACGCGTCGCGCAGGCTCGCTTTGTTCTCACGCAGCGACTTGACCTCGGTGCCCGTGAGAGCGATGCCGACCTCGAAGGTCTCGACCACGGTGTAGTCGTGGAAGGCCTTCTTGTTGTTGGCTATGAGGCGCTCTTCTTTGGGCATGGAGACTCTCTGACTACGGCGTGAAGTCGGTATCAGGCTCAAGGCGCAGCATGAACGCCGACAGCAGCTTCACGGTGTTCTCAAGGTCCTCGATCGAGAGCACCTCGGTGGGCGTATGCATGTAGCGCAGCGGCACGCTTACGAGCGCCGCCGCCTTGCCACCGCGCGAAAGCTGGATGGCATTCGCGTCGGTGCCGGTACCGCGAGGCGCACCTTCGATCTGGTACGGGATCTTCTCGGCCTCTGCTGCTTCGACGAGCAGGTCGAAGACACGCGGGTTGATGTTGGCGCCTCGGCTGATCACGGGGCCGAGACCGCACTTCACGTCGCCGTGCTTGCGCTTGTCGACGTCCGGGTAGTCCGTCGCGTGCGTGACCTCGACGGCGATGCCGACCACGGGGTCAACGCCGTACGCCGAGGTGGTTCCACCGCGAAGACCGATCTCTTCTTGCACGGTTGCGGCCGCGATAAAGTCGCTCTTGGATCCGCCGGCCTCCTTCACCGTACGGAGCACCTCGGCGGCGATCCAGGCGCCCATCTTGTCGTCAAAGGCGCGCGAGACGGCCATGTTGTCGCCGAACGTCTCCATGCCGACGCCGTACGTGACCGGGTCGCCGATGCGCACGCGCTTCTTGACATCCTCGCCCTTCATGCCGAGGTCGATGAACATCTTGTGCATCTTGACGACCTGCTTGCGCTCTTCGTCGTCAAGCAGATGGATGGCGAGGCGCCCAAGCACGCCAAGCAGCGGGCCCTCGGCGGTGTGCACGGTAACGCGCGCGCCCGGAAGGATCTGCGGATCGTGACCGCCGATACCGGCGAACGCGCAGAAGCCGTCGTCGGTGATGTAGGTAACCATGAAGCCGATCTCGTCGATGTGCCCGGCCAGCATGACCGACGGGCCGTCAGCGGTGCCCTTGAGCACGGCGTGGACGGAGCCCATGACGTTAGTCTCCACCGAGTCGGCGATCGGCGACACATAGTCGCGGAACACCTTGGCGGCGGGCTGCTCGTAGCCGGACGGCGACGGGGCCTCAACGAGGGACTTCAGGAAATCGAACGACTCAGCACGCATGAAACGGCCTCCTCGATGGATAGTGGACAAGAGATGTCAGTGTACCGCCGAGCGCTGACACGCGCCACCGCTTCACGCGACCTCGAAGTCGATCCTTCGCTCGGCGGGGCTCACATCGATCACGCGCACCTTCAGCCGCTGCCCGAGACGGAACTGCTTGCCGCGATTCTCACCCCAGAGCATGAACCGCTCGGCATCGAACCGATAGTAGTCGTCGCCAAGGGTCTGCACGTGTACGAGGCCCTCGGCGGTGTTGTCGAGCTGTACGAAGAAGCCGAACGACATGACGCCCGTGATGATGCCCTCAAACACCTCGCCGAGATGATCAGCCATGAGCTGGACGAGTTTCACCTTCTGCGACGAGTCCTCGGCCGCCTCCGCCTCGCGTTCCATGACCGAGCAGTGCTCGGCGAGCCAGCCGAGCTCGTGCGCCATGCTGGCGACCGGCTCCTTGTCGAGCGTGCCGGTGAGCTGCGCCTTGAGCAGGCGGTGCACGATGAGGTCCGGGTAGCGGCGAATCGGGCTCGTGAAGTGGCAGTACGCGTCGCTCGCAAGCCCGAAGTGGCCCTCGAGGATGTCCGAGTACCGCGCCCGCTCCAGAGCACGCAGAAGCAGCGAGTTGATGAGCAGCTCCTCGGGGCGACCCTTCGCGAACTTCACGATCTTCTGGAACGTCTGCGGGCTTGCGCCGTGGATGTCCTTCATCGGGTAGTCGAATTCCTTGAGGATCACCGCGATCTGCCCGAGCGCATCGGGATCAGGATCCTCGTGGATGCGGTACATCATCGGGGCCTCGGCATCGCGCATATGCCGCGCGACGACCTCGTTCGCGAGCACCATCGCTTCCTCGATCATGTTCGTCGCGACCGTGCGCTTGCGGAGCACGACCTCGAGCGGCTTGCCGGCGTCGTCGAGCTTCACGCGCGCCTCGACGGTGTCGAAATCGAGTCCGCCGCGCGCGATGCGCCGCTTGTGGATTGCATCGGCCGCCGAGCGGAAGTCGGTGAGCATGCGCTTGAGCTCGTCGTTCGCGAAGCCGCGGGATGTCAACCAGAGGTCAACGGTGTCGTAGTCGAGCCGGTGGTCGCTTCGCATGACCGAGGGGTACAGCCGGTACGCCTCCACCAGCCCGGTTTTGTCGAGGTCCATTTCCACCGTGAACGTCAAGCGGTCCTCGGCGGGGTTGAGGGAGCAGATGCCGTTGCTGAGCCGCTCGGGCAGCATGGGGATGACGCGATCGACGAGGTACACCGAGGTGGCCCGCATGCGCGCCTCTTCGTCGATGACGCTCCCCCACGGCACGTAGTGGCTCACGTCGGCGATGTGCACCCACATGCGGAAGCCGCCGTCTCGGCGCTCGATGGAGATCGCGTCATCGAAGTCCTTCGCGTCGGTCGGGTCGATCGTCACCGTGAACACGTCGCGGACGTCCGTGCGGCCGCGCGCAAGCTCCGCCTCGCCGTCCTGCGTGAGCCCATTCGCGACGCTCTCGACCTCCTCGGAGAACGAGGTCGGCAGCGAGTGCTCGCGGATCACGATCTCCACATCCACGCCAGGTGCATCCGCCGGGCCGAGAACCTCCTCGATAACCCCCTGCATCGCGTCGCGCTGCGTCGCGTAGCGCGTGATGCGCGCCACGACGATGTCGTTCGGCTTGGGCTGCACGTCGCCCTTGAGCGGAACGAAGATGTCCGAGCGAACCCGCGCATCGGTGGGCGTCACGATCCCCAGCGCTCCATGCCGCTCGAATGTGCCCACCACGCGTGTGACCGCGCGCTCGAGCACCTGGACGATCTCTCCCGAGCGACCCTCGCGTGAGCGCTGATTGTTCAGTCTGACCGCAACCGTGTCCCCATGCATCGCGCCGTTGACATCCCGGCGACCCACGTAGATGTCGCCGACCGGTGTGACCACGAAGGCGAATCCCCTGCGGTTCATGGTCACGCGCCCAACGAGCAGGCCCCGCTCCTTGAGGGCGATGTAGGTGCCGCCGGGACCTTCAGCCACGGCGCCCGACTTCACGAGGGACGCGAGAATGGTCGTGATGCGGGACTCCGCCAGGCCCTCGCTCTCGAGTGCTGCGGCGAGGTCCTCGGCGGTCATTGGCTTGCCGCCTCCGGCGCGAAGCGTCTTTACGACCAGCTTGTCAGGACGCACAGGAGCCTCCCCCGAACCGTTCGACAAGCGGCACGTCGCGTCCGCCAGGCGGACCGGGCGCGGCTTGCCGCGGTGCTACAATCTCTGTATGGTGCAACTCTACACCTGAGCGTTCGGAGCGCACATGCACACCCAGCGGGAACTCACACCGACCCTCATCGGGACCGGCACCCTCACCAGCCTTCGCGACATGGTTCGCGCTATGGAGACCGTGGAGACCTTCGAGTATCAGTACGCCGTCGACGGCGCGCCGATCTCCGAAGGCAAGGCCACGCTCGTGAAGATCATGGCCGATCCGGATTCTTCGACGCTCCTCGTGAATGGCTGCCTGTTCTTGAACGTCGCAAGCTTCCGCTACCTGGACTTCGCGACCGCCGAGGATGGCACGACACGCATCGAACTGACCGGCGACGGTCTGCGCCTCACGCTGGAGCCGCTTGATGAGCCGGACCTACGCGAAGGCCGACCGGTCATCCGGCTCATGGACGAGATCGCGTTCGATCCGCAGTCGTACGTCACGCTTGATGACGACGAGGACGAAGACTAGAGCTTCTTGCGAATCTCCGCGAGCGCGCGCTGGTACTGCGTGTCCTTCGCCTTGTCGACCTGCTTCTCGGCATCCATCGTCACGGAGATCTCGGGCACGACGCCCTTCTTGTCGATGACGCGTCCCAGCGGCGTGAGATAGTGCGCGATCGTGAGCTTGACGGCGCCGCCGAAGGACAGCTCCTCGATCTGCTGGACACTCCCTTTGCCGAACGACGTCACACCGATGATCGTCGCGCGCTTGTAGTCCTGGAGCGCGCCACCGACGATCTCGCTAGCCGAGGCTGAGTTCTCGTTCACGAGGAGCACGAGCGGCGCGTCGGTTGCGGTGTCGCCCGAGACACGGTACGTCTCGTCGGTGCCCGCAGCGCGACCATCGACAGTGACCACCACGCCGTCCTTCACGAAGAGCGAGACCACGTCGACCGATGCACTGAGAAGGCCACCCGGATTGTCTCGGAGGTCAAGGATGAAGCCCTTGGCGCCCTTCTTGGTGAGGCTCTCGATGGCGGCACGAACGTCATCGCCCGAGCGCTGGTTGAACGTGTACAGACGGATGTAGCCGACGTCCTTGCCCACCAACTCCTGCTCGATGTTGGGCACTTCGATCTTCGCGCGCTTGATGGTGAACACGATCGGCTTGTCTGAACCGGCGCGCGTGATTCCAAGCTTCACCGGCGTGCCTTCGGGGCCACGAACCCGCTTCACGACTTCATCGACGTCCCACTTGTCGCGGGTCACGCCATCGATGGAGGTGATCACGTCATCGGCCTTAAGCCCAGCGGCGGCGGCTGGCGTCTTGTCGAGAACCTTCACCACGTACGCCTGACCGTCCTTGTCGGCGATTGTGATGCCGATGCCATAGAACTCGCCGTTTGTCTGCTCGGTGAAGTACTTGTAGTGCTCGGCATCGAAGTACGTCGCGTACGGATCGCCGAGGGACTCGAGCATCCCCTTCACGACTCCCGCGGTCATCGAAGCCTCATCGCTAGGCTCAAGCGCCTCGGCGTTGATGATCTTCTGAACCTCGGTCGCAGCGCGCTCGACGCTCACGGGCGCTTCGCCCACTCCGGGGACGACGCCCACCGTGGGCAGCATGCGGTCGAACAGGACGCCGCCAGCGAACGCTGCGATGATGAGCGTCAGCACAACGGCTACGCCGATGGTGTACTTCAATGCTTTGTTCATGGGGGTCTAGACCTTCAGGTAGCGCCTCAGGGCGACGGCGGAGCCGGCGAGACCGATGATCACGCCGCTCAGGATGAGTATGAGTGAGATCTGCACGGAGGCACCGGCTGACAGGGAGACCGGCAGGAACGAGATGGTCTCCTTGAGCTTGGGCATCAAGAACCACTGGACCGAGCCGAGCGTCAGCAGGGCGAGGAACGCGCCGAGAAGGCTCTGCAGCATGCCCTCCAGCAGGAACGGCGTACGGATGAACCAGTTCGACGCTCCCACGAGGCGCATGATGCCGATTTCCTTGCGCCGGGCGTAGATCGCAAGCCGGATCGTGTTGTTGATGAAGATGAGGCTGATGACAGCCAGCATGATGATGAACACGGCGCCGATCACTCGCAGCGCACTGGTGAACGCGAACAGCTGGTTCACGATCTGCTGCCCGTACTTGAGTGACTTCTCAGGGTTGTCCGGACGGTCCGCCACCTTCAGGAACCCGGGATTCGCCTTGATGGTCTCGACGACCGCATTCACGTCCTGCGGTTTCTTCAGGTTGACGTCGAGCGACGCGGGCAGCGGGTTCACCTCAAGCTGATCGACGATCTCAGGGCTGTCAGCCAGAGTCGTCTTCTTCAGCTCCTCGAGCGCTTCCTCTTTCGAGGTGTACTTCACGTCCTTGACGCGCGCATCGCCGACAAGTGCTTTGTTGAGCGCGTCGACGTCAGCGGGAGCGGCACCATCCTTCAGGAAGATGCGGATCGAGACCTTCTCCTCCACCGACCGGACGACCTGTCCGACGACCATGCTGCTGCCGACGGAAGCTCCGACGATGAGCAGCGAGAGGTAGATGGTGATGACCGCGCCCAGGCTCATGACCCAGTTGCGGCGGAAGCTCTGAACGGACTCGCGAACGAAGTAGCCGACGTTAATCGCCATAGCCGTACACCCCGCGATCCTGGTCACGGATGACACGGCCGTTCTCCAGTGCGATTACGCGTTTGCGCATCGAGTCGACCATCTCCCTGTCATGCGTCGCAACCAGCACGGTCGTGCCGGTCTTGTTGATGCGGCTGAAGAGGCTCATGATCCCGAGCGATGTCGCCGGGTCCAGGTTGCCGGTCGGCTCGTCCGCGAGGAGCAGCGGCGGACGGTTCACGAATGCACGCGCGATGCTCACGCGCTGCTGTTCACCACCGGAGAGCTCATCGGGATAGCTATTGATCTTCTCTTCAAGACCGACGAGACGCAGCACCTCGGGCACCTGGGTGCGGATGACGTGCTTGCTCCGGCCGATGACCTCGAGTGCGAACGCCACGTTCTCGTACGTGGTCTTGTTCGGCAGCAACTTGAAGTCCTGGAAGACGCAACCGATGTTCCTGCGCAGGAACGGCACCTTCCAGTTCTTCATCCTGGTCAGGTCCTGGCCCGCAACGACGATGGAACCTTCCGACGGCAGCAACTCGCGCTGAAGGAGTCGGATGAATGTGGACTTACCGGAACCGGAATGACCGACGAGGAAGACGAACTCTCCCTGCTCGATCTCCACATTCACGTCGTAGAGAGCGGGTTTGTCAGCGCCGTACGTCTTGCTGACGTTCCGCATGGATATCATGGGTGCTCCATCTGTTGACAACGATTCCCGGGCAATTCTAGCAAAACGGCTGCCGTACGGTCGCTTTCACGCCTCCGGCGTTTCTCGAACTTCACACGACCTTCACGCGCGGGCGGCAATCGCCTCACGTGCTGCCGAGGCGATATCGGTCGCCGTAAGTCCGTAGTGCGTCATGAGCTCCTCGGGGTCTCCGGATGTTCCGAAGACATCCCGCACGCCAACACGGCGCAGCGGCACAGGGCACTGCTCGCCGATGACTTCGGCAACAGCGGAGCCCAGACCACCGATGATCGAGTGCTCCTCACACGTGACGACGCAGCCGGTCTTGGCAACCGAGGCGACGATCGTCTCGGCATCGATGGGCTTCACGGTCGCAACATCGAGCACGTCCGCCGAGATGCCCTCGGCAGCCAGAAGCTCGGCGGCGGCAAGCGCGCGTTCGACCATGACGCCGCAAGCGGCAAGCGTGACGTCGGTGCCATCACGCAGCACGTAAGCACGGCCGAGCTCGAACTCGAAGCCCTCATCGTAGACGAGCGGAACCGCTGCGCGGCCGAGCCGCACGTAGAACGGCCCCGGCGTCTGCGCTGCCACGCGAATCGCGGCAGCGGCCGCGCGCGCGTCGGCGGGCACAAGCACCCGCATGCCCGGGAGCACGCGCATGAGCGCGATGTCCTCGAGCATCTGATGGCTTCCGCCGTCCGGGCCGACGGTGATGCCCGAGTGGGTTGGGCAGAGCTTCACGTCGAGTCCCGAGTAACACACGGTGTTACGAACCTGATCGTACGCGCGACCGGTCGCGAACACAGCGAACGAGCCCGTGAACGCGATCTTGCCACCAACAGCAAGCCCAGAGGCCGTGCCGATCATGTTCTGCTCGGCGATGCCGGCGTTGAAGAAGCGAGCCGGGTACGCCTTCTCGAAGGTCGCGGTTGTTGTGGACTTCGAAAGGTCCGCTTCGACGACGACGACATCCACACCTGCAGCGGCGAGCTCGACGAGCGTCGCTCCGAACGCCTCACGCGTTGCACGCTTCTCGCTCATCAGGCCACCTCTCCGTTGCAGCCGAGTTCTGCCAGTGCGGTCGCAGCCTGCTCGGCTGTGGGGGTCTTGCCGTGCCAGTCCGCCAGCCCCTCCATGAAGGAGACGCCCTTGCCCTTCACGGTCGCGCACACCACGACGACCGGCTTGCCGCCCGCCTCGGCGCGAGCGCGAGCCCCACCGAGTGCGGCTAGGAGGGCATCGACGTCATGGCCGTCGCACTCAACGGCGTCCCAGCCGAACGCGTCGAACTTGCGGGCGATCTCGCCGAGGCACATGACCTCGGAGCAGGCTCCATCGATCTGAAGTCCGTTGTTGTCCACAATCGCGACCACGTTCATGAGCCCGTGATGCGGCGCGAACATCGCCGCCTCCCAGACCTCACCCTCCTGCAGCTCGCCGTCGCCGAGCAGGCAGTACACCGTCGGCTCGGTCATACCGTCGAGCTTGAGCCCGAGCGCCATGCCGTTGCTGATCGCAAGACCCTGGCCGAGCGAACCCGTCGAGACCTCGACACCCGGCGTCTTCTTGCAGTCGGGGTGTCCCTGCAACATCGAACCGAGTTTGCGCAGCGTGCCGAGGTGCTTGCGATCGAAGTAGCCCTCCTCGGCAAGCGCGGCATAGAGCACCGGCGCCGCGTGACCCTTCGAGAGCACGAAGCGATCGCGCTCGGGCATCGTGGGCTGCGAAGCGTCGTGCCGCATGACCGCGCCGTAGAGCGTCGCGACGATGTCGGCCGCAGACAGCGAGCCGCCAGGGTGTCCCGAGCCGGCCTCGGTGAGCATGCTCACGATGTCGCAGCGCATGCGCCGCGCGAGCTCGCGTAGTTCATCGGGTGTACGGACCTGTGCCATCTAGACTCCTATCTCCTTGAATCCTTCGCCGAGCGCTTCGTGGATATCCGAGATGATCATGAACGCGCCAGGGTCAGCGGCGTGAACAAGCGCTTTGAGTGCGTCGATCTCCCTTCGGGAGACGACCGTGAGGATGATCTCCCGCTCGTTGCCCGAGTACAGACCACGACCGGCCAGGCCGGTCGCACCACGACCGAGTTCGTGCAGTATCGCCTCGGCAATGCGGTCTGAGTGCTCCGAGATGATATAGGCGGCCTTCTCCACCGAGAGGCCCTCCTGCACGAGGTCGATGACGCGCCCCATGATGACCACCGCGACGGCACCATAGAGGGCCAGATCGGGTCCGAACTTGAGGACGGCGACCAGCGTGACGGTCGCGTCGGCGGCGAGCATCATCTGACCGACGCCGAAGTTGCTGCGATCTGCCAGAAGCTGCGCAACGATGTCGGTACCGCCGGTGTTGCCCCGGGCCTTGAATACCAGGCCCATGCCGATTCCGGTGACGACACCGCCATACAAGACGGCGAGTAGGTGGTCGTTCGCAGCCAGGTGCGGCGTAAACGGCGCAAGCGCGTCGACGGCCACCGACAGCGCCACCATGCCGTAGATCGTCTTCGCACCGTAGCGCCAACCCCTGAAGGAGACCGCGACGACGAGAAGCACGGCGTTCATGGCGAGCATCATCATGCCGACCGGCACCTTGATGCCCTGATCGAGCAGCGTGTAGTACAACACCGTCGAGAGACCCGACACACCGCCGGCGACAAGCTTGTTGGGGATGAGGAACGCGTCGAGACCCCAGGCGGTGATCAGGATGCCGACCGTCATGAACAGGTAGTCTCTGACGCGTCGGCTCTTGAGGACCGCGCTCGGCGCAACTCTTGAGAGGCTCCGTGCAGCCATCGCTACCACACTCCCCCTGCGTCGATCCGCGGCCGCTCACGTTTCGCGCCGAGGAATGCGAGGACCGATGCCGCGTCGCGATTCACGATTCGTTCCTCGGGAAAGCCGATCTCCTCGGCTACCGCGAGGGCATTGCTGACCTCGCCGACGAGAAGATGGAAGTGCGCGTCCGAATTGACCGCTATGGTAGCGCCGGCATCGCGCGCCGCCTCGGCGAATTCACGCTCGCGCTCGAAGGATGAGTGACGACCGCTGCGGGGATCGAACGAGTAGTTGTTGAGCTCGAGAATCACGTCGTTGCGCACGGCAGCGCTCACGATGGCGTCGAGATCGACCGGAAACTCATCCTCGTTTCCCGGATGAGTGATCATGTCGACGAGCGGGTTCTCGACCACGCGGAGCAGCGCCTCGGTGTTCTTCACGCGATCGACTTCGTCGAAGCCACAGGCCGGGTGCAAGCCGACCGCTACGAAATCGAGCATCGACAGCATCTCATCGGGAAGATCGATCCCGTTCTCGGTATCGAGACACGGATTCGCTTCGCAGCCCTTGAGGATGCGAACACCGCCGAGAACCGAGGGGATGACCTTCATATTCCAGAAGTACCACAGATGCGCGCCGCCCGGAACAGCGGGGCCGTGGTCGGTGATAGCGATGAGCTCTAGCCCCTTCGCCGCTGCAGCAGCGGCCACCTCGGTCACCGTAGAGTATCCGTGGCCCGACGCGACCGTATGCGTATGGAGATCCGCCAGCAGGCGCATCTACGCGCCCCCGCCCATTGCCGAGGCTGTCTGGTGCTCAACGCGCCAGCGATGGAAGCCGACGATGAATTCGTCGATCTCGCCATCGAGCACGCGGTCCACCTGGCTGGTCTCCACGCCCGAACGCACGTCCTTGACCATCTGGTAGGGATAGAGGACGTAGTTGCGGATCTGGCTGCCGAAGGAGATGTCCAGCTTCTCGCCGCGTAGCGCATCGAGCTCCGCGAGGCGCTTCTCCTCCTCAAGCTCATAGAGGCGTGAGCGCAGGATCGTCATGGCGCTCTCTTTGTTCTTGAGCTGGCTCTTCTCGTTCTGACATGTCACGACGAGACCGCTCGGGAGGTGCGTGATGCGTACGGCCGAGTCCGTCGTGTTAACCGACTGACCGCCGGGACCGGATGAGCGGTACACGTCGATGCGAAGGTCCTCTTCGCGAATCTCGACCTGGACCTCGTCCGGCAGCACCGGCAGCACTTCGATCTTCGCGAATGTCGTCTGGCGACGTTTCTTCTCGTCGGTCGGACTGATGCGCACAAGGCGATGCACGCCCACCTCGGACTGCAGCATGCCGTATGCGTTGCGGCCATGCACGGTGAACACGGCCCGGTCGATGCCGATCTCGACGCCGGCCGGCGCGTCGTGGAGGTCGACCTTCCACTTGCGGCGCTCGGCGTACTTGGTGAGCATGCGCATGAGCATCTCGGCCCAGTCCTGCGCCTCAAGACCGCCCTGGCCCGGGATGATGGTGACGATCGCATCGCCGTGGTCGAACTCGCCTGTGAACCACGAGGCAAGTTCGAGGTCGTTGATACGGCGGAGCAGGTCCTGCTCGGTAGCAGCGGCCTCGGCGGCCATCTCCTCGTCATCCTCGGCGACGGCAAGTTCATTGCCGACCTCGAAATCATCAAGGTCGGCGACGATCGACTCGAACGACGTGATCTCGTCACGAAGCTCGGCGGCTTTCGACATGACGCCCTGCGCCGAGGACGGATCGTCCCAGAAGCCCGGAGCCATCGTGAGTTCCTCAAGTGAAGCGACCTCAGCGCGCTTGGCGTCGAGATGCAGGTACTCGCCGATACGCGTGACACGCTCGCGCATCGCTTGGATCTGTTGAGTGCGGTCTTCGATCATCTTGAACCGTATTTCGGTCGACGCGGACGGGACTCGTTGCGGTCAGGGGGCGATGCCCCGGACCGCCCGGGTCATGCGCTCGCGCCGTGGCAGTGCTTGTACTTGCGTCCGCTGCCGCAGGGACATGGATCGTTGCGGCCGACATTCGCGAACGGATCGCCCTTGTCTTTCTCGACGGTCCGCCCCGGACCGCCCTTGCCGGCGACCGCCGCGGCCTGCGAGATGGCGTCCTCGGAAGGACCCTCCACCGACGCTGCCGCCTGCTGCATCGCGCCCGAGAAGATGCTCTGCTCGCTCGGTGCCGAGTAGCTCACCGGCTGCGCGAGGATCTCGGGTGCAGGCGTGTCCTGCACGACCTGGATGTGCATGATCGTGCGCAGGAAGTCGTGGTTCACCTCGTCGACGAGGAAGCGGAACATCTCATACGCCTCGGACTTGTACTCGACGAGCGGATCGCGCTGGCCCATAGCCCGAAGGCCGATGCCCTCGCGGAGGTAGTCCATCTCGAGCAGGTGGTTCATCCAGCGCGTGTCGATGACGCGAAGCATGACCTGGCGCTCAAGCTCGCGGAGGTTCTCGGAGCCAAGCTCAGTCTCCTTGGTGCCGTACGCGGCCAGCGCTGCCTCGGTCAGGTCGTCGGCGAGTTCGAACGGGGTCTCGACCTTGCTCTTGAGCTCGGGCGTGACGAGGTCGAGGCCGGTGAGGCTCTTCAGGTCCTCGGCCAGCGTGTCCCAGTCCCATTCCTCCGAGTACGCCTTCTCGGGGCAATACTCCTTGACGATGAGAGAAATGGTCTCCCCCATCATCTCGGTCACGCGACCGTGGATGTCCTTGCCGTCGAGAATGCGGTTCCGCTCGCCGTAGATGACCTGGCGCTGGGTGTTCATGACGTCGTCGTACTCGAGCACGTACTTGCGGGCTGCGAAGTTCTGCGCCTCGACCTGCCGCTGAGCGCTCTCGATGGCCTTGCTCACCATACCGGCCTGGATCGGCATGTCCTCCGGGATCTCGGTGCGCTCCATAAGCGACTGGACGCGCTCCATCCGGTTGCCGCCGAAGAGCCGCATGAGGTCGTCCTCAAGCGAGAGGTAGAACTGGCTTGCACCCGGGTCGCCCTGGCGCCCGGCGCGGCCACGGAGCTGGTTGTCGATCCGACGCGATTCGTGGCGCTCGGTGCCGAGAATGGCCAGGCCGCCAGCTTCGACGACGCGCTTGTGCTCCTCGGCGCAGATCTCCTTGGAGCGCTCCAGCGCCGAGGCAAGCTGCTCCTCGGTGGCCTCCTCGGGCTTGATGCCGCGCTCGATGAGGATCTCATCGGTGAGGAAGTCGGGGTTGCCGCCGAGCACGATGTCGGTGCCTCGGCCTGCCATGTTGGTTGCGATGGTCACGGCGCCGAGACGCCCGGCCTGCGCGATGATGTGCGCTTCCTGCTCGTGGAACTTGGCGTTGAGCACCTTGTGCGGGATGCCGCGCTTCTGCAGCATGCGCGACGCACGCTCGGAGTTCTCGATGGAGATGGTGCCGACCAAGCACGGCTGCCCGTTCGCGTTGCGCTCGACGATCTCCTCGATGACGGCGTTGAACTTCGCCTCGACGTTGCGGTAGATGAGGTCGTTGCGGTCGTCGCGAATCATCGCCCGGTTCGGCGGGATCACGGTAACCGGAAGCTTGTAGATCTCGCGGAACTCCTGGTCTTCTGTGACGGCGGTACCCGTCATACCCGCGAGCTTCTCGTACATGCGGAAGAAGTTCTGCAGGGTGATGGTCGCGAGGGTCTGGTTCTCCTCACGAACGTGCTGCTTCTCTTTTGCCTCGATCGCCTGGTGCAGGCCTTCCGAGTACCGGCGACCGACCATGAGGCGCCCGGTGAACTCGTCGACGATGAGCACTTCGCCGTCTTTCACGACGTAGTCAACATCGCGCTTGAACATGAACTGCGCTTTGAGCGCCTGCTGCAAGTGATTGACGAGCTGCCCGGACGGGTCCGAGTACAGATCCTCGATGCCGAGCCACTGCTCGACCCGGCGAACGCCCTCCTCGGTGGGAGCGATCGTCCGCTTGGCTTCGTCGAACTCGAAGTCCTCGTCAGGCTTGAGGCGGGGCACGACCTTCGCGAACTGCTTGTACGACTCGGCGGACTTGGTACCGGCGCCGGAGATGATGAGCGGGGTACGCGCCTCATCGATGAGGATCGAGTCCACCTCGTCCACGATCGCGTAGCTGTGTCCGCGCTGCACGCGAAGCTCGGGCCGAGTGACCATGTTGTCACGCAGGTAGTCGAAGCCGAACTCGCTGTTGGTGCCGTAGGTGACGTCGGCAGCGTACGCGGGCTTGCGGCGCTCGGGATCCATCTGCGACTGCACGATGCCGACTTCGAGGCCGAGGAACCGGTAGACGCGCCCCATCCACTCGCTGTCGCGCTTAGCGAGATAGTCGTTCACCGTGACGACATGAACGCCCTTGCCAGCGAGCGCGTTCAGGTAGACGGGAAGCGTCGCCACGAGCGTCTTGCCTTCGCCGGTCTTCATCTCGGCGATCATGCCGCGATGCAGGACGATGCCGCCGATAAGCTGCACGTCGAAGTGACGCATGCCGAGCGCGCGCTTTGCTGCCTCGCGAACGACGGCGAACGCCTCGGGAAGCAAGTCATCAAGGGTCTCGCCGTCTGCGAGTCGGGCACGGAACTCGGGCGTCTTGGCTTGCAGCTGCTCATCGGTGAGCGCTGAAATGGCGGGCTCGAAAGCGTTGATCTGTTCGACGACGTCCTCGTACTCACGCATCTGGCGACCTTCGCCCATTGTGAGGATCTTCGTTAGGAAATTGGCCATGTAACGTGACCTCGCGGATTCTAGAGTGGGGGTAAAAAGCACAGCAATTCTAGCACAGGCGACCTTCACGAATGCGTTCATGCCGCGTAGCTCTGGCAGCGTTTCGGCAACGAGACGAGAAGAGCGGCTCCAGGTCATGACGCACCCGAAGCCGCCCCCGTTCGGTCGGACTCGCAAAGCCCCACCGGTTCGTGATCCCAACGAAGCCTGGTGCCCCTCAGGAGTCTCCCGTCTCCACACCAGCCGAACGCCGAGAACCGCATCGCCCTTTCGGGAACCGATCGAACCCGCCCCCTCCGACCCGCCCGGATGTCCGGGCCGAGACCTACGATACAGGGGGCTCCTAAACCACCGCTGAACCGCGGCTAACCATCCTCGGATTTCTTGCGCATCGCGGCGAACACGAAGATTCCCGCGCCCGCCGAGAGCAGAAAATCACCCGGACTTGCGACTCCTCGGTGCCACTTCGGGCCCGGAAACGCGATGACGTCGGCGAGCCCCTGGAAGCGCGTCTCACTCGTAAGCTGCTCGTGAACCAGGTCGAACTGCGGAACGAGCGTGGGGTCCAGCCGGGCGATCGCATCCAGCGACACCGGCATGGCGCCGTTCGCAACGATCACTACGACATTCAGCGCGATTCCGAGCGCGGCGATCGAAAGACCAAGCCATCGTCTGTTCCAGAGCGCGAGGGCGATAAGGCCGCACATCGCGGCAACCCACAGTCCCAGCGCAACCGCGGGCGCGAACCCAAGCATCGTCGCCAACCGCGGAACGAGGAGCTGGAACGCCAACAGCGGCATGAACAGGTACTCGCCCTTGAGATGCACGCGAGAGAAGCGTGCGAACGACCCGCCCGCAAGCAGGCCAAGTGCAAGCCCGAGCACGATACCGTCAAGCAGAAGCACAGCCGCTCCCCGTGATGTCAGTGTAGGCCGCTACCCTGGCGCAGGCGCGCCGGGCGGGTCCTCCATGGCCAGAATCTGGTCGTACAGCCGCTGCGTCTCGGTCGAAGGATCAAGGCCCAGGTCCTCGGCAAGCTTACTCTTGCATGCGACGTATGTCTCGATAGCGCCGCTGCGCTGACCGGTGTGAATGAGATAGCGCAACGCAGCTTGGTACAGGTCCTCGCGCCAGGGATCCTGCCCCAGTCCTGCACGAACGAGGTGGAGTGCCTTCTCGGAATCGCCTGCTTCGTACGTTAGCTGCGAGGCGCGCAGCATCGCATCGCCGTAGTCATGCCGACACCGATCGCGTATCGGGCCGAGCCAGTCATCGTAGAGCTCGCCTGGTAGCAGCTCGCCGCGATACTGTTCGACGATTCGCTCCGCTGCCGCCAATGCAAGCGACGCATCACCGGCGCGGTCGGCCTTGCGCATCGCCGTAAGGGCGTCTTCGAATTCTGCGAAGTCCGACGAGATCAATGCGGGGACTACGCGACACACGCCACCGACATGCTCGACGTATGGACACGGCCCTTTGCCGCCGGTGCCTGCGGCCAGCGCGCGCTTCATGATGCTCCACGTCACGTAGAAGTTGCTCTTCGCTCGCTCCTCGTCCATCTCGGGCCAGAAGTGCTCGAAGATCTGCTCACGAGGCATGTCTTGGCCGCGCCGGAGCACCAGAAGCGCAAAGAGCAGTCGAGCTTTCCGCTTGCGCCAGTCCTTGTCGGTGACGGCGCCCGTAGGCGTTACTACCTGCATGCCGCCGAACAACCGAACGACGGCCTTGGGGCCACTGGCACGTTCGCGCATGAACACGGCTGCGGCCCTCTTGCCGAGAAGACGCGCCGCGAGCCGCTCCATGTCCGCAGTTGGCAGTTCGTCATGGCACGCGTCAAGCGCCGGCCGCGCGTAGTCGTGCAGAATCATGCGGAGCAAGTGAGACGGCAAGGCATCAACACCCACCGCCTTGGCGAACACGCCGAGCAGGCCCGGGAAGGCCCGGATGTACATCGCAATCTGCCAGTTGGCGCTCTCCGTCAGGATGTACTCGCGATGCTGAGCGATTCGGGCGATAGCTTCGTCGAACGCTCCCTGCTGCCGCTCGATCTCCGCCAGGACCATGTCGGCACGGAGGAGGTGATACGCGGCCGTCCACAGGCTGGCGTCCCGATGAGCTACCGACGCCAGCTCCTCGGCCCGCCGCAAGTCCCCGAGAGCCAGTAGATTCGCAGCCATCTCGATTTTGGCAAGACAACGCATGACGGGCAGACCGCTGCCGTCATCTGAGAAGGCCGCATGCGCATCTTCGGAATCCGAGAGCGCCTCGTCGACGGACCCAGTTGCGCGTCGAATCGCCGAGCGGTACAGCCGATTGCACTCCACCGAAAGCCGGTCGTCCGGACACAGTGCGTCCTCTACGGCAGCTCGCAGAAGACTCTCGGCCTCGGGCTTGTCTCCCATCGCGGCCCGAATCGCACCCTCAGTACCCGAGCAGGCGTCGCTCAGAATGCTGAAACCCGACGCCTGCAGATGAACCCCAACAGAACTGATCATCCGCATTGCCGATGTCACACGACCCATCTCCAGCACAAGCGACGCAAGATTCGCGTCACACTGCAGCGCTAGTGCTCGCGGATACTTGGCCTCCGCCCTCGCCTCGCGCAACATACTGGCAGCTAGGGCGATATCTCCAGCGACAAAACCTAACACGAACAGAACGGGTTGAAGCGCCTGCACCTTGGTGGCTGATTGCACACCCGGCAGCCTCGACGCTTCTCGGTACTTGAGAGCGTACTCGCGCCCCCGTTTGACGTCTCCCAGTTGTGCGTATGCAGATGCCATATAGCCGAGAAGCATGGCAGTGGTGTCGTTGTCGCCTCTGCCCTGTGCGCGCGCCAGTGCTTCACCCATGCGAGGCAGGATGGTCTCGTAGTCGGCGACGTCCCAGTGAAGTCTGATTTCAACCATGAGACATTCAATCGCACCCCGCTCGTCCGATGCGACCTCGGCCGCACGTCGGGCGGCCGATGCAAGTGTGAACGCTTGGGATGTTCGACCTTTGGACCTGTGAAGGAGAGCTGCAATCAGCAGCAGGCGCGGACTTCCCGCTTGTACTATTGCGGGCACTTGGTCCAGAACCGACTCGAGCAAATCAAGTCGTGCTTCCTCAATCATGCACAGGCCAAGGAGTTCGATCCATTCAAGCATCATGTCGACGTCACCGGACGCAACGAGGACATCAAACATCCAGTCGTATTCTCGACGCCCTGCAAGCTCATGTACCACCTGCGAGAGCGCCTGCGTATGACAAGACTCGCGACTCACCAACAGGCCACAGAGAACTTCACAAGCAAGGTCATGCATCTCGAAGCCTCGCAGCGTGCCCTTTGCTCCTGTAACCCTAAGCAGCGGCATCAGATCCACTGCCTGGTAGACGGCTTCTACAGCAACACCCGCCATCTCAGTCAATTGGCGCAAGTTCCCGTGCCTGAGCATGGCGGCCACTCGAAGCACGGACAGCACAGGCCACGGAGTATCGCGCGACACGAGAGAGCGCAGGTGTGCCGCAACATCTCCCGTGGCCGATGAGAGAACTGCGTCGACGTCACGTCCGCTCAGTGTGATGTTCCTGAGTATGAGCAGCAGCAGCGCTGGTTGACCGGCTGAGGACGTCGCCAGAACCTGGGCTTCGTGCGCAGTCACCTCTCGTTGTAGAAGATGTGTCGCCAGTTCAATGGTCTCTTGAAGATCAAACTCGAGTAGTGTGCGATCGATACACCACTGTGAGACGTCCGATGATCGTGGCGCATCGTCCGCATCCCGCGTGCGACACGTCACGATGATTTGGAGTGTATGCGAGAACGCTCGCCGACATCGGTCTAGAAGGTCGTATATGAACTCACTGGAGCTGAGTGCGTCGAGCCCGTCTATGACCAAGACCGCAGGACGCTGCTCCAGGCCATCTAGAGCCTCATCGAGGCGATCCCACCCGTTGTCAGCCATAACAGCACTCGCGATGCTGGCCCCGCGTCCCGACTGACGATCTGTCGTGATCGCCAGTGACAGCGCGGACGGCAGGTCTGCGGAGGATGGCGACCCGCCTCCCATCGACAACCAGAGAACCTCCCCGGTTGCTGATGCCGCCAACTGCCGAGCCAACACCGTCTTGCCATAGCCCCCTGGGCTCACGACGAACACAACATCCGGCCGAGTCTGAAGAAACGCCCTTTCGAGTTTCTCTCGACGCACCCAGTAGTGACGGCTGGCGCCGCTTGGAACTGGAATCTCTCCCATTTTCCCCCCAAACTGGGAGACCGTCCTGAGGTGAAACGAGTATATCCAACCTCCGGTGAATAGCTAGCTGGAGGAAGGTAGCTTCCGTTTCGGCTGGCGAAAATCGTGATCTACGCTCGGAATCGACCGTGAGACAAAGTCACCTGGAGCTGTCCGAAGCTGCTACTGGTCGATACGATGAGCGGCTGACTGAAGTACGGCCAGGCGCAACCTGGTCTCCAGCGTCTCGGGAAGACACGCATCGAGCTTCTCAGCACTTGCTGCTCGCGTCCAACGCGAAGGTTGTGCTGTCACTGCTCGATCCAGGTCACAACACGCTCCTATTAGCCTGGCACACACCAGATCCTCATCACTGTCTGGTGACTTCGCCTGCAACTCACGTTGGTTTGCAATCATGCGTTCCGTCGAAGCCAGAAAGGGAATTGCACTTACGATCTCTGCCCCTCGCAGTGCGTGCTCGCGAATCACGCCGCTGACGCTCAAGTCATCACCTGCGCCGATCCGACCTATTTCATGCAGCAAGGCAGCGTAGTTCAGCTGCTCCAAGGTCGCGCTGGACATGCCAAGTAATCGCCCGGCACCCACCGCCAGGTCAGCGACGCGTTGCGAGTGACCCTGAGCCGCATCTTCAACACGCAGCTCGCTCGCTCGCATGAGTGCCTGGATTGTCTCCGAATATGCTCCCCGAGTACGAAGAAGCAGGTTGAAGCTGTACTGGCTCAGGAGGACCAAGGCGACCATCGACCAGAGACCCCACGTCCCAACCTGGCGCATGAGCAGTGCAGCAGCAACCCCAAGCGAGACGTGAGCTGCGTGAAGTGCGACCAAGGAACGCGCGAGCCCGCGCACAACACGGCTGACGGTGGCCTTGGTGTCCAGGGCCACCATCGCCGACAGCAACATGAAATCGACGGCCGAGTACGCAAGTCCGAGTGACACACAGACTACAAGTGCTTGAATGCTGCCCGCCGCCAAGGCTCCTCGATCCAGGAACCGAGCCGCCGCAACAGCGAGACCTGCGACCAACAGCGGCCGCTTCAGGATTTCCCCAAGACGCAGCGCCAGAGACCGGTGAACGCCAAAATGAAAGACCGCGCCAAGGATTGTCCCCACGAGACAGCTCAATACTGCAGCGCCCGGCGACAACGCGACCACCGCTGACAGCGAAACCGCCCCGTCAACGAACACCGTATCCCCGCGGGCAAGCCGAACACTCATAGCATCAACAAGACCATATGCAACCGCGAAAGCTACGACCAGCACCAGGGATGTCGACTGCACATCCAGAACCGCGACAAGCGAGACCGCAAGACCGGCGGCAATGAAAACGAGGCTGAGCATAAATGAGCCTACTCGCGTCTTCTCCCACTCAGGCACGGCTTGCTCCAATCGCCTCGATGAGTTCTTCAATGCTATCGAAGGCTGATATGGACTCGAGGAATAGGTCCACGAGAGCGGAATCCAACTGGCTGCCTCGTACTCGCGTCAACTCAGCTCGCGCTTCACCGATACTCATCGGACGTCGATATGCGCGATTCGAGGTCATCGCGTCAAAGCTGTCCGCCACCGCCAGTATCCTGGCCTCCTCTGGAATCTCGTCCATGGAGAGGCCCAGGGGATAGCCCGCGCCATCCGGACGCTCATGATGCGCATAGACGATGGGCACGATGTCCTCAAGGAACTCAACCGCCTCAAGCACCGTCTTTCCGACGGCAGGGTGTTGGCGGATCTGATTGAATTCGTTCGCCGAAAGTCGAGTGTCCTTCACCAGTGTGTCCCGATCAACGCCGATCTTCCCGACATCATGGAGCAATGCGGCGTATTCTAGAATCTGAACGGCAGGGCTCGGGAGCTGGGCCTTCAACCCCATCATCTTCGAGTATGCCGCGACGCGTTCGGAATGGCCTCGCGTATACGGGTCTTTCGCTTCTATGGCCGCGACCAGCGATCTCACCGTCTCCGAGTAGGCCTGAGAGAGGTTCTGGTAGGCCTGGAAGGTCTGTCTTGCGACGGCAAGCGGCAGGAGTAGTAGCACGATGCCGATCCATCCCGATACACGCATCAGTTGGGCCATCAGCGCTGCCAGAAACGCCAGACCGATGAAGCTCACAAGGTACGCCCCAAGCCTCTGCCCGCGCCAAACCTCTCGGGCGCTAAGACCCTTGGCAACCGATATGTAGGCGGTAACGAGTAAGATGTTCGTCCCGTGCATCGCGAGTGCGGCACCTGCAGCCGGTATGATTGTCAAGACTGAGGGTCCTGCCTCCGATGTGAGACTCAGTACCACCCCGCCCGTGGCAAGGTACACCGCCCCGGCGACAAGTACGGACAGGATGAGCTGTGCGACGTTGAACAACATGGAACGAACAGGCTTGCGGTCTCTTATATCTTGAGGAGTGATCGCCCCCGCTGCTGCCACCACCGCCGCAGGCAGCGGGCCAAGAAATAGCAAAGCAGCCAGGTCGATTGCGAAGGCAAGCGACACGGTGCCCAGTAGCGGTAGCTCAAATGCAAGTGCCTCCGTGAGAAACGTGAGACCCGCTAGCATGACGGTAACAGCCGCCTGATTGCTGGGAAAAGGCGGCCAAGTTCTCGTGGCCATAACCGCAGCGGCTATGATCACGAGGACTAGAAGACCTGACAGACGCACTTTGCGGCTAATAGTCACGGACCCGTCCGATTCTGTGAATATGGCGGGCCAACGCCGCTGGAAGAAGCTACACGCGATACATGGCGCCGCCGCCCAGAACGAGCGCGGCGAGAGAGCTGAGCAGGAAAATGATTCTCTTCATGTTGAGAAGACCCCCTTTACGGTGATTTCGGGTCTTCTCCCATCCCGCTAGTAATGGAAGAACGCTGTCCGCTCCGCTACTTCGTTCGCTGACAGTGTTCAAACCGGTTTCTCACGGCGTTGGCCCAAACTTGGATTCTATGGGGTTGTCAAGAAACCCATTCGTCGGTTGATCGCGTCAAGCGTCGCCCTGACGATCGAGTCCTTCTCGTTCTGCCGTACCAGTGCTGAACCAGAGAACGCTTGCTCTCCGAGTGAGGTAACGAGCACGATGCAGGAGACTGCGACCGATTCCCTGCCCAGACGCACGATCTCTACGTCCTCCAGCGCGAAACTCATACTCCCATGAAGATACTGCTCGACTGCATTGAGCGTCGCGAGCGCCACGAGTCGCTGACGGCCCGTTTGGCTGGCGGGACCTGATGCCGTGCCCACGTAGATGTCGCCCTCGAGCTCAAGCGTCACCGTGCTGTTCGCTTGCACGCCGGTGACCTCGGCGTTGATCGCGTGAATTCGCGCTCGTGCGTGGACCTTGCTCTCCGGCTTCGGAAGTACGTCCGGACCGAGCTGGGCAATCGAGATGATCTTGTGGTCGATGGCCACGCCGAAGGCCGCCATGATCGTCGACTCAATGTCGCGAACAAGCTGCTTAGGGGACTTGGTCGGAAGGGCGAGCACATGTATCTCCTCGATGAACCCATCCGAGGACGCTACAACTCGCGCGGCTTTGATCTCGGCGACCTGGGACAGAGCTTCCTCTATCTCAGCGATAATCGCCGACGATACCGTGTTCTCCACTCGGGACCCCCTGCGTGGTCTGTGGTCCGAATCAACTTCGACGATGAAGCGTTTGCGGCCCGATCATGGATACCACGTTCAACGATAGTCCGCAGTTTTCCTGCATGTCAACCGCATAACAGACGCTTGCTACTCACAGTAACAAACTGCGAAGGGGGCGCATGCGCCCCCTTCTGGTGAGTCTGGTGTGTTCTCCGGCCTATCTCGGCTCGATAAGCCCGTAGTCTCCGTCGTTGCGCCGATACAGCACGCTGATCTCTTCTGTCTCCGCCGAGGAGAAAACGAAGAAGTCATGACCGAGAAGCTCGAGCTGCAGAATCGCCTCTTCCTGCGTCATCGGCTTGACCTCGACCACCTTCGTCTTGACGACGACCGGTTCGTCTTCCGCAACGGGTTCGGCGACCGGCGGCATTACGATCGGCGCGCGGTGCTTATCGACGATCTTGGTCTTGAACTTCTTGACCTGACGCTCCAGCTTGTCAGAGACAAGGTCGATTGCAGCGTACATGTCGCTTGCGGCTTCCTTGGCGCGAATCACATGGCCCTTGGTGTACACCGTTACTTCAGCAACCTGACCATTCTCGATGGACGGGTTCTTCTCGGTGAAGAGCTCGATCTCAGTGCTCAGGATCATGCTGTCGAGAATCTTCGCGATGCGGCCGATCTTCTCCTCGGCATAGCTGCGAATGGCCGGCGTGACTTCCATGTGCCGTCCCTTGATGATTATCTTCATCGTGGGCCTCCTGTTCGATCCGGTCGTAGATGAACATACCCGCGACGCGCCGCCACAAGCGGCTCGCCGCGGGCAAGTACGCGAATTCCTCTAACTGATGTGGCCGAGGAAGTCCTTGGTGCGGTCGTTCTGAGGGTTGTCGAAGACCTGCTCGGGCGATCCCTGCTCAACGATCACGCCGCCGTCCATGAAGACGACGCGGCTACCCACGTCACGGGCGAAGCCCATCTCGTGCGTGACCACGAGCATCGTCATGCCTCCGCGCGCCAGCTCCTTCATGACCTCGAGAACGTCTCGGACCAATTCCGGGTCAAGCGCCGAGGTGACCTCGTCGAAGAGCATGACGATAGGATCCATCGCCAGCGCCCGGGCAATCGCGACACGCTGCTGCTGTCCGCCGGAGAGCTGCGACGGATAATGGTCCGCCCGGTCGGACAGACCAACCTTCGCCAGCTGCTCGTCGGCGATTCGTGCCGCTTCGGCCTCGCTCCTGCCAAGCACCTTGCGCTGGGCCAACATGACGTTGCCCTTCGCGGTGAGGTGCGGGAACAGGTTGAAGCTCTGAAACACCATCCCGATATGCTCGCGAACCTTGTTCACGTTCGCGCCCTGAGCGTTGATCTGGACGTCCTGTAGCCAGACCTCACCGCTCGTTGGCTCCTCGAGATGGTTCACACAACGCAGCATCGTGGACTTCCCGGAACCGCTCGGTCCGAGAATGACGACCACCTCGCCGCGCTGGACCTCGAGATCGACGCCCTTCAGTACCTCAAGAGCACCGAACGACTTGTGGAGATTAATGATTCGAACGACCGGCTGCGTCACGGCGCTCACCTCGATTCATGCTTCGCGGCGGTTGTGTCAAAGTCCGGACCCGATAGCAGCGCAGGCGTGCGCCTACCCCGCCGCTTGCTGGTTGGAGCCGCGACGCCGTGCTCAGATTGTGCGAGCTTGGCCTCGAGGCGACCAACGAGGTTGATGAGCGGGATGGTGATGATGAGGTAGTAGAGCGCCGCGACAACGTACGCCGTCAGGTTGCCCGAGCGCGACACGAAGTTCTGCGAACGCAGCATGAGCTCGAAGATGCCAACCGCGGCAAACAGCGCCGTGTCCTTGAAGAGCAAGATGAACTCAGACGTCATCGTCGGGAGAACGCGACGAACCGTCTGAGGGATGATCACGTATCGCATCGCCTGCCAGTAAGACATGCCAAGCGATGATGCGGCCTCGAACTGGCCTTTCGATATCGACTGGATGCCGGCGCGGAAGATCTCGGCGAGGTATGCCGAGGAGTTGAACGCCAGAACCACGATGGCGGACACGAAGTCCGGGAACCGAAGGCCGGTGGTCCGCAGGCCGATGAAGACGACGAATATCTGCAAGAAGAGCGGCGTTCCTCGGATGACATTGATGTAGATGGAGGCGAGCCAGCGAACCGGCGGGACCTTCGACATCTTCATGAACGCCGTGCCAAGTCCGCCCACGATCGAAATCGGGAATGCGCTGAGGACCAGCGCGAGTGACATGAGCCAGCCAGCGAAGAGCAGCGGCACGGCGCGGACGAACTGCTGCGGCTTGAGGAACAGGTTCAGGAACTTCACGTTGTTCCAGGCCGTGACCCAGCCCTGGCCGTCGAGCCAGCGAGAGATGACTTCTTCGCGAGGCGGGGTTTTGTACTTGAATGTCAGACCGTCAATCGCGTGCGGCACCGCTCCGGCGCTATCCCCGGCAAGGCGGTACTCAACTGGAAGTACGTAGGTACCACCGGCAATGGGAGTCATGACTTCACGGATTTGCATGAAGAGGTTGCTGCCCGGCGGCACCGCCGGATCGAACAAGACGGTAACCACACCCGTTTTGGGGTCGATGCGCCGCTCGTAGATTGCATCAATGCGCTTAAGGCCCTCAAGCAAGGTGACGTCGACGCTTGCCTTGGATGGATCGAAACCCTCAGGGAACAGGAAGTCGATTCTTGAGACGGCTTCATCAGCTCCGGTGGTCGCGGCAAACGTGAACCGGGTGAGCTGCCCGCCAGTCTCACGATCGACGGTGACCTTGCCGCCCGTCATGGCAAACGCCGGAGACGCAAGGGTTAGAAGCAAGAGGAAGACGACGAGCACCGACAAGAGTGAACGCTGCCGGTACTTGCGGGTCAGGTCAAACATGCATGCCCCTATCATGGCCGGTTTGAATCACGGGGGACTCCTGATGCATCAGGAGTCCCCCGCAGAATACACGTTATCAACGTTCCCCGTCAGCTATTCGGGCAGAATGCCGAACCACTTCTGGTAGATCTCGTTGTACGTGCCGTCGGCCTTGAGCTCGCCGAGGGCCTTGTTGATGGCGGCGGTAAGATCAGGATTGTCCTTGCTCACACCGAAGCCGTACTGCTCGCCCGTGGGGATCTGAGCAACGATCTCCATGCCACGATCGTCGTCCTTGAGGAGCTCGGTCGACACAGGCAGGTCGTTGACGACCGCGTCGACGTTGCCGGCCTGGAGTGCGGCAAAGGCATCCGTGGCGTTCTTGAACGGAACGAGCGTTGCACCCTCGACGTTCTCCTTGGCCCAGGCCTCACCAGTGGTGCCGGACTGAACGCCGATCTTCTTGCCGGCGAGCTGCTCGGGACCGGTGTACGCGGTGCCCTTCTTCATGACCAGCGACTGGTTGGAGTCGTAGTACGGGTCCGTGAAGTCGATCTCCAGCTGGCGATCCGGCTTGATCGTCATGCCTGAGGCGATGACGTCGAACTTGCCGCCGGCCTTGAGCGTCGGGATCAGGGTATCGAAAATCTCGGTCTGGAAGGTGACCTCGAGGCCAAGCTTCTCGCCGATGGCCTTCATTAGGTCAACGTCGAAACCTTCAGCCACATCACCGTTCATTGACTCGAACGGCGGGAACGCCGTGTCCGAGCCGACCAGCAGTTTGCCGGCCTCGATCGTCTTGAGTTCGACCGTTGCGGTCTCGCCGCCGGTGGTCTCGCCCGTGGTGCCCTCGTCGGTTTTGCTGGCGCAACCGGTCAGGCCAACGGCCAGCACGAGTGCGACAGCCAGTGCGAGCGCTACCCACTTCTTGCTCTTCGACATGGATCCTCCTTCGATGAACACGACGGGCACCGTGCGTGCCCTCCTCAACATCACGCTGCATAACTATAGCGCAGCTCGCATAGAATGTCAGAGGGGGCGTGATATATGCAGCGCGCTGGTGTCGATATGCAAGAAGGCCGACGCGGTTGCGTCGGCCTTCTCATACACATCACGTACGGCGAACCGCTTAGGGCGTGGTGCTGGCTTCAGTTGATGCAGAGACATCGAATACCGGAAGGCTACCGACCCACTTCGTGCGGATGGCGTCGAGCACACCTTCAGATGCGAGCGCATCCAATGCGCCGCGAACCGCCGTCTCGAGTTCGCTCGCATCCGGCGCAACGACGACCGCAAGCGCAGCCGCCTGCCCATACTGTCCGACGAAACGTGCGTCGTTGAAGTCACGCGAGATGTAGGCACCGACCACGGCATCAGCAACGAGCACATCGATCTCCCCTGCCTGCAGTGCCTCGAAGCCTGCGCGAACAGTCTCGTATGCGGTGGCGAATCCCTCTCCGTAGTCAGACTGAAGGTTCCAGAATGCGGCTGACTCCTTCTGGCATCCGACCTTCATACCCGCAAGCGAGGCCGAGGTGATCTCCGGAGCAACAGCTCCGCTGGCGACGATGGAGAAGTAGCCGGCACCGTCCGATATGTACGACCCCGCCGGGGTGACACCGGCGAGCACGGCATCGGTTATCGAGACCGCACCAAGTGCGACGTCGACCTGCTTATTCTGCAGCGCGGCGGGGATGTCCGAAGGCTTCAGGTCGACGATCTCAAGCGACAGGCCAAGTCGCTCGGCAAGCGCTGCGGCGACATCGATGTCAATGCCGACCTTCTGGCCCTTCTCCTCGCCGGCGAACGGGGGGTACGACAGGTCCACGCCCGCGCGCAACACGCCTTCTTTGGCGATCACTGGGGGAATCACAGTGGGCGTGAGCGACGTCTTCTCGTCCTTGCCGCCACATCCCGCGATTCCGAAAAGCAACATCGCCGAGAGGATCAGCGCAAGCGCTCTCTTGGAGCGTGTCATCGGTTGCCTCCAGTCATAGAACAAACGGTGCTTCCATCCGGCTGACCTGGTCTTTGGCCCCACACTCGCGTACGGGGGCTTCCGCTTGATGCTATCTCACTACCGGCCCTCTCGCCCGCCAACCGGGATGGTTGGACCGGACGGTACGACTTACCCCTAAGACGCGCCATGCTCGCGCGACGGTTGCCCGCCGGCTTACGTGGGTCCTTTCGGCCGCGTCTACCTTGGACTGAGGCGCTTGCGCGCCCGCAACCACAGACCCGGATGGAAGCACCCAGAAGTGTACCAGGAAACGACGCTCCCTTCCCCGACAACCGCTTTCCTTAAGGGGAATAGACCGAATGCCAGCTGTTCCACACCTGAGGAGACGCCGATGACCAGCTCGACGGCAGCACGGCCCGGTGCTATCGACTATGCACTTGAAGTGGCGGCGGCCGCTGTCACGGCAGCACTACTCGGATACGCGTTCGGGGCGGGTGCGCGCTGGCTTCTCGACCTCATCAGCGGGACGCAGGGCCTCCAAGACATCGCTCGCGCTCTGATGGGCGGGCTGTTGGGGCTCGTGGTGGGCGCGCCGCTCGGCCCGTGGACCGTCGCGCGATACCGGAGTCGGCCGTTCTCTGTCTGGAAGGGCTACGCAGGCGCGATAGTAGGCGCCGTCCTGGGGCTCGTCGTGGTCTCCATCTTCAGCATGAACGATGCGGCGGGCGCGGGCCCCTGGGCCGCGTTTGCCACGGTGATCGCAGGGACCGTCGTGCTCGGCAACCTGCACCGACGGTCCGCGTAGACATACGGCTCACGCGCGAGCGACCGCGGCAACCCGTACTTCGACGGCACCGGCTGCACGCAGGGCCCGTGCGGCGCCATCGAACGTCGCACCTGTCGTGAGCACGTCGTCAACGACGAGAATGTGGCGCGGCACCACAGCATCCTGCGGGACGGTGAACGCGCCTGCCACGTTGGCGAACCGGGCATCACGTCCCAACTGCCTTTGATCGTCTCGGACGGCGACCAAGAGCAGCGACGCCTGCGGCACGTCAAGCCCTGAAGCCACGAAGCGTGCGATGGCGTCCGTGTGATCGAAACCTCTCCGAAGCAACGCCGTACGTGTTGGCGGAAGCGCGCACACGACGTCTGGCCATCCTCGCCAGCATTCGCACGCTTCGGCCAGCAGGGCGCCGAGCAGCGAGGCGTACCGGCGCTCGGCAGCGTCCTTGTAAAACGTCACGGCTCGCGACAGCGGCGGTTCAAGGCGTCCGGCACAGATCGCGCGACTGAAAGCGAACGTTCTCCCTGCGCATTCCGAGCACTCACGACCCTGAAGGGGTGCGCCACAGCGCTGACACGAGCGCTGTGGGTCGATGAGCGGCGCCGTCGCGCTGCAAGCGGGACAGAGCGCCAGCCCCGGCAGACCACAGCCAGCGCAACGAACCGGCGAGATGATCTCGGTGAGAACCTCGAGCACGCCCACGCAGACCCCCAGACCGGGGCGCCTAGACGAGCAGCTGCAAGAGCGGAATCGTCACGATAGCCCCGATGACGGTGACCAGGATCGCCGAGGCGATAAGGTCGACATCAAGCCGGTACTTCATCCCGAAGACGAGGGTGAGCATCATCGTGGGCACGCCGGTCTCCAGCACGAGGATCCTCAGCGACGCCTCGTCCTTGAGCAGTAGACTCCCCAACGCAAGCGCCACGAGCGGCATGAGGACGAGCTTCACGCCCGCGATCGCGCTCAGCTTGCCGAGGTGCTCGCGCATCGCCTTCGGCTTCAGCGACAGACCGACGCTCACCATGATCATCGGTATCACCAGCTTACCGAGCGCTCCCAACCAGGAGCTGACCACAGCCGGAACAGTAACCGAACGAAGCAGGAGCGCGATCACAAGCGCGATGAACGGAGGGAACGTCACCAGCTCGCGCAGCGGATTCACCTTGACGTCGTGCTCGCCGTAGTGGCCAGCGATGAGCGCCCCGACCGTGATGATCGCAGCGGTGTTGCCGAACAGATCGCAGAAGATCGCGCGAACGAGTCCCGCGTCACCCAGGAGCGCTGAAGCGACCGGGTACCCGATGTAGGCGGTGTTCCCGAACGCCGCCACCAAGATGAACGCCCCCGCAGCGGGACCCTGCAACTTGAAGGCACGCGCGAGCAACCAGGCAACGCCGATGCCGACGAGAGCGATCGCCCAACCAAGCAACGGGATGATGGCCATCTGCGCATCCGCGCGAGCTGGCTGCACGGTGTTGAACACCAGCGCCGGGAGCGCGACCCAGATGAGCAGCGTGTTGAGCGGCTTCGAATCCTCAACCGTCATCAACCCACTCAGGCGCAAAGCGACGCCGATCCCGACGTACCCCAGGACGCCGAGGATGACGGGCGCGAGCGCCTGGATGGACACCGCGCTCTTACCCCAGCTCGTGGATTGCGCCAGAACCCTGGCAGTTCAGCGCCAGCGACTCGCCGAAGGGAGCGCGCACAACACCGCACTCGGTGATGATGGCGGTCACGTACTCGGCAGGCGTGACGTCGAATGCCGGGTTGTAGACCTCGACCCCCGGCGGTGCGATACGGAACCAGCCGTCGAAACGGTATGCTCCGCCCTTGCGATCGATGACCAGCTGATGGCCCTTCGCGATCGGGACCTCGTAGGGGCCGCCATCGGTGAGCAAGTCGAAAGCACGTGAGGCAGCCGAGGAATCTGGCGCGATGACGCCGGAAACGGTGACGCCGGTGACCTCGCGCTCGTCGCGCTGCTCGATGACGATGTCATCGCCATGCGCAAGCGTGAGGTCCACGGTTGAGGTCGGTGCAGCTACGTAGAATGGGATGCCGTGCTCCTTGCAGAGCACCGCAAGCCCGTACGTGCCGATCTTGTTCGCGACGTCGCCGTTGGCGGCGATCCGGTCCGCACCAACGATGACCGCATCGACAAGCCCGGCGCGCATGATGCTGGCCGCCATGTTGTCGGTGATGAGCTTGAACGGCACACCGGCAAGCTTGAGCTCCCAGGCCGTCAGGCGCGCTCCCTGCAAGACAGGACGCGTCTCGTCGACCCAGACGCCCTCGATCTTGCCCTGCTCGTGTGCCGAGAAGATCACGCCGAGCGCGGTGCCGAAGAACGCGGTAGCGAGCGAGCCGGCGTTGCAGTGCGTCAGAACGCGACTACCGGGCTCGAGCAGCGCCGCCCCGTTCGCGCCGATCTCGCGGTTCCGGGCTTCGTCCTCGGCACGTATGGCGAGCGCCTCGGCGAGAATGAGCTCGCGCAACTCAGGGAGGCTCACGTCGGCGTTGTCGCGGGCGAAGCGCTTCATGCGCTCGGCGCCCCATGCGAGATTCACAGCCGTCGGGCGAGTCTCGGCGATCTCATCGGCCACGCGGCCGAGCTCCGCAAGGAAGCTCTCGGTGTCATCGATCTCCTCGCCGGCGGTCGTCGCCCACAGCGCGACCGCAAGTGCCGCTGCAACGCCAAGCGCGGGAGCCCCACGTACTGCCATGCCGCGAATGGCATGACACACGCCGTCGTAGGTGTTGCAGACGAGAAGGTCGCCCACGAGCGGCAGACGGGACTGATCGACGAGGACGACCTTGCCGTCCTCCCACCAGATCGTGCGGGGAATATCGTTGATCGCCATACATCACTCCCGATACGAACACGGGCCGGCGGTCTCCCGCCGGCCCGTTGGTTTCAGCTACTTCTTAGACGGTGCCTTCCTGCCAGGAGCTCAGGTACTTCTCCTGCTCCTCAGTGAGCTCGTCGATCTCGACGCCCATGGAGGCGAGCTTGAGCGCGGCAATCTCCTCGTCGATCTCAGTCGGCACCTCGTAGACACCGGCCTCCATCTCGGCGCAATTCTGCACCATGAACTCGGCACACAGGGCCTGGTTCGCGAAGCTCATGTCCATGACCGAAGCGGGGTGGCCCTCGGCGCACGAGAGGTTCACGAGGCGGCCGTCGGCGAGCAGGAAGATCTTGCGACCGTCGGCGAGCACGAACTCCTCAACGAGCGGACGGACTTCGCGCGTGGACACGGCGATGGCACGGAGGTGCGGGATGTTGATCTCGACGTTGAAGTGTCCGGAGTTCGCGATGATCGCGCCGTCCTTCATGGCGTCGAACGCCGGAGAGTCGATGACGCTGATGTCGCCGGTAACGGTGACCCAGATGTCAGCGAGCGCAGCGGCTTCGACAGACGGCATCACGCGATAGCCGTCCATGACAGCCTCGAGCGCCTTGAGCGGATCGACTTCGCAGACGATGACGTTGCCGCCAAGGCCCTCGGCGCGGCTCGCGATGCCGCGACCACACCAGCCGTAGCCGGACACGACGATCGTGCGACCCGCGATGAGGCGGTTCGTGGCACGGATGATGCCGTCGATCGTGGACTGACCGGTGCCGTAGCGGTTGTCGAAGAGGTGCTTGGTGTTCGCTTCGTTCACGGCGATGATCGGGTACTTAAGTGCGCCGTCATCGGCCATTGCCGCGAGGCGGATAACGCCCGTCGTCGTCTCCTCGGTACCGCCGAGAATGCCCTCAAGCGCCTCGGGGAACTGAGCGTGAATACGACCAACGACGTCAGCGCCGTCGTCCATGGTGATCTGCGGCTTCGCGGCAACGACAGCGTCGATGTGCGCGTAGTAGGTGGGGGTGTCCTCGCCCTTCACGGCGAAGGTGGCGATGCCGTACTCCTCGACGAGCGCAGCTGCGACGTCGTCCTGCGTCGAGAGCGGGTTGCTCGCGCACAGCATGACCTCGGCGCCACCGGCCTTGAGGGTACGCATCAGGTTCGCGGTCTCGGTCGTCACGTGCAGGCACGCGCCGATCCGGATGCCGGCGAGAGGCTTCTCGGCCTCAAAGCGCTCGCGGATGCTCGCGAGGACGGGCATGTCGTTATCGGCCCACTCGATGCGGGCCTTGCCGGCCGCTGCGAGGGAAAGGTCTTTGACGTCGTACTGCACGTGAGTGCCTCCTTAGGGATTCCGAGCTTGAGAGTGCATAAGCCTGGGGCTGCCTGAACCGACAAAGTATAGCAGGACGCACTGACGCGCGTCGCTAGAGCCGAGAGACGAATTCCGTGACGAGACGCTGCAGTTGAGTGGCGGCTTTGTCCCCCGCTTCCAACACCTCCGCGTGCGACAACCCGACGCCCGCAGCGGCATTCGTCACGAGCGACATGCCAAGCACCCGTAGGCCCAGCGCCCGCGCCGCGATGACCTCTGGCACGGTCGACATGCCAACGACGTCCGCGCCAAGTCCCGCCAGCATCGACACCTCGGCCGGCGTCTCGTACGACGGGCCGAGCAGCCCCGCATAGACGCCTTCGGCGACCTTCACGCCCTGCCTCGCGGCGACGTCGAGCATGATCGCGCGGAGCTCCGGGTCGTATGCATCGCGCATCGGGATGAACGGGAAGCCACCCTCTGGTCCGGGCCATCCCGTGAGCGGATTCGTGCCCATCAGATTCATATGATCGGAGATGACCACCAGGTCACCGACACTGAGGCGCGAGACGACTCCGCCAGCGGCGTTCGTGACAACGAGGACATCGCAGCCAAGCGCCGCCGCAAGGCGGGTCGGATACGCCGCCTCGAGAGCGCTCACGCCCTGGTACTGGTGCGCGCGACCCTGGAACAGCACGACAGGTACGCCGCCGAGCAGCCCGACCACAAGCTTGCCTGCGTGACCGACGACCGACCCGACGCGCGGGAATCCCTCAAGTGCGCCATAGCCGACCACAGCAGCCTCTGTCGCGACATCGGCAAGTCCGGAGAGCCCCGAGCCAAGCACGACGGCGACGCGCGGCCGCAGCGGCGAGGCGGCACGAACGAGCGCGACATCGGCTTCAGGCACCGAAAGCGATACAGCCACGGGTGCTCCTCTCGGAAGGCTAGTTCATCATCACGGAGTCGATGGCGCCCGCGCCCGTCTTCGAGATCGCGCCGGCACCCCCCAGAATCCAGATGTACCCGATTGTGGGTTGCTTCTCCTTCAGGAACGTAGCCGTGTCGGGCGGAACCGAGTCAAAACCGGTAAGCACCAGCGGATGCAGGCCCTTCCCTGCGATCACGCCACCCGCAAGAGCATCCGGGTAGTTAAGCCCGGTCGTGATGTACACCTCGCTCGACGAAAAGCCCTCAAGCGCGTTCAAGCTGTAGCGGGCAACCGCAGCCGCCGTCGCATAGCGGTTGGCGCCGGCGAGGCGTGTCGGCGTCTTGGCCGTAAGCGTCTGGACCTCCGTGAACACGCTTGCGGGCACGACCGTCTCGCTTCCCACAACGAGACCCGTCGGCTTGTGTGCCGAGAGATACCCCGCCGTGTCCGTGCCGAGCTCGCTCGGTCGCGAGAACAGGATCGGGTAGTGCTTCGCGTACGCAAGTGCCGAGACCGACGCGGCGTCCGGCCACGCGAACGCGTTCGCGACAACGGCCTTCGTCGGCGCCTTGAGCGCATAGACCTTGTCGGCCACCTTGCGTGAAGTCTCGTAGCGATCGGTGCCGGCCAGCCGTGTCGTGACCGCCGAGGGCAGCACGGTGCGAACGCGCGCCTCAACGTCGGCCGAGATGGCTGCGGTGCTGCCCATGATGTACACGCGGGCAGGGGCAAGCCGCTTGAGCTCGGTCTCGACCGCGCTTGGCAGGCTTGCCTTCGCAGTCAGCAGGAGCGAGCCATCCTCGGCACCCGCGAGCGCGGAGCCGCAGAGCGCGTCGGGATACGCCTCGCCGCTGGCGAGCACCACAGCCGGAGCCGTGCCGGTGAACGCCTTCTGCGAGATCGCGATCGCGGTGGCGTAGCGGTCGGCACCCTGGATGCGGCTCATCGGGAAGCCCGAGAAGTTGAAGTTGGGAGACTTGAGGCCGAGTGCGACCTTCACGGTGTAGCCCGAGAGCTTGCACACCGTCTTCGCAGCGTCGCTGAAGTGGAAGTACGTCCAGCGCGGGTAGCCCGACTCGCCTCTGTCGATGGTCACGCCGGTGACGTACACCCCAGTGGCGGTCGGAACTGCCGGCAATCCGTGGTTGGACAGCTCCGAGCGCGCGGTCGAGGAGTCTCGCAGCGCGACCGCAAGTTCGAGGCCGGTCTTCTTGATCGGCGTCCATGAGCTGTACGGAGAGCCGGCTGCTGCCTCGTATGGGTCGTCCACGCCGGTGTAGTACACCTGCGGATCGGAGTAGCTCCAGGAGTCCTCGATGTTCGCGGTGTGCCCGCCAGAAGCCGAGAAGAAGAACGTCTGCACGATCGACGTGCCGGACTTCACGATGAGGTTGTTCGTCAGATCGACGGCAGAGTTCGTCCTGCTGTCCTCGTGCATGTCGACCTCGCCCTGCACGAGCTTGGAATGCCCGCCATAGACCTGGTCGGCCGTGGTGCAAAGCAGGCTGTTGTCGCGGACGCCGTCATCGTTGGGGTCGAGCTTCTTCTTGGCGTACGAACGCGCGACCACGGCCTGCGCCTTGAGTGCCTCGGCATTCCAGCTTGCCGGACTCTCCCGGGGCACGACGCCGTAGAGGTAGTCCTGGAATCCGACGACGTTGTAGAGATAGAGCGTGGTTGTACCGTTGCGGACAAGTTCCACATAGCCACGCCAGCGTACGTACGGGTAGCTCATGGGTCCCGATGTGTCGCGGATATCGACGAGTGCGTTGCCGTTCGGATCAGCGATGACGTTGCCGCCCGGGAAGGTGGCTTTCACGATCTGGTTCTGGTCCTTCACCACGACACCGCTCGAGGTGTTCGAGACGGTGTAGTAGATGTTCTTCGGCAGGTAGACTTTCACGGTAGGATTCGTCGTCGCGTAGAGCGTCAGCGTCGTATCGACAGCTCGCAGGGTCCACGTGCTGCGCGCGGTGCCGCTTGCGTTCAGGTTGACGCGAGGCTGCACCGTGTGCGCCATCGCCGAGATGGACGTGCCCTGGTAGTAATGCTTGATGATCGCGTCGTACTTCCAGCCCTGGAGCGCGTAGCCCTGGGCGCCGTACTGCGACAGACCGATTCCGTGGCCGAAACCACCGCCGGTGATCGTGAATTCTGGAATCGACAGCGGCGCCATGTCGGCGACGGCGGGGGCCGGACTGACCAGCCCTATCGCAAGCGTGAAGGCCGCCACGGCAGCGGCGAACCGGATGTACTGACTACGGCGCACGGAAGAACCTCCGTTGGAATTCGACTGCTACATCCAGTGTCCAAGTATACCACCGGGCATTCGACCCGACGGTGACGGACGGCACGACACGTAGCCGGACGGTTACGAGCGGGCCCGCATCGCTTCCCGAGCGCCAGCAAGGAGAATGCCGAGCGCAAGGCCGACCACAAGCGCACCGAGAACGTTCTTGTTCCGCGCCTCGGAGCCAAGGCTCACTGATGACGTGGTCGTTCCGTCGTAGGTGTAAACGCCGATGATGCCTTCGAGGGCACTCTCGTAGTCGAGCAGCTGGGTCTCGACTGCCCAGCGCTGATATGCGGTCTGGGAGCTCGGCGGCTCCGACTTCACCACCTCATCGAACGTGGCAAGCGCCTTCTTGGAGGCAGCGATCTGGCCTTCCCGGATGGCGATCTCCTTTGCCATGGAGACGTCCACGACGTCGATGATCGCTTTCGCACCGGCACGCGCCCCTGCCTCGGCGGCGTCCTTGGTCGCGGCGGTGTACGTCACGCGAATGGTCGTGAGCGGATTGCCGGAAGCGGCTGCGCGCAAGTTCGCCGCCACGTCGTTCTCGCTCGTTCCGAGCGCCTTCGCGACGGCTGCGCGCATCTCGGTTCCCGACGTCGCCTTCACCAGGTCGTCCGCGACAGGCATGCCGCGATAGCGCGACGAAGGGGCCGTGTCGATGGCGATCTTGGCGACACCGGTGTAGACGTCGGCGACGCCCGACGACGCCACGAAGCCGACAACGCCCGCGACAGCGACCACCGCGACAACGATCCACCATTGCCGCTTCAGGACCGCGAGTACCCGGTCGAAGGAGAGCTGCTCCGTCACGTCACTCAACACCTTTCACACTCGAGCGCGCGAGCCGCGATGAAACGACGCACAGCGCAACGAACAGCCAGAGATACTCGAAGTACAGATAGTACTGGAAGAACGTCTCGGAGAGCAGCGTGACCAAGCCTGCGAGCGACGCCGCCTCGAAGGCCGTCCACGGTCTCCCCCGCCTGGGCCAGAAGAGAGCCGCGAGCGCCCCGACGAGCAGTATCTCTGCAGCGAGGCCGGCCACGCCCATCTCGGCCCAGAACGCGATGGGCAGCTGGTGCGGCTTCCGGACGCTCAGGATCGTGCCCGGCTGCCGGTAGTCAGGATACACCTGCTCGAAGGCGGCAAGTCCGGTGCCGCCCACCCAGTCGTCCTTGATCATCTGAACGGTAGACAGGTACATCCCGTAGCGGGTGATGTTAGACAGGTCGCGCTCGGTGTCGAAGATCGATGCGGCACGCTCGGCGACCTGACCTGGGGCAAGCAGCATCGCCAGCAAGATGATCACGACGCCGCCGCTCACGATGCGGATACGGCGACCTTTCGGAGCCGTCAGCGCCACGATGATGGCACCGACGAGCGCACCCACCCACCCGGTACGCGAGAACGTGACGACCAGGCCCACGCCGATCACTGCGGTTGCGCCGAGGAGAACCATGATCCGCTTGCGCGAGCGAGCATGCACTGCGAATGCGAACGCAGCCGCAAAACACGCCGAGAGATAACCGGCGAACATGTTCGGATCCTCGAAGAGACCGGCCGCGCGCGACAGATTCACGCTCCCGTCGAGCGCCAGGTTCTGGTGCGTGTTGCCGTAGTTGAAGCCCGGCACGTACTGCTGCGCGAAACCGAACAGCCCGAAGAAGACCGCAGTGGCGATGAGCACGCCGAAGTACCGCTCAAGCTGCTTCTCCTCCTGGATGCCGTTCTCCACCAGGAGCATGAACATCCACAGGAACATGACGCGAATCGCAGCGTAAACGGTGTCGCCCGGCGCCGCGGAGAACGTGGCCGAGATGAACGCCGCCAGCACGAGGGCCAGCACTCCCATGTCCATCGCCGAAAGCCTGAGCCATCGATGCGCGTCGGTGAGGATTCGCGCGGCCCACGCTATGAGTGTGGCGACCAGCACGACTTGAAACGCCGTGAGCGGGATCGGATTCGAGATGATGCGCCCGTAGATGTCGAGCGGCAGTGTCAGCAAAAGCGCGAACAGCCCGACTTCGAACCGCCGAACGACGACTGCCGCGAACGCGATGCCCGCGATTCCCGCTACAAGCAGCATCTGCAGGTCGCGGACGGCTGCCAGGCCGCCGAGGATGCCGACGAACGCCGCTACGGCTAGCCAGGAGGCGGTGGACATACTGCGCTGCGATGGTGTGATCTCAGCGGGCATCTGCACCTCGCACCACGCGCTCGATCTCTGCCGAGAGGGTCGCAACCTGCTTCGTGCGGTCGAACGGCGCCAGCACGTCTGCATCCGGAGCGGTCACGGCGCGGTGCTCGGCCTTCGCGACCGCAAGCTCGCAGAGCGTTCGAACCATCGCATCGACGTCGCCGAAGGGCACAACGAGCCCTGCATTGGCCCCGGCAACGAGCTTGCCCGCAGCGCCTTTGGCCGGGCCGTACAAGAGCACGGGAATCCCCATGCCGAGATAGTCGAAGAGTTTGCCCGAGTACACCCCGGCCGATCCGGGACCGTCCGGCAGGATGAGCAGCCCGGCGTCGGCGGAACTCACGGCCGCGAGTGCCTCGGCGTACGGCTTGAAGCCGTGGAACGTGACCGCATCGGCGACCCCGGCCTGCTCGGCCGCCTCGATCGCCCAGGGCGACTCGGCTCCGAGCACATCGATCGTCGCATGCTGCAGGCGCGGTTCGATCTCGCGGGCACGCGCGAGCGCGACGAAGATGTCGCTCGGGTCGGAGAGACGCGGGCTGAACTGGCCGAGGAACGCGAGCTTGAGCGGCGCGTCCTCAACAGGAGCCCAGCGCGGCATATCAGTCGGATCGAAGCCGTTGGGGATGACGATGGCGCCGGACGCGCCCATCTCGATGCACTCCTCGGCGATGACGTCGGAAACCGCGGTGACGCCCGCAGCCGCGGTCATGACCTCGCGCTCGAGCTCGGCGAAGCGGCGCTGGTGCCAGGCGGTCGGCCACTTCGCGTGCAGGTTGCCCACCCAGGGATCGCGCATATCGACGACGACCGGCAGTCCGAGTTCGCGACCGGCGCGGACTGCCGCAACGAGCGTGGAATACGGAGGCCCAGACGCTAGGATGGCCGAGAAGCCATGCTCCGCGTGCAGACGCTTAGCGACCGCTGGCACGCGCTTCGACCAGAAGAGTGCGTCGTCGGGAACCGCAAGCCAGCGTGAGATGCGGCTGCTGAGCGGTCGCTGCCCGCCCGAGACGCCGGAACCCGCCGAGGCACCAGCGGCCACCGTGCCCGCGACCATAGGGCGCGCAAACCGGAGCGGCTTGAGCATGCGGGCGATCGCAGCGGCGACGTGGCGCGCCGGAAGCTTCGTGACAGGCACACCCGCCACCTCGGCAAGGAGCGAGTTGTCGGTGGGGCGGCCGGGCACGAGTTCAGCCGTGAGCACGTGCAGTGACCATCCGGCTGCGGTGAGATAGCGCGTGAACTTGGTTATGCGCTGACCGCCGCCCCCAGCGGAGGGCGGATACTCGTACACGATGAACAGGATTCTGGAAGAAGTTGAAGATTGCATAGGTGCATAGTATAGCCGCAGGTACCGGACGCGCACGCTCCCCCGACAACCGACCGTCAACTGAATCGCACGAACGCTTGCCCGAGTCAGCGAAACGCGCTAGCGTACCTGCGCGGTCGCTCCACCGCTAGCAGCACCTCGGCTATCATGGCGTGACTGGGGAAACACGCACCTCACCCGCCTTGCGGGAGAACGGATGATGATGAGCGCCACCCGCATCTGCATGCGCCTCGACAACACCTTCACGAGCGACCTCCGGGTCCGCCGGGAGGCCGAAGCGCTTGCCGAGGCCGGCTACGACATCACCGTCGTTGCGGACATGAAGCCCGGACTCGGGCTCGCCGAGCGCGAGACCGTGAACGGCGTGAAGATTCGCCGCATCGCCAAGACGAGCCGCGTGCCGTACTGGAGCATCGTGAAGCCGCTGCTCGAAGAGGCGGCGGACATCTACCACGCGCACGACATCGACTCGCTCTTCCCGTGCCTGGCGGCAGCACGCCTCGGCAAGAAGCGGGCGCGCGTCGTCTATGACACGCATGAGCTCTGGAGCGGGCACGCGAAAGACAAGATCCGCACCAAGCGCCGCATGCTCATCAAAGTCGAAGGCACGATGCTCCGGGCATCGGACGCGCTCATCACCGCCTCCCCCGCCTACGCCGAGCAGATCCTCGCGCGCTACAAGTACAAGGGTCCGTCCGTGACGGTCCTGAACGTCCCGGTGTTTCGCACCGACGAGGAGCTCGCGCCGTACTGGGCCAAGCGGGGCGAAGACGGCCTCGTGCGTGTCACCGCCATCTCCGTCTTCCAGCACGGCCGTGGCGCCATCCCGCTCATCCAGGCGCTCGCCTACCTGCCCGAGAACTTCGTCGTGGAGCTCGTCGGCCCGATTCCGCAGCCCGAATACGAGCGCATGATGCGCGAAGCCGCAGCGCCGTTCGGAGACCGTGCGCGCATTGTCGGCCCGATTCCGCCGAACGACATCGTGCCCCGTCTCGCCTCGGCTGACGTCTCGGCAGTTCTCATCGAGCCGCTCTCGCTCAGCTACCGGCTCACGGCGCCGAACAAGCTCTTCGACTCGATGATGGCTGGCACCGCGATCGCAGCGTCCGACATGCGCTTCATCGGCCAGACCGTGCGCGCCGAGAACGTCGGCGAGGTCTGCGAGGTCTCTGATCCCGCCGACATCGCCCGGGCGGTCCTGGCAGCGTACGAGAACGCTGCCGAGTATGGCGCGAACGGACGCGCCGCCGCGCTGCGCTACAACTGGGAGAACGAGCGCGCCAAGCTTATCGACCTCTACGCGACGCTCGCACCGACCGCCAAGGAGACTACCGCGTGCTGACGAACATCCTCAAGCGCGCTGGCACCGACGCCTTCAAGTACTTCCCGGTCCGGCTGGTGCCTGCGCTCACGTCGCTCATCACCGTGCCGCTCTTCACGCGCCTGATCGCGCGCGAGGATTACGGCAACTTCTCGCTCATCTCCTCGGCGATATCGCTCATCGCGGTCATCGTGACGCAGTGGGTCAACGGCTCGATCGTGCGCTTCTACTGGACGTACGAGAAGGAAGGCCGGGCTGACGACTACGTCGCGACCTCGATATGGTCCGTGACCGGCGCGCTCGTCACCGCCGCGCTCGTATGCGGCGCCGTGGTGATGCTTGTCGGGAAGTCCATCTCGCCGGGACTCATGCATCTCATCCCGATCGGGCTCGCATCGCTCGCCGTGAACTACCTGAGCGACTCGCTGCTGCAGATCCTACGCGCCGCCAACAAGTCGACGGGCTATGCGATCCTCTCGGTGGCCAAGACGCTTGTGGGCACCGCGTTCTCCGTGTGGTTCGTGGCAGGGCCACGGCTCGGCGCGTGGGGCATCCTCGCGGGCGTGGTGCTCGGCAACCTCATCGTCACGCCCTTCGGGCTGTGGATGACCTCGAAGCAAGGAAGCCTGTCGCCCGCGCATGTTCGCAAGGACGTGCTGGGCCAGTTCGCGTCGTACGGGCTGCCGCTCGTGCCCGCAGCGATGTCGTCGTGGGCGCTCGTGCTCGCCGACCGCTACGTCATCGGCGCCCTTCGCGGCGCGAGCGAGGTCGGTCTCTACTCGACGGCGTACACCCTGGGCGACAAGATCATGAACCTCATCATCATGCCGCTCATGATCACCATGGGTCCCGTGATGGTCATGACGTTCGAGAAGAACGGCCAGGAGCTCGCGCAGCAGGTCCAGACGCAGTTCACCCGCTACTACGCGATGGTGACGTTCCCGATCATCGCGGGGATGTCCGCGGTGACGTACCAGTTCTTCCAGGTCTTCGTGGGCCCGTCGTACCGTGAGGCGTACGCGGTGCTGCCGATCGTCATGGTCGGCGTGATGGGCTACGGCCTCGTGCAGATCGCCGCCAACGGCGTGGCGCTCCACAAGCGCTCGACGATCATCATGACGAACACCGTGGCGGCAGCCGCGATCAACGTGGCGTCGAACCTGTACTTCGTGCCGAAGTTCGGCTACATCGCCGCCGCGTTCAACACCGTGCTTGCCTACTTCGTGCTGCTCGGCCTCACGTGGCATCGCAGCAAGCCGTACATGGCGTGGCAGCTGCCGTGGAAGAACCTCGCGCGCATCACGTTCTCATCAGCGCTCATGGGATTCCTGGTGTGGTTCGGATTCCATCGGCTGACCGGCACGGTCTGGGTGCTCATCGCCGAGGTCGCAAGCGGCATCGTGCTCTACGCGCTCGCACTTGTCCTCTTCCGCGAGCTCGAGCCTGCCGAGCGGGACTTCTTCAAGGACCTCACCGCGAAAGCAGTCGCTAAGCTTCGTCCGCGCCGCCCTTAGTCAGCGAGTGGTAGAGCGACTCGTAGTCGGCGATCCGCGTCGCCCAGTCCGAGCCGAGCACGCGCTCGCGAATCGCGCCGCGGTCCCACGTGCGATCGAGAGCCTCGGTAAGCGCGGTCACGAGATCGCCGAGCTCGAACGAAGGCACGCAGATGCCGGAGCCGTCCGGGACGACCTCGGGCAGCACCTCGGGGGTGCCGACGACCGGGCACCCGCACAGCATCGCCTCAAGCGCGACCAGGCCGAAGCTCTCCATGAGGCTCGGGAAGACGAAGACGTCTGCGGCGCTGTAGTATGCCGCCATCTCGGCCTGGGAACGGAAACCGTCCAACCGCACGGCGCCCTGCAGGCCGTTCGAGGCGATCGCGTTGCGGACTGCGGTCTCCTCGGTCCCCTCGCCCACCATGATGCCGAGCACCGGTCTGCCCGCGTCGCGAAGCGCCGCGACAGCCTCGACGAACGCAAGCGGGGCCTTGCGCGGGATGAGGTTCCCCGCGAAGAGCAGCACTTCGCGATCCGCACCCGCGGCGATCTGCGCGCGAGCCTCGGTGCGATCCATGGGACTGTACAGCGAAGCGTCGATCGGGTTCAGGACGACGGAGGCGCGCACGCGCTCCATCAGCGCTGGAAAGAGCTCCTCGTAGCGTCGCTTCAGGTAATCGCTCACGAACACGACGTCGCCCGCCCGCGCGAGGTTGCGCTCCACAAGCGCACGCCGCGGGGCCGCGTGCTCTGGCGCAGCGTGCTCGAAATAGTGTGTCGAATGCGCGGTCGCAACAACGGGGATGTCGCCCGCAAACTCGTGCAGCAGCGAGAATCTGCCCTCGAGCGCATGCACGTGGATGACGTCGGGCCGGAACTCCCGGATAGCCGCCTCATAGCCGAGCAGCGCCCGCGCGATCCAGCCAGCTGACCAGCCCGGGCCGAGGAGAGCGCGCGCACGCAGGAACGCACCGGCGATCCTCGGCGAGGCGAGCCGGGCCACACCAGCGCCGGGCGCGTACTCGTGGATGCCGAACAACCGCACGCCCTCGACTACGGCGCTGCCCACGCTCGCGGGTCGATTGTCCGCGGCGACAGCCACCTCGTGACCGCGTGCAGCAAGATGCGTCGCGAGTCCCCAGACGTGGGTGGGGATGCCGCCTGTGTTGATGCCGCCGACATCGCGGGGCACTGGAGCTACCTGGAGGATTCGCATAGGGCGACCTTAGCAGCAGCAGCTCAGGGCACGCAATCCGACCGAGTCAACCGGAGGGTGACGCACGTCTGCCGCACCGGTTAACGGGGGCGTCGTATGGTACCCTTTGCCTCGGCGCTTCTTGTGCGCGCCCCGACTTCTGGAGGTAGCGGTCATGACCCTTCGTGTCACCGTCGTAGGCACCGGCTATGTTGGTCTCGTCACCGGCGTCTGCCTCGCACACTCGGGCCATTCGGTCACGTGCGTCGACATCGACCGCGCAAAGGTCGATATGCTCACCTCGGGCACCAGCACGATCTACGAGCCCGGCATCGAAGAGTTGCTTGCGGGCGGTATGGCAAGCGGCAATCTCACATTCGCCACTCCCGAGAACGGCTGGCGCGATCTTATCGGCGACATCACCGTCGTTGCGGTAGGCACGCCGATGGCCCCCAATGGTGCCGCCGACCTCTCTGCGGTTCGCACGGTCGTCGCTGCCCTTGCCGAGGCCGCCGACCACCCCTTCACGCTCGTCATGAAGTCCACCGTGCCGATGGGCACCGGTGCCGCAATTCGGCAGCGCTACCTCGATGACGCGGCCGTTCGCATCGGCTACGTCTCGAATCCCGAGTTCCTCCGCGAGGGCAAGGCCCTCGAAGATTGGTTCAAGACCGACCGCATCGTCCTCGGCGCCGCTGAGGAGGCTGACCTGGCTCTCATGCGCGAGCTCTATGCCGACATCGACGCTCCGCTCGTCGAGACGGACGTGGCAAGCGCCGAGACGATCAAGTACGCGAGCAACGCCTTCCTCTCGACGAAGATCTCCTTCATCAACGAGATCGCCAACCTGTGCGACTGCATCGGCGCCGACATCGACGCGGTGTCGCGGGGCATCGGCATGGACAAGCGCATCGGCTCGCAGTTCCTGAACGCCGGTATCGGCTACGGCGGTTCCTGCTTCCCGAAGGACACCCGGGCGCTCGATTTCATCGCGACGCTCAACGGATACCAGTTCACGCTGCTCAAGTCGGTCATCGAGGTAAACAACCGCCAGCGTCTGCTGCCGGTCGTGCATGTGATGCGCGCTCTCCCCGACCTGCACGAGCGCTCGATCGCGATCCTCGGCCTGGCTTTCAAGCCCGACACGGACGACGTTCGCGAGTCTCCGGCGCTCGACATCGTGCCGCTCCTTGCCGAGCAGGGCGCTACGATTCGCATCTACGACCCGGTCGCGGCCGAGCTCACGGTTTCGGGGGCCACCCGCGTTGCCGACGTCTGGCGAGCGCTCGAGGGTGCCTCGGCGGCGGTCGTCGTCACCGAATGGCACGAATTCACGGAACTCGATTGGGCGCGGGTACGCGAGGTCATGACCGGGCCAGGCATCATCTACGACGGTCGCAACTGTCTCGATGCCGCAGCGGTCCGCTCGGCGGGACTCACGTATATGGCCGTCGGCCGCGGCGGCGAGCACCGTGCTGCCGAGAACGCCTGACGGAGGTCTCGTGCGAATCCTGTACGTCCACCAGTTCTTCGCCACCCGCGAGTCATCGCTCGGGCTCATTCGCTCGTACGAGTTCGCCCGCCGATGGGTCGCGGACGGCCACGAAGTCACGATTATCACGAGCTCATCGCGTCTCCCGGAGGAATACGACCGGAAGCTCTTCTCGGAGGGCGAGATCGACGGTATCCGTGTGCGTTCCGTACGCGTCCACTACTCCAACTACATGGGGTATGGCCGTCGCATGTGGTCGTTCATCATGTTCACGCTCGGCGCGACATGGCTGGCATCGACCGCCGGCAAGCACGATGTGGTGTTCGCTACGTCCACCCCGCTGACGGTAGGAATCCCCGGCTGGGTCGCGGCGACAATCCGACGCACCCCATTCGTCTTCGAAGTGCGCGACCTGTGGCCCGAGGCAGCGATCCAGATGGGTGCGCTGAAGCGGACGGGCATGCTCGCGCGCATCGCGAAATCGCTGGAGCGGTTCTTGTACCGCCAGTCCACCGACGTGATCGCCCTGTCCCCGGGTATGGCCGCCGGTGTCGTCGCCGAGGGAGTCTCCCCCGCCAACGTTCATCTCGTGCCGAACTGCTCGGACTTGGATCTCTTCCATCCGGGCGCCAAGGATGAAGCGTTCCTCGGCGGCCTTGGGATCGGACCAGACGCGTTCATCGTCGGATATGCTGGCGCGATAGGTCCTTCGAACGCCGTCGAGGCGATCGTGCCCGAGGCGGCTCGCACACTCGCGGAGCGTGGCCGCAGCGACATCGTGTTCGTGATCGCCGGAGACGGCAAGTCGCTTCCGGCGCTGCAAGACGCAGTCGATGGTCTCACGAACGTGCGGTTCGTCGGCTCGTTGCCGAAGAAGGACGTGCCGGTGCTCACGCGCTCGGCCGATGTGCTCATGACGCTCTTCGCGGACGTTCCCATCCTCGCCACGAACTCGCCGAACAAGTTCTTCGACGGATTGGCATCCGGACGACCGATGATCGTGAACTCGCCGGGCTGGACGAAGGAACTCGTGGAGGAGTCCTCGTGCGGCGCATACGTGCCCGCGGAGGACGGTGTGGCGCTGGCAGATGTGATCGAACGCTTCGCCAGCGACCCTGAGCGACTCGCTCAGATGGGGCGCAACGCCCGTCAGCTCGCTCAGGAGCGCTTCGATCGCACGCTGCAAGCTCAGCGCCTGCTGGATATCCTCGAGCAGGCTGCGGCGCGCTAACTACTGCGTCGAACTAGTCCCGGCGACAGCGGCCTTCCAGTCCTTGCCCACGACGACGAGCACGTCTGATGTGAATTCGTACATCCCGCGGCTCGCGACGACATTGCCTGTAGGCAACTTCGAAGCCACCAGATCCGCTGCGGCCTTGTTCGCGTCGTCTTTATAGACGACGAGCGTCTTGTCGTAAACGAACTGGTTCGCGTTGCCCACCTCGCCGATCGTGAACCCGGCGGCCCTGAGGATAGACGACGCAGACGATGCCACGCCCTCCTCGCCTGCACCGTTGCGCACGGTGATCGAGATGGTCGAAGGCACGAGCGGCACATCGGCGGTGGACGTGGCGTCGAAGGCTCGTCCGGCGGTGAAGGCGGCGACAAGACGCGCCTTCTCCTCCTCGTCCGTCCAGACGTACGGCGACTTCCATGTTCCGGTGATCGTGGCAGTCTGCAGGTCGGTGGCCTTGATGCCCTTGATCGCCATGATGATGTCGATCATCTCGCCGACGCTCATATCAGTCGCGGTGTAGTTGGCGACTTCACGTGCGATTGCGGGCAGCTTAGGCAGGTTCTCGATGCGCGAGGACTGCTCGGCAAGGGCCTTGAAGAATGTCTGCTGGTGCTTCATGCGGGTGAAGTCGGCATCCGGGAACGCCCGGCTGCGCACGTACGTGAGCGCGTACTCGCCAGTGAGCAGCTGATACCCCTTGTCGATATGCTGGGCCCGCAGATGCGGGCTGTGACTGGCGGCCTTGGGGTCGTCGATCGTGGTGTCGACGTCGATCCAAACGCCACCAAGCGCGTCAACAGCCTTCTGGAAGCCGACGAAGTTCACTTCCATGTAGTGATTGATCTTGATGCCGAGGAACCCCTCGACGGTCTTGATCATGAGTGCGGGACCGCCCTCTGCGCCACCATAGAAGTTAGCCGCGTTGATCTTGCTGATTCCATGACCGGGGATCTCGACCCGCGTGTCTCTGGGAATCGAGAGCATCGCGACCTGCTTGGTCTGCGGGTCGACCCTGGCGACGATAATCGTATCCGCTCGCGCGGCCTCTTCCTTGGGCCGCGCGTCGCTTCCCATGAGGAGGATCGTGAAGGGCTGCTTCGGTACCGGCTTCGTGAGAGCGGCGACGGTCTGGCTGTTTGAGCCCACGCCCGCCTTGATCGTCTTGTCGATGCTTCGAACGGTGAAGAAGGCATACGCTGCCACACCGACCACGAGGAGCGCCACCGCGATGACGGCGACGAGCACCGCGCGCTTGATCGCGCGGTTGCGGTTCTGCTTATGTGCCCGCAGACGAGGCGACGGTTCGACGATTCGACCCACGCTCGACGTGCGGCCCCGTGGAGCTACCCGCGAACGAGAGCGGGAGCGCGGTGCGTAGTGCTTTCCCATATCACTTCCTCGTTGACACTGCTCGATCAGGCGAGCGCATCCTTGACGACCCGGACGATCTCATCCTGCTGCGAGCGCGTGATGCCGGGGAAGCACGGCAACGCGAACGTGCGCGCGTCACACGACTCGACTTCCGGCAGCGACGGCTTCACGAAGCCGTCGACGGATTCGAAACACTCCTGCTCGTGCAGTGCGAGCGGATAGTACAGAGCGGTACCGATACCAGCCTCTTGCAGCGCGGCCATGACCTTCTCGGCACGCTCGGACTTGACGATGTAGAGGTGGTAGACCGGGACGCCATAGTCGCGAACGACGGGGAGTTCGATGCCGTCCACGCCGGCCAGGAGCTCGCCATAGACCTCGGCGGCCGCGCGGCGCTGTGCGTTCCACGTGTCCAGATGCGGCAGCTTCACAAGGAGGATCGCAGCCTGGAGCGAGTCGAGACGCGAGTTCACGCCAAACGCGTCGTGGTAGTACTTGCGGCTGGAGCCGTGGTTCGCAAGCTTGCGGCACGCGTCCGCGATCTCCTTGTCGTCGGTGGTGACGATGCCGCCATCACCGGCGCAGCCGAGGTTCTTGCTCGGGAAGAACGAGAAGGCGGCGGCATCGGCAAGCGAACCCGCCATGCGACCCTTGTAGGTGGCGCCGATTGCCTGGCAGGCGTCTTCGATGACCTTGAGGCCGTGACGGCCGGCGATCTCGTTGACGACGTCCATGTCCACGCACTGACCGAAGATGTGGACCGGCATGATCGCCTTGGTGCGATCGGTGATCGCGGCCTCAAGGGCGGTGACATCCATGTTGTACGTACCGGGCTCGATGTCGACGAAGACGGGCTTGGCGCCAAGGTGGACGATCGCCTCAACCGTTGCGAAGAACGTGAACGGTGTCGTGATGACCTCGTCGCCCTTGCCGATGCCCATTGCCGCAAGGATCAGGAACAGGGCATCCGTGCCGTTGCCGCATGCGACCGCGTACTTCGTGCCACAGTAGTCGGCGATCGCCTGCTCAAGCGCGGCCACCTTCGGCCCGCCGATGAACGCGGCGTTGGCCATGACGTCGTTAATGGCCGCGTCGAGCTCGTCCTGCAGATCACGGTACTGGGCCTTCAGGTCAAGAAGGGGTACGCCCATGGAGTCCAGCTCCTCATCGTCTCGTCGTTGATTCGACACATCTTCGCATTCAGCGGCGGCCCAGTCCCACGTGATGGGACTGCCGTCACGTTGCCGTTACTGGTTCTCCAGCAGTTCTTCTTCCGGGACGTCCTTCACGGGCTTCGCAGGCGTGCCCATGACGAGCGTGCGCGCCGGGACGTTGCGGGTGACAACAGCGGCGGTTGCGACAAACGCGTCCTCGCCGATCTCGATCCCGGGAAGAATGTGCGCTCCGCCACCCACGCGCGCGCCTCGACGGATCGTGCACCCGCGCATCTCGGTGAGGCGCTTCTCGGTGCGGCCCATGTAGTTGTCGTTGGTGGTCACGACCATCGGCGCGATGAAGACATCCTCTTCGATGGTCACGTATGCCGTGACGTACGCGCCGGACTGGATGCGTGTGCGGCTGCCGATCGACGTGTCATTCTCCACGGTCACGTTGCGGCCGACAACGACGTTGTCGCCGATGGTGCAGCGCTCGCGAACGCCGGCGCCGTCGGCGATGATGCACTCCACGCCGAACGTCGAACCAGCCATAACGACGGCGTTGCTCCCCACGGCGCAGCCGCGACCGAGCACCACGCCGGGAAGCACGCCGCCCTTGGCTGTCGAGCCCTTGGCGAGCTTCGGACGCTTGCCGACGATGGCGCCGTCGGCAACGGTCACGTCATCACCGAGAACCGCGCCCGCGCAGATGCGCACGAACGAGCCGACGGTGACGTTGTCGCCGATGACGACATCCTCATCGATGATGCAGAACGGCGCCGGCGCGAAGTTCGCGCCTACCTTCGCCGAAGGGTGTACGTATGCACTCATCTCAGACCTCCTGTGCGATCGCCGCGGGTGATCCGCCTGCGGCCATGGAAACGTCAACAGCCTCGAGAACGCGGACGACGTTCAGCCCGTCTCGGCCATCGCTGCGAGGCGTCGCGCCGGTGGCACAGCAGTCGAGGAAGTGCTGCACCTCGAGTGCGAGTGGCTCCTTGAGCGGAACCCACGGAACGGTGATGTCGCCGAAGCGGAGCGTGAGGTCCTCGCCGTACGCCATGGCGTTCTCGGGGGCACCAACACCGCGGTCGTAGATCCACAGCTTCTCGGTGGCTTCCATGTCGTCGAACACGAGCATCTTCTTCGTGCCGACGATCGTGAGCTTGCGGACCTTATGCGGGTCGAGCCAGCTCACATGGATGTTCGCCATCTTGCCACTCGGGAAGTGCAGGTTCGCGAAGACCGTATCGTGCACTCCCGGCGTCACGTACGCGGCACCGTTCGCGCTCACGTAATCCGGCGTCTCGCCGAGGACGTAGAGGGCGATCGACACATCGTGCGGCGCGAGCGACCAGAAGGCGTTCTCCTCGGTGCGGACCTTGCCGAGGTTGAGTCGCTGCATGTACAGGTAGAGCACGTCACCGAGCTCACCCGATGCGACGTAGTCCTTGATCCAGTTGATCGCCGAGTGGTACTCCATGAGGTGTCCCACCATGAGCACCACGCCGGCGGCGTCTGCTGCGCGCACGAGCGCTGCAGAATCCTCGCTCTTGAGCGTGAGCGGCTTCTCGACGAAGCAGTGCTTGCCCGCCGCTATGACCTTGCTCGCGATCGCGAAGTGGCTGGGCGCGCTTGTGGCTACCACAACGGCGTCGAGGTCGTAGTCGGCAAGGAAGGCGTCGAGGTCGGTGGTCGTCTCGACGTGCGGGTACAGGCCCTTGAGCTTCGCGAGATTCGCCTCGGACAGATCGCACGCGGCGACGAGCTGCGCATCCCCCGCCTTGTCGACGTTGCGGACGAGGTTGGGACCCCAGTAGCCGAAGCCGACGGCTCCGACGCGAACGGGCTTGCCGGTCACAGGCGCACCACCTTGTTGTCGTCGAATGCCTTGAGCGCGTTGCGCGTATCGACGATCAGCCGCGATGCTCGAACGACCAGGTGGTAGTCGACGTTGCGGTGATCGGTCACGACGAGCACCGCATCTGCCGAGGCAAGCTCGGCTTCTGTGAGCGCGACGCTTTCAAGCGTCTGCCCGTCGAAGCTGAACTTCGGCACGTACGGGTCGTGGTAGACGAGCTGCGCTTCCTTCTCGGCGAGGAGCTCGGCGATCTTGATGGCGGGAGACTCGCGCATGTCGTCGATGTCGTTCTTGTACGCGACACCGAGGAGCAGGATCTTCGATCCCGCGAGCGACTTGCGCTGCGTGTTGAGCGCCTCCATGAGACGCGTGACGACGTAGTACGGCATGTTCTCGTTGACCTTGCCGGCGAGCTCGATGAACTCGGTGTGCAGGTCGAACTCACGCGCCTTCCACGAGAGGTAGAACGGGTCGATCGGGATACAGTGACCGCCGAGGCCCGGACCGGGATAGAACGGCATGAAGCCGAACGGCTTGGTCTTGGCAGCGTCGACGACTTCCCAGATGTTGATGCCCATGCGCTCGCACACTTGGAGCAACTCGTTCATGAGCGCGATGTTCACGCAACGGAAGATGTTCTCGAGGAGCTTCGTCATCTCGGCGGCGCGGGTCGAGGAGACCGGCACCACGGTGTCGATGAAGCGCGCGTACATAGCAACTGCGATCTCGGTGCAGTCGTGCGTGACGCCACCGACGACTTTCGGGGTGTTGCGGGTCTGGAAGACCGGGTTACCGGGGTCGACGCGCTCCGGTGAGAACGCGAGGTACAGGTTCGTCCCGACCTTGAGGCCGTTCGCCTCGAGGATCGGCTGCACGATCTCCTCGGTGGTTCCGGGATACGTGGTCGACTCGAGCGTGACGAGCATATCGGGATGCAGGTATGGCGCAACGGCGGCTGCAGCGGACTCCATGAACGAGGTGTCCGGCTCCTTCATCTTGTTGAGCGGCGTCGGGACGCAGATGACGACCGCGTCGGTCTCGGCCACGCGAGAGAAGTCGGTTGTGGCCTCGATGAGACCGGCCGAGACGAGCTCCGCGAGCTCATCGGTGGGCACGTCGGGGATGTAGCTTCTGCCCGCGTTGACCTCGGTGGTCTTGCCTTCCGAGACTTCGAGCCCGATGACCTTGTGACCGGACTTCGCCATCTCTACTGCAAGCGGCAGTCCGACATATCCGAGACCGACCACGCCGAAGACGGCTTCCCCGCTCTCGATCCGTTCTTTGAGTCCCATCTGCTCTTCTCTCCCAGAGTCGACATGTTGCGTCACGCCGAGGCAATCCTGCCTGGTCGCGAATCTTCTTATTGTACCGGAATGCCTTCGGGCCGGAACAGCGCATCGTACGCTGTCAGCAACCGCGCCGACGCTCCGGACCAGTTGAGTCCGGCCTCCACTATCGCCCGCCCGCGACGGCCCATCGCGCGTGCGGCCTCGCGATCTGCGGCGAGCGCGACGAGCGCCCGTGCGATGTCCTTCGGGTCGTGATCGTCCACCGCGTAGCCCAGGCCATGCCGTTCAACGTACTCGCCGCTGAACGTCCCCCGCGTGCAGATGAGCGGCAACGCGCACGCCATCGCTTCCATCGCCTTTACGGGATAGGCGGTCCGCCAGTTCTCGAGCGACGAATCGTAGCATGCGAAGACGGCATCGCACTCGTGGTAGAGCGCGGGACCTTGCGCGGGCTCGAACCGTCCGCGCGTCTCGACGCGCTCCATCGTCGCTGCGATACGCGCGATCTCTTCCTCGGCTGTACCGCCACCGATGAGCAGCGCGCGAAGCTCCGGATGCGGCTGAATGGCCTCCATGAGGTTGACGAGCGCGGGAACCCAGCGCTTCTGGCCGATGAAGCTCACCACGAACTCTGGTTCGTTGCGCTCGACCGGCGTGTACCGTTCGAGTTCGGGCGCATTCTCGACGAGCACGATGTTCTTCGCGCCAAGCGCCTCGTAGTAGCCCACCTGGCCCTCGCCAACGGTGATGACGACGTCGGCGCGCGGGATACAGCGACGCTCGAGATACCGTGCGGCGGCACGGGCGACCACGCCCTTGATGCCGCGCTGCGGCAGCGCCCGGCTGTGGCGGTACATCTCCCAGAAGTCGAGCACGAGCTTCGGGGCACTCGCCGAACGGGTAACGAGCGGCAACGCGGCGGGCACCGTGTCGAGGTTGGCGCAGTGCAGCACGTCTGGTCGCAGCTGGGCTGCGCGCTCGCGCGCAACACGCCAGAACTCGCGATAGCCGGCGATGTTGCGGAGCCCGGCGCCGTGGCGCGCCTCGGGCCCCATGCTCTCGATTCGCCAGCCGTTGCGCTCTATGACCGCCGGATCTCGCTTCTCGCGGTCCCACGCCAGGACGACGACCTCGTAGCCGCCGCCGACGAGCGCCTCGGCTTCCTTGGCGACGCGCGGGTCCGCAGTACCAGACGCGCTCACGATCATGACGACGAGATGTCGCGGGCTCATCGGCGCGCTCCGATCGAATTCGGTATGGGAGCACCGGCAAGAACAGCCTCGTACACTGAGACGAGCATGCCGCCTACGGCGCTCGGCGAGTACCGCGCCGCCGCACGAGCCGCAATGTCCGTGCTGTCGAAGCTGTCGAGCCGCGCAATGGCGTCGTGAAGCCCGGCGACGAACGCGTCTACGTCGTCAGCTGCCACAAGCACACCGTCACCATCGGCCACGATGCCGTCGGGGCCGCCGGAGCGCGTCGCGACAACGGGAAGCCCGGTCGCCAGCGCCTCGATGAGCACCACACCGAAGCCCTCGGATCGCGAGGGAAGCACGAAGAGGTCGGCCCCGCGCATCTCGGCGGCGAGGGGTTCGTCGAGTAGGATGCCCTTGAACTCCACGGCGTCAGCGATGCCGAGGTCGCTCGCAAGCGCCTCCAGCGCGGTTCGCTCGGGGCCGTCGCCCACCATCGTGAGCGTCGCCTCGACGCCTGCGACGCGCACCTGCGCGAATGCTCGCAGGAGCACGTCATGGCCCTTCTCATGCGACAGGCGACCGACGCTCAAGATGCGCAGCACCGGGCCACGCGCGCGCTCGACATGCGTGTAGCGGCGGACGTCGTAGGTGTTCGGGATGACCGTCACGAGCGAGGGATCCAGGCCAAGCTCGGCTGTGACGTCAGTCGCAAGGCGCTCGCCGACGCAGATGACCGCGCGGGCGCCGCGACCGGCAGCGAGGATCTCCCGCCGCCAGCGAGGATTCTCCAGGTTCGAGTAGAGGTCGAGGCCATGGACGGTGAGCACGTACGGCAAACTGGCGGCGTCGCACAGGCGTCTGCCGGCTGCCCCGCTCGGATACAAGTCGTGCACGTGCACGAAGGAGGCGTTCGTGCGGGCGCATGCACGCTTGAACGCTCCGCGGGCAGTGAGCGCGATGAGCGGCGCCACCGTCGCGTACAGCCAACGTTTCGGCAGCACAGGATAGCGGGGCCACATGACGAGCGAACCGTCGATGATGCGCTCGCCGCTCGCGTAAGGTTTGTGAAGCGCGCGCGCCACCCACTTCGGCACCCAGGGCACCGGAGCGATGACCGACCAGTCGACGCGATCCGACGTTGCCCGCAGCTGCTCGGCCACGAAGATGCCGCGGAACGGCTCGTCGTCGTTGGGGAACAGCTTGGCGAAGATCACGCCGCCGAAACGTGCGCGGCCGTGTTCGTCGATGGTGGCAGCCGACACTCGCTCGCCTACTGGATCGCGAACATGAGCTCGCCCGCGCAGGCAAGCTCGCCGTCAACGGTCGCGCGTGCAGTGCCAAAGCCGATCGGCCCGCGCGTCTTGGTGATGGCGCACTCGAGGCGCAGCGTGTCGCCGGGACGCACCTGGCGCTTGAAGCGCACCTTGTCGATGCCGGCGAAAAGTGCGATCTTGCCCTGATTCGCAGGTAGCGACAGAAGCGCGACAGCGCCGACCTGCGCCAGCGCTTCGACGATGAGCACGCCGGGCATCACCGCGTAGTCGGGGAAGTGTCCGGGGACCCAGAAGGCGTCCTCGCGCACGTCCAGGTAGCCGACGGCGCTTTCGCCCGAGACGAGCTCGTCCACCCGGTCGACGAGCAGGAACGGGTCACGGTGCGGGATGATCGCTTTGATCTCCTCGGAATTCAGCATGGCGAGACTCCCCTATTCGTCGTCTTCGTCGATGAGCGAGATATCGGCGCCAAGCGCCGCGAGTTTGTCCACGAACGCCTCGTAGCCGCGCAAGATGTGGTGAATGTCGCCAACGGTCGTGGTCCCGTCGGCGACAAGCCCGGCAAGCACGAGCGCCGCGCCGCCGCGCAGGTCGGGGCTCTTCACGGGCGCACCCGAGAGGCCGGCGACGCCGCGGATGAGTGCACGGTGGCCCTCGATGGTGACGTCCGCGCCCATGCGGCCGAGCTCATCGGCGAACATGAAGCGACTCTCGAAGACGTTCTCGGTGATAACACTGGTGCCGTCGGCGACAGCCATGAGCGCCATGAATTGCGGTTGCATGTCCGTGGGGAACCCCGGGTACGGAAGCGTCGCCACATCCACCGGACGCAACGGTCCGGTGCGGCGAACCGTCACGGAGTTCGGACCCGTGGTGACCTCGGCACCTGCGGCGGCGATCTTCGCGAGCACGAGCTCCAGGTGTTCTGGCTCGACGCCGTGGACCGTCACCGGACCGCCGCACAGCGCAGCGGCCGCAAGGAAGGTCCCGGCTTCGATGCGATCACCGACGACGGCGTGATCCACGGGCGTGAATGAGCTCACGCCCTCAACGATGACGGTGGACGTGCCGGCGCCTTCGATGCGAGCACCCATCCCGATGAGGAACTGGATGAGGTCCTGGATCTCCGGTTCGCGGGCGGCGTTCTCGATGATGGTCGTACCCTGGGCGGCTGCACCGGCCATGAGTAGGTTCTCGGTAGCGCCTACGCTTGGGAAGTCGAGCACGATTGTCGCGCCGTGCATGCCATACGGCGCGGATGCCTCGATGTAGCCATGACCGCTCGTGATCTCTACTCCAAGCTGCGCGAGTCCGCGCAGGTGCAGGTCGATCTTGCGCGATCCGATATTGCAGCCACCCGGCATCGCAACGCGAGCCCGGCCCAGCCTGCCGAGCAGCGGGCCGAGCACGATGATCGACGCCCGCATCTTCGAGACCATCTCATAAGGAGCCTCGTACGAACCGATGTGCGTGGCATCGATGATGAGCGCGTGATCTTCTCGGCGGACGACAGCGCCGAGACCACCGATGACCTCGGACATGATGTCCACGTCGGCGATATCGGGCATGTTGCGGATGGTCGTGACGCCCGGCGCAAGGAGCGCCGCGGCCATGAGCTTGAGTCCCGAATTCTTGGCGCCAACCACCGTCACCGAACCGGAGAGCGGCTTGCCGCCTGTCACACGAATCGACTGCATGAAGTAGGAGTTCCCCTTACGAGTGGTTTCGGGTCGCAGATAGCGTAGCCGAGGTGGCACCGAGCGGCAACGAGAGCGGCGCACCGTCACCTGAACGTGACCAGGAAACGCGAACGGGGCGGCCCTTTCGGACCGCCCCGTGTCGTGATCGCGCGGTGACGCTTACGAGCGGGTCTCGGCGACCTTGACCTGGGCCTCGAACCACCTGAGGTCGATCTCACACGCATCGCACTCGGCCTGAGCTGCGGACTGCTCCTTGAGCTCGGCCATACGCTGCGCGTACAGGTCACGTGCCTGCCGCGCCCGCTCGACGTCGATCTGCGACGCGACCGCTGCGTTCTCGGCAAGGATGATGACCTTGTCTTCGTGCACCTGCATGTAGCCGCCGGAGACGGCGAACCACTCGACGTCTTTGCCGTCGTTGTAGCGCACGCGGAGCTCGCCCGCCTTGAGCACGGTGACGAGCGGGACGTGGAGCGGCAGGATGCCGACCTCGCCCTCGACCGTCGGAGCGATCACCATCTCCACCTCGTTGGTGTAGACGATGCGCTCCGGCGTCACGATCTCACACAGTAGGGTGCGTGCCATGTGGACAGGCCTCCTACGCCGTTGCCTTCATACGCTCGGCTGCTTCGAATGCCTCTTCGATGCTGCCTACGTAGCGGAACGCCTGCTCGGGCAGGGCGTCGCATTCGCCGTTCACGATCATGTCGAAGCCACGGATCGTGTCCTCGAGCTTGACGTACTTGCCGGACATGCCCGTGAACTGCTCGGCCACGAAGAACGGCTGCGACAGGAACTGCTCGATCTTGCGGGCGCGGGAGACGGCCAGCTTGTCTTCCTCGGAGAGTTCGTCCATGCCGAGGATGGCGATGATGTCCTGGAGGTCCTTGTAGCGCTGGAGGACACCCTGGACGGCACGCGCCACGCGGTAGTGCTCCTCGCCGACGACAGCCGGATCGAGCGCGCGCGAGGTGCTCGCGAGCGGGTCGACGGCCGGGTAGATGCCCTTCTCGGCGATACCACGCGAAAGAACGGTGGTGGCGTCGAGGTGGGTGAACGCCGTTGCCGGCGCCGGGTCGGTGAGGTCGTCGGCGGGCACGTAGATGGCCTGGACCGACGTGATCGAGCCGGTGAGCGTGGAGGTGATGCGCTCCTGCAGCTCGCCCATCTCGGTGGCCAGCGTGGGCTGGTAACCGACGGCGGACGGCATACGGCCGAGCAGCGCGGAGACCTCGGAGCCCGCCTGGGTGAAGCGGAAGATGTTGTCGATGAACAGCAGCACGTCCTGCCCCTGGTCGCGGAAGTACTCCGCGGCGGTGAGGCCGGCGAGGCCGACACGGAGACGCGCTCCGGGAGGCTCGTTCATCTGGCCGTAGATGAGCGCCGTCTTCTTGATGACGCCCGACTCGGACATCTCCTGGTAGAGGTCGGTGCCCTCACGGGTGCGCTCGCCGACGCCGGTGAAGACCGACGTACCGCCGTGCGCCTGAGCGAGGTTGTTGATGAGCTCCATGATGATGACGGTCTTGCCGACTCCGGCGCCGCCGAACAGACCCGTCTTGCCACCCTTGATGTAGGGCTCAAGCAGGTCGACGACCTTGATGCCGGTCTCGAAGATCTCCGTCTTGGACTCGAGTTCATCGAACTTGGGAGCCTCGCGGTGAATCGGGTAGTACGCTTCGACCTCGGGCATCGGCTGGCCGTCGACCGGCTCGCCGACGACGTTCCAGATGCGGCCCAGGGTCGAAGGACCCACCGGCATCATCATGGGAGCACCCGTGTCGATGACTTCCATGCCACGCGTGATGCCGTCGGTGGACGACATCGCGACCGCTCGCACGACGTTCCCATCGAGGTGCGCCTGCACCTCGGTGACGAGGTGAATGCGGCCGATGGGGGTCTCGGCGTCTACGGTCAGGGCGTTGTAGATCGCGGGGATCGAATCCGGCGCGAACTCGACGTCGATGACCGGGCCGATGACGCGAACGATGCGTCCGGCGTTCATAGGCGTGTCCTTCTCTTTGGTTTGTGCCATCACGATTCCTCCAGCGCAGCTGCGCCGCCGACGATCTCGGCGATCTCGTTGGTGATTGCGGCCTGGCGTGCGCGGTTGTAGCTGCGGGTAAGCGTGGTGATCATCTCGCCCGCGTTGTCAGTCGCCGACTTCATGGCGGTGCGGCGCGCACCCTGCTCGGATGCGGCGGATTCCATGAGTCCGCGGAAGATCAGCGTCTCGACGTACGTGGGAAGCAGACGCTCGAGAACCGCCTCGGCGGTAGGCTCGAAGACGTACTCCGGCGTGATGCGGAGATCATCTTCGGCAGCCTCCATGACACGGCTTTCGATCGGCAGAAGCTGGTAGACCTCGGCCTTCTGCTCGGCCACGTTCTTGAAGCGGTTGAATACGACGTAGGCGGCGTCGATCGAGCCCTCGGAGTACCCGGGGATGATCTGACCCGCGATGCTGCGGGCGTCCGCGAACGTCGGCTTGTCGGAGATGTCGCGATACGCACCGATGGGTTCGATGCCGCGATAGCGCAGGTATGACAGCGCCTTCTTGCCGACGGCGATGACATCGGTCTGCACACCTGCCCCGCTCTCCCGGGAGATGATCTCCTCGGTGAGGCGAAGGATGTTGCTGTTGAACGCGCCGCACATCCCACGATCGGACGTGACGGTCACGACCACGACGCGCTTGCGCTCGTCGTGCTCTTCCAACAGCGGGTGAGACGCTCCCTGCACGAACCGCGCGACGTTACCGAGCACTTCGACCATCGCGAGGGCGTAGGGGCGGGCGGACTCGATCCGCTCCTGCGCCTTCTTGATCTTGGCCGTCGCGACCATCTCCATGGTGCGCGTGATCTGCCTCGTATTGGATACCGAGGTGATGCGCTGTTTGATGTCGCGGAGGTTCGCCATCCCTACTCCCGGCCTGCAGAGAACTGCTCGGCGAACTCACCAAGCGCCGCATTGAGGGAAGCGATGATCTCGTCTGTGAGCTTCTTCTCGCTCGCGATGACGTTGCCGACCTCGGGATGCACGCTGTGCATGAAGTCGAGCATCTCGGCGCGATACCGCAGGACGTCTTCGACGTCGATGCCGTCGAGGAAGCCCTTGGTACCGGCGAAGATCGACATGACCTGATCCTCGACTGCGAACGGCACGTAGCGACCCTGCTTGAGGAGCTCCACGAGACGTGCACCACGAGAGAGCGTGTCCTGCGTGGATTTGTCGAGGTCGGAGCCGAACTGCGCGAACGCCTGAAGCTCGCGGTACTGCGCGAGGTCGAGACGAAGCGAACCTGCTACCTGCTTCATGGCCTTGATCTGCGCGTCACCGCCGACTCGTGAGACCGAGATGCCGACGTTGATGGCCGGGCGGACGCCCTGGAAGAAGAGGTCCGTCTGAAGGAAGATCTGGCCGTCGGTGATGGAGATGACGTTGGTCGGGATGTACGCCGAGACGTCGTTGGCCTGGGTCTCGATGACCGGCAGCGCCGTGAGCGAACCTGCGCCCATCTCCTCGTTCACCTTGCACGCACGCTCAAGAAGGCGGCTGTGCAGGTAGAAGACGTCACCAGGGTATGCTTCGCGGCCCGGCGGGCGACGGAGCGTGAGCGACATCTGGCGGTACGCAACGGCCTGCTTGGAGAGGTCGTCGTACACGCACAGGACGGCGCGTCCCGGATTGGTCTTGCTGGCCGGCTTGCCATCCTCGCCGTTGTACATGAAGTACTCGCCCATGGCACAGCCAGAGAGCGGGGCCATGTACTGCAGCGGAGCGGGATCAGACGCGCTGGCTGCCACGACGATCGTGTAGCCCATGGCGCCGTGCTCCTCGAGGGTCTGAACGACGCCCGCAACCGTGGAGGCCTTCTGGCCGATCGCCACGTAGATGCAGACGACGTCCTTGCCCTTCTGGTTGATGATCGCGTCGACGGCCACGGCGGTCTTACCCGTCTGGCGGTCGCCGATGATCAGCTCGCGCTGGCCTCGGCCGATCGGGATCATGGCGTCGATGGCCATGATGCCGGTCTGCATCGGCTCGTGCACGTGCTGGCGCTCGATGACGCCCGGCGCACGGAACTCGACCGGACGAACGCCCTCGGCCTCGATCGGGCCGCGGCCGTCGATCGGCTCGCCAAGCGGGTTGACGATACGGCCGAGGAACCCACGGCCGGACGGGACTTCAACGATACGACCGGTCGTGCGAACGGTGTCGTTCTCCTTGATGAGCGAGGTCTCGCCCAGAAGGACGGCACCGACTGCGTCGCGGTCGAGGTTAAGCGCCATACCCATGACGATCTCGCCGGACTCGGCAACGAACTCCAGGAGCTCGCCTGCCATCGCGCCCTTCAAGCCGTCCACATGGGCGATACCGTCGCCCAGTGCGGTGACGGTGCCGACCTCTCTCACGTCAACGGAGGACTTGAATTCCTCGAGCTGCGCTTTGAGGACCGCGTCGATCTTGCTTGCGGTGATCTCAGCCACTTATGCCTCACCTCCCTGGCGTGCGGTCAGAAGAGCCTGGCGAAGGTCACGAAGCTGCGAGGTGACGCTGCCATCGAGAACACGCCCGGCCACACGGATGACGATGCCACCGAGCAGCGACTCGTCGACGCTCTCGCGGAGCGAAACGGCGCGACCCAACGCGGCACTCAGTTTGTCGGTCAGCTTAGAGCGCAGGTCGTCGGTGAGAGGCACGGCGGTCGTGACCTCGGCGACGACGATGCCGCGCTCCTTCTCGGCGATCGCGGTGAACGCATCCGCCATCGCGCCGAGACGATCGACCATACCGCGGTCGACCAGGAGCGTGACCACCGCGAGCACCTCGGGAGCCACGTCGCCACCGAAGATGTCGCGCAGGATATCGCGCTTCTTCTCGGAGGGAACGGACGTCCCGGTGAGTTCACGACGCTCTGCAGACCCTCGTCGGCCGCGTCGACCGACTCCGCCAGCGCGGCGAGGTCGAACAGCACGCGTGCGTAGGTGTCTACGAGCTCGCTAGTTCTCATTCAGGCTACCCACCTCTGCGATGGAACGCTCGATGAGCGCCGCATGGTCAGAAGCGGTGAGCTTCTGGCCGATGATCTTGCCGGCAACGGCGACCGAAAGGTCGGCCACCGAGGCCTGAAGCTCAGACATCGCGGCGGCCTTCTCGGCCTGGATCGCTTCGATGGCCTTCGCCTTCTCGGCGTCGGCCTCCTCGCGCGCCTTCGCGACGATCTCGTTCTTCATGTTCTCGGCCACGGTGCGGCCCTGTTCGATGACCTTCGCGGCCTCAGTACGGGCCTCGGCCATCTGCACCCGGTATTCCTCGAGCAGACGCTCTGCCTCGACGCGCGTCTCTTCGGCCTTCTCGAGAGACTCGCGGATCTTCTCCGCACGCTCGTCGAGCATCTTGGTGACCGGCGGGAACGCGAGCTTCGAGAGCAGAACGAAGAGCACGACGAACGACGCAAGCGCGACGAGCACTTCAGGTACCTTTGGGATGATTGCTTCCACGCGCTTCCTCCTCGGCTATCGAATCGTGGGCTTAGGCACCCATGAGGACGAATGCGAGCACGAAGCCGAGCAGTGCGATGGCTTCAGTCATGCCAAGCGCGATGAACATGGTCGCCTGCAGCTTGCCAGCCATCTCGGGCTGACGCGCCATCGACTCGATGGTCTTCGCTCCGATCATGCCGATGCCGATGGCCGGCCCGATCGCACCGATACCGAACGCAAGTCCGGCGCCCAGAACGCTCAGAGAACCTTCCACTGTTCCTCCTCTATGAGTCCAAACATTCTCGTACGTACAGGTTTCACGCCGGATTCATTCCGGCGGTTGTCCCCTAGTGCTCCGACGCGTGCAGTGCGCCGTTGATGTAGACCGTCGTCAGGATGCTGAAGATGTACGCCTGCAGCACCGCAACGAACACCTCGAAGCCATGCATGATCACGCGCATGACGAATGCGAGGACACCCGTGACCGCACTGCCCGGAGACAGGTGCTCGAGGGAGATGGTCACCAGGATGGTGAAGATGCCGAGCATGATGTGACCCGCGTACATGTTGGCGTAGAGACGAATGCCAAGCGTGATCGGGCGAAGGAAATGGCTGACTATCTCGAGCAGGAAGATGAGCGGCATGAGCAGAAGCGGTGTGCCGCTCGGCACGAAGCTCTTGATATACGTGAGCGGGCCGTTCTTCTTGATGCCGATGCCGTTGTACACGAGGAACACGACGATGCCCCAGGTGACCGTGACACCGATGGTGCCCGTACCCGGCAGCGAACCCGGGATCAGCCCGAGCAGGTTGTTGAACAGCACGAAGAAGAAGATCGTCCCGATGAACGGGAAGTACTTCCGGCCGTTCTCGGAACCCAGGATGTCGACGCACAGGCCGTCACGAACGAACGACACACCTGCCTCGACCACGTTGCCGAGACCCTTCGGCACCAAGCTCAGGCGGCGCGTTGAGACCAAGAAGAACACGATCGTCAGTGCGAGCGCGATGAGCAAGAAGAACGTGTAGTTCGTTAGTGTGAACGTGCCGATGTGCTCCGAGAACAATGGCAGTACCGAGAGCTCGTGCAAGAGCTCCTCGACCATATGACCCATGTTTTCCACGGGCTGACCGACCTCCTTCTGCTCAGGCCTTGTCGGGGACAGACAGTCTGACCATCATGCCGGTCGCTGCGAGCAGAAAGCCCGCCACGAGACCAGCACCGAACGGGACGAGCGATTCCCTCGCAAATACAAAGACGCCGGTGAGCGCAGCGATCGCTGCGAACATACCGGCGCCATTAAGGGCGATCGCCTTCATCATTCCCAGAACCGGGTCGGAAGGCGTTACAAGACGGGAGGCCGAGCGCGCGAGAACCAGAAGCAGAACGCCGAGGCCGGCGCCAGCAAGCGCGAAAACGACAGGGTACATGCCGAACCCAATCGTGGTATCGCCGAGGTTCCCAGACAGTGTCGGTGCCCCTTACTTCACGAACGGACCTCACCCGAAGCGCTGTCGCGCCTCTCCCCCGGGTAAATGTCCGACGCGGCGCGTGTCATAACACGGCCACTGGGCACTGATGTCACATAGGATTCGCTTCCCGACCGGGGGGTCCTCGGAAAGCGTGCTCACTATACAACAAGGTCTAGTGCATCACAAGCACGCATGAACGTGCCTGAAAACCCCTATTCGTCGTCATGATGCGCGGCTTCGAATAGACCGAGCCAGTGCGCCATCAGACCCGAAAGCGACGCCAGCGCGACCAGCGTGAGCAAGCGCAGCGCAGGGGGCGCCCAGCGTGTCGCGTAGCCTCCGAACGCGAGCGCGATCGACCACGCGTAGATGATCAGAACCGTCTGTCGTTGGTTGAAACCGCGGCCGAGGAGCCGGTGATGGATGTGGCCCTTGTCGGCCATCTGAATCGGCTGACCGTGTCTGCTGCGGCGGATGATCGCCGAGAGCGTGTCGAATATCGGAACACCGATGATGAGCAGCGGAATGACGAGCGTGATGGCGGCAACCGACTTGATCACGCCGAGAAGCGATATGCACGCGAGCGTGAACCCGAGGAAGAGCGCGCCCGAGTCACCCATGAAGACCGAAGCAGGGTTGAAGTTGTACCTGAGGAATCCAAGGCACGCGCCGAAGAGCGCAGCGGCGAGCGCGCCGGCGACCAGCACGTTGCTCTGCACCGCAAGCAACAGGAAGCTTAGCGAGGCGATGGCGGTGACACCTGCGGCAAGGCCGTCGAGACCGTCGATGAGGTTGATGACGTTCGCGAACCCGACGATCCAGAAGAGCGTGATCGGATACGCGAGGACTCCGAGCAAGATGATGCCGCCACCGAACGGGTTGCTGATGAAGCTGATCTTCACGCCGAATGCGATGACGATCCCGGCCGCTGCGATCTGGCCGAGAAGCTTCTGCCCGGGACGCAGGTCGAAGATGTCGTCGAGCATGCCGACCACGAAGACGCAGACGATGCCGATCAGTACACCGATGACGGGCCGTCCAAGCCGCGTAAGAACGGGGGTCCAACCCCACAGCCGCTCGCCAAGATACTCGGTGAGCACCGCCGCCGCGAAACCGAGAAACATGGCGACGCCGCCGATGCGCGGGATGACACCCTTGTGGACGTGACGCCCGCCAGGATGCGAGACGATGCCCCAGCGGATACCCACAATCCGCACGACCGGTGTGAAGGCGAGCGTGGTGAGCGCAGCTACCAACGCGACCACCGCGTATTGCATGAAGCCCATCAGGCTTCGCCACCGATGCACCGCGGTACGACGCCTGCCTCGGCAAGGAGCTCGGCCGAGAGCGGATCGGGGTACGACTCGCGGAAGACGATGTCGACGACTCCCGCGTTGAGCAGGATCTTCGCGCACAGCACACACGGCTGATGCGTGCAGTAGACCGTGGCGCCATCGATCGCGATCCCGTGGCGTGCCGCCTGGATGACCGCGTTCTGCTCGGCATGAATGCCGCGGCAGAGCTCGTGATGCGAGCCCGATGCGATGCCGCGCTGCTCGCGAAGACACCCCACGACCTCGCAGTGCTCAAGGCCGGAGGGAACGCCGTTGTAGCCGGTGGCGAGGATCCGCTTGTCCTTCACGAGAACGGCACCTGTCGCCCGCCGCAGACACGTCGAGCGACCAGCCACTTGCGTGGCGATCGACATGAAGTACTCGTCCCAGGATGGTCGGGGCATGCTGCTACTTGGTGCCGAAGAGGCGGTCGCCGGCATCGCCGAGGCCGGGCACGATGTATCCGTGGTCATTCAGATGGCTGTCGACCGCCGCGACGTAGATCTTCACGTCATCGCATGCGCGCACGATCTCGTCTATACCCTCGGGCGCGGCGATGAGGCACAGCAGATTGATCTCCTTGGCACCACGCGCGCGCAGGAACTGCACGGCTGCGGAGGCCGAACCGCCGGTTGCAAGCATCGGGTCGACGATGAGGATGTCACGCTCGCCGATGTCCTCGGGAAGCTTGCAGTAGTACTCGACCGGCATGAGCGTCTCGGGGTCGCGATACAGGCCGATGTGGCCCACTTTGGCGGCCGGCAGAAGCTCGAGGATGCCGTCTACCATGCCGAGACCCGCCCGCAGGATCGGGATGACCGCGACCTTCTTGCCGGCGAGCACATACGTCGTCGTCTCGGCCACCGGAGTCGTCACCGTCGTCTCGGCCAGCTGGAAGCCGCGAGTCGCTTCGAACGCCATGAGCATCGCGAGCTCCTTGACGAGCTCACGGAACTCCTTCGCACCCGTCTTCTCGTCGCGCAGGATCGAGAGTTTGTGCTGGATGAGCGGGTGGTCCATGACCACGACGTTATCCCACTGGCGCTCGGACATCGTTCCTCCTTGAGGCGTCTCGTGCAACTACAGTTCCGGATAGAGCGGGTGCCTGTCGAGCAGCGTCTTGACCTGTGCGGAGATCGCGGCCAGCCGCGTGGTGTCGTCGCGGTGGAAGATCGCATCGGCCAGCATCGTGCCGACCGCATACGCGTCCTCTTCCGAGAAGCCGCGGGTGGTCATCGCCGCCGAGCCAACCCGGATGCCGCTTGTCACGAACGGGCTCTCGGGGTCGTTCGGGATCGCGTTCTTGTTGACAGTGAAGCCGACTTCCTCGACAAGCTTCTCGGCGTCCTTGCCGGTGATGCCGGCAGGGCGCAAGTCGACGAGCATGAGGTGGTTGTCGGTTCCACCGGAGACCAGGCGAAGACCGGCCTCGACCATCGCTGCACCCATGGCCTGCGCGTTGACGACCACCTGGTCGATGTACGTCTTGAACTCGGGCTGCATGGCCTCATGGAAAGCGACCGCCTTGGCCGCGATCACGTGCTCGAGCGGACCACCCTGCAGACCCGGGAACACGGCCTTGTCGAGCGCGGTCTTCCACTGCTCCTTGCACAGCACGAAGCCGGAACGCGGGCCACGGAGCGTCTTGTGCGACGTGGAGGTGACGAAATCAGCGTGCGGCACGGGGCTCGGGTGCGCCCCCGTGGCGACGAGGCCGGCGATATGCGCCATGTCGACCATGAGGACGGCGTCGACGCTCTTCGCGATAGCAGCGAAGCGCTCGAAGTCGATAACGCGTGGATACGCCGAGGCGCCGGCGATGATCATCTTCGGCTTGTGCTCCTTGGCGAGGCGCTCGACCTCGTCATAGTCAATCGTCTCGGTGGCCATGTCGAGCCCGTAGGGGACGACGTGGAACCACTTGCCCGAGAAGTTCACCGGGGAGCCGTGGGTGAGATGTCCGCCCATGGCGAGATTCATGCCGAGAACGGTATCGCCGGGGTTGAGCACCGCGTAGTAGACGGCGAGGTTCGCCTGCGCACCGGCATGCGGCTGCACGTTCGCGTGATCCGCGCCGAAGAGCGCCTTCGCGCGCTCGCGGGCAAGGTCCTCAACGACGTCCACGACCTCGCACCCGCCGTAGTAGCGCTTGCCGGGGAGTCCTTCGGCGTACTTGTTAGTGAGCACGGTGCCGGCGGCCTCGAGAACGGCCATCGAGACGAAGTTCTCGCTCGCGATGAGCTCGATCGTGCCGCGCTGACGCTGGAGTTCCGCGTCGATAGCGGCTGCGAGCTCAGGGTCCTGTCCGGGGATGTAGTGCAATGCCATGCCGGTGTTACCTCTCTCTCGAAGAACGATTCGATCCTAGCCTTCGTGCTCGATCGCGGTGATCTTGTCGACTCTATTCTGGTGGCGGCCGCCCTCGAAGGCGGTCGCAAGGAACGTATCCACGATGGCGTCAGCGGTTGCGGGCTCGGTATAGCGCCCGGCCAGCGTGACGACGTTCGCATCGTTGTGCATCCGGGACATCTTGGCCATCTCGGTGTCCATGACCTGCACGGCTCGGACGCCGTCTACCTTATTGGCGGCGATCGCCATGCCGAGACCGGAGCCGCACACGAGGATGCCGTACTCGGCATCACCGGCGGCGACGGCCTCCCCCACCTGGCGGGCGAAATCCGGGTAGTCGACCGAATCCTCGCTGTGCGTGCCGACGTCGACGACCTCGTGCCCCTCCTGCTCCAAGTGCTCGCGCACCTGCTCCTTGAGGGCGAATCCAGCGTGGTCGCTGCCAACGTACAGGCGCATGGTGACTCCTTCAGATGCGAATGCGGGAGGCGCCCTTTCGGGCCGCCTCCCGCATTGTAGCAAGACATGAGCGACTAGGCGTCGAGTGCCGTAGCGGCCGCTATCACCTGTGCGGCAGGAATCGCTCCCTCGCGCGTGATCACCGGCTCGGCGCCGATACAGTCGACGACCGTGGATGCGGTACCGTGCAACGTCTCGCCGCCGTCGAGCGTAAGGTCGGCCGAGGCGATGATTCTCTCTTCCAGTTCAGCGAAAGAGCCGGCCGGAGGCAGGCCGGACGTGTTCGCCGAAGTCGTGATGATCGCGTTGCCAGAAGCCCTGATGAGCTCCTGGACGACCTCATGGTCGGGGCAGCGAAGCGCCACGGTCCCGCGGTCGTCGCGGAACTCGGGAGCCACGATCGGAGCAGCTTTGACGACGATGGTGAGCGCGCCAGGCCAGAACGCCCGTGCGAGCCGGTGCGCGTAGTCGGGAACGTCAACGCCGTACGTGTCGAGGGCTTCTTCGCTCTCGACGAGCCATGGAAGCGGCTTGTTCTTGGGGCGCATCTTGATGTCGATAATCTCCTGCGGCCCGATGCACGAGTTTGCGGAAGCGCCGATCCCGTACACGGTCTCTGTCGGGAAGACTACGATGCCGCCTTCTCTGAGTACCGTGGCTGCGAGATTGATCGCTTCCGCCGAGGGATTGTCGGGGTCGATGTGAATCACCTTGCTCATGGTTGCCTCGCCTCCCGTTTCTTGCCCACCACGATCCGGTCCCGTCCTGTCAGGTCCTTGCGGACCTCAATGCACTCATAGTCGGCAGCCATCTCGGCTGCCATCGCCTGCGCCCGGGTCTCGTCGACCTCCATCGCAAGCATGCCACCTGGCTTGAGCCACTGATAGGCCTCCGCGGCGATCACGCGTGCCACATCGAGCCCGTCGACGCCGCCGTCAAGCGCGGCCATCGGCTCATACGCGAGGATTTCCTCGGGCAGGGATCGCACTGCTTCGGTCGGGATGTACGGCGGATTCGAGACCACCGCGTCCACCGTTCCGAGAAGCTCGCGAGATACCGGCTCGAAGAGACTTCCCTGTAACACTTGTACCCTGTCGTCGACCCCTGCGTATAGCGCGTTCCGACGAGCGGCCTCGACGGCAGGTTCACTGACATCACTCGAAACCACGCGCGCCGAGGGAACCTCGTAGGCGACGCACGTGGCAACCGCTCCGGAACCGGTACACAAATCGATGACCAGCGGGTCTTCAAGCGATTTGATCGTCTCGATGACCGCGTCGACGAGCACCTCGGTCTCCGGGCGCGGAATGAACACGCCTGGCTCGACTCTGAGCACGAGATGGCGGAAGGGCATCTCGCCCGTCACGTACTGGAGCGGCTCCCCCGCGGCACGACGCTCGATCGACGCACGAAACGCGGCGCGCTCCTCGGGCGAAAGCGGCCGGTCGTGGAAGGCATAGAGCTCGACGCGAGAGAGTCCGGTCGCGGCGGAGAGAAGCCACTCCGCGGAGCGGCGCGGGTGAGCGTCCCCTTTGCGCGCGAGGTAGTCGGCCGTCCAGTCGAGCGCGTCCTTGCTGGTCCAGGCGCGCTCGGCCACCTAGACCACCGCCGCCAGTTTCTCGGCGCGGTCGGCGGCCACCAACCCCTCGATGAGCTCCCCGAGGTCGCCCATCATCACCCCCGGCAGGTTGTGCACCGTGAGCCCGATACGGTGATCGGTGATGCGGTCCTGCGGGAAGTTGTAGGTGCGGATCTTCTCGGAGCGCTCGCCGCTGCCGATCTGGCTGCGACGCTCGGCGCCCTGCTCGGCAAGCTGCTTCTCAAGCTCCTGCTCGTAGAGGCGCGCGCGCAGAACGCGCATGGCGGCCTCGCGGTTCTGGAGCTGCGACTTCTGGTTCTGCGATTGCACGACGAGCCCGGACGGCAGGTGCGTGATGCGCACGGCCGAGTCCGTCGTGTTGACCGACTGCCCACCGGGACCGCTTGAGCGGTACACGTCGATGCGCAGGTCCTCCTGACGGATGTCGACCTCAACATCCTCGACCTCGGGCAGCACGGCGACCGTGGCGGTGGAGGTGTGGATGCGACCACCGGACTCGGTGACAGGGATGCGCTGCACGCGGTGCACGCCAGACTCGAACTTCATCTTGGAGTAGACCTTGTCGCCCTTGACCGAGAAGGAGACTTCCTTCACGCCGCCGATCTCGGACTCGCTCATGTCGATCTCTTCGACTTTCCAGCGCTGCGTCTCGGCGTAGCGCGTGTACATCCGGTAGAGCTCCGCCGCAAACAGCGCGGCCTCTTGCCCGCCAGCGCCCGCGCGCACCTCGACGATGATGTTCTTCTCGTCGTTGGGGTCTGTCGGGAGCATCATGACCTGCAGTTCGGCGTCGAGCTTCTCGGCACGGACGCGAAGCTCGTCGAGCTCCTCGCGCGCCATATCGCGCATCTCGGGGTCGGACTCGGTGCGGATCATTTCTTCGGCGTCGGCGATGCCATCGAGCACGCCAAGATAGACCCGGATCGCCTCGGCCAGGAACGACTGCGCGCGCTGCGCTTTCGCCAGGCGCGCGTACTCCTTCTGGTCGGCAAGTACTTCGGGTTCGCCAAGCCGAGCGGTGAGCTCGTCGAAGGCGGCAAGGATCTGTTCGAGCTTCTCACGCATAGGGTGCGGAATCCTCCGTGTCGACTGCATTCGGGAGCGCCAATGGGGGCGCGTCGCCTGAGTTGTACTGTACCATTCCGGACGGCCGAGCGGGGCGCTACGCCCCGAGTGCGAGCGCCTGCCAGAAGCGGCCGCTGCCAAGCAGCAGGCCCACGGCCACCGTCGCGTACAGCGTACCGAGCACCGGAGTCGGCACGAGGCCCGAGAGCCGCAACGCGATGCCGCCGCCCATCATCAGGCCGACCAACAGCCACTGCTTGAGCGCGAAGAACCCGAGGACGTTCGCTTCCGGTCCCCGCTCGGCGATCCTGACGATCGCGTCCCCCGCAACTCGACGCATGATGTAGTGCTGCTTCACCCAACCGAGAATGAGTGCGAGTGCCGCAAGCAGCGCACCAAAATGCAGATGAGCCAGCCAACCGATGGAGCGGGACCCCAGCATGATCGAGGCCGCCGTCCACATGAGCGCGGCGAGCAGGAACTGGATCCGGACAAGCCGGGTGTTTTGGGTAGCAGTCTCTGACTTCATGACCGTCATCGAAGCAATCCCTACGCCAATCGTCGCGCTCAGTCGATGGCCGGTTCGACGCCGGCGTCGACGTCGGCGGTCTCGGCCTCTTCACGCGCGATCACGAGTTCCATCGCTGCCACAGCGATCTCGACCATCGAGTCATCGGGTGCGGCGGTCGTCATGCGCTGGAGCTGCATGCCGGGCCACGTGAGGACCTTCACGGCGGGGTTGTTCGGGTGCTGGCCCGCCCACTTCACCGAAACCTCGTACGCAAGACCGGCGATGAGCGGCAGCAGCAGGATGCGCACCGAGATGTTGAAGAGCAGCACGTAGATCTTCGCCGTGACACCCCACGCAAGCAGGATCGCTTTGCCGGGCACGAGGGAGAACACGAGGATGGCGATCACCATGACCATGAACAGGAACGACGTGCCGCACCGGATGTGCAGTGTCTCGTACTTCTGGATGTACTCGGCCTTGAGCGGAAGCCCGTGCTCGTAGGCGTGGATGGTCTTGTGCTCGGCACCGTGGTACTGGAAGACACGGTGGATGTCGGGAACCCGGCTCACTGCCCAGATGTACGCGAAGAACGCGACCAGGCGCAGGATGCCGTCCACGATGTTCCAGGCGAGCGGCGTCTGCGTGGCGTCCTTGATGATGAAGTTCGTGATCACCGCGGGCAGCACGATGAAGAGCCCGATGGCAAGGCCAAGGCCGAGCACCATCGTGAAGCTGATCTCCTTGGCCGAGAGCTGCTCCTCTTCCGTCTCGCCGGCATGCTCTGCCGAGACGGTGAACGCCTTGATCGCGAGCAGCATGGTCTCGTAGAAGCCCCACATACCGCGGATGATCGGCCACTTGAGCCACGCATGACGCGACGACGCCGAGACGAGATCGTGCTCCTCGGTGTAGATCGACCCGTCCGGCTCGCGCACGGCAATGGCCCAGTTGTACTTGCCGCGCATCATGATGCCTTCGAGCACCGCCTGCCCACCGATGTGCGTGTAGCGAATGGGTGCTTCAGCTGTATGGTCAGTCACGTTTCGGCGCCTTCGGGTAGGGGTCGCCGCAGGTCATCTTGCCCTCGGAGCACGCGCCGCGACGGCACGCGGCACCAGCGTCGAGGAAGATGTACGGCGCGGTCGATTCGGCAAGCTCCAGCATGCGGAGCGCGAGGTCGCGGATTTCCCACTGTGCGCGCTTGCAGCAGCGGAGTTCGAAGAAGTGGAGCAGCTCCCTGATGTTCATGGTGACGACGATCTTCGTCTCCATGGCGTTGGGAAGCAGGTATCGCGCGTCTTCGGCGGGCACGCCTGCCTCAAGTAGCTTGCCGTACGCCTCGAAGGCGGCAGCACTTGCGGCGGCGAAGATCTCGTGGGCCGAGGCGTCGGCAGCAACCGATGGCGGCTCGATCATCACGGGCTCGGCGTCATAACGCACGTAGCGCTGCGACTGCTGGTTGAAGCTCGCAAGGCGATGACGCACGAGCTGGTGTGTGAGCGCCCGCGACACGCCGTCGATCGCGAAGGTGTAGCTCGCATGTTCGAGCGTGGAGAGATGTCCCGATGAGATGACCGTCTTGAGAACCTTGCGCACGGCCTCTTCGCTCATCGATTCGACCAGCTCGGCGGCGCCCACCGGTGCGTAGCACAGCCGGGCCGCAGCGGCCACGGCACGCTCCGGATCGGGAGTATGGTAGAGCAGCTTGACGTCCATGTTGCCCTTCCAGGTGCCTGACGGAACGAATCCCGTCTCTACGACGAAGGAGGCGAGCAAGCTCGCCTCCTCATCATAACAGTGGTTGGTGCCGCGACTACTCCGCGGACTCCTCGGCGGGCGCCTCAGTGGCATCCGCGGAGGCATCGCCGCTCTTGACGGCCTCGGTGACCTCGAACTTCGCAGCCTTGGACGCCTTGTCGGCGGCACGCGCGTCGCGCTCGGTCTTGAGCTTGGCAGCGGCTTCCTCGGCGGCCTTGCGGCGCGCTTCCTTGTCCGCAGCTTCCCGCTCCATGACGGCGGCGGCAGCGTTGCCGAACTTGTCCGAGAACCGCTGGACGCGGCCACCGGTGTCGACGAACTTCTGCTGGCCGGTGTAGAACGGGTGGCACATGTTGCAGAGTTCGACGTGCAGCTCCGGCTTGGTCGACTTGGTCATGAAGGTGTTCCCGCAGGAACACACAACCTTGGAGTCGACGTACTCCGGGTGGATATCATTACGCACTTCCGGTTCACCTCCGAGTATGCGCCTGGTTTCCGACCAGGCGCCGGGACAGCCGGGCTAGGATAACACCTCGGTGTCCCGCGAGCAATCTACGACATGTGGCTTACAGGTCGATCCCGTTCGTATTGCGCTTGTCCTCGGCCTTGCGGGCCATCTTGGTGAGGAACTCGGTGTTTGACTGCGTCTGCTTGAGTCCCTTGATGAGCATGTCGAGCGCGCGCTCCGCGGAGTCGACGCCATGCAGAATCCTGCGGAGGCCCCACACGAACGGCGCTTCCATCGGGTCGAGGATGAGCTCCTCTTTACGGGTGCCCGAGGTGACGACGTCGATAGCCGGGAAGATCCGGCGATCGGCCATGCCACGGTCGAGACGGAGCTCCATGTTGCCGGTGCCCTTGAACTCCTCGAAGATGACCTCGTCCATCTTGGAGCCGGTATCCACGAGCGCGGTCGCGAGGATCGTGAGCGAGCCGCCGTGCTCGATGTTGCGCGCCGCGCCGAAGAACTTCTTCGGCGGATAGAGCGCCGTCGAGTCGACACCACCGGAGAGGATGCGGCCGGAGGCCGGCGTGGCGAGGTTGTACGCGCGAGCGAGCCGCGTGATCGAGTCGAGCAGGATCACGACGTCGTAGCCGCTCTCGACAAGGCGCTTCGCGCGCTCCATCACGAGCTCGGCGACGGCGATGTGGTTCTCGGAGGGCATGTCGAACGTCGAGGAGACGACCTCTCCGTGGATCGACCGCTCCATGTCCGTGACTTCCTCGGGACGCTCGTCCACAAGGAGGCACATGAGGTAGACCTCGGGGTTGTTCGCCGTGATGGCGGCGGCGATGTCCTTGAGAACGGTCGTCTTGCCTGCCTTCGGCGGGGAGACGATCAGGCCGCGCTGGCCCTTGCCGATCGGCGCCACGAGGTCGATCACGCGAACGGTCATGAACTGCGGACCATGCTCCAGACGAAGACGGTCGTCCGGGTACACAGGCGTGAGGTCCTTGAAGTTCTTGCGCTGCTTCGCGGCCTCGGGCTCAAGACCGTTGATAGCGCTCACCTTGAGGAGCGCCGGGTACTTCTCGGACTCCTTAGGGGGACGTACCTGGCCCTTGATGAGGTCGCCACGCCGGAGTTCGAAACGGCGAACCTGCGACATCGAGCAGTAGACGTCGTGGTCGCCCGGCAGGTATCCGGCAGTGCGGATGAAGCCATATCCCTCGGGCAGGACATCGAGAATGCCGACGATGTCAATGAATCCCTCGGCCTTGACCTTGGCTTCGTAGACGGCCTCGACGATCTCATCCTTCTTCTTCAAGGCTTTGACGTCGAGATCGATCTCGGCAGCCATCTGCCGCAGCTCCGGCACGGTCTTGCCGGCGAGTTCCTCCCGCGTGATCGAGGGTGCTACCTCGGACTGCGGGGCACCGCCGCGGCGGCCGCGCTTGCGTGGACGAGCACTCATGCGTTCTTCACTTTCTCCCAGTCGGCCAGGAAGGACTCCAGGCCCCTATCAGTCAACGGATGCTTCACCAGCTTCTCCAGCACGTTGAACGGCACGGTGGCGATATCGGCACCCATGAGTGCTGCCTTCGTCACGTGGTTCGCGCTGCGGATGGAAGCGGCGATGACCTCGACCTGGTGGCCGAAGTCGTAGTTGCTCAGGGCGACGACGACCTGCTCGAGCTGATCGATGCCGTCCTCCGAGATGTCATCGAAACGACCGACGAACGGCGAGACGTATGCGGCGCCGGAGCGTGCCGCGAGAATCGCCTGCGGGACCGTGAAGCAGAGCGTCATATTGACCTTGATGCCCTTGTCGAAGAGTGCCTTGGTGGCGGCGAGGCCTTCCGGCATCGTCGGGACCTTCACGACGAGGTTGGGAGCGATCTCGGCAAGCTCGAGGCCTTCGCGCACGATCTCGTCCCGCTTGAGGCCCACGGTCTCGCCACTGACGGGTCCGTCAACGATGTCGCAGATGCGCTTGAGGTGACCGTGGAAATCGGCGAGCTTGCCGCCCTCACGAGCATAGAGCGTGGGGTTGGTGGTGACGCCTGCAAGCACGCCCCAGCTTGCTGCCTCTTCGATCTCGGCGATGTTCGCGGTATCCAGGAAGAACTTCATGTGCGGCTACTCTCCTTCCGTCGCAGGGCTCGCCTGCAACGACGCTGTCCGATCGTCTCCGCGGATAGCCGCGTTGACGACGAGTTCGAGCACCTCCGCGACCGTGCGGTCGAGTTGGTGACTGTGGACGATCGGGATGCCATGCTCGACGGCCAGATCCTCGATGTACCTGCCGAGGAGCCTGATGTTCCCGAAATTCGCCCGGTACTTCTCAAACGGACGCGTACCGTCCGTCTGGACTTCCCTGATGTAGAAGTGGCTCCTGTGGGCCTCCTCGTCATCGACCGTCACCAGCATCTGAACGACGGACGCGTTCTTGAACTGGGAAGGCTCGATGTAGCCCGGAACCATGTGAACGCCCTCGATGACGAGGCTCTCGCCTTCGACCGATGCCCGCTCGATGAGCGACCTGATGCCGGTGATGACGGCGGCGGTCTGCTCGCGGAAGCCGACGATGACGGGATTCGCACCGTGGGGGACGGGAACCCTCAGTCCGCGCCACGCGTTGAACGAACTTTCGTAGATCGCTGGCATGAGGTCCCGCGTAAAGATACCACGCATCACCTCTCGAATGGAATCGGTAGAGACAATGCGTGTGATTCCGAGCCGGTGCGCTATCTCGGTGGCGATGGTGGATTTGCCGACGCCGGTGGTGCCGCCGATGAGGATCACGAGCGGTCGATCGAGGTTCGCGAGCTCCCGGAGCTTCATGTAGCGCCGGGCGAATTCCGGGCCCGCCTGCTCCTCAAGAACCGCAACGGCCATCGACTGGATCTCGTCGAGCGACACCTCTCTCAGATCGCGCTCGCGCATCTCGTCCTGGATGCGCTGCGCCGCGAGGTACGCGCGAGCTGGCGACAAGCCGGTCGCGGTGAACGACTGCGCCATCAGGCCTTTGCTGTACGGGAGTCCGTGCTTCTCGTCCTTGATGAGAATCGGAGGGTTGGTCGTCGGCATCAATCACTCCTCGGGCTCCCGCGCCTGAGCGCGAGGTCTGCGGACATGTCGATAAGGTCGTCAACGGGTATTCCACCGAGGGCCACCGGTACGTTGTCGCAGAGCACAGTAGGCACGCCAGCCTGTACGCCTGCGGCCGCGACCACATCGATAGCCGCTGCCTTCAGTTCGCTCAGCAGCACATCGAACGTTCCGGCCGCCGCGTCGATATCCGCACGCAGCAGCGCGCGGTTCGAGAGATGCGGACTGGCGGCGACGACAGTGCACCCGTATTCGGTCTCAAGATGCCGGACAAGCCGGGGCAAGAGCGCGGCCGGCGCGGTCGTCGCAAAGAAGACCCGCTTCCCGGACACCGGATGCAGCGGCGCAGGCCTGAAGCCCACGGTCGCCACAGGAAGATCCGGGCGCTGGACGCTGATCGCCGCCAGCATCGCCTCCACCTCGGCGGCGGAAGCGACGGGCTCCTCGGCACCGGTGAGCACGACCGCATCGGCCCGCGCAAGCCGGAAGGGGCCAAAGTAGTCCCGCACATAACCGGGTCCCTGGCCTGCGCCTATCACGAGGATGGTGGCGTCCGCGGCAACCGGCGGAATCGCGGCGCCCGAGCCCTCGAGCATCACGAGATCCATCCCGAGACCATCGGCAAGCCGTGCGCCCTCGGGCACGTTGCTGAAGAACGTGTCGCCAGCCATGCCGCCGCCACATCGCCTGCAGCCGACCGTTGCCACGCGGCTCATCACGGCATCCTCGTAGTTGTCCGAGGATGCGTGCTTGCCCAGTGCCGCCAGCGCGAGCAGGTCCTCGGTGGAGAGTTCGATCTCGTCGCCGCGGATCAGTTCCGGCTCGGCAGGGCCGCCTCGGCCCATGGCAAGCACCACGACACGCTGGCCTTTGGCTTTGAGATGCCGGGCGACATACGCCGAGAAGCCGGTCTTTCCTACGCGTTTGCCGGTTCCGACGATCGCAAGCGTCGGCGTGCGTAGGTCGAGCTTGGGACACGGCGGTGTGAACAGGAAGTCGGCGCCGCGGTACGACACGCCTGCACCGAGCGCTATCGAGGCGAGGCGGAATCGCTCGGCAGAGCTCACGACCGGCTCGTCCGAGAGATCGACGATCGCGTGCGGGCTGTATCGGGCGATCGCGGTGCGAAGCGCCTCCTCGGCCGTGGACGCGAAGATCACCGGCACGCCGTAGATGTCGGGATCCGACGCGTCCACCTTCTCGGTACCGCCGATGAAAGCGGCCGTGACGATGTCGAACTCGGCCGCCAGCGCACAGAGCGCCGCGCGCACGACCGGCGGGTAATGCTCGCCGTCGATGAGTGCAACGACGGTGCTCATCTCGCGTCACCTCCCGAGGCAGGATGCCAGACGCATTCGCGGCGCGGCACGCGTTCGAAGTCCGCGACCGGCTCCGGCTCCCCGAATGGGTGCTTGAGCACGACACGCACACGGTCCGGATAGATCTCGATGATGTTGTACGACGCCTGCGTGTTGCCGCGGAGCCTGTGCGTGCACGCCGTTCCGGCGTTCACCACGACCATGCCCTCCAGGCGCCACACATGCGGGACGTGCTTGTGGCCGCACAACACCATGTCGCAGCCGCTGGAGGTGAGCACGCGAAGCAGATCGCCGGCGTCGAAGACGATGTTGCGCTCGCGGCCGGTACCGGGCACTGGCAGGAGGTGGTGATGCAGGCAGACGATCTTGAACTCGTCGGGATCCGAGAAGCGCTCCTCGATCCAACGGTACCGCTCGCGCCCGACGCGACCACCGTCGAGGTCCGGCTCCGACGAGTCGAGCCCGAGGATCCGCACGCCGGGCAACCGCAGCTCGGTCGAGCGCGCGCCGAAGAGCTCTTCGAAGTGCATGTCCCCCACGTTGCGTGCGTCGTGATTGCCGAGAAGCACCATCACCTGCTCGACGTCCATGCGCGAGATCAGGCCCCGGGCCGCCTTGAACTCCTGGCGGAAACCCATGTCGGTGAGGTCGCCAGTCACGACAAGCACGTCGGGGTCGAGGTCGTTCACCTCGTCAACGACACGCGTGGCCAGACTCGGTATGTGGTACTGCGAGCCGCAGTGCAGATCCGAGACCTGCGCGATGACGAGAGGCTTGACGTCGCTCACGGGATCCTCCGGTCGTAGAGACAACCGTGGAACAAGCGCTGGGAACAGGGGACATCCCTATTGTTCCCAGATAACGGGCGTTCACGTCAAGAGCGGGTCCGCGCTCCCCTTCAGGCCGCGTGTGGCTTGGGCGGCCTTGAGAGCAGCGCCTCCCGGAAGACCGCGATCACGAGCCCCAGAACGAGCCCGAAGACCAGGGCGCCGGCAACGGTAGCGCCCCGACGACGCACCGGTGAGATATCCGGCGTCTTGAGGTTGCCGTTGTAGTAGTAGGCGTTGCGAAGGGTGCGAAGCGCGAGTGTGTCCTCGTACAGACGCATGCGCATCTCCCACTGCGTGCCCGCCGCTGCCAGCTTGAATGCATCGTCAGCGTTGCGCCCGGCTTCGGAGTTGATCTTCAGCACCTCTTTGAGCGCCCGCTGCGTCTCGCTTACACGGCGCTGCAGCTCCCATATCTCCTTGCCGCCGATGACACCGGCACGTTCCGCGGCGTAGCCGGCAGCGATGGTGGCCACCTTCGCTGCCAGCGCTTCATCGGAAGATGTGAACGTGAGGATGAGCTGGCTCTGCGGATCGTCGCGCGTCGAAGCCTGCAGTCCCGCGGCTACGGTCTCGCTCGGCACGACGGCGCGGCTTGCAACCTCGGAGGAGAACTCGGCGCTCGCGACCTCGCGGATCATGGCGTCGGGCTTGGGGAGATCGGGGAACTTCGAGAGCGTGGGCGCGTCGATGATGACGACCGCTCGACCCTCGTAGAGCGGCTCGGGGTTGGCCGAGGAGACACCAAGCGCGATGCCGCCAGCAAGCACCATGACGACGACGGGGATCCACCACTCCCGGCGAACCGCCTCAAGGAACGTGGGATGGGCATTCTCAGGCACCGGAGACCTCCTTGCGATGGACCGATACGGCTGCCAGAAGCGCCAGGAACAGCCAGAGGTACTCGAAGTACAGATAGTACTGGAAGAACGACTCCACGACCAAAGCGACCGCACCGACGAGCACGGCGGCGCTCACTCCCGGATACCCGCGCACGTGAAGGCGGCGCCACGCGATCGCGATGCCTGCCACGATCATCAACTCGGCAAGCAGGCCGAGGAGCCCCATCTCGACCCACATCGCCAGGAAGAGCTGATGCGGGTGCAGGATGCGCGCGAGCGAGCCAGGTTGCCGGTACGGAGGATACGCCAGCTCGAACCCGCCAAGCCCGGTGCCCCCGAGCCAGTACTGCCCGAGCATCTGCACGCTCGAGACGACCATGAGGTAGCGTGTGGAGAGCGAACCCGTCGACTGCGGCTCGAAGATCGTGGCGACTCTGGCGGTGATCGACGCAGGCAGGAACGGCACCGCCGCGACGGCAAGGACCACGGCGATGATGACGAGCTTCTTGCGCCGCTCGGCAGGAGCGGTGAGCAGCACCAGCACCATGCCGACCGCGAAGCCGACCCAGGCGGTCCGGGAGAACGTCACGAGCATGCCGGCGGCCGTGATCGCGCCCGGCACGGCCCACACGAGCCCCTCATGCCACGAGCGCGCGCGAACGAGCATCGCGCCGCACGCGAGCGCAGCCGCAGACAGATAGCCTGCGAGGAAGTTCGGATCCAGGAAGAACGCTGCCGGTCGTACGAGCAGCGCGGTCGACTCAAGTCCCTGTGTCGCTATCCTGCCGATGCCGAGCCCCGGCATCAGGTACTGCACCCCCTCGACTCCCACGAGCGCAACGGCGATCCACACCAGCAGGCGCACGAGCGAAAACGCCCCCTCGGGTGTGGAGGCACGCCACATCACGACCATGGCGAGCAGGAAGAGCGCAAGGAGTCGGAACGTGTTGAACGCCGTCGTCGCCGGAGCAAGCGACGCGATGAGCGAGCCAAGTCCGGCGATCACCAACAGCCCCAACCCGCCGAGTAGCGGCGTGGGCGTCGGCAGCGCACTCTTGTGGTCACGAACCACCCGCGCAAGCCAGCCCAGGATCGTCCCGCCGAGCAACACGTGAGCAGCGGTGAACGGCGCGTTCTGAGGACCAAGCGTCGCGAAGTCGAATAGTGGAATCGCCATCAGCAGCAAGACCAGGCCGTTGCGGGGGCTCGCAAGCGCCACCGCAGCAAGCGTGACCGCGATTGTGCCCGAGAACAGCACCTCGACCGAAGGCCACTGCACCCCGGCGAAGGAGATGTACGCCGCAGCAACGGAGGCGAGCACCATGACAGCCGCAAGCGCGACGATTCGCCACGCGGGCGGCTTCGCGTGCCCCGGCTCCTGTGCGATCGCTCCCGACACTTCGCTCCCCCCGGGCATCAGTGGATCGTGGCGCCGTCGCGGTCGATGCCGAGCGCGAACACGTGACGACCGCGAAGCTCCGCCACACGCGTGGCAACACGCAGCGCCTCATCCAGTGCGTCATCGTCGCTCTCGGCCATCACGAATCCGAGGACGGTTGGTCCGGCGCCGGAGAGCACCGCACCAATTGCACCTGCCGAGACGAGCGCGTCACGCGTGGCGCCGATATCGGGCATGAGATGCTCGCGGAAGGGTTCGTGCAGGCGGTCGACGAGACCCGCGGCGACGAGGTCACTGCGACCCAGCGTGATGCCGGCGGCGAGAAGCCCTGCCCTGCCCGCGGTGAACGCGGCATCTACGTGCGAAACCGTATCGGGCAACGCGTCGCGTGCCTCGGTGGTGGAAAGCGCCGTGTCGCTCAGCGCGATGACCGCCGCGAATCCACCTCCCGGTTCGACCCTTGCGGCGTGTGGCGCCCCGTCCTGCCAGCACACCGTGAAGCCGCCGAAGACGGCGGCGGCAACGTTGTCGGGATGGCCCTCAAGCTCCGATGCAAGCTCGAAGATGCGTTCGCGCGGAAGCTCCGAACCTGCGATGAGATCGCCGAGCAGCAGACCGCCGACGATAGCCGCGGCCGAGGAGCCCAGCCCGCGCCCAACCGGGATGCCGTTCTCACAGCGTACGGAGGCCGCGCCCGAGTAGCCGACCGTGTCGAAGAGGTGGCGCATCGACCTGACGACTTCGTTGCCCTCGTCGGTGCGAAGAGCGTCCTCGCCCTCGCCGGTGATCTCCACCGTCCACCTCTCGGCGGGCTCAGCCTCGAAGACGTCATAGAGGGCAAGCGCCAGCCCGAACGCATCGTAGCCCGGGCCGAGGTTCGCGGATGTTGCGGGGACACGGACGCGAGCGGTCACGGCGTCGTCACAGCTCCTCGACGCGAATCGTCGCGGCAACCGCCTGAACGACGTCGAGCGCTTTGATCTTGGCGATGGCGGCCTGGAAGTCGCGCTCGGCGGCGCGGTGCGTGACCCACACGATCTCAGCTCCGCCCTCATCGTCAGTGCGCTTCTGGATGACCGAGGCGAGCGAGACGCCGTGCGCGCCGAAGATGCTGGCGACTGCCGCGAGCACGCCGGGCTCATCGGCCACGGCGAGCCGGACGTAGTAGCCGGTCTCAAGCGCTCCCAGTTCGCGCACCGCAAGTTCCTCGTGGCATGTGCAGCCTACAAGCGCGAGGCAGCCGCTCTGGATGTGCCGCGCGACCTCGATGACGTCGCCGACGACGGCCGAGGCGGCAGGCAACGACCCGGCACCCTCGCCGAAGAACATCGTCTCCCCCACCGAGTCGCCCACGACGTAGATGGCGTTGTACACGCCCGAGACCTTCGCGAGCGGGTGCCCCGAACGGATCATGGTCGGATGCACGCGGACGTCGATGCCGCCATCAACGCGCCGTGCGATCGCGATGAGCTTGATGGTGTAGCCCATCTCGGCGGCGTACGCGATATCAGCCGGCGACAGCGAGCGGATGCCCTCGGCGGGCACCTGCGAGAACGTGACGCGGGAGTTGAACGCGATGGACGCCAGGATGGCGATCTTCGCGGCAGCGTCGAGGCCGTCGACGTCAGCGGTGGGGTCGGCCTCGGCGAATCCGCGCTCCTGCGCCTCGACGAGCGCTGCGGCGTAGTCGAGGCCGTCCTCGGCCATGCGGGTGAGCATGTAGTTGGTCGTGCCGTTGACGATGCCGTACACGGCCGTGATCTCGTTGCTCACGAGCGAGTGCTTGAGCGGCCCGATGATCGGGATGCCGCCGCCGACCGCGGCCTCGAACATGATGTCGACACCGTTCGTATCTGCGGCGTCCATCACTTCTCGGCCATTGCTCGCCATGAGTGCCTTGTTCGCGGTGACGACGCTCTTTCCGGCGGAAAGCGCGCCGAGAACGATGTCGCGGGCAACACCAGTCCCGCCGATGAGCTCGATCACGACATCCACATCGGGATCTGCCAGCACGTCTGAAGCGTCGGTGGTGCACGCCTCGGCGGGCAGCCCGAGCTCGGCGAAGCGGTCGGCGTTGCGGTCGGCGAAACGCGTGAGCTCGATCTGGACGCCCGCGCGCGTGGCGAAGTCGGTGCGATGGCGACGCAGTATGTCGACGACGCCGCTGCCGACGGTGCCAAGTCCGATGAGGCCGACCCGAACTGTACGCATGACATCCTCCTGGAAGCTCGATCCGCGCGCTTCTCGGCGCCGCGGTTCTCACATTGTACCGGAGCAGGCCGCGTGGTCATGAGAGAACACTCACCGAAGTCTCATCGGGTTCTCATGCCCCGTCCCGATAGTAGTCGAAGCAATCCGGTGAGTGGCGCACACAGCAATCGCAAGCGTCACGCCGCAATCGCACTCACGGAGGTGTTGTATGAAGAAACGAGTACTGATTTCTGTCGCAGCGGTCGCGCTAGTGGGCCTCATGGCCGCATTCGCAACCGCTGCGCAGGCATTCCCGACGAGAACCTCGGCCTGCACGGGATGCCATAGCGGAGCCAACATTCCGGTGACCGCGACCCTGGCATCCACGGTTGGCACGAATGCGACGTACAACTTCAGCGCAACCGGCGCTGACTCTGTCGCGGTCTTCGACGGATCGACGAAGATCTTCACGTTCCTGGCTCCGACCGGTCAGTTCACCGTCGCCGCCGGCAAGACGTACACGATCTACGCGGTTGGCGGACCGAGCACCAGCGACGGCATCGGTAGCACGACGGTCAGCCCCGTGATCGCCCCGCCCGCTGACACGACCGCCCCGGTGACGAGTTCGAATGCCGTTGCGAGCTACATCTCGAACGCGACCATCACGCTGTCGGCGACCGACGCCGGCTCCGGCGTGGCCGCGACGTACTACAAGCTCGATGGCGGCGCGCAGGTCGCGGGCACGAGCATCTCGGTGAGCGCGCTCGGCTCGCACACGATCGAGTTCTGGTCGGTCGACGTGGCCGGCAACGCCGAGGTC
>PHFB01000022.1 GCA_002841355.1 Actinobacteria bacterium HGW-Actinobacteria-1 | reverse complement strand
ATAGCGTGCCATAGGGGTGGTCCTCCCGAAGTTACACGCGGCGGCGCTTGCGCGGCCGACAACCATTGTGTGGGACAGGGGTGCAATCCTGGATGCTCGCGATCTCCAGACCAGCGGCCTGAAGCGAGCGGATTGCGGTCTCGCGGCCCGAGCCCGGGCCCTTGACGAATACCGATACCTTGCGGAGGCCGTGCTCCTGCGCCATCTTCGCGCAGTTCTCGGCCGCCAGCTGCGCCGCGAACGGCGTGGACTTGCGCGAACCCTTGAAGCCTACCGTGCCGGCAGACTGCCATGAGATCACGTTGCCCGAAGGATCGGTGATGGTGATGATCGTGTTGTTGAACGTGCTCTTGATGTGTGCCTGACCAACAGCGATATTCTTGCGCTCGCTGCGCTTCAGGCGGGTCTTTACTGTCTTCTTCTTGGCAACCATTGACTACTTGCCCTTCTTCTTCGCACCGATCTGACGGCGGGGGCCCTTGCGAGTGCGCGCATTGGTATGCGTGCGCTGGCCACGGACCGGCAGACCCTTGCGGTGACGGAGGCCGCGGTAACAGCCGATCTCCATCAGACGCTTGATGTTCTGCCCGACCTCACGGCGGAGGTCACCCTCGACCTTCAGATTGCGGTCGATGAACTCGCGAAGACGCACTACCTCTTCTTCAGTGAGGTTGCGGACGCGAGTGTTCGGGTCGATCCCGGTTTCCCGGAGGATCTGCTGGCTCGTCGTGAGCCCAATGCCGAATATGTAGGTCAAACCGATCTCTACGCGCTTCTCGCGCGGGAGGTCGACGCCTGCGATACGTGCCACGTGCTCCCTCCTACCTAACCCTGGCGCTGCTTGTGGCGGGGGTTCTCACAGATCACGAGCACCCGCCCGTGACGGCGGATGATCTTGCACTTCTCACACATCTTTTTGACTGACGGTCGTACCTTCATCGATATGGTCCTTTCGGATCATGCTCGTAGCTCTATCTACACACCCAGCCGCAGGTGTTTCGTTTCTGTGTTACGGGACACACCCACGGTGCCGGGTGTCTCCATAGACGCTCACGAGGCGGTTACTTGAACCGGTACGTGATTCTTCCCCTGCTCAGATCGTACGGGGAAAGCTCGACGGTGACCTTGTCACCCGGAAGGATCCGGATATAGTGCATGCGCATCTTGCCTGAGATGTGCGCAAGAATCTTGTGTCCGTTCTCCAACTCAACACGGAACATAGCATTCGGAAGGGGTTCGGTAACCGTCCCCTCCATCTCGATGGCATCATCGCGCTTTCCCAACTACACCTCTCCTTCACCACTGAGAAGCCGCAAACGTGAAGTATATCTCACTCCTAGCGGCTCAGTCCACCCTTAACCTACTCGACCGTGAGAATTACCGGTCCGTCCTCGGTAACAGCGATCGTATGCTCGAAGTGCGCGGACAACGATCCGTCCGCCGTCACGACGGTCCAGCCGTCGTCGAGCGACCGTACCTCGAATCCGCCGGCATTCACCATCGGCTCGACGGCGAAGACCATACCCGGCTTCAACTGCGCTCCTCGGCCCGCTTGTCCGAAGTTCGGGACCTGCGGATCCTCGTGCATCGCGCGGCCGATTCCGTGCCCGACATACTCACGCACCACCGAGAAGCCAGCCGCCTCGGCGACCTGCTGCACGGCCGCACCGATGTCGTACAGGCGCATGTTCGGCCGCATCTTCGCGATACCGGCCTCAAGCGATGTCTGAGTGGCATCCATGAGTGCGCGTGCCTCGGCACTCACCATGCCCACCGGAAATGTCATGGCCGAGTCTCCGAAGAAGCCGTCCACGACAGCGCCGCAGTCGACAGAGAGTATGTCGCCCTCGTTCAGGATCCGCTTTCCGGGAATCCCGTGGACGACTTGCTCGTTGACCGACGTGCACAGCGTTGCCGGAAAACCGTGATACCCGAGAAACGCCGGCTTGGCGCCCTGGGACCGGATGTACTCCTCGGCAATCGCGTCGAGCTCACCGGTGGTGATGCCCGGACGCACTGCCTCGCCCACGAGACGAAGCGCGACGGCCGTCACACGACCGGCCTCGCGCATCATCTCGATCTCAACAGGCGACTTGAGCACGATCACGAAGGACTATGCCTCCACGATCGCACGGATATCGCCGAACACGTCATCGGCAGAACGGTTTCCGTTCACCGGACGCAGCATGCCCTTGTCCCTGTAGTACGCAATCAAGGGAGCCGTGGAACGCTCATACACGTCGAGCCGGTTCGTGACCGTCTCGACCGTGTCGTCGTCGCGCTGCAGCAGCTCGCCGCCGCACGCGGGACACACGCCATTGGCGGTTTCCGGCTGCGAAACGACATTGAAGATCGCGCCACACTGCTTGCACGTACGCCGGGCGGTGAGGCGCTCGACGAGCGCGCTCTTCTCGACGTCGATGCTGATCACAGCGTCAAGCGTCTTGCCAAGCTCGGCAAGAGCAGTGCCTAGCGCGTCGGCCTGGACGACCGTGCGGGGAAAGCCGTCAAGGATGAAGCCCTTCTCGGCATCAGGCTCCTGGAGGCGCGCCTTCACAAGGCCGATGACGACCATGTCAGGCACGAGCTCGCCTTTGTCCATGTAGCCCTTCGCGGCAAGTCCGAGCGGTGTCTGGTTCGCCACTGCCTTACGCAGGATGTCACCGGTCGAGATGTGGGCGTACCCGTACGCCTCGATCAGTTTCGCTGCCTGCGTGCCCTTGCCGGCGCCCGGTGCGCCAAGAAGCATGATGTTCATCTGGCGTCTCTCCCCTACTTGAAGAAGCCGTCGTAGTGACGCATCTTCAGCTGGCTTTCGAGCTGCGTCATCGTCTCGAGGGCAACGCCGACCATGATGAGGATCGATGTTCCACCGAACGACTTGAGCAGCGGTGATGCCGTTGCCTGGAACTCGAACAGGATCTGCGGAAGAACCGCGATCGCCGCAAGGAACAGAGCGCCAGGCAGCGTGATCCTGTTCAGCACGTTCTCGATGTACGTCACGGTCTGCTTACCCGGGCGCACGCCGGGAATGAACCCGCCGTTCTTGCGGAGGTTATCCGCGAGGTCGATCGGGTTGAAGACGAGAGCCGTGTAGAAGTACGTGAAGAACACGATGAACAACGCGTACAGGATGATATGCACGGTACCCTGCGACAGCATCTTCGAGAAGCTGCTCAGCCACGCGACCCGCGGGAAGAACTGCGCGAGCGTTGCAGGGAAGAGCAGAATCGATGACGCGAAGATGATCGGGATAACGTTCGCACCGTTCACCTTGAGCGGGATGTACGTACCCTGGCCGCCATAGACGCGACGGCCCACGACGCGCTTGGCGTACTGCACCGGAATACGGCGCTGACCACGCTCCATGAAGATGACTGCAGCGACCACGATGAGCGACATCGCCAGCAGGATGACCGTGGCGTACCACGCCTGCAGCTGAACCGAGTTGATGATCGTCACCGGGAACCGCGAGACGATGCTCGCGAAGATGAGCAGCGACATGCCGTTGCCCACGCCGCGCTGCGTGACAAGCTCACCCATCCACATGATGAACGCAGTACCGGCGAGCAGGCTGATTACGATGATGATCTGGTTGAAGAACGAGAAGCTGATGCCGAGACCACCATTGCTCGCAGGAGCTTGGAAGACCGACAGCAGACCGACCGACTCAACGAGACCGATCGCTAGCGTCAGATACCGAGTAGTCTGCGTGATCTTGCGCTGACCAGCCTCGCCCTCTTTCGACCAGCGCTCGAGCGTCGGAATGACCGCCTGGAGCAGCTGCATGATGATCGAGGACGTGATGTACGGCATGATTCCGAGCGAGAAGATCGCGAAGTTCTCGAGCGCGCCACCCGCGAACAGGTTCAGCAGGCCGAGCGCTGCCCCCGACTGCACGAGATCCTTGACGGAACCCGGGTCGACGCCGGGCACGGGAATGTGTGCGCCGACGCGGTACAGAGCGATGATGCCTAGCGTGAAGAGAATCTTCTTCCGAAGATCCGGAATCCTGAATGCGTTGACGAGTGCCTCGATCACGGCTGTTCGACCGTCCCTCCGGCTGCCTCGATCTTCACCTTCGCGGGTGCGGAGACCTTATCGACGTTAACGGTCAACGCCTTCGTGATCTCGCCGTCGCCGAGGACCTTGACCGGCATCGTCTTGGACTTGATGACACCCTTGGCGAACAGGGAGTCGACGTTAACGGTCTCGCCCTTGGCGTAGAGGCCATCAAGACGGGACACGTTGACGACCGCGTACTCAACGCGGTTGCGGTTCTTGAAGCCAGGGAGCTTCGGCATACGCATCGCGAGCGGGTTCTGACCGCCCTCGAAGCCGGGACCCTTGCCTCCGCCGGAGCGGGAGTTCTGTCCTTTGTCGCCACGGCCGGACGTGCCGCCGTGACCACTGCCGTGCCCGCGACCGACGCGCTTGCGGTCTTTCCGCGAACCCGGAGCCGGGAAGAGATCATGGATCTGCATAGCTTGTCTCGCTCCTATTCATCGCTCCCGGAGCACAGCTCCGGTGTCGGCCGCTCGCCGCCGACTGACTGCCAATTCGGCGCAGGTGCGCCTACTAGAGCTCCTCGACCTTGAGGAGATGCTTGACCTTGAACACCATACCGCGGATGACCGGTGTGTCGGCCTGCTCCACGGTGTCATTGATGCGCTTGAGACCGAGTGCACGAACGGTGCCCCGCTGATCGGCGGGGGTACCGATGATGCTCTTGACCTGCGTGATGCGCAGCATGGCCGTCTTCTGTGCTTTTGCCATGATGCTAGCCCTCCTTGCCGTAGATCTCAGCCACGGTCTTGCCGCGACGCTTGGCGATGTCCTCGGCGCTTGCCAGGTCCTGGAGACCCTTAGCGGCGGCCTTCACCATGTTGAGCGCGTTGTTGGTACCGAGCGACTTCGAGAGCACGTCGCTCACGCCGCCCAGCTCCAGAAGCGCACGCACCGGGCCGCCGGCGATAACACCGGTACCGGGAGCGGCGGGCTTCAGGAGAACCTTGCCGGCACCGTACTCACCGAGAATGGCGTGAGGAATGGTGGTTCCTGCAAGCGGGAAGGTGAACATGTTCTTCTTTGCGTCTTCGACGCCTTTCTTGATCGCGACGGGGACTTCGGCGGACTTGCCCATGCCGACTCCGACGCGACCCTTGCCGTCACCAACGACGACCAGCGCGGTCAGCGAGAAGCGCCGACCACCCTTGACGACCTTGGATACACGGTTGATATAGACGACCTTCTCCTGAAGTTCGGAAACAGGAGCGTTATCGCGTTCGCGTGCCATCAACAACCTCCCTTAGAACGTCAGGCCGGCGCCACGGGCGCCCTCGGCGAGGGACTTGACGCGGCCGTGATAGAGGCGCCCACCACGGTCGAAAACGACCTGCGTGATGCCGGCCTCGATCGCACGGCGAGCGACAAGCTCACCGACGGCCTTCGCTGCATCGCTATTAGAACCAGACTTCAGCGCACCCTTGAGCTCTGCATCGAGCGTCGAGGCCGCAGCCACCGTACGGCCTGAGCCGTCATCGATGATCTGCGCGTAGATGTGCGCGTTCGACCTGGTCACACGGAGGCGGGGCCGCTCGGCGGAACCGCTCACCTTGCCGCGGACGCGGCGCTGGCGGCGGGCCAGCGCTGCTGCCTTTGCCTTGGTCTTATCCATCGTTCCGTTCCACTCTCCTCATGTCGCACCCGCGATTGCGGCGCGGCGATCGATGCTCTACTTGGCGGCCTTACCGAGCTTGCGGCGAACCTTCTCGCCTGCGTAGCGCACGCCCTTGCCCTTGTAGGGTTCCGGCGGACGAAGCTTGCGGATCTCGGCGGCCACCTGGCCGACACGCTGCTTGTCGATACCGCTGACGCTGATCTTCGTGGGTGCAGGCACCTCGAAGGTGATACCGGGCTCAGCCACAACGATGACCGGGTGGCTGAAACCAAGGCTCATGTCCAGATCGGAGCCGTTGAGCGCGGCACGGTAGCCGACGCCGACGATCTCAAGATCCTTCTTGAAGCCTTCAGATACACCGATCACCATGTTCGAGATCAGCGTACGCGTGAGGCCATGCAACGAGCGATGACGACGCTCGTCAGTAGGACGGCTGACGACGATGGTGCCGTCCTCCATTCCGATGATCATATCCTTGTCGAACACCGAGCTGAGGGTGCCCTTCGGGCCCTTCACCACAACCTCGGTTCCATTGATCGTCACCTCGACCCCGGACGGGACCGGGATGGGCTGCTTGCCGATTCGAGACACGGCTATCGCTCCTTTCTCAGTCCGCCAGTTACCAGATGTACGCGATCACTTCGCCGCCGATACCGGCAGCGCGAGCTTTCTTCTCGGTCATAACGCCGTTCGACGTGGAGATAACGGCGATACCCAGGCCGCCAAGGACACGGGGAAGCTCGTCCTTCTTGGCGTAGACGCGCAGACCGGGCTTGCTGATCCGGCGGATGCCGGTGATGGTCCGCTGCTTCTTGGGGCCGTACTTCAGCGTGATCTCGAGCGTAGCCTGCGGCTCGCCCGGCTTCACGACGTACTCCTCAACGTAGCCTTCATCCTTCATGATGCGCGCGATCTCCACGAGCTTGTTGGATGAGGGCATGGAGACCGAGGACTGGAACGCCGAATTCGCGTTGCGCACGCGAGTCAACATATCGGCGATAGGGTCTGTCATGCTCATTTTTTAACCTCCTATGGTTGGACGATTCAGGCTCACCGGTTCGTCTACGCCCATGACGCAGACGCCTTGCGGGCCACGAATGCCGCCTGTGGCCGGTGGCCTACCAGCTCGCCTTGCGAACGCCGGGGAGCTCGCCACGGCTGGCAAGCTCACGGACGCACACGCGGCACAGACCGAACTGGCGGTAGAACGCGCGCGGACGACCGCAGCGCGTGCACCGGTTCACCGCACGCACGCTGAACTTCGGCGTACGCTTGGCCTTGGCGATCATCGACTTCTTTGCCACTGGGTGACCTCCTTGCCAGGACCATCCGCCGCCAGGACGAATGATCCGCGCTTATCTATCGCTTGAACGGGAACCCGAACGCATCAAGCATTGCCCGGCATTCCGCGTCTGTCTTCGCACTGGTGACGAACGTGATATCCATACCGCGCACCCGGTCGACCTTGTCGTAGTCGATCTCGGGGAAGATCAACTGCTCGGTCACACCGAGTGAGTAGTTGCCGCGGCCGTCGAACGCGGTCGCGCTGATGCCGCGGAAGTCGCGAATGCGCGGCAGCGCCGTCGAGAGCAGGCGATCCATGAACTCCCACATGCGGTCACCGCGAAGGGTGACCTTTGCGCCGATAGGCATACCCTGGCGCACCTTGAAGCCGGCGATGGACTTCTTCGCACGAGTGATCGCGGGCTTCTGGCCTGCGATGATCGTGAGGTCAGCCATTGCAACCTCAAGCTGCTTGGGATCTGCGACCGCCGCACCGACACCGATGTTGAGAACGATCTTCTCAAGCTTCGGCACCTGGTTGACGTTACCGTACTGCTGGCTCTCCATGAGCGCAGGCACGATCTCGCTGCGATACTTGTCTTTCAGTCGGGGCGTCACTTGTACTCCTACCTCCGTGTTCCGCGCCCGTCAGATTACCGACCCGACGGGACTTGCCACCCCGGTGCGTGTGCACCGGGAGTCGACTACTTGTCGATGTCCTTGCCGCACTTCTTGCACACGCGGATGCGGGTGCCGTCGTCGCGGCGGCGACCAGCACGCGTCGGCTGGCTGCAGCTCGGACATATGAGCATCACGTTCGAGACGTGGATGGTGCCTTCCATCTCGATGATGCCGCCCTGCTGATTGCTCTGGCTCGGGCGCACTGCCTTCTTCATCATGGCGACGTTCTCGACCACGACGCGCTGCTTCTCGGGAAGAGAGCGAAGAACCTTGCCCTCCTTGCCCTTGTCCTTGCCGGCGATGACGCGGACCTTGTCGCCCTTGCGGACTGTCATTGAGTTTGCCATTACTGCGTCACCTCCTAGAGGACTTCCGGCGCGAGCGACACGATCTTCATGAACTTGCGATCACGAAGCTCACGCGCCACCGGGCCGAAGATACGGGTTCCACGAGGGTTGCCGGCGGCATCGATGATGACCGCGGCGTTCTCGTCGAACTTGATATAGCTGCCGTCGGGACGGCGTACTTCCTTCTTGCAGCGCACTACGACCGCCTTGACGACATCGCCCTTCTTGACGTTGCCGTTCGGGGTCGCTTCTTTGACGGCACACACGATGGTGTCACCGACATACGCATACCGGCGCTTGGATCCACCGAGAACCTTGATGCACGCTACCTTGCGTGCACCCGAGTTGTCGGCGACTTTGAGCCGCGTCTCCTGCTGGATCATCTGTTCCTCCGTCTTGCCTACCCGGTCATCAAGCCACATCCATGTGGCCGAGCGGACCGGTGCTACTTGGCCTTCTCCACGATCTCCACGAGACGCCACCGCTTGAGCTTGGAGATCGGACGCGTCTCCATAATGAGAACGCGATCGCCAACCTGCGCGACGTTCTCCTCATCGTGAGCGTGGAGCTTGTTGCTGCGGGTGATCATCTTGCCGTAGAAGGGGTGCTTCTTGCGGTCCTCGACAAGAACCACGCACGTCTTGTCGCCGCTCGCCGAGACAACGAGGCCCTGGCGCTCCTTCCGGCGGTTACGATCGGTAGTCATCCGTCATCCCTTCCTTGCCGTCTATGACGCCTGGCTGCGGGCGGCCGCGATCTCGCGGGCGCGCAGCTCGGTGTGCAGACGGGCGATGTCCTTCTTAACGGCCTTGATGCGGCCCGGGTTGTCCAGCTGGCCCGTCGCAAGCTGGAAGCGAAGGTTGAACAGCTCGGTACGAGCGTCCTTCAGCTTCTGAGCGAGCTCCTGGTCTGCGAGACCTTTGATTTCAACAGCGTTCATTTATGCTTCACCGCCAGATTCGGCTCTGGTAACGAACTTGCACTTGATCGGGAGCTTCTGGGCCGCAAGGCGCATTGCCTCCTTGGCGACCTCTTCGCTGACACCGGCCAGCTCGAACATCACGCGACCGGGCTTCACGACAGCAACCCACTTCTCGGGGTTACCTTTACCGGAACCCATGCGGGTCTCTGCCGGCTTCTGGGTAACGGGCTTGTCCGGGAAGATGTTGATCCAAACCTTGCCGCCACGCTTCATGTAGCGGGTCATTGCGATACGAGCGGCCTCGATCTGCCGGTTCGTGATCCATGCGCCTTCCATGGCCTTCAGACCATAGTCGCCGAAAGTGACCTGCGTACCGCCCTTGGCCGAACCCTTCATGTGACCGCGCTGAACCTTGCGGTGCTTAACTCGCTTGGGCAGAAGCATCTCTACGCTCTCCCTTCGCCCTCACGCCGGCGGCCGCGACCGCTCGGGCGCTCCCGCTCCGAGCGAGGACGCTCGGTGGTGCGCTCGTCAACCATTTCCTGGCCGGGGAGCTTGTCGCCCCGGTAGACCCACACCTTGACGCCGATGACGCCGAAGGTGGTGACCGCGTCCACTGCGCCGTAATCGATCTTCGCGCGCAGGGTGTGAAGCGGCACGCGACCCTCGCGATACCACTCGCGGCGACCCATCTCGGAACCGCCGAGGCGACCCGAGCACTGGATTCTGATGCCAAGAGCGCCGCTCTTCATGGCGCTCGTAACGGCCTTCTTCATCGCGCGGCGGAACGAGACGCGAGCCACGAGCTGCTCGGCAACGCTCTGCGCCACGAGTACGGCGTCAAGTTCCGGCCGCTTGATCTCGATGATGTTGATCGCAACCGGGCGACCGGCGAGCGTCTCGAGCTCCTTGCGGAGCACGTCGACCTCGGCGCCCTTCTTCCCGATGACGATACCGGGACGCGCGGTCCAGATCTCGGTGATCACCTTGTCACCCTTGCGCTCGATATCGACGCGCGAGACAGCGGCGCGGCGAAGCTTGAGCTTCAGGTACTTGCGGATCGCGAGATCCTCAGCGAGGACCTTGTCGTAGTCCTTCGCCTGGAACCAGCGCGAGCGCCAGTCCTCGGTGATGCCGAGTCGGAACCCGGTAGGGTAAACCTTCTGACCCATGGCGGCCTACGCCTCCTCTCGCTGCTTGACGACTACCGTGATATGGCTGGTGCGCTTGTTGATACGGAACGCACGGCCCATGGCACGGGGGCGGATACGCTTAAGCGTCGGACCCTCGTCCACGAATGCCTGCGAGACGAAGAGCGTCTCCGGCTTGACCTTCAGGTTCTTCTCGGCATTTGCCGCGGCGCTGTGAACGACCTTTGCGACGATCTCAGCGGCGCTGCGATCCGAGAACTTGAGGATCGCCTCTGCCTCGGCGACTGACTTGCCGCGCACGAGGTCTATGACAAGCCGCGCCTTGCGCGGTGCCACCCTCACGAATCTCGCTGTTGCTCTGGCTTCCATCTACTCGAACCTCCGACTACGACCGGCTTGCGCGCTTCTCGCGCGTGACCGGGGTCACGACCGACCGGTGTTTATCGCTTACCCTTTTTCCTGTCCTCGGCGTGCCCACGGAACGTGCGCGTCGGGGAAAACTCGCCGAGCTTGTGGCCGACCATCGACTCGGTCACGTAGACCGGGACATGCTTGCGACCGTCGTGCACAGCGATCGTGTGACCAACCATCTCCGGGAAGATGGTGGACGAACGCGACCACGTCTTGATGACCTTCTTCTCGCCGGCCTCATTCATCGTGTGAATCCGCTGCAGCAGACGCGGCTCGACGTAGGGTCCCTTCTTAAGGCTTCTGCTCATGGCTTTGAACTCCAGCTCCTCTACGACCCGCTACTTCTTGCGGCGGCGGATGATCATCTGGTTGGACGCCTTCTTCTTGGAACGGGTGCGGTGGCCCTTGGTGGGCACGCCCCACGGCGTCACCGGATGGCGACCGGCGGTCTTGTTCTTGCCTTCGCCACCACCGTGCGGGTGGTCGACCGGGTTCATCGCGGTACCACGAACCGTCGGGCGAACACCGGCCCAGCGCTTGCGGCCGGCCTTACCGATCGAGATGCCTTCGTGCTCCGGGTTGCCGACGACACCGATGGTGGCGCGGCACACGAGCGGAACCATACGCATCTCCGAGGAGGGCATACGCAGGATCGCGTAGGGGCCTTCCTTCGCCATGAGCTGAGCCGAGGTACCGGCGGAGCGGGCAATCGCCGCACCGCGTCCCGGCTGAAGCTCGATGGCATGCACGACCGTACCGGTCGGGATCTTCTCTAGTGGCAGCGCGTTGCCGGGCTTGATGTCAGCATCGACACCCGACATGACGAAATCGCCGACCGACAGCTTCTGCGGGCACAGGATGTACCGCTTCTCACCGTCGGCGTAGTGCAGCAGCGCGATGCGGGCCGACCTGTTCGGGTCGTACTCGATCGTCGCGACCTTGGCGGGAACGCCATCCTTGTTGCGCTTGAAGTCGATCTTGCGGTAGCGGCGCTTGTGACCGCCGCCCTGGTGACGCGTGGTGATACGACCGTTGTTGTTGCGACCGCCGTTCTTCGGCAGTGGCTCCAGCAGCGACTTCTCCGGGGTCGACCGCGTGATCTCCGCAAAATCAGAGACCGTCTGGAAACGGCGACCCGGCGAGGTCGGCTTGTACTTCTTCAGTCCCATGTCCTCTCCTTCCGTCCGATGGCCGCGTCGCCTGGGACTGAGCGTCTTTCACACGCTCGGCGACTCGACGCCGGACCTACCACGGTGCCGGGCGACTCCATTGTGGAGCTCGAACCGACATCCATCATCAAACCTAGGGTGCCTTAGCGACCCTCGAACAGATCGATCTTCTCGCCAGCCTTCAGCGTGACGATCGCCTTCTTCCACGTACGCGTGACACCCTTGCTGTAGCGCAGCCGGCGAGGCTTGCCCGGCACGTTGATCGTGTTCACGCCCTTGACGGTCACACCGAAGATCTCCTCGATGGCCTGAGCGATATGCGGCTTGCTTGCGTGCTTGTCCACCTCGAACGTGTAGCGATTGAGCTCCATGAGCGCGTACGACTTCTCGGACACGATGGGGCGGATGATGATGTTGCGTGCGTCATACATTACTTCAGCACCCCCTCAAGCCACTCGAGAGCCGGCTTGGTGAAGAGGACCGACTGGTTGTCGACGAGATCGTACGTGTTCGCCTCGGAGGCGGTGATGATGCGCGCCTTCGGGAGATTGCGGAACGAGAGGATCGTGTTGACGTCGTCGTTCTCCACGACGATCGTCACGCGCTTCTCGATGCCGAGCGCCTTCAGGATAGCGGCAGCCTGCTTGGTGGACGGCTCGGTGATACCGAACCCGTCGACCACGTAGAGCTCGCCGTCATTGGTCTTCGCCGAAAGGACACTGCGCATCGCAAGCTTGACGACCTTGTTCGGCACCTTGAAAGCATAGCTGCGCGGCGTCGGCCCGAAGATGACGCCACCGCCCTTCCACTGGCCAGAACGAATGCTACCCTGGCGGGCGCGGCCGGTGCCCTTCTGGCGCCACGGCTTCGCTCCACCACCGGAGACCTCACTGCGGCCCTTGGTGTCGTGGGTGCCCTGACGACGCGCAGCCATCTGGCTCCGCACCACCTGATGCACCGCGAACGTATTGGGTGCGATGGCGAAGACGGTGTCGGCGAGATCCGCCGTGCCCACCTTCTTGCCACTCATGTCTTTTACTTCAACAGTTGCCATCGTTCACTCCTTGAAAAAGCCCGCCGCTCTCAGCGGTGATCAGGCGAGTCGGATCGTCAGGAAGCCGTCCTTGCCGCCGGGCACTGCGCCCTTGACGATGAGCAGGTTCTGCTCGGCGTCGGTCCTCACTACCTCGAGGTTGCGCACAGTCACGGTCTCGCTACCCATGTGGCCAGGCATGCCGACGCCCTTGAGGACGCGCGACGGGCTGGCACACATGCCGACCGAACCCGGAGCACGGTGGAAGTGCGAACCGTGACCGCCAGGACCACCCTTGAAGTTGTGGCGCTTCATGACACCCGCGAAACCCTTGCCCTTGCTGGTGCCCGTGACGTGCACGTGCATCCCGGCCTCAAAGCCGTCGACGGTGATCTTGTCGCCGAGCTTGAACTCCTCGCCATCCTCCAGGCGCACCTCTGCGAGGTAACGCGTCGGAGTGACGCCGGCCTTCTTGAAGTGACCGGCCTGCGGCTTGTTGACCTTCGACTCCTTGATGTCTCCGTAGCCGAGCTGGATGGCACGGTAGCCATCGCGCTTCTCGGTGCGGATCATCGCCACGACGCAGGGACCGGCTTCGATGACGGTGCACGGAATCAGCTTGTCGTCAGCGCTCCAGATCTGGGTCATGCCCAGCTTCCTGCCGAGGATCGTCTTTGCCATTACAACTCACCTTCTGCTTCGTGCGGTCTTGGGACCCGTTCGGCACACCTGTGCCGCTCCCAGAGGACCGCGTCCTCACACCGGCGGATGCCCGCCGGATCATAACCGTACCAGTCGTCGACTAGAGCTTGATCTCGATGTCGACGCCCGCCGGCAGGTCGAGACGCATCAGGGAGTCGACCGTCTTGGGGGTCGGCTCGAGGATGTCGATCAGACGCTTGTGCGTCTTCATCTCGAAATGCTCGCGGCTGTCCTTGTTCACGTGCGGTGACCGAATCACGCAATAGAGATTACGCTCGGTCGGCAGCGGGATGGGACCCGCGACCTTTGCGCCCGTCTTCTGCGCAGTCTCCACGATGAGCTTCGTGGACTGATCCACGATCTCGTGATCGTACGCCTTGAGCCGGATTCGAATCTTCTGGTTCGCCAACACTCAACCCTCCGTCGACGGTCGTTACTTCAGGATCTTCGTGACACGACCCGAGCCAACGGTGCGGCCGCCTTCGCGGATAGCGAAGCGCAGGCCCTCCTCCATGGCGATCGGGGCAATAAG
>PHFB01000006.1 GCA_002841355.1 Actinobacteria bacterium HGW-Actinobacteria-1 | reverse complement strand
GTGGCACGACATGCAGGAAACCATGCTGTGCGAGGAGCGGTCGTATGCGGCGATCGAGTCGTCCTGCACCTTGTGGCACACCTCGGCGCAGAACCAGTACGTTGATGTGGCAGAGAACGCCACGACGACGAACGCGGCCAGAACCAGAAGGGCAACGCCCGTCCAGATAAGGTACCGCGGCCGTCGAACCGGGTCTTTGAACCCGGCCAAGGAAATCTTGGCCATTCGCATCTCTCCCTGTTGCATCCCGGGGCCGACAAACCATACAAGGGCGCCCCCTCGGCCCCCACTCCGGTAACTCTAATAGAACGCTAATGAATCGACAACACAAACCACATATGAGGGGCAGGAGTTTCGAGCTGGATTGCGACGGCATCCCGAGCGCTAGGTAGCTGCGACCTCAAGCACGATCGAGACCTCCACGGGGGCGTCGAGCGGCAGGGCTGCTACGCCTACGGCCTCGCGCGAATGACGACCGCGATCCCCGAAGATGTCCACGAGGAGGTCGCTCGCACCATTGACCACGGCTGGCTGTGCGGTGAAGGTCGGGTCTGACGCGACATACCCGGTCACGCGCACGACGCGCACGATGTCATCGAGCGAGCACACGCTGGAAGCGGCGGAAAGTGCGTTGAGTGCACAGCGTCGGGCGCACGCCACCGCAATCTCGTCTGAAACGGCAGCACCGACTTTGCCTCGCGCGAGCAACTCCCCTTCTTGCATCGGGAGTTGGCCCGAAGTGAACACCAGCGATCCGGAGCGGACAGCGGGCACGTACGAGCCCAACGCGACCGCAACCGAAGGGAGCTCGAGTCCGAGTTCAGCAAGCCGGTCAGCGAACGCAGCCATCTCAGCGCACGACCATGCTGTCGGCGAGAGCGTTGAGTTCCACAATCGCCGCCGAGATCTGACGCGAGGCCTGGGCGGCCTGCTGCGAAACGGTCGCGACCTCCTTCATCGACACAACGACCTGCTCGGAAGCGGTGCGCTGCTGCTGCGTCGCGATGGAGATCTGCTTGGCGGCGTCGGTCGTCTCCTCCACCTGAGAGACGATGCGCTCGAGTGCGCCTTGTGTGTGCGACGCAAGCTGGAGACCTTCCTGCACCTTCTTGGCGGCCTTCTCCGTCTGCATGACAAGCGATGCGGTCGACGCCTGGATCTCGCGTACGACGCGACCGATCTCCTGCGTGGATTCGGTAACCGATTCCGCGAGCTTGCGAATCTCCTCGGCAACGACCGAGAAGCCCTTGCCCGCATCGCCCGCGCGAGCGGCCTCGATCGCGGCATTGAGCGCGAGGATCTTCGTCTGCTCGGCGATCTCGTCGATGATGGTGAGTACGCGACCGATCTCCTGGCTGCGCTCGCCGAGTGCGAGGATGCGGTCCGAGGACTGCTGCGTGCTCAGCCTGATGTCCTCGATGCCCACGCTGGTCTCGTGTACGGCGTGCATGCCTTCCTCGGCGCTCGCCAGGGTGCGCTCGGCAACCCGGACGACCGACTCCGAGTTGTCGGCGATCTGGCTTGATGTCTGCGCAAGCTCCTCGACTGTTGCGGACGTCTGCGTGACTGCTGCGGCCTGCTCCGATGCGCCGGACGCCTGCTGCTCCGTTGCGGCAAGGACCTCCGCGGTAAGCGAGCGGATGTTGGTGTTGGCGCCGCGAATCTGATCCAGCAGGTTGGACGCGTTCGAGAGTACACGCTCGAGCTCGGACGTCAGCGCGTCGAGGCCCTTGCTATCGTGAACCGCGATCCCAAGCGAGCGACCCGCCACGCCGAGCACACGAGCAAGGACGTTCTCCGCTACCAGGAACGAAGCGAAATGGCAGAGCGCCCCGAGACCCAACCCTGCGGCGATGCAAGCGACCACAAAGAACCACCAGGATGCCGTACTCTTCGGCTCGACGAACAGCAACGCGAAGAACGGGAAGATCACCCCGATGGCGAGCCCCGCTCCGAGCATCACTCGAAGCATCTTACGGCCGGTGCCTCCAAGCCTCGATTCCTCGTTCACAGCTGCTCCTGTCTCGCTGGTACGCGCCTTCGTTGCGCGAGTGCATCCTGCTCCATAGTATCCGACACTCGCGTCTGCGTGCACAGCGATGCCCACGGACTCGCAGCTCGACCGCTCAATGGCTTGCAATGCATACCCCACGGGGTATACAATTCGTGACCGGAGTCCGCCGAGACATGAGGAGAAGCAGAACGTGTCCAGTGTGAGCATCGATACAGCAGCATGTGACCGATCACCCGCCTGCCCAGCAAAGCGCGTGTGCCCGAGAAATGCCATCGTCGCAGTTCCCGGCGGGGTGTACCCTGGTGCCAACGGCTACACGGTGCGAGACGAGCTGTGCGTCGGATGTGGCATCTGCGCTCGCGTGTGCCCCGGCGGCGCCGTCAATCTGGGATAGAGGGGACGTCATGGACAAGATAGTCACAGTCGAGGTATTCGACTTCCCGGCCGAAAGTAACTGCTACAGCGGCGGTTGAGGTCCGACGTGGTCTCCGGAGGAGATCACCGCGATCATCAAGACCGAAATGGAGAACCGCTTCGGCGACGCGGCAACCATCCTGTACTACGACACGAGCAGAGCCGAGACAGTCGCCGCGCGGGCCGAGCTGGTCGAGCAGATTCGCGAACAAGGTCTCGTGTACCCGGTGACCGTGATCGATGGTGAGCCGATGTACGAGGGAGCGGTCTCCTACCCCGCGATCCTGCGTGCAGTCCAGACGAAGCTCAACACCGTCTGCTGAACCGAACCGCATGATGAGCGAACGGCCCGGGCGACATGCCCGGGCCGTTTCATTTCCGCCTCGACCGGCGGTGCTGCTTGTAGAGACCCACAAGACCCGCGTCCCAGAAGACATCCCACCCCGATGGGTCGCCCTGTGGCTGCATCTTGTCGTAGTCGGCCCGCGATGCGGGATTTCGGAGTACCGCGTACGCCGCATTGATCCGCTGCATCCTCCGTGCGTCACCGGTGCTGCCGGAATCCGGGTGATACTTGAGCGCAAGGGCTCGATACGCCTTCTCGATGACCTCGGGCTCCGCATGGCGCGACACCTGCAACTCGCGGTAGTGGTCTCCGGCTCCCATCAGTGCTCCGTACAGACCGGGCGTTTGGCAAGCTCAGGCTCGAGGTAGATCTCGATGGTGTTCGGACACCTCGGGTTGGCAAGCATCAACGAGTCGGTACAGATCGTGACCTTCACTTGCGTGTCGGGTTGCTCGTCTCCAGTGGGCGCGCTTGTGGAAGTCGCGGGTACGCTCGCCCCCCCGGTCGCGACGAGCGCCTTCTGCATGAACCGCTGCCATATCTTCGCGGGAAAGCTTCCGCCAGTGACCTTGATGCCATGGACATTGGTCATCGAGACCTGGCCTTCGGGATGCCCCACCCACACCGCCGTACAGAGGTTGCCGCTATACCCGACGAACCAGGCATCTCGGTACGCCTGCGTGGTGCCGGTCTTCCCGGCCGCCCAGGTGCCGATACGGGCTGCCTGGCCGGTCCCCGTCTCCACCACATCGTGCAGCATGAGTGACGCCGTCTTCGCGACTCCCGCATCGATCGCGCGAATCTCGACCCAGTCGGGCTGGTAGACGGTCTGGCCCTGACCGTTGGTGACACGAATGATGCCCGAGGGTGCCCGGTGTACGCCCCCCGCGGCGATGGTCCCGTACGCAGAGGCCATCTCCAATGGCGAGACGCCGGTCTTAAGTCCGCCCAACGCGATCGCCGGATTCGGTTCAAGCGGCGTCGTGATTCCCATCGCGCTCGCGGTCTTCACGACGTTCTCCGCGCCAACCTTCATGATCAGCCGGGCGTACACCGCGTTGACGGACCAGTTCGTGGCAGCCGAGAGGGTCATCGACCCGCTCGTCACCGAGTTCTCGTAGTTCTGCACATTCCAGATGCCGTCAGTGACCTTGACGGTATACGGCGCTGCCGAGAAGACATCCGACGGGCGAACGCCCTGCCCAAGTGCCGTGACGAGCACGAACGGCTTGAACGCCGAGCCCGGCTGACGCCTCCCTTGCACGGCGAGGTTGAACTTGTCTGTCTTGAAGTCTCGCCCACCTACCATCGCGATGACCTCACCCGTCGAGTGGTCCAAGCACACCAGGGCAACCGCAGGGTCGTCATCGGCAGGGAGGATCGCGCGAGCCGCTTCCTCGGCCGCACGCTGCACGGTGGGATCAAGCGACGTCTGCACACGCAGTCCGCCCTGGAACACCATCTCGGATCCGACCTGGTCGATCAGATCCTGCTTGACGTACTCGACGAAGTACGGCGCAACCTGCGGGACTTCTGTTGGTGGCGCCAGGGTGGCCTCGACGCTTCGGGCTGCCTGCTCCTCGGCCGGGGTGATGTAGCCGAGTTCGAGCATCTTCGAGAGAACCACGTTCCGGCGCTGGGTCGATGCTGCAAGGTCGTTGCTTGGACTGAACCGTGACGGCGACTGGATGATGCCTGCGAGCAGCGCGGATTCGTCGAGCGTGAGGTCTGTCGACGACTTGCCGAAGTAGCGGTGCGCGGCACTCTCGACGCCGTAGGACCCCTCGCCGAAATACACGAGGTTCAGGTACGTCTCGAGGAGCTTCTGCTTGTCGGCCTTGGTCTCGAGTTGGTACGCCATCAGCGCTTCGCGCACTTTGCGGGTGAGCGTGCGCTCTCCGTCGGTGAACAGGAGCTTCACGACCTGCTGGGTGATCGTGCTGCCGCCCTGCTTGTACTCGCCGCTTGCGGCGTTCACCTTGAGCGCCCGCATGATCGCCTCGGTATCGACGCCGGTGTGCGAGTAGAAGCGCTCATCTTCGATCGCAACGACGGCGTCACGCATGCTGTCAGGGATCCTGTCGAATGGAACGACCGTGCGATCCTGCTCGCCATGCCATTCCGCGAGCACGCTGCCGTCGGCCGCGTACACGACCGATGTCTGCGCCGGTTTGAACGTCGATGCATCCACGCCAAGATCCGGAAGCGTCGTGGAGAGATACTGCAGATATGCGCCGATGCCGAGCAGGAGCAGACAGAGTCCAGCAATCAGACCCGCCGTGATCTTCAGTGCACGAGCAAGGCGCAGCGAGCGCACGCGGCCTCCAAAGCCGGTAGGGTGAGTCCTCACTCCGGAGAACATGCGACGAAGCTTCTCCGGTATGCTGTCTGCATGAACCGTGCCGACAGGCCGAGGGAGCAGTTCGCGTTCATGGTAGCACGCTCGGACACCACCATCGTCTCTCATCCCGGGGCAATCGCGGGATGGTTCAGAGCATGGCGCCGGCTCCTAACGATCATCGCCAGGGGGGTGCATCGAGCACCCGGTCGAATCGCCGATAGCGCGAGCAACGGAGTGTCCTCCGCGCTCGCGGCAGTTCGGGAATGGCTATCCGCCGCGCTGCAATCGTCGCGTCGGCGCACGAAGGCGATGACCGCACGAACAGCGCAGACGATCGACGAGTTCGCCGACAGTATCGGGTGGGTCTTCGACGGCTGGAGGAGAGCCCTCGCACGCTTCGGGCGGCTTCTCGCCGTGCGTACACGACTGGCGCGCGTGCGACGCGTGACCGTTGATGTTGTCACATACCTGCGCAGCCCAGGCACGCTTGCCGATCTCAGCGCGCCGTCGATCGATAGCGTCGCCGCGTTCGGCGTGCGTGCCCTGATACTCGGTGCGGTCGCCAGCATTGCGGTCGGCTGGATCACCACCGGCGCGTTCGGCATCGCAGTCGCCCGGGCGGTGGGTGCGCTCGCATGGGCAGCGGCGCGACTCGCGATACTGATTGCGCTGTCGCCTCGTGGTCGCTCGAGCCACCTACGCGCGTTCGCCGCGTGGGCCTGCTCGCTCATACCGTTCATGTTCGGCGCCACCGAGGGTCTCAGGTTGCTCACACTCGCAGCATCCGCCTGGCTCTGCCTCGAGGGACTGATCGCGCTCGGAGAGCACAAGCGGGTCGCGCAAACGATGGTGCTCTGGTCGTTCGGCGGCCAGGCGAGCGTTATCGCACTGGGATGGTTGCTCCGAGGCGGGATCGCAGCGATCGCGGCGCTGCTCTAGACCGCAGCCAGCTCCTCGGTGTGCACGGCCTCGCCCGGAGTCCTCCACTCGGCGGCCACCACTCCGGCCACCACGAGCGCAGCACCCACCATCTGCAGTGGCGTGAGACGTTCCTGCAACACGACCGCCGCAAGCGCGATGGTGAACAGCGGCTCTGTCGTCGAAACGATCGCCGCCTGCGCGGGTCCAAGGCGCCTGATTCCGTTGAGATAGAGGAGCACGGCGATGAACGTCGGCACAAGCACGATCAGCCCGAGCAGTCCCCATAGCGTGGGGGTCCAGGCAGCAACGGACAGCGAGCCGCCGGATGCGATCGTGATGATGGCAAGAGCCACAGCCGAGATGCCGAAGGTGTAGGTCATGAGCACGATTCTCGGCTTCGACCCCATCCAGCGATACGACAGCATGTTGAAGACGGAGTAGCCGAGAGCCGCCCCGAGGCCGAGCATGATGCCGGTTCCCGACGCCTGGATGTCCTCGGAGAGTAGTCCGACCACGAGGGCGCAGCCGGCGAACGTGAGGGCGATAGCCACGACCCTCGCACGCGTCAGGCGCTCACCCAGGAAGACGGCGCTCAGCACCGCGACCATCGCGGGGTACGTGTAGAGCAAGACCGCAACGACCGACGCGCTCGCGAACTTGAGCGCGAAGAAGTAGCAGACCGATGCGGCGCCGTACCCGGTCAAGGACAGCGCAGCATACCGGCCGAGATCGGCGAAACCGGCCTTCATCGCACCCGCGTTGCGGACGAGCTGATAGGCCGCCATGAGCAGCGAGACCAGCGCGAAGCGCCACGCGAGGAGCGGCAAGGGAGACGCGCCCTGCCGATACGCAAGCTGCGTCAGCACGCCAAGCGTGCCGAAACAAGCTGCGGATATGATGACGGCGACAAGTGAGACTCGGCGATCCACGGTACCCCCTGGGCGATGTCGTTCTGAACGGTCACGGTCGCATGACAGCGGTCGCGGGTCAAGCCGCGAGCGGCCGGGGGCATGGTAGACTCCGTCAGTCGAACGCATGAGAGGGGCGCCCGGTATGCAGGCAGTACGCACGTGGAGAATCGCATCATGGATCGCGGTCGCGGTCTGGGCATCGGTCATCTTCTGGTTCTCGAGCCTCACCGGGTCGCAGGTTCCGGGACGCTACGGGTCGCTCGGGCATTTCGGCGAGTACGCCATCTTCGGTGCTCTCATCCTGCTCGCACTCGAGACCCCCGCGCGCCTGCTGCCCGCCGTCGCGCTGGCCTCGGCGTACGGGATCACGGACGAGGTGCATCAGCTGTTCGTGTCCGGGCGACAAGCCGACCCAGTCGACTGGCTCGTTGACACGCTTGGAGCCCTCGTCGGCGCCGTGGTACTCGGCTGGCTGTGGCGCCGCATCCTGGCGGGGAAAGCCGACGGGCGCCCGTAGGCGCCCGTCACAAGATGAGCCAGCCCCCGGGCCGACTACACCAAACCGAGCCAAGCGAACACGCGCACCGCGAACTGCGCCATCGTCTCGATCACCGCTCCGAGAAGGTTGCCCGCACGCGTCGCTTCCTGGGTCTCCTCGGGCTCGGGAACAACTGCGTCACCTTCGACGACGACTTCGTCAGCATCCTGGCCGACACGAGCGCGGGTCGTCTCGCGGGTCATGGTAGCCACACCCGACGTCTCGTCGCTCGCATTCAGGCGGGTCTGGGTCTGGGTCTGGGTCTGCAGGCGGGTCTGCGTCTTAGTGGCGCTGCCATCTTCTGTGCACGTCGACGGACCGTCGCAGTCCTCGCTGCATGACCCGTCCTGAAGCTGGTCCCGCGTGCGATCCTGCAGAACGTCCCCGGCGCCTGGCGCAACGGTGTCGCCGCCACTCTGCACCTTCGCGGGTTCACCCGAACCCTGACCGCCAGCGATCGCAGGTGACGCAGCGAACACCAGCGCGAGCACGAGTACCGCGACAGTGATCCATCTCGACTTCATCGTTCACACCTCCATCGGCCGTTGCCGTCCGAGAGGGTAAACGCGACGCCGTCGGGAAAGGTTACGGGCGCTTGCTTCCCGAGGGTCCGCCAGAGGTGTCGGTGCTACCCGGCGCACTCTCAGGTGCGTACCCCGAGCCGGGCGAGCCGTTCTGATTCTGAGTAGAGCCGTTCCCGGGTTCGGGGTCGTCGGACGGCGACGGTCCGCTCGGTGAGCCAGACCCACCCGAACCCGGGGTCGGTGTCGATGTGGAGCCGGAGCCGCTGCCCGGCGCTCCGGATGTGCCTGAGCCCGCACCGGAGCCGGTCGAGCCGCTCGGCTGTGCCTGCAGGACGGCGTCATACCCGGCCTGCACAGATGCTGCCATGGTGCGTATCCGCTCCATGAACCGCACCTGTGCCGCGGTGACGTCGCCAAGGCTCGGCGCGAGATCCTGCGCTGCGTAGGCACGGGAGACGGCTGCCTGGAACCGCACGATGGCCCGCTCGATCTCGTCAGCCGACGCGCCGCGCGCAACCAGTCGATCCGCTTCGTCGCCGCGTCGCTCGGCAAGCTCGAACATGAAGGAGCGCTCAAGCGCACCCTCGGGCAGAACCGCCACGGTGACTTCCTCTGCCCGCTGCTTGAGTCCGTAGAGCATGTCCCCGGGCAGCGACGCGGCGGCGGCGGCCGAAACCCCACCAAGCAGCGTGACCGTCACCGTGAGCGCAGTCGCAGCTCGCGCGAACACCAGCCGCTGCACGCGGAACGGTTCGCCGCCGGCGTTCGCGAGCACCCGTTGCCGGATAGCGCGACGCGAGCCCGCCGGCATCTTCTCGGCAGCACGCGCCATCACGTCCGCGAGGAAGCGTTCCTCCGCAGACGTGAGTTCGTTGTTCTCGCTGCTACCGTTCATCTTCATCGCTCTTCCTGCCGAGCAGTGCCGCCAGTGACCGCACCGCTCTGTGTTGCATCGCCTTGACGGCACCTTCTGACTTGCCGAGTGATTCCGCCACATCCTTCAGGCTCATGTCCCAGATGAAGCGCATCGTGATCACAGACGCCTGCTCTTCGGTCAGCTCTCGGAGTGCTTCCCGGATGGTCTCGCCATCCAGCAGTCCGAGCACTTCCTCTTCCACGGCCACAACGTCAGGGATGGTCGCGGCGGCGGCAAGATCCACTGCCTCCGGCTCGCGCTCGCTCTTGCGATGCCGGTCGATCACGGCGTTCCGGGCGATCCGGAACAACCAGGCCGTGAACGGCAATCCGCGGTCATCGTAGGACCCGATTGCCTCCCACGCCTTCATGAAGGCGATCTCGGTGAGGTCCTCCGCGTCCTGGACGCTGCGCACGCGGCTCCGTGCATACGCATAGACGCGATCGACATACAGGTCGTAGAGCCGTCCGAATGCCGCTGCATCGCCACGTCGTGCACGCGCGATCCATCTCTCAACGTGCCTGTCGGATGCCGCAGTCACCCGCGACCATCCGCCTGCACAGTGAAACGCTCTGAAGGGCACAACCGATACGCACGCATGCCGAATTCCACCGGACGTTCTGCGTCGGCCCGGAGCTTACGTGCGTGAATGCAAACCGGCCAGCTCATCGTTGGGCGAACCCGTCCATACCCTTCATGCCATGCGGCATCTCGCCGCCGAGGAAGTCGAATTGCCGCCCGTAGTCCTTCATCATCTGCTCGAAGGCGCTCATCATGTACCGCTTCTTGAACCCGTCTTCGAGTTGAGCGACCTCGCGCATCTTGTGCCCATAGAACGTCATGTAGCACTTGGCAAGAGCGCGGTACACGTCTTCAAGTGACATCTCGTACGGTTCGATGATGGGTGTCATCAGGTTGTACTTGGAGTAGTCCGTGACCCTGATGCGGTCCTTCATCTCCTCGTGCAGCGGGGTGAACGGCATAGGTGTGATCACGGGGAACACTGCGATATCAGGATTGAGTCGCACCGCTTCCGCAGCGGTCTTCTCGATCGACTCCCAGGTCTCGTTCGGGAAACCGACCATGAACGACGCCTCGGTCATGATGTCCTGATCGCGCAACAGGTCGAGGGCGCGCTTGTTCATGTCGACGTCAGTGCCCTTGTTGAGGCTTTCGAGCATGGCATCGGAGCTACTCTCAGCTCCAACGTAGACGTGGATCACTCCCGCCTCGCGGTACTTATGGAGAATCTCCGCGTCTCTGATGATGTCTTCGACACGAGTCTCCATCAGGAGCTTCACGGGAAGACCCGCCTCGATGATGAGATCGAGCTGTCGCTCCCAGCGATCGCCATCGCTGGTCGGGTACGGATCGATCAGCGTGATGAACTCGACCTTGTACGTTTCGACCAGATGGCGGATCTCTTCCACAACCTTGCGGGGGTCACGCGCACGCCAATCGCCCCGCCAGAAAGCACGGTGCGAGCAGAATGAGCAGCCCATCATGCAGCCGCGGGTGGTAAGGATCGAGGCCATACGGCCCCAGGGCTCGATGTTGTAGTGGTAGTCATCCCAGTCAAGCAAATGCCAGGCGACCGAGAGCGTGTCGAGGTCGACGATGTGTGGTCGCATCGGCGTTGCGACGACGTCGCTGCCGTCGCGATACGCGACACCCGCTACGTCATGACCGCGTCCGGCCGGAATCGCCGCGAGCAGCTCACGCAGCGTTTCCTCGGCCTCGCCGCGCAGCACGAAGTCGACCGCGCACTCGTCGTCGCCGAGGATCTCCTCGAACATGAACGTGGGATGCGGACCGCCGATGAGCGTCACGATGGTCGGATCGACGCTCTTCGCGATCGCAAGCGTCTTGAGTGCCGCTGGCACCGTCGCCGTGCTGACCGCGCCGGAGACTGGCAGGTAGTCAAGCGTCAGTACGTAGTCCGGCGCTTGTCGCTCGATCTCAGCGCGCACGTCATCGAACGTGTAGTCCTTGTTCATTGCATCGCAGATCGCGGCTTCGTGACCAGCGTCGAGCGCGGTCCCAGCCAGATATGCAAGCTGGAGCGGTGGCCACGTACCGATAACCTGCACGCCCCAACACTGATAGGGCGGGGCGATGAGAAGGATCTTGGACATCGACGCTCACTCTCGGGTGTCTTGTGTCTATCAGGCGATTCTACCGCACCGCCACAACGGGTCTGCGGCCGCCGCGGGGCCGTCCACTCCAGAAGCGGGCGATCGATGACGGAGGGCGCTCAGTAGATACCGGACTGAGCCGCCTGCTCGGGCGCGACGCCAAGCTGGCGCACCTTGATCTTGAAGTCATGCGCATTCGCGGCCATCGCCGTTGCATCATCAAGGGTGATCTTGCCCTGCTGGTAGAGCGCAAGCAGGCTCTTATCGAATGTCTGCATACCGTAGTACTCGCCTTCGTCCATGGCGTCTCTGATCTTGTACGTCTGCTCGGAATCGAGGATGTACTCCCGCACCGTACCCGTCATGACGAGCACTTCGACCGCCGGCGTGAGGCCACCGTTGATCGACGGGATCAATCGCAGCGAGATGATGCCCTTGAGCGTGGATGCCAGCATCAGACGAATCTGCTTTTGCTGGTACGGCGGGAAGAAGTCGATGATGCGATTGATCGTCTCGGTAGCGTCGATAGTGTGCAGGGTCGAGAAGACGAGGTTGCCGATCTCCGCTGCCGTAAGCGCTGCCGAAACGGTCTCGTGGTCGCGCATCTCACCGATGAGGACGACGTCGGGATCCTGGCGCACCACGTGGCGCAGGGCGTCTGCATAGCTTTCGGTGTCGATACCGATCTCGCGCTGGTTGATGATGCACTTGTCGTCCTGGTGGAGCACCTCGATCGGATCCTCGATCGTGACGATGTGACCATCGCGCGTGTGGTTGATGTGGTCGATCATCGCTGCAAGCGTGGTGGTCTTGCCGGAGCCCGCGGTACCGGTGACAAGCACGAGTCCGCGCGGTTCATCCGCCAACCGCCGCACCACTGAGGGCAGGCCGAGCCCCTCGATCGAAGAGCGCTCTGTCGATACACGTCGAAGCGTCATGCCGACGCTCCCCCGCTGATGGAAGACGTTCACCCGGAACCGACCGACCCCCGACACCGAGTAGGCGAAATCGAGCTCCCGGTGGTTCTCGAAGGATTGGCGCTGGCGCTCATCCATCATGCCCAGTGCAAGCTTCTGTGTGGCGTCGGGGCTCATGACCGGCAGATCCCGCAGCACCACGAGCTTGGCATTAAGACGAATCGCGGGCGGACTTCCGACCTTGAGGTGCAGGTCGGAGCTGCCGCGATCGGACATGAGTTTGAGAAGCGCGTCGATCTCAGCCATGCGGAGTCTCCGATTCACGATTCCCGGGCGCCTATGAGAATACCGCAGGACCGGCTCTCTCGGATACCCGCGACTCAGGCGTCGCGCAATGCCGGCCGGGTCCAACCGAATGCCGAGACAAGCAGGACGAGCGCGCCGATCAAGATGACGGTATTCGCCAGCCCGATGCGATCTGCGAGCAAGCCGGCGCCGAGGAACCCGACAGTCGTCGCCACTCGCGAGACCGCGTTCTTCGCCGCGAACACCCGCCCGCGCAGATCGGGCCTCGAAACGTGCTGGATGATCGTGGCCCCCGGAACGTAGAACCACATGTTGGCCGCGCCCCCGATGAACAACAACGGCGCTGCCATCCACAGACGAGGGGCGAAGCCGACCAGCAGGAATGCGATCCCGAACACGCCGAGGCTCCCCAGGAACTTGCGTCCGGCGTTACCCGGCTTGCTCTGTCCGATAGTGGCGCTTCCGACCAACAGACCCACGGTGATCGCGCCATCGAGAAGCGCGAGTCCGACCGCACGTGAATCGACGGTTCCCGTGCCGAAACGCTGTAGCGCGAGCCCGTTGACTGCGAGGATGGCAGCGGCCACGCCGGCCGCGGCGAGCGCGTAGACGCCGACGAGATCGCGCAGGACCTTCATCTCGGCGATATGCCCAAGCCCGCGTCGGAGTTCCGATAGGAACGGCGAAGCGACCGACGCATCAGCAGGATGCCCGCGGAACGACACGAGGGCTACGAAGAGGCCGGAGACGAGGAACGTCACGCCATCCAGGTAGAAGGCGTTCGCTGCGCCGATGGTGGCCACGATGCCCGCAGCACCGGCCAGGCCGAGAAGCTCCGATGCCGACGCGGTCACATTGTCGAGCGAGTTGGCCGCCATGAGCTCGTCGCCCTCGACGACCTCAGGGATGAGCGAGAGCCTTGCCGGCTCGAAGAACAAGGACACCGTCGCTACACAGAACGCCGCCACGTACACCACAGGCATGCCGAAGCGCACGAGCAGTGGGATGCACAGCACGATACCCGCCCGCAACAGGTCCGAGGCCACCATGGTGGCCCGCCGGTCCCAGCGGTCGACGAATACTCCGGCGGGCACGCCGAAGAGCACCGCAGGCAATGTTGTGACCGCGAGCATCGCTCCGACATGGGCAACAGAATGCGTCAGTCCGTAGACCAGAACGCTCATGGCGATCTGGTGGACCTTGTCCCCTATCACCGAGACCAGCTGCGCCACCCAGAGCTTCCGGTAGTCGCTCGAACGCAGCGGCGCGAACAGGCGCGCGCTAGCCATGACCCCCCTCAGGACCGAACCCTATCGACAAAGCAGCACGTCGATCCGGCCCTAGGGTCGGCACGCCCCCACGTAGTCGCTCCGATTGAGACTGGAGATCTTCACGACATCGCCCGTGCTTGGCGCGTGGATGTACATGCCACCACCCACGTAGATCCCAACATGATGGATAACGCTCCTGCCGAAGAACACGAGGTCACCCGGCTTGAGATTCGCCTTCGAGACATGCGGACCGCTGTTGTACTGAGCCCGGGAGCTGTGCGGAAGACTCACACCGACCTGCGCGTACACCCACATCGTGAACCCGCTGCAGTCGAACGTGTTCGGACCCGCCGCTGCCCAAACATACCGGCAGCCGAGCTTTGACTTCGCGATATCGACGATGCCCGACTTGGGCTGCGTGCCCGGGTCTCCGCCAGTGTCACGCGCCGGCGGACGATACGTCCGGCGCGCTGCCTCCTCGGCTTCACGCTCGAGCTGCGCGATCTCGGACTCAAGACCCTTGAGCAGCTTCGTGCGATCCGCAAGCCGCTTCTCGATCGCCGACTTCTGCGAGGCGAGGGCGTCGCGTTCTTTCTTCGCTTGCGCCTGGGTGGTCTTGAGCTCGGCTTGCGTCTTCGAGACTTCTGCTCGCGTGACCTTGAGGTCAGCCACCGCCTCGGCATCCTGCTCGTTCATCGCCTGGAGCAGATCCCAGTTCGTCGCGAACTCCTCGAAACTGTTCGCCCCGACAAGGATCTCAAGGAACCCGAGCGGACCCGAGCGATACATGCTGTTCACGCGAGTGTCGAGGTGCTTCTGCAGCTTCTTCTGGTGTGCGGTGAGCTCGCCGAGCTTCTTCTCGGTAGCTGTCACCTTTGCGGTGACGGCCTTGTAGCTCGCGTTGGCCTCGTTGTACGCCTCGGTGGCGATCTCCACCTCGGCGTCGAGGTCCTCCACTTGTGCCTTCACCTTGACGGCTTGTGCACGCTTGTCATCAACCGGCGCGCCGAAAGCGCGGACCGGAGTGGCCGCGATGAGTATGAAAGTCATGAGGAGTGCGCATATTCGCGCGTATCTACTGTGCAGGGCTAACGCCTCCTACACCGGGTCTCGGTGGGGCAAAACGCCCGGCTATGATACCACAGACGGCGTTCCCGGCGTGAGAGCCAGGCAGACGGCGTCCAGGATACGGACGGCAAGACGCTGCATAGCCTGTTCGTCTTCCGCAAGATCGCCGAGGTCGATCAGCGCTTCTCTGCAGCCATCGGCGGCCGCGAGCGCGGTCATGAGCCGCGCCTCGACAGCCTCTTGCGCCGCCAGCCCGATTCGAACCACGGGGATGCCGCCAAATGCCGTCTCGGGACTCGCGCACGTTCCGAGATGCAGCAGCACATGGGCGTCCGACGACGCCTCGGAGCACACCTCCACCTTCGAGCTTGGCTCGGTGGCGATAGCGAGGTTCGCAAGTCGCTCGGCGATCGCCCTACCCCGATCGTCGAGTACGTGCATGCAGATCCGGGTGCGCGACAGCACGTCCGCCGCTCGCGCTGGCGCCACCGCAAGGGCGACTGGTGATGTAGGGTCTTTGTCCTCCCACACGTGGCGGAGACGCACCACCGCCCGAACGGTATCGGACCCCACGATTCCGTCGGCCGGATAGCCGGTGTTGAGCTGGAACTCCCTCACGGCGCGCTCGGTGAACGCGCCGAAGATGCCGTCGGGCTCGCCACATGCGAAGCCCAGAGCGTTCAGCGCACCCTGGAGCGTCGAGACATCGGCACCATGGAAGTGCGGGAAGCGCAAGTAGAGCAGCCTGTCTCCCAGCACGAACGTGGCATCCACGAGCGCCGACCACGTCTCCGCGCCGACCACGCCGTCCTCGGCAAGATGGCGGGTGCGTTGAAAGCTGCGCACAGCTTCGAACGTGGCGCCAAGGAACACGCCGTCGACCCCTGACGGGCCGAGGTCATAGCCGAGACGAAGCAGTCGCTTCTGGATGTCCTCGACGCCGGGACCGCGGGCCCCGCGCTCGATGAGTGTGCTCACTGGTAGTACTCCGTATCCATCTCGCCGACCCCGGAATCAGGATGCGCCGTAGCGCTCTCTGAATCGGGCGACGTTCGTCTGCATGTGGTTCTCGTGAGCGCGGCTCCGGTTCAGGAACGCGTCGACCTCGATGCTGACGCCCACGTCATACCGGTACCGGAATGCCTCCGGTGCGTCGTCGAAGTCTAGCACGAAGGCATCCCGGAGCGTGTTGAGCACAGGGCGGACCTGCAGCATCAGGTTCCCGGTGCGCTGCGCGATATCGGCGGCGGGAATCCATTCATCTGTGTGGTGTGACATGAAGGTGAGGACGTCACGAACGACAGCAAGGGTGTCATGGTCATCCGGTAGACGCGAGAGAGCTCGTGCAAGGCTCACGTCCACCCCCATCCCGCCCGAGGTTCTCGCCCCGGGCTGCTCTCAGTTTGCGACCTTTACCTGATTCTTCCCATACCGCTTGGCCTCGTACATCGCCTTGTCGGCGGTTTCTACGAGGCGAGCCGGTGTCGTTGCATGCGTGGGATATGTTGCAACGCCGAGCGAAACGGTCTGTGTCACCGCGCGGTTCTCTTCACCGGTGAAGAATTCGAACTGCGACATACTCTTGCGGATGCGCTCGGCCACCGCAAGTGCTCCGGCGATATCGGTTTCCGGAAGGACGAGAATGAACTCCTCACCGCCATACCTAGCCGCCACATCGATCTCGCGGAGGTTCTGCCGGATGATCGCGCTCACGGCCTGGAGAACCTTGTCGCCCTTCGGGTGACCGTAGCTGTCGTTGAACTGCTTGAAGTCATCGATGTCGAGCATGATGACGGAGAGCGTGTGACCGAATCGTGCGGCGCGGCCAAGCTCTTCCTCAAGCCGCTGCTGGAAGTAGCCGTGGTTGTAGAGCTCGGTCAGCCGGTCCGTGACCGAGAGCCGCTCGAGCTCCTCGTGCAGCAGCGCGTTCTGGAGTGCGAGCGACGACTGGTTGCCGATGACCTGGAGACGATCGCGTTCCGCCGATGTCAGCTCGCGGAATGTCGAAGACGCCACGAGCAGAACGCCGATGATGAATTCACCCGAGCGGAGCGGGAGCCCGGCCTGCGAGCGGATGTCGTCGGCGTTCACGCACCACTCGGCAAGCTCGGAGCCGAGCGGCACGTCGCTCTGCTGGGTGAAGCCGTCACGGAATGCAGCGCCGAGAATCGTCTGCGAGACCGGCACTACGGGCTTGAACGCTTCTTCAGGGCGCCCCTGGCTTGCGCGCAGCCGGAGCGTCCAGTCCTTCTGCTCGAACAGGTAGACGCATGAGATCTCTGCGCCCAGGATGCCGTTCGCGCCGTCGACGATGAGGCTGGCGACGTCCTCGACCGAGGAGTAGCTGGTGAGCGCCTTGAAGAACTCGTGCGTGAAGAAGATCTCGGCAAGACGGCTCTCGAGCTCCTCGTTCGCCTTCTCGAGCGCTTCCTTGCTCGATTGCAGGCGGCGCTCGTGGCTGCGGATCTTGTCGTATGCGACCTGCAGCTCAACGAAGATCTTCTCCTGCTCCTCACTGCGCTTCTTGGCGATAAGCAGGTCCCAGACGAGCTCTGCGCCGTGGCCGGCGACAACGCCGACGCTGGGCGGCCGCTGGCTTTCGAGTGCCTTCTGAACCGACGGCTCCTCGGACATGTCGAGGATCAGGTCGAGGTCCGCGATCTGCGCCAGCTCGGAGATCTCGGTCGTCGTGAACAGCCCGAGGTCGTCGGCGAGCCGAACCGCCGGCGCGGCGCGATTGGAGTCGTAGACGGCAACGACCGAGAGGTTCTCCACGTCGGAGAGCAGGCGAAGCACCGAGGTGGCCCGAAGGCCGCCGCCGGCTATCGCGATTCTCACCTGCCCGGACCGAGAAGTGGTCCCAGCGACAGATGTCGCAGGGTATTCCATCATCGATGCATCCCGTTTCGCTTGAACGACCCTAAAGTTCTCTGATGCCATACATGTAGCTACGCACAACCAGCACGCCCGTGTCTAGACGAAGCTCCACTGTTCGTGCATGGCTTCCGCCTGTATCTTCGGCCAGAATCGGGATTCGCAAGAGTCCCAACTGGTGTCTAACTTCTTCCAGATTCCGTTCGCCGACGTTGGAGAGGTTGCTGTCGGCCTTGAACATGGCAGCCCCGCCGACGATCTTGGCGACCAGTCGTCGGGGTGCCGCACCCCCCGCGACCTCCTCGATCATCCGGGGAATCGCGATTGCTGCGAAGCGATCGCGGTTGCCGTCGGCGTTGGCTTCGGAGGGCGTTGGAAGCATGACGTGCGCAAGTCCACCGCGATGGCGGAACGCATCCCAGACGGCAACGCCAACGCATGAACCGAGCGCGGGCGTCATCAGGATGGCCGGGTGCTCGGCCACGGCGAACTCCCCCGTGCCCACATGTATCACGTTGGCATCGGGGTCTCCCCACGAGAGTCCGCTGAGGAACCCTGCGGTCATCTACGTCGCCATTCGCTCACACGATCCCCAGTCTGCCGAGGATGATCTCAAGGCTGTCAGGATCCGGAAGGTAGAACAGCGCGGCGTCGACGACGGCGCGCTCGTCGATGAAGCTCGTGAGCACAAGGATGGCCGTGTCGGCCTTCATGCCGATGTCCATGGTCGCCACCTCGAGGATTGCGCCCATCATGTCGAAGGCGAACGCGGGAGGCGACGGCAACAAGCTGAGGTCGGCCATCCGGGAGATCGCGGCGAGATACGCGGCGATGAGAATCGACGACGTATGCGTGGCGAGCGCTTCCTCGTCAGCGTTCATCGACTTCGTGCTGCCTGGCGGGCGATTGCGCAGCAGGTCGACCAGAGCGAGCATCGCGGAGCGCGGGGCGATGAAGAGCATGCCACCGCTCACATCACCCAGGAGTCGCGTATAGACGGCACCGACAAGTGTCTCAGGCCCGCCGAACACCATGGGCACTTCGCTCACCGGCACGAGTTTGACCTCAGGCACGGTGATGTCCACAGGGTGATCGAGCAGCTGCGATAGCGCAGTCGCGGCATGACCGGCGCCAATGCTTCCAAGCTCGCGAAGTGCATCGATCTGGAGTACCGAGAGATCTTCGGGCTTCACCGTCACACCCCCATTCCGAACAGCGTACGCGGGTCGAGGATGAGCGCCACACGCCCGTCCCCAAGCACAGTCGCGCCGCCAAGGCCTCGCAGGTCCTTGAACAACGGCGAGAGCGGCTTGATGACGACCTCGTGCCTGCCGACGAGGTGCTGCACCGCAAGCGCCCGCACCTGCTCGGCAGATTCCATGAGCACGATGTGATCGGTGGCCTCGGGCATCCGTTGCCGTCGCTCGGCTGAGCCGATGACCTCATCGAGACGGAAGAGCGGTGCCACAGAGCCGTCCCGCAAAACGACGACCGGAGCGCCGTCCACGGTCTTGAGCTTCACCTCATCGCGGGCAAGCACCTCGGTGACTGCCGAGAGCGGCACCGCAAAGATCTGCTCACCCGCTCCGACGAGCAGCGACTGGATGATCGCGAGCGTGAGCGGCAAGGTAAGGACGATCCGCGAGCCGCGGCCGACCTCGGAGTGGATCGTGATCGTTCCGCCAAGGTACTCGATCTTCCCTTTGACGACGTCCATTCCAACACCGCGCCCGGAGACTGCCGTCGTCTTCTCGGCGGTCGAGAAGCCGGGCTCGCATGTCAGCATGAAGATGTCCGACAACGTGTACGATTCGCGCTCGTTGCGTTGCACCAGACCACGCTCGACGGCCTTGCTCCAGATGCGCTCGGGATCCATGCCTCTGCCATCGTCGGCTACGACGATGCGGACCAAGTCCCGGTCACGACCCGCCTCCAGTCGCACGGTGCCCTTGCGCGGCTTGCCCGCGGCGACGCGCTCCTCCTCCGGCTCGATGCCGTGGTCGAGCGCGTTTCGAAGCAAGTGGACGATGGGATCGCCGATCTCGTCGAGAACCGTACGGTCGAGCTCGATATCAAGACCGCCCATCTCGAAGGCGACCGCGCGTCCCAGGTCGCGCGCCAGATCACGCACCATTCTCGGGAAGCGGTTGAAGATGTTGCCCACTGGCACCATGCGCGTCTGCATGACCTCGTGCTGGAGTTCGGCGCTGATCTGCTCAAGGGCCGAGAGGGTCTCGGCAAGGTCGGTCGAACCGAGATCGCGGGCAAGTCGATCGAGTCGCGAACGGATGATGACGAGCTCCCCGACAAGGTTGACCATGCTGTCGAGGTGACCGATCGAGACGCGGACGGTCTGCGTCTCGGCGAGCTTGGGGACGGACTTGCGCGGTCGCTCCTCGGCAGGGCGCTCCTCGACGGCCACGACCGCCGGCTCCTCCGCGACCTCGACCTCCACGCCCTCGATCTCGCTGATGGCGCTGATCGCGGCGACTATGGATTCCTCGCTCTCGCGGGTACGGACGATGACCGAGAACGACCGGTCGAACGCCTCATCCTCGATCTCGCGCGCACTTGGCTCGGTTTCCACGACCGAGCCCATGTGTCCGAGGCGCTTGATGGCCATGTATGCACGAACAGCCTTGAGCACGCAGGTCTCGCTCAGCGTGATGCGAACGCGGTAGAGCGCTCCCCCTTCAGCCGAGGCCGTTGGCGTCTGCGCCGCGCTCTCTGGCGCGACTGCGGCTGCGGGCTCTTCAGCTGCCCGTGATTCTGTCCGCGCGACGATCGCCGAGACAAGCTCCGACACGTCGACGGCAGCGTTGCCGGATGATTCGTCGTCGATGAGCTCCTTCACCGCATCGACGGCACGCAACATCAGGTCGATCAGCGAGGAATCAGCGGCTTGCTCGCGCTTGCGCACGGTGTCCATGAGGCTCTCCATGGTGTGCGTAAGCTCGGCGGTTCTCGTGTAACCCATCGTCGCGGACATCCCTTTGAGGCTGTGTGCGCCTCGGAACACCGTCTCGACCGGTTCGAGGTCGTTGGGATTGCCCTCCAGTGCGAGGAGGCCCTCGGTTATCGCCTGGACGTACTCGGCGCTCTCCGAGAGGAACACATCCTTGTACGCGGACATGTCGTCGCTCATAGTACGGCCCCCTCTCTCATGGTGCGCCGAATCTCGGCAGCTACGCGCGTCAACGGCACGATCCGATCCGCAGCACCGAGACGTGCCGCCGATCCAGGCATGCCCCAGACGACGCTCGAGCCCTCATCCTGCACGATCGTGTCGCCGCCACTCGCATGGATCTCCTTGAGCCCCTGCGCCCCGTCGCTCCCCATCCCCGTCAGGACCACCCCGACCGCGCGCGGACCGAACGCCGATGCCACGCTCGTGAACAGCGGATCAGCGGCGGGACGGACGCCGTGCACGGAGGGCGTGTCTATCAGCTGAATGCGCGGGTGCTTCGTTCCTTCGACGATCATGTGCGTGCCGTGCGGAGCTATGTACGCCGAGCCGCCCTCAAGCACCATGCCGTGACGACCTTCGAGAACGCGTATGTCGGTCACCTTCCCAAGCCGCCGGGCGAGCGATGCCGTGAAGCCCGACGGCAGATGCTGCACCACCACGTACGCACACGGCAGTGACCGGGTGAGTCCCGAGAAGACGAGTTCGAGCGCTGGCGGTCCACCGGTGGATGAGGCGAATGCGACCAGCCGCTCCATCGCCGGCGCAGCCCCGCCTGGCTGGCGGGCTCCCACGACCGAGCCCGCTCCGCCGATCGACTCGATCTGCCCGACCTCGGGCACGCCATGGGCCATGCGCCGGTCGGGATCGACCCGGTACGCCGTCTTGATCTTCTTGATGACAAGCTCGGAGAGTTCGGAAAGCGAGGTTGCAAACCCCGCGCGTGGCTTTGCGATGAAGTCGACAGCACCGAGCGCAAGCGCCTGATATGTGGTGTCCGGGTCGTCAACGCCGCTCAGCATGACCACACGAGCGTGCGACCCGCGTATGAGATGTGGTAGCGCTTCGATGCCGCTGAGCTCGGGCATCTCGATATCGAGCGTGATCACGTCAGGAGCAAGCGCGCCCGCCTTCTCGATCGCCTCGACGCCCGTCTTCGCCGAGCCGACGACCTCGATGCGGGGATCCACGCTGAGCGCGCGGGTGAGCATCTGGCGTATCAGCGCCGAATCATCGACGACGAGGACCTTGATGATCGGAGACATGACCGCCTCAGCAGCGCGGCGTGGACTGCAAGCACTTCTTGACGGTCTCAAGCACCTTCGTAGGCTGGAACGGCTTCACAAGGAAGTCCATCGCCCCCGACTCAAGCGCCTCGACGATCATGCGTTGCTGCCCCATCGCACTCACGATGAGCACACGGGCGCTCGGGTCGGTGCCCCGGATCTTGCGCAACGCATCCAGGCCGCTCATCTCGGGCATCGTGATGTCCATCGTTACAAGATCAGGGTGGATCTCGGCGTACTTCTCGACGGCATCCCGGCCGTTGACGGCTTCGTGGATCACGTAGCCCTCTTTGGCAAGGATGTCCCGGATCATCATGCGCATGAACGCAGCGTCGTCAACGACGAGCACCGTCTTAGACATCAGCTTGCGCCTCCTCTGTTGCGATGGGCATGCCGTACGAGACCCGGGGCAGCGCCTTCTCCGGATCGAGCAGGATCACGAGCCGCTCTCCGTGATTCGCGACACCCTCGAACGCCTCGGCAGTCTCCACGGTGAGCGTGGCAACCGGCGTTGGCATGATCGCATCGACCGGGAACGTCGCCACCTCGTGGGCGGAATCGACCGCGAGGCCGACAAGACCGGAGTCGCCCTCGGCGACCACGATGCGCGAAAGCGCGGTTATCACGTGCGGCGTCCCGAGGAGACGCTGCGAGAGATCGATGACGGGGATCACCTGTCCGCGAAGGTTGATGACGCCCTCGACCATCGCGGGGGCATGCGGAACAGGCGTGGGTGCCTCGTAGCGGATGATGCTCTGCACGCGTTCGATCGGCAGCCCGTACTCCTCGGTTCCAAGATGGAACAGGACGTACTGCCGATTGCCGGTGCCGAGTGTGGCTTCCACTACGGACCTTCCTAATCGACCTGGAACATGTGCACGGAATCTTCCAGACGGCGCGCCATCTCCGCAAGCTCCTGTGCCGAGGAGGAGATCTCCTCCATGCACGCTGTCTGCTGCTCGGCCGCTGCTGCGGTCTCCTCAGCGGAGGCCGCGTTCTCCTCGACGACCGCCGCGATGTCGTGCATCGCCCGATCCACGTCGACGGTGCGCTGCGCCTGACCCGACATCGCCGCGGCGATTTCCTCGGCGAGCGTGGCGGTACGGGTAACGGCCTCCGTGATCTGGCGGAGCGCGTCTCCGGACCTGCCGACGACCTCGGTTCCCGTCACGACCTCGGCGGTGCCGATCTGCATGTACTTGAGCGCCTTGGCTGTCTCCGATTGCACGTCCTTGATCAGGTCACCGATCTGCTCGGCCGCTTTGCCCGAGCCCTCTGCGAGCTTGCGGACCTCTTCGGCTACGACCGAGAACCCGCGGCCGGACTCGCCAGCGCGTGCAGCTTCGATCGCCGCGTTGAGCGACAGCAGGTTGGTCTGATCCGCGATCGACGTGATGACGTCGACGATGTTGCCGATCTCCTGGGACCGCGTCCCGAGCACTTCGACGGAGCCAGCGAGCGTCTCGATAGCCTGCCGCACCTCGGCGATCTTGCGGATCGCCTCATCGGTAGCAGCCTCTCCGAGCACAGCCGCCTTCGCGGCCTCTTCGCTCGTCTTGCTTGCTTCGTCTGCCCGACGGGCGACTTCGCCAACGGTCTTGGTCATCGCTTCGATCGCCGAGGAGGTCTCCTCGACCTTACGCGACTGAAGCTCGGCTCCGTGCGCGATCTGCTGCACCGAGGACGAGATCTCCATCGATGACGAGTTGATTTCTTCAGAAGAGGCCGAGAGTTGCGTGGCCGCGTTCGTGACGGATTCGGCCGACCTGCGGACGTTCCCCGCGATGTCGGACAATGAGGCGATGAGGTTGTTGCACTCCTCGGCGAGGATGCCGATCTCGTCCTGACGGACGACGGTCGCCCGAACGGTCAGGTCTCCATCGCCGGCCTCGATCATCGTCCCGCCAAGGTCACGAAGGGGCTCGAGAACCCGGCGCTTGAACACCATGCGCCACGCGAACGACCCGGGAATCGCACAGACGCCCATGGCCAACGCACCGACCACCGCGATGTATCCCAGCTCGGCTACATCCATCTTGAGGACGAAGAGCGCAAAGCCCCCGGTGACCATCAACCCGACGAAGACGGCCGGACCGATAGTGAGCCATGTGTACATCGTGAACGTGAAGGACAATCCCCGCTTCACCGTACTGCTGCGGTACTCCCTCTGCATCCTGCGGTTCCCCTCCTCGAATGCCCACGGTGACCTGCTGGGTCACCGTGACAACAATAGCAGAAGCCTCGTGCTCAGAGCAGCTTCAGAGGCTTGCGATAGATGCGTTCGCGCCCACTGATCAATTCATAGTCGTGCTCGACCTGCGGGCCGATGCGCTCGCTTCTGCCAAGCACCAGATAACCGCCCCGGGCGAGTGCCGACCAGAACACCCCGAGGACCCGCTCCTGTTCCTCCCGGTTGAAGTAGATGAACACGTTCCGACAGAAGATGACGTCTACCACATGTATCGGCTTGTCTTCGAATAGGTTCAAGTAGTCGAACTTGCAGAGCCGGGTGACCGCAGGCTTGATCTTGAAGTGATCGTTGTGTACGTCGAGGTACTTCTGCTGGTCGACCTTCGGAATCTGGTCGATCAGGCCGAGGTCGTACTCGGCGCGTCGGGCGACGGCGAGCGCGTTGCGATCGAGATCCGTTCCCAAGATCGTAAGCAAGAAGTCGCTGCCCTGGGGCTCCATGGCCGAGAGGAACGACATCGCAAGCGAGTACGGCTCCTGCCCCGTAGCGCACCCTGCAGACCACACACGAATCATGCGCTGATGGCGAGCGGCCTTCTCCTTGAGCAACGCCGGAAGGATGTCCTTGCGGAACAGCTCGAACACCGTTGGGTCGCGGAAGAACTGGGTTACGTTGATCGTGAGCGTGTCGAGCAGCTTCGCGTACTCCTCTGGATGCTCATCCAGGTAGGTGGCGTACTGCCGATATGTGTGGAGGTTCAGGGCGTGGAGACGTGCCGCGAGGCGACGTTCCACGTAACGGGGGCGGTACTGAGCCATGTCGAGTCCGCGCTCGGCGTGGACCTTCTCGAGGAGACGCGTCAGGTTCCCCCTGTACACCGCGTCGGCCTGCCGGCCTTCCATCCCACCCCCCGGTTGTACGTATGTGTCGTCGCCATTGTAGAATATGCGGCAACCACCCGGCAGAATGATCTGCACGCAAGGAGCCTCAATGTCTCGGACCTCAAGACCCACCCGCATCCTCGCATCGTTCCTTGCGCTCGTTCTGTTCGCACTCGCGGGCGGGACCGCGTTCGCCGTCGCCGACGATTTCGCGGCACGCGAGATACTGCCGACGGGTGCCTCGATCGAAGGCCAGTCGCTCGGCGGGCTTACCCGCGCCCAGGCGCTGGAAGTCGTTCGGGAGAAGGTCGCCAAGCCCCTCGCGGAGCCGCTGACCGTCACACACGGCGACGAGTCGTTCACGCTCGATGCGGCGTCGATGATCACGGTCGACGTGGAAGGCATGGTAGCGAAGGCGTTCGAGCCCAAGGCGTCGGCATCATTGACGTCCCGGGTTTCTGCCCGGTTGCTCGACCAGCAGACCGGCGCGGTCGTGAAGCCGACCGTCACCGTCAACCAGGCCGTGCTCGACGCCTGGATCGCCGATGTCGCATCCAAGATAGACACCGCTCCTGCCGACGCGGCCATGGCCGTCGAGGGCAAGACGCTCAAGACGATCGCGGCGCGCGACGGCAAGAAGGTCGACAGGACGGCCGCCGCCAGCGCCATCATCGCGGCGCTCAACAGCGGCGAGAAGCAGGTGGCCCTGCCCGTGGCGGTCTCATCGCCAGCAGTCACCGAGGAGGACCTCGGTCCGACGATCCTCGTCGTCCGCTCGGCGCGCAAGCTCTACCTCTACGACAAGGGTGCTCTCGTGAAGACGTACGGTGTTGCCGTCGGCACCCCCGGATATCCGACGCCCATCGGCAACTTCGAGATCGTGCTCAAGCGATACCGTCCGACGTGGAGCAACCCGGGCTCGGATTGGGCGAAGGACATGCCGGCATACATCGGGCCAGGACCGGGCAATCCACTGGGTACGCGCGCTCTCAACTTGAACTATCCCGGGATCCGCATCCATGGGACCTCGAAGGACTACTCGATCGGCACCGCGGCATCGCATGGTTGCATGCGCATGCACATGTGGGACGTCGAGGACCTCTACGACCGCGTCGAGGTCGGGACCAAGGTCTTCATCGTTCGCTAGCGGACGCGGTCGAGCATCTCCACGCGCGCGGTCCAGGCGGTTCCAGCGGCAACCAGCGCCGCCTCGGCGTCGCCTGCGGATGACTCCGGCACGCGAAGCGCGATGCCGCAGAGCGCTCCCAGGCTCTTGGGCGTCGGGATCGTCACATGCATCACGTCCGCGGCGATGAGCGTGCGCTCACCCACGAGCGCGTCATGCGTTGTCGCGAATCCATACACGACGAATGGCGCGGTTTCGCTCACGCGCACACCTCGTGCATCGCTCGTACCGCGAGGTCGATGTCGCTCTCGGTGATGCCGAAGCCGATGCCGAATCGGAGCGCCCCGCACTCGGCGGTCCCGGCGGTCGCGTGCGCCCAGGGCGCGCAGTGCAGCCCGGCGCGCACGGCGACTCCGTACCGAGAGTCGAGTTCGAATGCGATGCGGTCCGCCTCCACACGGTCGTGCACGACGCACAGTACCGGCACGCGCTCCTCTCCGAGCGGCGGCCCAAGGACCCGCAGACCTGGAATCTCCAGAAGCTGTTCGTAGAGCATTCGGGTGAGCCGGCGTTCCTCGGCACGGATGGCGTCGCCTTCCGCGAGCAGGAACCGCGCCGCCGCGCCAAGACCTGCGATGCCGGGCGTGTTGGGCGTACCGGCTTCGTAGCGATCGGGACGCGCGGTGGGCTGCACCGCTTCCTCCGAGTTGGAGCCTCCGCCGCCCTGCGTGAGCTCGACCGCTTCCACTCCCGGCGCGAGGTACAGCGCGCCGACACCCTGCGGTCCGAGCAGACCTTTGTGGCCCGATGCTGCATATGCGTCTGCGCCAAGCGCCGTGAGATCAAGCTTGAGATGACCGACTCCCTGCGCTCCGTCCACGATGAGGTAGGCGCCGGCTTCGTGTGCGATGTCCGCAAGATCTCCGACCGGCTGGATCGTGCCGAGCACGTTCGATGCGTGCTGGCAGACGACCGCCCGCGTAGGAGCTTGAGCGAGTGCACGCTCGACGTCATCGGGATCGATGCGCCCCGCGCTGTCACCGTGCACGACGTCGACACGAACACCCGCCGCCTCAAGCGCGTGGAGCGGTCGCGCCACCGCGTTGTGCTCGGTCGATCCGACCACGACCCGGTCTCCCGGGCGGAGCAGTCCTTTGAGCGCCAGATTCAGACCGGCGGTACACCCCGGAACGAACGCCAGGTCTCGCGGATCGCGTACGCCGAGCAGTGCGGCGACGTCAGTGCGCGCCTCGAGGATGAGCCGCGACGCCGCAAGCGCGATCGTGTGCGCCGAGCGCCCCGGGTTTCCGCCGGCCTCGGTGAGCGCGTGAACGACCGCGTCAACAACAGACTGCGGCTTGGGCCACGAAGTAGCGGCGTGATCGAGGTAGGTGATGTGCTTCACGATTCAGGCTTACCCGTGTCCGCCGCCGGCGATCATGGCGACGGCATGCTCGAGTTGATCGGCGACGATCTCGAAGGACTCCCGGGCGGCCTTCTCGCTGCCCGGGAAATTGATGATGAGCGTACGACCGCGCAGTGCTGCGACTCCGCGTGACAGCATCGCGCGCTTGGTGATGCGCATGCTCTCCGCGCGAAGCGCCTCGGCGATGCCCGGCACCTCCCGATCGGCGTGCGAGAGCGTGGCCTCGGGGCAGACATCGCGCGGGCCGAGGCCGGTGCCGCCGGTCGTCAGGATGATGTCGACCTCGTCGACGTCAGCCATCTCGATGATGGCGTTGGCGATGGTCTCGTGATCGTCGGGCACGACGTGGTACGACGCGACGAACCAGTTACGCGCCTGCGCAAGCTCGATGAGCGCCTTCCCGGACGTGTCCTCGGCAGTTCCGGCCGAGCGCGTGTCCGAGCAGGTCAGCACGCCGATACGCAACTCACTCATGCAGGCTCCCCCAGATGATCGACAACGAGCAGGTCTCCCGTACGTACGGTACCACCATGACGCACGACGGCGAAAATCCCTTCCTTGGGCATCACACAGTCACCGGCCTGGTAGTAGATGGCGCACTTGTTGTGGCAGATCTTGCCGATCTGCGAGATCTCAACGACCGCCTCGTCGCCGATGTTCACGACGCTGCCGACCGGAAGCGCGAGCAGGTCGATCCCCGTGGTCGTGATGTTCTCGGCGAAGTCGCCGGCCTGGACATCCAGGCCCTTGGCGACCATCTTGTCGATCGACTCCTGCGCGAGCAGGCTCACCTGACGGTGCCAGTCCCCGGCGTGCGCGTCGCTCTCGAAACCGTGATCCACACGCAGGACACCTTCGGTGCCACGCGTCTTGCGGACCGTCTTCTTCGCTGAAAGGTTCACCGAGGTCACAGTGCCCGGTCCGGGAAGGGTGGCGTTCTCGCTCATCAGACGTCCTCTCGCAGGTAATGGCCGGACTTCCCGCCCTCTTTTTCGAGCAACTTCACATCCGAGACGACCATCCCCCGGTCGACCGCCTTGCACATGTCGTAAATCGTGAGCGCCGCGACCGACGCTGCCGTGAGTGCTTCCATCTCGACGCCCGTCTTGCCGTCGGTCTCGGCCACTGCCGTGATGCGCACGGAAGCATCGGCGGGCTCAAGGTCCACGCTCACATGCGTGAGCGAGAGCGGATGGCACATAGGGATGAGATCGGCCGTGCGCTTCGCAGCCATGATGCCCGCGACGCGGGCGACAGCGAACACGTCTCCTTTCGGCGCGCGGCCCTCTACGATCATCGCAAGCGTGGCCGGCAGCATCGTGACGACCGCCGAGGCAACCGCGCGGCGGTGCGTGACAGCCTTCTCGGCAACATCCACCATACGGGCGGCGCCGTGCTCGTCCAGGTGCGTGAGCCGCGGTGCGTCGTCCATCTCATCCTCCGATCTGGGACATGCGGCGAACCGTTCCGACACGCATGTTGTGGCTCTCGGGCTTCGCCGCGAGCGCCTCCTGTATGAGTTCGCGGACGTCGGCCTGGGTTCCTGTACGAAGCACGCTCCGCGCATCAAGTTCGTCATCGCTGAACAGGCACGTGCGCAGGCGACCGTCGGCGGTGAGGCGCAGCCGGTTGCACTCGCCGCAGAAGTGGTGCGAGAGCGGCGAGATCACGCCGAGCGTGCCGGGAGCACCCGGGAAGCGGTAGTAGTGCGCCGGTCCCCAGCCGCCCGGGGCGTCGTCGCGCGAGACGGCCTGCAGCTCGCCGAACCCGGCGGCCGCGCCTTGTGCGGTGAGCAGCGCGAGTGTCTCATCCGAGGGAACATGGTCCGCCTCGGTCCAGCCTTCGCCCTCTGCCGAGGAGCACGCGACGCCTTCCTCGGCGCCACCGACCGGCATGTACTCGATGAAGCGCACGTGCACGGGACGATCGAGCGTCATACGCGCGAAGCCGAGCAGGTCCTGTTCGAGGCTGCGCACCACGACGACGTTGATCTTGATGGGAGCCATGCCGGCCTCGAAGGCGGCCTCGATGCCCGCGAGCGCATCTTCGAGCTTCCCGCCACGCGTGATGCTCGTGTAGATCTCCGGGTCCAGCGTATCGAGCGAGACGTTCACGCGGGTGAGCCCGGCATCGACGAGCTCCTGCGCGTATTTCGGCAGGAGCGTGCCGTTCGTGGTGATCGCGATCGACTCGATGCCGGTGACGGCGCGCAGGCGCCGCACGTGATCGACGATGCCGGCGCGGACGAGCGGCTCACCACCGGTGAGGCGGATCTTCGAGATGCCCTCGCCCGCTGCTACCGCCGCGAAGCGCTCGATCTCCTCCCACGAGAGGATCTCGTCGTGTGCCTTCCAGGGCACGCCGTCAGCGGGCATGCAGTAGACGCACCGCAGGTTGCAGCGGTCGGTCACGCTGATGCGCAGGTAGTCGATCCTGCGTCCGTGCGAATCAGTCGCCATCGCGGGCCTCTCCTTGCGAGTCGCCCGCGTCGCCGAGGAACCGCTCTTCGATGAGCTCGGCGAGCGCTGCCGCATCGCCGAGCCCGAAGAGCGGCACGCCCTCGGGATGCAGGTCAGGAATGTCGGTCACGAGCGCGAAGAGCTCATCGGGCTCGCTGATCATCTCGTCCGAGCGCGCCAGCCGCGCGATCTCGATGCGCACGTTGCCCGCACGCTTGAAACCCTCGGTGAGGAGGATGTCGCAACCGCCCGATGTCGCCTCGGCAGCGATCTCCTCAAGCGAGCGCTCGGCATCGACCGCGCGAACCACCGCGAACTGCGTGGGCGAGGAGATCATCGTGACGCGCGAGCCCGCACGGGCGTGACGCCACGAGTCCTTGCCTGGCTGGTCGATATCCACCTCGTGCACGTGGTGCTTGCACGTGGCAACGCGCCACCCGCGCGACGTAAGCGCGCGGATGAGACCTTCCATGAGCGTTGTCTTGCCAGAGTCGCTCTTGCCGACTACCGAGACAACAGGGATGCCGGTCCCTTTGCTCATCCTAGAAGCAGCCCAGGTCGCAGTTCTTGACCTTGATGCCGGCCTCGTCGGCCGCTGCGCCTGCCACCTTGTACGCAACACCGAACGACTCGGCAAGCTTGCGGAGCACGGGACAGGTGATTCGACCGTCGACAGCCGCTGCTTTCACGGCCTCTGCGAGTTCGGGCGTGATCTGACCGGACCAACGCTGATCCACGGTCTTGGGGGTGTCACTGCTCATTCTGAGCCCTCCTTGCGATCGATACGGATACATTCTGCCGTCGCGCCTGCAGGGAAGAAGGACTCCCCTTCCGGCAGGACCAGCAGGCAATTCGCGTGGTGCATTGAAGTGAGCATCGCCGAGGACTGCGCACCGGAAAGCGCAGCAACGTACGTGCCGTCAGACTGCCGCGTCGCCCGAGCGCGCAGGAAGTAGCGGCGGTCCGGCTTCTTCTTGACGTCGTGCGCAAGCACGGCGGTGTGTCTCGGGCGGTCGAGTGCCGTGTGGCCTGCCATCTTGAGGACGACCGGTCGCACGAAGAGCTCGAAGCCGACCATGGTGGACGTGGGATTGCCCGGGAGGCCGAAGAACGGCGTCCCCCCGATGGTGCCGTGCGTCTGCGGCGCGCCGGGGCGCATGGCGACTTTCCAGAAGTCCATCGTGCCGATGCGCTCGAGCACGTCTTTGACGACATCGTAGTCGCCCATACTGACACCGCCGGTGCTCACCATGAGGTCGAACTCGGGTGCACGCGACAGAATAGCGACGGTGTCGTCGAAGTTGTCGCGCGCCACGTCCAGCACGACCGGCTCTCCGCCCGCATCAAGCACCTGGGCGGCAAGCGAGTAGGAGTTGGAGTTGCGGATCTTGCCCGGTCCCGGGTACTCGTCGATCGCCACGAGTTCGTCACCGGTGGCGACGATCGCCACGCGCGGCTTGCGGTACACGAGCGGCTGAGCGGCGCCGACGGCCGCAAGCAGCCCGACAGCCGCCGGTCCGACGACCTCGCCCGCTGCGAGAACGACCTCGCCACGGCGAACGTCCTCGGCTTTGCGGCGGATGTTCTCGCCCTCGCGGACCGAGGCCATGATGACCGCGACGGCGCCGTCTTCCTCCTCGGCAGTGCGCTCGACCATCACGACGGCGTCGGCACCCTCGGGCACGGGCGCACCGGTCATGATACGGGTAGCCTCACCGGGACCCACCGGCATCGCGGGGAAGGCGCCGGCGGGCACGTGTTCGACGACACGCAGGCGCACGGGCGCATCCTCGCTGGCATTCGCCACATCGGCGAACCGCACGGCGTACCCGTCCATCGCCGAGTTGTCGAACGGTGCGACGTCGATGTCCGAGACGATATCGGCCGCAAGCACGCGCCCGATCGACTCGAGCGCACTGACGCGCTCGGGCTCGAGCACGCCGATGCCCGCCAGCACGGTGGCGCGGGCCTCCTCAACAGTAATCACTGAACGTCCTCCTCGGGAAGCGACACTCTATCCGGTCGCGTGTAGACGACGAGCTTGCCGCCGCGTGCGTAACCCACAAGCGTCACGCCGACGGCAGCGGCCACCTCGGCGGCAAGGTCGGTGACGGCGGTCCGAGAGACGACCACCGGGACGCGCGCCTTGGCGGCCTTCACCGCCATCTCGTAGCTGATGCGGCCGGTGGTCAGCAGCACGGCTCCCTCGACCGGGATGCGGTCGATCCACGCCCGACCGAGCACCTTGTCGACCGCGTTGTGGCGACCGACGTCCTCGCGAACGAGCTGCACCTGACCATCTCGGCCAAGCGCGCACGCGTGCATGCCGCCGGTGTCACGGTATGAGACCGCCTGCCGCGACATCTGGCCCATCATGTCGTAGAGCGCGTCGGAGTCAACGACCTCCTCCGACGTAATCGCCTCCAGGCCAAGCGTATGGCCGAGCGACGCGAACGTGACGCCCTTGCCGCAACCAGCCGTGATGTACCGGCGGCGGTAGACGAGGTCGTCGGGCACAGGTTCGTTGCTGCGCACGTAGACGAGGCCGCGCTTGGCATCCACATCCGCGCCGAGGAACGCCTCGCGATCGGTGAGCAGCCCCTCGCCGACGAGGAACCCGACCGCCATCTCCTCGAGTGCGTCAGGCGTAGCCTGGATCGTCGCGATCTCCGTGCCGTTCATGTCGATGGTGACTGCACGCTCGCTCGGCATACCCCGCGGGCGCCGAGTGCCGACCTCGATGACCGAGACGCGGACCTCGCGAGCATCCTCGCCGCGCGGCATGGAAGCGCTGCCCTCGCGCACGTCGCTCAAGTCCTCGGGCGTGTTCACGTTGACGAAGCTGGAGAGATCGGGGTCGACGGTGCGCAACTCGGTCAAAGGCACCTCGACGACGGTGAGCGACGGCAGGATCGCCACGACGCGCCGGCGCCCGGACTCGAGGACCTTGCGCGCTGCCGGAAGACAATCGCGGTGATAGAGGGCGAGCAGCGGCTCAGAGCCCTTCTCGGTCAGCGGGATGACGACCTGCGCGTTGCCCCGCGACTCCCAGAGCAGCCGCACGACCTCGGGACGCAGCCAGGGCATGTCGGCCGCGACCGCAAGGACCCAGTCGTCCTCGGCGGCTTCAAGCGCGGTGGCCAGACCGCCGAGCGGACCCTGGTACGCTACCGCGTCCTGCAGGATACGGACACCCGCGGGCAAGTCAGCGCCCTCAAGCGCCTCGGGGCGGTTCGTGACCACCACGACGTGCTCGCACAGCGCACCCACCGACTCAACGACGCGCGCGACAAGCGGCTCGCCATCGACCGGAAGCATCGTCTTGTCGATGCCCATACGCATCGAGCGACCGCCGGCGAGAACCGCCGCGGTCACCGGAAGACGCTTGCTCGAACCTTCCTTCTCCAAACTCATCCGCCTCCTGCCGGGAGCGCGCGATCGCGCAGTGCGGAACAGTACTGAATCATACCCCGCAGGGTACCTTACGTCGACGCGACCCGCACCGCGGTCGCCTTGAAGAGCACCTGGACCGGCGTACCCACGCTGAGCCGCAAGTCGGCGAGTGCCGCACGCGATATGCGAGCCGCAATTCGCACGGGGCCGCGCTCGACCACCACACGGAACGTGGCGCCCGAGGGGTCGATCTCGGCCACCACGGCTTCAAGCTTGTTCCTCGCCGAGGAGAGCGGTACGACCGCATCGGCCTCGAAGAGCAGCACGTCTTCCGGTCGCACGCCCAGCGACACCTCTGAGCCGACCGCAAGCGACGCGACGGCGTACAGGTCGACTCCGCCGCAATCGATGCGCGCGACGCCTTCCTCGGACTCCAGCACGCGACCACGGACCGCCGGCTCCATGCCGAGGAACCCCGCGGTCCAATCGTCCACAGGCAGTCCGAAAACCTCATCGACCGGACCGTATGCGACGACGCGGCCGTCGCGCATGATCGCGACATCGTCCGCCACCGCGAGCGCCTCGTCCTGATCGTGGGTGACGTAGAGCGTGGTGACCCGTTCCTCGTTCAGGATCTGTGCGAAGTCGCGGGTGAGCCGCCACTTCATGATCGGGTCGAGCGACGCGAGCGGTTCGTCCAGCAGCAGGATGCTCGGCTTGAGCACGAGCGCCCTGGCAAGCGCCACGCGCTGGGCCTCGCCACCTGAAAGCGTAAGCGCCGAGCGCTCCTGCCAGCCGGGAAGGCCGACTCGCTCGAGGGCGGCGGCGACACGCCCGCCCGTCTCGGCCGACGATATGCGGCGCAACTTGAGCCCGTACGCCACGTTCTCTCCGACGGTGCCCTTGAAGAGGTACGTGCGCTGGAACGCCGCTGCCATCGTCATGCGAGCCGCCCGATCGGCCACCGTCACGGGCGCACCGTCGAGCTCGACGGTGCCCGCATCGGGCTTTTCGAGCAGCCCGATCATCGAGAGCAGCGTTGACTTCCCGGAACCCGACGGGCCGAGCAGCGCAAGTGTGCGCCCCGGCTTGAGTTCGAGATGGCTGACGTCCACGGCCATCTTGCCCTTGAACGACTTCTGGATGCCTGTGATTGCGATGGCGGCTGCGGTCATGACATCACGCCTCGTACCTCTCGGCCGACGATTGCACGCGCGCCAGCAGGATGTTCACGATGAGCACCATGCCCATGAGCACGGCGGCGAGCGCGAGTGCCGGGCCGTAGTCGCCCATTCGCGTGTACTGCACGATCGCCGTGGTCATGACGCGGGTCTTCCCCGCCAGGTTGCCACCGACCATCGTGACGGCGCCCACCTCGGAAATGATCGATCCGAAGCCCGCGGCAACCGCCGCGATAAGGCCCATGCGGGCCTCTTTGAGCGTCATGAACGCTTCCTGGAGCGGCGAAGCACCAAGCGAGCGCGCCTGCAGCCGGAGTTCGCGCGGAACGGCCGAGACGGCCGCCGCGGATACGGCAGCCACGATGGGAAGCGCGATCACAAGCTGCGCTATCACCATCGCGGGCTGCGAGTAGAGCAGTTCAAGACTGCCGAAGGGGCCCCGCCGTGAAAGCAGCATCGCGACAACCAGGCCGACGACCACCGGAGGGAGTCCCATCCCGGTGTTCGCGATGATGAGCATGAATCTCCGACCAACGAACCGCTTCGTACCAAGCACGAACCCCGCGGGTATGCCCAGTACGAGCGCAAGCAGAACCGCCATGCCCGAGACCTGTATGGAAACGAGAACGATAGTCCAAACATCGGCGGCACCCGAGGCAAGCATAGCCAGCCCGTCTCGGAACGCATCGATGAAGATTCCCATTGACCCCTACCCTCGAGCTCGCGGTGCCGGCCGCATCAACGCAGAAGGTCTACTGCGCGTTTGGCGTGAAGAGCGCCTCTCCGAACTTCTCGATACCGAACTCGCCGATGACCTTCTGGCCCTCGGCGCTTGTGATCCATTCCATGAAAGCAACGCCACCATCAAGGTGCGTCGCGTCCGTGACCGGGATGACACCGTACTGGTTAAGCAATGCCTTGTCGCCCTCGCGCAGGATCACGAGGTCGAGCGCGCCCTTGCTCGTGAGGAAGGTTGCACGATCTGCCAACGTGTAGCCCTGCTTCTCGTTCGTGATCTTCAGCGTCTCGCCCATGCCCTGACCGGTCGAGAGATACCAGTCGGCAGCACTCGCGGTGGCAGTGGGACTCACGCTCGCGTCGGTCCACAGCTTGAGCTCCTTGGCGTTCGTGCCCGACTTGTCGTCGCGGGTCATGAACGGCGCCTTGCCTTGAGCAAGCGCAGCCATGACCGCGTTGAGGTCCGCGGCGCTCTTGACGCCCGCTGGATCTGAGGCCGGACCGACGAGGACGAAGTCGTTGTACATGACGTCGCGGCGCTCGGTGCCGAAACCGGCCTCCATGAACGCCTTCTCGGCGGCGGGCGAATGGACGAGCAGAACGTCGGCGTCCTTGTTCTCGCCCATCTTCATCGCCTCGCCGCTGCCGACGGCGATGACTTCTACGGTGTACTCGGGATTGGCCTTCTCGAATGCCGGAATCAGCACGTCGAACAGACCCGAGTCCTGCGTAGATGTGGTGGATGCGAGGACGATCTTGGTCTTCTCGACCGGTGCCGGAGCGGTATTCGTGGCCTCGGTGTCGTCCTTCGCGCAGCCCACGAGGGAGAACGTCAAAACGACTGCCAGGGCGATGACGCCCATCCGCCACAGGGCGGGACGAACAGAACGGTCTCTCATGTGTGTCTCCTTTTCGAGTACGGAAGGCTGAATCGTTTCCCATTCAACCCTGTCGGCCCCGGCGCCATTGCGGCGACCAACCGCGGTAGGACTCCGGGGCTCGGAGATATGTGCCGCGGGGCCCCCACGGCATACCCCAGAGCATAGCCCAATAGAACACCACACTCAAACACGCCCGGTAGTGCACGAAGCCCGGTCGCGGGACCAGGCTTCGTGCACGAGGCGTGTCGACGCGACTAGTCGACGCCGAGAATAACGTTCGACGCCTTGACCACGAGATACGCTTCCGAGCCAACTGCCAGGCCGAGGTCCTTCAGCGCATCGAGTGTCACCATCGAGCTCACGACCGGTCCGCCGATATCGACCTTCACGACGGCATTGACGCTACCCTGCTCGATCTCAACGACCTTGCCTTTTAGGACGTTCCTTGCCGATAGCCGCATGATGCTTCCTCCTCATGAACGTTGACTGCTCTGTGAACGGTCATTCCGCGTCCGACTTCGCCTTACCGGTTGAGCGGCCGATGGCCTGCCAGCGTCCCGGCTCCGTGCGGAGCACCGGCACCGCGGGCCGACCGCCCCATAGTCGGGGCCGAAGCCAGCCGAGCGAGTCCACCAGATCATCCGGCTTGGCTGACTCCACGTTGCGGTCGACGGGAAGCACGATCATGCCCTCGGCCACTAGATCACCCACCCGAACGATATCCGGGAAGTCTCGCAAACGCTTCTCACCGCCATACTCAATGAACCTGCCCGACCATCCATCGATCGTGAGGCCCGTTCCTGCTGCAGCCCCAATGATGCCGTCGCTCGTCCCGCCGTGTGCGGACAGATGCACGCCGGCAGCTGTTGCCGCAGCAATCGCGTCCGCTTGCGTGAGTACCTCCCGCGTTGCACGCTCGGCGAACGCCTGCAGGATATGGAGCCGGGGAGCCTCATCGGTGGCAACACACAGTCCGGGATCGCTGCCGTCAACGGCGTGCTTCTCAAGGTGCGCGATTGCCCGGTCGATGAGTAGCGGGACAACGTTCGCGCTTGGAGCGTCGATCACGACGCACGCCGAGCTGTTGTGCGACGTGTACGGCACATCCGGGTGGACCAGCAGTTGCTGGCGCACGACGCCCCACATCACGCAACCATCAGGCAGCTCGCCCTCGAACCAGCGTGCGAGCTTGCCGGTGCCGCGTCCGCAATCGAGCGTGTCGGTATCGTCGAACGTCACGAATATGCGTGTCATCTAACTCTCCTTATTGGGGGACCCAGACGATCTGCCCGTTCTCAAGCCGGTAAACGGTTCCAATCGGCAAACCTTGGCCCGATGCCTGCTCGGGCGTGGTGGTGAAACGCTCCACCTTCTCGCCGGAGCGAGTGATGATCTCCATTTGTGGAGTCCCTGGCGCCTTCACTATGGTGAGGTCATCTTGCGTGAGCAGCTCTTTGAGTCCGAACGAAGAGAGCGCAACCACCAGGAAGCCGATGCCGATCAGCATCGCCACATCGAACAGGTTCCCGACCGCTTCCATAGGATCGCCGTTGCGATCCGGTATGCGCGTCCGGTGTCGTTCCATGAACGAGCCAGGGTCACCCTTCCAGCGCGCCTGCCTGTTCACTGCAGGTGCTCCTCGACCCGGTCGAGCGCGTATTCGATGTCGCTCACATCCAGTCCGTACCAGCGGTCTCGCACGGTGGAGACGACGTACCCCAGACCGCCGATGAGAAGACCGATGACCGTGGTAGAGAACGCGACGACCAGGTTATCCGACAGCGTCTGGACGTCGCCCTTCGCGAGTCCGATGAGCGCGGGGCTGATGGGAATCAGCGTGCCCATGAGTCCAAGCATCGGCCCCAGTCGCACCAGGATGCGAGTGCGCTCCAGCGTCTTGCTGACACGAGACTCCAGATCCGTGAGGCGCTTGAGAAGTCGCGTTCGTTCATGCCAGTCGGCGCCCTCGGCCTCGGCGAAGAACGTACGAACCCAGCCTCGGCCGGGCAGCCGGCGCATCTCGGTGAGCGCGCCCTCGGACTTGCCATCGGCAAGTAGCAGCGCAGCGCGCGTTGTGACTTCGTCCATGGCGCGAAGCGAGCGTCTCCCTCGTCGCCGGAGAGCCTCCCACGTGAACGAGCCGAGCTCGAAAACGGCCCAGGCGAGCGCAATCACCTCGATGAACAGTACAGGGTAGAGCAGCGCGGTAGCGATTTCGTAGATGATCGCCTGCGGGGTCGTCAGTAGATAGCGGATACCGTCGAGCATTGCCGTGTCACGTCCTCCCCTGCGGGTGTGTGTTCTTTGCTGCCATGAGTCGCGCAAGCCCGGAACGCGCGGGATACCACGCGAACCCGGCCAGATACGTCATCCCGAGAGCGGCGGCGGATCCGCCAAGGTCGCCCGGCGTTCCACCCGGGCCCGGCAGCCCCGGTATCGACGTGGCGCTCGCGGCAAGCACCTGGCCCGCCGCCGTCTCGAGTGGACCATCGAAAACACCTTCGACCCCGGCGTCGCTTATGAGAGCGCCGCCAGCGCTGCCTTTGGCTCCGGAGGGTATCGGAGCGGTCGCGGTGTTCCCGCTGGTTGCTGAGGTTCGCGTGCCTTCCGTTGAAGACATACCACCGGTGCTGTCCGGGGTGCGCTCGTGGTCGGCGGCAGGCGCGGACTCGATGCTGACCGCATCGAGAGATGCCTGCTGCGAGCTATCGGTCGTCGTGATGACCACCCGATACTTGATGCGCTTGCCAACGGCCGTGGCCGGCAGTTCGATTCGCTTCGCGGAGCCAGCAGTCTGCCATGCGCCATCGTCGATGGCGTAGTACAGCATCAGCGAGGTTCCTCTCGGAAGGGTGCCTTCCCACGAGATCGCGAGGAAGTCCTTCTGAACGCCGGGTAGTCCGCAGTCAAGGTCAAGAGAGGTCAGCTTGACCGAAGGCTCGTACCCGACACGAATGATGCGGTCGTTCGACTCATCTGCCATGAGAATGCAACCGGGGAACTGTGCCGCGTTTGAAGCCGAGACGGCCACCGATCGCGTCTCCCCCATCACACCATTCTCGGGGGTGTCGGCAGAGTCGGGATACACACTGATGACACTATGGTCCCTGGCCACGTGCAACACGCGACCGACCCTGTTCGGGTTGTCGAGGATCATGATCGTACCGTCGGGAAGCGCGACCGCCTGCGACGGATCGAAGAGTTGCCCGGGCGCGGTACCCCTGACCCCGTTCTGGCCGTACTGCCACACGACCGCGCCCGACTGATCGACCTCGACGACGCGCTGACCGGGCTCGTCCGCGATGAGCGTGGTGAATGCGCCATCGCTCGGATGGGGGTCGATGCGCTGCGCCGTTCGAGGCCAATCGAGATAGCCGGGCGCGTAGCCGTGTGCGGAAGCCAGCTCGCCTGCGATGCCGTACTGCCACGCGATATCGCCGCCAGGCGTCACCTCGATGACTCGGCAGCCCTGGTTGTCGGCGATGAGCGTGTTCCCGTTCGAGAGCCGTGTGGCCGAGAACGCATCAACAAGCTGCCCCGGACCAGATCCGGAAACGCCCGTTCCGTAGCGCCACACGATGTCCTTATGCTCGTCAAGCTCAAAGACCGGCTCGCCTTTGCGGAGCGTGATGAGGGTGTGCTGAGAACCATCGGGTGCCGAGAAGCGGTTCACCGCGAACGGCAGGAACGGCTGTGTCGAATCCAGTCCGAGTGCCGCCTGATACTCGGCGGATGTGTAGGTCCAAACGATACGACCCGCGACATCAACTTCCAGGACCCGGTTCCCGTCCCTGCTCGCGACGAGCACGTTGCCGTTGCCCAGAAGCTGGATGCACCGCGGATCGAGGCTCGCAACCTTGAACTCCCACAGTATCGCGGTCTTGGCCACGATCCGAGGGTCGCCCGCCGAGTCGAGGATACGCCCGCCGGTAAGCGAGTTCACGCTGAACGGCCGGCTTGCGGTGCCCTCCCGATACGTCGACTTCGCCTGCGCAGACGTCGGTTGGAGCAGCGCCGCCAGCAAGACGCTGACTACCATGAAGCGTCGGAGCGTCCGCATCATGCACCCATCCGCATCTCGGTGTCGATCGGCACTTCTGCGGTCGATGGCCCCCTGAGGATCGGCCCCAGCCTCCGCAGCAGGTACGAGCCGAGCCATCCGCCGAGCCCCCCGAAGAACGCGTGCGAGATCGCGGAGGCGCCGAGGCCGACCACGAGGAATCCGGCATCGAGCCCCATCAGAAGCGCGATGATCGTCGAGCTCAGAAGCTTGGCGCAGTTCGCAATCGCTCCCGCCAGCGTGCCGAGGAATCGATCCTCAAGCCCGATTGGGATGAGGACATCGATGAGGTCGAGCACCATGCCGGGAGCGAGGTACTTGACCCACAGCAGCGGGCCCTCGGCGCCGCCCACGAAGAGCACTGCGAGCACGCCCGAGACGAAACCGAGCATCGTGCCGGCCCACGGCCGCTTTACGAGACCCCGGCCGATCACGAGCGCCGCCATCCACAGCACGCCCGAATGTCCCGGGACTCTGATCGGCATCCGCAGCACCATCTTGGTGACGACGATGAGCGCGGCGAGAAGCGCGAGCAGGACGATCTCTCGAACGGTGAAATGCGGCTTTCGGTGACGGTGAGCCATCATTCGGCCCCCTCCACGACGATCTCGGTCACGTCGCGAACCCGGTCGCCCCATGCCATGTCCGGGCTGACGATCTTCACCGTGCCGCGATTCGCGACGTCGAAGATGACCTCGTCGGTCACCTGATCATGCGTGAGCACGATCGATCCGGCGTCGCGAACGCCCGCGCCGCGGATGATAAGCCGCGTGAACTCCCTGACGCCCGCATCCTCAAGTACCCGTATGAGGCTCGGCCCCTGCTCCGTCTTGCCGAGGGCGACGATCTTCGCTTCGCCCAGAGCCTGAAGCTCTTCGACGGTGTACGAAGCCAGCACTCGCGTCCCGTCGATGACCCGAACCTCATACTGATCCTTGGGTGTGAGCAGGGAGGCCGCAACCCATGCGCCGACGACCAGGAGCACGAGCACTGCTCCTAGCACGATCAACGCACGGTTGCGGCCTCCACTCACGTCTCGGTCCCTACTGAAGCAATGCTTCGATTGCGCTGCGCACACCGGCGCTCACGGCGCTTTCGCTGCCGTAGATGTCGACCAGGTCGATCATCGCCTTGTTCGTGGTGATGGCCGAGGACACCGGAGCGGAAAGCGTGGTCGGGTTCGTCAGCAACAGCACGCCGTGATTCTGCGCTGCAACAGGACCGCCACCGAGCGCGTCCGGGAAGGTCAGCCCGGTCGCCACGCCAACGTAGCCGTAGCCGCCCCAGCCCTGTGCGACACCGAAGTCGGCGACGGCGCGGGCGGTGAGATAACGGTCCGTACCCCAGACACGGGTGACCGAGCCGGACATCAGGCCGTCAAGGTCGCTCATGACCGCCGCGGACACGGCGGGGGTTCCGCCGACGATGATGCCGTCGGTCAAGCCGAGCGTGCCGATGGCCGTGTTAACGACTGTGGGAATGCTCGTCGGCCGAACCAGCAAGACCGGGATGGCCTGACCATACGCGAACGGAGACACCGCAAGCGCGTCGGCGAAACCGTCGCCGCGCGCGAAGAACGCCTCGGTCATGCCGCCGGTGAGGCTCGCGACCTCAGAGGCAACAGCAACCGATGTCGCGTAGCGATCGTCGCCAGAGACGCGCGAGACGTCATAGCTCGCGGAGAGCGACGTCTCGATCGTCTCCGAGACAGCGCTTGTGCCGCCGATAAGCACGATGTCCTGCACGCCCAGACGGTCGAGTTCCGCGGTCAGCGACGCGGTGACCGACGTACCCACGAGCAGGATCGGGCTTCCGTACACGCCTGCCAGGCTCGATGCGGAGAGCGCATCCGGGAAGTCTCGGCCCGTTGCCACGACAGCGGTCGTCACGGAGCTGTCGGCAAACGTCGACGACGACAGCGCGATCGCGGTCGCGTAGCGATCGGTGCCGGAAGTGCGGGTGGTGTCCATCAAGCCCAGCGGAACGGCTGTGGCTTCGACAGAACGGGGGCTGACGTTCGTGTCGGCGTCAACGGCACGGACCTCGTAGCTGTACTCTTCGCCCTTGACCAGTCCTTCATCCAGGAAGGAGGTCACGCCAGCCGAAGGCGTTGCGATGAGGCTCTTGGGATAGGTGTACGACGCCGACGGTGACGCCTGCCAGCGATAGACCTTGTAGCCCGAAACACCCGAGCCCGAATCGGTCGCCGCGTCCCACTCGAGCATCACACTGTCCGAGCCCGGTGTAGCGGTGAGGTTAGCTGGAGCACTCGGCGCCTCCGTATCGGCGGCCATGAGAGCGATGTCGATGTCGTTCGCCGCAACCGTCTTGTTGAGGATCGTGCTAGAGGTGTAGTTGCGGTTCAGATACACACTGAACGCAGTGGCGGTCGGCACCGCGAATCGGTAGTCGCCATTCTTGCCCGTGGGACCGCAGTCCTCGTCGTCGACCACGCCGTTCGAGTCACTGTCGACAAGGTCGGTCTCGGTCTTGCCAAGCGCATACACAGTGGTAGTCGAGGCAACCGACGTAACCTCGGCACGCTTGGCAGTGGACGCACCGGTGGCCGTGCCATTGTGGATCCACGCGCCTGCCGTCTTCATGTCCATGACTGTCACGACAGGCACTACGGACGAGTTGTACGTCGACGCCGCACCCGTCTTCGAGAGCGAGATCATGGCGTGGTACGAACCGCTCTGATCTTCGTCGCCGAACTTGGTGTAGATCCACGTGTCGAGCAGACCGCTCGCGTCGGTGGTCACGATCGGGAAGAGCGTCCAGTCTTCGCGCTCCTGAACCCACGTGTTCGACGTCGGGTTGTACGTCCATCCACGGTTCGTGGTCGAGTTCGGCACCACGTCTGCAGTGAAGCGCACCTTCACGTAGTACTGCGTGCTCGCCTCGAGCCCGCCCGTTGCGTTGAAACGGAGCGCGACCGGCGTGTGATCGTTCGCCACGTAGAGCGGCATGTCATAGGCGCCACCAGTGAACGTGCCTGCAGCGCCCGACGCGGATGGGGTCGCCCACCCCATCGACGCGATCATCGCGAGCGCCACCAGAATGGCAACCCGCTTTCGTATGAGTCCCTTCTTCATGCCGACCTCCCTGGGTAACGCTCCAATACGCCTGCGCTTAACCTGCTAGTGACACCTCATCGCCGGTGTGGGATACGTCATAACCGCTCAATGCGCCCATCATCTGCCGAGCACGTCTGGTCTCGAGTTCATCCACGAACTCTTCTACGTTCGCCTGCGTGATTCGGTCCGCGGGGATGACAAGGTCGAACCGCTCACGGGTAAGTGGGATGAATTCCAGCCCCTCGGCTTCCGCCGCCGTCTTGATACCGAGAGCAACATCGGCCCTGCCTCGCGCCACCTCGTGCGCGACCGCAGCATGTGTGACGAACGATGACTCGTAACCGGGAATGGCCGAGTGGTCTGCACGGATCGAGCGGAGTTCCCCGTCGAGCCAGATTCGCGTGCCCGAACCGGGATTGCGGTTTGCCAGGCGTGCGCCAGCCTCGACGATGTCGGCGACTTTCCGTATCCCAAGTGGATTGCCCGAGCGGACCATCACACCCTGTTCGCGATGAACCAGCGTAAGGACGACGACCTCGCGGTCCGCGAACAGATGGCGCACGTACGGGATGTTGTACTCGGATTCACGCGTGTCGAAGAGGTGGCACGCCGCGATGTCGGCCAGTCCCTGGCGAAGGGCGATGAGCCCGTCGAGGCTCCCAATCGACACCGGCACCACCGACATGCCCGAGAGACTCCCGGCGAACGCCTCAAGCGCGCTGTCGTTGCTGCCCACAACGGTGACCGTGCGATCCGCGCCATCATCCGGTGCAAGCAAGAGGTGCACTTCGAATGCCGAGGCAGTAGCCCGGTAGTACTTCTCGGTGTAGTTGCGGACCTGGCGGATCTCACTCAACTCGACGAGGCCGGCATCGACCAATCGCATGACGTGATGACGAATCCACGCGGGGTGCTTGCCAAACGCCGTACCAAGCTGTGAGAGCGTCGCCGGAGCGGCCATAAGCCTGCGCAAGAGCGCACGTCGCGTCGAATCACCAACCGCTTCCAGTTGATCATCGCGGCTCATCCTGATGGTGCCGGCCACAGGTATCACCTACTCTAAGTTTCTCTTTAGGGTGTGTACCTGAGTGTAAACGCGAGCCGCCCTCGATAGCAAGAAGCATCGCGGGCGGCTCGTTCATGAATACTGTGGGGCGTTAGTTCAGCAGCGCCTCCACGGCGTCGAAGACGCCCTGGCTGACCGCGCTCGTCCCGCCGTAGATCTCGACCATCCCGATATCGCTCTTGTTGTCGGTGATCGCCGAGGCGACCGGTGCTGAGAGCGTGTTGGGGTCGGTCAGCAGCAGTACGCCGCCATTCCACGCGGTGGCAGCACAGCCGCCGAGCGCGTCGGGGTAGTTGAGACCCGTCGCGAGGCCGATGTAGCTGTAGGTGGCCCAGCCCTCGTCAACCGCGTACTCGGCGACGAGCTTGGCGGTGTCGTAGCGATTCGTACCGCCAACGCGCTGGATCGTCCCGCTTAGGAGCCCGTCGAGCGTGGTGTACACGCCACTCGAAACGGCTGCCTCACTGCCCGCGACGACGCCGTCCGTGACGCCGAGGACACCGATGGCGCCACTCGTGATCGTCGGCACGCTGCTGGGACGGACGAGCAGAACCGGTATCGCGCCACTGTAGGCGATCGGCGAAACCGCAAGCGCGTCTGCGAAGCTGTCGCCGCGTGCGAAGAACGCGAAGCTGGTGTTGCCCGTCAGTTCGTTGATGCGCGATGCAACGTACGCCGCGGTGATGTACCTGTCGCTACCCGCGATCCGGTCCACGGTGTAGTTCTCGGCGAGCTGGGTCGCGACGCTTGCCGAAACGGCACTCTCGCCGCCGACGATGACGACGTCGGTCACGCCGAGCCGATCGAGTTCGGCGGTGAGCGAAGCGGTCACGGACGCGCCGACGAGCAGCACCGGCGAGCCAACCGCACCGGCGAGACCCGATGCCGCAAGCGCATCCGGGAAGTTCATGCCCGTGGCGAGGATGGCTGTGGAGACCGAGTCTGGCGCGAACGTGCTCTCCGAGATCGCGATCGCGGTCGCGTAGCGATCGGCGCCCGAGGTGCGAACCGTTACGGGTGGCTCGGAAAGCGGTGTGCCGCTTCCCGATGCACGCGGACCGATGTTCGTTGCCGTGTCCACGGCTCTGATCTCGTAGAAGTACTCGACCCCGGCTTCGAGGTCATCGTCTACGTACGAGGTGGTACCCGCCGTCGGCGTTGCGATGAGCGACCACGGGTTCGAGAAGCCGGCGGTTTCGGTCGCCACGCGGCGAACGATACGGTAGCTCGCGAGGCCCGACCCGCCTGAATCGGAAGCCGCCGTCCAGGACAGTTCATTCGACAGGACGTCCGACTTCACCAGGAAGGAGCCGGGCGCGCTCGGGGCGACCTGATCGGCGCCAGTATGTACGATGTCGGTGTCGGCCACCGGCAGCGTGAAGGACGTCGTGATCTGCGTCGTCCGATTGATGTACGTGTTGAACGGCACGCCTACCGGCACGCCAAGACGGAAGTCGGCGGCAGAAACGCCTGCGGGGCCGTAGTCTTCGTTGTCGACCGTGCCGTCAGAGTCGCTATCGACCAGGTCGAGCTCGGTCTTCGCCAGCGCATAGACGGTCGCCGTAGATGCGATGGAAGTGCACTCGACGCGCTTGCCGGCGGATCCGGCCGCGATCGTGGTCCCGTTGTGGATCCAGCCGCCCTCTGTGGCCATGTTCATGACCGTGACGGCGGGGACGTCCGACGAGTTGTACGTGGTCCCGTTGGCGAAGAGCGAGATCATCACGTGGTATGCCCCCGAGGAGAGCTCGTCGCCGAATTTCGCGAAGATCCATTGCTCGGTGATCGTGCCGTCAGAGTTGCTGGTGACGACCGGGAAGTCGGTCCAGTTGCCTCCGCCAAGGTCCGGAACCCATGCTCCCGACGCGGCATTCCAGGTGAATCCGCGGTTCGTCGTAGGGTTCGGTGAGGTGCCGACGGTGAAGCGCACCTTCACGTAGTACTGAGTGCTTGGGGAGAGCCCGGCAGTTGCCCGGAACCGGAATGCGATGGGCGTGTGGTCGTTTGGAACGTACAGAACCGTGTCGGTCGGTCCCCCGGTGAAGCTTGAAGCGGCGAACGCTGTTGGAACGCCCACCAGCGGTGTCACCAGAGCCGTGACCAACAAGACTGTTAGATAGCGAGCCCAACGATGTGCCCCCATAGCACGCTCCGTTCTCATCGAGACGAATGACACTCCCGGACGCACAGCGCCGGGGACTCTCACCTACAGCGCCACCCTCAGGTAGTTCGCGAGTGCTTCGGCCGCACGCGTGAGCGTGGTGCGCGGCGTGACCAGGAAAAGCGGTCGAGCAAGCGGGAACTCGGGCACCGGGACCAGACCGACCGTACCGAGCTTGATCGCCTTCTCGGCGACCCACATGCTCACGATGCCTATACCCATACCACCCTCGACGGCCGAGAGCACCGCCTCGTTCGTGCCAAGCTCCATAACCACGCGAAGCTCGGTCGGATCCACGCCCGCGCGCCGCATGACGTCCTCGGCGACCATCCGGGTTCCCGAACCACCCTCGCGCACGATGAACGGTTCGTCGATGAGGCCTGGCAGCAGAATCTTCTTCCGCGACGCCAGTTCGTGTCCCGGCGGGCAAACGAGCACGAGGTCATCGCTGCCGAGCTTCTCGGAGGCTACGCGCGCGCCGGAGACCTCGGCGCCGGTCATACCAAGGTGCGCCTCCCCGCTCTCGACGTGCGCGATGACGTCACTTGTGTCGAAGACGCGCAGCGTGACGCCAACGTCCGGATACCGGTTGAGGAAGCCACCAAGCAGTCGCGGCAGCACGTACTGCCCCGGTGTGGTGCTGGCCGCTACCGTGAGGCGACCCGACACCGTACCCGAGAGGTTCTCGAGATCAAGTCGCGCCTCGTCGACCTCAAGCATCAGCTTGCGAGCATGTGGCAGCAGGGCGCGCCCGGCCTCGGTCAACTCGACCTTACGATACCGGCGATCGAGCAGCGTGACGCCGAGGTCGGACTCGAGCGCCTGGACCTGCATGGTGACTGCAGGCTGAGAGAGCCCGAGTGCGCGGGCCGCCGCCGAAAACGATGCGTGTTCGACGACCGCCACGAACGTTCGAAGCTGGGAAAGGTTCACGCTGCCCCCCGGATATCCTCGCGAGTGCTATCGGATTTCCTTATGCTACGACAAACCCCGCACGGTAGCGACGATTGAGTCGCGTGACGCTGGGGTATATCGTGCATCTGAGAATCATTCTCACTAAGGAGCACGATGTCCGAGCACCACCACCCCGTAAGCGCACCGTGCGCCGGCGATCTCTTCGGCGGCTCGCGACTCAGCGCCGCCCGGCGTGCCATCGCCGAGGCAGTTCGCTCGCTCGGCGGGGCATTCACTGCCGAGGAACTTCACGCGGCCGTATCGGCAACGCATGCAGGCATCGGCGTGGCGACCGTGTACCGCGCTGTCGCGGCGATGTCAGCGGCGGGCGCGCTCGCGCCGGTCGGTTCGCGCGACGGCAGCACGCTCTACGCGCTCTGCGCTGGCGGCGACCACCATCACCACCTCGTGTGCACGGGCTGTGGCACAGTCGTAGGCATCGAATGCCCCGTTGACGGCTCGCTCCTGAGCTCGGCCAAGAGCGCCGGGTACACGGTCACCGCGCACGAAGTGACGCTCTACGGCCTCTGCGCTGCCTGCGCTGCCTGCGCCGCGGAGCGTGACTGAGGTGTCGCACATCCACATCCCGGACGGCGTGCTCCCGGTCTGGCTCTGGCTCAGCGGCTGGGTCATTGCCGCGGCCCTCATCTGGTTCGCGAGCACTCGAAGTCGCGGGGCCGACGTTCGACGCAAGGTGCCGCTCGTCGGGATCATCTCGGCGCTGGTACTGGTCTCGATGTCGAGCGAGATCGTGCCGATCGCATACCACATCAACCTCACCGTCGTAGCCGGCGTGCTGCTGGGGCCGCAGCTGGCGATCGTCTCGGCGTTCGTCGTGCAGGTCGTGCTCGCGCTTCTGGGTCACGGCGGCGTGACCGTCATCGGGCTCAACACGCTCATGACCATGGCCGAGATGCTCCTGGGATGGGCGCTCTTCCGCGCGTTCGTGCGCGTGCTGGGGCGCACACGCGTACGCGCCGCCAGCGGGATCGCGACCGTCGTGACGCTTGCCATCACGACGACGCTGCTCGTGGGGCTCGTCGCCGCCTCGGGCGTGACCGGAGCCACCGCACGCGAGACAGGCGCTCTCGACCCCCAGAACCTCACGTTCGCCTCGCCATTCAGCGAGGGCGTCGTGGGTGTCGGGCTGTTCTCGGGAGGCGAGAAGGCGACCGCCCCGGCGGTGGGCCTCAAGCGGTTCGCGACCATCGTGTACACACTCGGGCCGGTCGGCTGGCTGATCGAGGCGCTCGTGACCGCGGCGATTCTCGGCTATGTGGCACGGGTGCGGCCATCGCTCATCTTCGAGGGACCGCTCGCCCCCACCGAACGCATTCTTCCCGGCGACGAGCTCGGGGTGCACTGATGGATGTCGCCGTCCTCGATCGCTCCGCCGTAAGCGGACGCTCGCACCTGCATCTCGCCGCACCGCGCGCGAAGCTGCTCGCGTTCGCGCTTTTGCTCGCAAGCATCGTCGTGACCACGAACCTCTTCGTCGTGCTCGCGCTCCTGCTCGTGCTGCTCGCTCTCGTGGCTGCCGAGCGACTCCCCGCTCGCTCCATGCTGCCGCTTGCCGCGTACCCGGCGATCTTCGCCGCGGTCTTCGCGTTCGCCTCGGCGCCGGACGCGCTTGCCGCGGCGCTCATCGTGGCGAAGGCGGTCACGGCCGCGCTCGCGGCGGTCACGCTCATGTTCACGACGCCGTACCCGCAGGTGTTCGCCGCCGTGCAGCGCGTGACGCCCGGGCTCGTCGGCGACGCGCTCCTCATGACGTACCGCGCGATCTTCATCCTCGCCGACAAGCTTGCCGACCTCACGCGGGCGATACGGCTGCGCGCGGGCATCGCCGGCACGCATCCGGTCCGCTCGGCCAAGGCGACCACGCGTGCGCTCGGCGGTCTGCTGCTCTACTCGGTCGACCTCGCGCAGCGCGAGTACGACGTGCTGGTGCTCCGCGGATACTCCGGACGTCTCAAGGTCGCCGAGCACCCCTCGCGCTCGCCGATCACCGACCGCATGCTCGTGGCGGGCGCGCTCGCGCTGCTCGGCGTCGCGACGGTCTGGCGCATCTATTGGATCGGTCTCATCGACTACAGCTGGATGCTACCGGCGCTGGCGCTTCTCGGGCTTGGCGCCACGTTCCTGTTCCGTGGGAGGAAACGATGACCACGCACGATTGCGATCACATCCATCCTGACGACCCCAACGCCGAGGAGGTCGTGCGCATCAGCTGCGTACGCCACACCTACGAGGACGGCACCTCGGTGCACCTCTGCGGTCTCGACTTCCTCGCACATCGGGGAAAGCGCGTGGCTGTACTTGGTCCCAACGGCGCAGGCAAGACGACGATGCTCTATCACATCCTCGGACTGCTCAAGCCGCAGGAGGGCGCCGTAAGCGTCTTCGGCGTCTCCCCTTCCGAGGAGTGGGCGTCGATCCGACGGCGCGTCGGCGTCGTGCTCCAAAACGTCGACGAACAGATCATCTCCCCAACCGTCGGCGACGACGTCGCCTTCTCGCCGAGACAATACGGCCTGCCCGAGTCCGAGGTCCGCGAACGCGTGGACCGGGCGCTCGGCCTGCTCGGCATCGAGGAGCTGGCCGACCGCGTGCCGCACAACCTGTCGGGCGGCGAGAAGCGCAAGGTGGCGCTCGCCGGTGCGCTCGTGATGGACCCGGAACTGCTCGTGCTCGACGAGCCGTTCGAGGGGCTCGATCCGAAATCGCGTCAGTCCCTGCTCGATCTCCTCGAGCGGCTTGCACGCGAACGCTGCATGACGGTCGTGCTCAGCACGCACGACATCGACACGGTTCCGGAGTTCGCGGATTTCGCCTACGTGCTCGCTCCCGGCGGGACGATCGCTCTGCGGGGAACGCCCGAGGAGGTCTTCGCCAACGCGCACGTACTCGCACAGGGCAACATCAAACCGCCGATACTAGCCGAGTTGTTCTCGCGGCTCCGCCAGCGCGATCCCAGCGCGCCCGCAACCGCGCTCACGGTCGATGAGGCGGCCGACGCGCTCGATGCCTGGCGGCGCTGCTAGTACAGCCGCTGGCGGAAGTTCGACCCCGGGAAGGGATCGCCGCTGACCTCGGTCTCGGAAGGCTGGTATCCCATCGCGGCGGTACCCCTGACCCGCACGCGGTAGTACCGAACCTGTGCCTCGCCGTATCCCGTCAGGTAGACCTCTATGGCCGCCTTGTCTTGCGATATCTCGTACTCGGTCGCCTTGATCTCCGCGACATCGCCGGCACCGGCCTGCATCGAGGCCCAGCGCTCGAGATCTGCTGCTGTCACATCCTCATTCGACTCTGAGTCGCGCATCGCATACGCGGCCTCGACGTCCTGATCGATGAGCAATTCTGTGAGGTACGTGGATGCAACGTTCGCCGCATCCGTCTGGGAGTGCTCAAGCCGGCTCTCGCACCCAGCGGGAAGAAGCATCGCCAGAACAGCAACAAGCGCTATGAATCGCTTCAAGCGTCCCCCATCTTGCGCGTCGCGTCGTCTAGTAGTGAGCGTGACCCGTGGCCCAATCGCCGTTTCCAGTGCATCCGACCACGGTGCCCGTCGGGTCGACCCAGTAGTATGTTCGGTTCGTCGGACATTTCGGCGGATCCAGGAAGTACCGTGCCGCAAGAAGATCCGCGGTATCCGCAGTGTTGTTGCCGTCGAACACGGCGGTCTGGGTCCACAGGTCGCCGGTGTAGGCCCGATACGTCTGGCTTGCACCCTCGATGCTGCGCTGATTCGACTGGCACGTGCGTCTGCGCGCGGTTCCCGTCGTCTCGGCGAACAAGGGAACGGCGATAGCCACGAGGACGCCGATGATCAGAATCACGACCATCAGCTCGACGAGCGTGAAGCCGTCCTGGCTACGTTGCATGACGTGTGCACCTCACTGCACATGGCCCCACCGGAGCCTGCGTAACATGCAGCGTACATCGTCCGTTCGTCGCCCGAACTTGAGCCTCAATCCGCGCATTTGTGCGCTCGGACACAGCCGATGGCCGTCTGCTATCGCGCCTTGGTGGCGACACCGACCTCGCGACCCCAGGCGTATGCGGCCGAGAGGTCCTCTTCGGTAGGCTTGAACTTCTCGGAGAAGTCCTCCAGGGGCGCGTCGAGTCCGATCGCCGTCACGCGCTCGCGCATCTGCTTGATAGCGCCACCACCCCAGCCGAACGAACCGAAGAATGCGACCATCCTGTCGACCGGCTTGAGGCCCTCGATGTATTGGATGAAGCCGGCCATGCGATAGAGCATGCCGTGATGCAACGTCGGAGAACCGAGAACCAGAGCCTTGGCTTCGAGCAGCTCGTAGGTGATGTGAGCGCCCGACGTGAGCGCGAGATCGTACATGTCGACCTCGACGCCCTCGGCGGTGATTCCGTCGGTGATCGCCTCGGCGAGCATCTTCGTCGAGCCCCACATGGTGCTGAACACCACGACGGCCTTGTCCCGCTTCACGCCCGAGTTCCAACGCGCGTACGCGGCGTATGCGGCGGCAAGCGCGTCTCCACGCCAGATGACGCCGTGCGACGGTGCGATCACTTCAGGATCCCAGCCGGCATCTGCGATCTTGCCGACCATCTTCGCGACCTGCGCGCCAAGCGGCATGAGGATGTTCGCGTAGTAGATGCCGAGCTCCTCGATCGCCAGGTCGACGCCGACCTCGTCGGCGAACCTGCCCGAGGACGCCAGGTGCTGCCCGAAAGCGTCATTCGGCATGAGGGTGCGGACCTCGGGACAGTAGGTGAACATCGAGTCGGGCCAGTGCACCATGGGTGCAGGCATGAACTGCAGCGTCTTGCCGCCAAGGTCGATCGTGTCGGCAGCGCCGACCGCCTCGACCACCAGGCCATCGTGATACTCGGCCACGCCTTTGACGCCAGAGCCGGATGCTACCACGCGTGCGGCAGGCATAGCCGCCATGACATCGCGCAGCCCGCTGTTGTGATCCGGCTCGATGTGATTGACTACGATGAGGCCGATCTCGGCGGGATCGATGATCGAGGAGACACGCGAGAGCAGCTCCGGAACGAACGGCGTCTTCACGGTGTCGATGAGCGCCCATGTTCCTTCGCCGCGCACGAGATACGCGTTATACGTGGTGCCACGCGGCGTCTCGTAGCCGTGGAAGTCGCGGAGACCCCAATCGATAACGCCAACCCACCAGATGCCGTCGCTTACGGGTACCGCGCGCATTGCGGCTCCTCTCGTTCTTCGCTTCCATCCTGAAGACTGTACCCCGATGTCCGCCGGCGCGGGCACCTGCTATCGTGGCGCTCGGGGGTGATTGCGGTGTTTCTGTTCCCGTACAAGGTCGATCGACCGTTCCGGATCCCATGGATCACCATCGGGCTTATCGTAGCCAATATCACGGTGTTCGTGCTTGCGGTCTCGAATGGCCTCGACCGCACCATCGCGACATTCGGCTTTCGCCCTAACGCAGCCGGCGCGGTAACGTGGCTGTCGTCGATGTTCATCCACGCGGACCCGTTCGGCCACCTTCTTGGAAACATGTACTTCCTGTGGCTCTTCGGCTCTGTGGTCGAAGACGCCATCGGTCGTCTTCGCTACCTGATGCTGTACTTCCTCGGCGGGCTTGGTGCGGCCTTTGTGCATGCGGTCTTCGTACTAACGCTCATGCCCGCAGGCCGTGACATCCCGATGGTCGGCGCATCCGGCGCGATCGCCGCCATCATGGGCGTGTTCGCCGTGTGCCTCTACCGGTCGAAGGTGCGGTTCGTTTGGGGCTTCCTCTACCGCTTCGGCACAGCGGCGATGCCGTCACCGGTGGCGATCGGCCTGTGGGGGGCGCGAGAACTCATGTACAGCGCGCTCGCCGTGGGAACCGCCGGCGGCGGAACCGCGAACTGGGCGCATGTCGGCGGTCTGGCGGCCGGTATCGCGATGGCGCTTCTCTCGGGAACCGTTCGCTCCGCCACGGCGGCGTATATGGCCGAGGACGCATCACAGTACGTTGCCAGCGGCGCCCATGAGGTCGCGGTAGGCATGTACGACAAGCTCACAACTCAGGATCCCACGAACCCGGCGTGGCGCCTGCAGCACGCACGCGAACTTGCCCAACTGCACACCCCGCAGCCAGGGAAGGCCGCAGTGGAGTACCGCGCGGCGCTCGAGCTTCTCGTGCGAAATGGGCAGCTGATCGAGGCGCATGACATCGCCGACGAAGCCGCGCGGGTACTCGGCGGGCTGGGCATCGACCCGCAGACGCTCGTTGCCATCGCCGGCGCCGCGGAAAGCTCGAAGAACCTGTCTGCCGCCGAGAAGTTGTACCGGGAAGCTGCCTCATGCGACAGAGCATGCGCGGCGCTCGAACGTGCTCGCTTCCGGCTGGCACACGTGCTGCTGGCGCTCGGAAGAGCTGAGGATGCTCGAGGCGAGTGGCAGCGATTCGTCGAGGCATACCCCGCAAGTGACTTCATCGCCTTCGGCGATCGAGCCCTGCAAACGCAGTAGTAGCGGCTACGACGAACGCTTCACGAAGAAGTCGGCCATCGACAGCAAGAGCGTGCGCGCCTTGCCCGACGGCACCGCTTCCTGGAGCCGATGCTTCGCGTCCATGACGAGCCCACGCGCGTACTCCCGCGCGTAGTCGAGCGAGCCGGCCTCGGACATGATGTCCACGATCTCCTGAAGCTCGGCGGAATCGACGGTTCGAGAGGATAGCAGCTCGAGAAGGCGCTCACGGCGCGGCGAGTTCTGCAACGCGTGGATGGCCACGAGCGTACGCTTGCCCTCGGTGAGGTCGCTCCGGAAGTCCTTCTTGGTGGACTCCTTCGTACCGACCAGGTTGAGCACGTCGTCCTGGATCTGGAACGCGAGGCCCGATGCCATGCCGAAGTCGCGCAGCACCTCGACCTGCTCCTCGGTTCCGCCGCCGATCATCGCTCCAACCGCAAGCGGGATAGCGCCCGAGTAGAACGCGGTCTTGTGGTTCGCCATGACGAGGTAATCCTCGACCGACAGGTCGAAGCGATCGTCGCGCGCCCAGCCGATGTCGAGCGCCTGCCCCTCGATGGTGCGCGTCGTCATCGCCACGAGTTCGGCAAGTACACGCAGCTTGATGGTGTCCTCAAGGCCCTCGTCATCGATGACGGTTCCACAGACGAGCGCGAGTGCGAGGTCGCCGGCATTGATGGCAAGTCCGAGACCCTCGGTGATGTGCATACACGGCTGGTCGCGTCGTGTAAGCGACGAGTCCTCGATGTCGTCGTGGATGAGCGCCGCGGTGTGGAAGTGCTCGATGGCGGCAGCCGATGGCCACGCCTTCTTGGGGTCGCCGCCCACCGCTTCGCACGCCAGGAGACAGATGAGCGGGCGGTGCCGTTTGCCCGCGTTGTCCGAGAAGGCGCGCAGTGGATCGTAGAGGTAGCGGGCCATGTCGGGATGCGAGCCGCTCGCGAAGAACGTGAGCAGGTAGTCGTCGAACTTCTTCGCGTTGAGGTTCAGGTACAGCTCGAAGCCGGTCATGTGTCTCCTCGGAAGGCACGCGAAAAACGCCGTGCAGCGCCATGTGCGCATCAGTATACAAGCGTGGAAGTCGAAAGTAACACCTGGGCAACCGCTGCCCCTGTTGCGGATTACGACGCCGGACCGCGCAACCCTTTCTCAAGGAACACGCCGTCGGCGGTGAAGGCGCGCCGGTACGACAGCATCACGGCCAGAATCGAACCGATCGCGGTGGCCGCGCTGACCATGAGCATCACGACGATCTGGTACTTGGTTGCCTCAAGCGGATCTGCACCGGCAAGCACCTGGCCGGTCATCATGCCGGGGATGAAGACGATGCCGGCCGCGGCCATCGAGTTGATCGTCGGGATGAGGCCCGCCCGAAGCGCCATGCGAACCGACGCGCGCGCAGCCTCCCAGCGATCCGCGCCAAGCGCCGTGAGCGCGAGGATCTCTCCCGTGCGCGAATCCAGATCCGAGAAGAGCCGCTCAAGCGCGAGTGCGATGCCGGTCATCGAGTTGCCCAGCACCATGCCGGCGATCGGGATGACGTAGCGCGGCTCGTACCACACCGGCACGCGGACGATGAGCGCAGTCACCGCGAAGGTGACCGTGATCGCCGTGATCGCCATCGAGAAGAGCGCCGAGCCGAACAGCCCGCCCGGCGCATCCGGCGCACGCTTCACCACGATGCGCGTGGCAACGACCGTCATCACGCCAAGCAGTACGACCACGACCCACCACAGCCGTACCGAGAACACCCATCGCAACACGAGACCCAGCGCCAGCAGCTGCACGTACGTGCGCACGGACGCGACCGCCAGGTCCTTCACCAGTCCGAGGCCGATCGCGACTGAAAGCGCACCCGTGATGAGCATGAAGCTGGCTGCGAGCAGCAGTTGCGGCCAGCCGATGACGACAGCACCCTCAGCGGTCATCGCGATCACCGCCGCCCAGGCGTCCGCCTTCAAGATGCAGCCGGACAGTGGCGGCAGCGTCGGCCCGCAGGTGACTCACCCTCAGCACCGCACCGCCCGCCTCGGCGAATCGCGCGGTCATGGCCGCCACGGCCGCGGCGCTGGCGTCATCAAGGCTCGCATCCGGCTCGTCGAGCAGCAGCACCCGCGGTGCTGTGAGCAGCACGCGCAGGAGCGCCACGCGCGCCGCCTGCCCCACCGAGAGACGCGCGGTGTCGCGATCGAGCGCGACATCGGAAAGGCCCACGTCATCGAGCGCGGCACGGAGGGCCTCGGCCGAGGGCGGCGTTGCGCCGTCACGTGACTTGAGGGCGAACGGCAGGAGCAGGTTCTCTTCAACCGTGCCGGGGAAGAGCGCGGTCCGCTGCGGCAGCAACGCAACCTTCGTCCGCCAGACGGCGGGGTCGGTCGCATCGGCAGACTCGCCCGCAAGCGCGAGTGATCCGCCGGCCCCGGGGAGCAGGCGTGCGATCGCGAGCAGAAGCGTGGTCTTGCCGGCACCGCTCGGTCCACGAAGCTCCGCGATGTCGCCGGGAGCGAGCTTGAGGTCGACGCCGTCGAGCACGCGCACGTCCCGGCCATCGATTGCCCGGACGGCCGTGAGCCCGCGAGCGGCGAGCAGCGGCGCTACGACCACCGCTCGGACCGGACCTTCGCGGCATCGTAGCGGTCGGCCGCCGGCTTCGTCTCGGCGGGGTGACCGATGGCGAGCACCGCGAACGGCTCCACGCCGTCCGGCATGCCGAGAACCTCCTTGAGCGGCGTCACACGCTCCATCTTCGGCCAGTAGCCGAGCCACACGGCGCCGAGTCCCAGCCCGTGCGCGGCAAGGAGCGCGTTCTCAACGGCGGCACCGCAGTCTTGCTGCCACATCATGTCGTGCTTCAGGTTCGCGAGGTCGCCGCAGACGACGATCGCGAGCGGCGCCTCACGCAGCATCGCCCCGTACGGCGTGGTCGTGGCGGCCGCATCAAGTTGTGCGCGCTCGGTCAGCACCACGAACCGCCACGGCTGCTGGTTGCCCGCCGAGGGTGCCGCCATCGCCGCACGCAGGATCGTCTCGATCGTCTCGGTCGAGACGGGCTCGGCTGTGTACTTGCGGATACTTCTGCGCGTCATGATCGCGTCGAGCAGTTCCATCTTGGACTCCTTCGTCAGCGTTCGGATATCTTCCCGAGCGACTCGTCGCGCGCCTTGAGGCGGCGGCGTTCGCGATACAGCACGGGCGTGGTCCCGAAGAGCAGGTCGTTCTCGAATGAGATACGCTCGAGGCCGATGAGTTCCTCGGCGATGGTAGTGACGTTCCGCCTGACCTCGGGCGAGCGCACCGTAAGGTCGTGCAGGTCTACACCCTCGAGGGTACCGCTCTTGCGGGCGTGAGAGTAGGTCTTCCACAGCGCACTCATCGCGCGCTCGCGAGTCGTCGGCGTGCGAAGCATCTCGAGCATCTTCGCCCTGAGCGCCTCAAGCTCGGAGAGCGATGCGTGCTTCGGGAGTGCGGCGAGCGCACGCCCCATCTCGTCGGCGCTCTTCCGACCGGTTTCCTGCAGCACGAACTTGATCACGTGCCACGCCGCTGTGAGGTCGCCGTTCGCGGCGATCTGGCGGTCGCTCAGCCATAGCCACGCGTGCATGCGGCGACGCCAGTCCCACCACGTGAGCGGCGAGTCGAACGCATTGTCGGGGATGAGGAACCAGCCCTTCTCGGCGAGCATGGCACCGAACACGCCGCTGCCGAGCGCCTCGCGACGGCGGCTACGGCCGACTTTAGCCTTGAACAGACCGCAACTCGGGGATTCCTCCTTGAGGATAACCACCCGCACGCCCGCACGCTCGAGTGCATCCACGCACGCCTGCGCTCCCGAGACCAGCTGCGCGGTCACGTCCCGACCATGTCGGTTCTCGACCGTCGCCTCTCCCGCCAACACCTCCTGGCCGGTGCCGGTAAGATGTATCGGCTCCCTCGGCACGCCGAACCCGGCCATACACTCGGGACATACCGGCGTGATCGCAAAATCGGCGCGTTCGCGGCCCATCTTCCCGAGCGCATCGAACCGCTTGCTGTTGTAGCGCACCGGACAGTCCGCCAGACATGCGCTTACGCCAAGCGGGACCTTGGTAGTCATGACTTCGACCATCACGCTTCGTCCCCCTTCGGTCCCGCTCGCCGTAGGTTTTTGTTCCCGTTGTAGGTATGAACGCCTCGCGCCTCGGGAACGAGGGAAGGAACTAGGTTCGTTGACGATAGCAGCAAGGGAGGCGGGCGCGGTTGAGAACGGCAGTTGTCTGGATGCGTAACGACCTCAGGCTTGCCGACAACCCGGCACTGTTCTCGGCAATGCAATCGCACGAGGCTGTCGCACCCGTGGTGGTGTGGTCGCCCGAGGAAGCCGGCGCTTGGGCACTTGGACGTGCGTCGCGTGCGTGGCGGGCCCGTTCGCTTGCCGCAATCGCAGAGAGCATCAGGGCAATCGGCGGCACACTGACGATACTCTCAGGTCCGGCTGCCGAGGCGCTCATCGGCTGCGCGTTGTTGATCGGCGCCGACACCGTTGTGTGGAACAGGCGATACGAGCCCACGCTGGCCGCCGTCGACGAGAACGTGAAGCGCAGGCTTGAATCTGCCGGCATCGCCGTGCGCGTCCTTCCGGGCTCGCTCCTGGTAGAACCCGACGCACTCACCACGCAAAGCGGCAGTCCATACAAGGTGTTCACGCCTTTCTACAACGCGGCGCTGCGGACCGGTCACGACCTCCCGCTCCCGTCGCCCGAGCACATCCTCTCACCGGCAACGCTACCCTCGGGCATCCCGCTCTCTGCCCTGCCCTCGAGTCCGGCGGACGCGCCCGACATCGATCGGTTCTGGACTCCGGGGGAACGCGGTGCCGAGGCCACCGCCGAGCGGTTCTTCTCGGATATCGTCGATGACTACGAGCGTAGCCGGGAGCGTCCCGACACCGACGGCACCTCTCGGCTCTCACCGCACCTGGCGTTCGGCGAGATCTCACCCCGGACGCTCAAGTCGCGCGCCGACGAGATCGTGCGCTGCAACGGTGAATGTCACGTCTCGGAAGACGCAGTCGCATTCACGCGTCAGCTCTACTGGCGTGAGTTCGCGTATCACCTGCTGCACCACTATCCCCACACGCCTGAGCTCCCGCTGCGGCGCGGTTTCGACGTGTTCCCATGGAGCCGCGACCCCGACTGCATGGACGCATGGCGCAGTGGCATAACCGGCTTCCCGATCGTGGACGCCGGCATGAGGCAGATGCTGGCCACCGGGTGGATGCACAACAGGGTTCGGATGCTCGTGGCGTCGCTGCTCACCAAGGACCTCTTGCTGCCGTGGACGGATGGATCCCGCTGGTTCTGGGAGCGCCTCGTGGATGCCGACCTTGCCAACAACACCTTCGGCTGGCAATGGGTCGCCGGAAGCGGCGCGGATGCCGCACCGTACTTCAGGATCTTCAACCCGGTTATCCAGGGCGAACGGTTCGATCCGGAAGGTGCGTACGTGAAGCGCTGGGTGCCCGAGCTCGAAGCCATGCCGGCGAGCTGGATCCACCGCCCGTGGAGCGCACCGTCGGGAGTGCTTGCGGCCGCCGGTGTGAGGCTCGGCCGAACATACCCGCGCCCCGTCGTCGACCATGCCGCGGCCCGACTCCGCGCGCTCGCTGTGTACGGGAGCATCCGCGATGCCGAGAGGTAGCGCCGCGCGCTAGTCGCCCGACGGCGGCCGACCGCCGTGGCAGGTGCAGCTGGCGGTCGCGTAGCCGCTGGGGTGGCACTTCACACACGCGAAGCTCCTGTAGCTGTGCTCTGCCGTCCGCGGGTGATTGAGCGTCGCGTTCGCGAATGGGACCGTCGTCTTGTGGCAGCGTGTGCAGTCAGTGCCGTAGTGGTTCGCGGGTGCCTTGTGGCAGTCGGCGCATTTCGTTGACTTCGGGTGCACGAACGCCCAGCTCTTCCCTCCGCCGCTGTGGCACGTCGTGCATGAAGCAGTCGTCGCCGGGTGCTTCGCTGGCTTCTTGTGACACGACGCGCAGTCGACCGCTGTGCTCGGATGCACGAACACGAACTTCTCGCCGGTCTTGTGGCAATCGGAGCACTCGCCGCGGTCGTCGTGTGGCGCCTGGTGACACTGCGAGCACTTCATCTTCGCCTGATCGTGGCATTGCTGGCAGACGACCTTCTTGTGCCCGGCCGCGGTCGATGGCGTGGCGCCGGTCGGAATCGCCGGCATGCCGGCACCTTCCTTGAGGATTCCAGCCGTGCGAAGCGCCTCGAGCGTCACAAGGTGACCTGTGATGGCGTGGCAGTCCTGGCAGCGCCCCTTCTTCTCGTGGAGCGCGTGATCGAAGCGGGCGCCTATCTTCTTGACCACCTTCGGATGGCACCGCACGCAGCGACCGTCAGGGACGGCGACCGAGTAGTTCGGGAAGCGGTTGTCCTTCGTGAAGTGGTCCCAGACTTCTTTGAGCGCCGTGGGCTTGTGGGCAAGGTGCGCGATGATGCCAGCATCGACGTGACAGTCCACGCATTGTGCCTCCGAGGCGTGGCCACTCGCCTGCCAGGCGGTGTAGTACGGCTGCATCTCGTGACACGCGGGACAGAACGATGAGCGCTCGGTGTACACCAGCGAGCCGCCGAGAAGCGCCAGAAGCACCGCACCCACCACACTCCCGGTGATCCAGGCGCGACGGCTGCGTCCTGCCCGCGGCGACCTCACCTCGCTCGCGGAATCCACTGCGCTCTTCACGAGGGCCCCCAGGTCACGGCATCGGCACCGGTCGTTGCGTGCATACCCGTTGTCGGGACCCGATAGGCGGCAATCGCACGGTGCAACGACAGCGAGCGCCCCGAAGGGCGCCCGCTGGTTCACGCTATGGCGGAGGCGTGTGCGAATCGAACACACCCAGGACGCTCTTCACGCCCCACGACGGTTTTGAAGACCGCGGAGCCCACCAGGACCCATTCGCCTCCAGGGCGGTATTGTGGGGAGCCGTCCGGTGCCTGTCAAACCGCGCGGCTCGCGCTCCTCATGAGAGAACTCTCATTTGGCGCTCATCGAGCGCTCATTGAGTCTCCCGATACTTCTGGAGACGAGACTCGACCCGTTCGAACGGAGCCGGAGCTAATGAGACGACTGTTCGCCGCTATGCGACGCAAGCCAGCGATCACCGCGATCGTCGTCGTTCTCGCTCTTGGCGCACTCACGGGTGGCGCCGTCGCCGCCACGAACTATACGAGCCGTCCCGGATTCTGCACCTCATGCCACGAAATGGACCCCTACTACGTCGCCTGGAACGAAGGCGCCCACGCAGGTATCTCGTGCGTTTCCTGCCATGTCGAGCCCGGCCTGAAGTCGGAAATCGCACACAAAGTGGTCGCCCTCAAAGAGGTGTACGACCACTTCACCACCGAGCCGAAGTTCCCGGGTGCCGTAACGGACATCCCGGACAGCCGCTGTCTGGCCTGCCACAGCGGCACAATAGACCCCAAGATCCCGGGATTCACGCACGAGACGCACCGCGGCGAACGTTCATGTGTCGACTGTCATGCAAGCGCGGGTCACAAGGTCACTTCGACCGCACTTGCCGAGGCGGGCATCCTCGACTCTGCCGCCGCACAGGCGAAGGATCGGCTCACGATCGCGGTCGTCGGCGCCGGTTCGGCGAACCTTCCCGGCCACATCAGCGTCACCTGTTCGAACTGCCATGACATGGCGAAGACAAGCTGCGCCACATGCCACACTCCCGAGGCGCGCTCGCATCCCACGTTCAAGAGCGTGAGCACCACAGCCACGAGCGAGACCTCTGTCTGCACCACGTGCCATACGACCGCCGCTTCCTGGTCGTTCGAACACGCCACGGACGTGACAACGTGCGTGGATTGCCACACAACTCCGGCAGAGCACCGGGCGGGTGCATGCGCGACGTGCCACGAAACTGGCACATCCTGGGCCTTTGAGCACCCCTCCTCAACCGCGACGTGCACGACGTGTCACACCCGCCCGGCCGCTCATGCCACCGAGACCTGCACCACGTGTCACACGACCGGCACCGCCTGGACATTCAAGCATCCGACCTCGACATCGTGCGCCAGCTGTCACACCGCGCCCGCGCGCCACTACTCGGGCACGTGCTCGGCATGTCACTCGACGAAGGTGGCGTTCAAGAACACGAAGTTCTCGCATCCGGGCGCCAAAGCCAACTGCGCGACGTGCCACAAGGCACCGGCGAAGCACTACTCGGGCACCTGCTACACGTGCCACTCGCCCAAGATCGCCTTCGCGAAGGCCAAGTTCACTCACCCGGGTGCAACTGCGAACTGTGCGACATGCCACAAGGCACCAGCGAAGCACTACTCGGGCGCCTGCAATACCTGCCACAACCCCAAGACTGCCTTCTCGGCCGCGAAGTTCACGCACCCCGGATCGACCGCGACATGCACGAACTGCCACAGCAGGCCGTCCGGCCACTCGGGACTCAGCTGCGTGACCTGTCACAAGCCGGGAAGCTCCTGGAGGTTCTACCACCCGACGTCCACGACATGCGCGTCGTGTCACACGGCACCGGCGAACCACTACGGCACGACGTGCGCGAACTGCCATTCGCCGAGCAGCTCCTGGGGCAGCGCGACGTTCACGCACCCGCGCATCCCCGGCGGCGAGCACACATACCGCAGCTTCGCCTGCACGAACTGTCACCCCAACGGCTATGGCTCCGCAACGTGCGTACGCTGCCACCCGAACGGCCCGCCCGACGACTAGGGTACCCGGGTGGGTATAGTAAGAGTGCAGGTAACGTACGCTGGTTCTAAGGGAGCCACAACCATGCTGCAGCGATCGAAGCAGAGCGTTCTGGTCGGCCTCACGGCCGGCCTGCTGCTTGCTGGCGCGGGTGCGTACGCCATCTCGCTCAACGGTATCCGTCAACCGGTATCGAGCGATTTGCCGGTGATAACGTTCACGCGGCTCGCTCAAGCGGTCGCCCCCGCACCCGCTACGCCCCCGGCAGAGCCATCGGCTGCCACCACCGAGCCAGCTGTGCTGGAACCCACCGACTCCCCCGTCACCTCCACCGCGGTCAGAGCGACCCCGAAGCGTGAGGTCATCGCCCCCGAGGTGCGCGAAGAAGACGGCGACGACCACGACTCCAGCGACAGCAGCTCCTCGAAGGAGACGTCCCCCGCTGCGAAACCAGCCGACGGGGAATCTTCAGGAGAGCAAGTGCCCGAGGAGCATCACGACTAGACCGCAGAACCCGGATGCCGAGGAGTCACCATGAGAATCCTGCTCGTCGAAGACGAGGATCGCATCGCAGCATTCATGGAGAGCGGGCTTGATGCCGAGGGACATGCGGTCGATCGCGTTGCGACTGCGTCGGAGGCGCTTGGCATGTCCGCGGCCCACGACTACGACCTCATCCTGCTCGATCTCGTGCTGCCCGACGGCAGCGGTCGGGACGTGCTCCATACGATCAGAGCACGCGACGCCGAGGTGCCAATCATCGTGGTGACGGCGCTCGGCGAGATCGACGACAAGGTCGACCTCCTCGATCTGGGCGCTGACGACTACCTCGTGAAACCGGTCGCGTTCGCCGAGCTTGCGGCTCGCGTGCGGGCGGCGGCACGCCACGGACAGCAGAGCTCGCGCGTGCTGCAGACCGAGGACCTCTCCCTCGACATCAGGACGCGCATCGCCACACACGGCGATGAGTCCGTCGATCTCCCCTCGCGCGAATTCGCACTGCTCGAGTACCTGATGCGGCACCCCGGCCAGGTCCTCACGCGCCAGCAGATCCTCGACACGGTCTGGGGCTTCGGCTTCGAGAGCGCGTCCAACATCGTTGACGTCTACGTGGGGTATCTCAGACGCAAGCTCGACCGCCGGGGTGAGCCCTCGGTCATCGAGACCGTTCGCGGAGCGGGGTACCGTGTCCGGCCGTAGACGAATGACAGCATCCGGGCGCGTCGCCATCGCGATGACGCTCACGCTCACCGCAGGCGTTGTCGCGCTCGCGCTGACCTCGTACGTCGCCGTCTCGCGGGGATTGCAGGCCGACGTCGACCGTGGCCTGCTCCGCGAGACCGAGGCGTTCATGGCCGCCGTGCGCAGCGGCGAGTCCGAGGAGGCCACCGCCGGGCTCGTCGAGATCGCACGGACGTACCTCTCGGCACGAACGAAGGTCGAGTCGGGCACCCACCCGATACTGCTCGTGCGCCTAGCAGACGGTCGCGTGCTTTCGAACTCCGAGATACGGATCGAGAGCGCGCCGGGAAACGTGGAGATGCCGGCGGTCGGCTTCAAGACGCTCACGCTCGACGACACGCAGTACCGCATCGCGACCGCATCGATCGTCTCCACCGAAGGCGCCGTTGAGGGTGTCTTCCAGGCCGCGATCTCCACCGCCTACATGAACTCAGTCGCCGCCGATCTAGGCGGCACCCTCGGCCTTGGCGGCTCGATGGTCGTGCTTATCGGCGCCGCGCTCTCGGCATGGGCTGCGCGCGCGAGCCTGCGGCCGCTGCGACAGGTCTCGGCGACGGCGGGGCGCATCACGCAGGCATCACTCGGCGGACGCGTGCCGTACGAGGGGCCGCGCGACGAAGTCGGTGCGTTGGTGGCATCGTTCAACGAGATGCTCGACCGGCTCGAGACCGCGTTCACCGAGCAACGCAGGTTCATCGCCGACGCCTCGCACGAGCTTCGGACACCGCTTGCGGTCGTGCGGGGGAACCTCGATCTCATCGAGCATCCGCTCACCGACGACGAAGCCAAACGCGAAGCGCTTGCCGCTATCCGGGACGAGGCCGGGCGGCTCGAGCGGCTTGTTGACGACCTGCTCGCGCTCGCGCGCCTCGACCGCGGCGCAACGCGGGCGTTCCAGCCGCTCGACGTGGCTACGCTCATCGAGGAAGCGGTCGTACGCGCCCGCGTCATCGGTGGTCCGGCCATCGTGGCGGACACTGCCGAGGAACTCTGGGTCGATGGCGACCCGGACCTGCTCGAGCAGGCGCTGATGAACCTGGTGCGCAACGCGATCCGTCACACGCCGGCGGGCGGCACCGTGACCATCTCGGCGAAGAACGAGGGCGATACCGTGTGCCTCTCGGTCGCGGACACCGGAACCGGCATCAAAGCCGAGGACCTTGGACGCATCTTCGACCGCTTCTACCGCGCACCCGGTCCGCGCGACGGCAGCGGCGGTGGCAGCGGACTGGGGCTGGCGATCACGAAACGGCTCGTGGAGTTGCATCGCGGCACGATCGAGGTCCGCAATGCGACGGAGGGCACCGGCGCGGTCTTCACCATCCGCCTCAAGCGCCGGGAGGCACCGGAGCCCGTCTAGCCGAGACGGCCGAGCGTGCGCGAATCGCCATCGCGCTTCGTGATGCCCTGCGAATCGAAGTACTCCAGCAGCGGCACGATGTACTTGCGGCTGCTGCCGGTGATGTCGCGAGCGTCGCGGGCGAGGATCTCGCCATGCTCCTTCAGGTATCCGACGATTCGCTCGCGGGCCGTGGCGACGACACCGGCGTCGAAGTGCAGCTCGGGGCCGATACGCACCACCGTTCCCTCGGCGACGAGCTTCGTCAGCGCCTTGCGCACCACGCCGGCGTCGATCCCGACCGCCGCAGCGAGCTCGGCGACCGTGCCGGGCGCCAGACCTTGCGATTGCAGCAGCGGCACGAGCGCGACGCGCGCGGCTTCCTCCTCGGCAAGCGCGGTGCTGGCAGCCTTGGGATGGCGCACCTGGCCGTCGGCGAGCGCGGCGATGGCGCGCGTCGTCGCAAGCGCAAGGAGCGCATCGAAGACCTTCGGGTCGAGGCGCCGATCGACGCGGTCTCGCAGCGCAAGCGCCGCGATGCCGGTCGCGTTCGGGTTCGCGGCGTGGAACGCGAGCAGCTCGCGCTCGATACCGCTCAGAAGGTGGCACTGCGCCTCCTCGGTCACGAAGTACGTGTCGTTACCCACCTTGAGCCGCTCGAGCGCGGCTTTGTTGAGGTCGTCAGCGACTCCCGCGCGCGGCACGCCAAGCGCGAGCGCGACCTGCGCGGACGTCATCGGCAGCGCGCGCGAAGAGAGCAGCCCGATCGCCGCCGAGGAGAGATCGTGCGCGATGAGCGCCTCAAGAAGCTCGCGCTCGTACGGCTTGAGCGTGGTGCGCCGTGGCGGAAGCGCGTCGAGTACGACGCCGCCGCCGATCGTCCACATCGGCGAGTACGAGCGGATGATGAAGCGATCGCCGTAACGCGGCGCGAGCGGCTCTTCCAGCCGCACCTGCGCGACGCCCTTGCCGCCCGGCGGTAGCGACGGCACGTCCATGAAGAGCACCCTACCGAGCACCTCGCGCGTGCCGTGATGCACGTGCACGCGCGTGCCGCTCTCGAAGGGCTTCTCCTCGCTCGCAAGGTACGTGATGTGCGCGTCGAAGCGGTCGGTGACCGTGAGGCTGCCGGGCTCGGCCACGATGTCGCCGCGGTCGATCTCGTCGCGCTCCACGCCCGCGAGGTTGAGCGCCACGCGGTTACCGGCGACGGCCTTCTCGGCCTGGGCGCCGTGCATCTGTACCGAGCGGACCCGGCCGCGAACGCCCGAGGGGTAGATCTCCACCTGCGCGTCGCGCTCGACCGAACCGCTCCACAGCGTCCCGGTCACCACGGTGCCCGCACCGGCGATGGTAAAGACGCGATCCACCGGCAGGCGCATCGTGAGGCTCGCCTGCCGCGAGACGGCTTCATCGGCGACCGAGTCGATCGCCGTGAGCAGCTCGGGCAACCCGGCGCCGGTCTTGGAGGAGACCGGCACGATCGGCGCGCCGTCGATGGAGGTGTCACGCAGCAGCGCGCGCACGTCCTCGGCGACAAGCTCGATCCAGTCGGGATCGGCCAGGTCGGCCTTCGTGAGCGCCACGACACCCTTCGGGATGCCGAGAAGGTCGATGATCGCGAGGTGCTCGCGGGTCTGTGGCATGACGCCGTCATCGGCAGCGACCACGAGCAGCACGACGTCGATGCCGGTCGCGCCCGCTACCATCTGCCGCACGAACTTCTCATGGCCGGGAACGTCGACGACGCCCATCGTTCGGCCGCTCGGCAGCTCAAGCTGCGCGAAACCGAGCTCGATGGTGATGCCGCGCTCCTTCTCCTCGGCAAGGCGATCGGGGTCCGTGCCGGTGAGCGCGCGGACGAGCGAGGACTTGCCGTGATCGATATGCCCGGCAGTGCCGAGGACGAGCGACGGGCCGGTCATGCGCTAGGACCCCGCAAGGGCAGCGAGCGCGGCCACGATTTCGGCTTCCTCGCCCAGCGTGAGCGTGCGCGGGTCGAGTAGCACGCGGTCGGCGTTGATGCGCGCGACGATGGGCGGCTCGGCGCAGCGCAGGCGTGCCTCAAGCTCGGTGACGCTCATGCGCTGCGGCATGACGGCGACAACGACCGTGGGGATGTCGGCCATCGGCAGCGAACCGCCACCGGCGCGCGAGACATCCTCGGCGGTGCCCACCAGGTACGCGTCGCCACAGGCGCGGGCGATCTCGTCGGCGAGGCGCACGGCACGTCCGGCCATCGCCTCCTTGCTTGCCGAGAGCATCGCGAGCGTGGGGATCTCACGCTTCGCGCGCTCTTCGTCGAGGTACAGCCGAAGCGTGGCTTCGAGCGCCGCGAGCGTCATCTTGTCGAGCCGGATAGCGCGCGCGAGCGGGTGCTTCTTGAGCGCGGCGATCACGTGCCACTTGCCGGCGATGATGCCGGCCTGCGGTCCGCCGAGAAGCTTGTCGCCGCTGCACGTGACGGCATCGGCGCCGGCGGCGATTGATTCGCCGACCGTGGGCTCGTACGGCAGGCCCCACTTGCGCAGGTCCACGAGCACGCCGGAGCCCTGGTCTTCCATGACCGGGATGCCATGCTGGCCGCCGAGCGAGACGAGGTCGCCAAGCGTGACCTCCTCTGTGAAGCCCACCACGCGATAGTTGCTGGTGTGGACCTTGAGCAGCAGACCCGTCGCAGGCGTGAGCGCCTTCTCGTAGTCGCTGAGGTGCGTCTTGTTGGTGGTGCCGACCTCCACCATCGTGGCGCCGCTTTCGCGCATCACGTCGGGCACGCGGAAGCTGCCGCCGATCTCCACAAGCTGCCCGCGGCTGACGATGGCTTCCTTGCCGCGGGCAAGCCCCGCAAGGCCGATAAGCACGGCCGAGGCGTTGTTGTTCACGGCCATGGCTGCTTCGGCACCAGTGAGCTTGCAGATGAGCTCCTCCACGTGCGAGTGCCGGCTGCCGCGCTCCCCGCTCTCGACGTCGTACTCGAGTGTCGAGTACGAGCCCGCCACCTCGGCAACGGCATCCACGGCGGACGGCGCCAGCCGCGAGCGACCGAGGTTCGTGTGCACGACGATGCCGGTCGCGTTGATGACGCGGCGCAGCGAGCGGACGCCCTTGCGCTCCACAAGCGTGATGACCGCCGAGACGACCGCGTCCTCGCCCACCTCGTGCAACACGCCCGAGAGGATGTCGGCGCGAAGTGCGTCGACCGTCTCCCGGATGGCGTCCGTCACGACGCTACGCGGGTGTGTCTCGGCAAGCGCGGCGATGTCCGCCCGCTCGAGCAGCTTGTCGACCTTTGGAAGCGAACGCAAAAGCGATTGAGTGTCCATAGCGCCATTCTAGCCGAGGTGCGAGCGCGCCGTCGCGGTCCTGTCGAACTACCCTACGCTTATGACGTCATCGGCAGCCATGAACGTCTCGGCGGTGCCGTTCATGTTCCCGACTTCGCCGACCGCGAGCGCGTCCATGAGACCGTAGAAGTCGAGGCAGGTGCCGCAGCTCTTCACGACCACGCCGTCGGCCGCAAGCATGCCGATGTCGTCGAGCGATGCGGAGCCGTCGCACGTGAGCCGCACGCCGGAATTCATGAAGAGCAGCGCCGAGGGCTTGGCCTCGGTGCGTGCAAGCGAGTAGAGGAACGACTGCATGAGCTTGAGTCCAAGCTCGGCCTCGCCGTCGCCGATACGGTCAGAGTTCACGAACACCACTTTGCCCACGATGACTCCTCTCCGGCGACCGATCCGGCCGCACGCTACCTGATGATGATGCGTCCCGCCTCACCGGCCACGACCCGCCCGACGATGCATGCGTCTTCGCCCCGCTCGGCCAGCGCCGAGAGAAGCACGTTGGCGCGCTGCGCCGGCAGCGACATGAACAGGCCGCCGCTCGTCTGCGGGTCGGCCAGCACGCCGCGCCACGCGTCATCGGCAGGACCCCAGTCGACGGAGCCCTCGAGGAACGCGAGCACGTCGGCCGTGCGCCCGGGCTTCACGCCATCTGCCGAGTACTGCAGCACGTCACGCCACAGCGGCAGCGACGCGAGATCGAGTTCGATCGCGACGTCACTGCCAAGCGCCATCTCGCGCGCATGACCGGCGATGCCGAAGCCGGTGATGTCGGTGCCTGCGTGAACGCCGACCTCGACCATCGCCTCGGAGGCGGCACGGTTGAGATGCGCCATGCTCTCGATGACCTCGGCAAGCGTACCTTCGGTCTCGAAACCGTTCTTGAGCGCGGTATTCAGGATGCCCACGCCAAGCTTCTTGGTGAGCACCAGCACGTCGCCCACCTGCGCGCCCACGTTGCGCACGACCTTCTCGGGATCGCACACGCCCATGACGGAGAGCCCGTACTTGGGCTCCTTGTCGTCGATGGTGTGGCCGCCCACGATCACGGCGCCCGCCTCGCGGACCTTATCGGCGCCGCCCTGGAGCACGCGCGCGGTCATCTCGGCGGGAAGGGAGCACGGCATGGCGAGCAGATTCATCGCGGTGAGCGGACGTCCGCCCATCGCGTAGATGTCCGAGAGTGCGTTCGCGGCGGTGATGCGCCCGAAGTCGTACGGGTCGTCCACCATCGGCGTGAAGAAGTCCACCGTGAGGAGCACGGCGTGCTCGCCGAGACGGTAGACTGCGGCGTCGTCGGACGTGTCGAAGCCCACCATGAGATCGTCGGACGTCCCTGGCGTCATCTGCTCGAGCACGGCGGCGAGGTCACCCGGACCCCACTTGGCCGCTCAACCGGACTTGGTGGAGAGCTGCGTGAGACGAACCGGCTCCATGATGCTCCTCGGCACGACGCGCGGCGACAGCCGCATAAGCGGACCTAATGAGATGCATTATAGCGCGAACCGAACGGGCGGGAACGCCTACGAGCCCGGCTGCACTTCCTCGTCGGAGGGGAACGGCGGAACCGGCACGGTGAACAGGAAGCCCTGCCCGAACTCGACGCCGATCTCGATGAGCTTTTCGAGCTCTCCCCGCGTCTCGATGCCCTCCGCGATGAGCTTCACTCCGCACCGCTGCGCGAACGTTACGAGGCTCTCCACGAGCTGGCTGCGCACCTCGTCGGTGTCGACCCCGCGGATGAGCGAGATATCGATCTTGAGCCACTCGGGCCGGACCTCGGCGAGACACTGCAGGGAGCCGTATCCCGCACCGGCGTCGTCGATAGCGACCGCGAAGCCGAGCGTGCGCAGGTACTCGAGTGTGGAGCGGAACGCCGCGAAGTCGGTAATGGCGGTGCGCTCGGTGATCTCGAGGACCACGCTCGACGGCGCAAGATCGCTCTCGGCGAGCAGCGACGAGAACATCACGTCGCGAAGCTCGGGGTCGGCGACGGCCTCGGGTTCGATGTTGATGAACATGAGCCTGCCCTCGGGCAGGTTGCGCGCGGTCTCCAGCGCACGGCGGCGGCACAGACGCTCGAGCGTCATCACGAGGTTGGCGTCGTAGGCGATCTTGAAGAGCTTGTCGGGGCGCTCGAACTCGCTGTTCTCGGGACCGCGAGAGAGCGCCTCGTAGCCAATGACCGAGAAGTCGGAGAGCCGCATGATCGGGTGCACGAACGTGCGTACCGAACCGTTCTCGATGATGTCCTGGAGGCGCGCCTTGCGCTCCTCGGCATCCTGCTCCTCGCGGGAGTCGGCCTGCTGCAGCGCACGGTCGAGCGCGTCATGCACGATGCGCTCGAGGCGGATCTTCGGGTCGTGGCGCACCGTCGCGGCGCCAACGTAGCAGCCGAACTTGGGAAAGAGCGCCGGATCGAGCGCGCTCTTGAGCTCCGCGCGGATGCGCTCTTCGACGCGACGGGCAAGCTTGTTGAGGTTCTCCAGGACCATCTGGTCGCTCGTGCGCGGCGGTGAGAGCAACACGACGAACGCGTTACCGGAGATCATGAGCTCGGCGACCATATCCGAGTCACGAAGCTCGGCGCCGGTGATGTTCTCAAGCGCGGTCGCAACCTGCTTCATGACATCGTCGAAGACCTTCCAGCCGTAGATCTCCTCGATCTTGGAGTACTTCACGACGTTCAGGCACAGGATCGATATCTCGCCGCGCTCCTCCAGGAGCGATTCGATGCGCGGGAAGAGCAGTGGCGTGGTCGGCAGACCGGTGACGGGATCGAACAGCAGCCGCTTGATCTCGGGGTGGTCACGCAGCGCATCGTGGAATTCGAGCCATGACTCAAGCAGGTAGTCGTGTACTTCGCGCGCTTCGTGCATTCGTTATTGCGCCCCCAACTTGTGCTAGCCGAACTTCACCCGCAGCGCCGCGACCCCGTTCGGGCCGAGCGGAACGCAGAACGTCTTGCCACCCACCTCGGCGGGCGCGCCGCCACGCACATCTTGCACCGTCGCGACCGTCCGCGGCGTCGTCAACGTGGCGGTCATCTTCTCGGCATTGTGACTCAAGATGAGCAGAATGTCGTCATCTTCACCCAGGAAATGCGCTATCTCGGCCTCGGGCGTATCGCACTCCAACATGGCGCCGGCGCCCGCCGCGCTCGCTACCGTCCCGTACACCGTTCGAAGCAGATGTCGCACCGGCGTGGGTGTGGCCCACGGGTCGTTCTGCGCGATGGCACGCTCCACCGGCGTTGCGATGAAGACCGCCTTGCCCTGGCCGTACTGGTTCACGGTGAGAAGCGGGCTGCCCGTTGCATCCGTGGCGACGACCATCGCACCGCTCGCGGTAACGAGACCGTAGTGCGGCAGGTCCATGCGCGCGTCGAATGAGCGTAGATCGCCGAGAACCCCCGGCTGCGCGACCCGGCACGCGAACGCGTGCCTCGGACCGGCGTCGCCGTTGAACTCAACGCCGAAGATCTCGCGAAGCGCCGGGTCCACATCGCCGCCGCCGTACGAGAGCACTACCGAGCCGCCGCCCTGCACGAACGCGCTCAGGTCCGCCCACATCGCGGGCGTGAGCTTCGCGGGTGACGGCAGGTAGAGCGCGTGGTAGCCGCCAAGTTCGTCGCCCTCGCGCGCCACGGTGACCGGCACGTGCGCTTCCTTCGCGGCGATGTACGCCTGCAAGCACGCGCGCGGGTCGTAGAGGCCGGCGAGCGATGGCAGCGACTCGTACCGCTCGGCGGGGATGACGACCGCCGCGCGTTCGGGAGCAAGCGCGTAGCGCCGCGGGTCGAGGCGTGCGGCAACCGCCGCGAAGCGCTTCACCTCGTTCAGGACGGGCTTGGGGGCGCCCGTGACATCCACCACGCCCACGAGCACCTCGAACGGATCGCGGAAGTACGGCTCGCGCTTTTCGGTCTCGAGGTCACGCCAGCGCCGGAGCATCGCGCCACTCGCACGGTTCATGAGCGCCGAGTAGAGCGCGGTGCGGACGTATGCGGCTTCCTCGGCGGCCGAGAACTCAAGCGCGTGCACGCCGATGCCGTCGACGACCACGGGCAGGTCGCGGAGCGCCGCGCGCAGCAGGAACGAGTCGGTATATGTGGCCGGACCGGAGGTGACGGGCCCCTCGGCGATGTACGCGCGATACGGCGCGGTGAGGTGGCTCCACGCGCGCTCGGTGAGATCGATCGCGCCGCGCGGGTCCACGCCGGTCTCGCGCAAGAGCGTCTCCGGATCCACGCCGAGGAGCACCGGGCGGTCCGGATCGACCTCGCGAACGGCCTCGCGCAGCTCGGTCACCCACTTCTCAAGCGCGGTCTCGGTCTCGAATCCCGAGCAGAACGCCTCGTTGCCGAGGTCCCACGCCTTGATAACGGGCTCGGCCCGGTAGCGGTTCACGATCTTCTGCACGAGCGAGAGCTCACGCTGGATGAGGTAGTCGTCGGTGCGGCTGTCGCGACGCTTGCCCCACGGCACCTCGTTCATCTCGGCGAGACGATCGTCGGCGAAGAAGCAGACGATGAGCTTCAGGTCGTGTGCACGCGCGGCCTCGACGATGCGCTCGAGGCGCTCCATCGCGTCCTCATCGTACTGGCCGACCTGCGTTTCCAGGCAGCGCCACGAGACGAACACGCGAACGTCGCTGATGCGCGAAGCCGCCATCGCCGCGAAGTCAGGCTCCGGGTCGCGGTCGTACCAGTCGCTCCAGGAGCGGCGCTCTTCATCAAGCGGGTAGTAATCCACGCCCACCGGGAAGTCGGGGTTGCGCATCGGCACGTGCTCGACGGGCGCCACGGGCGCGGCTGCTGCTTTCTTCGCCGCCGGCTTCTTGGCGGCCGGCTTCTTGCCACCGGACTTCTTCTCGGCCATCAGGAGTCACCTCCTTCGGCGTACGCATCGTACAGACGCCAGAAGTTCCCCTGGCGACGGGTGTCGTAGTACGCGGCGCGGCGCATCTCCCACTGCGCCTCGGCGTACCCGCCCTCGGTGAGGCGCACGGCGGCAAGCCCGAAGCGCGCGCGGACGCACGCCGGGTCGAGCCGAACGGCGGCACGGTACGCCTGCTTCGCCTGCCCGTAACGCTGCAGGCCGAGAAGCGACTCGGCGAGCAGCACGTGCGTGAGGGAGTGCTGCGGAGCGGCCTTGGCGAGCGCGATGAAGACGCGCGCCGCGTGCTTGGCGAGCCCCGGGAAGCGGCTGTAGACGACGCCGAGCGTGTAGAGCGCAGTCGGCAGGTCCGGCGAGTACGTGAGCGCTCGAAGCGCGCACGCCATCGCCTCGTTCGCGGCCTCCTGCTTCAGGTACGCGTACGCCGCGAGCGCGAGCGCCTCGGCGTTGGCGGGGTCTTCATCGAGCACGAGGCGCACAAGGTCGCTCGCGCCGAAGAAGTCCTCGGCACGCAGCAGCATGCCGGCGGCGAACAGGCGTGCCTCGGCTTCCGGCTTCACCTTCGCGACGTCGAACTCCAGCCGCTCCGCCGGCAGGCCGAGGAGCGCGAAGAAGAGCTCGTCTTGCGAGGGGTCGAGCTCCCCCGCCTTGCGTATGGTGGGGAGCGCCGTGGACATCCCTTCGCGCTTGAGCGCGGCGATCGCGAGGTTGTAATGTGCGCGGGCTTCCTTGGGGTCGAGTTCGAGCGCACGCCTCCAGCTGTCGACGGCCTCCTCCTCGAAGGCCGCGGCCGCGAACGCCTCGCCAAGCTGCACGTGAGCGGTCACGAGGTCCGGGACCACCTCGGCGAGCTCGTGCCACACGAGCACCGACTGGTCCCACATCCCACCGCGGCGGTCGTACGCCAGGCCGAGCGCGAGGTACGCCGGACTGCAATCGGGGTCGAGCTCGATCGCCTGCGTGGACGCCGCGATCGCCTCGTCGTAGAAGTCGCCTTCCAGCATGAGATGGCCGAGAAGCGCATGCACGAACGGGTCGCGGTCGTTTACGGCAAGCGCCTCGTAGCACGCGGCGACGGCCGCCGGCAGCTGACCCCGGCGAGCGAGGTCCTCGGCGACGAGCACCTGGGATGAACGCGTCGGCGTCATGAGGCGCCACCGGCGAGGATGTCGTCACGCACGCGCCCGAGCACCTTAAGGGCGCTCTCCGCGCTCGCGATGACGCCGTTCGCGCCAACGGCGCGCGCAAGGCCCGGATCTGCCGCGAACGGGCCGCCCGCCACCAGCAGCACGACGTCCTCGCGGTTCTCGGCGGTGAGCAAGTCGCGCACGCCGGAGACCGCACGCGCGGTCGCGAGGATCTCGGCGAACACGATGACGATGCGCGAGCCGGTTTCTTCAAGCCGCTCGAGGAAGTCGGCCGCGCGCACGTCCACACCGAGGTCGTTCACGCGAAAGCCGGCTTCTTTCAGTGCCGAGGCCACGACGTCCTTCATGACCGAGTGACGGTCGCGGTGGATGCTGCCGATGACGACGGTCACGCCGGTATCGGGGCGCGCGACCGGCGGCATGACGAAGCTGCCGATCTGCTCGGCCACGACGGACGCTTGCGTGAAGACGATCTCGTCGATGAGGCCCTCGGCCCACGCTCCGCCGAGCAGGGACATCGCGGGCACGTACAGCGTGTCGAAGAGCTGCGACTGCGGGACACCCGAAGAACGCACGCGCTCCACGACCTGGATCGCCTTCGCGGGATCCTGGCCGACAAACGCTTCGTAGAGATGCGACGCTTCTTCGCTTGCCACGCGCCTGTGCCCTCCTCCCGCGACGTCTCGGCCGACTACTGCAAGTATCGCAGACCTGACGGCTGCTTAACCACGCGATGCCGACGAGCGGTGACCCGTCGGAGTCGCGATTCATCATCTGGTAGCGGCGGTGGGAGTCGAACCCACATAGCCTTTCGGCTAGAGGCTTTTAAGGCCCCCTCCTGTGCCAATTCGGATACGCCGCCCTATTGGTCTTCGGCCAGCGTCCCACCCGCGATGCCGGCACGATCGAGCACCATCCCGTAGAGAATATCCTGCTCGCTCACGAGCGTCGAATCGAGGCCGGCAAGCGCCAGCACCGTCTCGAGGATGAGCGCGCCGGCCACGATCACGCCCGCACGCGCGGGTTCGAGGCCGATGACACCGCGGCGTCGTTCGAGCGGCATCGCGGCGAGCATCTCGCGCATGTCCGCCAGTGCGTGCGCGCCCAGGCAGTAGCCGTGCACGCGATCGGGGTCGTACGGGTCGAGCGCGAGGTCGATGGCCGCGAGGCTCGTGGCCGTGCCCGCAACAGCGACCATCTCGCGCGGGCGCGTCCGGAGGCCGTCGAAGTACGGTCGCAGCTCGTCGGTGATGTACGCGGTCGCCGCGTCGATCTCGTGACGCGCCGGCGGATCGCCGTGCAAGAAGAGCTCGGTCACGCGCTTGGAGCCGATGTCGATGGAGCGCGCCGACTCGGTGTCGATGGCGCCCTCCTCGTCGATGCTGCCAAGCACGAGCTCGGTGGAGCCGCCGCCGATATCCACGACGAGGATGTCCTCGCCGATTCGCCCATACGTCGCGCCGAGGAAGGAGAGCTGCGCCTCGGTCGAGCCGGGGATGATCTCGGGTTGCATGCCGGCGCGCTCGAGCTCGGCGAGGAACTCCTCAGCATTGCCCGCGTCGCGCGACGCGCTTGTGGCCACGCCGAAGATCTCGGTTGCGCCCAGGTCGCGTGCCTCGGCAACGAACGCGGCGACCGCCGTGCTCACGCGCGTGATCGCCTCGGCCGAGAGCAGCCCGGTCTCGGTCCAGCCGTCGCCCAGGTGCGAGATGACGGAGCGGCGCGACAGCTCGCGGACGCCGTCGGGCCCGACGTCGGCCACAAGCAGCCGGCACGTCACGGTGCCGATATCGATGGCGGCGTAGCGGGTGGTGTCACTCACTGTCAGTCGCTCCTTCCGAGCACCGCTGGTCCTCGCACTCACGCGCAAGCGAGCCGAGGATCGACTCGCCGATTGGGTCGTTGATACCCGCAAGCGCCGCCGCAACGTGCGCGTGCAGGCATTTCGTGCCGAGCGGATCGCGCTGCCCGGCGATTCCCACAGCAGCGCACGCATCGGATCCGCCACTCTCGGCAGCCCGTGCGACGCGGTACGCGGCGTCCGCGGCACGCATGCGATTCGCAAGCTCGACGTCGCCCGCTAGCCGCGCCGCCCACGCATCGACCTCGCCCGCGGACTCGAGCTGTCCGACGGCGTCGAGCAGGTGCGGGCACGTGAGCCAGTAAAGCGTGGGGAACGGCTCGCCTTCCGGCAGGCGCGACGGGGTCGCGATCACGGTGGGATAGCCGAAGCTGCAGCGAACGGCCACGCGCCAGGTGCCTCTCGGCTCGCGGCCCAGCTGGCGACGTACGATTGCTGCCTCGCCCGACATCACCGGAAACCGAAGACGGCGTCGAGCACCTTCGTCCAGACGGAGGTCTCGGAGGCAGTGATGCTGCGGGTCTGCTCGCCGATCTCGGGCGCGGGCGCGCGGGTGCTTTCGCCGTCGCTCACGACGTAGACCTCCTCGCCCTCCTTCACCAGACCAAGTGTGGAGCGCGCTGCCTCCTCGACGCCCTCGGGCGTCTTGAGGCGGTCGACCTGCGCGCGAAGGTTCTCGTTGCGGTCCTTGAGCCCGGCAAGCTCCTGCTCAAGCGTGGTCTTCTCCCGCTGCTGCTGGTACTGCAGCCGGAGCACGGGATAAAGCGTCCACGCGGCAAGCACCAGCGTGCCAAGAAGGATGACAGTGAGCACGCGGTGATCGGTGCGCGTACGCCGGGCCGGGGTGCGCGTCGACGGCTTGCGCTTCGCCGAGGAGGTCGTGCGTTTGGTGGCGGGCGCGCGTCGGGACGCCCGTGCCGGAGCCTTCCTCGTGGTCGAGGAGGCTCGACGAGCGCCCGCTTTAGCCCCGTTCTGCGTCTTTCGCGCTGCTGTCATAGTTCCAACTTCATGCTGCGTGAAGGCACAAGCGGCCGTACCGAAGCGTGCTTGCGCACGCCCAGGAGGCATCATAGCACGATTCTGACGGTGTGTAGATTAAGGGTCAGGTCGAGGTAGAGGCAGAATCCACCAGTCGACGCTCTCCCCTACACCCGCGTGACCTGAAGGAGGTTCGTCGTGCCGGGAACCCCCACCGAGACACCGCCGGTAAGGGCTACCATCTCACCAGAACGGGCATACCCGGCATCCCTCACGGCGGCGACTGCGTGCACCAGCATCTCTTCGATGGTGTCGTGCTCCGTGACGACGAGCGGGGTGACGCCCCATACAACGGCAAGCCGACGGGCCACGGCAGCGAGCGGCGTGACGGCCACGATGGGCGTCCTCGGGCGATGCGCCGCAACCGCAAGCGCGGTCGCCCCCGACTGCGTGGCGGTCACGATCGCCGCAAGCGAGAGGTCGCAGGCGAGCTCGGTCACCGCCGTGCTCACGGCAAGCGTGACGTCGTCGCGCCCGCCATGCGTCGGTGCCACAGCGGCTCGACCGGAGAGCGATTCCTCGGCAACGGTGGCTATGCGCGCCATCATCGCGACAGCTTCCGCCGGGTACGCGCCCACAGCGGTCTCACCGGAGAGCATGACGGCATCGACTTCGTCGAAGATGGCGTTCGCAACGTCGGAGGCCTCGGCGCGGGTGGGGCGCTTCGACGTCGTCATCGAGTCGAGCATCTGGGTGGCGATGATGACCGGGCGCCCGGCTGCACGGCACGCCGACACGATACGCCGCTGCACGACCGGGACCTGCTCGGTGGCGGTCTCCACGCCCAGGTCGCCGCGCGCCACCATCACCGCGTCGGCCGCGGCGATGATCTCGTCGATGGCCGAGACGGCCTCGTGCTTCTCGATCTTGGCCACGATGGGAATGGGCGTGTCGCCCATGAGTTCACGGAGGCGCACGACGTCGTCGGCCGAGCGCACGAAGGACTGCGCCACCAGGTCGACACCCGCTTCGATGCCCCAGGCCAGATCCTCGCGGTCCCGCTCGGTGATCGCATCGAGGCCGAGCCGCACGCCAGGGACGTTCACGCCCTTGTGGCTGCCGAGCGGCCCACCCGTGACGACCTGCGTGACGAGCGCGTCGTCGTGCCGCTCGATCACGCGCAGCTCGATGCGACCGTCATCGACCAGGAGCGTTGCGCCATCGGGAACGTCGGAGGGCAGATCAGCGTACGTGACGCAGGCGTGGTGCCCGTCACCGATACACTCACCGGTGATGAGCGTGAACCGGTCGCCTATCGTGAGCATCGTGCCTTCCCGGACAGCGCCCAGACGCAGCTTGGGGCCGCCGAGGTCGAGCATCACCGCAACGTGCCTGCCCGCGTTCTCTGACGCCGCGCGCACCGCGGCCAGCCGCCGCGCGAGGTCCTCGCGTGAGGTGTGCGACGCGTTCAGACGGGCTACCGACACGCCCGATTCGATCATGGAGCGGAGTATCTCGCGCGAATCGCAGGCGGGGCCGATCGTTGCGACAATCTTGGTACGCGGCATAGCGCCTCCTTCGGGGTCTTGTTTGATGCTACCCGAACGAGCGCGAGGTATCCCTACTCGGCCCGCCTCGAACCCAGCCACTCGCGGTACTCGGCAAGCAGCGCGACCAGGTCGGCGTAGGTTGGGGCCTCGTTCACGCGCGCCCGTACGTAGGTGGCGCCGGGCACGCCCGAGATGTACCAGCCCACGTGCTTGCGCATGCGCGCGAAGCGCTCCTCGCCCGCGAACGCCACGAGGGCAGCCGCGTGCTCGAGCGCGATGTCGATGCGCTCGAACGCCGTGGGTGGCGCGAGGCGCTCGCCAGCATCGATAAGCGCGCGCGCCTGCGCGAAGATCCACGGGTTCCCCTGCGCGCCGCGTGCCACCATGACCGCATCGACGCCGGTGCGTTCGAGCATGGCAACCACATCGTCCGCCGAAAAGATGTCGCCGCTGCCGATAACCGGCACGTCTACTGCCGCCTTCACGCTCGCGATCACGTCCCAGTCGGCCTTGCCGTGGTAGAACTGATCGCGCGTGCGACCGTGAACGGTAACCGCCGAGGCGCCAGCCGCTTCCATCGCCCGTGCGAACTCGACCGCGTTCACGCTTTCGGCGTCCCACCCGCTGCGGAACTTCACCGTGACCGGTACGCGTACCGCCGAGACGATCGCCGAGACGACTTCGGCGGCGAGCGCCGGCTCACGCATGAGCGCGCTCCCCTCGCCTTTCGCGACGACCTTCGTGACCGGGCAGCCCATGTTGATGTCGATCGCCGCGACGTCGGCGCCGTAGCGCTCGACGATACCGGCCGCCTGCTCGGCCATGATGGCGGGGTTCGCGCCGAAGAGCTGCACCGCGCACGGGACTTCCTCGGCAGCGAAGGTGAGGAGCGAGCGCGAGACGCGCGAGTCCGGGTTGTAGTGCAGCCCTGTGGCACTCACCATCTCGGTGAACGTGAGGCCGGCGCCCATGCGCTTGCAGATCGCGCGGAACGGCGCCTCGGTGATGCCGGCCATCGGGCCGAGCACCACGTTGCCGGCTGCGAGGAGCGCGCGGATGTCGGTAGCGGGATTATTCATGACGCCATGATACGACGCCTGGCTCCCCCGGGCGCACGGATGCCCGCGCAGATCGTTCCTGCGCGGGCATCCAGCTAAAGCGGTTGACGCTAGTTGAGCAGGTTCGCTACCGAGACTCGCACCGCCGGGCTGATCGCCGGGTCGGAGCCGATGAATCGCAGGAGCGCGATGCTGTTCTTGTGCGCGGTAAGCGCTGAAGCGGTGGGAGCGGGCAGTACGTCCGTCCTCGTCAGCAGCAGCACCGAGCCGTTCAGACCCTGGGCAGCACCAGCCGAGAGACCATCGGGGAAGTTCTGACCGGTGGCCAGAGCGATGCCGTCCCAGCTCAAGCCCGCGTTCGCCACGCCGTACTCCGCGACCGAAACGGCCGTGGAGTAGCGGTCGGGACCCGAAAGTCTGGTCACCGTAGCGCCGACATCCGTGCCGATCGCTGTTGCGACCGAGGCGGGAACCGCCGACGTGCTACCAAGCACGAGCGCCTTCGTCACGCCGATCTCGGCCATCCCGGATGCAGTCTGCGAATCGAGACCGCCCGGTCCGACCAGGTAGATCGGCCATCCCTTGGCGGCCGCGAGCGGACCTGCGGCAAGCGCGTCGGGGAAGTTCAGGCCGGTGGAGACGAACGCGGAACCCTTGTAGTTGCAGCCAAGGAACTTGACCGTCTCGGCAGCTACCAGACGCGCGGTCTCGTAGCGGTTCGCACCGCCGATGCGCTGCACGTTCGCAGCGCCAAGGAGCGTCTTGAGCGAGTTCTCAACGGTCGAGCTGATCGCCGCCGTGCTGCCGAGGATGACGACCTTGGTCGCACCCAGTCGGGTGAGTTCTGCCGAGATGCCAGTGCTGAGCGCCGTCGGGCTCGTGAGCAGGATCGGCGACTTGTATGCGCCGGCCAATGACGAGCCGACGAGTGCGTCCGGCCAACCCGCACTGCTCGCGATCACGACCGTGTCCACCGAATTGAGCGGGAACGTGTTGATCGAGATCTGCAGCGCTGTCTGGATGCGGTTGGGGCCTTCAAGCGTTTCGAACGTCGCATTCGGCGGCAGCACCGCGAAGCCGACCGACTTGGTGGTCTCGACGTTGCCGGCCGCGTCGGTGGACCAGTACTCGAGCGTGTGCGAGCCCTGGACGGTGCTCTTCACGAGCGTGCCGTCAACGGCCGCGCCACCATCGATGCTGTACTGCGTGAGTGCGACACCGGAGAGCGCATCGCTCGCCGAGAGGTGAATCGTCGCGCTGCCGGTGTAGGAGCCAACGTGGTCATCAGTCGTGACCGGTGCGGTGTTGTCGACCTTCACGAGTGCCGTGTTGGCCGGCTCGACTGCACCGAGTGTGTCCTCGGACCAGAAGTCGAGCGTGGTGGTTCCCTCGACGCTCACATCGAACGCTCCGGAGTAGGTCTGCGTGCCGCCACCGTTGAGCGTGTAGTACGTGGCCGCTACGCCCGAGAGCGTGTCGGTCGCGGTGAGCGATACCGAGAACGGACCCTGGTGCCAGTCACCGTCGACGTTCGAGGTGGTGACAGGAGCCGTGGTGTCGGTGACCGGTCCGATCGCGACCGGCGTGGAGGTGGTGGTTCCCTCTTCGTTCCACGCGATCACGCGGTAGCTGTACTCGCCGCCGAGTGCGATCGTCGGATCATCGAAGGAGACCTGGTTGGCGAGTGCCGTACCGATCTGCGAGTACTCGCCAACAACGCTTGCCACGATCGGCGCGCGCTCGATGCGGAAACCGATCTCACTCGCCGGGTTGCCCCACGTGTCGATGGCGCCCATCGGCGTACCATCCGCCCACGTCAGGTGCGTCGCGCCCGGCGCCACAAGCGTGGCGGGATCGAGCGACGGCGTGGCGGGAAGCGAGCTCGCCACTTCCACGGTGACCGGACGCATCATGTCCATCTCTTCGTGGCTCAGGATGTGGCAGTGCCACACGTACTCCCAGCCGAAGTTCCGGACCTCGTTCATCACGGGCATGGTGTACGGCTGTCCGGTGACCGGGTCGACCGTCGAGAAGCCCATCATGCCGCCGATAGGCTGCGTGGGATCAAGCGGACGCCAACTGTCCGGCACGTTGAACGGCGCCGTCGGGGCGACCGGGCGAAGCGCCACGATCGTGTCCTCAAGCGGGCTCACGCGGACGGTGTCTTTCCAGCCAAGCTCGTTGTCATCCGGGTAGCGAAGGAAGCCGTCCCAGCCGACGCGGTTGATGAGCTGCACGTCGTACAGGTGGAAGTGCATCGGGTGGGTGTCCACGCCGTTGTGCGTGATCTTCCAGATCTGCGTACCGTCGCCAAGGATCGGCGTGAGGGCGACCATCGTGGGGTCGACTGCCGTCTCAACCTCGGTAGGCGGATCGATGAAGCCGTACAGGTTGAAGTTCGGCGCGCCCGGAACACCAGTTGGCCGTTCCAGACCGAGCTTGCCGCTCATGCGACCGAACTCGTCGAACGTCTCACCCTGCTCGTCCTGGATCGCCTTGGGCTCGAGCGAGAACGTGGTCTCGACACCGTCGAGGTTCTTGAACTTGAAGGTGGTGTCGAAGATGCGGACGTACGCATCCGAGGGGAACGACTTGTTGTAGGTGTCGTTGTAACGGGCGTTCGGGACGATGATCTTGTTCTGCGACTCCTCGAACACGCTCGTGTTCGTCGCGGTCGACGTGAACGCCGCCTCAAGCGGGGCGATGTCGAACGCGGGGGCCGCGGTCTTCGCAGCAACCTTGATCTGCATGATCGTGCGGGTGTTCGGCCCGAAACCTGCGCGGGTCGATGTGTGACCGCCCGTGTCGGTCATGTCCGGGTTGTTGGTGAAGTAGTCGTAGCGCGGGTCGCCAGCCGGGAATGCAGCCGGTGCGTCGTTGTAGACGATGAGCGTCTTGCCCGCATACTTCGAGAAGTCGACGATCACGTCGGCGCGCTCGGCCGGTGCGACAAGGAGAGAATGCTTGTCGACGTTGCCTGCGTTGAAGAGCGTCACGTCGGTGACCCACGTGATCGGCTGCTGCTTGATGGTCACGACCTTGGGCAGGAAGCCGCCCTCGGTGCCGATCTGAATCCAGTCAGGACCCATCGTCTTAGGATCGGGAACGCCACCTTCTCGGCCATCGGTGGGCCAGTCGGCGGGGAACCCGTCCGTCGGAGCGGCGGGGACCATCTTCACTTCGGTGTTGCGGCGACCATCACAGCTCACGGTGCCGGGGTCGGCAACGTAGAGCTGCAGGTTCCAGAAGCGGTCGCTCGATGCGTTCAGGATGCGGAGCCGGTACGACTTCGGATCGACGTTCATCGTCGGGTACGCCGTGCCGTTCACAAGCGGCGTGTCCTGGAACGCTTCCATGCCGCTTGAGTTGTCGGGCGTACCGGGCATCGTGGGGTTCTCCCACGGCGTCTCTTCAGCCGAGATGTAATACGGGTTCGGGACCGGTCCGTTCGGGACCTGTGTGGGCGGCCAGAACCACGGGCCGTAGTGCCAACGTCCGTTCGGGTTGACGCCGTCGATCATGGCCGGGTTCTGAGCCGGCATGTAGACGTGCGGGAACCACAGGTCGCCGGTGTGCGGCGTACCCGGGGTCGAGCCCCAGTTCCACGTCGGGTCGGTGGTCGTGATGGTGCTCTCGTCCACGAACGTCTTGTCCTGGATGATGAGCGGGATCTGGTCGCTCGGGATCGTGCCATCGCTGATGAGCTGCTGCTCGGCGTCATCGGTGATGAAGTAGCCGGAAGCCATGCCCGCGAGCACGTTCAGGCGCGTGATGCCGTATGCGTGGTCGTGATACCAGAGCATGCGCGCGCTCTGCTGGTTGCTGTAGAAGAAGGTCATCGAGCCGTCGCCGGGATCGGGCATATCCGGCACGTTCTGCACGCTCACGCCCTCGGGATACGGCGTGTTCTCACCGGCTGGCGTGATCCACTGGTGCGGCGTGCCGTCGGAGATCCAGACGGTCTTGCCACCGTGGAGGTGCACCGATGCGCGGTTCTGCGTGTACATGTCTACACCGTTCGGGCCTATGCCGGCGCCCATGTACGTGGTGTCGACCGGCAGGAACAGGTCGCCGCCCTCACCGGTGGGAAGCTTGTTGGTGAACTTCACGCGCACCGGGCGGTCCTTGGTGGCCAAGATGGTGGGCCCAAGGTAGTGGATCGGATCCGGGATAACGGTGTTCTTCCCGCTCGCGTCAGTGCCCTTGTTCACCTGCACGTAGCCACGCAGGAGCGTGGCGGGCATGTCCGAGTGGAGCTGCTCGGAGTACTGGCGCAGCTCGATCTCGTAGTAGTCGGAACCCGGGTACGTGGTCGTATCGGGGTGGCCGATCGACAGGTACTGGCCCAGGTTGTTCGCGTTCTCCGGGCCAACACCGGGCAGGGTGTCAACGAATTTGCGGAGTTCGGGCGAATACGCCCAGTTCGGCGTGGTACCGAAGTAGTCGGGCGTTCCGCCCGGTCCCGGTACCGCCGTGGTCTTGATGGTGCCAGCTACCGACGCCATGAGCTTGGCACGTGCCTCCGCGGCTGCTTCGCGCTCTTCTTGTGTGATGCGCTTGTCCATCCGCTCGTGCACGGCCGCGGCCTTCGCGGCCAGGAGCTCCTCCGGCGTCTGCAAAGCAGCGACGCCGAATGCCGGCTGCAGCGGGCCCAAGACGAGCGCACTCGTCGTTAACAGGGCGAGCAATCGCCGAACCGTCCTACCTCTTCGTTTCACAAACCTCACACTCCCTCTCTCGAACATCCTGGTTGCGGTGCAGACGTGCGGGTTACCGGGCCGACGATCCCTCCTCGCGATGTAGAGCCGAACGGAACAAGGACACAGAAAAGCCCTCCGGTTGCGCCGAATCTGGCGCGCTCCGAAGGGCCGGGGTAGTGACGATGGAAGTGTGGTGATGATCGGCGTCGTCGTCCGAGGGCGTCGTTCTACGCATGCGTCGGCGCACCGAGACTGCTGCCCGCGGGCGTATCGGAGCGCCCGCGCCCGACGCGATCACACGCACCGCGCGCGGCTTGCGCGAAGTCGACGCTGCGAGGAGAAACGCGAGTGCGAGCACGCCGAAGACGGTGGTCATGCCGCTGGTGCTGGTCGACATCTTGGGGATGAGCACACCCTCGTCGAGTGCGTCGGTGGAGCCGATGCCGAGAGCCTGATGGAACGTCGGGATGGAGCCAAGGACGCTCACAATGACGAGCAGCGCAAGAACGGCTACGACGATCGTGGCCAGTCTGTGCGCTGAAGCGCCGTTCGTTTTCTTGCGAGCGAGGTGCACCGAGCGACCCTTCCTTCCAGGGTTGATACTCCGGTGTACCCACAACTGAAGCGCGCTTAAACGGAACTCTGGAAACTAATTGTTTGGATTGGTTAACATCTCGTTTCGCGGCACCGTGGCTGGCGATGGTCGCGTGCTAGGCGATCCTCGTTCCGCACGCTGCACAGAACGCGGCATCGACCTCAAGCTTCGAGCCGCACTGCTCGCAGAAGCTCGCCGCGGGAGCTGCCTGCGCGCCGTCAGAGCGTGCCGTTATGCTGTCGGCCAGCTTGTCGGCGACGTTCTCGGCCGCCTTCGTCCAGGAGCGCGACCAAAAGAAGTAGATGCCGATGCCGATGCACAGAAGCGCGTAGTAGAAGGGGATCTCGTCGGTGTGCAGGAGGGCGTAGCCGCCGCCGATGAAGAAGAGCGTTCCCCAGACGTGATTCCACACCCACGCGAAGATGTTGTAGACGGCGTCAAAGAACTTACCCACGCGCACGACCTCCCCTATTCGCAGCCGCTTCAGGCGGACTCCGCCGCCATCGAGACCAGAATAGTGGAGACGCGGCCGAGCGTCAGTAGGACTCCGCCAGCAGCTCCCACGCGCGCTGGATGCGCTCGTGCGACTGCGGGAATCGCAGGTACCCCGCGTTCAGATCGCCGAGACGGACACGGTCGAGCCCGTCGGCGTCCTTGAGCACGCGGAACACGTTGCCGAAGCCCTCCGGATCGAGCTGGTACTCCAGCGCGCGCGTGGCGTGCTCCTCCGAGCCGCAGTGGTGCGTGACCGCGAAGATGGCGGCCTCAGTGATGATCGGGTCGAGCCCCTCGTGCAGCCCGAGGCCGAGGACGCGACCGCCGCTCCGCGCGCCGTGGTAGTAGTCGGCGCCGTCATCGATGCGGCCGATGTCGTGCCACAGCGCCGCGTGGTGAACCGCCTCACGCTGCCACTCCGGCAGCTCGAGCTCACGCGCGAGCTCGGTCGCGTGCGTCCACACGCGCAGAGTGTGCCCGCGCCCGTGGATGCCTCCCGAGTGATCGATGCCGTCGAGGCGGACGAACCAGGATGTGGGGATGAGGGGTGGGGTCATGGGACTCTTCCTTGAGTAAATGCCATCGCCCACGCTGGAAACAAGTCTAGGAAGCGTCCACGACCTCGTAGGAACCCTTCACCCCGTCGTAGTATCCCAGCGCATACGCAGCATGCGGGCTCTTGTGCCTGACAGTCCCAGCTTGACTCTCAGGGAGAACGTCAAGCCCCAGTTCCAGGGTTTCGAGTCGACGCTTGCCGTCCTCAAGGCCGTGATCATAGGCGCAGCCAGCGCACTTATGCCGCCCGGCACCCCCTTGGTCGTCCGGCAGAGAAACAAATCTATCGTCATACCGATGCTTCTTCGTGCACTGCAACGTCATTCGCCAGCAACCTCCTCATCAGAGTACGAAGTTCGCCTCTTTCAGCTCTTCCGACCAAATTGTGCAGTCTTCTCAGCCGTCGATTGTTGCAGGAACCTGGTCGCCATCTCGCCCTGGCGCAACTTCGCCTGTCTCATCGACTCCTCCGACACATCATCGTCGTCGGGCAGATTGTGTCGCAGCTGCTGTAGTCGCCCGAGCGCACGCTTCGCGGTAGCCTCGCGGTCAATAACCCGGCCTCTGAGAACGATGTGAAACTGCCCATCATCCGGAACGCGCTCCGTCCCCTGCTCCACGTAAAGGTCTTCTTGCTCGTAGCCATACTTGTACGCCACGTCTACCCCTGCCCTGGTTCGGCTAGTTCAAGAGAAAGATCCAGTTCGAGCTGATGCTTGAGCTGTCTGAGATTGTACGTGTTCGGCAGGATTACGTACGCGTCTCGCAGTGACTTCTTCATGCTGTGATAGCCGGCACCGTCAGTAATCCAAATCAGGTCCACGCCTACAGAGTGCAGGCCGCGGGCGACTTCTCCGTAGCTTCGCTTTATCTCGCTAGGTTTTGACCCGCTGGAGGTGTAGAAGTTGACCTCGAAACCGAACCGCGGTAGTCCGTCGACGTAGATGGCGTAGTCAACCCGCTTGTGAAGGTCGTCGCCGTACAGGATGTTATCCTCGTTCCTTAGCACGACGCTGCGCCCGGACGCCTCCCCAAGCCGCTCCGCAATACCATGTAATTCACGAGCCACGAGACTCGAGAACTCTGTCCCGCCTACGTTCTTGCGCCGATGCGTCTCCAATCCAACACGAACTCCAACCATGCAGCTGCGGAGAGACGAAAGCGCAAGCAGATGATCAAGGCCTATCCCGCACAGCGCCTCAGCCGCAAGCCGCGCCGCCGCCTCATCACCGGCCCTGACTCCAGCGTCCAATTCCGCGATATTCAGGCAGTCATCCCGAGATATGTATGCCTTCGCCGTGTGGCCGAGGAGGTTGAAGGCAAATCGAATGTGCGAATCGTGCGGGCCGCTCTCGAGCAAGCGTTGCGTCAGAAGATCTTGGAGCTCGGCGCCCAGCCGGAACTCGCTCTGGACGCGCTCGAAGAACGCGAGCGACCTGGCCTCGGGGCCTCCGCGAGCATCCATCTTGTCCCAGTTGATGAACGCACCTCTGGGTATCACGCCAGGCGTCAGGCTTGCGAGGAAATCGGCAACGAACAGCTCTGACGAAGCGTAGTTTCGGCTGGTAAGCACACCCATCTGCCTGGCTTCCTCCTATGTCGTGTAGTTGGTGATTGCAACTTCCTCAACGAGACCGCGAGAAGAGGACTTCGCACCTACCGCTCGCATGGCAGTCACGCTGTGGACGTGCAGTATTTCCGGGTACGGCTCGTACAGCTCAATCAGACCAGGTGCATTGCTATTGCTGAGCATAATCCGGGCTGCACCGCTGGTCCGACGATGAGTTTCAAGAATCGCATCCCGCAGCCGCACTTGGTCCGCGTGACCGAACCCCGCCCCTGTGTATCCGGTGAAACTAGAAGTCTGACTGATCGGGTAGTAGGGCGGATCGAGATACACGAAATCACCGGGCTCAACTTGGGCGAGGGTCTCTTCGAACGGCGCGACGCGCAGTTCGGCTGCACCCAGAGCGTCGCTGACCAGCGCCAAGTTCTCGCGATCGTACAGCTTGGGTTTTGACCGATAGCGCCCAAACGGCACATTGAACTTGCCAGAACGGTTCAGGCGGTACAGGCCGTTAAAGCAGTTTCTGTTCAAGTAGATGAGCCGCGCCGCCCTCTTGACCGGATCCTGAGGATCATCCGCCCTCTGAGCGTAGTAGACATCTGAATCGTGCGCCAAGGACTGGTAGAAATCCAGAGCAGTCTCCAGCTCGTCTGGGTGTCGCCTCACCACTTCATACAGATTGATGAGTTCGTCATTCGAGTCCGCGAGTAGCGCGCCGCTGGGTCGCAACCAGAGAAACATCGCGGCCCCGCCCACGAAGGGCTCGACGAGCCGACCAGCGAAGCCCGGGCGCACGTCCTCGGGCATCAGCAAAGCGAGTTGGCTGAGAAGCCTCGCCTTGCCGCCGGCCCATTTCAGAATCGGCTTTGGGGAGTCCTTCGACGCGAGATTTGGCACTTGCGGCATGTGGGACATGCTCCGTTCTTGGCTCAGTCTGGTCTTGACGACAGCAATACGAACACTTGTTCGTATGGATTCACAAGTATACACTTGCTCCATGGCAAACAAGTACACCATAGAACCCTACCATCAGGGCGAAGGCTACGTCCTGTATCTTGGCGACGTTCTCGAGGTCCTACGAGCCATACCAGCCGAGTCAGTTGACATGGCTTTCGCAGATCCACCGTACTTGCTCAGCAACGGCGGCGTCACCTGCAAGAGCGGCAAGTTCGCTGCGGTCAACAAAGGCGATTGGGACGAATCGAACGGTTTCGAGCAAGACTACCGTTGGCATCGGTCATGGTTGAAGGCAGTTCGTCGTGTGCTGAAACCGAATGGCACGCTGTGGGTCAGCGGAACCAGTCACAACATCTACCTCATCGGTCACGCCATGCAGTCGCTCGAGTACAAGATACTGAATGATATCGCTTGGCTGAAACCGAACGCACCGCCAAATCTATCGTGTCGATACTTCACGCATAGCCATGAAACGCTACTCTGGGCCGCAAGGAGTCGGGCGTCAAAGCATACGTTCAACTACGAACTCATGAAGGCCGAGAACGCCGGCAGGCAGATGCGGTCGTACTGGAGCTTCACGCCACCAAAGGCCGCGGAGAAGCTTCAAGGCAAACACCCTACACAGAAGCCGGTCGCGCTACTGGAGAGGATAGTCCTCGCCACCACACTGCCCGGCGACCATATTCTCGATCCGTTCGCTGGCAGCGGCACCACCGGCGTTGCGGCCGTGTCTCAGAGTCGAGCGTTCATTGGTGTCGATGAGTGTCCAAGCTACCTCGACATCGCATCGAGACGCTTGGACCATGTGCAGTGCACGCTCAGCATCGAGAATTAGGCTGGCGCCCCAGTGATGCTTGGCAATCTCGGCCTTAGAGTCCAGGTTGTGTTGCTTGACTTGCAGCTTGATAGCTTGGGATCTGCGACGCCGGGCCCTCGTCCAAGGTTCTCGAGGTTGGGGGTTATCGCGGGATGCTCAATCAACCGAGATGCCCAACTCGAGGCGTTCCGATGCACCTCTCACTAGTCGCTCAATCAAACCCGACTTCAGACTGATAGGCGTACGCAAGGCATCCGAAGGCCGCCTGAACACCAGGGTGGCTGGCTGGCACGCTTCGAGGTGTTCGTAAGGTACTCGATCCCGAGCTAGACACTCCAGACGCTGGCAACCCGGTCTGCCAACACTGCGGTTCGGGAATCGACCTCCTTCTCCAGAAACTCAGTTGGATACGAATCCACGATCTCGCGGATCAGCTCGAAAGTGGCGACCGACGTACGGCCTCTCGCATCTTCAGGCAGATAGTCGGACATGTTGGGACGACGATAGACTTTGAGCTTCGTGGAGTAGTCTCTATTGCCAGCGCTCGCATTCTCAGGTCGATACAGCAGGGCTAGATTCCCAGGCCTGGTGAGTATGTCGGTCAGATCCGAGGGTTCATACACATCCGACCCAAACCATTCGGTTTGGTTCACATCCTGTGGAATCACGTGCTCAAGAGTGAGATCTGTTGGGTCGAGTCTACGCGGATTCGACGGGTTCATCCGATGCTCGAGCTCGAAGAGAAGATAGGTGGCGAACTTTGTCGCAGCCCCGTCCACTCGCCATTCGGAAAACGCCAGCCTAAGCTTCTCATCGCTCGGAGTCTTGCCTCTGACAAGCTCGACGAGCGTATCTGGAGAAATCGGGTCTGTTGAAGACGGCTCTAGCCTGTTCGCGTACTCGGCCCAGTCGCTACTGAGCGTGTTCGGATTCATACCAAGAATGCGATAACGCACAAAAAGGGTGACCAGGCGTTCGACCAGCGATGTGAACTGGTCTTTGCTCATCCGCTCGTCGCGGACTGCCCGAACCGCGCTCAGGAGCAGTATCCTGGCTTGAACTTGGCCCAGCGAGTCCCTGAGTTCGCGCAGAGACTTGGTCGCCCGGGTTCCCAGGACCACATACTCACCAGGCTGACACGAGACTGTGAGCTCGGCGTAGCACTTCGAGTCGGCATCAAGGGCTGAGAAGAGACCCGCATAGCCTGCGTTCAGCTCAGTCTCGAGTAGTGCATAGATCTCCTTCTTCTGAACGACGCGCTTATGCTTAGCACACATTCTGTGCCGAAGGAACTGAACCATCTCTTCAGATACTCTGGCGGTAATGGTGTCCCATTTGTCGCTCGCTTCCCGTATGGATCCGCCATCTCTGGACACCCGACACAGCAGAAGATTCTTGACTAGCTCACTCTCGGTTAAGTCCATGCGCTTAGCATTGAGCGACTCAAATACGTCGAAAGCGCTCGAGATTGAATCAACCTCGATTCGAATCACCTGGAAATCCCGGAGAAGCGAGTTGCGCAGCTGGCGCATGAAGTCGATTTGTGTGGCGAACGCCTTCCCGTCACCCGCGCACTCGATGCAGTGCTCGGTTAACTTGTCCAGGAACGCCCTGTACGCCATCCAAAGCTTCCGATTCGACAGAGGTCGGTACGGACGCACTGACCTCAGCGCCGGGTTGATGAGAAGGTCGTCAAAGAACTCCTTGTCTTTCCGACTCATACATAAGCGAGAGCGCGGCTTGTCGTCCGGACCCACTCCGCCATAGATCATGTTGTTCACTTGTTGCTGGAAGTTAGCCTTGTCTGAACCATCAGCCTCGAAGCTGCTGCTATTGACAACGTCGCGCAGCGCTGCAAGTAGCAGTAACGTTGTCGCCAATCTCTGCTGGCCGTCTATGACGTGGAAGACTCGAGCGTCCTCCGACGCGAAGCTCGTCAGGTCCATGTCGCTCAGAGCCGGCTGGTACTCCACCATCACGACCGCACCAATGTAGCGCTTGACGTCGGCCGCGCCCGCCTTGACCGCCAGTGCCGTACTCACGAGATCCTTCAGGTAGCGGACGCATAGATCCTCGTCCCATGCATAGTCACGCTGGTAGGAGGGAACCGCAAACACCTTTGCCGCAAAGAGGTCCTCGTAGCAGTCGGGACCCGGTCGCAAAATCGTCATGGCTCCCCCAGTAGTGAACCATCGAGGCCGGGAGACAGAATGCTCCCAAGCCAAACGGACTAGTACCCCTGCGCGAGAATCTCGACTGTCATTGTCCCTGATTGCGCGCGTAACGTCACGACCAGCAAAGACGCGCGCTGGCACAGAGCCTCGTGGTTATAGGCAGCCATCGCATTGGAGTGCAGCAAGCACATTGAACCGGCATGCCGGGTGTACAATGCCCAGACGTAGGCTCATGGCCTCCAGTGACTAATGCACGTAACAGGGATTCGTGCTGACGCCTGCGAAGTGCAAGACGCTCCATACTCATGAGCGTGCTCAGTAATCGTGCGCCCCGCGCCCCGTCGCTCCCCTCACCGCACCAGCCACGCCACCAGAACGATCCCTGCATCCGCCGCCACGTGCGACGCGACCGCCACCCACACGCTCCCCGTCCGCCGCGTCATCTTCTGCCAAGCCACCGACGCGCCGGTGAGTATCACGAAGCAGACAGCCAGCCACGGCACCGTCAGGAGCGAGGCCAGCACCAGCATGTGGTAGCCGGCGAACGCCACGTGCGCAATCGGTGTGGCCTCCCGAAGCGGCGTCCAGTGCACCTGTTCCAGCAGCGGATGCACCAGCCCGAAGTACACCGCCATCGCCACCATCGATGCGCCGCTCAGGCCGTGCTCGGCAAGCCAGCCGCCGAGGTCGGTCCGGGTGATGTACGGCAGCAGCAGCCAGAGCGCCGGACCCGCCATCGCTGCGGGTGCGATCAGCCACGCGATGCGGTCGCGCTTCGGCCAGCACAGGCCCGGGAGCCGTCCGCGCGACCACAGCAGGATCTGCGCGTGATACGTGAGGATCGCAAGCCACGCGTTCCCGAAGCCCAGCCAGAAGACGCCCACCGCCAGCCACGGCGCGAGCATGCGAAGCGCAAGCGTGAGCGTGCTTCCCTCTCGGCGGTTCATCGTCCTCCCCAGCTCGCCTCCCTGGAGAGTCTAGCGCAAACCAGCGGGGCCCCCGAATCGGGGGCCCCGCAACTCACCTGCACGGTTTGGGCGCTACTCGAGCCCCGGCGCCGTCACCCGCACGCCCATATACACTCCCCCGTCGCTCCCCGTCCCCGTCCCCAGCACTTCGATCTTCGCGCTGGTCACCGGCGTGATCACGCTGCCGGTCGGGTTGGTCGCGTCGTAGTACGACAGCATGCTGTCGAAGACCGACACGGCCGAGAGGCTCGGGATCGGATAGAGCTTGCCGTTGTAGTGCAGCGGCAGCGCATCCGTCGCCTGCAGCCCGAAGGTCGAGTCGTACGTCTGGATCCGGTTGCGCCACAGGTTCTTCCCGTTGCGCGTGAGCGCCTTCGGGTGCGCGTCTACCGGCAGCGCGAACCCGTGCCCGGGATGCACACTGGCGTTGTTATCCACCTGCGAGGTGTCGCAGTACCACACGAGCAGGCCGTCCTGATACGGGAACCGCTCGGCCCAGTTAGGCATTGCGTTCTTCCCCAGCAGGTTGCCCCAGTTGTATGCCTTCTGGAGCGCAACGTCGTACCCCTCGTACGTGCGGTTCTCGGCCAGGTAGTAGTTCCAGTACGTGCCGCCCTCGGTGCCGGTCGAGCGCTTGAAGCCGCTAAACGTCCAGCCGGTGTCCGTCTCGGCACCATCAAGCGTCTGACCGGTGATCGCGAGGTCGTCCACCATGAAGCCAAGCTCGGCCACGCCACCGTCGGTGATGTAGCTGAAGCCCAGCAGCACATCACCCGTGTACGCCGAGAGATCCGCCGTAAGCTCCACCCAGTCGCGCGATGAGCCGTCGATGCCGTTCGACTCCACCGTGGAGCTGGAGAGGTTCGTCGGCACCGTGTCCCACGTGGCCCCGCCGTCCGTTGAGACGATGAGGTTCGCGTAGTCGTACCCCTTCTCGATCTGGTAGTTCACCATCGCCGAGAGCTGCGCGCCCGCCGGCAGGGTGAACGCCTTCGTCATCTTGTTGCGAAGGTTGTCGCCCTGGCCGCTGTAGTAGAAGTACGAGCCAGCGTACGGCGCGGCAACCGTCCACGACGCGGTCTTGTCGGGCAGGTTCACCAGAAGCGCCTGTGGCTGCGTGGACTGGTGCTCCACCGGCCCCAGCGTCAGCTCGGCCGTGGTGCCCGGCTCGGCCACCACTACATCCAGCCAGCCAAGCTGCAGCTTCTCCCACGGACCCTGGTGGTTCGGCGCCGAGCCCAGGTCGTAATCCACCTGCGACAGCCACGAGCCGCTATCCATGAGCGTCCAGAAGCTGGTGGCGTTGTCGCCGCCCACGGTGTCGTAGAGGTCCGGCACGCCAAGGTCGTGCGTGTACTCGTGCGCGAACACGCCCACGCCGCCGTTCTCCGGCTGGATGGTGTAGTCGCCGATC
>PHFB01000021.1 GCA_002841355.1 Actinobacteria bacterium HGW-Actinobacteria-1 | reverse complement strand
GTCGGTGCCGGAGCTGTGCGGGCCGCCGGTCTGCCAGGACACGAGGACCTGGGTGACCGTCGAGGTGCCGGCCTTGTGGCAACCGGCGCACGTCGCCGTGTCGGTGTTCAGCAGCTTGACGCCGCTCGCGTTGGCACGGTGGACCGAGTGGCAGATGCCGCACTTGGCCGTGTTGGCCAGGTAGTTGGCGTGCACGCCCGGGTTCGCGGGGTTGACGTTCGCAAGGCCGACGGTGGTGGTGCTACCGCCGCTGCCGAGCTCGAGGCCAACCTGGCCGATGCCGTTGCCTGAGACTGAACCCCAGCTGTAGTAATCCTCCTGGTAGTTCCAGGTCTTCGCCGAAGTCGCGAATGCGGTGGCCGAGAAGGCAAGTGTGAGGGCGACCGCAAGTGCGAGAACGATGAGGGTCTTCTTCATGGAGACTCCTTTGTTGTTGGTAAGGGAAAGCGCTCTTTTCATATGTTCACCTCCTGTCTTGAGCTGGATTCACAGATAGCGATTCTGACCGCCCATCGGGCATCGCAGAACGCGTTGCTGTTCATGTCTGACTATAGCTTGCTGAGCGCAGTTCCTCAAGAAAAAACGAACACGGACTTCACACAACGCACATATGTGAGCAAATCCTTAGCCAACTCTCATTCAGAAGCCTCTAGATTCGTTAATCCATTCTCAATATTCGTCGATTCGTGACCCCTGTCACGCTTTTGGCGACGCTTGCGAACCACGAGCCATACGATGAATGCCAGGAGCAGCAGCAGGAACGGGTAAATACACGCCCGCAGAGGACCCGCGATCGCGCGTCGCACGGTCGCGGCAACGCCTATTCCGCCGGCCGAACCTGGGATTCGAACGATTTGAACCCTGTTGTTGAGACCGTCAGCGACGGTGAACCAATCGCGCCCGGCATCATAGGAAACAGTCGCCGGGTAGAAGAACTGTCCGTCATCGGCGCCTTCGATCCCGTACTTGCCGACGAATGATCCGTCAGCGGCGTTGAATACCGCGAGCGTACAGTCATACATGTCGACGACGACCACGCGTCCAGCTCCGTCGACGGTGAGCCCGAGCGGAAGCTGAAGGGCGTCCTTGCCCTTGAGCGCTGCGTCAGTCGGTTCGGCAACAGTCAGGTTGTCGTTGACTTCCTCGGCGGAGTTCGAAGGCTTGCCGGTTCGGATGATCCACAACCGGTTGCCGTCCTTGTCATAGGCGCTCAAGCGGTTGTTGTACGAGTCAGCGACGTAGACGTTACCCGCCTCGTCGAACGCGATCCCGTGGACATAGTCGAACTGATCGTCGCCCTTACCGCGCGACCCGAAGACCTTGATCGGCTTGCCGGACTTCTCGAGGATCGCGAACCCAGAGACGGCACCAACGGCGATTCTGTCGTCGCTCACAGCAACCGATACCGGTGACGGGATGTTGAATGATCCTGCGTCGGTCGTCACGTTGCTGGGGTCGATCACACGCAGGGAGTCCCCCATCGTCTCGCATACGTAGATCTTGCCGTCGTTACCGATCGCAAGCCGAGACGGTGCCTGCAGAGGTGTGTCGCTCGGGCCCTTGGTCTCTCCCAGGAACCGCCCGTCAGCGGTGAAGTGCATGAGCGAGAAATGTCCGCCGTCCGTGATCCACAGCGAGCCGTCCGAGGCAGAAGCAACGCCCTGCGTCTGATCGAACTGGTCCGCGGGTGCATCGCTCTTGCCGTAGATGGACCGAACCCAGACAAGCCCGCCGTCATCGACGGCAGCCGTGCCGCCGGTGTTCCCGCCGACCGGCGTGACCATTCTGTAGAGGAAGTACGACGACAGCCCAAGCAGGAGGATCAAGACGGCCAGAACAACGCCGAGGATCCGTCGGCCGCGACGCGACCGGGTGGCCTGGCTTGACGGGGTCGGCGCTACCGAATCGGTGCCAACGCTCATTTCGAAACTCCGATCTTCTTGAGTCCAGCCAGTGCCTCGGGGTCATCGGGCACGAAACGCAGTGCCTCGTTGAAGTCCTTCTCGGCCCCGGCGATATCTCCGCTTTCGATCTTCACATTAGCGCGGTCGACGAGGATATCCGACGCGCCGCCATTCCCCTCGATGTAGAGGTCGTACTGCGCAATCGCATTCGCCCAGTCCTTGAGCGACCGGTACGCTCCGGCCTCGATGAGGATGGCATCGTAGTAGTTGCTGGAAATGCCCTCGAGCTCCGCGGCCTTCTTGGCCATCCCGCCCTGGGCGATACGGGCGTCGAATGCGTCCTTGACCTGCTTCTTGGTCTTCTCTGCAGCCTCGATCGCCTTCTTGTACTGCTTCTGACCAGCGTACAGGCGCGCCTCAGCCAGCGAGAACTCGGCAGTCTTGGAGTCATCAAGCGATTCCCGGCCCTGCGCGATGAAGTCCTTCGCACGACCGTACTGCTTGTCCGCTATGAGTGCGGCGATGTACTGCCCCCAGACGGCTGTGTCGGTGCTACCCGCCTGAACAGCGGCACCGGCAACAGCGACCTCGCGCTCGGCAAGCGTGCGAGGACCGGACGGAGTCGCAACCCCGGTGAGAAGCGCCGTGACCACGACGAGCAGGAAGACGATCACGAGTCCGGCCGCCAGATACGCCATCCGGCGCACAACGGGGTCGTTCATCATCTTGGAGCGCGGCCTAGTCACCGTGCGGTTCTCGGATTCGGTCTCATCTGCCTCGACAGGTGGTAGGACGTCAGACATGTAAACCCTCCTGGACGTTCTTCATCGGTTCGCACGACCGCCCGGCAGCGGCCACGCGCAAGTTTACTGCATCCGCATACGTCTTCACGACCTTCACACATGCACGTGAGACGACTCGCTCCAAGTGACGCGGGATTCTCACAGCGAGTAAAGCAACGTCGGTGCCAGACGCACACACAATGCAAACAATCTGTTCACATCGATTCAGAGAGCACCCGAGCGCCCTACCGAAGCGGATCGAACGCTCCCATGCGTCGGAGTGCAGCTAAGTAGAGCCGCCTGGGTGCGCGACAGAACAATACCAGCATCGAGCGATGCGTGCTTATCGAACGAAGCAACGGATTTGGCCACAAGGTCCGACACACCGCACTCCCGCGCCAGCCCGGAAAGCGCGCGTCGATCAGACCGAACGCCGAACGCAGGAACGCCGAGCGAGACTTCCCGTCCGCCGCGAGCAGGAAGTCCGGGTAGCGGCCAGCAATCAGATGCGTCAGATACAGCCGCAGCAGCGCGTCATCGCTCACGGTCAGGCGGGTGCCGAGCGCGTTGAGTCGCTCGTCCAGGAGCCGAAATGCCTCGACAAGGCCGAGGTGGCGCGAACCGTACCGCCCGGTGATCGACTCGGCACGATCGCGGCGATAGCGGTACAGCGGGCGATCGATCTTCTCGATGCGATTCGCGCACGCCGCCAGCACGAACACCGTCGGAACGTCTTCAAAGGCGATGCCAGCGGGGAACCGGACCCCGGTGCGATCGAAGAGCTCGCGAGCGTACAGCTTGTCGCATGCGCTGGCGTCGACGCGGAAGAGCAGACGGGGCTCCTCGGCAAGTGACCGGCCGAAGACGCTCATGTCGGGCTCGGGCAGATAGGGCGAGTCGGGCTCCCCGTCCGCGAACCGCTGGATACCGCAGATGACCATCTCAGCGCCGGTCGATCGGGCGCGAACGAGCATCTCCTCGAGCATCGTGGGCGCGATCGTGTCGTCGGAGTCGACGAAGGCAAGATACTCCCCCACCGCATGCTCGATGCCGAAGTTGCGCGCGTCGCCCAGTCCGCCGTTCGACTTGATGTGAGCACGGATGCGGTCTCCGTGCTTGATGGCGTAGCTGTCGATGATCGCCTGTGAGCCGTCGGTGGAGCCGTCGTTGACCACGACGATCTCGAACTCCCGGAATGTCTGCTCCAGGATGGAGTCGAGACACGCTGGCAGATACTGCTCGACGTCGTATACCGGGACTATGACCGAGATCGTCGGCCGCGCTGGCTCGGTCATGAGGCCCGCTCCCCGCGGCCACGAGAGATTGCGGCCAGCCGTGCCCGCGCGTCTGCGCGCTCCTCCGAGGTCAGAACCAGCGTGTATGCTGCCGCCCAGCATCCGAGCACGCATGCCGCGCCTACGGCGACCACGCCAACGAGGCTTCCGCCAAGTGGCGTGAGCATGCCGACAGCCCCAACGATAAGCGCAACCGGCAGCATGAGGTACATCGGGCCGGCCTGTGCCAGCCACATGCGCACAGTCACGCCAGTCTCGCGGAGCACGAGGTGCGCGTAGAGCGGCAGCTCAAGCAACCCTGAGACAAGCGTGCCGATGGCCACGCCAGTGACGCCGAGCGGTCGCACAAGTGCAAGGCTCAACCCGAGGTTGAGCAATGCAAGCGCGATTCCTCTCGGCACCCATGCCGAGAAGCGGCCTTTGCCGATGAGCACCGCATCGCCGGTCTGATAGAGCGGCACGAACAGCTGTGAGAAGACGAGCAGCTGCGCGACGATGATGCTGCCTTCGAAGCCCGGGCCCATCCACGAGCGGATGAAGGGCGCTGCGAGCACGATCACCGTCGCTGCGATCGGCGCGACCGCAAGCGAAACGTACCGGCTGCCGCGGACGAACAGGTCCCGCAGCGCGTCTTCGTCCTCGCGCGCCACCATACCGGACGCCACCGGCAAGAGCGCGGAGGTGGAGAGTCCCGTGAACTGCGCGACGAGGGACGAGAGCTTGCTTGCCGCCTGATAGATGACGACCGCGGCCGGCCCGAGGAAGACACCGAGAACGAGCCGGTCGACCTGCTCGCGATTGAGGAACTGCGCGATGCCGGCAACGAAGATCGGGAAGCCGCCCGAGAGGATCTCGAGCGCGACCGGACGGCTCGGCAGGGTTGCGAGACGGGCGCCGGTGTGAGCGTCGCGCAGCGCGACGATGTTCATGAGCGAGGCGACGACCATGGTGCCCACACCGAGGAGCATGAGCACGACGGGGCCGGCGCCGGTGACGAGCACGATCGCGATGGCGGCAACGTTTGCGAGCGTGGTGAAGATCGACGTGCGCGCGATGATGTCGTAGCGCTCGAGCCCGCCGAGCACATGCGAGGCAACGGTCGCGGGCCAGTACCATACCTGTGACGCAGCGCCGATCAGCAACAGCGACCGCAGAAGGGACGCCTGAGAGGCGTCGATCTTGAAAATCGAACCGGCCACCGCACCGATGCCCGCTATGGCCAGGGCAATGATAATCCCGACAACGAAGAGCAGTCCGGCTGCCGAGGAGACCGTCCGCGCGAATCCTTCATCGTCCGAGAGCGACGCGTGCCGTGCGACAAGGCGCACGGTGGAGGCACCGATACCCAGGTCGAACATGCCCACGGTGCCGGTGACCGAAAGCGCGATGACGTACACGCCGTAGTCGCCCACACCGAACGCATGCACCAGCAGCGGGAAGAAGACGAGCGTGGAGACGAGCGAGGCGAACTGTGCGATGCCGTTCATCGCCGTGTTGGCGACGATGCTTCGCTTGCGGGGCGAACCGCTTGTGTGCGCTTTCTCGGTCACGGCCCTCGACTTCCACGGTAGTTCGGAGCGGTCATGATAGCATCGTAGCGATGCACGTCCCCCGAGTCACACCGAGGCGGAGCACCATGGACACATCATCGCCGCGAAAGCTCCTAAGCGCCATCCGGCGAGCGCTGCGGAATCGCTTCCCCCTGTGCTACGGCATGCGCGGCACCGCACCCATCAACCCGGCCTTTGGCAGCGCCGAGGGAACCCCCGTCGACCGCTTCTACATCGAGCGGTTCCTGGATCGCGAGCGCGCCCGCATCACGGGCACCGTGCTCGAGATCGGCGATCGCGGCTACACCGAGCGCTTCGGCGGCGGCGTGACGCGAAGCGACGTCCTGAGCGCGGCCGCGGACGAGGGTGTCACGTACGTGGGCGACCTGGCGTCGTGCCCCGAGATACCCTCGGACACCTACGACTGCGTCGTGCTCACCCAGACGCTCCACTACCTTCGCAACATGAGCGCGGGTGTGTCCGAGCTTGCCCGCATCCTGAAGCCGGGTGGCTCCGTGCTCTGCACCGTGCCCGGCATCAGCCAGGTGAGCCGCTTCGATATGGATCGCTGGGGCGACCGCTGGCGGCTGACCTCGCTCTCTGCCAAGGAGCTCTTCTCGGAGAGCTTCGCACCTGAGGACGTCTCGGTGGACACCTACGGCAACGCGCTCGCCTCGGTATGCTTTCTCCAGGGAGTGCCCGCCGAGCGCATCAGCCAGACGAAGCTCGATCGACAAGAGCCGGACTATCAGCTCATCGTAGCCGTCCGCGCGACCAAGGCGCGCCATGCCTGAGGCGTCGGCAGCCCGGGTCTGGCTTGGCAACGCAGCGCGTGCGGCTCGTGCGGCGGTCGGCGGCAGCGCACTCGTCCTCATGTACCACCGGGTGATCGCCATGGCCGACGACCCGTACGGTCTGGCGATCGACCCCGCAACCTTCGACGCCCAGATGACGGTGCTCGCCGAGGGGTACAGGGTGATCACGGCATCACGCCTGTGCGAACTTGTGACGCACAAGCGTCGAATCCCCGCCCGGAGCGTGGTCGTGACATTCGATGACGGCTACCACGACCTCCTCGGCAACGCGAAACCAATCCTCGAGCGTCACGGGGTGCCTGCAACCGCATTCGTGAGCACCGGCGAGATCGACACCTCGCGTGAACGCTGGTGGGACGAGCTCGCGTACCTCGAGGGCGATGCCCGCGACCCCGCCCGCTACACGCTCCTGCGCACGCTCGAAGCATCGGCGCGCGAGACGGCACTCGACGCGCTCGCAGCCGAGCGGGGCCTCTCGCGCCCAACACGCGTCGAGAACCGCACGCTCACCACGGCCGAGGTCGTGGAGCTCGCGCGCGGCGGGCTCATAGAGGTCGGCGCACACACCGTGAGCCACGGAGCGCTCGGAGCACTCGCGCCCGAGTTGCAGCGTCGCGAGATCGCGAGCGGCAAGGCAGCGCTAGAAGGTATGCTCGGCAGACCAGTCACGCTGTTCAGCTACCCGTTCGGCGGACCGGACGCGGTGAGCAGCACGACGAAAGCGATCGTGGCGGAGTCGGGCTTCGCTGGCGCGTTCACAACCGACTTCGGCCTTGTGTTCCCCTGGAGCGCTCGCTTCGCCATTCCCCGCTGCTCGATGTCAGCGCTTCCGGCCGAGGAGTTCGCGGCGCAGCTCGATCAGTGGTTCGCCCTGGGACGCTGAGCTGCAAGCCACTCGTCGATCGTGCGCTCCGAGCGTGCCCACTCGTAGAACTCGCGGTGCTCGAAGTCGCAATGGCGACACCACGGCACCGGCTCGGTGAGGAAGCGCATGATGTCGTACGGCTTCTCCTCGATCGAGATCGAGTCGGCCGGACCGGCTTCGATGCCCTCGACGCCGAACCGCTCCTGAAAGATGTCGATGAACGCCGTGTACGCGCACGGGTAGAGGCGGCCGTCGCGCAGCACCGGGCAGTTCATGACGCCTCGACACTGACGGAACGATGCCGCAGCATCCTGCGAACCAGTGAGGTCGATCGGCAGCTTGTAGAACTCCTCGCGCGGGTCGGTCCACTCGATGTTGACGTGATGCTGAAGAGCGAGGGCGTCGATCTCCTCTTTCGAGGGCCCCGCGGGGTAGTCATCGCAGAGCAGCCATGCGTCAGCGGCCCGCATCGCCTCCCAGAAAGAGTCGCGCATCCTGGGGACGAGCACGCCGTTCGTCATCACGTTTATGCGCGAGTGCGGATACGCCGCGCGGGTGGTCTCGATGAACGACTCCAGCTGCGGGTGCAGCAGCGGTTCTCCGCCGAGCAGGAAGATCTCGGTGATATCCGAGAAGACGTGCGTGAGCCGCGACACTTGACGGCGATAATCCTCGGGATCGATGAAGCGCTGTGGGCTGATGTTGCTGAAGTGCGTGCAGCCCTTGCAGTTGAGGTTGCAGTGGTCGGTGACGTGGAAGAGGAGTCGGTGCAACACTGGCGGGCGCCGCAGCACGAAGCGGCGGAACCAAAACGCCACCGGGCCCGTACGCGATACATACCCCTTCACGTAGTAGCGGCGCATGATCGCGTCCTTCGCACCATCCACCCAAGACGCGGGCAGCAGCGCGCGAGCGGCCTTGCGGACGGGGGTCGGGATCGCAGTGAAGATGCTCATCGGGAGCCCTCCTCTCGCGATGCTGCGTCGGTCCACTGCTCGATGCCGGCCTCGGAGCCTGCTTTGGACCACGGATACCAGTACAGGTGCTCCTGGTCGCAGTGTCGGCACCACGGCACCGGTGCCTTCAGGAAGTCCATGATCTTCCACGGATCGACGTCACCGGAAATCGAGATGGAGTCGGCTTCCGTGGCTGCGAGATCATCGATGCCGAAGTGCTCGCGGAGAATGTCGATGTAGGCGATCCGGGCGCATGGATACAGCCGCCCGTGACGCAGGTTCACGCAGTTATCGACGCCGCTGCACGCCGCGAACGACGCGGCCGCATCCTGCGAGCCCGTGAGGTCGAGCGGAATGCTGAAGAACTCGCTCCGGTCCTCGGTCCACTTCACGGTCACATCATGTTCGGCGGCCATTCGGTCGATCTCGTCGACCGGCAGATCCACTGGATAGCGGTCGCAGTACAGGATCACGCCGGTCTCGGCAAGCGCGCGCCACACGACCTCGGGCATGCGCGTCACGAGCGTGCTGTTGGTGAACAGATAGATGGCCGTCCTTGGGAACGCGTCTCGCGCCTCACGGATGAACCGGTCGAGCTGCGGATGAAGCAGCGGTTCTCCGCCAAGCAGGAAGATGTCCCGAACGCGCATCAGCCTCGCAAGCCGGTGCATATCCGCCGAGAACTCATCGAGATCGACAAGCGCGGGTGCGGCGATGTTACTGAAGTGCGAACAACCCCGGCACCGCAGGTTGCAGTGGTCCGCGATGTGGACATCGAGGTGGTGAAGCACAGGTTTCGTATGCAGCATGCGACGCCGGATGAAGGTGACCAGGCGAGACTCCCGATCGACGTAACTCTTGCCAAAGCCGTAGAAGATGGCAAGGACGCGGTCTCTCGATGCGTCGACGAATGACGCGGGCAGCACGGCTCGCGCCGCTTTGCGGCTCCATTCGGGCATCAGCTTGAAGACGTCGAACTCCACTGCACGTCGCATTCATCGAGGGAAAGGTGCGGTCCGCACGACCTTAAGCGATTATCATACCTAAGACCCGCACACACTGAGCGCGCTACAATGTGGTGCCGCCGGTCGCGGCTCCAACGAAACGAGAGGGTATGCGGATCCTACAGGTCTCGGCAAGCGACGTCGGTGGTGGCGCCGAGCGGGTAGCGGCGGACCTCCACCGCGCATACCTCGCCCGCGAACTGGATGCATGGCTGGCCGTTGGCGCGAAGACCGGCTCGCTCGAGCGGACGCTCCTCATACCGGGCCCGCCAGTCGCGGCCTCAGGCTCGCTTGCAGCCCGGATGCGCGTACGAGCGGCGCGCTCGGCCACGGATCCTGACTACATCCACGATCAGCTGCTCGGCCTTGAGGACATGAGCTTCCCGGGGACGCGCGAGCTGCTTGACCTCGCTCCGCAGGTGCCGGACGTCCTGCACCTCCACAACCTGCACGGCGGCTACTTCGATCTGCGGGAACTCCCCCGCCTCTCGGCGGCGCTGCCGACGGCGCTCACGCTGCACGACACCTGGCTGCTGACCGGACACTGCGCGTACGCGCTTTGCTGCGAGCGTTGGCTCACCGGATGCGGCAAATGCCCGGACATCACGCGGCCGATGGCGATTCCACGCGACTCCTCGGCGGCGAACTGGCGTCGCAAGCGCGACATCTACCGACGGTCGCGCGTGCACGTCGCCGGCCCGTCAAGGTGGGTGCTTGCCGAGGCGGAGCGGTCGATCCTGAGCGATGCCATCGTCGGAAGCTACCTGATCCCGAACGGCATCGATCTCGGTGTGTTCACACCCGGAGACCGATCCGCAGCTCGCGCGAGCCTCGGCTTGCCGCAGGACGCGTTCATCGCGGTGTTCAGCGCCGCTCATGCGGACACGAGCCCCTTCAAGGATTACGCGACGATCGCGCGTGCGCTGCCCGCCGTAGCCGACGCGCTACCGAACCGAGATGTCCGCTTCGTGGCGCTTGGCGCGTCGGGCGAATCGCACGACCCACGCATCGTGAACGTCCCGTTCCTGACTGCACCTGCCGCCGTCGTTCGCTACCTGCGCGCTGCCGATCTCGCGCTCCACATGGCGCATGGTGAGACCTTCGGGCTCTCGATCGTGGAGGCGCAGGCATGCGGGCTGCCGGTCGTCGCGAGCGCCGTCGGCGGGATTCCCGAGACGATCGTGGACGGCGAGACCGGCGTACTGGTGCCAGAAGGCGACGATGTCGTGCTCGCGGATACGGTGGCATCGCTAGCGCGCGACGACGCACGTCGGATGCGAATGGGCGTCGCGGCGTCACTGCACGCGAAGGCTCACTTCGGCCTTGAACGCATGGTGGACGGTTACCTGGCGATGTACGCGACTATGCTTGAGGATGCCGAGAAGCCACTGCCCGCTCGATGATCGCTGCGCGCTCGCGCGCTCGGGCAATGACCGACGTCAGCCCACGAGGGACTTGAAGAACTCGCCCAAGCGGGTCGCCAAGGCGTCCCACCGCCACTCCTCCTCGGCGTGGCGCGCGCATTGTTCGGACATGACCGCGTACTCACTATCGTTCATGGCGAACGCACGGTTCAGAACTGCGGTAAGCCTCAGACTGTCACCAGCAGCGAATAGGAAGCCGGTCTCGCCGTCGATGACCTGCTCGGTAATCCCGCCCACATCCGAGGCGATTGACGGGACCCCAAAGGTGGACGCAAGTGGAATGACGCCAGACTGAGTCCCCGACGTATACGGCAATACGACGAAGCGAGCGGCAGCCACGAGCGCCGCGACCTCAGCATCCGAGAGCCACCGGTTGATAACGACGATCCGCCGGTCGGCGAGCGACCGTAGCAGCACGGTCTCCTGAGCGGAGAACTCACCCGAACCTGCCAGGACCAGCGGGAATGCCGCTTCAGACGCGATACGCGTATACGCCGAGAGCAGGAGCTCGATGCCCTTGTAGCGTTCAATCCGTCCGATGAACAGCGCATACGCACCGGAATACGGTGCCACATCGTGGAGGCCTTCAACGTCCAGAAGCGGCGCCTCGCGTCCCTTCAGGTCCTCAAAGATACCGTGGGGAATGACCGCGACATGGGCCGCATCGACACCGCAACGCGCGATAAAGCCCGCGCGCTGTGCCTCGTTGAGCAGCACGAACCCCTGCACTTTGAGCTGATTCGACTTGTCGAGCAGGCGGTGGGCGAGCGAAGTCTCACCCTCGTGAAGTTCCGGGTCGTGCACCGTCAGAACGACTTTCGCGTTTCGCGGGAGGATCAGATCCAGCACCGGCTTCCATGCATGACCACCCGGGTAGTAGACGATGTCCGGCCCAAACGAGCGAGCGAAGCGCCTGATTCTGGCGAAGCGCGCCCAGACGAAGAAGGATCCCACAAGCGTCGCAACGCTCGAGAAGGTCGGCACCTCAAGATGCGGGCCCTCAAGTGTCGCCCACCGCTCTCGACCCTCGGCGCCCGCTGATGTGATCGTCGCGATATCGAACCGGTCCGCCAGTGCCCGGCTCATCAGCCAGCCGTACTCGTTCACGCCCCCCCGGCGGCCAAGGGAGACCACCAGCACGCGCATCCGGCGTGGTGCGGCGCTCATCGCGCCACCGCCCGTCCCCACACCAACAGTCTCCTCCATGCCGCAAAGCTCGCCGCCGCGAGCGCAGACTTCACCATCAGGATCTGTTCGATCGCGGGTGAAGCGCCGTGCGCGACACGAACGTCGCGGTACTCGCGCGCCGTGGCGAGTCCGCTGCGCGAACTCACGCCGCCGAGGCGGAACTCCGAGAGAACGTCATCAATGAGCACCTCGGTCAATCCTGAGGCTCGCAGCCGAAGGTAGAGGTCGTAATCGGCCGCGATCGAGAACCGGGTGCGGAAACCTCCGACCGCCCGAAGGGCGTCCGTGCGAACATATATCGACTGGTGTCGCGAGGGCGCCTTCTGCGGTAGCTGACGGCGAACGACGCTTTCCGGCCCCTCGGTCCAGCTGTCACCGCCGCGCTCGCTCACGACACGCGTAGCCCCACAGATGATGTCGGGATGTCGCGGGTCCGCGACAATCACCCGCCTCACCACGTCGAGCGCTCCATCTACCAACCGGTCATCAGCGCCGAGGTACACCGTGTACTCGCCTCGCACAAGAGTAAGCGCCTTGTTCATGGCGTCGTAGAGTCCCGCGTCAGGTCCACTTACCCAACGCATGCGACCCGAAGAGCGCGTCTCGTAGCGCCGTAGAATCTCCAGCGTGTCATCGGTCGAGCCGCCGTCAATGACGACCAGCTCGCACGCTTCCGCATTCTGCGCGAGAACAGACTCAAGCGCCTGCGCTAGATGCTTTCCAGCGTCAAGACAGACGATTGCCACGGAGATGAGCGCGGGCTGGTCCATGCTAGTCCAGGTCATTCGGAAGCGCGAGCGCCTCGAGACCGGCAATGATCTCGGTCACCGCGGTCCAGCTGTTCTGGACATCGACGACCGCCTGCAAACTGAGATATGCGACCCGCATGCCCGTGTGCGCCACCCCGGCTCTCCGACTGCGTGCACGGCTAGTGTACAGTAGTTTCGGTTCCAGGATTGCCGCTTGAGAGTGTGGACGAACGCATGAGAATCGCGACGATAAACGCATCAGTTCTCGGCGGCGGAGCCGAGCGGGTAGCGCTCTCACTCCACCTGGAGTACCTGCGACTTGGTCACGAAGCGTCCCTGCTCGTCGGCAACAAGAATGCCGAGGCGCCCGGCGTCATCACCATCCCCAACGAGCGCTACCGCTCGGCATGGGCGCGGTTCGTCCGCCGCCCCGCCGCCGTGGCAGCCGACCGCAGCACCCATGAGCGCGACGTCTGGTGGTACGCCGACCGCGCGCTGCGCTCTGCAGCGGAACCGGCGCGCTTCTCAGCCGTCGCCCGCGGCAACGAGGACTTCGACCACCCGGGAACCCTGCATCTGCTCGAGGGCATACGCCAGGCGCCCGAGGTGCTCCACTTCCATAACCTGCACGGCTCGTACTTCGACATTCGGGAGCTGCCTCGGCTCACCGCTCGCACCCCGTCGGTCCTCACGCTGCACGATGCCTGGCTCATGACCGGCCACTGCGCGCACCCGTTCGAGTGCGAACGCTGGCTCACCGGCTGCGAAACGTGCCCGTACCTCGACCGGTACGTGCCGCTCATGGCTGATGCCGCCGCCGAGAACTTCAAGGTGAAGCGCGCCGCGCTTGGGCGCAGCCGGATCGCGTACGCGGCGCCCTCGCAGTGGCTGCTCGATATGGCCGAGCGTAGCGGCATCCTCGACAACGCTCTCGATGCGCGGGTCGTCCCGAACGGCGTCGACACCGACCTGTTCTCGCCCGGCGATCGCGCCGAGGCCCGACTGACGCTTGGCATCGCCCCGGACGCGCCGGTTCTGCTCTGCGTTGCCAAGGATATCGCCACCAACCCGTACAAGGGCTTCGACACGCTGATCGCCGCGTGCGAGCAGCTTGCTGAGCGTGGGCTGGCAGCGACACTTCTCGCTGTTGGCAGCGAGAAGCCAGCGCGCCGGATCGGCACCGTGGACGTCCGCTTCGCCCCCTTCATCTCGAACCCGTCCGCACTTGCGGCGTACTATCGCGCCGCCGACGTCTTCGTCCTCCCCTCGCGCGCCGAGGCGCTCGGCCTCACCATCATCGAGGCCATGTCGTGCGGGCTACCGGTGGTCGCGTCGAACGCGGGGGGCATCCCGGAAGTGATCGAGGACAGCGAGAACGGTCTGCGGTTCGACGCAGGGAACGCGACAGCCCTTGCCGAGAGGCTCGCATCGCTTCTCGGCGACCCTGCGCTGCGGGCCCGTCTCGGCGCAAGCGGCTCGCTCCGAGCGAAGCAGCGTTTCTCGGTGCATGCGCAGGCGCAGTCGTACCTGTCGTACTACGCCGATGTTGCCAGCGAGTGGGAGCGCCGCTCATGAGCCGCCCCCGCGTGTCGATACTCACACCCTCGTTCAACCAGGCCGAATGGCTGGCGGAGAATCTCCGCTCGGTCGCGCTGCAGACCTACGCGGACATCGAGCACGTGGTCATGGATGGCGGGAGCACCGACGGCAGCGTAGAACTGCTTGAGGAGGCCGAGGGAATCACATGGCGCTCCGAGCCGGACAACGGTCAGGCAGACGCGATCAACAAAGCGTTCGCGCTCTCGACAGGCGACATCATCGGCTGGATCAACTCCGACGACGCGTACGTTGACGGCCGGGTCGTCGCCGACATCGTCGCGTTCTTCGAGAAGCACCCGGGGGTCGACGTGGCGTACGGCCACTGCCTGCAGACAGCGGCGGACGGCGCGGTCATCCAGGTCCTGTGGGCGCCGAGATTCGATGCTCGCCTGCTCGGGATCGTCGACTTCATCAGTCAGCCGGCCGTCTTCATCCGCAGGCGGGTGCTCGCCGAGCCGATGCTCGACGAGTCGTTCCATTTCACGCTCGACTACGAACTCTGGCTGAGACTCGCAAGCCGCGGCGCCGTCTTCGCCCGCATCCCACGGATTCTCGCAGTCGACCGGCACCAGCCGGAACGCAAGTCACTCACGATGCTCGACATCCACGCCGCAGACAGCAAGCGTCTCTCGGCCATGTACGGCGCCGCACCTGCGCCCACGCGCTTCTACCTCCGGCAACGAGTGTGCGGGGCGCTGCTCATCCCGAGCATCCCTGCGCAGCTCGCCTTGTCGGCACCGACAGACCCGCTTGCGGGGCTCTGGCGCAGGCAGCTGTTCTCGCGCAAGAGCACGTGGCCCGAGGAGTACCGATGAGCGCGTAATCGAGGATGTAGTGGCATTCTTCGAGCGACGTCCGTACGCCGAAGGCGGAGATCCTCAAGTGTCAGCTCTTCTCCTGGCGAAAAGCCTGGCCGAGAGATTACCGCCAGCCCTAGTGGTCAACGCCCACGCCGGCGAGACCGCCGGTGTCGCGGTGGCACTTGAGGCACGCACCGTCGAACGACTTCATGTTCGGGTCGCTCATAGCGGTGAGGGCGTCGCCCTTGGCGCCT
>PHFB01000005.1 GCA_002841355.1 Actinobacteria bacterium HGW-Actinobacteria-1 | reverse complement strand
GCTCAGGACCTGCGAGTATGTTGGTCGCGGGGACAGGATTTGAACCTGTGACCTTCGGGTTATGAGCCCGACGAGCTACCAGACTGCTCCACCCCGCAACATAACCGCCTCAGCGGCGGAACGACAGGATAGCACCCTGCCATGGCGCACGCAACCCGAGCAGAAGTCACACGAACCCGAATCCGGCGTGATGTGTATCACGTTCTCCACAATATGGGGTACTGAGCGGCGCGCCGCGCGCCGATAATCGTGATGGAGGGCCAGACGCGTCGTAAGGCGGGTTAGTATGCGTGTGCGCTACCAATGGATCGTCGCCTTTATCGTCGTCGCCGCACTGGCGGGCGGAGGCTTCCTGTTGTCGCGAAGGAATGCCGGCGTTCCTGCTACAACACCCAACCTCCCGACCGCTGCGCCCGGCACGACAGTCTCCACTGACACAAACTCGATCGGCGTCTCCGAAGCACCTAAAGTCGTCGACATCCCAACACCTCCTCCTGGCATCGCCAAGAAGGTGACCGAATCCGGCATCGACGGCCTTACCGCCGAAGAACGCGCCGCCTGGGAGGCATACCTGGCGGAGACCGCCAAGGTCGTGAGCGAGAACAGCGAGGCCCTGCGGGTCCGGCTCGATGCTGCCGTTGAGGCGATCAAATCCGGCGATAAGGTGGCACTTGGCGGGATGTTTGCACCAGATGAATCAACGTCCGCTGATTTCGTGGCCCAGCGAGTACGCGCGTACCCGCGCATAAAGAACAATAAAGTTCAGTCCTCTGTAGGGGTGTTCTCGGTGAGCCAGGCCACCGTATACTTCGGATATGCCGTCGTACAGTGGGAAGACGGTGGCATCGTTTCGGAGCATACGATAGCCGTACCGATGCGGTTCGTGAACGGTTCGTGGTATCTCACGAGCATCGGCCCGGGCACCAGGGGCATCGCGTCAGTCCAGACGGTCAAGTTGTAGCAAAAGGGGAAGCGCGAATATAGTTTTTCTCTTCCGGAGGTGGATGTGATGAGCGCGAGCCGTAAACTCGTGCGGATCGTAGGGGTGTTCGCACTCGCGATCATGATGCTCGGAATCGCTACGGCAGCCTACGCGGCTGTCCCGACGACGCCGGTGCTGCGCGACGCCTGGGTCAGCGATGTCGGCAAGGTCTCGCTCCGGTGGGACGCTTCGACAGACGCTTCCGGTCATGCCGTCGCGTACGACATCTACCGCGACGTCATACCGATTTCCTCGGCCACCATCATCTCGCGCTCACTGACGCCTATCGTGAGCAACTACGTTGGCATCACGATCCAGGTGAACGCGGCCCCCGCCGAGGCGACACAATCGTACGTCTGGTACTACGCGGTCGCCGCGCGCGACGACCAGCCAACACCCCTTAAGTCGGATCCATCGATCTGCATCTCGCCGAACGTCCACGGCTACCGCATGGACTCCAACATCGTTAGCTGCAACCGCTGCCACTCCACGCATGGCGCATATCAGGTGCCGTACCAGAGCAAGGAACTCTGCTACACCTGCCATGGCAACACGAACGCCGCGAGCACACTCGGCGCCAAGAGCAGCAAGAACACGCAGGCGTCCTTCTACGACTACACCGGCCAGGTTGCGGGATCGAAGCATCGCAACCAGTACATGATCGACAACAACAAGAACTGCGCGGCGTGCCACTCGCCACACCGCTCGTCGTACTACTACGACACCTCCGGGACGTACCAGGCCTCGAGCTCGTATCGAATGATGCTGCGCATCACGTACGGCACCGCGCTCTACGCGTACGTGAGCAACAACGCCGCGCCGGCAACCAACAACGAGGCGTGCCTCGGCTGTCACGGCGCCACGATGGTGTTCGAGGGCAAGACGATCACTGGCTCCACAAGCATCGCGCTCGCCGGCGGTCCGAACGCCTTCGCGAACACAGCAGGCGATCACAACACGGCGGGCTACTCGGCATCAGCGCATGGCAACGCGACCATCTACAGCAACGACTACCCCGCCACCAACCCGGGCGTCCAGTGCGAGGTCTGCCACGACAACCACGGCTCGGCGACCACACGGCTGATCGACTATCGCCGCAGCCGCACCGCCGATGCCAACGCCAACAAGCAGGCGGGGCTGTGCTTCAAGTGCCACAGCACTTCGTCCACCGAGTCGAAGGTCGCAGCCGGCTATGCGAAGCCGTTCTCCTGGAATGGCCGAGACGTGCAGGCGGAGTTCAGCCGGGCGTCGCATCACCCGTACGCAACGACGACTGGCTCCTGGGTGCCGACCGTAGACAACACCTTCGCCCAGACGACCCAGGCCGAGTTCGACACCGACACGCTCTCGAACACACAGACCACCGCCACATCAGATGGCGAGATCACACTGGCCCAGTACACGACCACCATCACGCCGCCGATGCAGGTCCTGGTGTACGGCAGCCAGGGTGGCGCACGGACCCTCAGCAGCTACGATCCGCAGACATCGTCGTGGAGCACGGCTCCTCTGGACAACACGCTGTGGAACCCGGGATCCGGCTCCTCGGCGTTCTTCCTGAACAACAAGGTGTACGTGACGCGCGCCGGAGGGACGCTGACTCAGGCAGTCTACGATCCTGCGACCGATAGCTGGACTGCTTCCCAGAGTCTTCCGACCAACATCGGCGCAGGCGGCGACTCCACGATCAACACAACCACGGCCGATACATGCGTGTACTACTCGGCGGCGGCCGGCACCAGCGCTCGTATCATGTGGTGGAACTACACCGGGACCAGCACGGGTCAGTTCAACTTCCAGACCGCCGGAACCGACCGGATACTTGGAATAGGCTCGGCAATCGCCTACGCGCCCGACGCGGACCGGCTGTTCGTCATCTATCAGAACGGCACAGCTGGCGACGGTGGACTCTACTACCGCACAGACCCTGCGCGCTCGACGGTTGACGCCGACTTTGCGGCGGGACCGCTCGTGGTGAGCGACTCGTCTACCCGCTACAACCGCATGACGTACTTCAAGGTCGGCGGGACGGAGTATCTGCTCATCCTTGGCCGAGACACCACCGATAGCCGAGACACGATCGTCATCAGCAACCTGGCCGCCACGCCCACGAAGACCGACCGTAACGTCGATCCGTTCGGCGGCAACAGCACTGGCGATGGCGTGAGCCTCCAGTGGGACGGCGGCAGCTACATCTATGCGATTCGTGGCGGCAGCGCCACTGACTTCCGTCGCGCGCTTATCCCGGCCAATCCGGTGACCGGCACCTGGACCTGGGAGACACTCTCCGCGTCGTTCACCCAGGCCGCCGGCTCCTCGATCGCTGCCGGTCTCGTTCAGCCTGCAGACGTGACCGGCCTGGCGTACCAGCTCTCTGGCACCGCGACCAGCCCCGACATCCTGCCGTACGCCTCGGCGTACAAGTGGGGAACGGTGAGTTGGACGGGGAGCGAGCCCGCCGGAACCGGTCTGAGCGTCACCGTTGAGGGCTGGAACGGAGGCGCCTGGACAACGCTTGCAAACGCTGTGGGGACGAGTTCGATCGACCTCAGCGCGTTCACCGTGTCGGCATACTCCAAGATCAGACTCCAGGCGAACCTGTCGACGAGCGACAACCAGGCCACGCCGGTGCTCTCGGACTGGGCGGCAACAAGCATCTACGACGTGTACACGACAGATCAGGGATCGCTCACCTGCGCGAACTGCCACAACGTGCACTACAACCAGGCTCAGAAAGCTGGCGCCGCCTGGGATATGGCACGCGCGAGCGATCCGGACAACACCAAGCTCACAGTCTCTAGCACCGCGTACGGTTCCACCGCTGCCGACTTCTGCATGCGCTGCCATGACGGCGCATCCAGCCCGGCGACCACCACAGCGACCACGCTCGTTCCGTACAGCGCGGCGTTCGGCACCGTGACCGCACCGTACTTCCCGGGTTGGGACAAGAATGCCAGCGGCTACCGCTTCGCGGATTCGGGTCACATGGCCGCGACAACCGCCAACGGAAAGGCGCTATGCGAGACCTGCCACGACCCGCACGCATCAGACAACGCGCGCCTCACAGCATGGACCCGCCCAGCTGGCGTGACGTGGGCCGGCGGTCTGAGCGTCGCCGGATCGCGCGTGAACACCAGCACCGTCGCTCGCGAAGAGAACCTCTGCTACAAGTGCCACGGCAACGGAACCGCATCGTACCCCCGCGCGAACGGCGCGAAGGACGTGTACACGAAGTCGAACCTCACGTACAAGCATGTGATGGCTACCTACACCGGACGCCATGCTGACACCGAGACCGCATCGCTTCTCGGCGGAACGAACCGTCACAGCGAGTGCACTGACTGCCACGATGCACACGTCGCCAAGCAGGTCGGCGGTACCGCGCTTGCGCTACACAACGGCACCTCGAGCAAGGCCGGCTCGGCAGTGTACGGCGCGTGGGGCACACAGGTGTCGTTCGCTACATCGAATTTCGGCGCACCGACCGGGTTCACGCCCGTACGGCTCGCCGGAGGGGCCAACGACTACGAAGCGTACCTGTGCTTCAAGTGCCACAGCAGCAACACGTCGGTGCCAAGCGGCCAGACCAACATCGCCCAGGAGTTCAACCCGAGCAACTTCTCATACCACAACGTCCTGGGCCAGGGCACTGGCGTACAGAGCAGCTTCACGTTCCAGGACAGCGCCGGTACCACGCGCAACATCACCTGGGCCGTGCCGACGGCGTCAACCTTCCTGAAGTCGCCCTACACAACGAACTCGATGGTGACGTGCACCGACTGTCACACCAACTCGCAAAACGCGGCCACGCAGGCTTCCGGGCCGCATGGGTCGACGGTCCAGTGGATCCTCGATCCCGGATACACCAACTGGACGACCACGACGAACCTCCTGAGCTACAGCACGACCATCTGCGGCAAGTGCCACACCAATCTAGCGACATCGAATATCGTCCACAGGGAACACGACGACCGCGGCAACAGCGGCGGGAACTGCCAGCTGTGCCATATCAAGACCCCGCACGGCTGGAAGCGTCCGCGTCTGCTGGGATACACCACAGATGGCACGGGGTACGCAACCACCAGCCAGGGCCTCAAAGCGATCAACCCGAGAACACGCACCAGCGTCGACGACTGGAACAAGGACGGCGACTGCCAAACAGGCTGCAGTAAGCACTCTTCGACGATCACTCCGTACTGGCCGTAGGACAGGACGAGGAAGCGGGGGCGCCGAAGGGTCGTGCGAGTCGCGCGGCCCTTCGGGCGGAGTGGGAACTCGGCACGCAAGATGCTAGTATGAGGACATGAGTATTAACCGACCTTAGCGGGTTGGGTTTGGGACGGTGCACGTGCACGTAACCGCGTACAGGAAGACTGCGGCGCGAGTCATCGCATCCGCCATCATCGCGAGCATGCTGCTTGCGACGCCTGTCTACGCCGCGCCTTCTGCTGCATCCACAGCCACCGCCGATGTCCCCGTGCCCACCAGCGCAGAGACGGCCGAGTTCCGTGCCGAACTCGCCCGTCGTCAGGCGCGGCTCGATGAGTTCAAGGCCCAGCTCGATGAGCTCGACCGCGAGCTCGCTATCGCTGCCGAGGCGTACAACGCCTCTGTCGAGGAACTCAACGCCACCAAGGCGCGGCTCTCGGTCACGCAGATCGACCTCGACAACGCGCAGTCCGCGTACAGCTACCAGAGCGACTTGCTCAACCAGAGAGCGGCCGACATCTATCGCAACGGACAACTGAACGTGCTCGACACCCTCCTGAGCGCGAAATCCGTGAGCGACCTTATCGGCAGGATTCGCTTCCTGAACGCGCTTGGCGAGAGCGACGCCGACATCACCGCAACGCTCCGCGCGCAGCGCGACCAGATCAAGCAGACCGCGGATGACCTCAAGACCGCCGAGCAGAAGGCCGAGGAGCTCGAGTTCACGCTCAAGGCCCGCCAGATCGAGGTGCTGCTGCGCGTGCAGGAGCGCCAGGAGATGCTCGCGCAAGCCGAGGCGGACCTCATCGCACTCCTCGACAGCGAGGCCGCACGTCGCCAGATGGACGAGGCGGCGCTCATGCGCGAGATCCTCTCGGGCGCCAACAAGGCAGGCATCCAGGTCGTTCCCGGCACGCCGGTCGAGACAGCGCTCGCCTACCACGGCATCCCCTACCTCTGGGGCGGCGCAACACCTTCGGCGTTCGACTGCTCCGGGCTTGTGATGTATGTCTTCAAGCAGCATGGCGTAAACCTGCCGCATTACTCGCGGGCACAGTTCGCGATGGGCGAGGCGGTTGCGCCAAGCGCACTGCAGCCCGGCGATGTCGTGTTCTTCGGCTCGCCTGTCTACCATGTCGGCATCTACGTTGGCGCCGGGTACTTCATCCACGCCCCCCGCACGGGCGACTTCGTGAAGCTCTCCAAACTCGCGGAGCGCTCGGACTACGCCGGCGCCCGTCGCTACGACTGGTCGTACCGGACGGCTCCGGTCATCGGCGCTAAGACGAATCCTCTGGCCGCAGTGCGGTAGACTGGTTCTCGCACCAGATCACCCCCGCGTTCGAAGGATCGCCATGAGAGACCTCGTCACCACCGCGCTGGACGCCGCCGCGTCCGCCGGTTCCACCTACGCCGACGCCCGTGTCGTGCTTACCTCCGAGGAACGCATCTCGGTCCGCACCGGCCGCGTCGAAGGCATCGAATCCTCGGACTCGCTCGGCATCGGCATCCGCGTGATCGCCGACGGCGCCTGGGGCTTCGCGTCCACCTCCGCACTCACGCCCGACGCCATCCGAGCCGCCGCACGCCAGGCGGTCGCGATCGCGCGGGCCTCGGCCATCACAGCCGCAGCGCCGGTGCGGCTCTCGGCAGTCGGCGTCTTCGACGACGTCTGGCGCGGACCGTGCGAGATCGACCCGTTCACGGTGCCGCTCGAAGAGAAGCTCGCGCTGCTGGTCGCGGCCGACGAAGGGCTGCGCACGCAGGAGGCCGTCACCGTCTCGAGCGCATCGCTCGGCTTCATCAAGGTGGAGAAGGTGTTCGGGTCTTCGGAAGGCAGCATGATCGAGCAGTCGTACGTGGAGAGCAGCGCCGGCCTCACCGCCTACGCGCTCGGCGACGGCGAGGTGCTCCCCCGCTCGTACCCGAACAGCCACGGCGGCCAGGCGATCCAGGGCGGCTGGGAGGCGATTCTTGCGCTCGACCTCGTTGGTCACGCGCCGCGTGTCGCCGAGGAGGCGGCCGCGCTCATCTCGGCGATGCCATGCCCGGCGACCACCACGACCGTCATCATCGACGGCAGCCAGCTCGCGCTGCAGGTGCATGAGAGTGTGGGACACCCGACCGAGCTCGACCGCGTGCTTGGCGACGAGGCCGCCTTCGCGGGCACATCGTTCGTGCAGGTGAGCGACCTCGACTCGCTGCGGTACGGCAGCACACACGTCTCGGTGGTGGCCGACGCGACGGTTCCGGGGTCGCTCGGCAGCTTCGGGTACGACGACGAGGGCGTGCCGGCGCAGCGGGACTACATCGTGCACGAAGGCCTCTTCACAGGCTTCCAGAGCTCGCGTGAGTCCGCTGCGGCCATCGGTCGGACCAGCAACGGTTGCATGCGTGCCGACGGCTGGAATCGCATCCCGCTCGTGCGCATGACGACGCTCTCGGTGGAGCCCGGCACGTGGAGCCGAGACGATCTCATCGCCGACACCGACGACGGCATCTACTTCGAGACCAACAACTCCTGGTCGATCGACGACCGGCGCCTCAACTTCCAGTTCGCGTGCGAGATCGGCTGGGAGATCAAAGGCGGCAAGCTCGGCCGCATGATCAAGAACCCCAACTACACCGGCATCACGCCGAAGTTCTGGGGCGGCTGCGACGCGGTCTGCTCGGCCGAGCACTGGCAGGTCTGGGGCCTCCCCAACTGCGGCAAAGGCGAGCCCATGCAAGTCGCACACGTGGCGCACGGCGCTGCGCCCGCGAGATTCCGCGACGTCCAGGTGGGGGTGGGACGATGAGACTGTCCGAGGACCAGGTCCGCGCACTGGCGGCCCGCGCCGTCGCGCTCACGCCCGCCGACGAAGCCGAGGCCGTCGTGATGGCGAACGACTCGGCGCTTACGCGCTTCGCGAACAACCGCATCCACCAGAACGTGGCCGAGGAGAACACCACCGTCTCGGTGCGCGCCGTCCTCGGCACGCGAACCGGCGTTGCGAGCACCAACCGCCTGGATGATCACGCGCTCAAGGCATGCTGCGAAGCAGCCGTTGCGGCCGCGCGCGTGGCGCCCGAGGACCCCGCGTTCCCGGGCCTGCCCGCGCCCGCACCGATCGAGCGCGCCGAGCGTGTGTGTGCAAGCACGCAGGCGTTCGACGCCGAGGCACGCGCGAAGGCTGCGGCGGCGATCATCGAGCAGTCGCGCTTCCGCGACCTCTCGGCAGCGGGCACCGTCGCCCGCGTGGACTACGCGGTCGGCATCGCGAACTCGCGCGGCATCGACGCCGCTATGGCCGTCACGGACGTGAAGGCGACCGTGCTCTCCACCGGCACCGACGGCGGCAGCGGCTGGGCATCGTGGCTGGGCTGCGACGCGTCCCGCTTCGCGCCCGAGGCGCTCGGCGATGAGGCCGCCACCCTCGCACAGCGCTCGGAAGTGCCGGGCTCGCTCGAGCCGGGCGCATACGCGGTCGTGCTCGCGCCCGAGGCCGTCTCGGACGTGCTCGATTTCCTCGGCTACCTTGGCTTCGGCGCGCAGGCTGTCGACGAGAAGTCGTCGTTCATCGCCGGACACGAAGGCGAGCGGCTCCTCTCAGAGCTCATCACGCTTTCCGACAACGCGCTTGCCGCCGAGACGGTCGGCCTTACCTTCGACTTTGAGGGCTGTCCCAAGCGCCGGACGCCGCTCGTGGAGGCCGGCGTCGTGCGCGGCCCGGTCACCGACTCGTACTGGGCGGCCAAGCTCGGCGTGGTGAACACGGGCCATGCGCTTCCGGCGCCGAACCCGTACGGTCCCCTGCCGATGAATCTTGAGCTCGCCGCGGGCGAGACACGCGTGGACGACATGATCGCCAGCGTGGAGCGCGGCCTGTACATCACGCGCTTCCACTACGTGAACGTCGAGGATCCGGTGCGTGCGGTCCTCACCGGCATGACGCGCGACGGCACGTTCCTCATCGAGGGCGGCCGCCTCACGCAGCCGGTCAAGAACGTGCGCTTCACGCAAAGCGCGGTCGACGCGCTCGCGAACGTGCAGGCGGTCGGCGACAGGCGTGTGCTCGTGGGACCCGAAGAGGGCGGCGCGAACCTCACGCCTGCCCTCCTCATTGGCAGCTGGCAAGTCACCGGTCAGACGCGGTAGGGCGCGTTCGCCCTACCGCTTTCTCGGCCAGAGCAGTACGAGCAAGCCGATCGTCACGAGCAGCCCGGCGCCGCCGAGCTCCCACAGGATCGGGTCGACCGCCGAGAGGCCAGTCGGCCCGCCTGAGCCGGGGGCGAGCGGGGTGAGCTTGAGCTCCCTGTCACTCGAAAGCGACGTTGAGGCGGTCTCGCCCGCCGTTAGAGTGCCCGACTGGGCGTCGCCGCGACCGATCGCATCAGTACTCTCATCGATGAGCGCTGGCTGGACCTCGTACGCAAGATCGAGGCCTTCGGGCGCCGCTTTGGGATACGCCTTCTCGAAGGCGACCGCGTCGTTGGCCGAGACTTCGAACCTCGCACCCGCCACGAGCGTTCTCGGCAGCATGATCCATTCCGAATCCATGACCATGTCGCCAGAGACGAGCGCGCCCTCAATCGGGTTCTCGAACTCCCCGGTCTCGTAGTTCACGCCTATGTGCGTGCCGTCAGCAAGATACGCATGCAGATCGAGGTCCGGTGCCACCGTTCCTGAATCATCCTCGCCGCGCACCGTAGAAGTCGCGGACTCACTCCAGTTGAACTCCGGGATGGACATCCGCATCGTCGTTCCGACCAGTGCATTTGCTATCGCTTCGGTCGAGTCGGCCTTGTTGATTCCAGGGGCCGCGACGACCTCAAGCGACTCCGATGCCGCACCGGTCATATCACCCGTACGCCGGACGATGTATCCCTCGGCCACGTCGTAGTACTCTGCCGTGCTTGAGTTGATCATGGTGCACCAGTTGATGCTTCGCGGCCACTCCGTCTGCCACCACAGTCGCTCTTTCGCCTTGGCGGTTCGCATCTTGTAGATGACGACGCCTGCGGCGGGAAGCTTCGAGTCCCACGCGCCGCGCGTGTTCGATCGCGCTTCGATGACGGCGAACGACTTCCGCCCGTCGGCCTCGGTCCACACCACCCGCGGCACCGTACGAAGCGCCTTCAAGGTACCGTCAAGGTACGGCGCGTCCACGGTCGTCGGCGACTCTCCCAGAGCATCCAAAGAGACGTCCTTGAAGTCGAGCCAACCAAGCCATTCCTGCGAATACGCACACGGGTTCACGATTCGGTTGTTCGCCATAAGGAAGTAGTCGCCGACGTTGTAGTTAACCATCTTCGACATGTCATCGAAGTTGTTGAAGTCCGCGGGCGTGTATCCCCCGTCGGTATTCTGGTACAGGTCGGGCAGCGCAGTCTTCGAGGTTCCCGGGAACGATCCGAGTCCGTGCGCTATCTCATGCGCCACGACACCTGCCATGTCCTGACCTTCGTACTGGTCGAGCGGCAGGTTGATGAAACTTCCGCGCAGCTTGGTCGTCCCGCTAACCTCGACATCGGTCCACGAGATCGAGTGCGTGGGGCGACCGGGAGGATTCTCGTTGCGACCGTCGTCACCAGGCTGTGCGAGCACGTAGGCAAGCACGGAGCCTTCAGGTGGAAGTTTGTCCGCCGGAATCCACGACACAGCATCACGAATGTGGGCGTAGTAGGCTTCCCAATCGGTCTGGAGCTTGTTGTCGGTTACATTGAGCGACTTGAGCCCCACTTCGTAGATGACCTCGACTCTGACACGGCCGCGACTGGCATCCCGGTAGTAGCGCTTGACGGAGTCAACGAGAGCTTCGAGTTGCCGCTCGGCGCCCGACTTGAAGGACTCGCCCGCCGGACGCACCATCGCGGTTACCAGATAGATGGTCTCCTCGGCAGCTGGCCAGGCGTCGCCACTACTCTTGCGGGCGCCGTCGGCGCTGGTGACCGGCACGACTGTTGGAGGGCTCTCCGGACCTGCTACGCCGCCCATGTGTGTCACAGCCAGCACCACGCAGTCGCCCTCGAACGAGTCTGCGGCAGAGGCAGCGTCTATCGACCAATCACCAGTGTCGGGATCGACGGCAGCCACGCGAGTGGCCGAGGTGATCTCGTAACCCCGATACGATCCCGTGGTCTCATAGACGATGGCTGGCGCGATGAACACTCGGACGTATGCTCCTGCCGCGCCCTGTCCCGTCACGTCCTTCGGCCTGGCCGACCACCCACTGATCGTGAAATCGCCATCTAGTGTGCTCTCGGCCGCAGGCTCGATAATCCATGGTGCGCCGACCTGGCCAAGCGCCCCAAGAACGCCCATCTGCGTCAGGAACTCCTCGTAGCGCAGCTTCGTCTCGTTGACCGGCTTCTGAACCTCGGGGGTGTCTCCGCCCACGCACGTGCCGGCGAAGCCGGCGAAGAGCGCCAGCACGAGGAGCCCGACGACAAGCGCGCGCGTGCGGCGCGAGTACCGCTCAGCCACGGGAATCACCGCCTTTCGTCCGCCAGGGATACGCGACCAGGCCATACGTCATCAACCCGGCTGCAATAGCGAACAGCCAGCGGACCACGACTACCCAGACTTGCTGGGCGGCCACCAGCCGACTGTCCGCGTCGGACGTGCCGGTAAGCGACTCGGCGAAGAGGAACCGCCGTCCGCCCATCGACATGTCCCAAGCACCAGCGCTGTCGGCATTCGTGCCACGCACCGTGCCGGGAAGCTTGAGCTCGTAGCGCAGCGTCGAGGCGTCGATCTCCTCTTTGAGCTTGTCGTAGGCGGTCGTGTCGGCGCCTTCCTCCGGCGCGTCGGGATACACCGTGGAGGTGTCGAGCGACGCAAGGAAGAAGACGTGCCGCCCGTCGGGCAGGTCCACGGCGCCCAGCCGAGACCAGCTCGTCCCGACCGCTCCGCTCGTGGCGCCGAAGTCCTCCAGGGTTGCGAAGGTTCGGTCGACCTTGAGCTGGTTCGTCGTGCGCTCGACCTTCAGACCCAGCCGCTCCTGCGATGCGATCCACGACTCGATGAACGGCTCGGCGTTCGGCAGCCCCATCATCTCGGTCATGGATTCTTCGCCGGTGACGACGCGCGTGTTCACGGTGCCTGAGCCGTCCCGGTTCACCTCGGTGCGTATCACGATCTCGCATCCGCCGAGCAGCGTCGTCGCGATCAGCCCTGCCGCCACGACCGCCGCCGTCAGTGCACGCCGATTCCGCGAGCGACGCACGCGTACGAAAACGGCTGCGAGTGCGAATGCGGCCGCCGCAACGAGCGTGAGCGTGGCCAGGTCGCGGTTGCGGCCCTTGTCGCCGGGGACACCGGGCGAGACCGCCAGCGCAAGCAGCTCGTCGCCGGTGGGCGCAAGCACGCCCGCAATGCTCACCGCGCGGCCTTTCGCGAAGACCTGCCCGCCACCCGGATACCCGACGACGATCCTCTCGCCATCGGCCTCGAATGCCGCCACCGCAAGCCCGCCTTCGATGCCAGTCGAGACCGGCTCACCCGCAAGTAGCACGATGCGCTGCTGATAGACGTCGGGATCGGCCTTGAGTGCGGCGGGCGTGGCCCACACGGGGCGCTTCGTGAACACGACCGGGTCTGCGGGTCCCTCGGACAGCCATGCCGAGGCGGTCGCGCGATCGGCGGCCCGCGTCATCCCGGGCAGTCGTGATGCGTACTGCGGCCACAGGCCGATGCCCGCGCACACCACCGCGGCGAGCAGCCATGCGAGCCCGATACGCGCACCGCGCGCCCACGCGCCTGGCTTGCGTGGTGCCTTGGGCGCGACGGCAGGCTGCTCGGCAACGGGAACGGGGACGGCCGCGGGCTGCTCGGGCACGGCTACTTTGGCGCCGCACGCGGTGCAGAAGAGCGCGCCAGCCTCAAGCTGCGCTCCGCACTGTTCGCAGAAGCGTGCGGACGGCGGGTCTTTGCGAGCACTCACGGCAGGTCACTCTCCCTGAGCGAGTCGGCCAGCGCCACGGCGATGGCCTGTCGGTTGGCTTCATCGAGCAGAAAGGCCCGGTCGGCCTTGTTGTCGCCGATCTCCAGTAGAAGCCGCGTCCCCGCCTTGTTCCGCTCCGGCTCAAGGCTGTAGAGCCGCTCCTCGCGAATCCCGCGGTCCGGTAGCTTCGTCGCCAAGACGAGCGCGGCCTTCAGCCGCTCGGCAAGGGCTCGGCTCGTCGCGTCGCCCGGCATACACATGCCGAGAATGCCGCTTGGCGCTCCCCCGTCGTTATGCACCGAGATGAACACGGCCGCGTTGGCACTATTCGCCTGCGAGACCTCGGAGTCGAACGCGGGGGCGTTCTTGGGCTGCGGGCGATAGCCGTTCGAGCCCGAGAGGCCCATGCCGGTCTCCCACGCTTTCACGTGCGTGAATTCCGGCAGCAGCGCAATAACGCGGTCTACGATGTCGCCGCAGATCACGTACTCTTTCCAGTCCGCGCCAGTATCGGCCTGATGCGATGGCTGCCACGCGATGATGGTGGTGCGACGCTCGGGTGCGGCGTTCGCGACCGCATGGACCGCGGCCACATGCGCTGGTGATCCGCCCTCCAGGCCAATGCCCGCGCTCGCAGACGCCGGCACGAGCGCGACTGGCCGCGACAACACGAAGCCGCCCGCCGCGAGTCCGACGAGAAGGACCACGCCGAGCAACACGAACGGTACCGACCTCCCGCGACCGCGTCGTCTGCGGTGATCGGGCGCCCTCGGCGTGCGGCGATCGGCCCTCACGCTACTGCCGAACCGGCTCTGCGCTGGGGTACAGGGCTTCGAACTGCTCGCGCGAATCGGTGCTTGCCGGCGAGAGTATCGGTCGCCATGAGGACTCCGAAGGGTCGTCGACCGCGGCCTTTGCGGCACCGAGCATGGCGTTCATGCGCTTCTCGAGCAGCCCGTACAGGGTGAGAAGCGTCGCCTTCTGAGGCTGGTAGGCCGCCGAGACTTGAGACTCATCGAGCCCCTGCTTCTGACCGGACACGGTGTCGAGCATCTCCTGGCACTTAGCGACCAGCGTCTGACGCACGCCGAGGTCCGCCGAACCGATTCTGGGATTGAATTCTGTGTACGCGAAACCGGTCCCGCCGTAGGTACCGTCACTGTTCGCTTTGCCCACCTGGACGGCCATGTCGCTGAGCTTCAGGTAATACTCGACGATCACATCGTAGGACGCGTCGTCGCTGAGCGCGGTGGTATCACCGGTATCGGCAGTCGCGTCGTCGGCAGCATCAGCTTCTTTGTCGGCAGACGCCTTCTTGTCGCGCGATGTGGTGCCCTCATCCGTGCGCGACGTCGTCGCACCCGCTTTGTCGAACGCACCCGTGAAGTACAGACCGGCGGCAACCGCGCCGCCGACCACGAGCACGCCCACGATCGCCAGCGTCACGATGAGGCCAACGTTGGAGCGCTTCGGTCCGGGGAGCGGCGCATCACCGCCGCCGATGCGCGGCATGGGCGCAGTGACGTCGGCACCCTCCGGCACCTTCAGCTGAAGTCCACAGCCATTGCAGAAGACCGCGTCATCATTCAGCTGTTTCCCACACGAACGACAGAACATCCGCGCTTCCCCCTTGTTGCGTCAGTAGAGATTCCCGTCGATCAACTGCTCGACATCGATGCCGTCGAGGCCCATCTCGTCGAGTGCTCCGTTCAAATCGCTGTACGCGCGCGACGCGTCCTGTGCGCCCGCGTAGAACTCATCACCGAATTCACTCGAGACATCGCCCTGCGTGTCCCCTGGATCGATGCGCTCGACGATTCGCAGGTAGCCCTTCGCCACCGCGCTCAGCTCGTCCAGGGCCGCCAGCGCATCCTCGTGGGCGCGCTTGTACTCGTCCGGCGGCCGGAGCGCATCGATCTTGTCGCGCGCATCTGCGATCGTCTTGGCGCTCGCGTCGACCGTCGTTCGCAGCGCCGAGATATCACCGTCGCCCATAGGGGCGCTGGAGCTGCCAGCGACCTCGGTGAGCGTCATCGCGATGTCGACAGGCACGTCGAGGACGCCCCCGACAGCATCCGACACCTGGTTCTCATAGTCCGATGCGTTCGCCGGACGCAAGAAGACGGCCCAGCCCGCCCCGGCAACGAGCAGCACTGCAACCGCCACCACGGCAATCACCGTCACATTCACGCGCGAGCGCGTCGCAGCGACCGGCTGCTGCATCTGTGGTGTTTGCTGCCGCGCACCGCACCCGTCGCAAAACTGAGCGCCCTCGGCCAGCTGCTTGCCGCAATCGCGACAGAACATGCAATACACCCGCCCTCTCGTGTCCTAGAACATGTTCGACAGTTCGTCGCTGAGCGAGTCGTACAATCCCATGTCCTCGAGGGCCTTCTGCATGTCGGCCGAGGCCTTCTCAAGCTTGCCCGAAAACTCATCGGTCTCGTTGGCGAACTTCTCCGAAAGCGTGTTGCTGGTGTCGTCGGCGGTGATCTGGCCCATCATGTCGTCCAGCACGGCGAGACCCTCGAGCATGCCGTCGTAGCTGGAGACGAGACGCTCATGCGCCCGCTCGTACTCCTTCGGCGGTCGCATGCCGTCGAGGTCGTCCCTCGCCGCCTTGACGCCATCGATGCCCTCGGCAACCGCGTCCTGCAGCATCGCCAGGTTCTCTTCGCCGATCGGCTCATCGTAGTCGGCGTCGATGTCATTGAATGTCTCGCCCATGACGGTCACGGCTTCCGATGTGGCGATCACATCTTCGGTCACCTGGTCCTCGTAGGTCGCCACATCCATCGGCTGCATGAAGATGAGCCAGCCGATGCCGCACGCGCCCAGCATGACGAGCAGCATCGCGCCGATGACGATGAAGATGGCTGGGTGGATTCCCTTGCGGGCAGGCGGAGCAGGTACCGGAGCAACGCCGGGCATGGGCGCAGCAAACGGTGCGGGTGCGGGTGCAGGTGCAGGTGCGGGTGCGACCGGAGTCGCGGCCCACGCGTTCCCACACTTGTCGCAGAACTTAGCTTCATCGGCGTTCGGGGCACCGCACTGAGCGCAGTACTTCATCGTCGAATCCCTCCCAAGAACAGAAGGGGCCCGGCTCATCACCGGGCCCCATGCATGATTGCTACTCGCCGTATCCCCAGCTCAAGCCAAGATCCTCGGAAGCCCGGCTCATGGCACGATTCGCACGGCTCGCATCCCTGGACGTCTTGTCGTAGAAGTCTGAGATGCTGTTCGAGAAGCGCTCGTAGGTGCGACCATCGGCGGACTTGATGAGATCCGCCACGGCATCCCAGTAGTCGGAGCCGTAGTAGGATGCCCACTCGTTCAGCCGACCATCGGCCGCCTTGTACTCCTTCGGCGGACGGAGGCCCTTGATCTTGCCCGCAGCATCCTTGGCTAGCTTCTTGGAGTCATCGAAGACGCTCTGCAGGTCATCGATGTCCCCTGCGTCGACCTTGTCGCTCGAGTCGCCATCGTAGCTGTAGTAGTCCGACAGCGCCGAGTCCATGTCATTCGTGGCGTCGCTGATCTGGACGCTGTACTCATCGGCCTTGTCCTCGTAGTCCGGAACGCTCATCGGCTTGAGGAAGATGAGGTATGCCACCAGTAGGAACACGACAACGACCGCCGCGATGATGATCTTCGCCACATCGAGACCAGCGGGAAGCTTGACCGGCGGGTTTACTGGAGGCGTACCCGGCCCGGGAACGACAGGCGGAGCGACCGGAGGCGCAACCGGTACATCGGCAGCGATTCCGGCGCCGCACTTCTCGCAGAATTTCGCGCCGTCGGCATTCGAGGCGCCACATGATGGACAGAAGCTCATTCCTGGTCTCCTTTCGGGTTCTCGACCTCAGGAGCCGAGACGGAACCTTCAGCCGGTGCCGTGACCGGCGTGCCACACCGCGTACAGAACTTGCCGTCTGCGGGCATCTGGGCGCCACACGAGGCGCACGTCGATTTCGCCTCGGGCTTCGGGAGGGCTGTGCCGCACTTGACGCAGAATGCCGCACCCGATGCGTTCGGGGCGGCGCACACCGGACATACAACCCTACCGGCATCCTGGGACGACTCAAGCTCCACGAGCCGTGCCTGGGTTTGCGCGATCTCGAGCTCGATGCCGCGTATCTTCTCGCCGAGTTCGGCGAACGCTGTCGGATCGTCCACGCCGCGGCGGAACTGATCGTAGGCAACGGCGCCGAGGGCGGTGAGCAACTCGTTGCGGTTCTTGCCGAGCGTCGAGATCTTCGTCTTGAGCTTCCCCACCTCAAGCATGCGCTCGGTCTCGCTGACGCCCTTGTTGAACGTCTCGTTCAGCTTGTCGACGATACCCATCAGGATTCTCCGTTCCCTACCTGTGCGCCGCACGCGCGGCAGAACCTGGCGCCGACCGTCAGAGCAGCGCCGCACGCCGAGCAAGCCGCCGCCGAGGCTACCGGTGCGGTAGCAGGTGACTCCGTCACGGCCACGGATGCGGCAACCACGGGAGCCACCTTCGGCTTGCTGAAGGCCTTCTTCACCTTGCGGATGATCAACCACACGATAAGGACGAGTATCAGCAGCAGCACGGCCGCCGCAATCCCCGCGTACAGCCAGTTGACGACGAATGACGTAGCCGTGAACGTCTCGACGGACTCTATGTCCGCGCCCTTGAGCTTCCAGGGACTCGAACCCGTCTCGGCGTCCTTGACGGTGATGCCCGGCATATTCACCGCAACATCGAGCTTGGAGCTCGAGATCCCGTCTTCGTACGCCGTCTGGATCCATTCCGGTGCATCGCCGGTGCCGTCGCAGTCGTAGCAGTCGATCGTCCCACTGCCGCCACAGGTGTCGCACGAGACCTCACCGCTGCCGTCGCAGTAGTAGCACTCGCTCCAGCCGTACCAGCCGTCGTACCCGCCGGTTCCGTTGCACGAGCTGCAGATCTGGGTTCCGCCCGTGCAGTCAGGGCAATCCGAGTAGCCCTGCCCGTTGCACTCGGGGCACTCGGTAGGCGACAGATCAAGGACCGGCATGTTGATCTCGACCTCGTGCCGCTCGACCAGGATCATGTCGGTCACCGTGTGGCGCACCGTGACCTCGGTCTTCGTGCCAGGGTCGTATCCCGCATCCCGGATGAACGACTCGTCGAGGACTCCGAACAGCACGCCCGCGGGTTTGGAGTACTCCGCGGCGTCGGTGAACGCGCGCTGCGCGGTGAAGCCCGAGGAGCTCTGCTTCACCTTCCAGCCGGCGTTCTTCAGCTCCGAGACTTGTGCGTCGTCGAGCGCAACGCCGCGCAGATCGACGGACTGCTCGAATCCGTTGCCGGCTTCAAAGGTGTAGTCGGCCTTCGCCGTCACTCCCTCGCCACAGCCGACAAGCCCGAGAACCGCAACGAGCGCGATTGCGAACACCAAGAACCTTCGGTGTGCGGACATACAGCCCCCTCTTCGCATGAATCCGTGTGCTACCGTAGCCCGCCATCGCTGCGGTCAAGGTCATTATTAACACAACTTGAGACGCCGTATAGTGCATCTTGAGAAGTGCCGCGCCCCGCGGTCGATGAAGAAACCGCGAGGCCCCGGCGTCGTTCACACGCCAGGGCCTTGCGAAAGCTCTCCGCACACGGTCGAGGGGCATCGGCCGCGAGCGGTTCGCGTGCCAGGAGCGACGCGATGGTCAATCCTGACAATTCCTTTATCGGGCAGCTCAGCGCAGGACTTTAGCGTCCGATCCGCACCCTACCGCTCGCCAGCGGCTTCCTGGGCAGCGATGATGTCCTTCACCTTCATAAGACGCGTGAGGTTGCCGCGCTCGGCTTCGTCGAGCTTCATCTGAATGTCCTTGATGGTCTCGGCGATCGACGGCATCAGCACGTACTCGAGCGCGTTCACGCGACGGCGGGTACGCTCGATCTCGGCGGCAAGGAGCTCGATCGCCTTCTCGCGTTCCGCGAGTTCGATCATCATCGGCACCACATCCGCCAGGGCGTCGAGCGCCCCGTCCAGCACTGCCGGCATCGTGGCGAGCGAGTAGCCGCCTGGTTCGGGAATCGCGCCCAGTACGAACTCGGGCACGCGCACGCTCATGACCCTGCGCTCGCTGGCCTCAAGCATCTCCTCCGGTGCGCCCGAGAGCAGCGCCTGCGTGAGGTTCGCCTTGCCGGCCTCGGCCCGTGCAACAGCGAGCAGGCCATACGCGCCCATGAGACGGCTCTCGACCTCGGCGCGCAGCTTCCGGTTCGCCGAGATACGCGCGATGAACTCCTTGAGAAGCTCGTCGAACTTGTCCTTGAGCAGCTTGTGGCCACGCTTCGCGACGTCGCCACGACGCTTGAGCTTGAGCAGCTCCATCCGGTTCGGGTTGACCCGCATCTTCGTCATCGCGTCATCACCGCACCATCGCCCAGATGACCAGACCGAGCGCCACCACGAGCAGGATCGCGTTGATGATGCGTATCACCCGTGCGGCGCTGACGCCCTGGGCGCCCGCCTTGGCGTAGATTCGCATGCTGTAAAGGTTGAACGCGACCAGCGCGCAGAAGAACAGCCCGAGGACGATCGCCATGCCTATACGCAGCCCGGGACCGAACACCTAGGCCTCCGTCTCCGCCGGCAGGTACTTCGCCACGTACTCGTCCTTGATGCGCTTGAGTTCCGCGCGCGGCAGGAGCGCCACGAGCTCCCAGCCAAGCGCGAGCGTCTCGGCAACCGAACGCTCCTCGTGCTTGCCCTGGCGGATGAAGCGGTCCTCGAACGCGTCAGCGAAGGCGACGAACGCCTTGTCGGTGTCCGAGAGCGCAGCCTCACCGAGAATGACGGCGAGTTCCTTGGCCTGCAGACCGCGCGCATATGCGCCGAAGAGCTGGTTGGAGAGGTCCGCGTGGTCCTCGCGCGTCTTGCCCGGGCCGATGCCCTTCTGCTTGAGGCGCGAGAGCGACGGCAGCACGGCGACCGGCGGATAGATGCCCCGGCGGTGCAGGTTGCGGTCGAGGATGATCTGGCCCTCGGTGATGTAGCCGGTGAGGTCGGGGATCGGATGCGTCTTGTCGTCGTCGGGCATCGAGAGGATCGGCACCTGCGTGATGGAGCCGGCGCGGCCCTTCACGCGACCCGCGCGCTCGTAGATGGTGGCGAGGTCGGTATAGAGGTACCCCGGGTACCCCCGGCGACCGGGGACTTCCTTGCGAGCCGCTGAGACTTCGCGCAGCGCCTCGCAGTAGTACGTCATGTCCGTGAGGATGACGAGCACGTGCATGTCGCACTCGTACGCGAGGTACTCGGCGGCGGTGAGTGCCATGCGCGGGGTCGCGATGCGCTCGACGGCCGGATCGTCGGCGAGGTTCAGGAAGAGCACCGCGCGCTCGATGGCCGAGGTAGTGCGGAACTCCTGTGTGAAGAAGTCGGCGTCCTCGAACGTGATGCCCATCGCGGCGAACACGACCGCGAACTCGCCCTCGAGCTTCTCGCCCACGGCGTCGGCCTGCGCGCTGCGCGCGAGCACGGCCGCCTGGCGAGCGATCTGCGCGGCAAGCTCGTTATGCGGCAGACCGCTGCCCGAGAAGATCGGCAGCTTCTGGCCGCGCACGAGCGGGTTAAGCCCGTCGATTGCCGAGACACCCGTCTGGATGAAGTCATCGGGGAAGTCACGCGCCGTCGGGTTGATCGGCGAGCCGTAGATCGAGAGGCGCTTGTCGGGGATGATCTCGGGTCCGCCGTCGTTCGGGCGGCCGAGGCCGTCGAACACGCGGCCGAGCATGTCGCGCGACACGCCAAGCTCGAGCGAACGGCCGAGGAACTTCGCTTTCGTGCCCGACGGGTTCGACCCACGCGTGCCCTCGAACGCCTGCACGAGCGCGACGTCGCCGTTCACCTCGAGCACGTTGCCGAGGCTCTTGGTGCCGTCAGGGTACTCCAGCTCAACGAGCTCGCCGTACGTGACATCAGTGACGCTCTCGATGAGCAGCAGCGGCCCGACGATATCGCGGGTGGTCATGTACTCGCGCATTACCGCTCACCTCCCGCGTACACGGCACGCGCGTCTTCGTCGGTGCCACCACCAACCAGCTGTGTCTCGATATCCGAGGCGATCGACTCGTACTGGTCGATGTCTTCCGGCCCGAGGTACTTCGCGCGGGTGATGCGCTCGCGCACCGGCGCCACGAAGATGTCCTTGAGTGCGGCACCTGCCGCATGCGCTTCGATCGCGCGCTCGTGGAAGAGCAGGATCGTCTTGAGGAGCAGGTCCTGCTCTTTGAGCGAGCTGAACTGGTCGTCGTCGCGGAACGCGTTCTGCTGCAAGAAGTCCTCGCGGATGCTCTTGGCGGTCTCCATGAGGATCTGCTCCTCGGGAGAGAGCGCCTCGAGCCCGACAAGGCGCACGATCTCGGCAAGCTCGTTCTCGCGCTGGAGGATCGCCATGCACTGGTCGCGGCGTCCGCGGTATTCCTCGGAGACCTCGGTCTTCCAGAACGGAGCGACCTTATCGAGGTAGAGCGAGTAGCTCGTGAGCCAATCGATAGCCGGGAAGTGACGCTGGAACGCCAGCTGGTCCTGCAGCGCCCAGAAGACCTTCACGACGCGGAGCGTGTTCTGCACGACCGGCTCGGAGAGGTCTCCACCGGGAGGCGACACGGAACCCACGACCGAGACCGATCCGGTGCGCGTCTCGCCATCAACGCCGAGGCACTCGACCTTGCCAGCGCGCTCGTAGAACGCCGCCAGCTTCGTGCCGAGATACGCCGGGAACCCTTCGTCGCCGGGCATCTCCTCGAGGCGGCCCGAGATCTCGCGCATCGCCTCGGCCCAACGGCTGGTGGAGTCGGCCTGCAGGACGACGTTGTACCCCATGTCTCGGAAGTACTCGGCCATGGTGATGCCGGTGTAGACGGACGCCTCGCGTGCGGCGACCGGCATGTTCGAGGTGTTGGCGACAAGAACGGTACGCTTCATGAGCGGCTCGCCGGAGTACGGGTCGACAAGCTCGGGGAACTCCATGAGGACGTCGGTCATCTCGTTGCCGCGCTCTCCGCAGCCGATGAAGATGACGACCTCGGCGTTACTCCACTTGGCGATCTGATGCTGCGTGACGGTCTTGCCGGCACCGAACGGTCCCGGGATGCACGCCACGCCGCCCTTCACGATCGGGAAGAACGTGTCGATGACGCGCGTGCCGGTGGTAAGCGGCTCGGACGCCGAGAGACGACGCGCGTACGGCCGGGCCATGCGGACCGGCCACACCTGCATCATCGTGAGTGCGACGGTCTCGCCGGCGTCGGTCTTGAGGTGGCCGACCGCGTCGGTGACGGTGAACGCGCCCGGAGCGATGTCGGCGATCGTGCCCGAGACGCTCGGCGGCACCATGATGCGATGCTCGATGACGACGTTCTCCTGCACGGTGCCGATGATGTCGCCACCGGTCACGCGCTGCCCCGCCGAGACGGTCGGCGTGAACTCCCACAGCTTCTCGCGGTCGAGCCCGGGTGCGGTGACGCCGCGCGCGAGGAACGCGCCGGCCATGCGCTCGAGCACGTCGAGCGGTCGCTGCACGCCGTCGTAGACGGACTCCAGCATGCCGGGACCAAGCTCCACCGAAAGCGGCGCGCCGGTCGCGTCAACGGGGTCGCCCGGGCCGAGGCCCTCGGTCTCCTCGTATACCTGGATCGAGGCGCGGTCTCCGCGCATCTCGATGATCTCGCCCATGAGTCCCTCGGCGCCAACGCGCACGAGGTCGTACATCTTGGACTCGATGAGACCTTCGGCCACCACGAGGGGACCGGCGACTTTAACGATCTTGCCCTGCTCCATCTACTCTTCCTCTTCCCGGATCAACATGCTGGTACCGAGTGCGCGCTCAATCGCGCGGTTGATCTTCGCTCCGCCAACGCCGCCCGAGCTCCCCGCACCGGGGATGATCGTCACGGCGGGAACCGGCCGGTCGAGCACCTCGGCGACGAGGTCTTCCACCGCCGAGTACACAGGCTCGGTCACGAACACGACGCCGTATTCGCCGCCGGCAAGCTCGTTCCAGAGCTCGCGGGCGTCTTCGGCGCGCTCCACGGGGAACACGGCGAAACCGAGCGGGCGGAATCCCGCAACGCTCGTGCTGTCCCCTACTATCGCGATTTGGGCCATCTGCATCCCCTACACGTACAGCTCGCGCAGCCTGCTGCGCAGCGCGTCGCGGTCAAGTCCGGCAAGCCGCCCGATGAGAAGCGTCCGCACGGCGGTCACCTCGGCTTCTCGCGCCATCACGTATGCGATGACCGGCTCGGGACCGAACTGCACGGCCCGGGCCTGGCGCAGGAAGTGCGAGATCATGTTGTCGAGCACGACGTCGAGCGCCGAGGGGTCGGCGAGCGCATCGGCGTCCACACCGCGAAGCGTGGGCATCGCCGCAAGCGCGTCAACGAACTCCGCGAACGGAAGCGTGTAGATCTTCTCGACCTCGCGGATGCGAAGCGTGCCGCCCTTGAGCAGCCCTTCGGCCAGATCGGACGCCGGACGGTTCTTGCGACGGGCACGGATAGCCGCACGAGCGTTGGCGACATCGACCATGAGGCGAGCGAGATCCTTCAGTGCGCGGCTCTTCGATGAACGGGCCGTCTCCACGAGATCGGCGAACGCCGCTTGCTCGACCGCGGCGTCGATCGCGTCCACTTCGGCGATACGGCCGTCCTCATCCAGGAGGGAGGCCGCAACCTGTGCCAGATACTCCGGCAGCCGTTCGACCGGGCCTTCGAACGCGGTCACCGGAACGATGCCGAGTCCCACGATCATGCCTTCGATCGGGGCACCTAGTGCGCGCGCCTTGAGCACGGCACGCAGGTTCGCGTAGTCATAGCGCACCCGGAAGAAGCGGACGACCGGCTCGGGCAGGTTCGCCTCGGCAAGGAAGCGATAGAAGTCGTCGAGCGCCGTCTCCAGCCCCACCTCGACGTCATCCGCGTTCTCGGCATTCTCCAGATACCGCCCGTAGACGGTGTCCGAGAGAATCCGCTTCTGCTCGGCGAAAGTGGGGGCGTCCACGAGACGTTCGTAGGTACCGCCGCCGAAGATGCGCGTCTCGAGCACGCGGACCTTCCCGACCGCGAACCCGTAGTAGACGGCGTCGTAGACCGTTTTGAAGAGCGGGACTCTCACGAGCCGTCCTTCCCTTCAGCGAAGAGCGTCGCTGCAAGCTTCATGACGAGCGACTCACGCTGCGCCGAGATGAGTCCGGCGACTGAAAGGTCGTTCTGCGAGCGGTCGCCGATGAGCACCACGCCGTGCGCGACATCGGCCGCTTCCGGGTCGAAGCGAAGTGCCAGCTCGCGGCCACGCTCGCGCGCGACCAACGTCACTGCAGCTTCGAGGCCCGCAAGCCGCTTGTTGTCGGCTGCCGCGATCCTGACCGCCTCGCCACCGGCAGCGGCGTCGACGACAGCACCGGCGATGAAGGACGTGTACGCGTCGTCCGGCAGTCCGACGATCCGCTCCTCAAGCATGCCGAGCGCCCGCTCGACGAGTTCGCCGCGCGCCGCGACCTCGGCGTCACGCGCACGCAGGCGCGCTCCGGCGAGGAGGGTCTCGGCGTCTCGCTCTGCATCTCGCGCGGCATCGCGCTCGAGACGCGTCGCCGACTCGGTCGCCTGTGCGGTCGCGGTTGCCACGATGCGCTCCGCCTCGGCATTGGCGGCGGCAATGATCGCGTCCGCCTCCTGCCCGGCGTCACGTGCTATGCGTTCGATGATGTCTGACAGAGCCACGGGGACTCCCGGCTACATCTTCGTGAGTGCGGTCTGCAGCACCGTGAGCATGAGGATCGTCACGATGAGTGCGAGCACGGCGTACGTCTCAACGAGCGCCGGGAAGATGAGCGCCTTACCCGAGTCCTCGCTGCGACGTGCGACGATGCCTGCTGCTGCCGCGGCCGTGAGCCCCTGGTAGATCGCGCTCACGAGGCACAGGAACGAGACCGGCATGCATGCCAGGAAGATCTTGAACCCGATGGCGGCCGGGATGTTGATCTCGCCGCTCAGAAGGTTGAAGAAGATGAGAACGAGAACTGCGGCGATGAACCCGTAGATGCCCTGCGTGCCCGGCATTGCCGCGAGCGGGAGCAGCTTGCCGAACTTCTCGCCATCCTCGGAGACGATACCCGCAATAGCGGAACTCGCCGCCGTGATGCCGATGGCCGAGCCGATGCCGCCGAGAATCGCGGCGATGCCGCCTCCCAGAAGCGCCCAGTCGGCTCCTGCCATACCCCAGAAGAGGTCTTTCACGATTCCGTGCCTCCTTCCTGCTGCACACCCTGTGCGTGCAGCACCAAAGCCTTGGTCCGGTAGCCGAACGGTGAGTAGTTCCGGCCGCCGCCTTCGTAGAACTTGCTGAAGAACTCCACGAACTGCAGACGCGCCGGATGAACGAATGCGCCAAGCAGGTTGATCACGACGTTGAAGACGTGACCGACGACGAATATCAGACTCGCGAACACGATGACGAGCACGCCACCCACGAGCGAGAAACCACCTTTGGCGAACAGTCCCGCCGAGCCGCTCCATACAAGACCGGCGAGCAGGTTGAAGACGCTACCGACGAGCATGCCCGAAAGACCGAGCGCCGCCAGACGGCTGTACGAGAGGATGTCGCTCAGGAATCCGGTCATGCCGTAGACGGCATACGCGCCCCCGAGCAGTGCCACGATCGAGCGTCGGACGCCCTTGGACGCGAACAAGCCCACGACCGACCCGCCAAGCAGTACCCAGCCGATGATCGACGGCCCATGGAAGGCGACCGAGAGCAGCCAGCCGCACAAGAGCGCGATCCAGGCGCCACCTGCTGCACGCTCCCATCCCGGCATGTCATCGCCGGAAAGGGCGGCCTCAAGCGCGTGCCCCTTCATGAGCATGACGACCCCGAGCCCCAGTACGATCGCAGGAAGTGACGCCACCGGTACCGTGAAGGCCACGGCAAGCGCTATGGCCAGCACGATGGTGGAGATCTGGTCGTTCACTGCCGAGGAAGCATCGCCACGTTTCGCCGCATCGTATGCCGCCACCAGCACGCCAAAGAACACCTGCACGACGCCGAGCACGACCATGATCACGAGGAAGGTCGTGAGGTCCTCCATCGGGTTGATGAGCGAAAGCGACCGCAAGAACGCTGGCAGCTGAGCCTGGTCGATCGCGAAGTACGAGCCCGTGAGCACGCCGATGATCATCGAGCTCACGCCGCCCATCATGAGCAGATCCATGAACCGCTTCACACCCGGAGCGACATCGAGCCTGTTCTTGATGAGATACGCACCCGTGATGAGCATCAGGCCGTAGCCAACGTCGCCGATGCAGATGCCGAAGAATAACAGGAAGAACGGCGCGATGAGCGGCGTCGGATCCATCTCAACGTACTGCGGGCGACCATACAGGTCGGTCAGCGTCTCCAGCGGCTTGAGCCAGCGAGGGTTCTCCAGCTCCACCGGCGGGCGATCGTCGGGACCTGCGTCCCTGAACGTGAAGTCGACGAGCCCGTCGAATGAGCCGAGTGCCTCCTCCAGAGCCGGACGCTTCTTCTCGGGCACCCATCCCTCGATGAGGACGGTGCGCTCAGTCGCCCCGAATTGATCGCGCACCGCAACGACGTCCCGTGCCGAGCCAAGCGATTCGGCCAGCGAGACCGAGCGGTGATACTGCTCGGCGGACAGCGCGTTCGCGCGCTCCAAGAGCCGCTCGCGCTCCTCATCGATGTGCTCGATCTCGGCACGCGCAAGCGCGATCTCCTCGGCGGGGTAATCCGAGAGCTCCGGGAATGCGACTTCGGCGAAGTTCGTGAGGTTGAGTGTCGCCCGGACCTCGTCGAGGCGATCGCGGTGAGCCATCACGACCCATGCGGCACGCGACCCGACGGCGCCAAGCTCCTCGACGCTGACCTCGGCCACGTCATCACGCAGACGCTGCCGGATCGCCGGGCCCTCGTTCGCGGGAACCGTTCCAGTGAACAGGACGACGTTCTCGGTGCCCTTCCATCCGCTGATCTGCAGATGCAGGTCGCGCCATGGCTCCAAGTCCTCGATCAGCTTGGCGAGACGCAGCCGTTGCCGCGCCATCGAAGCGAGCCTGTCGCTGAGGTCGACGCACTCCCTATAGAGCTCGCGAAACGCGACGTCCGGCTTGAGCGCCACGAACTCCGATTCACTCAGATGGATCTTCTCGCTGATGAACGCCGAGAACGGCGCCTCGGACGTGTGGTACTTCCCAAGGAACGTGACGACGAATTGCGCGTCGGCGATGTACTCATCGAGTTGCTCGATGCGGCGCTGCTCGGGATCGGAGACCGGCGTGGGCAGATCATGCTCGTCGGCAACGACATCGAGAACGCCGACGGCGCGAAGCGCCTCCACGGCGTGCTCCACGGCGGAGCCATGGACGAACGCTGTGACCTTGAGCATCCGGGCGACAGCCACGGTCAGCCCACCAGCTCCGCCATCACGGATGTGACGGCACCTTCTAGGCGGGACGCAGCACGCTCCCGGTCCGCGGTATGCCTGGCCTCGGCGTCAGCAGCAGTTCGGGCTGCTTCCTTCTGTGCGCGGGCGAGCGTTGCGCTCGCCGCAGCGGCCGCGCGTTCGCGGGCTTCGGTCTCGATCACCGAGCGGCTCTCGGCGGCTCTGATTCTCGCCTCGGCTACGATTCGCTGCGCCTGCTCGCGCGCGGCGAGAACAGCATCGCGCGCCTCATCTTCGGCGCGCAGTATACTCTCGAGCTTCTCCACGTACCCCACCCTCTACAGCATGCCTCCGGTGCTCGTGCGATTCTATCACCAGAGGCGCCCCCGAACACGCTTGAATACACCTTGTACCATGCCCGCGTTTCAAGTTCGTTACACCATAACGAACGCTCAAAACGGCGCGAAGGTTGCTGCTGTTGTAACCTTGTTCGCGTACGCGAGTCGAACGCGCCTGAGGAGTCATGGAACCTTCGCCGTCCAGTACCGGAAGAGCTGCAGCCAGGCAGGCGCAGCGAAACGCCGCCCGTAGGCGGCGACGCACAATCGTCGGCATCGCCGCGGCAGTCGCGGTCGTGGCCGCCCTGGCAGCGGTCGGCGTCTTCATCGCGCGGCCTGCACTCTCCACTCCCCCGGTTCTCAAAGCCGCTGCGCACGCACCGCTCTCACCTCTTGTTGATGACACGACCGCCTTCACGGCGCCTGCGCTGCTCGCCGTGGTCCAGGCCGGTCGCCCCGCGACGCTGACCATATCGGCGGTGGGCGACATGATCTTCGACCGCCAGGTCAAGGCGCTCGTGGTCTCATCGGGGGGCTCTGCGCCGCTAGCCGCTGTCGCCTCGCATCTCTCTCAAGCCGACGTGACGATCGGCAACCTGGAGAGCCCGCTCAGCACCGGCGGCGTCATGAACGCCACGAAGGACGTGACCTTCCGAGGCGACCCTCGCGGGGTCGAAGGGCTCGTCGCCTCCGGCTTTGACTTCCTCTCGATTGCGAACAATCATGTGCTCGACTACGGCCCCGATGCACTTGCCGACACCGTGGCGACCCTCGACGCGCGCGGCATCGCTCACGCCGGCGCGGGAGCGAACCGCGCCGCGGCCTGGAAGCCAGCGGTCATCGAGCGCGACGGCACGTCGATCGCCTACCTTGCCTTCTCGCACATCCTACCCCCGGGATTCGTTGCCACCGACTCCAAGGCCGGACTTGCCGCAGGACGCAACAACATGGACGCCGTGACGACCGCGATCCGCTCGGCAAAGGGCAAGTACGACTACGTGATCGTCTCGTTCCACTGGGGCGTGGAATACCAGGATGACGCCAATGGCGAGCAGGTACGTGACGCGCGGGCGGCGGTCGACGCGGGCGCGGACATGGTGCTCGCCCACCATCCGCATGTCATCCAGGCCGTCGAGTACTACAAGAACCGGCTTATCGCGTACTCGCTCGGCGACTTCGTCTTCGATCACTACTCGCGCAAGACCGGCGAAGCGTTCGTGCTGGATGCCGCACTCGGTCCTGATGGCGTGACCGACGTAAAGGTGACGCCGGTCTACCTCGACGGACACGGAAAGCCCGAGTTCGTCACCGGCAGTGAGGCAACCGTCATCCTCGACCGCCTGAAGGCCATCTCGGCGAAGCGCAGCACGCTCGTATCCATCGACGGGAACACCGCGACGGTGACGCCATGACGCCGAGAGAACCCCGCATCCGCCAGCGGACCCCGGCACGACGCATCTCGACTCCATCCCGGCTGGGACCGGTTCGCGACACGGGGCTCACGGTCGGGGGCGGTCGACGGCGATCGCGCAAGCGGAATCTTGGACCTGTGTTCGCCATCATCACACTGCTCGCCATCGCTGTGGTTCTGCTCGCCTCGGCGGCAGGCACACGCGCTGCGCGCATGAAGGAGCCGAACCAGGGGGATCTCGTCGCCTCCGCCAGTGCCGAGACGAGCACGCCTGCTGAACCATTGCGCGATCCCACGCCCATCTTCGCGACATACCGCAGTCTCAATCTGCGCCTCCCGGTCGACCCCGGAGACGTGACGGCGCTCGCGTTTCACCAGGCTTCCGGTAAGGAGACGCTCGCAATGGATTCGCTCGCGCCCGACGCCGATATGGCGCAGGCCGCCAAGGTGAAGGCCGTCCCCGCGAGCGAATCCGTAAGTGGGACTGCCAGCGCCGCAACCTCGACGCAGACCATCTGGCAGGGATCGGTCCTCCGGCTGTGGCGCAGTAACCGCACGGGCAAACCGGATACGGCAGCCGACGTCGGCGCGAACCCCGGGAGCACTGTGTACGCCCCGGTCACGGGAACCGTCCTGCAGGTTCGCGCGTACAACCTCTACAACAAGTACCCGGACTACGAGATACACATCAAGCCTGACGGCTGGCCGGAAGTCGACGTCGTGCTCATCCATGTTGACGATGTGTCCGTGACAGTGGGGGATCGCGTCACCGCTGGCGCCTCGCGCATCGCCTGCGTCCGCAAGATGTCCGACAAGATCGACATCCAGCTTGGCGGCTACACCAAGAACGGTGGCGACCACGTGCATCTGCAGCTCAACCGCGTGGCTGTGCCGGGCAAGCTCGAGCAGCTCTCGGGCTCCTAGCCCTCGCTCGTCTCCTCGGCACGGCACTCGAAGCCCCGGAAGCGGCGATCGAACTCGTAGCGCTCCAGGCGGACCTTTCGGCCACACCCCAGACAGGTGAGGCCGATGTCCATCCCGAGCTTGTTCACTTCCCACTCATTCGCACCGCACGGATGCGGCTTCTTGAGCCGCACCACGTCGCCGATGCGCACGGGGACGATCGGTACCGTCACTGCATCCTCCGCTTCAATCGCGCCAACGCTTTGTGGCGCCAACGTGCTCAGTATATCCTGGGAAGACATTCTGACCGCTCCCTGGAGGTGCCGCATGAAGACCAAGGCCATCCTCTCGGTGTTGGGTGAAGACCGCGTCGGCATCGTCGCCGCAATCTCCAACGCACTCGCAGCTGCCGGTGCGAACATCGAGGACATCAGGCAGACCATCCTCTCGGGCGTGTTCTCGATGACGATGCTCGTCACCGTCGACGAGGACGTGGAAAGCTTCGAGGGTGTACAGGCACGCCTCGCCACCGTTGCCGAGGAGATCGGGCTGCAGGTGACGCTACAGCGCGAAGACGTGTTCCGATTCATGCACCGCGTGTAGGCCGGAGGCCTGAAGATGCTTGATATCAGTCCCGAGGAGATCGCCGAGACCGTCACGATGGTGACGCAGCAGAACCTCGACATCCGTACCGTGACGCTTGGCGTGTCGCTCTCAGACTGCGCGGCAGGCGATGCGTCCTCGATCGCCGCCCGGGTGTACGACCGCCTCATGAGCGCTGCCGAGAACCTCGTCCCCACCTGTGAGAGCATCGAGCGCGAATTCGGCATCCCGATCGTGAACAAGCGCATCTCGGTCACGCCCATCGCCGAGATCGCCTCGTGCGCGGGCCCCGACCTCACGCCAATCGCACTCGCGATGGATCGCGCCGCGCACGAGATCGGCGTCGACTTCATCGGAGGGTTCTCAGCGCTCGTGCAAAAGGGGATCGGCCGGGGCGACCAGCTCGTCATCGACTCGCTCCCCTCGGCGCTGGCGGCAACCGAGCGCGTCTGCGGCTCGGTGAACGTGGCATCCACGCGCGCGGGCATCAACATGGACGCGGTCATGCTCATGGCCGACACCATCAAAGCCACCGCCGAGGCGACCGCGGACCGCGATGGTCTCGGCTGCGCGAAGCTCGTCGTGTTCTGCAACATGGTGGAAGACAACCCGTTCATGGCTGGCGCCGTACATGGCTCCGGCGAGGCGGATGTCGTCGTGAACGTAGGCATCTCGGGACCGGGCGTCGTGAACGCGGTCGTGCGCTCGCTTCCCGATGAGGCGGACCTCACCGCCGTCGCCGAGGCCATCAAGGCGACGTCCTTCAAGATCACGCGTGCCGGTGAACTCGTCGCCCGCGAGGCCGCTCGACGCCTCGGCGTGACGATGGGCATCGTCGACCTGTCGCTGGCGCCAACGCCTGCCGAGGGCGATTCGGTCGCCGAGATCCTCGAAGCGATCGGTGTCGGTCGCTGTGGCGGTCCCGGCACCACCACCGCGCTCGCGCTGCTGAACGACGCCGTCAAGAAGGGTGGCGCGATGGGCACGAGCTCCATCGGCGGCCTCTCCGGCGCATTCATCCCGGTCTCGGAGGACATGGGCATGGTTCGCGCGGTCGAGTGTGGTGCCCTCACGCTTGAGAAGCTCGAAGCGATGATGTCGGTATGCTCTGTGGGCCTCGACATGATCGCCATCCCCGGCGATACACCCGCCGAGACGATCGCCGCCGTCATCTCGGATGCGTGCGCCATCGGCGTCATCAACTCGAAGACCACCGCGGCGCGGCTGATTCCCGTGCCCGGCAAGGGGGTCGGCGACCACGTGTCGTTCGGCGGACTGCTCGGACACGCGCCCGTGATGTCCGTGAACGGCTGGGCGGGCACACGGCTGGTTCGCCGAGGCGGGCGGGTGCCGGCGCCGCTTGGGAGCTTGAGGAACTAGCCGCCGACAGGGCGAGCGTCGCGCATAAACGCACCGTTCAGCTCGGCATTGTGCCGCCCGTCACACTATGACGCCGAACGGCGGAAACCGCTGGTCAGGGGCCGTGTTCGTCCCGATATACGATATTGTGACACCCTGGCCGGCCCTCGCGATCGGAAACACATCTCCGCGGGCGCCTGGGAAGCGGATATGACACTGACCAGAACGCATACCTCGCACACGAGGGACCAGCGTGCCGGGAGTGGGCGGAAGAATCGCCACTCTCGGTATCTTTGCGTTCTACTGGCGGTCGCGCTTCTTGTCCCGGTGGCTCCCACAAGCGCACTCGTGAGCACCACGATCGCCGTCGACGAAATGTTCGCCGATTGGGCGCCGGTGTTCGAGGATGCCGGTAACTGTGTCTACGATCCCACGGGCGACGCGAGCAACTCGAACATCGATCTCGCTGTGGTCGCTGCCACCTACGACTCCACGTACCTCTACCACTACATTCGACGGGCATCCGCAACAGGCGGTGGCGCGCCCGAGTACCTCGTCTTCATCGACAAGGGCGGCGACAGCCGACTTGGAACAGGCGACTTCGTTCTCCGCTACGGCCTCAGCGGCGGCAACTCGTACAGCGGTGCCACGCTCTACGCGTACGCACCGGCGAACGCCGCCATGGGCGATCCGATGCCCGGGGACAGCGGCAGACCTGCAGGCAGCTGGTCGACACAGGTCGCAGTACCTGCCGGAGCCATCGACGGTGCCGGCGAGGGCGGCGGCGTCCAGTTCGAGGGTCGGATCACCTGGGCTGCCCTCGGCGTTGCAGCGGGTACCCCGATCATCATGCAGTTCAGCTCGACGCTCGGTAGCGCGAAGGACAACACCGACCTCGTCGCCCTCCGCCGCTACGGGGTCACCGTGACACCCAACCGCAGCACCGGCACATCGGCCGGAGTGACCGTGACCTACGCTCACACCATCACCAACACGGGCAACCTCACGAGCACCTACGACCTGATCGCCCACTCCTCCAAAGGTTGGACGACCGAGATTCGCCGCGTGGACAACGGGCAACTCATCAATGCGGTCACGCTGGCTCCCGGAGCATCTCTTGAGGTCGTCGTCTCTCTCGTCGTGCCCGCCAACGCCGCGGACGGCGTGAAGGACACGCTCACCGTTACAGCGACGCACGTGACCGAAACCGCCGTCAGCGGCACTGCGACCGACCTGACGACCGTTGGCCCCGTGCTCGTCGTTCCGGACCGCTCGGGAACGATGGCACCTGGCGGAACCATCTCGTACGACAACATGGTCGTGAACAACACCGACGTGACGCGCACGGTGAACGTCTCCGTCAGCTCGGACAAGGGCTGGCCGACGTATCTGTACGACGCCTCGGGCACGACGCAGGTCACACAGGTGACGCTAGCAGCGCGTGCGTCGATCGGACTCACGGTCAAAGTCCAGGTCCCACTCGGAGCCGTCATCGGAACGCAGAACATCACCACCATCAACGCGCAGGTCGTCGGCTCGCCAAGCATGAAGACCAAGGGCTATGACACCACCGTGGCACGCCAGCCGATCACGATCACACCGGACAATGCCTCACCCGCGGGCGCTGGAACGTCGGTTATCTACCGTCACACGGTCACCAACAGCTGGTCCGATACCCGCACGGTCGACCTGTCGGTCACGTCGTCGCTCGGCTGGACAGCGCGTCTGTATGCCGAGGACGGATCGACGCCGATCACCTCGGTGACGCTCCCTCCATTCGGCGGCTCGGCCACGATAGTCGTTCGGGTCACGGTGCCGTCGGCCGCCGCCGCAGGCAGCGTCGACATCGCTACTGTGACCGGGTCGTTCTCCGGCTCCACAGGCAGCGCCACCGACCGCACACTGGTGAGCTCGCTCGTGACGTTCGGCATCAGCGGGTTCGGAACACCGCAGGATACGTTCGCTCTTGGTGATCGCGTGTACGCACGAGGGATGGGCTTGTCCTCGGGCTCACAGGTCATGTTCCGTTGGACCAATCCAAGCGGCGTCAGCACGACCTCGAACCCGGTCAATGTCGACACCGCCGGCATCGCCCAGGCTTCGTACAACATCGCCAACAACGCGCCCACCGGCACGTGGACGGTCACGCTGCTCAATAGCAGCGGAGTCGCCATCACGAGTGAGCCGTTCTACGTTGGATTCAAAGCGTCGGTGACAGCACTCTCCGCATCAGGCGGTGACACGATCGATTCAACGATCACGGTATCGGCAACGTTCGAGAACAGCGGCTTCGTTGCTCTGGCGAACACACAGGCGACCTACGTTATCTGGTGGGACCAGAACGCCGACGACGTCTTCGACGCTGGCGATGCCTACGTTGCACCTGACGGCTCCTGGGCGCTCTACGGATCAGGTGCAGGGTACTCGTCACAGGTCAGCGGCCTGAACGTGGGCGCCCCGAATGGTCTGACGATGAACTCCTGGTCCGTCACCAACCGCAACCTACTCTACGACGGCACGTATCGCCTTACCGTTGCGTGGGCGACCTTGGATGGAATGCCGATCGCCACGAGAGAAGCGACCTTCCATGCGGTCCCGGGCGCGCCGTGGGTAGAGCTCACACTCTCCGAGAACACGATCGACTTCGGTGCCGTGAATCCTGGTATCCCCTACTCAGCAAGCGGCCTGGGCGTACAGGTCAAGTCGAATGTGACGTTCGACCTCCTCAAGAGCACGAGCGGAGCAAGCGGCCAGATAGGCCTCAGCGGCACGTTCGCGAACATGTTCGGTGTCGGAGGCGGAACGAGCAACTACACGGACACCGTGACCATCGACGTCCCCTGGGACACTACGCCGGGTGCATACCAGGCAGAGATCGTCTACACGGTCGTGACGCACTAATGGTCAGCCGCCTTTCATCCCACCCCTGTGCCGCCTGTCACACTATTCCGCCGTACGGCAACCGGCTCTACATCGGGGTGTCGCAGAACCCGATATGAGATACCAGAGGCTGAAAGCAGCCACAGAAACTGGATGACAGCCCCTCAGGGGAGAAGATTCAACAAGAAGGAGAACGACATGAAGAGGACGATGTTGATCGCGGTAGTGGTAATGGGTCTTGTGTTCGGTCTCGTGGCTTACGCCGGCGCGGCCACGTCCGGTTCGGTCACGGTTACCGCGACCGTCAACCCGCAGATGGAGATCTCGGTTCCCGCTACGGCAGTCATGTCCGGCGGCATCGATCCGCTGACCCCGAACTCCGTCGACGTTACCGTCACGGGCAGGTCGAACAAGGACGCGTTCCTGACCGCCGCTGTCACCAAGGGCACCTTCACCACGCTTTCGAGCACCGTCGGCACCACCGATGCATGGGGCAAGGGCGGCAACCTGAGCAAGACTGACACCGTGTCCGGTACGGTCGACTGGACGGTCGACGCCGGCACCGACGTCTCCGGTTCTGTGCTCTACACGATCAGCCAGTAATCTCGCACTGCACCAACAAGGCCCGCGCCATTGGCGCGGGCCTTTTGTTGTGCTCCAGAGAGCCCGATATCCGTTCGTCAGCGGACTGTGAGCGATTACCAGGGGCTCCATTCGTCGGATAAGCGGTACGGTCGTCCGTTTATCCTAATGTACCGACCGTTCACTCCCGATAGTGTGGATGAGAGGCCCACCTCGGGGAGTTGATCACCATGCTACGGCCGACGTTCAGGATCACCGCACTGGCAGCAGCCGTCACGCTGACGATAGCGATTGCGGCCCCCGCGCTTGGTGGGACGGGGAGCCAGTCCGGATCCGTGCAGGTAAGTGCGACTGTGAACGCGTGCGCCTCCGTGACCGTAGCGGATGAGGCCCACGTCGTGGTCTATGCGAACACTCCATGGCTGCTCACGTGCGAGACCGGACACGGCGTGGTCTCGATCAGTGGCGCTCGCACGACCGGCACCGCGGTCGAGCTGCCCTCCGGGACGACCGCCTACTCGGTGTCGCTGGACTGATCCGAAGCCGGATCTCCGTTTGTCTCGGAAAGATCCGTTCGTCTCGTACGCCGGGTAGCCCGACGCGCGTTCGCTTTGCGCTCGGCGGCCTTCACAGCCTGGCGCCACGAAGCCCAGATCGCGAGCCCGCCGACGACAACTACTACGCCGATCGCGAACCAGAGCGGTATCGCCCACACCGTGCGCGTCTCGGACAGGATCTCGGGCGGAACCGTGGAGGTTCCTTCCCGCGGGTACTCGACATCCACCTTCACCGTGTACTTGCCGAAGAGCGTTCCCGTCGGCGCGAGCACTCCGGAGGTCTCGGTGTTCGACCGCGCGTAGACGGTCGTCGAGGATAGAAGCGATGAGCTCATCACCTCTCGACCCGAGGTCGAGGACACGGTCACTTTCGCGCTGGCAACCGAATCGACGTTGCCCGAGTTCTGCAGCATCAGCGTGTACGGAATCGTGCTGCCCAGGACGAAGCCGCGGACGTAGAACGGCTTGATCTCCAGGCGCTGCACGACCTCGCCTTCAACACGAATGTGAATTCGCGAGGCGAGCCTGCCGCTGACCGTGGCCTGCGCTTGGTCCTGGGTCTTCGGAGGCATGCTCATCTCGAAGAACAGCATGATCTGATAGTCTCCGGGCGGCACGCCGTCGGGCACCGTGAACTCGAACTCGACGGGAGAGCGCTGCCCTGCCGCCAGCTCGATGAAGGGCACGTTGCCGGCCGACTTCACCGACTCCCCCAGGTCAAGACGCATCCAGGACGACGGATTGTCGAGCGTCTGTCCCCCGCCCGGTGTCGGAACGATGAAACGCACGGTGCCGTCGGCGTCGACCACCTGATTGCCGGCGTAGACGAGCACCTCAAGCGGCTCGTCGCCGGAGTTCATGACAAGAACGGAGCCCTTCGCCGTCTGGCCCGCTGCGACATTGAAGTCGAACGTACCCGTAGACAGCGCGAGGGTTCGCTCGGCAAGCGCAGGTGTCGGCAGAAGGAGTGCCGAGGCGAGCATGACGATGACAAGAACCGCACACTTGCGGCGCAGCATCAGATGCCCACCGATCCCCTGAAGTCACGCACCTGTCGGCGCGCCACCGGAATCTGCGTCTCGTCTCGGTCGGTCACGACGACCACGTACGCACCGTCGACGCGCAGGATCTCCTTCACCTTGTTCAGGTTGATCATGTACGAGCGGTGTACACGCTCGAAGCTCTCCTTGGAGAGCTTGCCTTCCAACTCGGTGAGCGTAAGGTCCACCAGGTACTGATTCTCGTACGTGTGCACGTACGTGGACTTGTTCTTCGCCGAGATGTACACGATATCATCGATATTGAGCAGCACCGTGCGACCACCCTTGCGAACAGCGAGCTTGCGAAAGTCAGTCTCGCTGCCAACACCAGCGGCCTGGGGCCGCGGTCGGTTGCGAACGAGGCTGCGCACGCGCGCCGAAAGTTCCATGAGGTTGAACGGCTTGGTCACGTACTGCTGCACGCCCTGCTTGAACGCCAGGATCTTGGCGAGGTCCTGGGTCTTGGCGGTGAGCATAATGACCGGGATATCTGCGGTGAGCGGGTTGTTCCGGATCTCCATGAGAGCCATCCAGCCGTCCACTCGCGGCATCATGATGTCGAGGAGCACGACGTCCACCGGCTCTGCCTGAAGCACCTCGAGCGCTTCCGCGCCATCACCCGCCGAGAGAACGTTCATCCCGTCGGCCTCGAGGCCCATCTTGATCATCTCGACGATGGAGACGTCGTCATCGACGCACAGGACGTTTATCGCTTCCATTCGCGCCTCCCAGCGGTGTCCTTCTCATCATGAAATGCACTGAGGGACATATCAGAACCATAGTATACCTGACGAACGGCGAGAATACCGTTCGTGAGCGCTAGACGCCGCTTGGAGCGCAAGAGTTGCCGAAGGACTGTCTTGGACGCCGCAGCGAGGCGTGATGTCGGTCTGCAATCCAAGCGCTTCGCGTGGCGCAGCGCACCCGCTTGTCGCCGCAAACGCCGCTCGGACACCACCCGCCGACAACGCCGACGGTCCGACGGTTGCCGCCTAGCCCCGGGCTGCCCCGCCCAGCCAGCTGTCGATCGCGCGCGCGGCCTTCTTGCCCGCCCCCATCGCCAGGATGACAGTGGCCGAGCCGGTCACGATGTCTCCACCAGCGAACACGCCGGGCTTGTTCGTCGCCCCGTTCTCGTCGGTGGCGATGTAGCCGCGTGAGGTCACCTCAAGATCGGGTGTCGTCTGCGAGATGAGCGGGTTAGAGCGCGTTCCAAGCGCCACGATCACCGTGTCGCAATCGATGACGAAATCCGAGTCCATCACGCACACGGGCGCGCGCCGGCCGCTTGCGTCGGGCTCGCCAAGCTCCATCCGGGTGGCAACCATGCCCGTGACCCAGCCGTCATGCCCCACGATCTCCTGCGGCGAGCAGAGCATCTTGAACTCGATGCCCTCCTGTCTCGCATGGTGCACTTCCTCGCGCCGCGCAGGCATCTCCTCCTCGGAGCGCCGGTAGACCAGGAAGACCTCCTCGGCACCAAGGCGCTTAGCGGTGCGCGCCGCGTCCATCGCGACGTTGCCGCCGCCGACGACCGCGACCTTGCGACCGCGCCACACCGGCGTGTCGTAGCTCGGGAATTCGTACGCCTTCATCAGATTGACCCGCGTGAGGAACTCGTTTGCCGAGTAGACGCCATTCAGATTCTCACCGGGTATGCCGAGGAAGAGCGGCAGCCCCGCACCGCTGCCGACGAAGACGGCGTCGAAGCCCTCCTCGGCAAGGAGCTCGTCGAGCGTGTGCGTTGCGCCGACGACGATGTCAGTCACGAGCTCCGCGCCCATGACGCCGAGCATCTCAATCTCGGCTTGCACGATCGCTTTGGGGAGCCGGAACTCCGGGATTCCGTACGTGAGAACGCCACCGGGCGCGTGGAGCGACTCGAAGATGGTGACCGCATGGCCGAAGCGCCGCAGCTCGCCCGCGCACGCGAGGCCCGCGGGGCCCGAGCCGACGACCGCCACGCGCTTGCCGGTCGGCTCGCCCACCTCAGGCGCACAGCGGTGCTCCAGATCGCACGCAAGGTCGAAGTCGCCGAGCCAGCGCTCGAGGCGCCCGATGGCGATCGGCTCGCCCTTGCGCGCGAGCACGCACGAGGCCTCGCACTGCTCCTCCTGCGGGCACACGCGGCCGCACACGGCCGGAAGTGCATTGCGCTCCTTGAGCACCGACACGCCGCCGGCGTAATCGCCGTCGATGATGCGAGCGATGAAGGACTTGATGTCGATGTTGACCGGGCACCCTTCGATGCACGTGGGGTTCTTGCACTGGATGCAGCGGTTCGCCTCGGCAAGCGCCTGCTCTTCGGAGTAGCCGAGCGAGACCTCGTCGAAGTCGCGGGCACGTTCAAGCGCATCGCGCTCGGGCATCGCCGTGCGCGGCGCGCGCGAGGGCTTATGGCGGGGTTTCTGGGCAGGAGTCTCGTCTAGCGGTGGCATGAGCACTCCCTACTGAAGTCGGCGTCCGCTTCGCGCTCAAGGTCCGAGTAGACGCGCTGGCGGCTCATGAGCTCCTCGAAATCGACAGCATGCCCGTCGAAGTCCGGACCGTCCACGCAGCCGAACTTGGTGTGGCCGTCCACGCTGACGCGGCACGCGCCGCACATGCCGGTGCCGTCCACCATGATCGGGTTGAGTGAGACCGTGATCGGCACACCGAATTCCTTCGTGGTCGCCGCGCAGAACTTCATCATGATCGCCGGGCCGATCGCCATGCTGTGATCGAGCGCTCCGGCCTCGCACAGGCTCTTCAGCGGAGCGGTCACCAGACCCTTCTCGCCAGCCGAGCCGTCGTCAGTCATGACGATGAGCTGCTTGAGCGGCAGCGCCCGGAACTCGTCCTCGAGGATGAGCAGTTCCTTGTTGCGCGCTCCGAGGATGACCGTGACCTCGTTGCCCGCCTCGGCCATGGCACGTGCGACCGGGTACGCGACCGCCGCACCCACGCCACCGCCCACGATCGCGACGCGCCCAACGCCCTCCACGTGCGTCGGCACGCCGAGCGGCCCGACCACATCGGCGAGCGAGTCGCCGGCAACCAGATGCGAGAGCTGGTGCGTGGTCTTGCCCACGCGCATGAAGATGAAGCGGATCCAGCCTTCCTCGGCGGACCAGTCGCTGAAGGTGAGCGGGATGCGCTCGCCGTGCTCGTCGACACGGAGCATGAGGAACTGTCCGGCTTTCGCTTTGCGCGCTATGGCGGGTGCCTGAACGCCCATCTCGAAGACCGAGTCCGAGAGTTGGCGTTGATAGACGATGGGGAACATGCGGTGCCTGCCTTCCGAGAAGTTCCAAGAGCGTGCGGACAAGTATACTAGCGGCATTGCTCTCGCGCACGGGAGGCACTCGATTGGGACGCCGGATCACCGCACTCGCTCTTGCACTGCTGTTGCTCGCGCCAGCGGGTTGCTCTCGCGCGGACGAGCCGGTGACGGTAAGCGGCCTTGCGCTCGGAACGATCGTGACTATCGAGGTGTACGGCGCGGACCGAGCAGCCGCCGAGAATGCCGCACACGACGCCTACGCGGCGATCTCAGCGGTCGAACGGGAGCTTGATGCCTACAGCGCCACGTCCACCATCGCGGCCATCAACGCCGATCCGTTCGATTGGCACCGGCTACCACCGGACGCGCTGCTGATCGACTCGGCGGTAGAGCGCCTTGGAGTGAGCGGCTCGTTCTCGCCATATATGCTCGGCGTGGTGAGACTCTACGATTTTGGAGGCGCGGACCACGTGCCGACCGAGGGCGAGCTCTCGGCGGCGCTCATGACGGCGTCGATGCCCGAGCACGACGGCGAGCGGTTCCGCTTCGTCGGTATCTCGAGCTCGACGGCCGTACCCGGTCTCGACTACGGCGGTGCGGCAAAGGGCCTCGCTCTCGACGCCGCTCGCGAGTCGCTGAGAGTCGCAAGCGTGAGCGGCGCGCTCATCACCGCGGGCAGCACGACACTCACACTCGGCAGTAAGCCCGACGGCACGCCGTGGCGCATCGGCGTGGAGGACCCACGTGACCCCAACATCGTCCGTCTGGTCGCCGAGTGGACCGGTGAGGCCACCCTGTCGACTTCGGGCGACTACCAGCAGTACTTCGAGGTGGACGGGATCCGCTACCACCACATCCTCGATCCCGAGACCGGCACGCCCGCACGGGGCACACGCTCGCTCACGGTGGTCGGACGCATCTCGGGCACCGACAGCGACATCCTGTCGACGGCGCTCTTCGTCGGCGGTCCGGACGCGGCGCTCGCCTACGCGAAGGCACATGGAATCGGCGTCTACATCATCGACAGCGAAGGGCGGACGCATATCGCGCCCGCCCCAGCGGATTCCGGTATATCGCTTGCCGAAGATGGCAGCGAATAGACGAAGCTAGATGTAGTTCTTCACGAAGCCGTAGATGACCGGGACTTCGAGGCTCTCGCCGTTGTACGCCTTGATGGCGAGGATTACCGAGTACACGAACCCGGCCAGGGCGACAAGTCCGCCGAGACCGAAGATCGGCATAGTCACGCCCGAAAGGACGTAGATCGCGAGGTTCAGCGCAAGCGCCTGAACGGCGTGGGACTTGAGCCACTTCTCGTTCTTGTACGGCTCCATCAGGATAGCAACGAGCGCCACAGGCCAAATCACATAGCCGAGAGCGGCAAAGATCTTGCTGTTGTCGCTTGCCGGACCAGATGCGTCACCCATCGGCGGCATCGGTGGCATTTCGGGTGCAGGCGGTGCTCCTTGGAAATCATCGGACATGCTGATCATCCTTCCTTCCCCGTTGCGTAACACTCCTCCGGCAGTGCCTATGTTTGCAGTATACCCATCATCGCTGCTAGGATTGCCTGGATAGCGCCTTCCGGCGGAAGAAGATCACGGCAGTTAAGCCGCCCCGGAGGAACCACAGCATGAGACGTAGAAGCGCTCCCGTACTCCTCATCATCATCGCCATCATCGTCACCATGGTCGGCGCACCCCTTGCGTCTGCGGTGTCGCGTGATGAGCTTCTCGCGCACGAGAAGGCAGCGGCCGACGCACGAGCAGCCGCCGCAGCTGCCGAGAAGACCGCGGCCGCCCTCGCCACCGAGATCGATTCGCTCGAAGAGCGCATGAATGCCATCGAGGCGGATCTCGCAGCACTCGCCACGGACATCTCGGGAGCCACCGAGCGCACCAACCGTCTCCAGGCCGAGGTCGACCAGCTGCGTGCTGAGGCCGATGCGAAACAGGCGCAGATCGACGCCAACCAGGCGGACTACGACACGCAGCAGGCTCACCTCGCCACGCAGATGCAGGAAGCGTACAAGCAAGGCGACATGTTCTTCCTGGAGATCCTACTTGGCAGCAAGAACATCGAAGACCTCATCACGCGCACATCACTCGCGCAGCGGATGATGCGCCAGAACCAGGAGAATGCCGCCGCGCTCAAGACGGCCCGCGTGGAGCTCGATAAGGCGAAGAGCGACCTGGAGCGGTCGCTGGAGGCTGTTTCCACCAAGCGCGCCGAGGCGGCCGCCGAGCAGAAGCGTCTCCAGGACCTTCGCTCCAAGCAGAACGCGAAGATGGCGGACCAGAAAGCGGCGCAGGACCAGAAGTCCGCGCTGTTCGCGGCCAACAAGAAAGAAGCCGCCCGGTTGCGCGCGCTTGCCGAGGCCGAGGACGCTGAGAGCGACAAGATCGCTCGAGAACTCTACGGCAACGGCTCGGGCTACTACGCCGGCGAAATGGCGTGGCCGGTCCCGGGCTTCTACCGCGTCTCGTCGCCGTTCGGTCCGCGCATCTGCCCGTTCCATGGACGGGAGAACCACAGCGGTATCGACATCGGTCGGAACATCAGCCCACCCAAGTCCATCGACGGCGCAGCGATCGTTGCAGCCGGAAGCGGTACGGTCATCTGGGCCAGCGCTAGAAGCGGGTACGGCAACACCGTGATGATCGATCACGGCAACGGTGTCGTCACCCTCTACGGCCATCAGCAGAACGGCGGCATCAAGGTGTCCGTCGGCCAGCATGTGAGCAAGGGTGACCGTATCGGCACGGTCGGCTCAACCGGCTACTCCACGGGTCCGCATCTGCACTTCGAGACGCGCGTGAACGGTACGCCCGTCGACCCGATGAAGTACCTCAAGTAGCGAGCGGTCTACCTAGCTAGCTCGCGTTGTACTCCTGCATCGCGCTGTCCACGCCGCGTTCGAGCACGTGCAGCACGGCCTGTGCGGCTGTAGGGATCATCGCCGAGAGACGCTCGGCGGCATCGCGGCGCATGGGTTCAAGCACGAAGTCCGCCGCATCCTGGCGCCCCGGAGGGCGTCCGATCCCCACGCGCACACGGATGTAGTCGCCGCCACCCAGCTGCTCGGTCAGCGAGCGTAACCCGTTGTGGCCGCCATGGCCGCCCCCGCGCTTCACGCGGACACTGCCTTCGGGCAGATCGAGGTCGTCATGCACCACGATCACCTCGGATGCTTTCGCTCCGTACATCTCGACAAGCTTGCCCACCGCCTTGCCGGAGATGTTCATGAACGTCTGCGGCTTGGCGAGGACGAGATCGTCATCGCCAAGCCGCGTAACGGCCACTTTCGCGCCCGCTTGCTCTTTCCAATACGAGACACGCAGGTTCTCGGCGAGCAGGTCGATGACCATGAACCCCGCGTTATGCCGCGTTTCCGCATATTCGGGTCCCGGGTTGCCGAGCCCAACCACCAAGATCGACATTCGGGGAGCCTACGCCTCTTCCTCGGTGTCCTTGCCGACAAGCTCCGGCTCGGTGATTTCCTCGGTGACGGTCTCTTCCTCTTCCTTGGCCGGTGCCATGACGGCACACACGATGGCCTCGGGGTCGTCGAGGATCGTCACGCCCTTGGGAGCGACGAGGTCACTCACGTGCAGCGCATGACCGACCTCAAGCGGCGTGACATCGATCTCGATGCTATCGGGCAGATCGCCCGGCAGCGCTTCGATGCTGATCTCGCGAAGCTCGTGGACCATGACGCCGCCGGTCTTCTCGCCCTCGGCAGAGCCGAGGTAGTGCACCGGCACCGACGTGACAACGGTGGTCTTCATGTTGATGGCCCAGAAGTCCACGTGCTCGACCGTGCCCTTGAGCACATCGTGCTTGAGGTCCTTGACCATGACGTTGATCGGCTTGGCGCCATCGATCGAGAGATGGAAGATCGTCGAGCCGATTCCCGAGTGAATCAGGATCTGCTCGAAGCCGTGCTTGTCGATGGCAAGCGATACGGATTCGATGGCGGGTCCGTAGACGACCGCCGGAAGCTTGCCCTGGGCGCCCAGCGCTTTGCTGCTCTTGCCGACCAGGGTTCTGGTTTCAGCGGCGATCTCGATAGTCTCAGTCATGACGTGCGTCCCTTCACTCGTTCACCACGAGGTTCTCCGCGCGGTGTGATGCATTAAAGCTGGAAGTCCGGATCGAACAGTTCAGAAACCGATTCGTCGTTGTACACGTTCGAGATCGCGTGAGCAAAGAGCGGCGCTACCGACAACAGATGGATCTTGCCGTGACGGCGCTCCTCGGGAATCTCAAGCGTATTGGTGATAACGACCTCCTTGATGGGGGCCGAGTCGATCCGATCGTATGCCGGCGGCGAGAAGATACCGTGCGTTGCCGCGACGTACACTTCCTTGGCGCCCTTGTTCATAAGCGCCTTCGCGCCCTCGGTCACCGAGCCGGCCGTGTCGATCATGTCGTCCGCCACGATGCACGTCTTACCCTCGACTTCGCCGATGACATGCGTGATTTCCGCGACGTTGTGCTCGGGACGACCCTTGTGCATGATCGCCAGGCTGGCGCCGAGCATGTCAGCGAGCTTCTTGCCGGCCTTCACGCGACCCACATCAGGCGAAACGACGGCGAGGTTGTCGAGATGGAGACTGTCGAAGTAGTCAGCGAGGATCGGCAGGGCCGTGAGGTGATTCACAGGCTGGTTGAAGAAGCCTTGGATCTGACCCTGGTGCAGGTCCATCGCAATGACACGGTCGACACCGGCTGTTGCGAGCAGGTCGGCGACAAGCTTCGCCGTGATCGGCTCGCGGGCGGCCGACTTCTTGTCCTGACGGGCGTACGCGTAGTGCGGGATGACGGCGGTGATCGTGCGCGCACTCGCGCGCTTCGCGGCATCGATCATGATGAGGAGTTCCATGATCGAGGCGTTCACAGGCTGCGTCATCGACTGCACGATGAACACGTCGGCGCCGCGGACGCTTTCGAGGTACCGGACGTAGATCTCGCCGTTGGCGAAATGACTCAGCTTGATGTTGCCGAGCTCGATCCCGAGGTGCTTCACGATGCCTTCAGAGAGCTCGCGGTTGTGCGAGCCGGCAAACACCATCAAACGCTTCCCGCTTCCGGTCATGATCGCGGTCGCTCCCTTACTGGTCGTCATTGCCCCGTCCGGCCTTCTTGCGGGCCGCCCATCCGTCCACGTTCTTCTGCTCGCAACGCTCGATGCCAAGCGCCCCTGCAGGCACGTCCTTCGCAATCGCACTACCGGCGCCCGTTATCGCACCTTCTCCGATCGAGACCGGCGCAACCAGCATCGTGTCAGAACCGATGAAGGCACCGTCCCCGATCACTGTCCGGTGCTTCTTCGCACCGTCGTAGTTACAGGTTATCGTACCCGCTCCGACGTTGACGCCTTTTCCGATCGTCGCATCACCGATATAGGACAGGTGGGGAACTTTGGATCCCTCACCAACGGTGCTGTTCTTGATCTCGACGCTCGTGCCAGCACGCGCTCGCGCCTCGAGGACGGTCCCCGGACGCAGATACGCGCGTGGGCCCACCGACGTGTCGTCGCCGATGACCGAGCCGACCACGACGGAGGAGTCCACGATGGCGCGGGCACCGACCGTCGAGTCGGTAATCCGCGTGTCTGGCCCGATGACGCAGTCCTCGGCGATCGATGTGACGCCTGCAAGCGTGGTCATCGGTTCAAGCACGACGTCACGACCGAGTGTGACGGTCGGCGCAATCCAGACCAGGTCGGGATCGGTCATCGTGACGCCGGCGAGCATGTGCTCGCGGTTGATCCTGCGCTGCAGCACCTTGGCTGCCTCGGCCAGTTGTACGCGGCTGTTCACACCGAGCGTCTCGAGCGGCTCATCGGTGGACACATCCTCCACAGCAAGCCCTTCAGCGCGGAAGAGCGCGATCATGTCGGTCAGGTAGTACTCGCCCTGCGCATTCGCATTGCCAAGACGGTTGAGATGCTCGAAAAGCACCGCCGCGTCGAAGCAGTAGGTGCCGGTGTTGACCTCGGCGATTCCATGCTGTGACGGCTCGAGGTCCTTGTGCTCCACGATCGCCGAGAGTCTCCCCGAGCCGTCGCGCACGATGCGCCCGTACCCGGTTGGATCATCCAGCGAGGTGGTGAGCACGACGGCGGCCGCCCTGGAAGTCTCGCGAGCTTCGACCAGACGTGCGATCGTCGAGGCACGCAACAGCGGCGAGTCACCTGACAGGACCACCAGCGAGCCCTCGACGCCCTCAAGAGCGGCCTCCGCACACATGACCGCGTGTCCGGTGCCAAGCTGCTGCTCCTGCCGGACGCACGTCTCATCGTCGAGCAGCGCTTCGACAACATCGGCACCGTGTCCCGTGACCACGACGACGCGATCGCACCCCGCGTTGTGAGCGGCTTCAACCACATAGCGCACGAGTGGTACGCCGAGGATACGGTGAGCTACCTTCGGAAGCGAGGACTTCATGCGGGTGCCCTCGCCTGCTGCGAGGATGAGTGCTGCCGCGCCCATTGGCACCTTTCGTGTCATACGGGGCATCTCCCCGGTCGTTGCTTGGCTGGGGCGGTAGGATTCGAACCTACGAATGGAGGCTCCAAAGGCCCCTGCCTTGCCGCTTGGCTACGCCCCAGCGCCATGTCCTGTGCACGCTCAGAAGCCGCAACGCATCGCGAAGCGGGCGCAGGGAGTATATCACAGCGTGCCTGGCGAAAGACGGCTCAGGCCTGCTCCAGAGCCTCCGCAGCGGCGGAGAAAGCGGCAAGTCCGCCCTCTTCATCGAACTGCTTCAGAACGGCGTCCTGGATGATATGGCGCGCATCCGTGTTGATCGGATGGCAGATATCCCGGAACTCGCCGCTGGGCAGTTTCCGAGACGGCATGGCGACGAATAGACCCTTGTCGCCGTTCACGACGCGAAGGTCGTGCACGACGAACTCATCGTCGATAACTATGCTGGCGATTGCGCATACCTTGTTCATCGCAACGGGGCGCAGTGTGACTTTTGTGATTTCCATTCGTCTCCCCCACAGAAACAGAACCGTGTTGACTACTCTTCGACACCAGCAAGGCGTTTCCCTGCGAAAAGGTACGGCTAACGCAAGACTGAGCCTGACTCAATCTCGGCACTACCCCCCGGACGCGCCATCGTCGCGCTCGCCCACCAGTCACCATGCATGCCCGCATCGTGTGCGACCCGCTCGGCAGTTTCAGCATCTTCGCACACTCCGAACACTGACGAACCACTTCCCGAGACGATCGCCCCCAAAACGCCTTCAGACTGCGAAACGAAGTGGAGTGCCTCGGCCACTTCCGGAGCCAGGTCACAAGCGGCCTCGGCCAGGTTGTTGAAGAGTTGCGCCGAGATCTCACCGATATCGTGCGACGCAAGCGCGCGGAGCATCCCGTCTACGGTTGGCACAGCGGGTCGCAAGAGTCGATCGAATGTCGCGTATGCCGCAGGCGTCGACACGGGCACGCCGGGGTTCACGACCACGAGATCGAGTGCAGGCGTGTCCAGCCGACGTACGAGCATGTCTCCGCGACCGGCGTACAGCGCGGTGCCGCCAGCGATGAAGAATGGCACGTCCGCTCCGAGCGACGCCGCGAGAGCAGTCACCTCGGGCGAGTCCGCGGGGAGCCCCCACAGCCGACACGCGCCGACCAGCGCCGCCGCCGCATCGGCACTGGCGCCACCGAGTCCGCCCGCCGCAGGCACGCGCTTGCTGATGGTCACCGAGAATGCCGGCTCGCGACCCACGAGCGCTCCAAGCCCTTCCAGGGCACGGAACGCCAGGTTCTCCTCGGCAGGGATGCCGATGGACGGCTCGCATATGACGGTCAGGACATCGGCCCGTTCGATGATCACGGTGTCGGCGACACGCTCATCGAGAGCCTGCAGGATCGTCACGACATCGTGATACCCGTCGGGACGACGATCGCCGACGGCAAGGAAAAGATTGACCTTGGCAGGCGCGAGAAGCGTGATCCGCTCAGCTGACATGTCGTCTCCAGAAAGCAACACGCGGGGCGCATAAGCGGCCCCGCGTGAAATGGTCACAAAACATCGTGGCTAGTTGAGCCAGGGAAAGACGCACTCGCCGGACGAGCAGTCGGTGAGCTCGACCGTGCCGGTGAGGATATCCACGTAGCTATACGAGACACGGGCGGTCCGGCCGCGCTTCTCATCGATCTTGAGAACGAACAGCGCAGGGTGGGTCTCCTCGAGAACTCCTTCGCGCTCCATGATCTTCGAGCGGCCCATGTTGGCGCGGAGACGCATCCGGCTACCCATCAACGCTTCAAGGTCGTTGCGGATGCGCCCGACGACCTCGGTCTGGTTCATTCCATCCATTCGATTCCTCCTCGAGTGGTGGACAGTATACCCCGGGAGGCACCAAAACTCAAGGTAGAAGGCCCTGTGCATGCAATTCCGAGCCGAGTTTCACGAATGTTTCAACCGGTAGCGTCTCGGCTCGCAGGCCCGGTTCGACACCAGCCGAGCGAAGCGCATCCTCCACAGCAGAGGCAGGTGCGCCGAGCGCGGAGGAGAGGCTGTTTCGAATCGTTTTGCGGCGCTGAGAGAATGCGGCGTCGGCCGCGCGCGTCGCTCGCGCAACGTCTTCGGGAGTCCGGTCGTCGTCGAGGCGCTCGAGTCGAAGAACGGCCGAGTCGACCCGGGGCGGCGGCAAGAAGCATCCCGGCGGCACGTTGAACCGCCCGGCAGGGCGCGCTCGCAGGGCGAGCTTCACGGTGTACGCGCCGTAGTCCTTCGTACCAGGGGATGCAGCCATCCGGTCGGCCACCTCGGCCTGCACCATGACGGTCGCCGAGCGGATCGACGGCATCGTCTCGAAGACGCGCAGAACGAGCGTCGCGGCGACTGCATACGGGAGATTCGCGACGAATGCGACGGGCGGCCCATCCTCCCCTACGAGTTCGCGCGGATCCAACTGAACGGCGTCGGCGTTGATGACCATCAGGTTCGAGTACTGCGCGGTCGTCTCGGCTAGCACGGCGAGCAGGTCGGTGTCGCGCTCGACTGCGACAACGGAACCGGCCGCCTCGCAGAGCGCCAGCGTGAGCGTACCGATGCCGGGACCGACCTCGAGCACGCGTTGCGTGGGCTCGATGGCGGCAAGCGTCAGAATGCGACCGATCACGTTGTCATCGATCAAGAAGTGTTGCCCCAGGGACTTCTTAGTCGCGAGGCCGTGGCGCTTGAGAACGGCGATGGTCGCCCGTGGCGTCGCCAGCGCGGAGTGAGCCATGCGGCCTCTTCTACTTGATGATGGTGATGGTGACGGTGCGACGTCCCCAGTTGATCGCGGCCTTGCGCGCAACGGACTCGCCGCCCGCCCAGAAGCAGACATCGATGCGATTGCCGCGAATCGCTCCCCCGGTATCAGCCGCGATGGCGTTGCCGTAGCCGGAGACGTACACCTTCGATCCGAGCGGGATCACCTTGGGGTCGACGGCGACGATGCCCCAGCCCTCGGGGATGTTGTATGCGGCGAGCTTGCGCTGGATGACCGGTAGGCCGCCACATCCGGCGTCCCACGGCGTATAGGCGGTTGCCGTGACCGTCATCTTCGTGCCACTTGCAGGGGGCGCAGCTGTCTTCTTGGCACCCTTGTGCGTGATGCTTGCGATAACCGGTAGCTGCTTGGTGACCTTCTTCGACCCGACTGCCACGACCTGTGGCACCGGCTCGGTGAGCACCTGCTCGGCTTTCACGTAGCGGGCACCTTCAACACCGCCGGTCACGACGATCTCGTAGACACGAATCGCACGGCCTACGACGCCCGCCGTGAGGACCTTGCGCTGTCCGACGACCATCGAGGCGTCCTGCTTCTCGATGATATCGAAGGGCATGTCGACCTCTTCTTGCGAGATACGCAGGAAGACGTCCTTGGCCACGATAGTCATGTCGGCGCGAAGCGGCGACTCGACCTCAGGCTGCACGTCTAGGCCGAGCGAGGGATCGAGGCCAGCGGCGACAAGAGCGTCCGCAACCGTGGTCCCGACGACGTCGAGGTCGAGTATCTCGCCGTTGCAGTCGATCTTCACGGGAATCGCGTGGCGCACGACGATAGTCGAGCCGTCCGAGATGGCGGCATCGGCAGCGGGGGTGACGACATCGTGCACGTCGACCTCAATGCCCGCCTCGGCGAGCACGTCAGCAACGGTGTCGGCTTGCGTTCTATAGTAAGCGGTCCCGCCATCGACGATGACGGTCACGCCCTTCCTGGCCCAGGCAAACCCGGATGCAGATACTGGTACGACGAGAGCTGCGATGAGTGCGATGATGATGTACGGGGTCTTCAGGGGACGGGCCGGATGCGCCGGCTTCCTCATAAAGCCCTTCCGCGTTGGGGACATGACTTGTGGAACGACGCGTCCGATTATAGCCGAGCAACAACTCGTCAACAACGAAACGACGGTCGGGTGGCGGACCAACTGACGAACGGCGAGGTGCCACCTGCGGCTTCTCCCGCTCGTCGGTGACTATGGCTACGAGTGACCGCTAAGAGCGGATGCGCCAACTCGCGCTCCCAGCTCCCTGGCGTGATCGAGCGCCGCCGGGTGCCTGCTCACCGCCCCCGCAGCATCCACATCGGTGACCTTCACTTCCCCGGCGATCTCCAGTCCGAGAACCGCGCTGACGCTCTTGAGCGGATACTCGGCAGCGACGAACCCGTACGGGTCACCACCGGCTCGCACAAGCAGAATCCCGCCAGGGCGACGCGCCGGTCGCGGCAACTTCAGAACATGGGTTCGTGCCCAATAGGGCTGCATACGGTCCAGCAGCACCTTCATGATGCCGGGCACGCTCGAGAAGTACACCGGGCTTGAGAACACGATTGCCGAGGCCCGGTCGATCGCCTCGTATACCTCGGACATCTGGTCGTGGATGACGCACTCTCCGGTGAGCGAACATCCGCCACACCCACGGCACGGATGGATGGCCAGCTCTGCTACCGCGAGCTTGTGGACGCGCGTACCCGCGCCCTCAGCACCCGAAAGACACGCGTCGAGCATCTGCTCGCTGTTGCCGTGCCTGCGCGGGCTACCCGCGAATCCCAGTACGAGCGGCTGCGACATCTGCCTCACCCTCGGCGATAGAGCCGGCGCGCATTCTCAAGCGCCGCTGCGGCGACCTCTTCGGTAGGTATCCCCTTGGCAGCCGCGACTGCCACGGCAGTGAGGACCGTGAATGCCGGTTCGTTCTTGCGACCGCGATACGGCTCTGGCGCCAGGAACGGACAATCCGTCTCGACGAGCAACTGCCCGAGAGGCGTGATCGCAGCTGCCTCGCGAATCGCCTCGGCCTTCTTGAACGTCACGGGCCCCGCGAAGGAGACGGTGCACCCGGCCTCCACGAATCGTGCTGCCGTTGCAGCGTCCTCGGTGAAGCAGTGGATGACGCAACCGGCTGGCGGCAGCCCCTGCTCGAGCAGGATCGCCAGACCATCGTCATGCGCCTCGCGCAGATGCACGATCACGGGCATGTCGAGTTCGTGGGCTATTGCGAGCTGCTCGCGAAACGCCGCGCGCTGAACGTCGCGGGGCGAGCTGTCGTAGTGGAAGTCGAGCCCAAGCTCACCGAATGCCGAGACCCGAGGCAGCGTCGCCGCCTCACGCATCCGCGCGGCGATTGCCGGCGTGAAGTCGCTCGCGTTGTGCGGATGGGCCCCTACGACGATGCAGACGTCCGGCAGCGCGAGTCCTTCGTGCCCGGAACCGTCGAGCAACGCTCGGGCAGCCACGAGCCAGCCATCCAGCTCAGTGAACGTGCGCTCGTCCTCGGAAAGGTCGACCACGGTCGCGATGAGCGCGATACCCGCCCGCGCTGCATTCGCGATGGCGCCTGCGGGGTCTTCCAGCATGTCGAGATGCGCGTGTGCATCGCACGTCGGCGCATCGAGAACCGGCAGCGACGGTAGCTCGCTGGGAGCGCTCACCGGGCTACGCTTCCTCGTAGATGCGGGGGAAGAGCGCCTCGCCCTTCGTGACGCGCAAGCCAGAGGGAAGCTGTCCCCATGCGGATACGGCGACGATATCGGTGACCGACGTGATGTCACCCAGACCGAGCCGCGTCCAAACCTCGGCAGAGGTGTTCGGCATGACGGGCGCCGTGTACAGGGCGGCGATGCGAACGGCTTCGAGCGTGTTGTAGAGCACCGCAGCAAGCCGGTCCGTGTCGCCTTCCTTGGCGAGCGTCCACGGCGCTTCGTTCTCGATGTAGCGATTGCAGTCCTTGATGAGGTCCCACGCGGCCTCAAGCGCCGAGCCGTAGTCGAGACGCGACATCGCCGCCTCGTACTTCTCGGGCAGGAAGCCGGCGAACGCGCGCAGCGTCTTGTCGGCATCGGTCGGCTCGGTGGTCGGGGCGGTCGGCGTGAGGCCCTCCAGATACTTCTCGGTCATGTTGAGGAGGCGCGAGACGAGGTTACCCCAGTCGTTCGCGAGGTCGCCGTTGTACCGCTGTACCATCGACTCCATGGAGATGGAGCCGTCCTGGCCGAACTGCACGTCGCGCAGGAAGTAGTAGCGATACGCGTCCACGCCGAAACGCTCAACAAGCGATGCCGGCGTCTGGGCGTTGCCCTTGGACTTGGACATCTTCTCACCCTTGGTGAGCAGGAAGCCGTGTGCGAAGACCGCCTTCGGCGGTTCGACTCCGGCGGCCATGAGCATCGCCGGCCAGATCACACAGTGGAAGCGGATGATGTCCTTGCCTACGAAGTTGTAGTCTGCCGGCCAATAGCGGTCGAACTTGGAATGATCCTCGCCGCCATAGCCGAGCGCGGTGATGTAGTTGAGGAGCGCGTCGATCCACACGTACGTGACGTGGTCCTCGGCGAAAGGCAGCGGCACGCCCCAGGTGAAGTTAGTGCGCGAGATCGACAGGTCCTTGAGCCCGCCCTTCACAAAGGACAGCACCTCGTTGCGTCGGGTCTCGGGCTGCACGAAGCCGGGGTGCGACTCATAGAAGTCCAGCAACGGCTGCTGGAACTCTGAGAGCTTGAAGAACCAGTTGTCCTCTTTGATGAACTGGACGTCGCGTCCGCACTGCGGGCACTTGCCATCCTCGAGCTGCTCCTCGGTCCAGTACGTCTCGTCGGGCACGCAGTACCAGCCTTCGTAGTTGCCCTGGTAGAGATAGCCGCGGTCGTGAAGCTCGGTCCAGAACGCCTGAACGCCCTTCTTGTGGCGCGGCTCCGTCGTGCGGATGAAGTCGTCGTAGCTGATGCCGAGCATCTTCCACGCAGCCTCGAACTTGGGTGCGATGGCGTCGACCCACGCCTGCGGCTCCATGCCGTTCTCCTCGGCAGCCTGGGCGATCTTCTGCCCGTGCTCGTCGAGACCGGTAAGAAACATGACGTCGTGGCCGGTCATGCGGCGATACCGCGCGACCGCATCGGCTGCGACAGTCGTGTACGCTGTGCCAAGATGCGGCTCGGCGTTGACGTAGTAGATCGGCGTGGTCACGTAGAACGTTTTGTCGCTCATAAGATGCTCTGGCTCCATTGACGGTTTCACAGGTAGACTGCTTGGGCATTTATGGAAGTGCGAGTCAGTCCGGGTAGATAATGATAACGCACGCCCGACCGACCGTGGCGGCTCCGTGGAAAGGCAGGGAGCATGAGTGACACAGGAATCGTCCGACGGGTCGACGATTTGGGACGGGTCGTCATCCCGATGGAACTCCGCCGAACGCTCGGCATCAACGTAAAAGACCCGATGTCGATCACCGTCGAAGGCAGCCGCGTGATCCTCGAGAAGTACCACGAGGCGTGCGTCATCTGCGGCTCGAAGGACGACGTAACAGACGTGAAGGGTCGCCCGGTCTGCGCTCCCTGTATCGAGGAGATCAAGAAGCGCCGCTAGCGACCTAGCCGAGCGCTATCCGGTAGACGTCATTGCGCGGCACACCAGACTCGGCCGCGACTCGCTTGACAGCGTCCTTGCGAGTGAGCCCTTCTGAGACCAACCGCTCCACCGCAGCCCGTACGGCCGCATCATCGGCGGCGGGCGCCTCCTCGGGAACCGGTGGTCCCACGAGCAAGACGACCTCCCCTTTCAGCTCCCGCCCATCAAGCGACGCGGCCAGCTCGACGGTCGTTCCGCGCAGGACTTCCTCGTGTAACTTGGTGAGTTCGCGCGCCATCGCAGCTCGACGTGCCGGGAACACCTCAGCGATCAAGGACACCGTGGCGGCCGTTCGGCGTGGCGATTCGTAGAAGATGAGCGTAGCTTCAAGCTTGGACAGCGACTCAAGCGTGCGTCGAAGCTCCCCCGCTTTCCTCGGCAGGAAACCGCCGAAGTAGAACGCGCGCGTTGGGAGCCCGCTCGCTACGAGCGCGGTGACGATCGCCGAGGCCCCCGGCAGCACGTCGACTGGAAGGCCTGCCAGGAGGCACGCATCCACGAGCCGCTCGCCAGGGTCCGAGATACCAGGCGTACCGGCATCGCTCACCAGCGCGACGCGGGCGCCGGCCGAGATGCGCTCGACCAGTTCGGGCGTGCGCGCTGCAGCCGTCGCTTCGTCATAGCGCTCGAGCGGCGTGTGGATGTCGTAGCGCGCGAGCAGCTTGCGTGTAACGCGCGTGTCCTCGGCCACGATCACGGTCGCTTCCCGAAGCGCGTCCAGAACGCGAGCGGTCACGTCGCCGAGGTTCCCGATCGGCGTCGCGCAGACCAGCAGTCGCCCGCCGTCAGACATCGGCAGGCGGCTCAGGAGCGGCGGGTGGTGCAGGCGGCGCGGGCGGTCCTGGCACGAATGTCTGCGGCGGTGCCGGCGCGTATGGCGGCTGTGGGGCTGGCGGAACCGGCGGAGGCGGCAGCAGGTCGCCACGCACAGGAGCTGCTTCGCGGACCTCGGGCTGACGCTCCATTCCGTTCATGCGTCGGAAGAAGATCGTCCAAGCCGAGGAAACGAACGTGCCGTACGCGGCGCCAGGGATCATCATCACGAAGGCGAACAGCACGATGATGCCAGCTCCGGTAATGACGCTTCCAGCAGCGATCAGCAGCACCGCGGGCACAACGAACATGAGCGCGATCACGCCCGAGATAGCCCCGTAGATGATGCTCGGGATAATCATCACGAGCATGAACACGAACGCGCCGCGCTTGCTGGTGAGGTCGCTCCAGCCACGAGCGAGCGCCTGGCCAAAAGTCACGTCCTGGAGCACGCCGTAGCGCAGTGCGAGGTTCGCCACGATGCCCAGTAGGTAGCTGAAGACGATCAGCGCGATGGACAGCATCGGCAGGCCACAGCACAGGCCGGCGAATCCGCCGGCCGCACCCGCGTCGCTGCTACCGAAGCCGACAAGCGAGGCGCCGAAGATCGCGATGATCGCCACGACCATCGCGATGATGGGCAACCCCACCACGAACTGCACCATGAACGTGCGTCCCCACCGGCTGAAACCGACCCGCCAACCGTCACGCAGCCGGACCTCACGGTTCTCCTCGGCTTCGTTGACGAGGTGGATGAGACCACCCTGCGCCGCCACCGAGAAGATCCAGAAGACGATGAGAAGCAGGATCAGCAGCCCGAGTATCGCGAAGAGCATCGCGTTGTTCGCGTCCGCCCAACGCCCGAATGATTCAAACGCCTGCGTGGTGCCGGCGTCGGGGGCACTCCCGCTGCCGCTGTTGAATGTCGAGTTGTAGTTGCTGCTGCCGCCGGTGCTGCCACCAACGCCACCACCCACGAAGAAGCCGAGCACCCAGAGCACTTTGTACTTCCAGGTGACCTTCAGCGCTCGTTTGACGATGTCGAAGTAATCCACGACTCCCCCTCCGGGTTGGATGTAGCGCCTACTCCACGGTGATGAGCTCGTACTCCCTGCTGCCGAGCCCCAGCTCCTCGGCATATGCCATTGCTCGCGTGCCATCCACGCCGGTGATCGCGGTGAACTTGTCGTCGCCGCTGTCCATGCCTTCGCCGCGCGAGCCGGGCACACCGACAGCCGCCGTTACCAGGTCGTACGCGGCCTGATCGATCGCGACGATATCCTCCGAGGCCAGTACGCCGATGTCGGGCACGATGGGCGCGTCCGAGAAGTTCCAGCAATCGCAATCGGGCGACACGGCGGTCACGAACGACAGGTAGAGCGTCTTGCCCTCCTTGCCCGTGACCGCGCCGGCAACGTGCTCGACGATCTTCTCCTGCAGCATGTTGGCGTCGGTCTTCCACTGTGTGGCGATCGCCGCGAACGGACAGGCCGCGACGCATTCCCCGCAGCCATAGCAGACCTCGTAGTCAACGCGAGCGACCCGGTCCGGGCCGATGGTGATCGCACCGACCGGGCACCACTTCACGCAACGCGCACACGCGGTGCACTTCTCGGCAGTGACCTCGGGCTTGAAGTCGGCGTGCATCCGCTGCTTGGCCGACCGGCATCCAAGGCCCATGCCCACATTCTTGATTGCGCCGCCGAAGCCGGTGGCCTCATGGCCCTTCACGTGCGTGACCGCGATCATCGCGTCGGCGTAGACCGCAGCCGAGCCGATCCGGACGCTCTCGAAGTGCCGACCGCTGACGGGCACGTCGACCGCATCTCGACCATCCAGGCCATCCGCGATGACGAGCGGCGCCTCGATGGTTGCGTACGAGAAGCCGTTGTGGAGCGCGCATTCCAGGTGGTCGACCGCGTTCGCGCGCTGACCGCGATAGAGCGTGTTCGCGTCGGTGAGGAACGGGCGACCGCCCATGCCCTTCACGCGCCGCACGACCTCGCGGACGAACACCGGGTTCACGAAGCCGGTGTTGCCCTGCTCGCCGAAGTGTAGCTTCACGGCAACGAGGTCTCCCTCGGCGATCGCGTTCTTGAGTCCGGCGCGCTCGAGCAGCGCTCCGGCACGCGTGATCATGCTTGCTTTCATCTTGGAGCGCATGGGTGCGAAGTAGACCTTGGCTGGCGCGGTCATCGATGAAGTCCTTCCCTGCTGTCATGCTCGTCGAACGCGAGCGCTGCCGCTCCAAGCACGCCGGCATCGTTGCCGAGCTGGGCCTGGACGACCTTCACGTCTCGCCTGCCGGCAAGCGCCTTCTCGGCGATCACCTCGGCCGAGCGGGCAACGAGCATGTCGGCTGATTCGCCGATGCCGCCGCCCACGACGATAAGACGCGGATTGAGTAGATTGACGATGCCGACAAGCGCCTCGCCGAGGATGTCGCCTGCTTCGAGCAGGATGTCGCGTGCGATCTCGTCGCCGGCGAGCGCCGCCTGAAGGACGTGCTCGGCGGTGACCGCGTCCGCATCACCGTTCGCGCGGTCGCGGATCGCCTGTCCGCTGAACGCGCGTGCTGCCTCTCTGCCGCGCGCAGCGATCGCAGGACGGCCGAGATACGACTCTATGTGTCCGAAGCCGCCACAGGGGCATGGAGGGCCGTCCAGGCGTATAACCATGTGCCCGATCTCCCCGCCAAGACCCCGCGAACCCCGATACGGGTCGCCGTCGAGGAATAGCGCCCCACCAACGCCCGTGCCGAGCGTGATCATCACGAAGTCCCGGATTCCCTTTGCCGCGCCGAAGCGTGCTTCGCCGATGCCGGCGCAGTGCCCATCATTGTCGATCGTCACGTCCTGGCGGATGCGCGACATGATGAGCGAGCGCACGTCCACACCGGCCAGCGGTAAGTTGGTGCAGAACTCCACCGACTGCTTCAGGAAGTCGATCTGCGCCGGAAGCCCCATGCCGATGCCGGCGATCTCCGAGGGATGCGTGCCCGAGATGGTCTCGGCAATGAGTTCGATGATCGCGTCGACGACCGCGAACGGGCCGTTCTTGGGCGTGAGGGTCTTCGTCTCTTTGATGAGACGTCCCTTCCGCTCGACAAGCCCTGCTGCGATGCGGGTGCCTCCAACGTCCACACCTACCGCGTACGTCGTGCGCATCGCCCCTCCAGTTCGTGTCGAACGACTGCCTTGCCGACGTTCCGGCGACCCCTCAGATGATACCAGGAGCGCGAGATCGGGACCGGGAGACTAGTAGTCCCAGATCATCCCACGGTTCTTGATGATTCCCATTGCCCCCATCTTCTCCAGCATGCGCTTCTCGCTCACGCCGAAGAGCCTGGCAAGATAGCGGTAGTCGTTGAACCACTTCTGCGCCTGATCGGTGACCATGAAGCTTGGGGTCTCAAGCTCCTCGGCAATGAGATCGGCCTCATGGTGGTTCGTGAGCGTGTCTTTGGGATACTCCGCGTTCGGGTCGTCGATCACGACGAGCAGGTGACCCAGCACGTGCCCGAGACCGGCCATCTGGATATGCGGCTCTCGGGCACTGTTGATGAGCACGGCAGGCATGCCGTCCTCGTAGATGAGTGCGGCCGAGAACCACGGTGGCATCGGCATTTCGACAACCGGCACGCCAAGCCGCGCAGCTACGAGCGACGTCGGGACGGGCGGCTCTTCGATCCCCGCCTGTCGGACGGCATTCGCTGCGAGATCGCGATAATAGTTGTCGGACCGAAGGACCAAGTTCTCTCCCTGGGCATACTAGTTGCCTCATTATAGGTACCATAGACATGTATCGGTGTGACGCGCCATCAAAGACAGGGTCAGTGTGACGTACATCGCATCACGTCATGACCCCGCACGCCGATAACTCACACGAAGTCCCGCGATGGACCCAGAGGAGGCGACGTGGACGGCTCCGGCGGCAACAGCCCGTCGGCACGCGCAGAGCAGCTGCTCCGGCTGCTCTCGGTCGCGGCTAATGCCGTTCGCCTCTACCCGGTCTCGAGCCCGATTCGCGACGAGGCCATCGAGCGCTTCACCGAGACGAGTCACACCCTCACGTCGTCGGGACCGATGCAATTGCGCGTGGACCGCGAACGGTTCCTCCTGGGCGATCTCAGCGTAGGCGCCGGCCAGACACAGATCGCCGCACTTGCCGAGGCGCTGCACGCGCTCCAGGTGGGACAGTTGATCATCGCTCCCGGCGTCACGCCTGCCGAGTCTGCCGCCTTCCTCGAGGTGCTCGGGGCCGATGCCAAAGCCGTGCGTGCGAGCGGCGGCGCCCGAGCGGCGCTGCTTGACGCCGGCGTGAGCAACATCGCGCTCGTCGAGGTCTCACTGCGCGCCTCCACCGAAGAGGGCCTCCTGGGGCTTGACCTCACTGCGGCTCCGCTCGAGGAGATCGGGCAGGAGGTCGCAGCCGCTGCCGCCGCATGGGCGGCCGAGGCCGCCGCAGGGGAAGCGGATGACGTGCTCGCCCGGGCCATCGGCGCCTACGAGGCTGCGGCCCGCGACCTGGCGGCACGCCGCGTCGCCGACGCGCTACTGCGGCTCGACGAAGAGACACGGGTGCAGATCCTCACCTCGGCGCTCGTGCTCGATGCTGGCGGCAAGCCGATGCAGGGCCTGCTTGATGCCATTGCCAAGATGCCGACCGCGTCGCTCGCCCGCCTGCTCAAGCTGGCGGCCGCGAGCTCGGGCAGAGAGCCCGACTCGCTCATGGGCGCCATCGAGCTGCCACCTGAGATACAGCGCGAACTCGCCGCTCTGCTGCGCCCTGCCCCGCAGAGCGAAAGCGACCGCGGTGTGCCTGCAGCCCCCGACGTGCCCGGCATCGTTGCCGAAGTGGCCGAGTCTGACGACAGCGACCAGCTTCACATCGAGGCGCTGATGCGCGCGTCGACCCCCGCCGAGGCGGCCTCGCGGGCGCTCGCGACGACGCTTGAAGTCGCCAGGCACAATCCGGGCGCCGAAGCCGTCCAGGCGATCAGTGAAGCGGTCAAGGTGGCGCTATCAACCGGCGCGACGGCGGATCTTGGCAATGCGTTCTCGATGCTTGGGGAGCTGGCGTTCGATCCCGCGCTCGCAGCGGCTGTAGGCACAACGCGCTCAGCGATCGCCGAGTACGTGCTCGATGCATATGTCGCAGGCTCCGAAGAAGCCAGGTCGCGCCTCGCGCGCTCGGCGTCGCGCCTCTCGGAGGCGGTCGGCCCGGCAGCCGCCAGGATGCTCAGGACTGGTGAGCCCGCGCAAGCAGCAGCGGTCGTCAGGTTGCTCGTGTCGCTCAAGGACAAGCGACTCACGCCGGTGATCAGTCAGGCGCTCGATCATATCGACAGCGGCGTGAGGGCGTCGGCGATCAGCGCGCTTGCCGACGTACCCGGACCGGAAAGCGTCACCATGCTCCAGAAGGCCCTCGCGCACTGGGATCCGGAGACACGGCGGGTTGCGGCACGCGAGATCGGGCGCGCCGGGGTCATCGGTGCAGCACCGGCACTTCTCCGTATTCTGGAAGAAGTGAACCTTTTCGAAAGGAACTACGAGCTGAAGAAAGAAGTCCTCAAGAGCTTAGACTCTCTGAAGACACCCGAAGCGATACCATTGCTCAGGCGCCTTGCGCAGCGTCGCTTCGTCGTCGGGAAGAAGAACCGCGAATTGCGATACCTGGCGCAGAAGACGCTGGCACTAGTGGATGTGGACCGAGGGGAGATGCCCACGTGACCGATTCGACGAACGGCAACGAGGATCGTCTGGAGTCAAACGAGGAGATCGCGTCGATGGCACAGCCCGCAAGCCGGACGCCGTTCGCGACCGCCAAGCGGCTCGAGCGCGCCCGTGAGCTCGCTCGCGCGTTCGCCGTCGCGCAGAACAACGCCTCGCTCTACCCGCCGTCACACCCGCTGGTCGTGCAGTCCAACGCCGATCTCGTCGCTGCGGTGAGCGGAATCATGGACATCGGGTTCGAGGACGTCACCATCAACGTGTACAAAGGCACGCTGTTCATCGAGAACCACGTATTGCCCGAGGAGAGCGTGACGCACCGCAAGCTTATCGAGGACCTGCTTGCGCGCGAGATCTCCTCGGTAACGCTAGACATGTCATTCGGCGAGGCGGATGCGAGCGCGCTCGCCGCTCTGCTCAATGAGGGCGGCATTTCGGACATCGACGCCTCGATTGCATTCCTCGAGGCACGTGGAGCCAGCGCCGTGAAGGTCGCTGAGACCACCGAGCTGGACGAGGAAGTACGCGAGGCCGAATCGCGACAGAACAAGATGGACGCCCGCAAGGACTACGACCAGGGCGTTGGTTTGATGCGCGATGTCGAGACGCAAGTGAAGTTGGGCAAGGTCTTCGAGGTCGCCCCCCTACAGAGCCTCGTGAGCAACCTGCTCGACAACCTGTTCAAGGATCCGGCCGCCGTGCTCGGCCTGACCGCCATCAAGAGCCACGACGACTACACGCTCAATCACTCGATCAACGTGTGCATCCTGTCGCTGTCGCTGGGCGCATCGCTCGGCCTGGACGCCGAGTCGCTGAAGTCGCTTGGCCTCTCGGCACTCTTGTACGACCTGGGCAAGGTCCGTATCCCGGAGGACATCCTCAACAAGGAAGGCCCTCTCTCGGCAGATGAATGGCAGATCGTGAAGAGCCACGCCACCGAGGGCGCTGACTTGCTCAAGCGTATCCAGCTTGTGGACCAGATGCCGATGGTCGTGGCGTATGAGCACCATCAGCGCCATGACATGCAGGGATACCCGGAGGTACAGGCGCCGTCCGAGCAGCACCTGTTCAGCAAGGTCGTCGCGCTCTGTGACGCCTATGACGCGATGACCACGCGTCGGCCGTTCCGGCGCGAGATCCGGCCGGACAAGGCGCTCGCGGTGCTCATGCAGGGCCGCAACAAGGCGTACGACCCGAGCCTGACCAAGGCGCTCGTCGCGATGCTTGGCATCTACCCGATGGGAGCGGTCGTGCGTATGAGCGACGGCGCTGTCGGCGTGGTGTTCCGCGTGAACCGGGATGACCTGCTGCGCCCGAGGATCAAGCAGCTCATCGACCCAGCCGGACGTTGGCTCGAGCAGCCGGTCACGATCGACCTGCGACTCATCTCGGCACAGAGCGGAACGTTCTCGCTCTCGATCACCGAGTGCATACCCGCCGTGGAGGCCGGCATCGACGACGTCTGGCAGTACCTCTAGGGCAGTTCGCCTGCGATAGCGTCAAAGTCGGAATCGCCTGGCAGCGACATGCTGTCCAGTTCCTTCTGGATGGCAGCGAGCTCCTTCTGGATCGCCGCGGTATCGGCAGCGACGTCAGCGGTCGTGCCACCCGGGGTCTCGGCTCCGGCCGAAGCATCGACCGACGTCGTCGCATCAGAACTTGCAAGCGGGACGGAGGCGCCGTCGGACGCCCCCGTCCCGTCACTCTGGGCACCCTTTGATCTGCAGCCGGCTGCTCCCGTGAGGAGGAGTGCGACGAGAACCAAGAGTGCGATCAGACGTCTGGTCACTATTCCTCCGGTGCCGTGAGGCCATCGGCGATCTGGGCAAGCGTACGGGTTGCCTCACGCAGCTGGGTGCGGGTCTGCTTCATGAGCGCGACCGCTTCGCGACCCTGTGCCTTGGCGGCCTGGAATGCGGCACCCTTGTCAGTTGCTTCGGGAATGGCCTTGAACGCCTCGACGCATACCTGCTCCTGAGTGCGGGTCTGCTCCATGAGCCGCGTGCACTCCTGCAGCATCGTACGCACCTGCGAGACATCGCCACCGAGTGCTTCGACCTTGTCCGCAAGGACGTTCACGCGGGCCTGGCGCTTCACGAGGTTTGCCGCAGCGGCATCGAAGCGGGCCTTGCGCGCCCGCAGCACGTTCTCGATCCGGTTGCGGAGGTTCTCGATGCGCTGCTCGGCAGTGGAGGCCGCGGCCGACGTTGCTCCGGCGGTCGGTGCCATGCCTCTCGGCGCCGCTATGGCTGGAACCGCAAGCGACAGCACGATCACCAGCGCGGTTGCGACGGTTACGGCGCTTCTGGTCTTCCTGATCATCACGTCCACCTCGATCTCATCGTGATGCGGTCCTGAATGCTCCGGAACCGCCTTCGATTCAGTTATCGGACGCGGAGGTTGGCTGCGTGTGTCGCTCGCGTTGAGTTCGTGTGGAGTGAGTCGCCCTCGCCCGCGGCAGCTCCACCACGAAACGCGCGCCGCCAAGCGGGGATTCATCGGCCCAGATGTGACCATCCATGAGCGTCACGAGCCGGTAGCAGATTGACAATCCGAGGCCCGAGCCGCCGCCGGTGGCCGCACGGGACGGATCCAAACGCACGAAGCGCTCGAAGATGCGCGCCCTGTCATCCGGCGAGATGCCAGGCCCGGAATCGTCGACAAGCAAGCGCCACGAGCCGCGGTCGGCCTCGGCGGAAATCGCGACTTGACCGCCCGCCGGCGTGTAGCGCAGCGCGTTCGTTATCAGCGCCGATGCGACCTGCAGCACCCGGGCCTCATCACCGAGCGGCTGAGCCCCCTTGGGCGCAAGCTCGCCGACGTTCACAGTGAGCCCCGCCGAGGCGCCCTCGCCCTCATGCCGGGCGCGAAGCGACTCCGCGAGGGCCGCCGCGTCGACCGGCTTGCGCGCGATCTCGACCCGCCCCGCATCCAGATCCGCGAGCGCGAGCAGCGTGGCCGTGAGGTCACCCAGCCGCTGCGCCTCTTGTTTGATGACGCCGATGAACCTGCGCGATGTCGCCTCATCCTCCACGGTGCCATCGAGCAAGGCGCCCGCGAATCCCTGGATGGACGTGATCGGCGTGCGCAGCTCGTGCGAGACGTCTCCCACGAAGTGCTTCTGCGCAGCGTAGGCATCCGCGACCCGGGCCGACATCGCATTGAACGACTCGGCGAGCGAAGCGATCTCGTCGTCGCCCTCAATGGGCACCTGATACCCCCACTCGCCCGCCGTGATCGCCTCGGCACCTGCCCGCAGCCGCAGGACCGGTGCCGTGAGCCGGTGCGCGAGATACGACCCCGCGACCCAGGCAACGAGCACCGCGGCTGTAGCACTGCCGAGCAGCAACAGCACGACCCAGCTGTTGGCGGCGGCGATCTCACTGACAGGCTGCAGCGCGACGAGCCAGCCCGGATATCCCTCGATGGGAGCCGCGACCACAAGCACGCGCCCTGCCCCGGATAGCGTGCGCACCGCCGTGCGCACGCCGCGCTTATCTGTCTTGCCAAGCGCGTCGATCCCTATTCCGGTCGGCCCCTGTGTGGTCGGTGAACTCGATATCTGTACGCTGCCGGCCTCGTCCGTCACAAGCAACCTGGCGCCAATCAGGCTCGCCTGAACGCGGAAGAGCTGCAGGCGCACCCCGTCCGGCGTGGATGATCCTTGAGTGAGCGGCCCGCCGGCGGCAAGTCCACCCGCCAACGCGACGGTCTGCCGTGAGAGCTCGGTCGTGCGCAAAGAAACCGTGTATTGGGTCCAGGCCACGTAAAAGACCCAGAAGACCACCAGCGCCGAGGCTGCGGCAACGGCAACGAATGCCAGACGGGTGCTACGAACCAGAGACCCGCGACGCGCCGGATCCAGCTCGGATGTCATTGCGCATCCCGACGCACGCGATAACCGACTCCTCGGACCGTCTCAACGAAACGCGGCGAGCCTGCGTCATCGCCGATCTTCTCGCGAATGTGCTTGATGTGGACGTCGATGCCGCGCGCGTCTACGTAGTCGCTGAAGCCCCAGGCCGATTCGAGCAGCCGCTCCCGGCTGAACACGACGCCCGCGTCGCGCATCATGACCTCGAGCACGTCGAACTCCTTGGCGGTGAGCTCCACGGGCACGCCATCGACCGAGATCTCGCGCGTTGCCGGGTCGAGCGACAGTCCGCCGATGCTCATGGTCCTGGACGGCTGTGTTGGGGCCGAGACGCGCCGGAGCACTGCGCGCGCCCGGGCGACGAGTTCGGGCGGGCTGAAGGGCTTGGTGAGGTAGTCGTCGGCACCGCTCTCAAGCATCGCGACCTTGTCGAGATCCGTATCGCGAGCCGTCAGCATGATTACCGGGATACTGGAAGTCTCCCGGAGTCGACGACACACTGCCGAGCCGTCCATACCCGGAAGCATGATGTCGAGGATGACGATGTCGAACTCGCCTGACTCCGCGAGCCGAAGTCCCTCGAGCCCGTCTCCTGCCTGCTCGACCACGAAACCGGAGGCGGACAGGTACACACTCACGAGTTCTCGGATATTGGCCTCATCATCGACAACGAGTGCCCTCGGCATGCGACCTCCCCTTTCGGCTGTCTCAAGTGTACAACGACAGTCGGCCTCGCGATGTGACTCGCCCCACTAGCCGAGCGGGTCGCCGAAGTAGCGCCAGTAGAGCATCCAGAACGATGTGGTGCCCCGCAGGTGCGGCGTGTACTTGAAGAGCGAGTACGTTGAAGCATTGCTGGGGAACACGGGCGTGCCGTCGATCGTCATCTGGATGCCCTCGTGCCAGGGAGCCGTGTTCTTGTCGAGCACCTGCGCTCCGCCCCAGATCTGGTTGCCGAAACCCTGGTACTTGTAGTCCGTGTGCGTGTCGGCCTTGCCGCACCCCATCGCCCAGTCGAGCGCGTTCTGGGACGGCGTAGGATCCGAGATGAGCGACTGCTCCTTCTGTAGCGTCGCGAGGATCACTTTGGGCGAGATGCGCCACTGCCTGGCCGCGTCCACGATCATCGCGGCCGCGCTCTTACGCACACCGGCGTGATCGAGCGCCGTGTACGTGGCGAGCGTGCCGGATTGGGCATCGAGGAACCGCTGCACGTCTTCCTCGGACATGGAATCCACGTCTCGGAAGTTGGCGTCGGAGATGACGGTGTTCGGGGAGAAGTCGCCATCGGGCGCGAATGACGTGCTCGCCCGCACAAGCTCCGCGATGTCAGCGTCGAGCGCGGCGATCTTCGCCTGCTGCTCGTCGATCGCGGCCTCGATCTGCACGCGCTGGGCGTCCGCGTCGGCCTGCATGTCGGTAAGGCGAGCTGCGCGCTCCTCAAGAGACTGCTGCTCCCACGCCGCCTGCTGCTTCGCGATGCGCATCTCCTCCACCAGCCGGTTGTCATACCGGCCGATGATCACGAGGTAGTTCATCCTGTCGAGCAGCTCCTGGACCGATGAAGCCGTGAACAGCATTTCCAGCGCGTTGACCGAGCTTCCCCGGTAGATCTGCCCGATGCGCTGCTCGAGCGAGGCCTTCGAGCGCTCGAGATCGGCCTCGGACTCGATCACGCGCAGGCCAGCTTCGGTGACCTCGGCACGAGCCACCTCAAGGCGTTTGGCGATGTCGATGTAGGCGGTGATCTGCGCTGTCAGCTTCTTTTGGAGCGCGTCGGCAGCTGCGATGGCAGCGTCCTTCTCGGCCTGCTTGGCGTCGATCGCGGAAGGCTGTGCGAACACGATCGCCGGCGCGGCGAGGAGTGCGATGAGAAGAACCATCGCCACAATGCCCATCCTGGCATGTCGAGCGCAGCGAGACACTCCGCCTCCATATCGAATGCATCCGAAAGGTATTTCGGCATCCGCGACCTACGATGATAGCAGCAGGTCGGGTCAGGCGTCCTGGTCGGACTACCGCACGGGGATGCGCACGGTGAACGTCGACCCCTGCCCGACAACGCTCTCGGCTTCTATGCTGCCGCCGAGCATCTGGGCGAGTCGGCGGGACACGGTCAGCCCGAGCCCCGTTCCCTCGGACTTGGCAACGTCGAGACGCGAGCTCTGGTAGAACTCTTCGAAGACGCGATCAAGCTCATCATCGGCGATGCCGCGACCCGTATCGGAGATCGAGAACAGGATATCGTCACCGTCGCGGGTCACGTTCAGACTGACGGTGCCAGCGTCTGTGAACTTGATGGCATTGCCGAGAAGATTGAAGAGGATCTGCTCGAGACGCGTACGGTCCGACTCGAGCGCGTCCGCGTCGAGCGCGACGTCCCAAGAGAGCTCCAACCCGCGCTCCACCGCAAGCGGCTGGAGCGAGTCCACGACGGCGCGCGCGAGGTGCGTCGCGCTCAGGGGCCGCACCTCGATCCGCAGCTGGCCGACTTCGATAGCGGAAAGGTCGAGCACCTCGTTCACCAGCTCGAGGAGGTACTTGCCAGAGCTGTTGATCATCCGGATCTGCTTCACCTGCTCTGGGCTCAGATCGCCGACCATTCCCCGCGCCAGCAGGTCCGAGAACCCGATGATCGAGTTGAGCGGCGTGCGGAGCTCGTGGCTCATCGCAGCCAGGAAGTCGCTCTTCGCGCTTGTTGCCTGCTCGAGCCGCTCATTCATCTCGGTGAGCACCTCGTTCGTCCTCGAGACATCCTCAAGCGCGTTCTGCAGCTCCTGCGTCCGTTGCTCGACGCGCTCTTCAAGCTCGGCGTTCAGCCGCAGGATCTCATCCTCGGCGCGCTTGCGATCCGAGATGTCGCGGGTGACCGACAGGATGCAACGCTCGCCTTCGACATCGATCAGTTGCGCTGACATGAGCGCGGTGGTGGTCGAGCCGTCCTTGCGGCGGAATCGCGCCTCGAGGTTGTGGACGACGCCATCGGCCAGAAGCCCCGCGACCAGCCGGTCTCGATCCGCCGGATCTACCCAGATCTCGATATCGCGTGATGTCTTCCCCGCCACGTCCTCCGGGCGGTACCCGGTGAGCTTTGTGAATCCCTCGTTGACATCGATATACGCGCCGTCCGAGACGCGATTGATGTTCACCGAGTCCGGCGAGGTGCGGAAGGCGGTCGCGAACTTCATCTCGGACAGAGCGAGGGCCGACTGGGCACGGATGCGCTCGGTCTCGTCTCGGATCATCGTGAGAATGCAGGGCTCGTCATCGATCACAATCGACTCGGAAGAGACAACGGCGTCGAAGACCTGGCCGGAGCGACCCCGGAACTTCGCGGTGAAGTCGGTGACGCGCCCGTCGCGACGGACCGCTGCGAGCATCTCGTCCCGGTTGACCGGGTCGGCCCATAATCCGAGGTCGATCGTGGTCTCCCCGATCGCCTCCTCCTTCGTGTAGCCGGACGTGCGGACGAAACCCTGGTTGACCTCGATGATCCGGCCCGTATCCGCCACGGTCACAACGATGGCATCCGGGATGTTCTCGAATGCCATCGAGAACTTCTGTTCGCTGAGGCGCAATGCTTCCTGCGCGCGTTCGCGCTCTACGATGTCCTGCTCGAGTTCAATAACCAGGCGCCTGTTCACCATGAGCAACAGCGAGAATGTGAGCGCAACGAAGAGCATGTGCGTAAGGACAAGCCCAAGCGCGTCCGCCGGTCCAGCGTTCAGCATGTCTTGTCCGGTGATTGCGATGTCGAACGGAATCTTGGCGGCGTTCACGAGAATCAGAGCCAGGAAGACCAGGCCCGGGTCCAGGGTCACCGTTCGCATTTCGCGCGGCGTCCTATGGAGCAACAGCCACGCACACTCGGCAGTGATAAGGACGATTGCGGCCGACGCGTTCACGGTGCGGACCGCGAGATTCGGGTGCACGTAGGTGAAGTACGCATGCACACACAGGAACACGATGAGGAACACGCCGTTCGCCCATTGGCGGCTCCGACGCCCGACATAGCGCTCGAGCCCGACGTAGAGCAGCATCGTACCGCCGATGACCAACCCGTTAGCCACGATGATCGAAACGAAGTCTGGAATCACTCCGCGCAGCGCGAAGAGCACGAGCGCGACGTCCTGCATGATCGCGTTGATCAGCCACAGGATGATCTCAGGTGAGCGTTTGCGGTTCCTGGCCCAAAGCGAGATGGTGACGAAGACGCACAGCGTCGTCAGAATGATCGAACTCGTGAAGACGGTTCTGACTTCAAGCGCGATCACGTCGTCGGTGTCTCCTTCGGATGCATCGCACGCATGTCATTATTGTGCCTGTTGGAGCGGACCGCCGCCAGACTGAAGCCCGTCAACCTGCGCCCACTACGGCTGCGGTGTGCTCTCGCTCGAAGCACCGCCTTCTCCGAGCAGTCCGGTGGGCGCGATGGCGGCCCGGATAGCGGACTCGGAGGTCTCGGATTCGCAGAACCCGATCTTGAGGCTGGCACCCTTGATGTCGTACGTCCCGGAAGTCAGACCCCGAAGCGGAGCGATCGCCGAGAAGATCGCGTCGGCCGCTGCCTGGGGATCGGCGGACGGGTCGACGTTGAGTGGGATCAGCGCGGTGACGCACGGTTCGGCCGAGGTGAACTCCCGGGTGATCGAGTCCTCGGTCATCGTGGGCTTCGTCGTCTGCCCGACCACGATCACAGCTCCAATAACGAATACTGCAACGATAGCGACGGAGACCGCATTGCGCTTGCCAACGTTCGCGCGTGTGGATGCCGCTGGCACGTCCGCATCCTCGGATCGCTCAGCGGGCACCGCCTCGGACTCGGATGCCTGGACGACCGTCTCTTGCGCGGCGTGCTGTGCGCCACTCGCGGGATTGAGTAGCAGGACGCCGACCACGACAAGCAGCGCGATGACGACAACAACCAGCACGATAAGGAGGACGGACCACGCGCTCCCGCCACTCGTGCCTGCCGCGGCAGATGCCGCGAGTGCGGGCGAAGGGAACGACGAGGCCAACATGAGGGCGGCGGTCGAAAGACCGAGTTGCGCACGACGATGCATTGGATTCTCCTGACCTGGATTCCGACGAGGTGTGGATTCGCGCGGGTCAGCTCAGATCCTGAGAGCCGTCGTTTCACTGATCGCATCGACGGACGGGCGGGGCAAGGGCGTCCGGTCGAGGCGTAGACGCACCGCGCGGGAGCACCCATTCGAAGCGGCCGTGCCATCGACCGACGTCCGGAAGCAGCTCGGGTCGACACTGCGCACCGCCTGCGAGCGTCGCGCTCCGCCGCAGCATGGTTCGGCGCACGTCGGGCATGCTCCTTCGCTACAGACGGCGAAGACGATCACGCCGACCACGATCAGGAGTGCGATAACGATGTATCTGAGCAGCTTGTCCATGTCGAACTGCACTGTAGCAATCAGGTCGGTGTGGCGCCAGACAGGTAGAGCCCGCTACCGTGTCGGCATGGCGGCTCGGCCTCGCGCGGAATGAGGATGGTACGTGCGATTGTCGCGACTCGTCGCCGCGTCCGTCGCCAGGATGGTGTCCGCAAGAACACGCGCGCCAAGGTGGTCGACGCGTGCGAGAATCCGGTTGATGGCCGCGCGATCGAGCGTTCCTGTGCGTAAGGATGCGGTCGACAAGCTTCCAACCTCCTGATGCGTCGGCGTGCCTTGTGATGTATATCGTCGGAACCCGTCGCCCGCTTGAACATCGAACGGTAAACGGAACGGGCCACTCTGTCCGAGTGGCCCGTGGCTGTGCTGATATCGACCGAGAACAGCTCGCTCTCGCTAGCTACGCGTCCCAGTGCAACACGATCGTGTAGGTGTCGCTGTCGGTCTGACCCGCGTCCCAGTTGCGTTCGGTCACTCGGGCGTTCTTGCCGCCGACGAGTTCGATCCCGCGCAGCAGCCAGCCGACAACGCGCTGGCTCCCATACGGATACCCGCTCATGCCGCGCATCGTGATGATGCCGCCGCTCTCGTCCGAGTCGAGCTCGACCTGAACGTCACAGCCGGGGTAGGCGCTCGTGATTACGCTCGCAGCACGCGTGAACACCTGCTTGGGTGTGACGAGGCGCGCGAAGATGCTGAAGATGCCGTTGCCGGTGAGGAGCTTCTCGGCTGATGCGGCACCCATCTTGCGGAACTCGGCTTGCGCCATGGTGCGCGATCCGTTGCACGCGACGACGACGAACGCCTCGTTGAAGGCACCCATGCTCTGCAGCGGCACATTCACGCCGGCGTTGACGGCGATACGATCGGCGTCCGAAAGCCGCGAAAGACACTGCTCCCACACATCCAGGCCATACTGCTGCTTGATGAAATCGAAGGTGCTCTGCGCTACGACACCTTTTACGACGACGTTCGACACTGGGTGGCTCCTCACCTGTTTGCGACAGCTGTTGCACGCGAAGCGTGATCAACCGCACCAGCGTGGCTGGCTTCGCGTGACCACACCGTGACAGGTGTCACACTTGGCGTACGGATGCAGGATATGGGGGGACAGGTCAGTCCCGCCACATTGGCAGGGCTTGCGTCATTGCTGTGGTGGCCAGAGACCGACTTGAACCGCCGACACGCGGACTCTCAACATACGGCAAATGGAGTGGACCACCTATGTGAGTGGCCCGCTGGGACTCTCCCGCCAAGAGAACGCAAGCGACGGCACTAGCCGGATTCCGCGAGGGGCATAACCTTCGGGACTGTGAGCGTGAAGGTCGATCCAACGCCCAGCGCGCTTTCAGCGCTGAGGCTGCCTCCCAATACGGCCGCAAGCTGCGAAGATATGGAGAGTCCGAGACCTGTGCCCGGACTCTTGGCCCGATTCGGCAAATCGGCCTGGTAGAAGCTCTCCATGATGTGGGGCAGGTCGGAGGGGCTGATACCGCACCCGGTGTCGCTGACCGCGAATCTCATCACATCACCATCATCGGACACTGCGAGTGTGACCGTCCCCGAATCCGTGAACTTGATGGCGTTTCCCACGAGATTTATGAGGATCTGAGTCAGCATGCGCGGGTCCGACCTGAGGGGCTCGCCGTCCGACCCACTCGTGAACACGAGCTGCAGACCCTTGGCGTCGGCCAGCGGGTCCACCATGTCTCGAACGGCCTCGATCAGCGACTCGAGATCGATATCTTCGATGCACGCCGTGGCACGCCCCGCCTCGATCTTGGACAGATCAAGGACGTCGTTGATCAACGAGAGAAGGTGCCTGCCGGATTCGCTGACCATGGAGAGCTGCGTTTCCTGCTCTTCGTTGATGGGTCCTGCAAGGCCTTTGAGAAGAATGGTGGTGAACCCGATGATCGAGTTCAAGGGGGTACGGAGCTCGTGGCTCATCGATGCAAGGAAGCTGCTCTTGGCGCGGGTGGCCCGCTCAAGTTCGGCGTTGGTGTTCACGAGCTCGATGTTTGCGGTCGAAAGCTCCCGAGTGCGTGCTCGGACGCGTTCCTCGAGTTCCATGTTGAGGCGCACAATCCGTTCCTCGGCCTGCTTCCGCTCGGTGATGTCCCGTATGAAGCCCGAGAAGCGGCCACCGTCGCCGGGCAGATACGAAACGCTCACCTCGACATCGTAGAATGAGCCATCGGATCGACGATGCTGGGACACATAGCGATCCTGCCCTCGCGCGATGATTCGGCGGTTGTGCGCGTCGATCTGTTCGGGAGTCTCCATCACCTCAAGATCAGAGAGGTGCATCCCGATGAGCTGCTGACGTCTGTACCCGCTCATCTGGCAGTACGCCTCGTTGACGTCAAGAATTCGGTCGTCCTCGCCGTACGACCAGAATCCGTCCATCGTCGTGCGAACCGCCTGCTGGAAGCGCTCGTTGCTCTCCTCGAGGTCATGAGTGGTGGCGAGCCGCGCGAGCGCCGCATGAACGTGAAGCACGAAGCGTTCAATCACCGATGCCGGAACATCAGCACCTGGCTTCCTGGTGCAGACATGGATGTTGCCAAGAATGGAGTCACCGTCGACGATCCCGATCGTGTAGACATCGCGAATCCCGGCGAGTTTAGCCGCTAGCCCTCCGATGGCCGGGGACACCTCACTTGAGGCGAACTCGGCAAAGCCGCCTTCGATCTTCGAGAGCTTGCTCCCAAGCATCAGGTCCCTGTACTTGGGGACGATTACCGAGTGCTTGTCGATGATTTGGAAGCCCACCAGTCTGGCCGCTTTTGCAAAGACCGAATCCTCCAGTCCAAAGAGGCCGCGGGTGACGAAATGCGTCATCTCGGGCGTGATCTCATTGACGATGACGATCGAAGCCGGGCACACCTCGGTCATGAAATCGCCGATGACATGGTAGACCTCGACAGCGCTACGGCAGCCGAGAAGCGCGGTGGCAGCATCAGCGAACTGCGCAGGAGGCGGAGGCGGAACCGGTGCCCGCGCGGCTGTGCTGATTTCGGTATGGACCGTGTCGCGCATCGGTACCGCCCTGGTGCAGCCGGGAAGCCTCGCACAAGGACGGAGGCTTTGGCACGTGCGAATCACCGTGAACGAAACTAACTCATGGTACTCCTCGATGAAGATGCCCGCCATTTCGTGCTCACGAGCGCACGCAACGACGCAAGAAAGCCCCGCCGCTTGGGCGAGGCTTTCGTGAGTGCGTATGGTGGCCAGAGACGGACTTGAACCGCCGACACGCGGATTTTCAATCCGCTGCTCTACCAACTGAGCTACCTGGCCAAGGTGTGCTGAAAGACTGTAGCGAACACCCGCCGATATTTCAAGGCAAACGTCGCTCGCTCCTAGCTACGGCGTCTACGCATCGTCTTGAGGTACGAGGCGATCACACCCTCGCCCGCGTCAGCGCTCACCAGGGCGTAGAAGACAAGCGGCAGCTCGGTGCCGGCCGGATAGACGAGGAATCGTGGCTCCCACTGCGGATCGAACTTCTCCTTGTACGCATGCAGCCCCTGGAAGCTGTAGAACTGGTCGACGTGGTCGTAGATGAGGCGCATGACCTTCTCCACGGCCGGATCGTGGGCTTCTCGGCCGATGTCGGAAAGCGGGCTCAGTCCCAGGTTGAACGACTCGCACCCGTTCTGTCCTCGGCACCACTCGAAGAGCTTCACGAACATGTAGTCCATCGTGCCGCTCGGCGCTTCGGGGAGATGGCGCATGAGATCGATAGTCCACTCCGGCCGTTGGTACTCGCTCAGCAGGTTGGCGAAGGCGACGACACGACCATCCGGCCCGTGCACGGCCATGATGGGACACGCCGAGATGTACTCGTCGAGGAACCAGCCGAGCGAGTAGCGCTTCTCGGTGCCGTGCATCATCGTCAGCCACGCGTCGCTCACGCCACGCAGTTCGCGCATGAGCGTGGGTGCGATGGGCGGCTCGTGCACGACCGCCGAGAAACCATCCTCCTCGAGCCGCCGTACGCGATTCCGCATGCTCTTGTGCGAGCCGCCCGCCATCGAGAAGGTGTCGAGGTCCACGACCGCCTCGTGGCCCACGCGCACCGACTTGAACCCGCGTGCGGCATACTCGGCGATGCCATCAGGGAGCGTCTGGTAGAAGATCGGTGTCCACCCGTTCGTCGCGCAGATCTGGGCGAAGTCGGCGACTGCGGCCGAGAAGTCCTCCGGCGGGCCGATCGGGTCGCCGAGCGCGAGTGCGTAGCCGCTGTACACCGAGAAGGCAACCACCGAACCACCGGGGCTGAAACGGTACGCCTTGTCGGGCAGCAGCGTCGTCGCCGCAAGCGAGGAGCGTCCCCAGCGCTCGACGATTTCCCGCGCGCGGTTCCGCTCGGCAGGAGTGGACGGGCCGCGCAGGATCACGGGACGCAGCAGCATGATGAGCGCGTAGCCGAACGTGCCCGCGCCCACCACATAGATGGAGTCCGCGAAGAAGCGGCCGAAGCGCGTGAGCGGCTCAAGGTGCGGGTCGTAGAACTGCGTGAACATCACGATCGTCTGGCGCGCCGCCGCCCCGAGGCTGAACGTCAGTGAGTAATGACGGTCGAGCAGGTAGAAGCCTGTCGTGCCGTATGCGAGCGTGCCGACGACCGCTGCGGTGAGCACCCTCAGCCCCTGGGCGAGCGACGGCCCGTCGGCGCGCGCATGGAACGCGGAGCGCTCGGAGAGCATCCACGCGAGCAGCCCGGCGGCAATCGTCGCCTCTTCGTAGTCGAGGCCCTTCACCAGGTTGCTCACGATCGACACGCCGAGCAGGGCCACAGTGAGGGTCCACGCCGCGCGCTTGCGACGCCACAGCCCCCGCGAGAGGAAGATCAGCGCGATGCCCGCAAGCGCGGCCGCGAGGTGCCCGTAGTGGACGTGCAGCGGCAGGAACTTCTCGAGCGTCAGCACCCGTGTACGCAGGTTCGGCGTCACCGCAGAGAGCACATCGATGACACCGATCGCAGCTGTCATGACCGCGGCGGCACGAACCGCGAACTTCTCGGCACCTTCGGAGCGACGGGCCGGCTGGAACGTGCTCACGCGCCTCAAGAGCAGGAAGCCGAGGAGCAGCGGGATCCAGAAGCTCATGCCGCGGAAGACGAGCGAGATCGCTGTCGCCTGCGGCACAGCTACGCCGAACGAGGTGAGCACCACGGCGATCGCGCCTTCCACGACGCCGATTCCCTGCGGCACGATCGAGACGATCCACACGAGCACGCCCACCGCGTACGCCGCCAGCAGCGTACCGGGCTTGTCCCAGCCGAACGCGTACCCGACCGCCATGAGACCCGCAAGATCGAGCGTGTAGCCAGCCACGCCGATGAAGCCGGCCTTCGCCACGCCGCGGGGTTCCTCGGCAAGCATGCGTGCCGAGGACGTGAACTCGGCGGCGGTGCGCTCGGCCCAGTCGTCCGCGAGCGGCGACTCGCGTCGCACGAGCCGCGCTCCCCCGTGCACGACGCGCGCGACCCAGCCGAGCAACCGCACGAACGCCGGAGGCCGCACGAACGCGAGAACGAGCGCGCCCGCGAAGAGCGCGATGAGCGCCAGCAGGACCACGGCGGCGAGGACCTCGTAGCTCTTGAGCTGCCCGACGATTCCCAGGTAGACGAAACCGAGCGTCATGATGACCGCGAACGACGCAAAATCGACGACCTGCGTGAGCACCATGGCGGCTGCTGAACCCGCCGGCGAATGTCCGCGCCGCACGGCATCGTCCACCACAAGCGCCGGTCCCGCCGTTCCGGCGGTGGGCGTCACGACGTTGACGAAGATGCTGCCGAGCACCACCGGCACAAGTTCGCGGTACGGTCGCTCGATGCCCACGGCCTCGAACGACGCCTTGAACGTCCACACGTAGAAGGCGTAGTACGCCACCTGAAGGAGAGCGGCGCCCACCAGCCAGCGCGGATCCCCGCCGCGCATGACCTGCCACAGCCGCCCGATGTCGGCGGTATGCGTCGCAACGAGCCACACGGCGGCAGCCAGCGCGGCCCAGAACAGGATGCGCCGCTTCACGCTTGCTCCCTCCAAGACTGTGGCTGTCACGTCATGGTATTCCCGAGTGTCGCGCGGGGATACTGCCGTGGGCCGCCAACGCGAAGCGGGCCCCAGAATCCCGGAGCCCGCTTCCTGACGCGCGCGTTCCCGCTTACGGAAGCAGCGCGTTGATCGCGTTGTAGACGCCGGCGCTCACGGCAGCAGAGCTGCCGAAGACCGCGACGCGCTCGATGGACCCGGCGTTCGCCGTGATCGCACCGGCGCACCACGGCGAGAGCGCGGTCGGCTTCGTGAGCAGCATGACGCCGTTCATGCGGCCGCAGCCAACGCCGCCCGCAAGGGCATCCGGGAAGTTGCTGCCGGTCGCCACGCCAACGAAGCTATACGTCCCCCACCCGGCGCCGACACCGAAGTCGGCGACCTTGCGGGCAGTCTCGTAGCGATCGTCTCCAGCGATACGCGTGACCGCCGTCGTTCCTTCGTTGAGACCGTCGAGCGACGTCGCAACCGCACCGGAGACCGCCGAGGTCCCGCCGGCGATGTAGACGTCAGCGACGTTGTTCACGTCAAGGAACGACGCGATCCCTGCGGGAAGCGCCGTCGTGCGCGTGAGCAGCACCGGCATCGCCTGCGTGTACGCGAACGGCGCGACCGCGAGCGCATCCGGGAAGCTGTCGCCGCGAACGACGAACGCGCCGGGGACGGTTCCCGTGATCTGCGCGACCCGGGCAGCACACGCAGCCGAAGTGGCGTAACGATCCGTACCGGCCAGGCGCTCCACCGAGTTGAAGCCCATATTGTCGAGCGTGGTGTACACGCCGCTGCTGACGGCGGGCGTTCCGCCGATGACGATGACGTCGGTCACGCCAAGCTCGATCAGCTGCACTTTCAGGTCATCGAGCAGCGTCGTCGGGTTTGTCAGCAGCAGGGGCGCTTCGTACGCGCCTGCCACGCCCGCGGCAGAGAGCGCATCGGGGTAGTTGGCGCCGCTCGCGATGATCGCGTACTTCGACGCAAGCGTCGTGCCGCGCACGATCGAGAGGCCGGTCGCGTAGCGGTTGGCGCCCTGCATGCGCACAAGCATGTTCTGGTCGACGCTCCACGTGACCGTATAGTCGCCGTTGCCGCCCCAGGCCTCAGCCGAGAGATAATACGTGCCCGCACCGCCCGGCGGCACGATGAAGTGGACCGTGTCAGGCATGCCAGCCTTGGTAAGGTCACTTGCCGAGACCCACGCATCTTCGTAGTAGACCAGGCCGTCAGTGTCGACATTCGAGGCGTGCGGCGGATAGAGCAGCAGCTCCATGTCCAGATCGCTGTCGGTGGTGCTCACCGTCGCGGTGAACTGGTCACCCTCGGCAAGATCGACGCTGTAGACATCGAACATGTCGATCCACACCGGATCCTTGTCGACGCCGAACGCCGGCAGCAGCAGAGACGCCGAGTTCCAGCGCGTGAAGGGCGAAGCCGGAAGCGCCGTGCCCGGAATGTCGTTATCGCCGTCCTCGGGGATGATGCGCCACGTGATGGTGTACGTGCCGCTCCCCTGCGCCGCATACGCGTCGAGGTAGTACGTGCCGGGCGCGTAACCCATCGTGGCATCAACCTTGAAGTCGAGCGTGAACGGATACACGAAATCGACGTCAGGCGCGTTCGAGCCGTACGACAGGTCGACGTCATCGACTGTCGTCGCCGTCGGCATGTACAGCCACAGGTCGAAGTACGAACCCGCGGGACCCGTGATCGTCGCCGAGAGCGTGTCGCCGTCGTTGAGATTCACAGCGAAGACGTCGTCGATGTCGCTCGTCGCGCTAAGCGTGCCCGTGATCGGCGAGGGCAGGATCGCCACGCCAGGGATATCGTCGTCTGCGGCCAGCGTGCGGATGCCGCTTGCGGCAGTGCGCTCGGGCGCAACGCGCGCGACGCCCGCCTGGGGTCGCGTCCTCGCAACAGGTGCGGTCGCGCCGCTTGCGGGCACGCTCGCCAGCATCAGCGCGAACGCCACCGTGATAGCCATCATCGCCGAGAAACGGCGCTTGGTCGCTCGTCTTGTCATCAGCGTCACCTTCTTCTCCGGCGTTGGCGCCGGCATCGACCCTCACAACTCCAACTGCGGGATTGTACCCGCGAAGGACGCTAGCCGCCCAGCGACGCGAGAAACAACGCCTCTGCAAGCGAGGCGCGCTCCAACTCGTCGCGATCGACGCTCTCGTTCGGCGCGTGGATCGCGCAGGCGCCGTCCTCGGTACCCCACAGAATGACCTCGGCGCCCGGCAGCGCGGCGGCGAACGAGCTCACGAGCGGAATCGACCCGCCGGAACCCATGGCGACGGCCGGCTTGCCGTAGGCGGCTTCGAGCGCCGTGCGCGCGAGGTCGGACACCGGGCCACTCTCTCCTGCGGCGAATCCGGGGCCTTGTGCGCCCGGAGTCACAGTAACCTGCGCTCCCCACGGCACCGCATGCTCAAGGTGCTTCACGAGCAGCTCGAGCGCGTGTGCCGGATCCTCGGAGGGTGGTACACGCAGGCTCACGCGGGCACGCGCCTCGTGCACGAGCGCGTTGCGCGAACCTTCCACAGCGGGAGCATCAATGCCGATAACGTTCACCGACGGCTTGCTCCACAGCCGCTCACCAAGCGTGCCGGCGCCCACGAACGCAACGCCGTCGAGCATCCCCGACTCCACGCGGATGCCTTCCTCGGAAGGCTCGTGACCGGTCCACGGGGTACCCGCAAGCCCGTCGATGGTGACGTTCGCGTCATCGTCGGTGAGCGTGGCAAGCGCGCGGATGAGCGCCATGAGCGCGTCGGGCACCGGTCCGCCATAGCTGCCGGAGTGCACCGGCGAGGCAAGCGTGCGCACCTCGATCTCGCAATCGGTCACGCCGCGAAGCGATGTGGTTATCGTGGGCTCGCCCACGCGCCAGTTGCCCATGTCAGCCACAACGACGGCGTCTGCGGCGAAGAGCTCCGGGTGCGCGGCAACGTACTCTTCGAGGTCGCTGCGACCCGTTTCCTCTTCACCCTCGATGAGCACCTTGATGCCCACCGGCGGCTTCCCATCAAACGCGCGTATCGCCGAGAGATGCATGCAGATGCCGGCCTTGTTGTCTGCCGAGCCACGCCCGTACAGGCGGCCGTCACGCTCGGTGAGCTCGTAGGGCTCGGAAAGCCAGGCGCTGGGCTCACCGATTGGCTGGATGTCGTAGTGCGCGTACAGCAGAACCGTCGGCGCGCCTGTGGGACCTGCGATCTCGCCGAAGACTGCTGGAGGCCCGTCGGGGAGCTCCAGCATGCGCACGGCGCAACCGGCATCACGCAGGAGCGCCGCGGTCATCTCGGCGGCCTCGAGCACGGGAGCGCGGTCGAACCCGGGGAACGCGATCGACGGGATCTCGACGAGTGCTCGCAAGTCCTCGACAAGCTGTGGCATGCCGTCGCGGACGGCAGCGCGAATCGAATCGGTGTTTGTCACGGGGGGTCTCCTAGCAGTCGCTGTTCAGAACGCCGGCCTCGCCGAAGTTCTCGCGCTCCATCTCGTGCAGAACGATGTGGACGCGCTCGGGAGCGGCGTTCACCGAGTTGACGACGGCATCGGTCACGGTGCGCACGAGCTCGCGCTTCTGGTCGAGCGTGCGGCCCTCAAGCAGGTGGATGTGGACGATCGGCATGATGGCCTCCTCGGCATAGGGTGTGCCTGTGAGTGTACAGCGCAAAACACACGCCAAGAAGGCATACCGAGGAACGCAAGCGAAACGTCACACGCTGTGCGTGTGGTCCATGCGGTCGACCGTGTAGTAGATCATCGCGACGGTGCCCGGTCCGACGTGCGCCCCGGCCGAGAGGCTGCTTGGGATGAGCTCCACCTGGCGACCGACGATATCCGAGATCCGCTTCACGAAAGCGGTGCCCGCGGCCTCCGCGTCGATGTGGTGCACGATGACATCTCCAAGACCGCCACGCACGCGCAGATCGTCCACGAACTTGTCGACCATCATGTTGTACGCGCGGCCGAGCGTCCTCACCTTCGCGAACTGATCGGTGATGCCCTCGGCAACGGTGAGGATCGGGTTGATCCTGAGCAACGTGCCGATAAGCGCCGAGGCGTTGCCGATCCGCCCGCCTCGGCGAAGGTACTCGAGCGTGGCGGGGACGAACAGGAACCTGCTGTGCAGCGTGCGCTCCGTGGCTGCGGCAGCGGCTTCGGCTGCTGTCGCGCCCGCTGCGGCCACCTCGGCGGCTGCGACGACGGCGAACCCGAGCTCCATGGAGTTGCTGCGCCCGTCGACGATCTCGATGGTCGCGTCGGGATAGCGCTCCAGCACCATCTCGCGCGCGAGAGCGGCCGTCGCCATGGTGCCGCTCATGAGCGGCGACACGAAGACGCCCACCACGTCGTGCCCCGCCGCCACCCGCTCCTCCATCAGAGCGACGAAGTCCTGGGTGGAGGGCTGCGATGTGGTGGCGAACGAACTCGATGCCTTGAGCGCCGCGTAGAAGGCGTCGTGGTCTTCGGTGTCGTCCGGATAGTCGACCCCGTCAAGATGGATGACGAGGCTGGCCACGCCGATATCCAGATCGTGTCGTAGTTTGCGCGGCAGCGCCGCCGAGCTATCGGTAATGACCTTGACGCCCACGTGCGCCTCCCTTGTGTCCTGCCTTCGAAGAGCATGGCCGAGCGGCGCCGCGAGTCACGGCTGACGTGCTTATGAAGTGTAGCGCACGGAGACTAGTAGCTGTCTCCCACGCCGCCGGCAGCGGGATACGCTACGCCACCGTCAGGGCCTGAGCCGCCCTGGCCCTCTTCCCAGACGTGACACATCAGGCAGTTTGCGTCTGCTGATGAATTCGTTACGTCCTGATCGCGAGACGCCCCAGCCTGGAGGAATCGGACCGTGTTGGGGTCGTAGTGCGGGTAGCTTCGCTCAAGCACTCCGGGGCCGTTGTCGCGATCGGTCCGGCCGTGGCAGTTCCAGTAGCAGCCACGCGTGCTGTAGACGGCGACGGCGTACGATGTCGGAATCGAGGCACCCGCGGCAACGAAGCCCTCATAGTAGTCGTAGCCTGCCTCGCCACCCGGCACCTTGAGCGGGTGCGTGGCGAACGTGGTCGTCTCAAAAGAACCATCGGACTGGATCACGTCACCGGTCACTGGATTCTCTGATGCATCGGTGTAGTACGGGTGGCACTGCGTGCAGAATGCAGCATCAACCACATCGCGCGTGTCCCACATCCCCGGCCACGAGTACCCGTCATTCAGGGCGGGATCGAGCGGACCGACGCCGTCGATGATTGCCGTGGTGTCACCCGATGCGAGATCCGTCACGAGCGTCTCCTGGATGTTCCAGACCTTGAGGATCTTGATCGTGGCGTCACCCTTGAAGGTGTTGGCACCGTGCACCGCATGACACGAAGAACACGTGACCGCAGGCGACTGATGGCCGTGGTTGTCCTGGGTGGTGTAGTTGTTCACGTCACCGTTGTAGATGACCGTGACACCGACATCCGTGGTGATGTGGCAGTAGGTGCACGCGTCGGCCGCAGTGGTGGGGAGCAGCAACTCACCATCAGAGGGTGCCTGGTGAACCGAGTGACACACGCCGCATTTCGTGGTGGTCGTCGCGTAGCCTGCATGCGGCGTGGGCGTGGTGTCGTTGGGGGGGTCGACCGTCCACGTCACGAACCCGGAAGGAGTGGTCGCGTACGCCGGCATCGCGGCAAGACCGAGAAGCAGCACCGCGGCAACCACGGCTACCAGAAGAATGCGTGCTCTGCGCATGGGCACCATCCACGATCGCGGAAGACATGAGGCTCCGACGGTCCCCCCTCGGTACCTGGCGTCATCATGCTTCAGAAACGCGCGAGCGGTCAAGCCAGACTCGTGTGCCTCTACTCCGCGGTGTTGCGTCCCACATAGCCCGTCCAGCGCTCGTCAACCCACGCCTGGACTTCGGCGATCGCCTCGGCGTTCATGAACTTGAAGCGGCCCTGCGTAGCGATGTACTCGGCGACCGGGGCAAGCGGCTTGCCCGCCTTCGCGAGTGCCGCGCTGCGACCGGTGAGGCGGAAGACGCCACCCTCGACTTCGTAGAGCACGACGATGCCGCACTCCACGGCGAGCTTGCCGAGGCGGACCGTGTCCTTGGGGTCGAAGTTCCAGCCGCTGGGGCACGGGGTGTTCATGTGGATGTAGCGCAGGCCGTGGATGCCGCGTGCCCTGACGACCTTGTCGTAGACGTCGGTCGGGTACGCGGCGCTCGTGGATGCCACGTATGGGATGTTGTGCGCTTCCATGATGCGCGGCATGTCTTTGGGGTTCTCGCGCTTGCCCGCCCACGTGGTGGTGGTGCGCGCGCCGTGCGGCGTGAGACCCGAGCGCTGCGTACCGGTGTTCATGTACGCCTCGTTGTCGTAGCACAGGTAGATGAAGTCGTCGTTGCGCTCGGCAGCGCCCGAGAGCGCCTGGATGCCGATGTCGCCCGTACCGCCGTCGCCCGCCATCGCGAGTACGGTCATGTCGTCGGCCTTGCCCATCGCGCGAAGGCCAGCAGCGGCACCCGCTGCAGCAGCTGCGGTGCTCGGGAACGCGACGTTGATCCACGGCACATCGACCGAAGAGGTCGGATACATGCCGCCGAGGACGGTTAGGCAGCTCGCCGGCACGGTCATGACCATCTTGCCGTCGAGCGCCTTGGTGATCGCCCGCAGGCCGATGCCGATGCCGCAGCCCGCGCACGCGCGGTTGCCGGGCAGGATGTACTCGTCGACGGGGAGTTCGGCGATGCGCGTCATGAGGCGCTCCCCTCGGGTCGCAGGTTGATCCAGTCGGGTGTGCGGTCACGCATCCCCGCGTCCAGGTCGGTAACGGCGCGGCGCGTGGCATCCGCGAGGTCCTCGGGCGAGACGTCGCGCCCACCGAGGCCGCAGATGCAGCCGAAGACGGCCGGGGGGTTCTCGGCGGTGAAGAGCGCTGCCTTGAGGTCGCCCGCAATGGGGCCCTCGTAACCGTAGCTGAGCGCTTTGTCGAAGACGACCGCAAGCCGCTTGCCCGCGAGACGCGCACGCACCTCGGCGGCCGGGAACGGCCGGTACGAGCGGATGCCGAGCACGCCCACACGCACGCCCTCGGCGCGCAGGGCCTCGACCGCGAGCGTGAGCTGCGTCGTGAGGCTACCAGCCGCCACGACCGCGACGTCGGCGTCGGCGAGCTGGTACTCCCAGGTGAGGCCGCCCCATGAGCGCCCTACCGCCGAGGCGTACTCGGCGTCGACCTCGGGGATGACATCGAGCGCTTCGAGAAGCGCGCCGTGGTGCAGCGCGCGGAACTCCATGTAGCCGGGGCGCACGACGCCGTTCGCGTCCGCGCGCGGGTCGGCGATGGTGACCGGTCCGATGTTGCGCGGGTCGGCCGCGTCGACGATCTGCAGCGGCGCGGTCCTCGGCGGGAGGAAGGCATCGATCTGCTCGGCCGAGGGGACATCGACCGGCATGACCGTGTGCGAAAGCAAGAAGCCGTCGTAGCAGACCATGACCGGCACGTTCAGGCGCTCGGCGATGCGGTACGCCTGGATGGTGGTGTCGAGGATTTCCTGGTTGTCGCGGCAGTAGAGCTGGATCCAGCCGGCGTCGCGCTCGGACATGGAGTCCTGCTGGTCGTTCAAGACGTTCCACGGCGCGGCCATGGCGCGGTTCGCGATGCACATAACGATCGGGAGCCGTGCACCCGCCGCCCACCAGACCTGCTCGTTCATGTACGCGAGGCCGTTCGCGGAGGTGGCGGTGAAGACGCGCGCGCCGACGGTCGACGCGGTTATGCAGACTGTGAGAGCCGAGTGCTCGCTCTCCACGGTGACGAACTCGGCGGGCAGCTCGCCGCTTTCGACCCACGCCGAGAGCTGCTCGACCACGGGCGACTGCGGGGTGATGGGGTACGCGGCGATGACCTGCACGCGCGCGAGCTTGGTGGCGATGGCGGCGGCCTCGTTGCCGGTCATGACTTTCGTGGTCATTCGGCACCGCCTTCGTCCGTCGTGCATACGCCGTGCTCGGCCTCGGCACGCATACCGATCGCGTGGTGCGGGCAGACCTCGGCGCAGATGCCGCAGCCCTTGCAGTACGTGAGATCGATGACCGGCGGCATCCCCTGCGAGATGCACGCGTCCGGGCAGTGCGCCCAGCAGATCTGGCAGGTGATCTTGCCCTGCTTCACCGCCACGCACGTCTCGGCCACGATCTGCGGGAACTCGTTTCGCCAGTCGCCCGTGGCGCTGGCTTCGCCGATGCTGGGATTCGACTGCGCTATCTGGTGTGCGCTCATCTCGCTCCTCACGCTTTCGTGCACTCGAAGGCCAGACGTGCGGCCTCGATGTTCTTCGCTGCAGGTCCCGGCGGGAACGCCTCGGCAATCGCGGCCTCGACGCTTTCGAGCGTCACGAGTCCGGTGGCTGCGGCAATGCTGCCGAGGATCGCGGTGTTCACCATCGGCTGGCCGCCGACGACGACACCGGCTGCCATTGCCGAGCCGGTCACATCCGCGGTGACCACGCGAACGTCGGCGGGAAGGCCAAGCTCGGCGCGAGGCTTCACGGTGTTCACGATGATGACGCCGCCAGGCTGAAGGCCAGTGGCGGGCTTTGCGACGGCGATGAGCGAGTCGTCGAGAACGACGACCACGTCCGGCGTCGTCACCTGCGAGAGGATGCGAATCGGCTCCTTCGCCATGCGCGTGGAGGCGGTAATGGGCGCGCCACGGCGCTCGGCGCCGAAGGACGGCGCAGCGGTGACGCCGCTCCAACCGCTGCGGAACGCGGCCTCGGCGAGGATCTTCGATGACGTGACGGCGCCCTGTCCGCCTCGACCGTGCCAGCGAATCTCGTGCATACGAACCCCCACTCCTTCAGACATGCACGACATGGTACCGCACGCGCGCGTTCGGCGGGGAAAACGACGTATTGTGAAGCGACCTTAGCGCCTGTACACTGGCGCCACGTAGCGCTTCACCCCCGGCAGAGAGGGAGCGCAGGTGCCACAGCATCTGGCCCGCAACGGACTCGTGACGATAGGCGCCTGTGCGCTCGTGGCACTTGGCGTTCTCGCATGCATCGTCGCCACGCCCGCGTATGCGTACAACGAGAACTTCCACGTTCCCGGCGGTGGATGCGGGGGCGACTGTCACACGACGATCACCATCAACGAAGCGAACTGCGCGTCATGTCACACGTTCGCTCCGGACAACACGAACTTCTCCGGCACCGGCGGGGACGCTGGCACAAATCCCGACTTTCCCTTGCTAGGCGAGTTCGCACAGCGCGGTCCGCACGGCGTGTACAAAACCACCACCAGCCGGTGCCCCATGTGCCACACCCTCCACGACGCGCCGAACGGTTCGGATCTGCTTCCCGGGGCGACCATCAAGGCGACCTGCTTCACCTGCCATGACGGCACGGCTGGCTTCGGTGTGTACGGCACGATCGCGGCACGGGGCGTCGCCGTCGGCGGCGGCCACTCGGTCGAAGTCACGTCGGTTGTTCCTGGCGGAGACGCGGCCAGTGGCGGCAGCGCCACGGTCGCGTTCAGGGGACCGGGCGGCACCATGACGTGCTCGGACTGTCACAGCCCGCACGACTCGAACACGGTACAGGCCTTCACGGGCGAGCGCATACGGATTCGCGCACTCGAAAAGCCCATCTACTCGACAAAGCTGCTGAAGAAGCTGCCAACCGGGGCGAGCGTCTCAACCGACTACTACGGTTCGGACTGGTGCGCAGGGTGCCACCAAGGCCGTGCGTCGGGGGGTGCGGTTCACAACCACCCTGTTGAGACCAAGGCGTCCCGACCGGCGGATTTCTACTACTACAACCGACTTGCGGTGTATGCCGTACCTCCCGGACTGTGGGGATCATACGAGGGCGGAAACGCGGTGCCCGTCACCAACACCAACGCTGCAATCGGTGCCATCGGCAACCTGAGAACCAGGGGTCCCGCAGGCGAGGGCTCGGCGCATCCGATTCCCCAGTCATCGGTGTGGATGGAGGCCGACTATCACAGTTCGCCCTGGCTGATGACGTATCCGCGGAGCCCTTTGCACTCGGGGCACGCGCCGATATGCCAGCAGTGCCACGAAGACAAGCGCAACTGTGGCACGCTCTCTTCAGACGGCACGACGGCAAGCGTCGTCCAGGACGGCGTGTGGACTACCGAGATTGACGGCTTCGAGAACAACGCCTGGGTGACCAACCCGCGGTTCCAGAACTTCCCCCACGAGACCGAGAACACCAGCATGCTGGTCGAGACCGGCGACGACCTGTGCCTCAACTGCCACCCGACGGGTGTGCTGCCCTAGCGCCGCGGGGCTCAGACCACGACACCGTCGAAGAGCCGAATCGTGCGCTCCGCCCTCTCGGCAACGTGTTCATCATGGGTGACCACAACGATCGTCCTGCCCTGGGCATGCAGTTCGTCGAGCAGATCGAGCACCTCGGTGCCTGTCTTTGAGTCGAGATTACCCGTCGGCTCGTCGGCAAGGATAAGCGACGGATCGTTCACGAGCGCCCTCGCAATTGCCACGCGCTGACGCTGGCCACCTGAGAGCTGCGATGGGCGATGATCGAGCCGGTCAGACATCCCGACTCGCTCGAGCAGCTCTCGCGCACGCACCTGCGCATCCCGTACGCCCGCGTACCTGAGCGGCAACGTGACGTTCACCAACACATCCATGTTCGGAAGCAAGTTGAAGGTCTGGAAGATGAATCCGATCGCCTCGTTCCGCAGCTTCGCCCGAGACGGATCGTCAAGTCCCGAGGCATCGATGTCGTTCAAGAGGTACTGGCCCGACGTGGGCTCATCGAGCAGACCGATCAGATTCATGAGCGTGGACTTACCGGACCCAGACGGCCCCATCAACGCCACGTGCTCACCACGTCGAACCTCGAGGTCAACTCCGCGAAGCACCGGGATCTCCATGTCAGCAAGCACGTACTCCTTCGTGATACCTGTGAGGCTGATGACCGATTCGCCCGTCACGACTCCACCCCCGTCTGCGGAAGCGCGACCTTGGCGCCAGCGGTCAGGCCGCTTCTCACTTCGACCATCGTCCCATCCGTCTGGCCGAGATCCACCTTCGCGGGCACGAGCGTACCGTCAGCCGACAAGATATCGACCGTCGACGCCCCATCGACCCGGCGTACGGCTGCCGTCGGAATGACGAGCACGTCCGAGACACGGTCCGTCACAACCTGGAGACGCACGGACATGCCGACACCAAGCGCCACCGTGTGATCCGGCAGATCCACCCTGATCGCATAGGCCGCAACACCGTTGCCGTCCACCTCGGCGACACTCGACACGTAGCTGACCGTCCCTTCAAGGCTCTCACCGTCGAGTGCATCCACAAGCACCTCAACGGGCATGCCCACGCGCACGTCGCCCAGGTCGGTCTCGTCAAGAGCGCCCTCCACGTACATGGTGCCAAGATCGCCGATCACCATCGCAGGGAGCGCACCCGCGCCCGACGGCGGTGCCATGCCCGGCTTCAGGTTCATCGAGATGACGACCCCGTCAGACGGCGCCACAAGATTCAGGTCAGCGAGCGCCGCTTTGGCGGCGTCAAGACCGCCGAGCGCCTGCTCAACGGCCGCCTTCGCCGCGTCGATCTCGGCCTTGGCCGCCGGCGTCTTTGCGACAGCCAGGTTCGCCTCGGCAACAGAAAGCTGGGACTGCGCCGAGGAGACAGCAGCCCGCTTCGACTGCAGCTCGAGCGCGGGCACGGTCGACTCCACTGACTCTGCCACGAGCAAGCTGTACGCCTCACGAGCACTCGCCAGTGCCGTCTCGGCGGCATCGACCAGTGCCTGCTTGGCAGCGACATCCTGCGACCGCGGCTGCGCGTAGAGGCCCGCAAGCCGTGCGTTCGCGGCATCGACGGCACCCTGTGCCTGCGCAACCTGCGCCTTCACCTTGCCGTCGTCGAGGGTGGCAAGCACCTGCCCTGCCGTGACTGTCTCGCCAGCGCTCACGAGCACAGAGTCAACCGTTCCGGCGACTGCGAACGCAAGCGTCCACTCCTCGGCTGCGACGCGACCGTCCGCAGGCACCGATGACTGTATGGTCCCAGTCTTCACGGTCGCGGAGGCTACTGCCAGGTCCGCCGTCGGTGCCGCAACGGCCTTCAGATAGCCGGCCACGGATCCACCGGCGACGACCGCCAGCGCAACCAGCGCAATCACTGCGTTTCGCATTGTGTTCGCCCTATGGTTCATCTCCACCACTTCCACCTGTTTCGCCGAACGCATGGTCCGCTTCGGCGCTAGTTGCCCGTCTGCACCTTCACGTACTCCGCGACCCCACCATCGGTAGCGCCATCGGTCCACACCGTAACCGTCACGCCAGCTCTGAGATCGCCGAGAGACGCGGTCTGCGCAACCGAGGTCTCACCCTCGAGAACCATCTTCACGATTCGCACACCCACGGGTACGTCCACCGAAACACGCTCAATGGGAAGTCCGGCCTGCTCGGCCGCCTTGAGAGCCTGTCGCTCTTCCATGCTCATCGACGCGCGCTCGGCCTTCTTGGCCGCCTTCTCTTCATCTGTCAGTTCGGTCGACGGGTCACTGATGAGGCGGTCGATGACGACAGTCGTTCCGTCCACCGAAACCACGGTTCCCTTGACCTCAGCCGTGCGGTCAGGCTGATTCGGATCGGCGCTCGCGCCCGACCCGCCTGCAATCGCTGTTGCCGAGTCCCCGGAGGAAGCCAGGTACCCCACTCCGAAGTAGGCTGCAACTCCCAGTGCAAGAACCGCTACTGCCAGTACTACCGTGCCTTTCTTCATGCCGTCACCTTCTCGTTTGTCCGAAACGGCTCGAGGCCGCTCCGCTGTCCTATTCGTGGCGCAGTGCCTCAATCGGGTCGAGCCGCGCGGCGCGGCGCGCCGGGGCGAAGCCGAAGACGATTCCCGTAAGCAGTGAGAATCCGAAAGCCAGTGCAACGCCCGTAGCGGATGCTGTTGCCGCTATGTCGGCTGCACGAAGAGCAGGAAGGGCGGCGAAGCCGAGGACAACACCGATGAGGCCGCCGACGACGCTGAGCACCACGGCTTCGAGGAGGAACTGAGTGAGTACGCTTACCCGGGTCGCGCCGATTGCTCGCCGCACGCCGATCTCGCGAGTACGCTCCGTCACCGACACGTACATGATGTTCATGATGCCGATGCCGCCGACGACGAGCACGATCACGGCAACGGCCGAGAGCAGCAGCGTCATGGTTCTGTTCGAATCCTGCGCGCTCACGAGCTTGGAGCCCATGTCCTTGACGGTGAAATCATCCGGCTGATCCGACCGCAGGCCGTGCTCCTCCCGAAGCACCGTGACGATGTCGTCCATCGCGGGCGCGACCGAATCGATCGATTCGGCCTGCACGTTGAGACTGACTTTGCCCTGGTCGCCGAGGAGCGCGCGCTCCGCCGTGGTGTTCGGCACGAAGACGCTATCATCGAGCGTGATCGGTCCGATCGCGCCACCCTTGACCTGAGTCACGCCCACAACGGTGAGTGTTCGACCCGCGATGCGGACGCTTTCCCCGACCGGGTCGACTCCCTTGCCGAAGAGCTCCTCAGCCGCAGTGGGACCCAGTACGACCACGCGCTCTCGTCGGTCTACGTCGCTCTGTGTGAAGAAGGCACCTGATGCGAAGGTGAGCGCCGCGAGCTGCTCGTAGTCGGCAGTGGTGCCCACGACCATGGTCTGGGATGAGGTTTCGCCGTTCGCGATGGCCAGCCGCCCGGTAAGCTGAGGCGCGACAACAGCCACGGTCGAAATCGTCTTCAGGGCCTCAGCATCATCTGCCGAGAGTCGCGAACTCCCGGCGGCGCCGGTGTTCACGAAGATGGTGGTCACGCTCATGTTGGAGTACTGAGCATCGATTGCCTCACGTGCTCCAACGCCAACCGCGACGACGATCACGATGGTCGCAGTGCCTATGATGACGCCGAGCGCCATGAGAAGTGAGCGCAGCCCATTGCCGCGCAGGCTCTCGATGGCCGAAAGGAAAATCCCGAAGACTCCCACTGTCTCACGCTCTCCACGTCCGCCCGCACATCCCTCCTGCTAGAAGAAGGATGCGCAAGCGGTGTGAAGAACCGGTGTTCGCAGGGCGCGTATCGAGTGAAACCCCCTGGGGTATTCTTGTGTTACCCGGTGGTGCTCTCGCCCGAGAAGACGCCGAGGTCGACGCCGAGCTGCTCCTTGGCCATGTCGCGAAGCTTGTACTTCTGGATCTTGCCGGACGCCGTCTGCGGGAACTCGTCTACGAAGAAGACGTACTTGGGCGCCTTGTAGCGGGCCATCCGGGCGCGGCAGAACTCCTGCACGTCGCTCTCGGTGAGGTCCGCATCCGCGAACTTCTTGACGAATGCACCGACGACCTCGCCGTACTTCGCGTCCGGAACGCCGACGACTTGGACGTCTTTGACGCCAGGCATCGTGTAGAGGAACTCCTCGATCTCTCGCGGGTAGATGTTCTCGCCACCGCGGATAATCATGTCCTTGATGCGCCCGGTGATGCGGTAGTAGCCGTCCTCGTCCACCGTGCCGAGGTCCCCCGAGTGCAAGTAGCCGTCCTTGTCGATGGCGACCGCAGTCGCCTCGGGCATCTTGTAGTAGCCCTTCATGACGTTGTAGCCGCGGCAGCAGAGCTCGCCCGGCACGCCCGGCGGGCAGTCCTCGCCCGTCTCTGGATCGATCACGCGCACCTCGACCTGGTCGTGCTTGCGCCCGACGGTCTCGCACTTGCGCTCAAGCGTGTCGTCCGTCGTCGTCTGCGTGAATACCGGAGAAGTCTCGGTGAGGCCGTAGCAGATCGTCATCTCGCTTGCGTGCATGCGGTCGATGACCTGCTTCATCGTCTCGATCGGGCATGGCGACCCGGCCATGATGCCGGTGCGCAGCGAGGTGAGATCGAACATGTCGAACATGGGGTGGTCGAGCTCGGCGATGAACATCGTCGGCACGCCATAGAGCGCGGTCGCGCGCTCCTTCTGGATGGCGGCGAGTACGAGCACCGGGTCGAACGACTCGACGCCGACGATCGTGGCACCATGCGTGAGCACCGCGAGCACGCCGAGGACGATGCCAAAGCAGTGGAAGTACGGCACCGGCAGGCACACGCGGTCCTCGGAGGTGAAATCCTGGCGCTCGCCGATGTAGAAGCCGTTGTTCAGGATGTTGCGATTGGTGAGCATGACGCCCTTGGGGAAGCCCGTCGTGCCTGATGTGTACTGCATGTTGATGGTGTCGTCAGCACTCTGGCCGGAACGCGCCTCGTCGTAGAGCTCATCGCCAGCGTGTGCGCCAAGCAGGAGCAGCTCCGGCATCGCGTAGAAGCCGCGATGCTTTTCGGGTCCCATGTAGATGAGCGACTTGAGCATAGGGAACTCGGGTGAGGACAGGTGGCCGCGCTCCTGCGTCATCGTCTCGGGGACGAGCCCGCGCACGATGTCGATGTAGTTCACGTCGCGGAACGAGTCGATGATCACGAGCGCCCTCATGTCCGACTGCTTGATGACATATGCCAGCTCGTGGCTCTTGTAGACGGGGTTCACGGTCACGAGCACGACGCCGATCTTGGCGGTCGCGAAGGCGAACGTGAGCCAGTCCGGCACGTTGCGCGCCCAGATGCCGAGATGGTCTCCCTTGCGCAGGCCGATTTCTAGCAGACCCTTTGCGAGGTTGGTCGCACGTTCATCGAACTGGTTGTAGCTCCAGCGCAGGTCGCGGTCGGGATACACCACGAAGTCGCGGTCGCCCTGCTCGGCAACCACCTTGTCGAAGTACTGGCCAATCGTGAGGTCGGTATGCAGCTCCATCGACGACCCCCTACGCCGGTGCGTACACGACGGCCAGGATGCGAGCCGGCGCCGAGGCAGCTGCGCGCACCTGATGCGGCACGATCGAGTCGTAGTAGATGGTGTCGCCTGCGTCGAGCAGCACGAGGTCCTTGCCGTACTCGATCTCGATGCGGCCTTCGAGAACGTAGATGAACTCCTCGCCCTCGTGCGATGACAGCTTGTGGTTGCCGACGTCCGCCGGGTTCACCGTGATGACGAACGGCTCCATGTGGCGCGATGTCTTGCCCGGTGCAAGCGAGAAGAAGTCGAGCACGCCGCCGTCCGAGGAGGTCTCGAGGCTCTTGAGCCGGGCAACCTGCTCGACCTCGCCTTTGCGCGTCACGACGGGTCCAACGTTCGTGTCGTCGTCCAGCAGTGTGCCGAGACGGACGCCGAGCGCCCGGGTGAGTTTGATGAGCGGAGCAAGCGATGGTGCGATGGAACCGCTCTCAAGCTGCGTGACGGTGCCAACATCCGTTCCGCTTCGCTCGGCAAGCTGCTCGACCGAAAGGCCGAGTGCTTCGCGCAACGTGGTGAGCTTGGCGCCGATTCGATTCTCGGTCATGTGAACCCCTCTCGCATCCCTGCCATCGCGCGACCGGAGCCGCGTGCTGGCAAGTATACACGGCGATGAATGCGCTCGGGAGTAGTGCGGATAACGAGGGTTATTCCGGTGCCCAGTTAGGGGAACAGAGCCTTATCAGACGCCTGAGGGGGCACCACTCGAATCAGGGAGTGATGGGGCGATGGGAAAGCGTTTCGTGCGATTCCTCTTGGTTGTCGCGGTTGTGTTCTCGCTCGTACTTGCACCCTCGGTTTCGCTGGGCGCCGGCGGGAAGGCGCCGCACGCGACGGGGCTCAAACCGGCCGCGAACAGCGCGATTCCCGACTGGTGGGAGGATGACGGGGTCCAGGCAGTCGGGTGGGCGAATCCGCTAACCGCCTACATCCCTGCAGAAGGCGACGGATTCTTCACGCAGGCCCACACGATCGATATAGCACTCGCCGATGCCTACGACACCGACTGGTACTACATGGACGTTGCCGATGATGATATCGCGATCAACGAAGTGAGGTTCTTGATCGAAGCCGTGAGCTTGGACCAGGATGTCGATCTTGTGGTCGAGGTCTACAGGAACGGCGCTGCGGTGGGAAACCCCGTCAACGGCGGCGCATGGGGCCTCGATCCCGGCGCGTATGCCTCGAACGACGATTCCTTCGGCAGCTACAACCCGGCGGCTGCGTTCATCCCTGACGTCGCCGGTCGCTACTGGATCCGCGTGCGCCCCTACTACTCCTCGGTCACGGGCTTCACTGGCCATGCAGGCGCCTATACCTTCAAGATCCAGCGAACGCTCACCGAACGCATCGCGGCGTCGGACCGCATCGGCACCGCAGTGCAGGCGAGCAAGCGCGGGATGACCACCTCGCCGGTCGCAAGCCGCACCGAGCGCACCATCCTGCTCGCGAACTCGATGAACTACCCGGATGCGCTTGCCGGAGCTTCACTGGTCGGCGCCTATGGCGGCCAGGGCGCGCTGTTGCTCACCCCGCAGGCATCGCTGCCAGCGACGGTGGCAGCCGAGATCATCAGAACCGGCGCGCGCAATGTCTACATCCTTGGCGGCGAATCCGTGATCTCACCGACGGTCTTCGCTCAGGTGCAGGCGCTGAATCCCTCCATGAACGTGCAGCGCGTCTCGGGCTCGGATCGCTTTGGCACCTCGATCGCGATCGCGACAGAAGCGCGAGCCCGTCTCGGCGTTCGTAGATTCGCCATCGTGGCGTACGCATTCAACTACCCCGACGCGCTCGCCGCAACGCCGATAGCGGCGTATGAGGGCATCCCTGTATTCCTGACGCGAACCGAGTACATCTCGACCCAAACGCTCGCGGCGATGTCCGCCATCGGTGTGACCGACGTGATCATCGTGGGCAGCACCTCGGTTGTGAGCAACGACGTGTTCGACGGATGCGCCGCACAACTGGGTGGCACCAACCACGTGTTGCGCGTCTCGGGAGCGAACCGCTATGAAACCGCCAAGGAGATCGCGCTGTGGTCGAGCGACCTCAAGGGACCGGGCGTCCGGGGAGACGGTTCGGTCGGAACGACGTCGTACTCTACCGGCCTGACATCGCTCAACATCGGCCACCTCGGCCTGGCTTCCGGCGAGAACTTCCCGGATGCCCTTTCGGGCGGTGTCCTGTGCGGCCAGAACGGGTTCCCACTGCTGCTCACGCCGAAGAGCACGCCGTCGCCGTACATCTACGACGTCTACCTGCAGCTGCCTGTGGGCAAGACGGACTTCTTCAACGACGCAGGTTCACCGCCGCACGTGAGCACGAGCCTTGTGTTCGGGAGTGACGCGGCGGTGGGCAAACTCTCGGTCCTGATCTTCTCGCTCATGCAGGGTTACTAGGTCCGGCGCATCACTACGACTGGACAAGCGAAGGGCGGCCCGCCGGGCCGCCCTCGTTCATTCATCCGGAGCACCGGCTCAGAGCGAGATGATGGCAACGATCGCGATTGCGAATGCAACGATCTCCAGCACGAGCAACGTGGCCTGGAATGCAGGCGTTCCTTTCGCGATACCCAGCCAACGCCACTTCCATAGCGCTTCCCTCTGAAGCTCGGTCAGTTCGGGGTTCATGCGCATCCACCGCTCCATGCTCTCGTTTGCGTGTCTTCTTGGAGGTAATCGGCTTGCCTGGTCGGGGTATCAAGAAGCATGTGACAGACGGCACGCCGCGCGCGCCGCGCTAGAATACAGACATCATGCGCCTTCTCGGAGGGAATTCTTGTGAGCGACGACACAGCAGGCATGAAGATCACCGTGAGCCACGACGGTCCATACATCGTGCGCGGCGCCGTTCCGCTCTTCCGGGGCGAGATCGTGGTGAACGAGGCCGGCGAGTCGGTCGCTTGGAGGGAGCTGGAGCGCATTCCCACCGGCGATACGTACGCGCTCTGTCGCTGTGGGCAGTCATCGAACAAGCCGCTATGCGACGGCTCTCACTTCGCGATCGGGTTCGATGGCACGGAGGTTGCCGAGCGCGCGACCTTCGCCGAGCAGGCGGTCTGCACGACCGGTCCGGGCCTCAAGCTCCTCGACGCGCGCAAACTCTGCGCCGAGGCCCGCTTCTGCGACCGCGCCGGAGGCCTGTGGAACCTCATCAACCGCTGCGACGAGCCCGAGACGCTCGTGTTGGTGGAAGAGGAGGCTGGGCTTTGTCCATCTGGACGCTATGTCACCTGCGATGCCGAGACGCTGATGCCGCACGAGCCGCACTTCGAGCCGTCGATCTGGCTGATCGAGGATCCACAACTTGGCGTGAGCGGAGCGATCTGGGTTCGGGGCGGTATCCCGATCGAGTCTGCAGACGGCACGCCATACGAGGTGCGCAACCGAGTCACGCTCTGCCGCTGCGGCGCATCGAAGAACAAGCCGTTCTGCGACGGCTCGCACATAGCTGTTGGGTTCCAGGGGCGTTAGCGAGGCACGCGCTCCGCGGTCGCCGGTACGGTCCCGACCAGGTGCAGCCCCTCCGGCGTCACCTCGGCGGTTGTGATGTTGAGGCCCGTCAGTCGCGCAAGGCGCGAGTTGATGAACCCGAGCGCGTAGCTCTCACCCGCACCGAAGTACTGGCTTGGCACGGTCACGCCAAGCACCTCGGCTTCCTGGAGCGATCCGCTGATGGTCGCGCCGCTCATCGCGGCACTCGCCTTCGCGTACACCGGGTAGCTCGTGCCGGCGTAGTCGATGCTCGCCGAGAGCTCCACGCCGTCGCCGCCAGTGAACCGCACCTGCGCATTGCTCACAGGCCAGCCACCCTGGTGGCTGTATGCGAAGAGCGCCGAAACCTCCGCTGGCGTGAATGTCGCGTCGATAGGCTTGCTGCCCGAGTAGACGACGTCGGTCTTCTCCCAGTTCTCGCCGGCCGGGACCTCGTTCACCACGACGCCGGCCTTCTCCATCGCGCTCCAGTAATCCGCCTCGGTGTACGTGATGCCGAGGTCCTTCGGCTTCCCCATGTTCTTCACGGCGATCATGCCGCCGACCACGAGCACGATCACAAGCGCGAGGACGACGAGCAACGCGATCAGACAGCCACGACCCTTGCGCTTCTTCTTCACCGGCTGCGACGCCTGGGCCGGCGCGGTCTGGACCGGCGGCTGCTCGGCTGCTGGCGGATAGACAGGTGCGCTGGTGTCCGGCTGATCGCTCATGACGTCCTCCCCCTCGTGCACAACCGTTAAGTCACTGCGAGGATTCTAGCAAACGAAGGGGGCCGGGCAACGCTCACCCGGCCCCAGTATCATTGAATCGCCGTGCTACGCGCTCAGCCAGCCGGCATCTGCGGGGATGATCGCGCCATTGATCTTGGTCGACTCGTCACTCGCGAGGAAGAGCGCGAGGTTCGCGATCTCCTCTGGCTTGAGCTGGCCGGGAATCGCGGCGTAGTACGTCTGACACCGCGCCGAACCGGCCGGATCCATCTTCGTCGGATCGACGCTCTGCATGATGTTCGTCTCGACGGCACCAGCCGCGATGGCGTTGCAGCGGATGCCTTCCTGCGCGTAGCGGAACGCGGTCTGCTTCGTCAGTCCCACCAGCCCGTGCTTGGAGACCGTGTACGCGAGGCCCGCTGCACCGCCGCCAACGCCAGCGACCGATGCGGTGTTGATGATTGAACCGCCGCCTCCGCCGAGCATGACCGGCAGGGCCTTGCGAGTGAGGTACATCGGACCCGTCAGGTTGATTCCGAGAACGCGCTCCCACATCTCGTTGGTGAGCTCGGCCGCACCCTGATTGGTGTCCATCACGCCGGCGTTATTGCAGAGCACGTCAACCTTGCCGTACGCGGCGACAGCCGCGTCGATGATCGCCTCGGCCTGTGCCTGGTCTGCAACGTTGCCCTGGACACCGATGGCCGTGCCGCCAGCCGAGGTGATCATGGCGACCGTTTCGTCGAGCGAGTCCTGGTGCCAGTCGGCCGCGACCACCTTCGCACCTTCTGCAGCGAACCGCACCGCCATCGCGCGACCCATGCCGGAGCCCGCGCCTGTGATGACTGCTACCTTTCCTTCAAGTCGCATCGGATACCTCCTGTACCCCGTGAATCGGATGCCCACGCGGAGGTGTTTGCGACGCGATATGCTCTGCGGGCGCGTGGACGAGTTCGTAACAATAGTTACCCACTACGAGCTCACTGAGACGTCGAATGCTAGCGGCGATCCGGGTTCGCGAGGAGCCACTCGAAACGGTCGCTGAAGTGCTCGCGGTCTTCCTCGGTGAACTTCGAGGGGCCGCCGGTCCGCCCGCCGGCGCGTCTGAGCTTCTGCTCGGCGTGACGGACCTCCATCTCGGCGTCGATGGTGGCGAGATGGAAGATGCGGCCGCGCGGCCCGATGGCGCGCGCTCCCCTGCCGAGGACCATCGCGGCAAGGCCGGTGTCCTGCGTGACGACCGCATCGCCCGGTTGGAGGTGCTCGATGATGACGAAGTCGGCGGCATCGCGACCGCCGGAGACCTGGATCGCCTCGACGCCGTTGCGCATCGTGTGGCGCTCCAGATTCTGCGTGCTGTTGGCGACCAGCATGACCGTGTACCCGTGCGCGCGAGCGATGGAGATCGCCTCGCGGGTCACAGGGCAGGCGTCGGCGTCTATGAATACAGTGCTCATGGAGTCAGTGTACGTCAGAAGCCGAGCTGGCCGAGCGCAAGTGAGATGGCGATCCACCACATCACGCAGCCCACGATGACGTCGAGCACGCGCCATGCAACGGGCCTAGCGAAGAGCGGCGCAAGCAGCCGGGCGCCGTACGCGATCGAGAAGAACCACACGAACGACGCGCACATCGCACCAAGCGCGAAGAAGACGCGGACATCGCCGGCGTACTGTGCCGAGACGCTGCCGAGCAGCACGACCGTGTCGAGATAGACATGCGGGTTGAGCAGGCTCACGGCAAGCGTGGCGGCGATGACGGCCCCGCGCGAAGTCTCGTCCGGCTCGACCCCGGCCTGCTCGGCCTTGAGAGCGGCGGGTCGCAGCGCCGCGGAGAACGACCGTGCGCCATAGAAGCCGAGGAAGATCACGCCGCCCCAGGCAGCGACAGCCGTGACGGTCGGGTGCGCCGCGATGAGCGTTCCCACGCCACCAGCACCCGCCGAGATGAGCACCGCGTCGACGAGCGCGCAGGTGAGCGCCACCTCGAAGACAAAACGACGCATGAGCCCCTGGCGCAGCACGAACGCGTTTTGCGCGCCGATGGCGATGATGAGGCTCGCGCCGAAGCCGAAGCCCGACGCGGCGACCGCGAGCGCGCTCACGACTCCACCGAGTCCCAGAGCTCGCAGCGGTACTCGCCACAGATCGGCGCGCGGTACTCATGCGGGAGCAGACAGCCCGTCTCGGGATGGCAGAACTGGCACTTGCGCGTGTCGACCCACTCCGGGAGCGTCGCGCGATATGCGGCGCCTTCCTCGGTGGGCAGATGGCTCAGCCGCGGGTCGTGCAGCGGCTCGATGCCAGCGGCACCTGCCGCATACACGTTCTGTGTAAGCGGCACTAGCGCCCCGCTCGCCACGAACCGCTCCAGCCACAGCTCGATGTACTCGGGCAGCCCGCCCTCGCCGATGTACTCCCCGTTCTCGTCGTGTGCGAGGTAGAGCGCACAACACAGGCCCCCGCACTCGTGGCAGAGTGCGGGGTTCCCGTGCGCGTCGATCTTGTAGTCGGCGTTCGCCAAAGCGCTAGTTCTGCCGTCCCTCGATTGCGGCGAGCAGGATCGCAGCCGAGATGGCCAGCCGGCGGTCGAACTGCTTCGCCGGATCCGTGGAGAGGTCGACATCGAGCTTGTACACGAACGGGTTGAACTGCTGATCCATGTTCGCGATCTTCTGCCCCGTCGTGACGCTCGGGAAGAACACGTCGTACTTCTGCGGCACAAGGTTCGTGAGGAAGCGGCGGATGAGCGCGTAGCCCATCGAGTCTTCGATGATGGTGCCCACAGCGGTGTCGCTCGGGTCGAGGATCGTCCACTCATCGCGCAGGATCGACTTGCCGCCACAGCGGCGCAGCGCGCCGACCTTCTCGCCAGTCATCGCGTCGGTCACGTCGTACGCAGCCGAGAAGTCCATGATCTGACGGGCTTGGATCACGAGCAACTCACGCGTCTTCGCCTCATCGGCGAACACGCGGATGTCTTCCTTGAGCTTGAACGCCTTCTGTTCCGAGTACGCCACCACGTTGCCCTGCGGGTCATACACATGGAACGCACCGCCAGCGAGCTTGAACACCTTGCGACGCACGAGATACCGCTCCGCGCTGAAGAGCTCGGACATTGATGCCTCCCCGGGATGAGACTGCAGACGAGCCGAGGGTAGCACACTGCACCCCCGATTTCGGTGCTCGCCCTTGGTTCACCGCTGCTCCAACCCGCAGTTGCTGCCCGCGTCAAAGCGGTTGGGTATGATGAGGGCATCTGCAGGTGTAGCCGGGGGGCGAACATGCGCGCTGCTGACGACAGGATACGGATTCTCGGTTCGCACTTCGCGACCACAATCGTGCTGCTTTCCCTGATACTCGGCTCCGCGTTCACCGCCGCGTGCACGCCCAGCTCGGCCGGCTCGGCGGAGGGACCTGGCTTCTTGGACACGCAAGCCGAACTCATCACGACGCTCGGCGAACCAACGGCGTTCCAGATCGCGTACGCGCCCGCCGATGATGCCGACGCAGACGGCGCGACCTCACTGCGGCGCACCGAAGTCTGGTACTACCTCGAGCACGAACAGCAGATCTCCTTCGTCGATGGCGTCGCGGTTGCCGTACAAGGCTGGGAGTTCATGCCCGAGGTGCCCACCGATTATCCGACGCTCTCCCCCGCCGATTTCCACATCGACATGACGCTCGCGGACGTCGAATCGATACTTGGCGAGCCCGCCGAGGAGGTCATCATCGACCCGGCGCTTGCCGAGGAAGACGACACCCACGTCTACGTGACCGAGTCGGCGATCTTCACGATCGAACGCGGTGCGCTCACGTACCTGCAGACGATCGGGGTCGAGCGATGAGGCGCATGCGAGTGCCAATCGCCACGCTCTTGGTCTTCACGCTGCTGTTCGCCGCGCCAGCACCGGCGTACGCAGCCAAGGGGCCGCTCGGCTTCGTCAAGAACGTCATCGACCGCGTGGTCGAGGCCGTCGACAAGATCACTGCACCACCCCGCAAGGTCGTGACCGCTGCAACCCGCTGGATGGGTCCGGTGTTGGGGCCGCTCGCAGCGGACCTGGTGATGCAGCGCGTTATCTCGTCGAACAGCAGCGTCAGAGAGGTCTTCCGACGACTCTCGCAGGCGCGGGACGTGAGTCAGAACATCGAAGACGTCGAGCGTCAGGCCGAGCGCCTCCGCAACGCGTATCGCGACGACGCGCGAGCGCACACGAGCGCGGTCGAGCAACTCGAGTGGCAAGCGCAGGCGATCAAGGACGATCCGCTTGCGGGCGACATCAAGCAACTCATCCGCATCCGCTCGCTGCAGGATGGTCATGAGCGAATGGCCGAGCGGCTCACAGCACGTGCGAACTCGGTCAGCAGCTCGGACCTGCTCGCGCTCGCGGGACAGCGCATCGTGCGCGACACCGTGAACAGCGCGCGCAACATAGTCGCACAGGAGTCGCGCGCCGAGATCGAGCGCCTTCTCGACATCGAGGTCATCGAGGACTTCTCGGCAGGCGGCATGTCCCCCGAGCAAGTCATATCGGTGGTCGTGAACGGCGACGTCGACATGGCGCTGATCCGTTCGGGATTCGATCCTTCCGAGGTCGGCGAGGCACGCGATCGCATCGCGAGCCAACTCCGCACGGAGCTTGAGAACCGCCGCTCCAATCTGCGCGAGACCTGGCCGGCCACCGTGCGTCAGATCGTGAGCCAGAACGTGAAGGGCGTGCGAGAAGGCTCAACGGCCACGCCGAAGGGCGGCTTCACCATCAGCGCGCCGTACGGCATCACGATCACCGTGCGCAGCGACGGAAGCGTGGTCGGTGAAGTGAACGACACCGACACAGCAGGCGAGATAGCCGCCACCATGAAGGCCACCTTCAACGGCACGATGAATGAGGATGGCGATATCGTCGCGACCGGGACGTACACCGCCAGCATCATCACGCCCGATGAGACCATCAACGAAGCGGGCACCGTCTCGGTGCGCGCCCGCAAGCTCTCCGAGACCACGTACGAGGTGATGGTCACGCCAAGCGGCGGCTCGGCGCAGCCTCGGGGCGGCGCCGGCACCGTCAAGCGCTAGCCGTCCTACTTGGGCTTCTCGCCCATCTCGTAGGGAAGCTCGAAGACGTCCGCGGGCAACTTCACGTCAAGCTCGGGCTCATCGAAGCGGTATTCGCTCGTGACGAGATCATCCTCGGATTCGGGCTTGCGGCTGTTCGTCCGCGTCACCGCCTTCACGATGCGTGAGCCGTCCGAGTAGATCACCAGGTCCTCGAGGTAGAACTGCTGGCTCGCACCCTCGACATCCCAGAGCTTCTTCGCCTCGTACGTAAAGGCCGTGAGATCGCCGACCTTCTCGCCCTCACCGAGGTCCCACCCCGGCGGGCCATTGAAGATCCACTGGTGCATCTCGGGCAGCGTGTAGGAAATCGCGCAAATTTCCTCAGGTACATAGCAGTGATAGAGCTTCTTGCCGTCAGGGCTGATCATGTGAATCCGCTCGGTGCCGTCTTCGTAGTACCAGGTAAGACGGTACTTATCGCCATCGAACCAGTACTCGACCTTGTCTTCCTTCTGGCTCTTGCCGCTCACGAACGTGAGCGTGCCATGCTTCGTGGAAGCATCAAGGAAGGAGCGGACGGCAGCCTCCGGCGTGGTGGCCGAGGACGAGCCCACGCTGCCGGATTTCGCTGCGCATCCGGCGGAGCCGATCATCACCCCCGAGCAGACAGCAAGCACAACTGTGATCCATAGTGCACGTCGCATCGCGATTCCCCTTTCGCTCGGCATTGATGCGGCACGATACCCGCTGACCCCGCCCAATCATAGTCTGCCGGTCGCAATCCGCACCAACTCGTGAGTTTGCCGGAGTCCTCGTCGGGAACAAGTATGAGCGGGGAGCTTGCACGTCCCGTCGGGGGGACACCGATGAGCGGGATGCTCGGTCGAAGGAACATACTCCGCACACTCCGCTGGGCGAAGACGTCCGCGAACCAGTCGCTGACCCTCAAGATCCTCTCGGGCCTGATGATGTTCGTCCTGTCGATGTCATGGCTCTTCTACCTCATGGAGAGTCGGCCTGGCACCGCCGGCTACATGAGCTACCCGGAGGCCCTGGAAGATATTCTGATTCTCGCGCTGTCCGGTTTCGACGTGGCACGGAGACCAGTGACGGCCATCGGCTACGTGGCGGCCATCGCCGTGCTCGTCGCCGGAGTCATCTTCTTCTCAATCATCATGGCCGACGTAGCGGCACGGTTCGTACGCATTGCACTCTCCAAGGACAAGGGGAAGCGTAAGGTGGACACACACGGTCACATCCTTATCTGCAACTGGAACGAGCACGGTCGCGGGATCATCGATCAACTCCTGGCCGACGAAGCGTCGCGGGACCGCGACATCGTGATCGTGGCTGAGCTGGAGGACCACCCGTACCCGGAATCGGGGGCTCTTCTCGTCTCGGGCTCTCCCACACGAGATACGGTCCTGACGCTCGCGCAGGTCGAGACGGCGACGACTGCGATCGTTCTGGGCTCCGGCGACGACCCGACAGCCAGCGACTCGATTGCGATTCTAACCGCCCTGGCGGTTGAGGCACGCCAGCCGGATGTCTACACCTGCGTTCTCGTGTTCGACCCCCACAACAAGAAGCACCTTCGACATGCGAACGTTGATGAAGTCGTGTGCGTGAGCGAGCTCACCGGCAATCTCCTGGCACAGTCCGCGTTGAATCACGGGCTAACGTCGCTCGTAGCGCAGCTTCTGAGCTTCGACGAGGGGTCCGAGATCTACAAGATCGAGATGCCGGAATCGGTGCACGGAATGACGCTGCTTGAAGCAGCACATGCGCTTCTCGACTCTCACGGCGCGCTGCTCGTTGGTGTCGAGATGGGCGCTGAGGGTGACAGAAGGGTCGTTACCGTGACACACAACGGCACTCACATCAAGCGCGGCGATTGTGGCTTCGTCGTCGCCGAGGACCTCCCGAGCGGATTGGAGTGCGCGGGCTGACCGCTGGTCTTCGTCGGTGACCGAATGCCAGACGGCTGCTACTCCAGAATCGCCTCGACGGCATCGCGTACGACTTGCGACACCGCGCTCACGCTCCCGAAGTAGCGCACCTCATAGATGCCTGCGGCGTGAGCCGT
>PHFB01000004.1 GCA_002841355.1 Actinobacteria bacterium HGW-Actinobacteria-1 | reverse complement strand
GCCCCGCGCGCATGGCCGTCGGCGCGCTCGCAGCCGCAGGGCTTCTCGGCCATCCCGGAGCGGAACCGCTGCGTTCTCGGCTTGCCGAGGGCGAGGAGGCCACGCTCATGCGCATGATCGAACGCGGCGTGAACTCGCCGCTCACCTCCTCGATGGGACGTCTCTTCGACGCGATGGCGGCGATCTGCGGCGTTCGTGATGATGCCCGCTACGAGGGGCAGGCCGCCATCGAGCTCGAGGCCCTCGCGGACGCCTCGGCGGAGGGCTCCTACCGCTTCGGCATCACACCCGGCGCGCCCGCCGTCATCGAGAGCGCGCCGGTGCTTGAAGCCGCCCTCGACGACCTCGCGCACGGCGTGCCCGCAAGCACGGTCTCAGCACGCTTCCACCGTGCGGTCGCAGCCGCTATAGTTGACGAATGCGCCCGGGCGTCGGCGGCAGCCGGCACGAGCGTGGTGGCCTTGGCGGGCGGCGTTCTCATGAACCGCCTTGTCATGGACGGCGCGTTCTCCGGCCTCGATGACGCGGGGCTGCAACCGATCACACATGTCCGGCTCCCGGTGAATGACGGGGGCGTTTCGTTCGGGCAGGCCGTGGTGGCCTGGGCCCGGCGTCACGAAGTGTAGCGACAACAGGAGGTCCCCCGTATGTGCCTCGGAATCCCCGCGAAGATCGTTGAAGAACCGAATGACAACGGCATGGCCGAAGTGGAGATCCTCGGCGTTCGCCGTCACGTGAGCACGCATATGGTGCCCGATGCCAAGGTCGGCGATTTCGTGCTCGTGCACGCCGGTTTTGCGCTTGAGATCATCTCCGAGCAGTTCGCCGCCGAGACCCTCGAGCTCTTCCGCCAGATGGAGATGCCCGGCACCGAGAACCTCGAGCCGCTGGAGCTGCCCGAACTCGAGCGCCCGGCCCATCTGTCGTGAGTAGCGCAGACATCCTCAAGGGGTTCCGTGACCCGGAGCACGCGGCCGCGCTCGTGACCGCGATCGCCGAGGCGGCGACCGAGCCCCAAACGTTCATGGAGGTCTGCGGCACACACACGATGGCGATCGCGAAGAACGGCCTGCGCGGCGTGATGCCCGAGAACATCAAGCTCCTCTCGGGACCGGGCTGTCCGGTCTGCGTGACCGGCAACGCCGACATCGACATGGCGATCGAGCTCGCACGCCAGCCGCACGTCATCCTCACCACCTTCGGCGACATGATGAAGGTTCCGGGTTCGTACTCATCGCTTTCGCGCGAGAAGGCCGACGGGCACGACGTCCGCGTCGTGTACTCACCGCTCGACTCGCTCACCCTCGCCGAGGGCAATCCTGAGAAGCACGTCATCTTCCTCGGCGTCGGCTTCGAGACCACGGCACCCACAGTAGCGCTCACGATCCGTGAGGCGGCGCGTCGCGGCCTTACCAACTGGTCGGCACTCTCGCTCCACAAGACGGTGCCGGAGGCGCTCAGGGCGCTCACGAACGACCCCGACGTGAAGATCACCGGCTTCATCCTGCCGGGTCACGTCTCCACCATCATCGGCAGCGAGCCGTATCGCTTCCTTGCCGAGGAGTACGGCGTTGCAGGCGTGATCACCGGTTTCGAGCCCGTCGACGTGCTCCAGGGCATCTGGATGCTCGCCAAGCAGCGTGCCGAGGGGCGTGCCGAGATCGAGATCGCCTACACGCGCGCCGTCATGCCCGAGGGCAACGAGATCGCGGTCCGCGCGATCGAAGAGGTCTTCGAGCCATCGGACGCTGAGTGGCGCGGCCTGGGTGTCATCCCTGGGACCGGCCTCGCGATCCGCCCGGAGTTCTCACAGTACGATGCGCTCGTGCGCGTGCCGGTCACGCCGCCGGAGCCCCGCGCGATCAAGGGGTGCCAGTGCGGCGATGTGCTTCGGGGCGCCGTGCTGCCGTTCGACTGCAAGCTCTTCGGACGCGGCTGCACGCCGGAGCACCCCATCGGTCCGTGCATGGTCTCCTCGGAGGGCTCCTGCGCGGCATACTATCGCTACACCGATTACGGCAGGGCCTAGCGGCCGTTTCGCACTAACGGGAGGGGCACCATGCTGCAGGACCGGATTCTCTTGGCGCACGGCAGCGGCGGCACGATGATGCGCGATCTTATCAACGACGTCTTCATGGCGGGATTCGCCGATGACGTCCTGGCACGCATGGATGATGCCGCATCCGTCGACTTCCCCGGGACGCGGCTGGCGATGAGCACCGACACGTACGTGGTGAACCCGCTCTTCTTCCCGGGCGCCGATATCGGTCGCCTGGCCGTCTGCGGCACGGTCAACGACATCGCCACGTCCGGCGCCAAGCCACTCTACCTCTCGGTCGGGTTCGTTCTCGAGGAGGGCATGCCGGTCGAGGACCTCAAGCGCATCCTCGTCTCGATGCGCGACGCAGCCGCCGAGGCGGGCGTGAAGATCGTCACCGGTGACACCAAGGTCGTCGAGAAAGGCCACGGCGACGGCTGCTACATCAACACCGCCGGCGTCGGCGTGCTTGCTGAAGGTGTGGACCTCTCCGGCTCGCTCTGCAAGCCCGGCGACGTCGTGCTCGTCTCAGGCACGCTCGGCGATCACGGCATCGCCGTCATCTCCACCCGTGAGGGCCTCTCCTTCTCGACCGACATCGAAAGCGACGCCGCCCCGCTTGCCGAGATGATCGCAGCGGTGCTCGCGGCCGCTCCGGATGTGCGCTGCTTCCGCGATCCCACGCGTGGCGGCCTCGCCTCCACGCTCAACGAGCTCGCGGGTGCATCCGGCGTGACGATCACCGTCGAGGAGTCGCTCGTTCCCGTGCGCGAACAGGTGCGCGGCGCGTGCGAGATGCTCGGCTACGACGTCTTCCAGGTAGCGAACGAGGGCAAGATGGTGGCCGTCGTCCCCGCAAGTCAGGCCGAAGTCGCACTTGCGGCGATGCAAGCGGCCCCATACGGCGCCGATGCGGCGATCGTGGGCGAAGTATCGGACGGCCCAGCAGGACGCGTGTACGTTAAGACCGCCTTCGGCGCGACGCGCATCATGGATATGCTCGTCGGCGAACAACTGCCGAGGATCTGCTAGCGTCCCCATGGCGACGCGACCCCGATCGGACTCTCTGAGCGGCCTGCTTCGTATCGCGCTTGCCGCGACCACCTGGGGCCTGATCCCTGTCTTCGTCCGGCTGGTGAACACAAGCGCGGCCGTCATCGTGTTCTGGCGCGTCGCGTTCGCTGCGCTCTTCGTCACTATCATCCTGGGTGTGCGCGGACGCCTCGGTGCGTTCTTCAAGCTCCCGAAGCGCCGGATGTGGGCGATCATCGCGATGGGCACGCTGCTCGCGGTGAACTGGATGCTGTATCTCGGGGCGCTACAACTCACCAAGGTGGCGATCGCCGTACTCATCGCGTACTGCGGCCCGGTGTTCGTGGCCGTGCTGTCGCCGATCGTGGCTCATGAGCCGTTCGATCGCCGGCTCATCCTACCGCTGCTACTGGCACTTGCAGGCGTCGCGACCATCGTCGGGCCGCAGGACATGGCGCTGGAATCTGGCACACACCTGCTCGGGGCAGCCATGGCGCTCGCCTCGGCTGTCACGTACTCGCTCCTCATCCTGAATGCCAAGCGCCTCATCCAAGGCGTGCCGGCAACCGTGTACACGTTTGGCGAGTACATCGGATCGCTTGCGCTGCTGTTGCCCGTCGTGCTCTTCTCGAAAGGACCGAGCGCGCCCGTCGAGTGGGGCGCGCTCATGGTGCTGGGTGTCGTCATGACATCGGCGACCGGGCTGATCTTCCTTTCGGGACTCCGCCGGGTTCGGGCAGACCACGCCGCAGTCCTCACGTATGCGGAGCCTGTCAGCGCGGTCGTCTTCTCGGCCATCTTCCTGAACGAGCCGATCACGTTGGCAACCGGTATTGGCGCCGCACTAGTTGTGGCGGGCGGCGCTATGGTGGCTAGAATGGAACCACAACAAGGGATCGAGACCCCGGGCCTAGTGCCCGATGCGCTATCAGAGGAGAGCTGACCGATGGATGCGCTTAACCGGCTCGTTGAGGCCGACGCGATAAGACGTCTGGCGGATCGCGACGCAAGCCTCTACACCGAGAACATCGACGCACGGATTCCCATCATGCAGCGTCTCGGCTGGAACGACCTGGCCCAGAAGGCGCCGGGGCGTTTCGTGCTGCTCGAGAACCTCACGAAAGCGATCATCGAGGAGGGTGCGACCGACCTCGTGCTGCTCGGCATGGGTGGCTCGTCGCTCGCGCCGCTCGTGCTCTCGCGCGTGATCGGCGGGTCCCCCGGCAAGCCGAGACTCCACGTGCTGGATACCACATCCCCGGTGGCAGTGACGCGCCTTCTTGCGACGCTCGATCCCGCCGGCACCTTCGTGTTGGTCTCGAGCAAGTCGGGAACCACCGTCGAGCCGCTCTCTCTCTACGCGATCCTTCGCGCGTGGCTTGAAGAGACGCTGCCGCGTCCGGTGGCGGGGCGCCACTGCTTCGTCATCACCGACCCGGGCACGCCGCTTGAGAAGCTGCGGCAGCGCGATCTTATGCGCGTGACGCTCAACGCGCCGCCGACCGTTGGCGGTCGTTTCTCGGCGCTCACGATGTTCGGACTTGCACCGGCAGCGCTCACCGGTATCGACCTTGAACTGCTGGTGGCGCGTGCGGCGGCGATGGAGGAAGCGTGCCGGCTGCCGGCTGCCGAGAACCCCGGGGCGCTGCTCGCGGCCTGGATGACGGACGCCTACGACGGGGGGCACGACAAGCTCACGATAGTCACCTCCCCCGCGCTGGCTCCGTTCGGCCTCTGGGTCGAGCAGCTGGTGGCAGAGTCACTCGGCAAGGATGGTCGCGGTATCGTTCCGGTCATCGAGCACGATCCCACGCTGCCGTCAGGGTACGGCGACGACCGCGCCGTTGCGGTGCTGCGCCTGGAGAACGACGAACTGCTGACGTCTTGGTCGCGCGATGTGGCACCCACGCACCCGGTCTTCGAGATGACGGTACGCGATACCTACGACCTCGGCGCCGAGTTCGTGCGCTGGGAGCACGCGGTGGCACTCGTCGGCTTCCTGCAGGGCGTCAACCCGTTCAACGAGCCCAACGTGGCGGAGGCCAAGAGCGCCACATCCGCCATCCTGTCGGGGAGCACGACCGTTCCGCCGGCCACCGCCGACTTCGACGGGTCGTGGGTGACGTTCGCCGGCGGCCTCGAGGCGCCCGCATCACCGCCGGTCAGCAGGGTGAACGCGTTGCGGGCCCTGCTCGGCACCGCGACGGAAGGCGACTACATCGCGATCCTCGCGTATCTGCCCGATGATGAATCCGTGCTTGGACCGCTCAACCGCTGCGCCAAGACGGTGTCGGATGCGACCGGTCGCGCCGTGTGCGTGGAGCTCGGTCCGCGATACCTGCACTCTACGGGACAGCTGCACAAGGGTGGGCCGAATTCGGGCGTGTTCTTGCTCGTTACGGCGCGAGATCGCGCTGACATCGAGATTCCCGGCGAGAAGTTCCGCCTCGCCGCTCTGCACCGCGCACAGGCCGAAGGCGATCTCGTCACCCTCGCCGCCCACGGTCGACGCATACTCCGCATCGACCTCCCCTCCTCGAACCACGGCGCCGTTGCCGCGCTTGCGGAGGACATCGCCAGCGCGGTTCGCTAGACCACCCGAAACGGAAGCGCCGGCCCCCAGTGCTCACTGGGGGCCGGCGCCGTATCTCACTCGGGTTCCCTGGGGGTGGAACCCGGTGGGAACGCTACTTCTTGGCGAACATCGTCCCGACCTTGTCGAGACCGTGCTGCTTCTCGTGCCGCTCGTTGGCGGTACCGTGAATGCGCATCCAGATCTGGTCGACGTTCTTCGGCAACTCGCCGTCGAGCTTGCTCACGATGATGATCGTAAGGAGCGAGAGCGGGAACGTGAACAGTACCGGGAAGGTCAGGCTGCCGAGAAAGCCGATGATGCCGTCCTTACCGATGACGCCGAGCGTCTGCAGGATGTTCATCAGGATGATGCCGATGGCACCGAACAGACCGACGAAGATGCCTGCGGTCGCGCCACGCTCGGTCGTGCCCTTCCACCAGATGCCCGTGAGGAGCATCGGAACGAAGGCGCTGCCGCCGACTGCGAAGGCCCAGGTGACCATCATCGCGATGAGCGCCGGGTACGCCTGGTCGAGACCGAACTTCGGAATCGCAAGTCCGATGCCCATGGCGAGCAGTGCGAAGAAGAGCACAGCCGACTTGCCGACGATAACGCGCTTGCGCTCCGAGGCGTTGGGATCGATGTACTTCTCGAACACGTCGTGACCGATGGCGGAAGCCGCCGCGATGAGCAGGCCGCCGATGGTCGAGAACATCGCGGCGAAAGCGCCTGCCGCAACGATACCCATGAGCCACTGACCGCCAAGGATCTCAGCGAGCGTCGGCATGATCTGGTCAGGCTTGACCAGCAGGCCGTGCACGTTCGCTGCGGCGATGGTGCCACCGTTGGCCAGGTAGTCCTTGATGAAGCCGATGCCGGCAAGACCGGCGATCGGGGCGAGGATGTAGAACGTCCCGATGAAGACGAGCACCCAAAACGTCGAGCGGCGGGCCGCAGCGCCTGAGGGGTTCGTGTAGTACCGGTTCAGGATGTGCGGTAGGCCGGCGGTACCAAGCACGAGTGCGAGTACCATCGAGAACTGGTCGAAGCTGTTGTAGCGATGGCCAGGCTCGTTGAAGAGCTGGTCACGCAGTTCGTGCAGCTTGTTCTTCGAAGGCAACGCCACGGCGACCTTTGCCTTGGTATCACCGGCGGCGATCACTTCGTCGACCTTGGCCATCTCGGCCGGGGTCATGATCGTGGCTGCTGCGTCATACGGCGTCTTGCCCGTCTTCGCATCCGGCTTCGTGAGGTCTGCGACGGTCATGGACTTGGTGTTCACGATCGGCGTCTTCGAGGCGTCAGCCAGGGCCTGCGGGTAGTTGAACCCGTTGCCGAAGGCGAATACGACGATCATGATCATCGCGAACATGAGCCACCAGAACTGGAAGATCTGGTTGAGCGTGGTGCCCTTCATACCGCCGACGCCAACGTAGAACGCCATGATCGCGGTGACTACGACGACGCCCGAAGTGTAGGGATCCATACCGAAGATGCCCTTGCCGACGAGAACGCTCCACGTCGTCCCCGCGCCGAACATCTGCGGGGCCATGTAGAAGAGCGACGTAAGCAGCACGGCGAGCACCGTGATGAGGCGGATGCGGTTGCTGCCGAAGCGCCCGAAGGCGAAGTCGGCAACGGTGTACTCACCGAAACGGCGGAGCGCCGAAGCGATGAAGAGAACGACGACCATGAACCCGCCGGCGAAGCCGGCGGCGTACCAGACACCGTCAAGCCCGGAGGCGTAGACGGCACCGGCGACGCCCAGGAACGACGCTGCGGAGAGGTAGTCGCCCGAGATCGCCGATGCATTCGAGAACGAGCCGACCTTGCGTCCTGCAAGGTAGAAGTCGGCGGTCGTACGGGTGAACCGGCGAGAGAAGATCGAGAGTGCGATCGTGAACAGGATCAGCCCGACCACGAGAACGATTGCGATGGTGTTCACGGTCTACCCCTCCTTCCCTGCTTTGGCGGCTATCTCTTCCGCCATGACTTCCAATGTGAGATCGAGCTTGTCGGCCTGCTTGGAGTAGGTCCACGCCATGGCCCACAGGAATATGTAGTACAGCAGCGACACGAACAAGTAGTTGGCGGTGAAGCCTCCCCAGATAGGAGTGGCGTACCAGCCCTTCCACCAGACCGACGATGCCGGAATGCCCAGCGTCACCGCGAAGAAGATCGCTCCGTATGTGAAGGACAACTTGCGCTGCGCCCGGAAGACGAAATCAACACTTTCGATGGTGTCGATGTGGTCCCCGTGTTGCACCTGAACGCCACTCACTGTGCTTTCAGTCGCATCTCCCATGTGTGCACCTCCTTTGGTTTCTCGGAAACGGGTGGCTAGTCGGCCTTGATGACCAGCACGGGGATGGGCGAGCCCTTGACGACCGTCTCGGCAACACTGCCGAGCGCGATGCGCTTGAGACCGGTGCGGCCGGTGTCGCCACAGACGATCATGTCCGCGCCCCACTCTTGCGCGGTTGCGACGATGCGCTTGGCAACGCCGCCCTGGATCACCGAGACCTCGCACTCGACGCCGTTGCGCTCGCACATCGTCTTGGCGATGACGAGGCCCTTGACCGAGGAATGGACGCCCTCGAATACGTCATCGTCCATAACCTCCTCGGGGTACTCGAGCGCCTCAAGGCCGGTGTCGACATAGATGGCCATCAGCTTCGCGCCGAACGTCTTCGCGAGGACGACCGCGTACTCCGTCGCAGCAACCGCGGGCTCTGATCCGTCTGTCGGCACAAGGATCTTGTCGATCGCATAGCAGACCTCTTTGATGTCGCCGAGCTTGAGGTCATCTGCTGAGCCCTTGATGCAGACCTTCATGCGGTTCACCTCCTCCTCATCGGCGGGCGCGCCTGCTCGTCGCCCGTCCGTACGATGAAGGTAGCCCCGGGAAGCGACGCCGACGAGGAACTCGCCGCGTGCGGTCAGCGGGGCTCGGCAGGTGGGCTGATAGCGCCCGCGAACGGTGAGGCGACGTGCGCGCTGGCCGAAATACCGCCGTTCACAGCGCACTTAACGACCGTTCACCGCCACAGCAAGCGGCGGGAGCACCATCTACAGGTAGACGTGCTGGACGTCTCTCCGGTCACCGGCGATCTCGATGAGCGCCACCGAGGGCGGGCTGCCGTCCCTCGGCTCGCGTGCCGAGCCTGGATTGACGTACCAGACGCCGTCGATATCACGCGCGGCCGCAACGTGAGTGTGGCCGTAGACCACGAACTCGACGCCATCGGGTATCCCGGCGCGAACGAGGTCGGGCAGCTTGTGCCCGATGTGGATTCGCACACCGTCGACCGTCACCGTCAGGCGCCCCGGCAGCGGTCTATGCTGCCACCCCCCATCGGTGTTGCCCTCCACAGCCGAGACAGGCGCGATCGCTTCAAGCTCGTCGAGCACCGCCTGGCTGCCGATGTCACCGGCATGGATGATGCGCTCGACACCGGCGAAGACCTCATGAATGCTCGCCGGCAGAACGCCGTGTGTGTCCGAGATGACGCCGACCAGCACGCTGCTACAGCCCCAGGGCCCGCTTGAGCGCGGGAACGCGCCGCCGGGACGCGGGCACCTGCGACGCGCCCTTGTCCTTGAGTGTGAGAAGCATCGTGCCACCGTACATCGGCACGATCTCCTTGACCTGCGAGAGGTTCACCACGAATCGCCGGTGCACGCGGAAGAAGCCCTGCGGCTCGAGTTTGCTCTCGAGCTGTGCGAGCGAGATCGTGGAGAGGTAGCGCTCCTCGGACGTGTAGATGTAGGAGTAGTCGTCCTTCGCCATCACGTAGTAGATGTCGTCGACCTGCAGCAGGAGCTTGCGGCCGCCCTTCTCCACGGGAATCCGCTCGATGCGGACCGGCGCGTCTTCTGTGGGATGCAGGCGCTCGATGGCGGTGCGGAGGCGGTCGACCTCGACCGGCTTCACCAGGTAGTCGGTAGCCGCGACCTCGAATGCCTTCACCGCGTGCTCGCTGTGTGCGGTCACGAAGATGATGGCGGGCTGGCGATCGAGCGTGCCGAGCACCTCGGCAAGTCGCATACCCGAGAGACCCGGCATGTCGATGTCGAGGAAGACCACATCGTACGGGATCGCTTTGATGAGCTGGAGCGCCTCGGGTGCATTGGAGGCCTCTCCAACCACCTCGATACCGCCAGCCTCCTCCAGGAGGAAGCGCAGCTCTGAACGGGCTGGTGCCTCGTCGTCTACAACCAGTGCCTTAAGCATCGTCACCCTCGCCGGTTGGGGTGTCGGCCAATGCAAGCGTTGCGGTGACGGTGGTACCGACACCCTCTTCGCTCGCAACGGTGAGTCCACTTCCCGTACTGAAGCGTCCTCGTAGCCTATCGTCTACGTTCTTGAGCGCTATGCCTAGTCCCTTGCCGTACCCCGCCTCCAGGATGCGCGGCAAGACGCTCGGCGCGATACCCACGCCATCGTCCGCTACGGCCAGCACAAGCGTGCCGTTCTCGACGCGTGCGCTGACCGAGATATGAAGCGGCTCATCCGCGCGCATGCCGTGCTGCACGCAGTTCTCCACGAGCGGCTGCACGATGAACGCCGGCACCAGCACCTGCATCGCCTCGGCGTCGATCTCCTCGGTGACCTGGACGCGATCGCCGAACCGCGCGTGCTCGAAGACGAGGTAGCTGCGGGCGTACTCGAGCTCGCGCTCGAGCGGCACCAATTCCTCGTTCTCCTCAAGCGTGCGCCGGTAGAAGCGCGCGAACTCCCGGAGCAGGTCGCGTGCGCGTGGCGGGTCGGTGCGGATCAGGCTGGCGATCGTGTTGATGGTGTTGAACAGGAAGTGCGGATTGATCTGCGCCTGCAGCGCTTTGAGCTCCATGCGACACGCGAGCGCGGTCTGTCGCTCGAGCTCCGAGAGCTCAAGCTGCGTAGACAGCAGTCGCGCGAGACCTTCGACCATCGTGACCTGGGTCTCATTCAGGAGCCGGGGGGTCGTGTAGTAGAACTTGAGCGTGCCGACCGGCTCGTTTCTGATTTGCAGCGGCACGACGATGGCCGCGCGGAGCAGACAACCCGCCCGCGGACAGCCGATCTCGTCGCGCGTCGACAGGATCCGGTGCTCGTTCGTCTCGATAGCCTCTCGCGTCGCGCGAGTGAGAATCGGACCGCCCACTTCGTGGTGGTCCTCACCGATGCCGGCGAAGCCGAGGACCTGCTCGGTATCGGTGATCGCAACGGCAGCCGCCTCGGTCTCTTCGAGCGCGAGACGGCACACCGCCTGCGCGGTCTCGTCATCGAGTCCCCGGCGCAGATAGACCAGGCTCCGGTCGGCGATCTCGAGAATCTGGTGCGACTGCAGCGCTTTGAGGTGGTCGGGCCTGGTCACGAACCGGGCCACCACGGAGCCGGTGGCGACAAGCACCAGCCCGACAACCACGGTGGTGAACACGGGACGCGGGACCTCGATGACAAGGGCGCCGGCAGCGACGATGCCGATGATGAATGTCGTGAACATGAGCACGACGTCGATGACCCACGTCCGACGGCTTGAGAATGGCCGCCCGCTGCCGACGCCGGGCATCAGTGCACCGCCGCCACAAGGAAACACGAGGCTCCGGGAAGCTCCCGGAACCCGCCCTTTGCATAGAGCGCTCGTGACGACACGTTCTCCTCCTGCGTGTAGAGCGTGACGGCCCGGGCACCCGCCCGCGCCATGTACGCTACCGCGTCACCAAGCAGCAGGGACCCGACGCCGTGACCGCGCTCTGCGGGCAGCACCGCAAGGCGGCCGAGCATACCCTCGTCCCTGCTGACGGTGCAAAGAGTATAGCCGATGGGTACGCCGTTCCGGATGGCGACGGCCGCGCGCTGGTTCGCAAGGTAGCGGACGAGCATCGTGCTATCGAAGCGCCAGAACTCGTCGAAGCACGCACGGTCGATAGCCTCGATCGCAACCGCATCCGCCAGTCCGGCTATGCGAATCTCCGCCACGCCGGAAGGATCGGGCGCATCATCCGATGGCCGGTCGAGCCGCAGCGTGACCCCGCGATGGATGACCGTCATCCCGGCCGCACGATACGGTTCGACAAGGCCCTCGGGCACGAGCGGGCTGAGCACGCCGTCGAACCCCTGGGCGCGAGCCAGCGATACGAGGTCGCGAACGATGGCAGGCATGGTCCGCTCGGCGCACCAGAGGCCTTGTATCGCCAGCAATCCCGAGTGTTCGCGCCATCGGCCGAGAACCGCGGCGTCGCCCGCCTCGCTCACCTGAACGCGCCAGGGGGCTTCGTACCAGGCGCTCTCGAACTCCTCACGCGTGCCGAAGACGTGCGCGGCGCGCACGGCGGCCCAGACGGCGCCGAGCTCGGCCTCGTCGGCTGTGCGCATCGCGTGAGAGCGGCTCACAGCACGCCAGCTTCAGCGAGCGCCAGCGACACGCCGACAAGCAGCAACAGGCACGCGAACGCCAGCTTGACCGAACGCTCCCCGGCGATCGAGGTGATCTTCGCGCCGATGAGCGCGCCGGGCACGACGCCGAGCGCCAGGAGCGCCGCAAGGCCGAGGTCGACATGCCCGAGCAGCGTGTGTGTGATGCTGCCGGGGATCGACAGCAACGCCACGACGACGAGCGACGTGCCGATCGCCGGCTTGATCTCGAAGCCGAACCAGCGCACGAGCGCAGGCACGACGATGAAGCCGCCGCCCAGGCCGAGGAACCCCGAGTAGAGCCCGGTCGCGAGGCCCAGCATCGCGAGCCCCCACCAGCGATGGCGAACCTGTCGGCGCGGCTCGGCGGGCAGTGCGATGAGGTCGGGCGTGGCTGCGGGCGTCTTGCGCAGCGCGAGCTGCACCATGTCGAGAGACATGTAGCCGATGAGTCCCGCCGTCACGTACATGATGATCGTGCCGCCCACGTACCGGGTGGCCAGAGCGCCGCCGATCGAGGCAAGCGATCCCCACGCGCCGATGACGAGGCCCGAGCGCAGGTCCATGAGCCCGCGCCGGTAGTATGAGATCGCCCCCGCGATGGCAGTCGGCAGAATAACCGGCAGCGGTGTGCCGACCGCGATGAGCGCCTCCCGGCCAAGAATGATCCGGATGGCGGGCGTCGTCACGACGCCGCCGCCGATTCCGAACAGCCCCGAGAGCACGCTCGAAAGGAACCCGATAGCGACGGCTAGCAGTGACTGTCCTGCGCCCATCAGTCCGTCCGGATCACCGGGAACCGCCCGGTGATAGCGCTACGGTCGACCCGGCGCTCGCCCGTGAGCAGCGGCTTGAGCGCGACGTCCTCCCACAGCCTGTCCATAAGCAACGGCCAGCGACGCTGGAAGACAAAGTACCGCTCGCAGTTGTCCCGTGCGAACGACGACGCCTTCGCGACCGCGGTTCTGGCGATGCCGAGATACTCGCTGCGCTCTCTGCCCGAGAGGGCACGCATGACCGCGGTTGCCCGGGCCCGCCAACCGATCGAGGAGTCGACGAAGCGGCCGGGATACGGCGTGAGCGAATCGGGGGTGACCTGACGAAGGTCGACCTGTGACTTCGAGAACTCGAGCTTGCGGTGCTCGTAGATGAAGCGGAACACGTCCTGCCGGAACGCACGCGCTTCGCTCGGCAATGCGGGTGGGCGGTGGATGACCGACCACTCGCCATCGAGGAACACGTCGCCGCCGTGCATGCGGGCGTTGATGACGTAGTCGATGTCCTCGCCGCGGACGACCCACGGGTCGAACGAGACGTTCATGAACATGTCACGGTGGATCGCCAGGCAACCGCCGAACGCCACTGCGCTGGGACGGATGCGCGGCGGTGCCGCGACCACACCGAGCGCCTCGTTGTAGGCGTCGTCCTGGCGCCAGAACATGTCGTACCACGGCGCAGCGCCCGCGACCTGATAGCGGCCCTCTTCATCGGTGTAGTAGCCGCTCTTGGCCAGGATGACCTTGCCGCCGGCAGTCGTCTCGCCGATACCCTCGGCGGCGATCTCGAGGAAGCGCGGATCGGTGATCACCTGGTCGTCGTCAACGAATACCGCGAAGTCGCAGCCAAGGATCGCAGCGACGGTGAGTCCGACGTTGCGTACCGCACCGTAGCTCGCGAGTCCGACCGCGGGCAGCACGTCCGCGAACTCGAGCTGCTCCATGCGCCGGTGCAGCGAGCCCATCTCGGCGGGGCCGACGACGAGCGAGTCGATGCCCGGGAAGTCGTCGAGGATCCCGCGCACGCGGTCCTCGGCCTCGTGCTCGATGGAGCTGTCCGAGGCGGCGACGATGACGATGACCTTGCCGAGGCCCCGGACCGTCTCGAGCGAACGCAGGCAATCGGGCAGCGTGCCGTCGGTGTCGATGGGCGTGGGATGGTCGTATACGAACGGGCCGCGATCGCCGCCGCGCACCCGCCTACGGGTCCAGAAAGTCGGTATGACGACGCACGGTTCCACGAAGGACTCCTTTTGGTCTGCAAGCTTGAACGCGACGTCGCGAGAACGTACACGGTCAATGATACCGCGATGACGGTCGCAACGCGCCTGTCAGCTCGTGTTGCCTCCGACGCAATCCTTCATCGCCTCACGCAGCACGCCGTACGGTCGCATCCCGACGACAAGCTTGTTGCACAGAAGCGCGCTTGGCGTGGTGCTGACGCCGAGCGACAGGGCCAGCTGAGCGAAGACGTGCAGTCGCTCGTCGTACGTTCCCGTGTCCCATGCGGTCGACACTTCACGGGCGTCGAGACCGTGCGCTGCGGCGATCTCCAACAACACCGCCTTCGAGCCGATGTCACGCCCCTCGCCGTAGTACGCCGAGAAGATCGCGTGGTGCACGGCGTCGTACGAATCGGTGCCCTTGTCACGCGCCAGTTCAGCCATCGCCATCGCGAGGTGCGTCTTGGGGACGTGATCGGGCAACACCATCGGATGACCCACCTCCCGGGCATCCGCGAGCAGATGCTGCTCCACGTGTTCCGAGTGCCGGAGCCCGTTCGCCTCGGCCGAGAGACCCTCCTCGGGCATGTCGGGCCTGAGCTCGAACGGAACGGGCATGATCGGGAGCGAGAACTCCTCGGAAAGTCGCGCGTACCGGAACCGGTCGACGTAGCAGAACGGTCAAGCGTAGTCGAAGAAGAGCAGTGCCGGGCGCAGGCCCTCGCCGCTCATACGTGGATACCGAGCGGCCGACCGCAGCCTGCGCAACCGCCGTCATCATCGAGGTTCAGCTCGGTGATCAGGTACCCGTCGCGACCGACAGCGGTGGCACCGCACGACGGGCACCGGGTATCCTCCCCGCCGGGATCGCTCACGTTGCCGAGGAAGACGAAGTGCAGCCCCTCCTCGGCGCCGATCTCAACCGCGCGCTTGAGCGTGCCGATCGGCGTCGGTGGAAGGTGCGCGAGCTCCACGTACGGGAAGAACCGCGTGATGTGCCATGGCGTGTCGGGACCCAGGTCGCTTGCGATCCAGGCGGCGATTCCCCGGAGCGTGGCCTCGTCGTCGTTGATGGTGGGGATGACGTTCGTCACAACCTCCACGTGCATCTGCCAGGTCTTCTTGGCACGAACCGCCATCTCGAGCACCGGCTGGACCGAGCGGACCTTGCACAGCGACCGGTACGTGCGATCGTCGAACGCCTTCACGTCCACCCGCCAAACGTCGATCACTTCGCCGATGGTGTCGAGTCCCGCCTCGGTGATGTAGCCGTTCGTCACCATCACGGTGTACAGGCCGGCGTCCTTCGCCAGCCTCGCAGCGTCCAGAACGTACTCGATCCAGACGATCGGTTCGTTGTAGGTGAAGGCGACGCCTTCGCAGCCGTACTGCCTGGCAAGACGCACGGCCTCCTCGGGCATGAGCATGCGCAAGCCGCCGTCATCGGGTGCCGCACGGCTGATCTGCCAGTTCTGGCAGTGGGCACAGCGCATAGTGCATCCCACGCTACCGAGCGAGAACGCCTTCGTGCCGGGCCGGTAGTGGAAGACGGGCTTCTTCTCGATAGGATCGACCGCCGCCGAGGAGACCAGCCCATAGGTGAGTGGAACGAGAACACCGTCCCGTGCTTCCCGCACCCCGCACACGCCGGTGTGCCCCGATGTGATGCGGCAGTCGTGAGGGCACAGCAGGCAGTGCACCCGCTCGCCTTCGACCTCCCACAACAGCCCTTCGCGCATGCCGTCTCCCTAGCCGGGAGCCAGCCGCACCTGGTCCTTCCCGGCGAGCATCGCCTCCCGGAGCGCGACGTCGGCCGCCTCCAGAAGGTCCATCGGGTCCGAAAGCGTCTCGGTCGCGGTGGCCACACCAGCCGAGGCGCTCAGAGCGCCACCTTCTGTATACCCTTCGGCGCCGGCAAGGTCGGCCTCGCGGATCGCAAGGCGGATCTTCTCGGCAACGGCGAATGCAGCTGTCTTGCCCACGCCAGGGAGCAGCACGGCGAACTGGTCCGCAACGAAGCGTGCGGCCATATCGGTCGAGCGGAGCTGCCCGGTGAGTATCGCGCCAACAGCCGCGAGAATGCGGTCGCCAGCCTGCTCGCCGAGCGACTCGTTCACGGCGCCGAACGCATCGACATCGAGCAGCATGAGCGACAGGGGTGCCTTGTAGCGCAGGTGACGCGCAACCTCAAGCTGCAACCGGTCCGCGAAGGCACGGCGGTTCCAGAGTCCGGTGAGCGAATCGAGGGTCTGCGTGCCCTCGACGATCTCCTCGGCGGCGGCAAGTTTCCGACGCTGCAGGGGGAAACACATCGCCCAGGTGGAGTCACCGCGCAGGATGGCCGTGGCATGCTCCACACACGTGGGGTAGCCGCACGCGCCGCAGTCGAGCACGCTGGCGCGCGAATCGAACCCGCCCTCGGCCAGCGTCTCGTCGATCTGCGATTCACCCGGTCGGGGCAGGCGAACGGGATCCGCCGAGAACGACCGTATCAACCCGACGCTGGGCAGCACGCCAAGCAGCGACCGGGTGCTTACTCGCGTCGTTCCCGGCATCTCGCGCGCGGCGGACTCTATGTTGCGCTTCGCGAAGAGCGAGAGGCCCGGGCTCACCGCAGGTCCGTCGATGCACCCTTCGCAGTTGAGCATGTCGACGATCGCCGGCGCGGTCTCACCGGAGCTCATCGCAGCGAGCAGCCGATCGAGCGCCTCGAGTCCGCGCACGACGTGCACCTGCTGGTTCGTCATGTCGCGGGAGACAAGCGTCTGGCGCGGGAAGCCGTCGGTAAGCGAGATCTCCTTGAGAATCGCTGGCCGACGCGGTCCCGGCTCCGTGTTCCTGCCGCGCGCGGGGCGCTGCTCGGCCTGAACCAGCAGGGCTTTGAGCTCGGTGAAGTCGATCGCCGCGTCCACAACGCCGCCGAACTCGGGATCGAACACCTCGTTCTTGCGCGCGTAGCACGGGCTTACGTAGACGATAGCGACATCGCCCGGGTACAGCTCACGGACGAGACGGGCCTGCGCGATATACGGCGGGACAACCGGGGCAAGTGCGGGCGTAAGCGCGGGGTAGTACTTGCGCACGAAGTCGACGACGACCGGACACGTCGACCGCATCACGAAGAGCGCATCCTCACGCGCGTGCAGCCGCTCGTATTCCTGCGCGACCATCTCCTCGCCAAGCAGGGTGGTCTCAACGGAGTGGAACCCCAGCACGGCGAGTGCTCGCTCAATCTGCGGGACGGTCATGGGGTGCAGTGCCGCAATGAACTCGGTGGCCAGCAGCGCGATCACAGGTCTGCCGCTTCGAAGCAGGTCGAGCACGACTGGCGTATCGTCGCGCACCACATGTCCACGCGCACCGCACTCGTTCACGCACAGCCCGCAGGACACGCACTTCTCTTGAATAACCTCTGAGCGGCCGTCTACCACGCGAATGGCCTTCACGGGGCAGTAGCGGACACAGCCCCAACACTCGCGGCACGTGTCCTTTCGATGTGAGATCAACGGCTCCCGAAGTGCCTCGGTTTGCACTCCCCCGCCACTGGACCGATCACCTGCAAGCTCCACCGTGCCCCCCGTCAGTCGTTCTCCAAGCCGAACATCTGCTCGAAGCCGAGCCGCCTCAATGCGACCAGAACAAGGCCGCCGAGGATGTACACCGAGACGAACTGGCCGATACCGACCGTCACGACACCGAAAGCGTACATCGCCGGCCACGATGCTGCGATGTTGACTCCGAATATGGTGTGCTCGTAGTACCCGCCTGCGGCCAGGATGATCGGCAGGTACGCTGGAACGATGAGCGCGTTGGTCACGATCGGGCCCAGCAGTGCAACCGCCCTGCGTTTGCGGAAGCGCCACATCCACACCGCACCAAGCAGCGTGCCGAGCGATCCGAACACGACGTCGAGCAAGGCCGTCGGCCCGAAGACGGGCAGCAGTGCAGCGTTCGCGACGACGGATCCCAGCGTGAGTCCGGGGATCGCGGCGGGCGTGAGGCATGCGACAACCGTGAGCGCCTCGCTCAGCCGGAATTGAACCGGACCGGAGGCCAGCCCTGTTTGGATCATGATGAAGGTCAGTACGGCGTAGACGGCCGCGATGATGCCAGCCTGGGCGATATAGCGCGAGCGCTTCACGTCACTCCTTGGGTTCCTTTGCGCGATTGCGAGGCAGCGAGATCGTGAATGTCGTGCCCGAGGCGACCTTGCTGCGAACCCATATCATACCGCCACTCGCGTCGATGATGTGCTTTGCGATCGGCAGGCCGAGCCCGAAGCCACCGGTCTCTTTCGATCGGGATGCGTCGCTCCTGTAGAACCGCTCGAAGATGCTCGGCAAGTCGCTTTCGGGAATCCCAATGCCCGTATCGGTCACCTCGACGACGACTCGATCGCGGTGTCGGCGAGTCTTGAGCTGAACGCGCCCGGCATCTGGCGTGTACTTGCACGCGTTGTCTACGAGAATCGCCAGCGCTTCCTCGATACGGTCGTGGTCGCCATAGAGCCACAGCGGTCCCTCGTCGGGTCCGACGAACTCCAGATTCTTGTCGATGTAGCGCGTCGCAGCGCCGGCAAGGACCTCGCGGCTGGCGGCGTTGATGTCATAGCGGGCGTTGCGGAAGTCCAGAACGCCATCGCTACGGATCATCGACAACAGGTCGCTGCAGAGCCGCGCCATCCGTCGGGACTCGCGGTCGATGGCCGCGATGGCCTCCTCACGCATCTCGGGATCCTCGGCGCCCCACGCGCGGAGGATGTTGACGTACCCGCGTATGCCCGCGACCGGCGTCGCCAGCTCATGTGACGCATCGGCCACGAATCGCGTCTGAGCCTCGGCCCGCCGACGCAGTCGGTCAATGAGCGCGTTCAAAGATCGCGCCAGGTCCGCGATCTCGTGCTCGCCCTCCTCGGGAAGGCGAACGTCCAGCTGGCCAGCATCAACAGACTCCGCGGCCGTCCGAACGTCATCGACGAGCGAGAGTACCCATCCCATGATGATTTGCAGCATGAGCACGGCGACCAGAAGCGCGAACGCACCAACGATGAACATCGGCTGACGCGCGGAGTCGAGGATGCCCTCTTCTCGCGTGGGCAGGTAGACCACGTCCATCACGCCGACAGCGCCGTTGGGCAGGTAGAGCGGTATGTGGACCACATAGGAGCCGAGGTCCGCCCTGCTGAACATGCCGGTGAGCAGGTCCCTGCCCTCCGGACCCGTCTGCGTTGGCTGACGATCGAGGAGCGCGTCGTTGCGTCCGGACGCCTCATCGAGGACCGCTCTGTCGTCGCTGAACCAGACCAGCCGCAGTTCGTTGTCGGTAACCTCGCGGACGTACAGCGCGAAACTGCCGTCTTCTACGCCGCCTACCGTGAACAGGTCGGGGATCTCGCGCATCAGCAGCCGCAGGGCCTCGTGCTCGCGATCCTCGCCGACAAGACCCTCGGATGCAGCCTGCAACTTGGCGGTCGTCGTCGCCTTCGAGATCGCCAGCGATGTTGTTCTCGCAAGACGCCATGTCGTGCTCTGAGCCGAGTGCGCCATACCATCCGCCACGAAGAAGTACGTGGCTAGCGTGACGCTACCGACCAGCAACAGCGCGAAGACGATCGCGAGGTAGAGAACACGCGCCCGTATCGAGAGTGGGCGCAACTAGCCCCTCGCAAAGAAGTAGCCGACTCCTCGGATCGTCTGAATGATCTTGTTCTCCTTGTCACCGATCTTGTTGCGAAGGTGGCACACGAACACCTCGATGACATTGCTGTCAGTCGCGTGCTGACCGCCCCAAACCGACTCAAGGATCTCGTCACGCGATATGACCCTACCGGCATTGGCGACAAGATAGGCAAGAAGGTCGAACTCCTTGGCAGTCAGATCGAGGGGCGTGCCGCTGATGGTCGCCTCGCGCTTCTCGGGGTCGATGCGGATCCCCGAAGCCTCGTACGGCGTCTGGGCGGCTACGCCGCGAACGCGCTTGAGCAACGCGCGGACACGTGACAGGAGTTCGGGGATCTCGAACGGCTTGCGCAGATAGTCATCCGCGCCGGCCTCGAACCCGGAGACGACATCGTGCGTCTCAGCACGTGCAGTCAGCATGAGGATCGGAACCGTCGAACCCTTCTTACGAATGTGGCGCGCAACGTCGATCCCATCGATGCCCGGGAGCATCAGATCCAAGATAAGCAGCGAAACGTCGTTGCTCTCAAGCAGGTCGATCGCGGTGGGACCGTCCCCCGCTCGAAGCACGCCGAAGCCGGCATGCTCCAGTTCGAGTTCCACGAAACGCGCAATCGTCGCATCGTCTTCGACGATGAGCACGGTGCCTTCGGCCATGGTGATCCTCCCCAATATGAGCGATGAGTCCAGACGCGCCCCTCTTCGCGTTCCTTAATATTAACGCGGAAGCAGCAGTTCGGCTATCTGGACTGCGTTGAGAGCCGCACCCTTCCGCAGCTGGTCCGCGACACACCACAGCTGGAGTCCGTTCGGGACCGTTTCGTCGATGCGGAGTCTGCCGACATAGACGTCATCGGTGCCCTCAAGCAGCGCTGGCATCGGGTATGACTTGGTCGCGGGATCGTCCATGACGGTCACGCCCGGTGCGGACTGAAGCGCCTCATGCGCAGCTTCCAGCGCCACCGGCGCCGAGAACTCGACGTTCACGGATTCCGAGTGACACCGGAGCACCGGCACCCGCACGCACGTTGCCGCAACCCGGATGTCGGGCGCATGCATGATCTTCTTCGTCTCGACGACCATCTTCCACTCTTCTTTTGTGGAGCCGTCCTCGAGGAATACGTCGATGTGCGGGATGCAGTTGAACGCGATCCGGTGCGCGAACTGCTCGACGTGAAGCTCCTCGCCTGCAAGGAACTCGCCGCTTTGAGCGTAGAGCTCATCCATCGCAGCCTGACCGGCTCCGGAAGCCGCCTGATACGTTGCCACGACGACACGCTCGATCGGCGCGAGGTCCGCGAGTGGTTTGAGCGCCACAACCATCTGGATGGTGGAGCAGTTCGGGTTCGCGATGACGCCACCGTGCCACGCGACATCCTCGGGGTTCACCTCGGGAACGACCAACGGTACGTCCTCGTCCATGCGAAACGCCGAGGAGTTGTCGATCATCACGCACCCTGCACCGGTCACGGCGCTCAGGAACTGCTTGCTGACGCCCGCCCCTGCCGAGAACAGAGCGATATCGACGCCCTCGAAGCTTGCCTCGGTCATCTCCTCGACGACAAGCTCGCCGCCGCCGAACGGCAGCCGCTTGCCGGCGGAGCGCGCCGACGCGAGCGCCACCACGCGCGACGCCGGGAAGTCGCGCTGCTCGAGGACCTTCAGCATCTCGATGCCGACCGCGCCGGTAGCTCCGGCGACAGCGACGACAGGATCCTGCGGCATCTTCTTCGTCCACACCATCGCTCTAGACTTCCTCTCCGCAGCCGGGCGAGACCTCGGCAATGACCGCATCGCTGTCGAGCCCGAAGCTCGTGTGCAGCGCGCGAACGGCCGTGCCCACCTTGTCGCCTTCGATCACGCAGGAGATGCGGATCGATGACGTCGAGATGAGATCGATGTTAACGCCCGCATCAGCGAGTGTCCGGAACATCTGCGCCGCAACGCCGGGGTGCGTCTTCATGCCTGCGCCCACGAGCGAGATCTTCGCGATGGACTCGTCCACGGAGTACGTACGTGCCTCAAGCTCCGCGACGACCTCCTCGGCGGCGCGCTTTGCCCGGACCAGGTCGGTCTTGGGCGAGGTGAACGAGATGTCGGTCGTCCCGTCCTCCGAGACGTTCTGGATGATCATGTCGACGTTCACGTTCGCGTCCGCCATGCACGTGAAGACGAGCGCGGCCACGCCGGGGCGGTCGGGAACGTCGCGTATGGTCACTTTGGCCTCGGACGTATCGTGGGTCACTCCCGAGATGATCGCCTGTTCCATGGTGCTATCGGCCTCCTTGACGATGGTGCCGGGGCTGTCGTTGAAGCTTGAACGGCAGTGGATGACCACGCCGTGGTTGCGTGCGAACTCGACGCTGCGGAGCTGCAACACACCGGCCCCGGAGGCCGCCATCTCGAGCATCGCCTCATACCCGATGCTATCGAGCTTCCGGGCGGCCGGCACGATGCGGGGGTCGGCCGTGAACACGCCGTCAACATCCGTGTAGATCTCGCACACGTCTGCATGCGTGCCCGCCGCGACGGCCACGGCGGTCGTATCTGAACCGCCGCGCCCGAGGGTCGTGATCTGCCCGTCCTCGGTCGCGCCCTGAAATCCCGCGACGATGACGATCTTGCCCTCGGCCAGGGCTTCGAGGATGCGGTCGCCCCTGACCTCCTGGATCTTGGCTTTGCCGTGCACCGGATCGGTCACGATGCCGACCTGCGGGCCGGTGAATGAGATCGCGTCGTGCCCCTCGGCGTGAATTGCCATGGCCAGAAGCGCGATGGAGACCTGCTCGCCTGTGGAGAGCAGCATGTCCATCTCGCGGTCGGGCGGATCGCTGCAGATGGCGGAGGCGAGCTCGACGAGCTCGTCGGTGACGTGGCCCATGGCCGAGACGACCGCGACGACATCGTCCCCGGCGCGCTTACGCGCGATCAGGCGCCGCGCAACCGCGCGGATGCGGTCGGGTGTTCCGACCGACGTGCCACCATACTTCTGGACGATGCGTGCCATTGCGCCTCCGGATGTGGGGTACGGTCTATCCCCACCGGTCAGCTGAACATTAGCAGGTAGTGTAGCAGCAAATGCGCCGCTCGGAACGTGAAAACCGTCGCTATCGCAGCAGGCCGAGGTGATCGGCTTGGCGCCGCATCCGCTCTGGCAAAGCTTCGACCGCCTCAGCGTAGAAGTGGCTGACCAGGCTGGCGCCCGACGTCCTCTCGATGAACGCCGCGACCGCCGCCATGGCGCTGCGCATCTGCTCGAGCTGCTCCTCGTCGGAAAGGGCGTCTTCGCCGTCGTGCACGAGATGCCCGGCCGTCAGCGTGTACGGAAGGCCCTGCTCGGCGAAGGTCGTATTGATGTCCTGCTCGAGGTTGGCGGCAAGACGCGGTCCGCCAAGGCGTCTGAAGCTTGAGAACATGCCATCGCACACGGCAACGAAGACGGCGCTCGCTTCCTCGGGGCCAGGTTCATCGGTGTGCGGGACCACGACTAGGCCCGCCGACTCGGCACCCTCGGCGATAACGCGGATGAAGGCGTCGACGATGCGGGGATCGAAGTGCGTGCCCGAGCAGCGGCGCAGCTCGAGGATCGCGTCCTCCTCCGAGCGTCCACGACGATACGGTCGGTCGGAGACCATCGCCTCGTACGCATCGGCGACCGTGAGCACGCGCGCCAGCAGCGGGATCTCCTCGCCCTTGAGGCCCGCCGGATAGCCGCGCCCGTCGTAGTGCTCGTGGTGGTGTCGCACGACCGGCGCGATCGGCCACGGGAACGCGATCGGCTTGAGGATGTTCGCGCCGATGAGCGGATGGTGCCGCATCTGACCCATCTCTTCGTCGGAGAGCTTGCCCGGTTTGAGCAAGATCTCCTCGCTGATGCCGATCTTGCCGATATCGTGCAGATACGCCGCCATCTCGAGCGCGGTGCGCTGCTCTGGCGCAAGCGCCATGCTCTCCCCGATGGCGACCGCGTATTGCGCGACCCGGTCCGAGTGACCCCGCGTGTACGGGTCCTTCGCGTCGACGGCAGCAGCGAGGGCCCTGACGGTCGCCAGGTACGCATCCTGCAGCGTTGAGAACAGGTCGATGTTGCCGATGGCGATGGTGACGTGGTTCGCGATAGTGGCGAGAAGCCGCACATCGTCGCTCGTGAACCGGTGCTGCGGGTCTCGGCTACCGACCGTGATGGCTCCCACGGTGCCGTCATTCGAGACAAGCGGCACGCAGAGCGCAGCAAGTGCACCACTGACGCTGTCGACCCGGCCATTGGGCTCCTCGCCCGCCCGCGGCGGATTGAAGATCAGCGGCCGACCCTCACGCACGACCCACTCGGACATCGATGCGCGGACCGCGGCTTCATCGGGCCGAGCGGCCGACGGCCCCCGCAACGAACGCACGGCAAGCTGTCCGCTCTCACGATCGCGAAGCGTGACGTAGCCGAGCTCGACGTTGAAGATCCGCATCGCCGAGTCGAGCACCGAGTCGAGCAGCGTCTCCAGGTCGAGCGTCGAGCCAAGTGCGCGGCTCATCTCGTAGAGCGTCGCGAGCTCCAGAACCTTCTTGGTGAGGCTCTCGCTGCGCTCGCGAAGCGAGTCGGTCATCGTATTGAAGTTGTCGGCCAGCCGCGTGATCTCGTTCGTCCCGTGGAACGACACCTTGGCCGTGAAGTCGCCCTCTGCGACGCGGCCGACGCTGTCAGAGAGCTGCACAAGCGGCTCCGACACACGCCGGGCGACCCACCAGTTGAGACCAAGGAGTATGAAGACCGCAAGTGCCGACCACATGAAGATCAGGTTCGTCGTGGTCCGCTCCGTCTGCTCGGCAACGGTGGTGGGCAGCGCCGCGACAAGGTACGCCATGCTGCCGGTCGGATCGTCCTTGAACGAGATACTGTCGGCCTTGAGCCTGAACGTGCCGTCGGACGTGACGAGCGGAACTGTTGTGCCATCCGCGATGCCGGCGAACGCCTCGGTCACGGCAGCATCGGGCTGACGTAGCGCGGCAGCCGCAATCGCACCCTCGGGAGTACCTGTCGCTCGGACCGCGACCGAATGTCCCTGCGCATCGAAGATGCCGACGATCGCACCCGAACCCTCAGAGATCCGCTTCACGAACTCGTCATCCACGACCGATGACAGAGCGAGCGTGAACGTCTGCCCGTCGGGGCCCTTCACCGGCTCGAGCGCCGTAAGCGTGTATGACTGCCCGACACGTATCAGGATCGGGTGACTCATCGACAGCACGACCCAGTCCCGGTCGGTACCGCCGAGCGGGAGCACTCCGGGAAGCAGCTGCAGCCGCCCCGTCGAAGCGATCACCGCGCCCTCTTCGTCGAGCAGCATCAGGTTGTCAGCCTCGATGGACTGGTTGAGCAGCACGAGGATGCCCGAGAGCCGCTGCACGTCGCGGGATTGGGCGGCATCGACCAGTCTCGAGTCTTCCGCTGCCATCTTGATGCTGCGCAGCAGATCGGCGCTTGCCTCTTCCAGGCGAGAATGTGTGTTGACGATTACCGCGTCGATGCTCTCGTCGATCCACGACTGGATGATGCGCCCCACCAGCGTTACGGCGATGGCCATCGCGACGACAGCGACCACGACCGACGCCACGACGAGCGGCACGATGATCTGGTTGTGGAGGTGTCGTCCGAAGGGGCGCATGGGTTCGTGCGCTCTACTTCGCCGGGGCGAAGCCTTTGCTCTTGATCAGCTCCACCGCCTTCGCGCTCGTCGCCCACTCCAGGAACGCATCGATCTGCTCACCGGCGTCCTCGGCCGTCACGACACCGAGCGGACGGATGACCTTGTAGGTGCCGTCTTCGATCGTGGCGACCGATGGAGCCACCCCGTCGAGCTTGAGCATGTTGACCGGGACCTCCTGGGAGAGCCCGTATCCGAGCGAGAAGTATCCGATGGCGCCGACCGTGGACTGCAGGCCCTCGATCATGTCGGGCTCGTAGTACAGGTTGACCGCCTTCGGAGTGATCTTCAGATCCTTGCCTAGAACGTACTCGCGCAGGATTATCTTCGCCGATTCGTCCTCGTTGCGATCCAGGATGGTGATCGGCAGATCGGGTCCGCCGAGCTCCTTCCAGTTCGCGTACTTGCCCCGGTAGATGTCGCGGACCTGCTGGGATGTGAGCCCCTCGAGCGGCACCGAGGGGTGCGTGGCGATGACAAGCCCGTCGCGGGAGAGAAGCGTGTAGCGCAGGCCGAGCTTGGCTTCCTCGGCGGTGAGCTCCCGCGATACGGCGCCGATCTCCAGATCACCGTTCGCGACGCCTTTGATCCCGCCGCCCGAATGTAGACCGGGAAGGTACACGAACTCGGACGTCGTGTCGGGGTACTCGGCGGTAAGAATTCGCAAGAGCGGGAGACACGTGCCGGAACCTGAGACCCGAACCGGCTCGCCCGGCTTCCGGTCAGCGGTGGTGTCTGATGGTTGCACGCAGCCCACGAGGAGCATCGATACGACAAGCATCAAGGCCATGCACAAACGCACCTTGCGTGATGTCATCGACCGTCCTTTCTGGGCGCATGCGTTCACGGCGCCATTCTAGCACCACAGGGGCTCCGGGTTGACCCCGAAGCCCCTGCAGAAGTGACCAGTCGCAGTATTAGCGGTTATGAACAGCTGAAGCGCGCCTGCAACCTATCCCACTGAACGTCGACATCCGTCTGGATCTCTTCCAGAAGCGCCTCGTTGCCGGGAGCGAACAGGTGCTTGAAACGACCCTGCGGCTTGAGGAACTCCACAACGGGCTTCCTGTTCATGACCTTCACGGTCTGGCGCCACACGCCGTCTTCGACTTCGTAGAGCGGCCAGTAGCCCGTCTGCACGGCGCTCTTGGCGATCTCGACGGTGGTATCGAAGGGAATACGCCAACCACGCGGACACGGCGCGAAGATGTTGAGGAACGCTGGACCCTCGACGGCGAACGCCTTCTCGGCCTTGGCGGTGAGGTCCTTCCAGTGGCTGATCGACGCTTGCGCAACATACGGGATGTTGTGCGCGGCCATGATCTGCGTGAGGTCCTTGCGGCGCTGCTGCTTGCCCTGCTGGGCCGCACCGACCTGGGATGTGGTCGCCCATGCGCCCTTCGGCGTGGCCGAGGAGCGCTGGATGCCCGTGTTCATGTACGCGCCGTTGTCGTAGCACACGTACACCATGTCGTGACCGCGCTCCATCGCGCCGGAGAGCGACTGCAGGCCGATGTCGTAGGTACCACCGTCGCCACCGAACGCGACGAACTTGACCTTCTTGTCGGCAGGGATCTTGCCGGCGGCCTTGAGGCCCTTGAACGCGGCCTCGACGCCGGAGACGGTAGCGGCCGAGTTCTCGAACGCATTGTGGATGAACGGGGTCTTCCACGACGAGTACGGGTAGATGGTCGTCGAGACCTCGAGGCAGCCGGTCGCACAACCGACGACCACGGGCTCCACGCCAGCGCCGAGCAATACTTGACGCACGGCGATGGAAGCGCCGCAACCGGCGCAGAGGCGATGGCCGCCCTCGAGGCGGTCTTCGCGATGAGTGAGTTCCTTCAGGTTTGCCATGTGCGTCACCTCCTAACGGGAGCCGAGATAGACGAGGCCGGTGGGCGCTTGCGCCCCGACCGCGATCTCCGACAGGTCGTTGAGCACGGTCTCGATGAGCTCGAGGCGGACATCGCTGCCGCCGAGACCGTAGATGTAATTGATGACCGGAACGCGCTCGGCTGCGTCATAAAGGGCGCTGCGCACCTCGAGGAAGAGCGGACCACCCTCGGCTCCAAACGACTCGGCACGGTCCATGACGGCGACCGCCTTGACGCCCGAGAGCGCCTCGGCAAGCTCCGCATACGGGAACGGGCGGAAGCAGCGGATCTTCACGACGCCGGCTTTGATGCCGGACTCGCGCATCCGGCGCGCAACGTGGCGCACGTTACCGGCGGTCGAGCCGATGACGACGACAGCGACGTCGGCGTCTTCCATGCCCCACGTCTCGACCATGCCGAACGGGCGGCCGGAGAGCTCGGAGAACTCGGCGCCGACTTCGTTGATAACGGCGCGGGAGCGCTCGATCGCCATGCGCTGCGACTTCTTGAACTCGAAGAACGGCCCGCCGAGCCCGGCGAAGGAGCCGTGGGTCACGGGGTTCTCGATATCGAGCAGCGCGTTCTGGGGCGTGTACTCGCCGACGAAGCCAGCGACCGACTCGTCGTCCATGATGCACACGCGGTCGATCGAGTGCGTTGTGATAAAGCCGTCGAGGCAGCTCATCGTGGGCAGCAACACGTCCGGGTGCTCCGCGATGCGAATCGCCATGATGGTGTTGTCGTACGCTTCCTGGGCCGTCTCGGCGAAGAGCGTGATCCAGCCGGTGTCACGTGCGCCCATGATGTCGCTGTGGTCGCAGTGGATGTTGATCGGCGCGGAGAGTGCGCGGTTTGCGTTCGCCATGACGATCGGGAGCCGCATGCCGCTTGCGATGTGCAGCTCTTCCCACATGAGCGCGAGGCCCTGCGACGACGTGGCGGTCATGACACGAGCACCTGCTGCCGAGGCGCCCACGCAGGCGCTCATCGCGGAGTGCTCGGACTCGACCGTGATGTACTCGGTGTGGACGCGACCCTTGGCGACGAACCCGGCGAACTCCTCGACGATGGTGGTCTGAGGGGTGATCGGGTAGGCGGCCATCATGTCGGGAGCGCACTGCCGCATCGCCTCGGCGACGACGGTGTTACCGGTGGCAGCGATGGTCTTCTGCGTCGGCATCTACTTCACCTCCGGAAGATCGCAGCCCTCGGGCACCATGGTGATGGCGTCGACCGGGCACTGGTTGGCGCACACGCCGCAACCCTTGCAGTGCCTGAGGTTGAACGTCGTGACCTTCTCGTCTTCGGTGTTGACCGCCGAGTCCGGGCACATGATCCAGCAGATGAGGCACTGGGTGCATGTGGCGTCATTGCGCTCCGGACGCTGGCTGCGCCAACCACCGGTCACGTAGTCGCGGCTGTTACCGGACTCCGGAATCACGGCGCCGAGCGGGAACTCGTCGGACTTCCACTCGTTAAGGCCTGAGATGTCCCACTTGCTCATCCTACGGACACCTCCTCGAACGCACGCGTCACCGAGGCGATGTTCGCGTCGATGACTTCCTGGCTGAACTTCTTGCCGAAGGTCTTGGTGAGATGCGAGACGATCGGGGCGACATCGAAGAGCTCGGTCGCCTTCGCGAGCGCGCCGATCATCGGCGTGTTCGGCATGTCCCGCTTGAGGGTCTCGAGCGAGATACCCGAGGCATCGATGGAAGCGACACGAACACTGCTACCCTGCAGTCCAAGCTCCGCACGGAGTGCATCCGGCGTCTTGCAGGTGTTCACGAGGATGACCCCGTTGGACCTGATGCCCTCGGCTACGTCGACGATCGCCAGGAGCGTTTCGTCGAGCACGACGACGGCGTCCGGATTCTCGATATTGCAGTGGATCTCGATCGGAACGTTGCTGATGCGCGTGAACGCCTTGATGGGCGCACCCATACGCTCGGGACCGTACTCAGGCATCGCCTGCATGTACTGGTCGAGCTCAAGTGCAGTTTCGGCCACCAATTTGGCTGCCGTGACTGCGCCCTGACCGGCTCGCGCATGCCAACGGATCTCCGTCAGCTGCTGCATGGTCTCCCCTTCCTTGGTATTCAGAGCGGACTCCGGTCCAAACGTGCGGGTCGCGTTCGGCGGGGGACCGGGAGTCTCATCAGGATACGAGCGTGCGGGCGGTGTGCGGGCGATATGCCGCCCCGAGTGGTGTGATTCATCGGTGAACGGTAGCAAGATACTGGAAAGCTACATCTCCCGACGGGCCTCGAGCGCCCTGCCCAGGGTGACCTCGTCAGCATACTCCAGGTCGCCGCCGACCGGCAGCCCCGATGCGATGCGCGTGACACGAACGCCGAGCGGCTTGGCAAGTCGCGAGATGTAGAGCGCCGTGGTCTCGCCTTCGACGTTCGGGTTGGTGGCGACGATGATCTCCTCGATGCCGCCAGCGCCGATGCGGTCGATGAGCTCGCGCACGCGGAGTTGCTCGGGACCGATACCGTCGATGGGCGAGATCGCACCCTGGAGTACGTGGTACACACCACGGAATTCGCCGGTACGCTCGATCGCCACGACATCACGCGGCTCCTCGACCACACAGATGGTGTGCGTGTCGCGGCGCGAGTCCGAACAGACCTCGCACAGATCCGCCTCGGCCAGATTGAAGCACCGAGAGCAGAAGTGGATGGTGCGCTTCACTTCGATGATCGCATCGGCAAGACGCGTGGCCGATGCCTCGTCGGAACGCAGGATGTGGAATGCGAGACGCTGCGCCGATTTGGGGCCGACGCCGGGAAGGCGCTCAAGCTCCTCAAGGAGACGTGCGATAGGTGCGGCATAGAACGACATCGCTACATGAGCCCCGGCATATTGAGCCCGCCGGTGATGGCGGCCATCTTCTTAGCGGCGACATCCTGCGCCTGGCGGATGCCTTCGTTCACGGCGGCCGTGATGAGGTCCTCAAGCATGCTGACGTCGTCGGGATCGACCGCGGCGGGATCGATGCTCACGGATGCGAGTTCGAGCTCACCGGTGACGACGACCTTCACGGCGCCGCCGCCGACCGAGACGTCGACCTTCTCGAACTTGAGCTCGTCTTGGACGCGGGCCATATCGGCCTGCATGCGCTGGGCCTGCTTCATGAGGTTCTGCATGTTCCCTGGCTTCATGAGGGTTCCTCCGGGTTCTGCTCGGTGGCGTCGTTGGGAATCTCGGACACGACCTCCGCGCCGAGTTCGTCGATAAGCATGCGTTCAAGCGCTGCGGGGTCCTCCGCAGCCAGCGGAGTAGCGACTGGCGCTTCGATTGCGTCGGACACGACGGCTGCCGGCGGTGCGGGCGTTGAAGCCGGAGCAGCCGCTGGAGCGGTCGAACCGCCAGACCTTCCGAGGCGGAATTCGACCGGTGGCGTCACACCGAGCACTGACGAGATACTGCGGCGAAGCAGCTGCACCGTCTCCGGATCGCTCGCGAGTTCGAGAGCGAACCGCTGGTCTTTCGCGAACTCCACCACGAGTGAGTCGCCGACGACCTCGATCTCACTCGAATCGAACAGGTGCGAGCGCGAGGGACGAAGCTTCTTGAATGCGCTCTGGATCGCGGGCCAGGCGCGTTTCACTGCGGCCACCTCAAGCGGTCCGCCCGGGACGACCGGCTCGGGCTCAGGCTCGGCCTGGCGCTCCGGTGCGGCAGCTGGTGCGGGTCGCGTCTCCGATGGCACCGATGGTGCGGGCGCTGGAGTCGACGGCTTCGCGGCGGGCGCGCTGGCCGCAGACACGCTCACGGGTGCGGCCGACACGCTCGGCCTGGACGGCGGCGCCACCGCGGCGCCGGACTCCAGGGCAGCGATGCGCTCGGCGAGTGACTCCAGCGTGAGATCCGTCTCGGGGCGTGCCATCCGGGTCAGCGCGACTTCAAGCGCGAGCCGCTGATCGGAGGCGTATCGCAGCTCGCTCGACAGCCGGTCGAGCACGTCGAGCAGCCGGACGAGCCGCTCCATCCCGAAGCTGCGGGCCTGCTGCTCCAGTCGCGTGCGATCGCCAGCCGTGACGTCTACGACCTCACCTGCCTCGGGTACTGCCGCGACCACGAAGAGGTCGCGCGCATGACGCACGAAGCCTTTCACGAACTCGGTCATGTCGACACCGCGCTCGGAGAGTTCGGCCACGAACCGGAATGCCCCCGCGACATCGCGGTCACAGATGAGGTCCGCCGCCTCGAAGAGCACTTCGGCGTCGACCTCGCCGAGCAGCCCCTCGACGTCTTCGAGCGAGATCTTCCCGCCCGAGAACGATGCGAGCTGCTCGAGCGTGGTGATCGCGTCGCGCATTCCCCCGAGCGCGTGCTTGCCGATGAGCGAGAGTGCCGCGTCCGCGACCTCGACCTTTTCGGCATCGGCTATGAAGCGCAGTCGAGAGACGATCTCCTCCACGCTCAGGCGATGGAAGTCGAAGCGCTGGCAGCGCGAGTGGATGGTCTCGGGCACCTTGTGAGGGTGCGTAGTGCACAGGATGAACACAGTGTGGGACGGCGGCTCCTCAAGCGTCTTGAGCAGCGCGTTGAACGCCGCATTCGACAGCATGTGGACCTCGTCGATGATGTAGACCTTCCAGTGACCACGCGTGGGAGCGTAGTTCACCCGGCCGATGATCTCCTCGCGGACGGCATCGACACCCGTGCGGGACGCGGCGTCGAGTTCGTGCACGTCGGGATGCGTGCCCGCAGCGATCGCAGCGCAATCCTCGCAGCTGTCGTCCGGTGTGCCCGTCGGACCCTGTTCGCAGTTGAGCGCCTTGGCGAGAATCCGCGCGGTGGAGGTCTTGCCGGTTCCCCGTGGGCCGGTGAAGAGGTACGCGTGCGCGACGCTGTCTTCCTCTACCGCGTTGCGGAGCGTTCGCTCGATATGAGTCTGTCCGACGACATCGTCGAAGCTCTGTGGCCGGTACGTCCGGTACCACGATTGATGCGCCACAGATGCTACCTCCCGCCGAGCGCGCGATCCGGTTGATGACCCCTCGAAGTATACAGGGTCGGGCTGACAAAGCCCGACCCTGTCGTACGATTCCGATGCTTCCGGACCGAGCCCCGGACACCCGGTAGCGGCCGCTTATGGCTGCTTCCTTCCGGACCTGACCAGGTTCACGACATACCGTCGCCCGGAGCCCGGTCCCGAAGCATCGTGGGACGAAAGTATAGCGCGGGTCGCTCTCTCGCGCACGCTCAGGCGGTATCGCCGAGCAGATCCTTGATCCGACCGATGAGCTGGTCGGCGTCGACCGGCTTGGTCACATAGTCATCGCAGCCGGCAGCCATCGCCTTGCCGCGGTCGCCCTTCATGGAGTGGGCGGTGAGCGCTACCAGCGGGATGCTCGCGAAGCGCTGATCCGACTTGATCCTGCGGGTTGCCTCATACCCATCGAGCTTCGGCAGCTGGACGTCCATGAGGATGAGGTCAGGGACGTGCTCGGCGACTGCGCTGATGGCCTCTTCCCCGTCTTCGGCCACAACCACGTCATAACCGTTCTTCTCGAGCAGGAACGTCACGAGATAGCGGTTCTGCGGGTTGTCTTCGACGAGCAGGATCTTTCGAACCATCTGACGCGCCTCATTTCAATCGACCTACCGCCCCCCGCGACAGGTATCGCCGACACAATGCATTGTGAATCGGATAACGTCAAGCGCTCTCAATTGCTTGATTCCCCGAGGCGAGTGTTTTGAGCACGTTTCAGGGAAGCTGTGCGATGGGGTGACAGTTGAGACACAGATCATCGAAGTACGCAGTCGTGGTCGCCTCGACGAGCATCCGGTAGTTCTGCGTCTCGTGCGGGAAGGTCTGGAAGAGCGGATTGTCCGTTCCTGCGTCTCCGTCCGTGAGCCCGTCACCGTACCGGTACACCTGCGCCGGCAGCACCGCGCCTGCCGAGCCGACGAACCTGCTGTCTTCGTGACACTGCTGGCAGATCGGCGCGTGACCGGTCTGCTCCACGGTCCTCGGGTATGGCATCACGTAGCCGCGGTTGTGCCAGATGGCGCTTGGTAGGTTCCCCGGCGTTGCGCCGAGCAGCCCCATCGTGCCGAACGTCGTTTCGAGCGACGTATCGTTCTTCACGATCGCCACATTGTCGTAATAGAACGCGCCCGCCGTTGTCGCCAAGGAGTCCACAGGGTGGTTGTGCGTCGCGCCGCCGTTGCCGCGTCCCTTGTGGCAGCCGAGACACCAGTCGGACCCGTACACGGGGGTGCTCGTAGCGGCCCCGGTTGGAAGCTGCTTGAGCAGCTTGTCCGTACTCCATGATGGCAGCCAGTTCAAGTCGCTCGCATGGAATCGGACGCGCTCGCCGCTGAACGTCGCCACAACGCTCGCCGCGTGCGGAGAATGGCAGTCCCCGCAGCTCAAGTACCCGTCGACCCCGCCGAATGACCCGGTGGCCGAGCCGCCCGTTGCGACGTCGCCGCCGGGCACCACGTTCGTCGCGTCGATCGAGTGGCTGGCCCCAACGGTGAGACCGCGCGCCTCGATGGCGCCATACACGCCCATGCCGGCCGTTCCGTCATGACACACCATGCAGTTGTCGCTGACGGTCGCGTACGGGAGCAGGAGCACGCCGGATGCAGGTGCCTGATGGACGGTGTGGCATTCTACGCACTTGGTGCTCGTCGTCGTGTAGCCGCCATGCGGCCCCACGCGGGTTTCGAAGAAGAACTCCTCGGCATGGCACGATGCGCAATCCATGGGGTCGCCGGGGAAGGTCACGTCGCCCTCGGCCCAGCCATAGGCAGACGCAGCGCCGAGAAGCATCAGCAGGGCGCACAGAGAGAGAACTATCGCACTCCGGAGATGCATCCCGCCCCCTCGCTGGCGATGCACGAATCCGTGTTTGGTCCGATACTTGAAGCTAGCACCGCGCCGCACATTCATCAAGACTTAGGAATGCTTAATCTGCCGAGAGGAACTGGGGCGATCACCGTGGCCATCGAACCGAGCACGACAGCTCCCCGAAAGAGACTCCCCCTCTACGCTCGAATCCTGCTTGCACTCGGCGGCCTCGCGCTTCTGGTCGTTCTCGGCTTCGTGATCTGGGCCAAGACACCCCTGAGTCCTGCGCCCGATGCGCTCGCCGCACTCGAAAGCGGCGGCGGCGTCACGGTCACGCGAACGTCGGCAGGCTGGGAGTTCGCTCCGGAAGGCGACACGACCACCGGCATCGTGTTCTACCCCGGAGGACGCGTCGATGCCCGATCGTACGCGCCGCTCGCGCGCCTGTTCGCCGAGCGCGGCTACCTTGTCGTGATCACGCCAGTCACGCTCAACCTCGCCGTGATGAGCCCGAACGTGGGCGACAGGGCACGGGAGGCGCACCCCGAGATCGAGCGCTGGGGCATCGTCGGGCATTCGCTTGGCGGCGCGATGGCCGCTACGCACGTTGCCGCGCGACCCGGCGAGTACGAGGCGCTGGTCTTCCTGGCCGCGTACCCGCCCGACGGGACGGATCTGACGCAGGCCGTGCCGATCGTCGCTTCGGTGTATGGCGACAGAGACGGTGGGCTCAAGCTGGAGAAGGTCGAATCCACCAAGGTCCTGCTGCCACCGGACTCGACGTTCACGGAGATTCCCGGCGCGAACCACGCGCAGTGGGGCTCGTACGGCCCGCAGCCGGGCGACCTCCCGGCCACGATCGACCCGGCCGCGCAGCTCAAGTACGCGATCGACGCGATCGAGCGCACGCTCGGGCCCGCCCGCTAGCGGCCGCGGAGTTCGCGCGCCGCGTCCTTCCCGATCCACCGGGCGGTCGCGTCGCTTGATGCCGAGAGCCCCTCGGCGCAGGCGAGCGCGGCCGGAAGGAGCGTCGCGTTGCGCTTGCCGATCTGCCGGAGCGCCCAGTTGACCGCTTTCTTCACCATGTTGCGCGAGTCGGTCGCCTCGCGCTCGACCATCGGCAGCAGCGCCAGGAAGCGCTCGTCGGGCCAGGACTTCTCGTGAACCGCCAGCGTGGCCATCAGCACGAAGCCCGCACGCTTCACGAACTTCTCCTCGCGGCCGGCCCAGGCGATCGCGGTCTCGTACGCGTACGGCGTATGGCGGTAGAGGTTGAGCATCAGCCCGTCGCACAGGTCCCAACTGTCGAGATCGCGAACCTGTCGCTCCATCTGCTGCGGCGTGACGAGCGTCGCGTCGTCAACGATTCCCGCGAGCATGCGCGCCTCATGGACGCCCGACTCCCAGAGCGCGAGCGCGACCTCATGCCGCCACGCCCCTCCGTCGCGACCCGCCTCGCGCTTGAGTTCGCGCGCCATCACGCGCACCTGCGAAACGCTCACGCCGAGGGTTCCCTCCGCGCTGATGCCGAAGCGTGCCATACCGGCGACGTTCTCCGGATCGGCGAGCGACCGCAGCTGGCCGAGCAACTCCTCGGCACGGAGCTCTGGTGTCACCGTCATCACAGGCCTCCAGTCATGTCGCGGGCTCACGCCGAGCGTAGGAGCGCGCTGCGCCCCGGGTCAAGCACTCTCGGACGCATTCACCTACCATGTACGCATGGATACTCCGCTGCTCGAACTCCGCCACGCCACCGTCGTCCGCGACGGCCGGACCATACTCGAGGTCGATCACCTCGTCCTGAACGAGGGCGAACACGTTGCCATCCTCGGCCCGAACGGCTCGGGCAAGTCGACGCTCGTCGGTATGCTGACGCGCGACGTCAGACCGATCTTCCGGCCCGAAGGACCGTGCGTGCTGTTGCGTGGGAGGGCGCTCTGGGATCTTGCCGAGGCTCGTCGCCTGCTCGGCGTCGTCTCGGATGCGCTTCAGGAAGACTACGACCGCCGGGTGACCGTCCGCGACGCCGTACTGTCCGGGTACTTCGGGTCGATCGGACTGTACCGCGAGCACGAGCTCACCCCCGCGATGCGCACGCATGCCGAGGAACTCATGCTCATGCTGGGCATCTCGGCGTACGGGCAGCGGATGATGGACACCCTCTCGACCGGCGAGGCGCGCCGCACGCTCATCGCCAGAGCACTCGTGCACGAACCCGCCGCGCTGGTGCTCGACGAGCCCTGCGACGGGCTCGACCCTCACGCGACCTGGAGTTTCCTCAAGACGCTCCGCGGCCTCGCCACCCCCGAGCGCTCGCTCGTGCTCGTGACGCATCACGTGAACGACATCGTGCCCGAGATCGGTCGCGTCATCATGCTCAAGGATGGGCGCATCGTGGCAGACGGCCCGAAAGAAGAGGTCATGACCTCCGAGCAGCTCTCGGCACTCTTCGACTTCCCTGCCACGCTCGAGGAGCGCGACGGCGCGTACCGGCTCTGGTAGCTATTCCAGCACGGCGATGACCGCATCTCGCGCGGTCTGGCTCACGGCGGCAGTCGAGCCGAGGAACCGTACGTGCTCAGCGTCCGCGTAGTTCTCCTCGAGCAGTGCCCGGATACGCGCGTCGAGGTACGTCGGCGGCGTGAGGATCACGAGCGACTTCGTCGAGCCCTGCAGCGGTCCGGCCGCGAGCGCGTCCGGGAACTTATCGCCGGTGGCGATGCCCGCATCCGAGCAGGTGAAGCCTTCCTCGGCACGTGCCCAGTTGGCGAACGCCACGGTCATCGCGTACTTGTCGCTTGCCGAGGCCACACGTCGCACGGTCATGCCGGACATCCCGGCCATCGCGGTCTCGACGGCGGTGGGGACGTTCGTGGTAGATCCGACGATCTGGAGCTCCGTCACGCCAAGATCGGTGATGGTCGCACGCAGGTTCGCGTCCAGACCCGTGCGTCCTACCAGCAGGATCGGGCGCTGTGCACTGAAGGCTACCGGCGACGCCAGAAGCGCGTCCGGGAAGTCCATGCCGGTCGTCACGAACGCCTTGCCGGAGAACGGGATCCCCTTGGCATCGAGCACGGTGCGCAGTTCGCGGGCGATGAGGTTCGCCGTTGCGAAGCGATCGGGTCCGCCAAGGCGCTTCACGTTGGCGCTGCCCACGAGCGCCTTCAGGTCATTCTCGGTCTGCGTGGAGACCACGACCGAGCTGCCGGTGATGTAGATCGTGCGCGTGGGCTGTCCCTGCGTGAGCCGGAGAATCTCCGAGCGCACGTAGGAGTTGAGTCCGCCGGTCTCCCTCACGAGCAGGATCGGGCAGTTCACGGCACCGGCAAGTCCACCTGCACCGAGCGCGTCCGGGTACTTGATGCCGGTCGAGATGATGACGGTATCGCAGGAGCCATCCGCGAACGACGCCCTCGAGACCGCGAGCGCGGTCGCGTAACGATCGGGGCCGGCGATCTCGGTCCACGAGAAGTCACGCGTGGCCGGGTCATAGAGGATGGTGTCCGAGCAGGCAAGCGTATTGAGTGCCGCGTCGCGGTACTGGACGAGCACGGTTCGCATTCCTTCGACCGCAGGAATCGTGATGCTCTTCTGAGCGGCATACGCTACCCACGTCCCGTACGTGACACCGTCGGCGGCGATGCGCATCTCCGCGGCGCCGGAAACAGCCGAGTCGACCGTTACGTCTGTCGCATTCGTGGCCGCGTCGCCGCCATTGAGCGTGAACGACCCTGTCGGGGAAGTCACGTCAACGCGGACGCGGCGCTGCTGTGCGGTGCTCCAGTTGCCGCTGTCGTCGCGCGCTCGAACGTGCAGGTACCACTCGCCGTCGGCCAGTGCCGAGTACGACACCGTCGTCGCCGTTCCCTCTGGCGTGGTATCCGGGATGGTTCCCGTGGTGTGGTCCAAAACGTACGAGTAGGTGATGGGATTAGCGTCGGTGGCGCTCCACGAGAACGTCACATCGTGGTTCGAGTACCAGGTCGTGTCCGATGGATGCGTCGAAGAAGTAACCGCACCCATCACTGGCGGTGTGGTATCGCCCGTCGCACCGTAGATCCAGCGCGCGCCGGCGATGTCGTCCGCAGTGAGCGTCCGCCGCTGCGTGTTCGACCCGATGGTGCCGCACATGACCTTGACCTGGGTCACGCCCGTATCGATCAACGAAACCTCGTTCGTCCCATACTGATCGCCCAGGTTCAGAGAGTGCCCCATCTCGTGAAGCGCGACCGCCTGGATATCGAACGTTCCGCCGGTACCGTCGCCCCACGCATAGTTGTCGTTGAAGACGATGTCACTCTCGATGAGCCGGTTGTACGGTGTGCCGGTGTAATACCAGTAGCGGTTCCAGGCAAGCGTGCTTCCGCTGAAGCCGTCGACCGCCCAGTAGATGTCGTTGCTGCTGTTGTACTCAGAGGGATTGAGTATCGCGCCGGTCGCCCCGCCATACGCGAAGGAGAAATCCGAGGCAGCGCTCCACGTTGCTGCGGCCGCGTTGATGGCCGATAGCTCGCTCGCGGTAGCATCGAGGCAGTTCGGGTTGATGTGATACGTCTCGGAAAGAACCGTCCACGCCGCACCGCCGAAGGAGAAGCCGACGTCGTATGGGTAGTCGAGGCTCGTCTGCGCCGAGCTGTTGGTAACGGTCACGGCGCCGCTCCCCGCGCCCTTGGGCACCTCGCACGTGATCGATGTGTCGGACCACGACGTGATCACCGCGGTGATGTCCGCATACCCGGAGCGATTGTAGAAGTCGACACTCCCCGGCGAGGTGCCGAAGCCGCCTCCCGATATCGTAACGACGTCACCGGTTCCAGCGCTCACGTTGGACGGCGTCATCGAGCTGATGACCGGCGTCGCAAGCGGCGAGATCACGGCGGCGGCCGCATCAGCGGCACGCGCGACGAGCGTCTGCGAGAGCGTCTCGGTAAGCGTCACTGGCATGCCTGCCGCTGCTCGCACGCGGCGCTTCAGTGAACTGAGCGACTCGCGCGATGAACCGACCCGCTCACCTGAGACCGACAGCGCGCCCTGCACGCCGCCGACGATCTGACCGTCACTTCCCACGAAGACGACGTAGCGTCGATTGCGGGAGAACCGGGGCAGTTCGCTCACCGCAAGACCGATTCCGCCGACCTCGCCACCCTGCTGCGTGATCGTGAAGGTGCTGTCAGGTGCGCCGACGACAGCCTCGGTCACTCGGAAGGTGAAGTCGGTCACGATGCCACCACGAGGACCGGCAGAGGGATCGACCATCCGTGAGACCGTCGATACGCAATCGACGACGGCGACCGTGCGGGCGTCCCGGGAGAGAGCCTCGATCGAGAGCGGGATGGTTGCCCCGAACGCAGGGCCCGCGAGCAGTAGTACGAGAACCAGAGCGGACAGCAAGACGGCTGTCGCCATCGACGTCAGGTGGCTGAGTCTGTTCTCGGTGTGCATGCGTGCGGTTCCCGGTTCCCGTGCGGACGGTGTCATCGTGTGTATCGGCACGATACGCCGCAATCCTGAATCGGGGCGTGCGAACGGTCACAATCGGCGTGCAGACCGCGTCAGCGTTTCTCGGCGCCGATCACGACCTGGCGGATAACGAACGATTGGTCCGCACCGCTGCCTTCGGGTGACATCCACGCGAGCACGCCATCGCTTGCCTCGGCCAGAAGCTCGCGCAAGCTGGCGACCGTCTCGGGGGTGCACGACTGCATGCGGGTCCACTCCTCGAGCACCATGCGCTTCTCGAAGCGCGCGACCTCGTCCACGCCCAGGCCGGCGCGTCCGACGACCTCGATCCAGGCCTCCGCCGAGAGGGCGCGGTTGTGGCTGGGGTCGCGAAGGCGCTCGAACATGTTCACGAACGTCGCGGATGCGGCATTCTCGGGCACGCACTGGTCCTGCAGCACGAAGCGACCGCCGGGCCGGAGGACGCGGGCGACCTCGTCGACGAAGCGCTGCACGTTCGGGAAGTGGTGCGCGGCGATCCGGCAGGTCACGAGATCGAACGAGGCATCGGGAAACGGCAGGGCCTCCGCATCGCCGAGCACGAACTCGATGCCCGCGACGCCCCGCTCGGCCGCGAGGCCGCGCGCCGCGTCGAGCATCTCGGGCGTGAGGTCGAGGGCCACCATACCCGCCACAAGCGGCGCGACGGCGATCGCCGTGTGGCCGCCGCCGGTCGCGACGTCGAGCGCGACCCACTGCGGCTGAGCCCGCGTGAGCTCCACCAGCTTCTCAAGGTCGGCCCCGGCGGCGTGAGCCACGCTCCGCACGTACTCGTCGGCGTGCTCGGCAAAGCGCTCGCGCGACAGGGCTTTGGGGTCGGTCATCGGGCTCCCTCCGAAAGCGCACCCGCGATCTGCGCCGCAAGCCGCACGTTGTTGTATACCAATTCCTTGTTCGCCGTCTCGCTCGCGCCTCCTGTGAGCGCGTGGATCCGCCCCAGCAGGAACGGCGTGACCGCCTTGCCGCGAACGCCCTGCTCGGCCGCCTCGGCAAGCGCCGTCTCGATGACGCCGTCGATCTGGGCATGAGCGAGCTCGAATTCCGGGGGAATCGGGTTCGCGACGACGACACCGCCAGCAATGCCCAGCTCACGCCGCGCGCGAAGCACGGCGGCGACCTCCTCGGCGGTATCGAGGCGAGCGTCCACGCCGAAACCGCTCGTGCGGGTGTAGAACGCAGGGAACTCGTCGGTGCAGTAGCCAAGGACGGGAACCCCGTGCGTCTCGAGATACTCGAGCGTCAGGCCGAGGTCGAGCACGGACTTGGCACCGGCACAAACGACAGCCACATCCGTGCGTGCGAGCTCCTCAAGGTCCGCCGAGATGTCGAAGCTCGTCTCGGCACCGCGGTGCACGCCGCCGATGCCGCCGGTCGCGAACACGCGGATGCCGGCCATCTCGGCGATCATCATAGTAGCGGCGACGGTCGTCGCGCCGTCGCTCCCGCTCGCCACGAGCGTGGCGAGGTCACGACGGCTCACCTTCGCGATGCCCGGGGCGGTCGCAAGATGCTCGAGGCCGATGCTGTCGAGCCCCACGCGGATCTCCCCGCCGATGAGCGCGATGGTGGCCGGAACGGCGCCCTGGGTGCGGGCAGCCTCCTCGGCGGCAAGCGCGCATTCGAGGTTCGCGGGATACGGGAACCCGTGGCTGATGATGGTGGATTCAAGCGCGATCACGGGCGCGCCAGCGTCGAGCGCGGCACGGACCTCGGGTGCGACCTTCAGGTGGTGCGTCACGAGAGCATCTCCTCCATACGTTCCAACACGGACTGCTCGGTGAGGATCTCGCTCACCGTTCGCTCGCTGCCGAGCGCGATAGCTGCAACCGCCGAGGCGAACGCGGCGGTGTGCGTGGTGTCGAACTCCTCCAACACGGCGTACACCAGTCCGGCCATGTACGCGTCGCCAGCGCCGGTCGCGTTCACAACGGTCGCGGGCGGCGGCACGAAGCGCATTCGGCTGACTCCCGATGCGAAGAGCGCACCCGCAACACCACCGGTGATGACGATCCGCTCGGCACCGGCGATGAGCAGCGCGTCGACCGCCGCATCGACGGCTCCGGCAGCGGTGCCGGCCAGCGCGGCTGCCTCCAGCTCGTTCGTCTTGAGCGTGTGCAGCTTGCCGAGCAGTCCCCGGGCGCGCGGCGCTTTCGCGACCGACACGGTGTCGATGAGGATCGGGCGATCGCCCCAGCGCCCCGCGATGTACTCGAGCGTCTCGGCGGGGAGGTTGGTGTCGAGCACGATGATGACCGACTCGTCGATGGCGGCGGCATGAACCGCTATCGCCTCGGGCGTGATCGCCTCAAGAGCGCGCATGTCGTTGATGCCGAGCGCAAGATCGCCCCGGTCGTCCATGATCGCCAGATACTGGGGCGCCGCACACCCGGGTGTCGATACCGCAAGCAACTCGATACCCACCTCGGTGCAGCTCTTCCCGATCTCATCGCCGAGCGAGCCTTCGCCAAGCGACGTCACCAACCTCGTGGTGATGCCGAGGCGCGCAAGGTTCTCGGCGATGTTGCGGCCCACTCCCCCGGGACTTGTCCGGATATGGCCGGGGTTGGAGTCGCGCGGCACGAGCGGCCGCTCCACGAAGCCGAGGATATCCGTATTCGCCCCACCGATGACCGTGACGGGTCCGCGCATGCACGTCCTCCTCGCTGCGATGTCTTCTGAGATGGTACCGCAGCGGACGCGCGTCTATGCCTTGTGCTCGAGGTTCTCCAACCCGAGCCGTCTGAGGAGGCGAGGCCGCGGGCATCCGTACACGTCCCATCCCCGATGCGCGTAGTAGCGACGCTTCATCGGCTCAAGCGGCACCACACTGGATGGGTCACGCGGATCGATGGGTTCCGTGGTGAGCCTCGTGGGGAGGCTATCGTCATCGGCGGTGATGCCGAATCGCATGCCGATGAGACGCTCCAGCGTGTAGCCGCGCTCCCCGATCGCCCAGAAACCGCCGAACCCGAGCTTCATGCCGGTAGCGAGCTCGATCGCGCGGATGTGCGGCACGAGCGGCATCGGGATGCCGAGCGCCGCGGACGGAACGGCACGCAGCGCGCGCAGAACGCCGCTGGCCGAGCCGAGCACCGCGTTCGCAACCTTGCCGAGGGGTCCGCCGGCACCCGTCACAAGCGGCCCAGGCAGTACACCCAGTGTGGTGAACAAGCAGCCTCCGGCCGCGGAGACAGCCTCCATCAGGTCCTGGAACATGGCGACCAATGCATGTTTACCACGCTGCGAGCGGCCGTTCATCTTGAGCGCAAGACCCTCAAGTGCGACCCCGTATCCTCCATTCAGATGACAGGCTCCGCGGTTTGACACCGCATAGCCCAGACCGTGACCGATGGCGTTGCGCGGCTCGTACGCCGCAAGCTCGAGGCCTTTCGATTGCATCGCGATATCGAGCGCGTCGTAACGCCGCGCGATCGCCCGCGACCCGGTCGCCAGCGTGGCGCCTACCCCGCGCTTGTATGCTATGTCGCCGAAGAGCTCAAGGAGCCCCTCGGCTTTGCCGAATCGAACGCCGGCATCCCACGCACCGCGCTCAACGAGCTCCATGGCAAGCGAGAGCGTCACCCCGGTGGTCATCGTGTCGAGCCCAAGTTCGTCGAGCTCCCGGTTCCACTCGATGATGCGCCCGAGGTCTGACACGCCGAGGTTGCTTCCAAGCAGCACGAGCGTCTCAAGCTCGGGACCTTTCACGCGCTCGCCGTCGAGCTCCACGACGCGTCCGCATCTGATCGGACACGACAGGCAGCCTGTCTGTGAAACCAGTCGCGTCTCGGCGAGCGTCTCTCCACTGAGAGCATCTGCGCCCTCGAAGCTCCCTGCCTGGAAGTTGCGTGTCCCGAGTATCCCGATCTCGTTCATCGTGCCGAGGAACCCCGCTGTGCCGTATTTTGGAAGGCGGTCTCCTGCGACGGGGTGAGCCTTGAGCGACGCGGTCCACTTCTTCACGTGTGCGTGAAACGCGTCCGGCTTGACCGGCGTCACACGCTGCTCCCCGTGCGCTGCAATCCCCTTCAGGTTCTTCGACCCGAAGACCGCGCCCATCCCGGTGCGACCCGCAACGCGTTCGTCACTCACGAGCGCGGCGTACGGCACCTGATTCTCGCCGGCAGGCCCGGCAACGATGGTGCCGCACTTGCCGCCGACGGCGTTGCGAAGCGCAGCCTGCGCCGCCGACGTCCGCATCCCCCACACGTTCGCCGCGTCGCGGAAATGCACGCCATCTTCGGCGACCTCCAGCCACACAGGCGCATCAGCGCGACCCGTGATCACGAGCGCATCGACGCCCGCTTTCTTGAGGTACACCCCGAACGAGCCACCCGAGTTCGATGTCCCGAGCGTACCCGTCAACGGCGACAACGCGGATACGTCGAAGCGCGCGGTCGATGGCGCGCCCGTACCATTGAGCGGCCCGGTCGCGATGACGATGGTGTTCTCAGGGCCGAGCGGATCTGTGCCGGACTCAAGCGCGTCGTACAGAATGCGCGCCGCCATGATCTTCCCGCCGAGGAAGCGGCGTCTGTCATCGTCACTCCAGGGGTACTCCGATACGTGCTGCGCCGTGAGATCGATGCGCAACACCGTGCCCGTGTAGCCACCGAGCTTCGTCGCCATGAACGTCTCCTAGAATGCCCGGCGCAGCAGCGCCAGGACGTCATCGTAGCCCGCGTCCCGTGGATTGAACGCCATCGCGCCGTCGTTGATCGCCGTACGCGCGATGACCGGCAACTGTTCCTCGGTCACGCCCGCTTGCGAGAGCGTCAGCGGCATGCCCGTCTTGTCATGCAACATCCGGTTGAGGGCGCGGACGGCCTCGATCGCCGCGCCACCACGATCGGCGGGGTGCTCGGCGCAGTACGCCTCCGGTCCGGCGAGATGCAAGAGCAGTTCGCCATAGCGGTCACCAACGACATCGAGGTTGTACGTCATACCGTGAGGCAGCAGCATCGCCATCGCCTCCCCGTGGGGCACGCCTGCGACGCCGCCACACGCATGGCCGATCGCGTGCACGATGCCGACCATCGCATTGCTGAACGAGACGCCGGCAAGCAGCGCGGCGTTCGCCATCGCCAGCCGGTTCTTCTGCACCTTTGGCTTCGCGAGCACCGCCGGGAGGTACTCGCGGATGAGGTCGATGGCGGCGCGAGCGTAGCAGTCCGACAGCGGGTTCGCCTGTCGGCACGAGAACGCCTCGACCGCGTGGCACAGCGCGTCCATCCCGGTCGCCGCGGTGATGCGCGGTGGAAGTCCGACCGTCATGCGCGGGTCGAGAACCGCCACGTCGGGCAGTAGGTTGTAGGAGACGAAGCCCATCTTGACGTGTCGCTCGGTGTCCTTGATGACTGCGGCGCTCGTCACTTCCGAGCCGGTGCCGGCGGTGGTCGGCACCGCAACGAACGGCACCATCCGGTCGCCGACGAGCACTTCCGAACCCATGTACTGCATGAGATCGGTCGCTCCGTGGGTGATCACGATGCTTGCGCCCTTCGCGGTGTCGAGCACCGAGCCGCCGCCCACTGCGACGATCCCGTCGCAGCCGGAATCCGCATACGCCTTGGCGACATCGTTCACGGTGTTCACCGAGGAGTCCACCGGCACATCGTCATACACCGTTGCCGCCGGTATGAGCCCCTTCTCGAGCGCACCGATCACGACATCCGCGACACCAAGCGACCTGAGCTGCTTGTTCGTGAGGACGAGGGGACGGGTGACCTTCATGTTGGTGAGCTCGAACGGTATGTTCTCGATCGCACGCGTGCCCGAGAGGATCTTGGTCGAGTTGCGGAACTCGTAGTACTCGGGAATCATGCTGCTCCTCCTTCTACGAACACGGGCGCGCTCGAGATGGCGATCGTAAGCGCGTAGGCAGCGATCATCGGCTTCTCCCGGTGCGCGGGCGACGGCAGGATACGCCGGGTCATGACGGCCGGGAACAGGTACCCCTCGACGATGTGGAGGCATCTCACGACGGACATCCCGAGCGAGATATCCCCGGCGAGCGTCGAGCGGTGCTCGGCAAACGCCTGCAGCACGCCCTTCATCCCGAGGAAGACCGGCAGGGCGCCGTCGGGGTTCTTGAAGGTAACGAGAAGCGTCGACTCCACCGGGCGACTGCCCAGGTGACGGAACACGCCGTCATTGACGCCCCATGATGTCTGCGGCCCGGATGGCGCTACGCGAAGTGTGACGACGGTGCCATCGGCCCATCTGCCGACCTCACGTTTCACCCGGGAGTCGAGACGGGCGCATGCGGCGAACCCCCGGCCCAGGAAGAAGAAGACGATTGCGATGATTCGCCGCTTCATGAGGCACCAGCTCCCCGATACGCCGAGCCGAGCGCAGGCGCAGTACCATCCAAGCGCATCATGGGTCTCCCCCCGCCGAAACGCCGAAGTCATGCCCCCAGCGTGACCCCATCATAGCGCTACCTTACCCGGCGGCGCCTTCGAGAATGAGGTCGCGAGCCGATTGCGTGAGCTCGCGGTACACCCGGGCACGGTCGCTCATGTTCCCCAGGATGTACGCGGAGAGAGAATCTGCGTTCTCGTACTGGTGAGCGCGCTCGGCGTAGCGCGTCGCGTGAAGGGAGCCACCGGTGCTCGCGTACCGGACGTACGGTGCGAGCGTACGCCGCTGCCGCGAGGCTGCATCCAGGATGCTCAAGATCACGTCTACCTCACCGTCGGCGCGGTACGTCTTCCCCTCGGCGATGCGCACGAGTTGTGGCGGCGTGGCCACATGGCTCCGCGCGCTGTATCGCGGGTCGACCTGACCCACGAAGGAGACGATCGTCGTCTCGACGAATGCATAGCCGCTCCCGCGGTACCCCTGGCCGGAACAGGCAACCCCCACCGCGGCATGTCCGCCCGAATCCAGGACCCAGACCGCTGTGTCGTACCCCTCGTGCTGAAGAAGCGCCGCCAGCAGCACCGTCTTCTCGGAGCACACGGCCGTGCGTGCGATGAGTACTTCGGACGGGAGCCTGAAGTCCCGTCGCACGTCGCCGTACGGGATCTGTTGGACCGCGCGAGCGAGCAGCTCAAGATACTGGTCGCTGTCCAGTCGTTGCTCAAGCTTGATGAGTCGGAACTCGTCGGTGAGCCGCCCGATCAGGCGGCTGTGACTCAGCTCGTCCACGACGGTTCTGAGGTAGCGCTCGCGATCGGTACCGGTTGACTCGAAGACAACGCTGGTATCGAGTGTTCGCTCGCGCTCAACGCGATCGAGGTCTACCGGAACCGAGATGAGATACGTACGCCCGGCGAAATCGAACACCATCTGCGCCTTAAGCGCACGCTCGGGATCAGCCGACTGCTCGAGTGCTGCGATGCGCCGATCGAACGCCGCACGACCCGCGTACCCCTGCGCCAACCGGACCCCGACCGCAACGAGAACAAGGACCCCCAGGGCAAGCGCGACCCGGGCAACCTTCGCCCTCCGTCTACGTCGCCTCAGTCCCACAGCCATCTTCGGCTCCTTGAAGGTGCCGCCCTACCGTATCTCTATACCACCATGGGCGCTGCAAGAGTGATGCCGAGTCCGGCTCAGGCGTGGTTGTTGCCCTTCGGATTGGCCTGGATGAAGCGCACGGCCTCGTCGCACGAGTCTGTCATCTGCATGAGGTCTACGTCGCCGGCGGCAATGGTTCCCTCGGCAACAAGACGTTCGAGGAAGAACTCCATCATCGGATTCCAGAACTCCGTTCCCATGAGCACGATCGGGAACGGCTCCATCTTCCCGGTCTGGATGAGCGTCATGGCCTCGAAGAGCTCGTCGAGCGTGCCGAAGCCGCCCGGCATGATCACGAACGCACGAGAGTACTTCACCATCATCACCTTGCGCACGAAGAAGTGCTCGAAAGTCATGACGCGGTCGAGGTACGGGTTCGGGCGCTGCTCGTGCGGCAGGTGAATGTTCGCGCCGAGCGAGAGCCCGCCCGCCTCACGGGCGCCACGGTTCGCGGCCTCCATGATGCCGGGACCGCCACCTGTCATGACGCCGTACCCCGCGTTCGCGAGCGTCTGTCCCATCTGGCGCGCGAGCTCGTAGTGGGGGTGCCCCTCGGGGAACCGCGCCGAGCCGAACACCGTGACCATGGGGATGTCGATGTTGAGGAACTCGAAGCCGCGAAGCAGCTCGAGGAAGATCCGCACGGCGCTCTCGACGTTCTCGGCATGACCGTGCCCTCCGGCGAGGAACTCGGCTTCGGCGCCTACGACTTGCTCGAGAAGCGACGGCGGATAGGCGTCCAGGTCGTTCGGGTTGAACTCGGGCATGAGACCTCCTCGGCTGAAATGCATCTTGATGGTACCAGGAGAGAGGCACGAAGGAATCGGGAAAACAGGTGTTGACCCTCACGTTACGTTAGGGTTTAGGCTGACATCGGAGGTGAGAACACGTGGCACACACAGTAGGAGACGTCGCCGGAATCGCAGGGATCAGCGTGCGCACGCTGCATCACTACGACACGATCGGCCTGCTTGGCCCGTCGGAGCGCTCCGAGGCGGGGTACCGGCTCTACACCGACGACGACCTCGTGACGCTGCAGCAGGTGATGTTCTTCAAGGAGCTCGGATTCGGGCTGGAGGACATCAAGCGCCTGATGCACGACCCCGCGTTCGACCGCCGAGAGGCGCTGCGCCTGCAACACCGCATGCTCGCGGACAAGGCGTCGCAGCTCATGAAGATGATGGACGCCGTGGAGGAGACGCTCGACGGCATCGAGAAAGGCACCGCGATGGCACCTGACGATATGTTCGAAGCCTTCGGCGACTTCGACCCGAAACAGTACGAGGCCGAGGTCGAGGAGCGCTGGGGCGAGACCGACGCGTACAAAGAGTCGGCACGTCGCACGAAGGGCTACAAGAAGGAGGATTGGGCGCGCTACAAAGCCGAGAGCGACCAGATCGGACGCGACACGGCTGCGCTCATGGACGCCGGCGTTCCCGCTGATGACCCGCGCGCGATGGATCTGGCCGAGCAGGCCCGGCTCCAGATCGACACGTGGTTCTATCCCTGCTCGCACCAGATGCACGCCGGTCTTGCCGAGATGTACCTCGCCGACCCCCGCTTCACGGCGACGTACGAGAAGATCCACGAGGGCATGGCGCAGTACTGGCACGACGCGATCATCGCGAACCTGACGCGCTCCCGCGGTTAGACGAGTAGCCTAGCAACGCCGGAAGGGCGGCTCCGATTGGAGCCGCCCTTCCGTTGCATGCTATGAGTTCCGCGAAGCTTAGAGCTTGCGGACGTTGCTCGCCTGCATCTTGCCGTTCTGGCCGGTGGTCACGTCGAACTCCACAGCCTGGCCCTCGTCGAGAGTCTTGAAGCCCTCGCCCTGGATCTCGGAGAAGTGGACGAACAGATCGTCGCCATCCTCACGCGAGATGAAGCCGTAGCCCTTGTCCGGGTTGAACCACTTAACGGTACCGTTAGCCATACCAAACTCACTCTCCGCCCCCTCGGGGGCAAAACAAAAGCGGCGAGACAACGTATCCGCGAGACAGCCGGACTGTCGCGCCGCAAACCCGTGGCCCACGTTTGGGCCCCGCACTATGATAAGCGAACATAACTGCCAAAGAAAAGACCACCTAATGCAGGCGATTCTTGCTTCGCGCGATGACGCGTCCAAGCCTGAGCGAGTTGCCTACGACGAGCAGGCTGCTACCCGCCATAGTGGCCGCCGCAATCGCCGGTGAGATGATGCCGAACGCCGCGAGCGGCACGGCGATGGCGTTGTAGAGCAGTGCCCAGCCGAGGTTCTCCCTGATCACACGACGCGACAGCACCGACAGCCGGATGAACCAGGGAACCAGGCGCAGATCGGCCCTGGCCAGAACGACGTCCGACGTCTCGCCGGCCACATCGGTGCCGCCCGCGACCGTCACGCTCACATCCGCACGGGCGAGCGCCGGAGCGTCGTTGACGCCGTCGCCGACCATGAGGACGCGCTCCCCCGCAGCCTGCCATCCGGCGATGACCTCGGCCTTGCGTTCGGGCGTCAGGCGCGCCTCATGCGCATCGATGCCGAGCTGCTCGGCGATGGCCGCGGTCGCGGCACCGCTGTCGCCCGAGAGGAGCGCCGTAGCGATGCCCGTCTCCTGCATCTCCCGAATCACCTCGGAGGCTCCGGGCAATACGTCGTCTCGGAGCGCGATGAGTCCGAGGACGCCGTCTCCCCTGGAGACCCACACCACCGTGCGCCCCTCGGATGCATGATCCAGTTCGACCTGCCGAAGTGTCGCCGGGATGTCGCCGTGCACGTAGGTATCGCGCCCGACGCGCACGAGCGCGTCGTCGACCGTCGCCTCGACTCCCTCACCCTTCGCGGGCGTGAAGCCGCTCGTCGGCAGCACGCTATCGCACGAATGCGCGATCGCCCTGCCAAGCGGGTGCTCGGAGCGTGCCTCGGCGGACGCTGCAAGACACCTGAGCTGCTCCCCCGAGATGCCGTCGTCCACGGGGATAGCAGCCACCACTTCGAGCTCGCCGCGCGTCAACGTCCCGGTCTTGTCGAACGCGGCACGTGTGACGAAGCCGGCCGTCTCGAGCGCTGCGGGGCTCCGTACAAGCACGCCCACCGTCGCCGCCTGCCCGAGCGTGACGCTCACCGCAAGCGGTGTGGCCAGACCGAGCGCGCACGGGCACGCCACCACCAGCACCGCAACGGCGGCGATGAGTGCCTCGGCGGGCGATTTCGCGACAAGCCACCAGCCGAGGAACGTGAGCACGGAGATGGCCATGATCGCGGCCGTCAGCCACTTGGATGCGGTGTCCGCGAGCCTCTCGACGGGCGCCTTGGTTGCGAGCGTCGACTCGACGAGGTGGCGCACCGCCGCGAGGCGGGTCTCCTCGGCCACGCGGACCACGCGAGCGGTGACGGTGCCTTCGACCAAGATCGTGCCAGCCAGGACTTCGTCACCTGCCGACTTGCGAACAGTGACCGCCTCGCCGGTGAGCAGCGACTCGTTCGCCGCACCGGAGCCGTCGATCACCTCGGCATCGACCGGTACGCGTTCACCCTGCTTCACGACGATCGTCTCGCCAGCCATGAGCGTCGAGGCGCGCACCTGCGTGAGCTCGCCGTCCTCGTCCTTCCACGCGCGCTCCGGTTGCAGCTCGAGCAGCGCGCGTACGTCCTTGCGGGCACGGGCGCCGCCAACCGTCTCCAGATAGCGACCCACGACCACGAACGTCGTGATCATCACGACGGAGTCGAAGTAGAGCGCCCTGCCGCCGGCGAGCACGGCCCACACGCTGTACGTGTACGCAGCGAGCGTGCCGAGCGCGACGAGCGTGTCCATGTTCGCCGAGCGCGCGAGCAGCGAGTGCCACGCGCCACGCAGGAACGACTGACCGCCGATGAAGAGCGCGGGGGTCGCGAGTGCCCATACGATGAGCCCGGCCGTGTGCGCGTCCGCCGACGCGAACTGCCCGCGGTTGTAGAGCGGGTACAGGCGCTCGAGGTACAGGAGCATCACCTGCATCTCGAACGCGAGCGCGACGATCGCCTGGATGAGGATGCGCTCCTCGGCCTTGCCCGCGTCTTTGAGGCCGCTCTCCCCTGTTACTCGGGGCGTGTATCCCATGCCCTCGAGCCGGTGCAGGATCTCGTCGATCTCGATCTTCGTCGGATCGTAGTCGACGCGGCCCTTGCCCATCGCGAAGTTGAACGTTGCGGACTCGACGCCGTCAGCATGTTCCAGCACGCGTCCGGCCGATGTGGCGCACGACGCGCACCACATCCCCCCAAGGTCGATGTACGCCGTTGCATGCGGCGTGCGCAGGCGCTCCAGCGCACCCGCGTGCTTCGGCTCCGCTGCACTCAGGACCTGATCGAGGATGCCCTGTGCAGCGGCGACCTCGTAGATGCGCGCGCAACCGTCGGTATCGAACTGCACCTCTTCGCCGCCGATCGTTCGCACGACCGGCGTCCCTACGATGTCCATGCCGCAGAGCGCGCACTGCGCACCGACAACAGCGCCGTCGCCTGGATGCTGCATGTGCCCCACATGCTCGGTGTGACCCGAGTGGTCCATCTCCACGGTCAGTACGTCTCCGTCCCGACCTCGGCATAGAAGCGGTGTGTCAGACGCTCCGCCGTGATCCGCGGTCCGAACTCGGTGATCACCTTGTCCTCGAAGAGCGCCGACTCGCAGTGGTTGATCACGTCTTCCCAGGTGTTCCATTCGCTCATGAAGACGACGCGGGTTCGCTCGGCGTCATCAACGGAGTACATAGCCGAGGAGGTCACATGGCCCGTCTGCCCCGGCAGGTTCACCTTCAGGAACCCGAGGACGCGCTGGAGCGAATGCCCCATCTCGAGTTCGTCGATTTCATCCTTTTCGAGGTCGAACGAGACCTCGTAGAAGTACGCCATGAGATGCTCCCTTACGCCGGAGTCCAGAACAGGATGAGGTACGCCACGTACGCGACCAGAATGACGCCGACGATGACCCAACCAATCGGCGGCAGGCTGCCTCCGGCCTCTTCGATGAGCCCCGAGAAGCTGTCGATGTAGCCGTCCGGGCTGATGCGCTCGGTGTCCTCGAGCTGCTCGGCCGGGCGATGCCCGCTGCTTCCCGGCTGCGTGCGTGCGCGATGCTTGAAGGAGAACGCCAGCGCAGCCAGCACGAGAACGACCGTGCCGATGCTGATCGCCATCAACTCGCCCCAGACATCGAGAACGTTCTTAGGCATCCGCGCCGCCTCCCTTCGGCTCGCGCCCGGGCCACGCCTGCGGCTCCCGGTCCTCGAGCATGCGGTACTTCGGCTCCTCGATATCCTTGAACTGCCCGGCCCTGAACCCCCAGACGATCATGACGACCGCGGTGAGCGCCACGAATGCCATCCAGCCGACCACGACCCACAACCCGAGTGGCATGATCATCACCCCCCGAACTTCCGGCCGGTGAGCTCGATGGTGTACGCGCTCACATTCCAGATGTCGGTCTCGGAAAGCGTCCATTCGAATCCGTACATCATGCTGCCGGAAACGCCGGCTCTGACCCGGTAGAACACGTACTGGTCCTCCATGTCCGAGGGGAACGCCGCCGGAGACCCGCTTGCCGAGCCGATCGTGCCCGGGCCGTTGCCCTTACCGTCGGCGGCGTGACATGGCTGGCAGTAGCGCTCGTAGATCGGTTTGCCGGCAGCCGGATCGATCGTTGCAATCTCGCCCTGGAAGATGCCAGTGTCCGTGCGGACGTACTCGGTAGGAAGCGCACCCGGCTTGTGCTGGCTCGTCGTGACCTTCTTGCCGGTCAGGAAGGAGTCGAGCACGAACCGGACGTCGTTCCAGCGCTCTTTCTGCGAGAGGAACTCGCCCCAGGTGGGCATCGCACTGTCCTTGATGCCGAACGAGAGCTTCGACTGATATTCGCCCTCGATCGTCGACAGATCCCCCGATGCCCGCTTGCTGATCTTGCGCAGGTCGGCAGGTTTCGGGTTCAGGTACTGCCCGGCCCAGCCGGTCCCGTCTCCCGCGACGCCGTGGCAGTGCGCGCAGCGCTCAAGGAACATCTGCCTGCCGGCGTCGTAGCTTGCCGAGGTCGGGATCGCCATGGCGTGCATGATCTTCGGGAAGTCGAAGCTCTCCGCCTCGGCAGGTTGCGCCGGCGGAGTCAGCGTCTGCGTGAACATCGTGCGTATGTACATGACCAGCTGGAAGCGCTCCTCCTCGTTGTAGGAGACCTTCCACGCGGGCATGGCCGACCACGGCACGCCCTCGCTGATGCGCCAGAAGTACGCGTCGTCTCCCCAGTCGGCGTAGTCGGCAAGCGACGAGAAGTCCGGCGGCACCGGCTCGATGCCGGCGCGGTACGGACCCTCGCCCGTTGCTGCGTCACCGTGGCAGACGAGGCACTCGCGCGTCCACAGGCGCTTGCCCGCGTCGATGTTCTCAAGCGTCACCTCAAGCGGGCTCGTCTTCTGGTACTCGGCGGGGACATCTCCCTCATCCGGGTCGCGCTCCCACGTGCTCGCGTACACCTGTTGCACGTAGTGGATGACGTTCCAGCGCTGGCTCTCGGTGAGGCTCTCCTTCCACGGCGGCATGACGGTACCCTGGACGCCTTCCGAGACGTGCCAGAACCACTGGTCGTCCGGCATCGTGCGGAACGGGTCCACCTTGAAGTTGGCCGGCGTCACGATGAGCGTGCCGGCGTAGTGGCCAAGGCCGTTGCCAGCGCACCCGTGGCAGGTGAGGCACTTTGCCGTGTAGATGAGCTTGCCTTCGTAGAGGCCCGAGGACTTGAACGTGTCCCAGCCCTGCGCCGGGGAATTCTCGCCCTCGGGCAGCATCGACTCGCCCATGCTCGGCGACGAGGTTCCGGCGTACGACGCCGGAGCCGGCACCATCCACTCGGCAGCATTGCGGTCGCCAAGCGCGTACAGGTACTCGCCGATCGCGCGCAGGTCCTCATCAGGAAGGAAGGCGAAACTCGGCATGATCGACATCGGGGAGAAATCACGCGGCTCTTTGAGGTGGTCGATCTCCCAGCTCATCGAGCGCTTCCGTCCGATGTACGAGAGATCGGGACCGGTGCGTTCCGAGCCCAGGATCATCGGGTTGTCGAACGTGTAGTCGCCGCCTTCGGAGACCGGGCCCATCCCGTTGTCGACCTCTCGTACGTACTGTGTGTGGCAGTAGTTGCAGCCGTTGGAGTAGTAGAGCTCGCGGCCGCGCATCTGCTCGGCCGTGTACTCGTGAGCCACGACGGTCTGCGGCGGCTTCCACAGCGCGACCGGCGTGAAGACCGCCACCGCGACGACCGCAAAGAACACCGCGAGCCCACCGAAGACGATGACCTTGAATGTCATCTTCATGATGCGCTCACCTCCTCGGCAAGCGGGACGCGCTCGCCCGGAAGCTCCACGCGCCTACGCACCTTCACGGTCGCGAACACATTGACCGCGAACATCACGAAGCTCGTGACCACGAGCGCACCACCGATGATGCGCAGTGCCATGTACGGTCGCAGACCAGGCAGGACGGTCCACACCGGCAGCCCCTCATGCACCCACGAAGAGCCCTGCGTGATTCCCGTGAGGAAGAAGCCCATGAAGAACGCCGAGAAGCCGATGATGTAGAACGCATACTGCGCTCGCGCCATCCGCTTGCTCCAGATCTCGCAATCGAAGATGCGCGGGATGGCGTAGTAGATGCCACCCATGAGCACCGATGCCGAGAAGAACAGCAGCGCGAGATGTGCATGGCCCGGCACGTACTGGGTGAAGTGCGTCAGCTCGTTGATGCCGCGGATCGCCTGGTGCGATCCCTGGAACGACACGAGGATATACGCTGCCCAACCCGTTATCGCGTAGAGCAGGGGCACGCTGACGCGGATCTTCGCCCAGTTCCCTCGCATCGTGAGCAGGATGTTGAACATGAACGCCATGACCGGGATCACCATGCCGAAGCTCTCGGCCACGGCGACCGTCTTGAGCCAGTACGGGATCGGTGCCCAGAGCAGGTGATGCGCGCCCACGCCCGTGTAGAAGAACGCGATGCCCCAGAACGCGATAAGCGATAGGAAGTGGCTGTAAAGCGGTGTCTGCGTTTCGCGCGGAACGATGTAGTAGACGACCGCCAGAAGCCCGGTCGTGAACCACAATCCCAGAACGTTGTGCCCGTAGAACCAGTTGAAGATGGTGTCGTTGACGCCGGTCAGCGCACCCGTGGGTGGCGCCCACATGACGTTGCCGATGAAGTACAACAGCGGGAACCACATCACCGTGCCGATGATGTACCACATGCTCACATAGAGCTTGGGTTCCACACGGTGCGCCACCGTCATCCAAATATTCACCAGATTGAGCAGCAGCACCACCATCACCGCGACGTCCACCGCGTAGATCATCTCGGCGTACTCCCGGCTCTGGGATTGCGCGGCGAGCAACCCCACGATCCCGACGACGAGCGACAGGTTCCAGGCCGCCGCCGAGATGTTGCCGACGAGCTCGCTCCAGATCTTGCGACCGGTGAGCTTGGGCACGATGAACAGCCACATGCCCATCATGGCGCCGGAGAGCCACGCGAAGAGCACGGTGTTCACGTGCGCCTGGCGAAGTCGGCCGAACACGAGCCACGGCACGCCCTTGAAGACGTCAGGGAATACGAATTCGAGTGCGAGAATCAGCCCGAATGTAACGCCGATCACGAGCCAGGCCGCAGCCGACAGCATGAAGTTGGCGCTCGCGCTGTTCTCACGCTTCCAGTCGAACAAGGTCGCCACCCCTCCCTCACTCGTTGGATCCGCGCCTGCGCGCCAGTGATGACGCCCCCATGCGTCGGCGCTGATGAGTTGAGAGATACCCGAGCCGCCGGCCGTTTACACGGCGATTCGCTGGCGACCCGGCGCGCGCCTAGCGGTCAAGCAGCCGGCTGGCTGTCCCGCCGAGGATGGCGTCGAGTTCGGTCTCCGAGAAGCCCATTGTGCGGATGTGTGCGATCTCGGCTGCGGCGTCGGTCCAGGGACCGTCGCTGCCGAACAGCACGCGGTCGGCACCGTGTGCGCGCACGATGGCCACGAACTCCTCGTCCGGCAGATGTCCGAGGGTGAACGCGGTATCCAGGTACACGTCACGCCCAACAAGATGCTCGGGGACGTCGTGCCATTGCCGGAATCCGCCGAGATGAGCGAGCACGATGGTGAGCTCCGGGTGACGGTCGATCACGCGGGCGAAAACGTCCGGCGTGCCGGAGAGCGTCTGCGGGCCGATGTCGGCACCCGCATGCGAGAAGAAGATCATCCCCAGCGACGCCGCGGCGTCAAAGAGCGGGGTCAGCTTGGGGTCATCCGGCGAGAACGACTGGTACTCGGGGTGCATCTTGAAGCCGCGCAGCCCGAGCCCCTTCATCCGGCGAAGCTCCGCCACTGGATCCTCGAGGTCGGGGTGCATCGCGCCGAACGGCACGACGTCCTCGCTCGCAAGCGTCGCGACCCAGTCGTTGATCGCGCGGACCTGGCCGGGTTTCGTGGCGACGGGTTGCACCACGGAGCGATCGATGCCGGCCGCCCGCATCGCCGAGCGGAGCCCGGCGACCGTGCCGTCGTAGCGAGCCGGAACGCCACCTCCGCCGGAGAGCGCCGCAATCGCGGCTGGAGCAAGAGCGTCAGGCCAGATGTGTGTATGGAAGTCGGTAAGCATGCCGAGAAGTGTACCGCACGAACGAGCCGCATACGTCCAATCGTCAGCACGTACAGTACAATCGGCGTACGACCGAGGGGACACGATGAAGCAGACCGAAAACGCGCCCGCTGCAGCACAGCAGCGCCCGCGCAGGCAGACCATACTGATCGCCATCGCGTTGATCGTTCTCCTCGCTGCGTGCGCGTATCGGGCCTCGCTCGGCATCTCCTTCGTCGATGACGCGCACTACCCCGCGCTCACGCTTCGGCTCGCCGAAGGCGCGCGCCCGTTCGTCGATGAGATGACCACGCAGGCGCTCGGGTTCCTGCTCGCCGTTCCGTTCGCGAAGGCGTGGAGTGCACTCTTCGGGCTCACCGGATTCGTCCTCGCCCTGCGCCTCTTCTACGTCGCGGTGGCAGCGGTGGTCGCGGCACTCGTCTACCGCCTCCTGAAGCCGTCGTTCGGTGCGCTTCCGGCTGCGCTTGGAGCAATCGCGCCCTGCCTCGTGCCGCCCTACAACGTTTTCGGGGTGAGCTACAACACGGCGGCCATGCTCGGCTTCATGCTCGCAGTCGCGCTGTGCGTCGCCTCCATCCGAGACGACAGCCGCCGGCTCGCTGCGGCGGCGGGCGCGAGTGCCGCTTTTGCAGCCATCTCGTATCCGCCGCTCGTCATCGTCGCCGCGGTGCTCGCGCTCGCGTACGCGATCGTCGCACGCTCGCGTCGCCTCACCCTTGCTGCGCTTGGCGGAGCGGTGGCCGTCGTCGCCGTCTTCTGCATCTGGCTGCTCTCGATCGCGCGCATCGCCGACATCCGTCACGCGCTCGACTACGCCAGCACGGTCTGGTCCGGCTATCGCTCCCCTGCCGAGAAACTCACCGTGCTGTTGCGCTTCGCCCGACGCGCGCTCGTCACGCGCTGGACGCTCCCGGCCTGGCTGCTCGGCGCGGTCGCGGCGCTGCCGTTCTTGCCCCGGCGCGTGCGGAGCGTCTCCGCACTGCTCGTCCCGCTCGCGTGCCTCATCCCCGCGGGGCGCGTGCTTGCCTCGGGCGGTACGCTCGAGCAGTTCGGCACCAACGGAGCGGCGTATCTGATCCTCCTCACGGCGACGGCCACGCTCCCCGCTCTCGCAACAGCGTGGGCCGAGAAGGACGCCGACACGCTGCGCGGCCTCGCGATCGCGCTTCCGACGGCGATCGTCGGCTACTTCGTCGTCGCGTACTCGACCAGTTCGGGCTGGCTCAGCGCCGTGCCCGTGATTGCGCTCGCGCCGCTCGCGGTGATCGTGCTTCCGAGCTGGTGCCGTCTCGTCGCGGATGGTGAGGCCGGACGCACGCTTGCCGCGGTCGGACTGGTCGGCGCACTGGTCGCACTGCTCTTCTCAACATCGTTCAACGACTCTCCGCCGCTTCGGTTGCGCCACCGCTTCACGTCGGGGGCGCTGGCGGGCATCGCCACCACGCCGACCCGCGCGGCCGACATAGAGCGAATCGCGGCGGCAGGCGAGCGGTGGTCGTCAGCCGAAGATAAGGTGCTCGTCGTTGGTCGCCCGCTCGGCTACCTGCTGGTTCCGGGAACCGCGCACACCAATGCCGTATGGCTCGTGACGGGACCTTCCGATCGCTACACAGTCGCGTACTTCGACTCGGCCGGACCGCCTGACGTGGTGTACATCAACCGCAGCGTGATCACCTCGGCGGGTGGGCTGTACGCGGCTGCCGCCAAAGACCCGCTCGTCGCGTACCTGGTGCGCGACTACGACATCGTCGAGACGTTCGATCCCTTCGCGGTGTTCGTTCGGCGCTAGGCGTCCTTGCGCGGGAATCCCTTGAGTTCGCGCACGAGGTACAGCGGACGGTGCCGGACCTCGGTGTAGATGCGACCGATGTACTCGCCAAGCGCGCCGATCGTCATCAGCTGCACGCCCGAGAGCAACAGAACGAGCACCGAGAGCGACGTCCACCCTTGCACGACAGCGCTGCCGGTGAGCTTCATGATCACCAGCACGATCGCGGTCACGAATGCGGTGGCCGAGACGAAGAGTCCCAGCCATGTGGCAAGCCGCAACGGCCGCACCGAGAACGCCATGATGCCGTCGGTGGCGAAACGGATCATCTTCGCCAGCGGGTACTTCGTCACGCCTGCAACGCGCGCGTCGCGGACGTACTCGACTTCCACGGCGTCGAAGCCGAGCCACGCGACCATGCCGCGCACGTACCGGTGGTGCTCGGGCATCGATTTGAGCGCCTCGGCGGCGCGTCGGCTAAGGAGTCGGAAGTCGCCCGCGTCGACCGGCATATCCACGTCCGAGAGCGAGCGCATGACGCGATAGAAGACCTTCGCCGAGGCAAGCTTGAACCAGCTCTCGCCGTGGCGCACGCTCCGCGCTCCGTAGACGATGTCAGCGCCCTCACGCCACCGCGCGACGAACTCCGCAATCACCTCAGGTGGATCCTGGAGATCGGAGTCGATCACCGTGACGGTATCGCCGGTCGCATGCTCGATGCCGGCGGTAATGGCAAGCTGATGGCCGAAGTTGCGCGAGAACCGGACGAGACGCACGCGGTCATCGGCCTCGGCAATGCTCTGAAGCTTGAGCCACGAGCCGTCCCTACTGCCGTCGTCGACGTAGACGATCTCGAACCGGTCGCCGATAGCCTCCATCGCGACCGAGCACCGCGCGTGGAACGCCTCGATTCCCTCGACCTCGTTGTAGACGGGAACGACCACGGAGTGCATGACAGGAGCGCTCACGATTACCCCTTCTCGCGCTGCGGCTTGCTGGCGACAAGCACAAGCGACATACCGACAGGCAGATCCAACCGCTTGAGAATCGGAAGCTCAAGACCGAACAGACCCCGCATCACCGCGTTCATCGGGCGCGGCGGCTGGCCCACGCCGAGCGACCAGCGCAATCTGAGAATCCTCGTGACCTGTCGCTCCAACCACCCCGCCGGCAGAAGTATAGCGTTGAAGAAGCTCACGCGTTCCACCGAGAGACCCGCATCCGTCACCGCCCGCACGAGCGTGCGCCGCGTGTAGCGGCGGAAGTGCGCGTTGGCGACGTCGTGCGGTCCCCAGAGCGATGGCAGCGCCGGAACCGTCAGGATCACGCGACCTCCCGGACGCAGTACGCGACGCACTTCAGCGAGACCCGCGACATCGTTCTCGAGATGCTCGATCACGTCGAGCGCCAGCATAAGGTCGGCGCTCTCGTCGGGATCGGGCAGGTCCTCCATGCTCGCAACGACCACGTCCGAGCCGCGGGACCTGCAGAGCTCGGCTGCGACCTCGACCGGCTCGATGCCGCCCACACTCGCCGAGGGGAACGCGAACTGCAGCGATCGGAGCGTGCCCCCGGTGCCGCACCCGATCTCGATGATGCGCTTCGTCTCGATAGGCGCCCACTGCGCTGCAAGGGTCATGACGAGACGACGGCGCACGACAAACCACCAGTGGGTGTTCTCGAGCACGTCGAACTGCAGCAGAAGTGCTCGGTCCATGCGCTTGGATGTCCCTGTTCATCGGATGGCGAACCGTCGCCTCAGTGTATAGTACAGACGGTCGTTCCGAGTAGCGTGAGGATGGTCGATCGAGTGCGGTTCGTGCGGTTCGGCGTGGTCGGAGTATCCAACACGCTCATCACCATGGCGGTCTTCAATCTCGCCGCCGCGCTACTCCACGTGCCCGCGATCGCTGCGAACGCGCTTGGCTGGGTGGCTGGCTTCGCGAACTCCTACTTCTGGAACCGGCGCTGGACGTTCGCCGACAGGACTGGGGCGCCAACAGGACGCTCGCTGGGACGATTCGCGGTAGCGAGCCTGGCGGCGCTCGGCACGAGCAGCGCGGTCATCGCGATTCTCCAGGCGGTAACGCAATCCACAAGTCTGGGTGCAGGTCTATCGGCACCGCTGCTGCTGAACATCATCGAGGCGATCGCCATCCTGGCGTCGCTCACCGTGAACTACGCGCTGGCGACACTCTGGGCCTTCCGAGAGACCCCCGCCGCATAGACGCTACGGCAGCTGGCTCAGCGGGTGGCAGTTGAGGCACAGATCGTCGTAGTACGACGTCGCGTCCGCCTCGACGAGCAGCCTGAAGTTCTGCGTCTCGTGCGGGAAGTTCTGGAATCGCGGATTGTCCGTAGGGACGTTACCGTCGGTCGCGGTAATCGAGTACGGCGCCGCGTCACCAATGTCATCAGTGAGCGTCCCGACATTGCGCGCGTCCTCGTGGCACTGCTGGCAGATAGGCGCGTGCGCACCCTGTTCCGGAGTTCTCGGGTACGGGATGAGGTAGCCGCGGTTGGTGCCCGCAAGGGTACCGGTGGTCGTCACCGAGGTGGGGTCATCGCTCGCCAGACGCGCGATGTTCGAGTACGTGAACGGCGTCGTGGTGGTGGCCAGGCTGTCGACCGGGTGATTGTGGACCGGGCCCGACGCTCCGCGCCCCTGATGGCACGCGAGGCACCAGTCGGAGCCGTACTCGGTCACCGCCGTGCCGGTCGTATCACCGGGATGCTGGCGAAGCAGCTTCGTCGACTTGGTGCCTTTTGCGAGCGCAAGCGGGTAGCTCGTCCTCCAGCGCTCGGACGCATAGGCGGCAACGGTCTGCGAATCGTGCGGGCTGTGGCAGTCATCGCACCCCAGATTGCCGTTCAGCCCACCGAACGCCATGGTCGCGCTGCCGCCAGATGCTGCGTCGCCGCCAGGCACCACCGAGGTTGTATCGACGGAATGGCCGCCGCCCGTCGTCTGGGGATCGACGCCCGTGCGCGCCTCGATCGCACCGTAGACACCCATGCCGCCGGTTCCGTCATGGCACGTCTCACAGGAGGAGGTGACCGTGGCGCCGGGGAGGAGCTGCGGGCCGGCGGCGTCGTGAATCTCGTGACACGCCGGGCATCGCCTGGTGGTGGTCGTGTACAGACCGTGCGGGCCCTTGGCAGCAGCTGGCCCAAGGTTGGGGCTCATGTGTGGCGAGTGGCACACCGAACAGTACTGGCCGCTCGAATCGGGCACGTGACATGGCGCGCAATCCGTGATGACGCTGCCCACGTGTTCCTCGGGCATATTGTTCGGCTCATCGTATGCGACCGCGGTGGACACAAAGAGACAGAGCGCGATGAGCGCGAGCGTAATCGTGATGACCGCGAACCGCGAGCGTGATCGCACAGACTTCTCCCTGAGTCGACAAACCCTATCGCGATTTATACGACTTAAGGACTCTCAACCGCAACCCGCGTTACGACCGACGGTGCAACAATCTGCCAAGCGGAGGCACTTCTACCTCTATTGCCCGCTCGGGACAGAGCTCCTGGCAGCAGTAGCAACGAATGCACGCTGCGTAGTCGTGCACCGGCGGAACGCCCTTGCCGTCCTTCCAGTCGACCGCCTTCGGCGTCACAGGGCAAACGCTCACGCACGTGCCGCAGGCAGTGCACTTCGCCGCGTCTATCACCGGCCGGGGCACGACGAGTCGCTTCGCGAGCGTCCCCTTCGGCTTGCCCGAATCTGTGGTCGCCTGACGGCTGCGGTTGACGTTGTACTCCTTCACGACGAACTCTTCGATGTGGTCACCGACGAACTCGATGTCGCTCGCGCCGCCAAGGCCCCACTGCTCGCCCCACGTGATCGTGCCGACGAGTGTCGGATCGAGATTCATGATGCGGCACGCGGCAGCGTCGATCGCGACCAGGTCGTCGGAGAGCATGATCACGCCCACCTGCCGGGGATCGCCGCCGCGCGGACCGTTGCCCTCCATGCCGATGACGCCGTCCATCACGGCCAGTCTCGGGCGGATCAGCCTGTTGAGATCCACGAGCATCTGCGCAAACCGCTCCACGTCAGGCATTCGCATGTGGAATTCGCCCTTGAGCATGCCGGGGATGCAGCCGAACTGATTCTTCACCGCACCGGTCATGCGCGTGAGCGCGTGGGTCTTGAGCTTGGGAAGCGTGACCAGCCCGTCAGCGTCCAGCACTGCCGAGGCCAGCACGAACTGCTTGATGAGTTCACCTTCAGGGAACGACACCTGCCGACCCTCGGTGAAGTCCACGTAGGACACGCCAAGCGCCTCGGCGACCTGGGCGATGCCGACCTTGCGTGCAGCGGCGAGCGCATTCCCGAACCCGGGCGAGTCGCCCCAGGAGAGCGCCGCGCCCGTCTCTGCCAGATGCCGCGCTACCGCCGAGAAGACCGCGGGATGCGTGTTCACGACCTTGTCGGGGGTCGCGCCCACGAGCAGGTTCGGCTTCAGCAAAATGTTCTCGGCGTCGTGAACAAAGCGCCCCGCACCGCCGAGCAACTCGAGTCCGCGACCGACCGCGTCGAATACGGCAGCGTCCTCGTAGGTGTCGCAGCGAACGACAGCGACTTTCGCAGGCATGGATCGGTCCTTCCTCGGCGGCACGCATTGCGACCTGACTCCGCCGAGTCTACACCTGCGATCGCCGCGATTCGCTAGCTTCGGCGGTTCTTCTTGCGCTCGTTCTCGGTCAGCAGGCGCTTGCGAAGCCGGATGCTCTTGGGCGTGATCTCCACGAGTTCATCGTCCTCGATGTACTCGAGGGCTTCTTCCAGGGTGAAGGTCACCGGCGGCGCAAGCTGGATGCCCTTGTCGGCGGAGGCGGCGCGCATGTTGGTGAGCTGTTTCGCCTTCGCGACGTTGACCACCAGGTCGTTGTCCTTCGCGTGCTCGCCGACGATCATGCCTTCGTAGCACATGACGCCCGGGCCGACGAAGAGCACACCGCGGGTCTGCAGGGCATCGAGACCGTACGCTGCCGACTTGTCCATCGACATCGCGATGAGCGAGCCGTTCTGGCGACCACCAAGATCGCCGCGGAATGGGCCGTACTCGGCGAAGTGGTGGAAGAGCGTTGCTTCGCCGCGCGTCGCGTTGAGGATGCGCGTGCGCAGACCCATGACGCCGCGGGACGGTATCCTGAACTCGAGGTGCACGTGCTCGTCGCGCTGGACCATGTCGGTCATCTCGCCTGAACGCGACCCGAAGATCTCGATGACCTTGCCCGCGTAGTCGGCAGGCACGTCGACGACGGCCTGCTCGATCGGCTCGAGCGTCTTGCCGTTCTCCTTCTTGAGGATGACCTGCGGGCGACCCACCTGGAACTCGTAGCCTTCGCGCCGCATCGTCTCCATGAGCACCGACAGGTGCAGAACGCCTCGGCCGGAGACCTCCATGCCACCCTTGTCCTCGGTTTCGACGATGTTCATCGAGATGTTGGACTCGGCTTCTTTGAACAGGCGCTCCTTGATCTGGCGACCGCCGACGATCTTGCCCTCCTGGCCCACGAGCGGGCTCGTCGAAGGCGCGAACACGATGGACATCGTGGGCTCTTCGACGTGGATCGGGTCGAGGCGGATCGGGTCGATGCGGCAGGTGAACATATCGCCGATATCGGCGTCCTCGATGCCAACGACCGCGCAGATGTCGCCTGCGTGCGCCTCTTCGGCCTCAAGGCGACCCATACCTTCGAACGTGAAGAGGCCCTTGACCTGCGCCTGGTAGCGGCTGCCGTCATTCTTCACGACGAGGATCTTCTCGCCGTTGTGAAGTGTGCCCGAGAAGATGCGCCCGATGCCGATTCGGCCGACGAACGACGAGTAGTCGATCGTGCAGACCTGCAGGGCGACCGGACCATCGATATCGACGTCCGGCGTGGGGATGTGCTCGAGGATGGCGTCGAGCAGCGGCGTCATGTCGTCGTTGTCGGCGTCGGGTTCGAGACGTGCATAGCCGTTGACCGCACTTGTGTAGACGACCGGGAAGTCGAGCTGGTCATCGTTCGCGCCCAGGTCGACCATGAGGTCGAAGACCGCGTCGATGACTTCCAGCGGGCGTGCGCCGGGCCGGTCGATCTTGTTCACGACAACCATCGGCTTCAGACCATGCTCGAGTGCGTGGCGAAGCACGAAGCGCGTCTGCGGCATCGGGCCCTCGAAGGCGTCAACGATAAGCAGCACGCCGTCGGCCATCTTGAGGACGCGCTCGACCTCGCCGCCGAAGTCGGCGTGGCCGGGCGTATCGATGACGTTGATCTTCACGCCCTTGTAGCGGATGGAGATGTTCTTCGCGAGAATCGTGATGCCGCGCTCGCGTTCCTGATCATTGGAGTCCAGGACGCGCTCAGCTACTTGCTGGTTGTCGCGGAACACGTGAGTTGATTGAAGAAGCCGGTCCACGAGCGTGGTCTTGCCGTGGTCGACATGGGCGATGATCGCAATGTTTCTGACGTCGGTGACGCGCATGATGCTCCAAAGTCGTGGGAAGGGGGCGGTATAGGGTAGCACGATTCGCGCCAGGTAGCACGCGCGGACACGCGACTAGAAGTCGACTGTGCTGTACCCGACACCGTTGATGGGCACGCGCGTGCCATTCACGACAGCGTAGCCGGAGATCGTGACCTTGCTCGCCCGGTCGAACGGCGTCGCATCGACGATCTTGGTTGCGAACCCGTGTGCGTCAGTGGTCATCGTATACGTCTTGGACTGTCGATCGCCATCAGCCGTGTAGGTGCAGGTCACCATCGCCTTGGCGCCGGACACCTTGTCGCCGCTCTTCGACGACACCATAAGAATCAGCTCGATCGTCCCTGTGCTGCGCGCGACACCCGAAGGCGTCACTCGTGCGTAGTAGGACCCGCTGGCACCACCGCCTGTCCCACCGCCGGTCCCGGGGCTCGCGGGCTCCGCCACCACCGTGTCCTTCTTCTCGGCGACCTTGAAAACGACCGGCGTGACCGTGGTCTCACCGACGCCGACGGACGTCGTGGCTTCGCGAGAGAGTGAACCCTTGAAGTTGACGGCGAGCGGATCGGTGCACCCGCACAGCACGAGTAACGCGACGAGTGCGACGCCGAGCACGCGATGACGCATATCAGTCTCCTCCCCGATGTCCCCGCAGCAAGGATACCGCACGTCGGAAAGACAGTGCGTATCAAGCGGTCGCGTTTCATACGGTCCTCTTGTGCGGTACGGTAGATGCAAGCGACTGTGGAGTGTGACAGCGATGACTCATGCGCTCGAGGAGCTGCGCAAGTTCGTTGCCCCGGAGATCCTCTTCGGCAACGGCGCGAGAGAGCTCTGCGGCGCCTATGCCGAGCGAATCGGCATGCGGCGTGTTCTCGTGGTTACCGATCCGGGCGTGGTCGCTGCCGGCTGGGTCGCTCCGGTTCTGGATGACCTCAGCGCGCACGGCATCGAGACCTTGGTCTTCTCGGATATCGCACCCAATCCGCGCTCTGCCCAGGTCATGAACGGCGCGCTGGCGTACTCCAGGGGTGAGTGCGATGCCATCGTCGCAGTCGGCGGCGGAAGTCCGATGGACTGCGCCAAAGGAATCGGCGTTGTAGCGTCCAACGGTGGTCACGTGCTCGACTATGCCGGGGTCGACCGGGTCGAGGTGCCGATGCCGCCTCTGATCTGCATTCCCACTACCGCCGGCACCGGCGCTGACGTCTCTCAGTTCGCGATCATCACTGACGAAGCGCACCGCGCGAAGGCGGGGCTCATCAGCAAATCCCTCGTGCCCGATCTGGCGCTCGTCGACCCTGACATGCTCACGACCATGGATGCCACGCTAACGGCGGCGACGGGTATGGATGCCCTGGTTCATGCGGTGGAAGCTTTCGTCTCGAACGCCTCGTGGGAAATGACCGACAACCTGGCGCTCGCCGCGATCCGGAGGATTCCGCAGGCGCTGCCCGCGTGCTGTTCGGATCCCGACGATAAGGCATCGCGACGAGCGATGGCGCTGGCAAGCCTGGATGCGGGTCTTGCCTTCTCCAACGCAAGCCTCGGCGCAGTGCACGCACTTGCCCATGCCCTTGGCGGTCGCCTCGATGCCGCGCACGGCGAATGCAACGCAGTTCTTCTTGGCCCGGTCATGGCACGCAACTTCAAGCACGTACCGAAGGAGCGACTCGCGCTCCTGGCCGAAGCCCTAGGCATACGCGACGGCGAAGAAACCGAGCGCATCCCCGCGTGGTTCAACGAGTTCCGGAGCTCTGTAGGCATCGTGGCCGGCAGCGGCAAGACGGACCTCTCCGATGATGAATTCATCCGCATCGCCCGAACCGCGAGCGTCGATGCGTGCATGGCAACGAACCCGTTCCGACCCGGTGTCGACGAACTCGTGGAGATCCTGCATGACGCGCTCGACTGACAATCAGGACTGGGACGCCCTCAGGGCCGGCGTGATCGGACTCGGCGCACACTCGGCGCGCAAGAGCTACTACCCCGAGTTGCAGCAGCGACTCGCGGAACTGGAGCGCTTCAGAGCCCTTCTCGACGGCAGCAACGACGCGATCATGCTCTTGCGGCTACCCGAGGGGACGGTCCTGGATGCGAATCGCGCCGCACACGAACTGCTCGGAGGCGAGCTGGTCGGGAACGAACTCCCCGAGACCGCCAACCCCGACTTCGTGCACGAGCTGCTCAAAGGACTCTCGGTCGACGGCGGGATCCGGCTCGAGGCGGAGTTCGGCAGCCCGAGCGCGCCGTACGAGATCGATGCACACACGCTTGCCATGCGGGATGGCGAGTTCGCGGTCGTGGTAGCGCGCGACATTACCGACAGACGCAGGGCCGAGGAGTCCCAGCGTGCCCATCAGCGCCGGCTTGAGGCGGAGGTCGCCAGCCGGACCGAGGAGTTGCGGCGCTCGAACGAGGAGCTCGTGAAGGCGACTCGCGCGAAGGACCAGTTCCTCGCCAGCATGAGCCACGAACTCCGGACGCCGCTGAACTCGGTCATCGGCTTCAGTGACGTCATGCTCCGGGGCCTTGCGGGCGATGTGAACGAGGAGCAGCATCGGCAGCTCGTCATGGTCAACAACGCAGGGAAACACCTGCTTGCACTCATCAACCAGGTCCTCGACCTGGCCAAGGTCGAGTCAGGTGAGGCGAACGTCACAATCGAGCGCTTCAACGCCTGCGCTCTGCTCGCCGATGTGGCCGAGCTCGTGCGACCTCAGGCCTCCGAGCGTCACCTTCAGCTGAACGTCGTGTGCGACCCTGGGTCGTCGGAGATAGAGAGCGATCGACAACGCGTGATGCAGATACTGCTGAACCTGGCGGGGAACGCGGTCAAGTTCACGCCCGCGGGTCATGTCGACCTGCGCCTTGTGTGCGAAGCCGAGGACGTCGTCTTTCGCGTTATCGACACGGGACCGGGGGTCCAGCCGCACGAACACATCGACATCTGGCAGCCATTCCGCCAGGGAACCCTGGAGGGTGCCATCAAGCCATCGGGCACGGGACTCGGCCTGCCGATCAGCCGAGAGCTGGCTACACTGCTCGGCGGCTCGCTCACGCTTGAGGAGTCATCCCCTAGTGGCAGCACGTTTGCGCTGCGCCTGCCGCATGCATGCCCGCGAAGCGCAGGGTAGACGAAAGCGGGGCCAGCCGAAGCCGACCCCGCTCGATCACTGCAAGATACGTACGGTCTAGCGCCGACCGATGCGGCGATTCCCACCGCGGCGGCCCATCACGCCACTCGAGAACACAGCGCGCGACTTCGTGTTGACCGTGCGGTCCGCCATCGGAACGACACGCTCCTTGTACTCGAAGCCATGATGGTCCTCGCAAGCGAGCACTTCACCAAGCGCGCGCTCGATGTCGTGGAGCACGCTGGTCTCCTCGGCTGCGAGGAAGCTGATCGCGCTACCCTCGGCGCCGGCGCGAGCCGTACGGCCGATGCGGTGGACGTAGTCCTCGGCGGTATTCGGCATGTCGTAATTGATGACGTGCGATATCTCGTCGACGTCGATACCGCGGGCGACGACGTCGGTCGCCACCAGCACGCGCGTGCCACCGCGCTTGAAGCCGTCAAGCGCCTTCTGGCGCTGCGACTGGCTCCGGTCGCCGTGGATCGCGGCTGCCGAGACACCCGCCTTCTCGAGGATGCGGTGCACGCGATCGGCGCGGTGCTTGGTGCGTGTGAAGACGAGTACGCGGTTGAGGTCGCCGCCCTTGAGCAGCTCGACCAGAAGATCGGCCTTCTGCATCTGGTTCACCGGGTAGATCGCCTGGCGGATCTTCTCGGCCGGCTTGGTCGTCGGCGAGGTCTCGATGTGCACCGGCTCCTTGAGCGTGGCACCCGCGATACGAACGACGTCCGAGGACATCGTTGCCGAGAAGAGCAGGTTCTGGCGCTCGGTCGGGAGCAGCGCGATGATGCGGCGAACGTCCGGCCAGAAGCCCATGTCGAGCATGCGGTCGGCTTCGTCAAGGACGAGGATCTTCACGTTCTTGAGGTTGATCGAACCGCGGTTGTGGATGTCGAGCAGGCGGCCCGGTGTGGCGATGACGAGGTCCACGCCCCGGCGCAGCTTCTGCAGCTGCGGCTCGTAGCCGACGCCGCCGTAGATGACGACGCTGCGGTGACCGGTGAACTTAGAGGCCTGGGTCGCGACTTCGCTGATCTGCTGGGCGAGTTCACGGGTGGGGGTGACGACGAGCGCCTGGATACCCTTGCGGGGCTCGATGCGCTGGAGCAGCGGCAGCACAAAAGCGGCCGTCTTGCCGGTGCCGGTCTGGGCGCAGCCGACAACGTCGCGGCCTGCCAGGACGTGCGGAATCGACTCTGTCTGAATCGGGGTGGGGATGGTGTAGCCCATTGCGGCCACGCCTTGAAGAAGGCGCGGCTCAAGGCCGAGCGTCTCAAAACTCAATTTCTCTCCTGTACCGGGCGCTTCCATGCGCCACTGTTGCAGACGCAGCTGATCCGAACGTCTGCGAACCTACACAGCACAGGACAACCGAGTCTTGGATTTGGATTGCTGGCGGATTATAGCAGGTACCGAGCCAATTGCCGAATCGTGGGTGCTCAGCGCGTTGCCCGGCACTGCATGACCCACTGCGCAAGGGCCTCAAGATACGCATCAAGCCGGGTCAGCGTTCCCTCATCGACAAGCCGCCCATCGGCGTCCACGAGGTTGCGCGCGAACGGCATCACGAACTCGGCACCGCTGAACACCGGCGCATCGAAGAAGTGCCACATCTGTCGCCACGCCAGTTGCGCGCGCATCGTGCCGAGGAACCCCGTGCTCGCTCCAATGACCGCCATCGGCCGCTTGTAAAGCGTGGGGTTGTGTGGGGGACGCGAGAGCCAATCGATCGCGTTCTTCAGCACGCCAGGAACGCCGTAGTTCGCTTCCGGCGAGACCAGGAGCACCGCGTCGGCCGATTGCACCACGCGCTTGGTCTCTTCGACGGCCGCGGGCGGCGTGGCCTCAAGGTCCTGGTTGAACAACGGGAAGTCGCGGATCTGCGCCTGGACGACCTCCAAACCGTATGCGGGCCCACGTTCGATCACAGCGTCAAGCAGCGCCTGATTGAACGAGCCCGACCTGAGTGATCCGCACAGTGCCGCGATGCGCATGCGTCCTCCGATGTCGTGGCCACGGCGGGTTGATACCCACCCGGCCGCGTTACTCCGCTCGCCGCCGGGCACGTCGGCCGAGCAGCCACGCTGTCACCGCCACCGCGAGTATCGCGACGCCCGCTGTGGTGCTGGCCCTCCCGAGCCACTTCTCGGCCAGCCGCCAGCTCGCGCCGAGCGAGTACCCCAACACCGCGACTGCACTCGACCACAGGATGGCGCCGGCGGCGTTGTAGCCGAAGAACGTCCGCCTCGGCATCTCAGCCGTACCCGCGACGAACGGCACCAACGCCCGCGCATAGCCGATGAACCTGCCGAGAAAGACCGCCTTGCCGCCATGGCGCTCGAAAAACGCCTCAGAGCGTGCAAGCCGTTGCTCCGTAAGCCCGAAGTGCGAGCCTGCCGAGAGAAGCCAGCCGCGACCGAGACGACGCCCCATGGCATAGCCGACGTTGTCGCCGACTATCGCGCCAAGTATCGCCGCGGCGATCACCGCATCGAGCATGAGCGTGCCGCGATGAGCCAGGAAGCCACACGCCAGCAGCACGCTCTCGCCGGGAATGAGCAGGCCAAGGAAGGCCGCGCATTCGAGCGCCGCGATCAGGAAGATGATCAGGTAGCTCCACTGGCCGACACGCGCGACCAGGTCAAGCAGGTACTGCAGCATTACTCGACCGTACCTCTCCCGGAATCGCGCTTGCACGCTCTGGGCAAATGTACCCGCGCGCGCACCCTGCGACGCACAGTTACTGCCGCGCCGAGTGCACGAGCAGCGCAAGCGTCACAACGATAGCCATCGCTGTCAGGCACGCCACCATCGGCGATCCGGCGTTTCCGGCGTACATCACCGCGACGATGGTGATCGTGGCCGTGACGCCATACCCGATCGGGTTGCGCATGGTCGCGGTGACAAGTCGCTCAAGCGCTGCACAGAGAACGACCGCTACGCCGAGAAGCACGCTCAGCGCAGCAACAGCCAGCCCGGCATCAGTGCCGCCACGCAGCACAGCCACGACACCAATCGATGACGCCGCCATGATCGCAAGCACCGGCGCTGAGTCCATAAGCACAAGCCGCACGTTGCCGAACGGCAGCATCTCCCGCAACGACGGTCGATCGGCGTCTTGCCCGAACACGTGAAGGAGCTGCCTATAGGGTCCCACCACGAACACGAACACCGCCGGGAAGTACGCGAGAAACCGATGCGGCGCGATCGCAAACCCGGCCACATACGGCAGTATCGCCGCACCCCAGATGAGTGGCATCACGAGCGATCCGGGCTGTCGGATGTGCGAGATGCACGCGCGGGAGAGCAGCGCGAGCGATCCGGACCCGGGTAGCATCTGCCATCGCGGTCGTCGCGCGCTCAGGCGCTTGCGCCGCACAATGTCCGCATACGCGGCCGGATCGTACACCTGAAGCGGCCGGAATACCTGCAGCTGAGCGAAGAGCGCGCTCTCCTCGATGACCGCCACCATGTCCATGTGTGTGGCCGAGACGAGTATCGCGACGATGCCGACGCCAACCAGCGCAACCAGCATTATCGCGCCGCCCGCCCACGACACGCCTCCGGCAGCCTCACCCAGAACCCCCGCCGATCGAAACGTCAGCAGAGTAACCGCAAGCACACTCGCCACCACGGGCGCCGCGACCCAGACCGCCGTTGGCCACGGCCGATGCGTCGACCGAACTCGAGCCAGCCCCGCCGCCCAGGACAGGAGTAGCACTGCTACCGTCACGAGCATCGCGATTGCTGCCGAGGCCCACGGAGCCTGCGCGGCGGCTCCAGCACCCACGGCGACGCTGCCCGCCAGATAGCCGAGCGGCCCTGCGACGATTGCGGCTGTCACCGACTCACGTACAACGCTGGAGAGCGCGACAGCTCTCGTGTCGAGCCCCGAGGCACCCACATACGCGACATCGGCGAAGGTGAGCTTTACCGGCGAAGACCTCAGAGCGCGCGCGCCCAGGAACGCGACGAGCACACTCGGTAGCAGAAGCGCCGCAAGCGTCAAAGCACTCAGCGCCCCCGATCCTGCGTCCACACCGATTCCCCGCGCACCGTCAGCGGCGATTGCCATCATCATCGCGAACCAACCGCCGAAGAGCAGCACCAGATAGAACTCGTAGGCGCGCTCAGTGACGGATGCCTCCTTCAGGTCCGCACCCGTGAGCGCCGCCCAGTACTGTGCGCGTCCACGGAGGTGACGCCACCTCAACCAAAGAAGCAGCGCGAGATCACGCATCATCGGACGGCTCCGCGGCATCTATGGCCGAGACGAGAATGGCATCGAGCGAAGCGGAGAACTGCTCGGCACCGTCGGTCCTGCAATCGCCCTCGCGGATCACCTCGCCGCTGTCGAGCACGTAGTAGCGGTCGGGCGCCTCGCCGGCCGGGAACTGATGGCTGCTCAGTAGGATGGCGCTGCCTGCGTCGGCAAGCGCCCTGAGCTCCCCCCAGAGCTCCCCCGCCGAGACGGGGTCGATGGGCCCGAACGGCTCATCGAGCAGCAACACGCGAGGTCGCAACGCAAGCGCCATGACAAGTGCGAGCTTGTAGCGCATGCCACGCGAGAATGTCGATGGATAGGCGCTCGATGCCCGACCCAGACCGAACGCCTCAAGCAGGCGCTCTGCTTCCGAGAGGCGCTCCTCCAGCCTGTTGGCGCGCAAGACGAAGCGGATATGCTCCCGCGCGGTCAGGTCATCGTAGAACGCGGGCGTATCGGTCACGAGCACGAGATCCCGGCGCAGGCTCCGCTCCGCCTCTCGCAGCTGCTGCCCGAGTGCCTCTACACGGCCTTCGGTCGGTGCGCTCCACCCGGCAGCACAGCGCAGCAACGTGGACTTGCCGGCGCCATTGCGTCCGATGAGCGCTACGATCTCACCGGCGTCGAGGTCGAGGTTCACCTTCCAGAGCACCGGCTCCTTCGCGTACGTGAACGTCACGTCGCTCAAGACGAGCACGCTCTTCTCGGGCACTGCCTCACGCTCGCTTCCGCATCGAAATCCGGGATCGTTCTGAAACGCTCGCCCCATGCTATCGCTTTTGCGGGCTCGCACCGAAGCGACGTGCGGGAAGCCGCGCGGCAACAGCCCGGTTTCAGCCGAGGCGCGCTGCGATGCTCGCAGGCAGAATGTGACTATGAGAAACCGAGCGCCTCACTCCACACGTCCGCACCGCCTGACGAGCTGGCTCGTCCTTGTGGTGCTGGTGGCTCTTGTCGGTCTTGCGATCTCCCGCTGGCTGCCCGGCGACAAGACGCCTGCAACCGAGCTCATGCGAAACGCGATGCGCGTGCTCGCGGGTCGAGAACTCCCCTCCACGCCACCGCCGCAGGCGCCGGCGAACCCTTCCACACAGCGGGAGCACCTCATCGCCGAAGCGTTCAAGCTACAGGGCATCCCCTACGTGTGGGGTGCCAAGGGACCCGAGAACTACGACTGCAGCGGCTTCACCCGGGCCGCCTACCACGCAATCGGCGTGGAACTTCCCGACGGCTCCTTCAACCAGGCCGAAGGCGAGAAACCGCTCGAAGACCCGACTTCGCTCACTGCGGGCGACCTGCTCTTTTACCGCTGGAGCGCAGACGCGGGCGTCTCACACGTGACGCTCTATGCGGGCGATGGCTGGGTGATCGGCACCGGAAGCCCGGGACAGCCCAGAGAGGTCGCCTTGTATCCGCTCTCGGACGACCTTGTGGACGACGGTCGGGTCGTCACGTACCGGCACATCGTGCTCTCTGACGAGTAGCGGCCCTTCCCTACTCGATCAGCTGTGCTGAGACCGACATCACCCCCGGGCTGACGACGTTCGTGCCGCCCATGACCGAGATGCGATAGACGTCGGCCTTGTTGGCGCTCAGTGAGGCGCTCGTCGCCACAGGTAGTTCAGTCGTGGCAGTGAGCAACAAGGGGCTGCCCCACGCCCCAAGCGCCGCCCCGCCCGCAAGCGCGTCGGGGAAGTTGAGACCTGTTGCCAGCCCCGGCTCGTGCCAGTGCATCTCGGGAACGATGTCCACGCCCGTCGACTCGTTCGCTACTGCGACCGCGGTCTCGTAACGGGTGGCGCCCGCAAGACGCCGGGGAAGCAGGATACCCGGAAGTGCGTCGATGGCGGATCGCACCGCGGGAGTCACGACAGTCTCACCCCCGACGATCCAGACCCCGGACGTGCCGCCGCTTTGAATGGCGCTTGCGGTAGAAGCCGGCAGACTATCCGTCTTGGTGAGCAGAACGGGTATGCCCGAGGCGTACGACCACGGGGACGCCGCGAGCGCGTCAGGGAAGTTGAGGCCTGTTGCGACGAACACCCGATTCGAGTAGCGCGGCCCCATCACGTACTTGACCTCGGCGGCAACCGCCGCCGCAGTCTGATAGCGGTCGCTGCCGTAGATCCTGATGACGTTGAAGCCGTCAGCCTCCAGCGCATTCTTGACGTTGTCGGACACGACGTTGGCACCGCCGACGATATAGACGCCGTTCACGCCAAGAAGGTGCAGCGTGCTCAGCACCTCCGGCGGAACGCTGTCCGGCTTCACGAGCAGCAGTGGCCCCTCGACCGCGCCGGCAAGCGCCGCGGCCGACAGAGCGTCGGGGAAGTTCTGCCCTGTAGCCAGCACTGCGCTGCTCGCCGATACTTCGGGCAGCGTCTGCTCCCAGATAGCACACGCCGTCTTGTATCGGTCATCGCCGAAGAGCCTGCGCGTGGCGCCGTCGTAGAGCTCGTAGCACCCGATGTCGGGTACCGCGCCTGCCACGTCGTCGCCGTCGATGGGGCGCGGACGGCCATCAAGGTCGTGGCCCAGATACCCCGCCGAGGAGAGTCCCGCATCGACCGCTGGCGACCCGCGCTGGATGTGGTAGTCGGGACCCTCGTCCGTCCCACCGCGGGCGAACTGCGGATCGACGTTCGTGACCTCCGCCTCGGCAATAAACGGGTCGTCGGAGATGACGTTGTCGTACACCGTCGTGGTGCCGGCGATTCCCTTCGGCGTATTGCCCCACACGATCGTGTCGGTGAGTGAGCAGGTCCCCTGGCTGGTTCTGACCAGACACGTCAGAGCCATCGGGTTAGCGGGAGAAAGGTAGTTGTCGGCAATCGTGCAGTTGCGAATGGTGATGCTGCCGATGCCTTCCATGTTTCCTGCGCAGCCGCTGGCCTTCGAGCTGTTCCGCGTGACGAGGTTGTTCATGAATTCGCCGGTGCATTCGAACAGGTAGAACCCGCCCGCAGTACCGCCGATCGTGTTGCCCGCGTGATTGCGCGCGATCTCGCAGTCATTGAAGTACAGGACGTCCGCACGAGATACGTAGGCGCCACCCCCTGCCGCCGCTTCACTTGGCGCCGAGTTGCCGACGATCGTGCATCCGTCGATGGTCACGGTGTCGCACTCCATGATGCAGAGGCCTCCGCCGGAGTTGTGCGCCGTGTTGTCCTCCAGCCGACAATCTAGCACCATCACCTGAGGACCGCCCCCGAGCGGGCCCGCCACGAAGATGCCGCCGCCAGCAGCGCTCGCCCCGGTCTCGCAGTCATGCACCCAGCAGTCCTTGATGAGGATGCTATCGGCCGCCGTGTTGCACAGAACGAAGATGCCGCCGCCCTGCACGAGCCCATCCTCGGAACCACCGTAAGCGATCTCCAGCCCGCTGATCTCGTTTAGGTGTGGGCTTGTCAGCTTGAGTACGGAGTCCGTCCCGTCTCCCAGGACTTTCGGCTTGCCCGGCCCGACGCCGATCAGGTCGACGCCTGCGGGAATGACAAGCGGGAACACCTCGCCAGCTGCCGCGTTGTAGACGCCGGGGAGCACTCTCACCGCGTCGCCATCAGCTCCGTGGGTGAGCGCCTCGGTGATGGTTCGATACGGTGCCGTCCGGGCGCCCGTACCTGTGGCATCACTGCCGGTCGGGCTCACCCACCAGCTCGCCGACGCCCCAACTGCAGGCATCACCGGCATCATCGCGAGCAGTAGCGACAGCACGAGCGCGCACGAAAGCGCACCGAGCTGGATCGAGGTGAGACGCGTGCGAGTAGTCATGATCGCCCCCTACGAATGGGCGCCCGCCCCAGGGCGCCACACCTTGACGATACCCCGTAAGCCAGTATGCAATCGACCTGGAGAGCGCGGCCGCCGAGACTGATCGCCCTAGTGCACGAGCGAGACGATGTACGCGCCGTAGCCCAGAACCAGGAACGCGCCCTCCCACCGGTTCAGGACCCAGCCGCGCCAGAGTAGCGGCAGTAGCAACACCGCAGTGCCCACCAGCATGCCGAGATCCAGCAGCCGAAGACCCTGGACATCGAACGGGCGGATCACCGCGGCAACGCCGAGCACTGCAAGGATGTTGAGCACGTTCGAGCCGATGACGTTCCCGAACGCAACATCTGCTTCGCCTCGAATCGCCGAGGTGATCGAGGTCGCCAGCTCCGGCAGACTCGTGCCGATGGCGATGACCGTTAGCCCCACCACGACCTGGCTGATCCCCATTGCCGCAGCTACCGCCACGGCGCCTTTGAGCAGCAGGTTCGCGCCCACAAGCAGCGCCACGAGGCCGGCCGAGACGAACGCGACATCCACCAACACAGAGCGCTTCGGCGGCGTGAGCGCTTCGTCAAACTCCGACTCGACCGACTGACGTTCTCCACCACTGGCGGCGACATACGAGAGGATCGTATACGCGACAGCGCCCAACACCAGTACGATGCCCTCGACTCGGCTCATGCGACCGTCGGAGAGCATGGCTACGAGTATCAGCGTCACGCCGATCATCAACGGCACTTCTCGGCGAACGATCTCCGAGCGGACCTTCATGGGCTTCACGAGCGCTGCGGCTCCGAGTACCAGCGCAATGTTGCTGATGTTGGAACCGACGACGTTACCGAGCGCGATACCGCTGTTGCCGTCGATGGCTGCCCGCACGCTGAGGGCGAGCTCAGGGCTGCCCGTCCCGAACGCCACCACGGTCAGCCCGATCACCAGCGCCGAGACCCCAAGCCGCAGGGCCAGCGCGGTGCTGCCGCGAACGAGCCCCTCCGCGCCGAGGGCAAGGAGCACGAGACCACCGATGATGTAGGCGATGTTCAGCATGCGACCAGTATCGCAGATGCATTTCCGTGCAACCCCGGGGAAAGACAGAGCCGGGCAGCCCGTGAGGACTGCCCGGCTCGGAAGCGCTTGCTAAGAGCTCGCCTTAGAGGGCGCGCACCTGGGTCGCCTGCTTCTTGCCGTTCTGGCCAGTGGCTTCCGTGAAGGAAACGGCCTGACCCTCGTCGAGGCTCTTGAAGCCATCGCTCTGGATCTCGGAGAAGTGAACGAACAGATCGTCGCCACCCTCGCGCTCGATGAAGCCGTAACCCTTGTCAGCGTTGAACCACTTGACTTTACCTTCTGCCATGCAAATCCATCCTCTCGCCCCAGTGTCGGGGCAAAACAAAACGACGTGACTTCCGCTAGAAATGCGGTGTGTCACGTCGCAATCCTACGGACCTCTGTGGTCCGCCTGCTGGGGAGTATAGCACGTTGTGCGCCAAACCGCAGCTATTGGGTGCAAGCACCTCCAGCAAGTGTCGTCCGACGGGGCCGCACTCGCACGACCGGTACCGCACTCACTCCGCATCCGCACCCTGCGAGAGAGGAGTGCATGGCTCGCCGGCCCAGTCGCCCGTCTCGAGGTCATGAGAGATGATCGTCATGTGATCGGGCCATATCGATTCGCCCTGGTTGCGCCGGGCCACGAGCACGGTGTAGAGGTCGAAGCCCATCGGGTCGCTGGCATCGAGCCACGCTCCCATCACGACCGCATTCGGCCCCGGCTTCAGCGGGATGTACGTTCGCGCAAAGGACTCGATGTCGTAGTTCTTGCCGTTGCGCGGATCCGGCGTTCGACCAATGGCATGGCGGAAGAACGTGTCGTTCGTCTGCCACTCGGCATTCACAGTCTCAAGCGGTTGTAGCGGCCAGTCGCCCTCGGCGCCCGCCTCGAAGTACCTGACGTCGATCCGAAGCTCGGGAATCGTCTTGTGCTGCAAGATGAAGCCCTGGCGAGTCGCATCGATGATGGTGTAGTCGGGGTAATCCGCTTCGACGATCGGGCGGAGCTCCGCAAGCGTGCCGGCGCTGTCGGCGAATACCCGGTAGATGAAGTACGCACCGGTCGCGCCTGCGCCGAGCACCAGGACGATCACCGTCACGATCAGCGCGATCGCCCACCTGGGAATGCCGGACTTGCGCACCTCGGGCGCACCGGCAAGGGGTAGCGATTCGGGCTTTGGCGCTGAAGCGCTTCCTGCTGTGTCTTGATCCACAACTCCCCCAGTTCCGATAGACGAGCGCTACTCCGAGATGAACACCACGTCGAAGCGCTCGCACACAACTGGCATGTCGGCGCTGACGGCGTAGCTTGTGCCTTCGAACTCACGCTCGAATGCCGCGCGGTGCGCTCGCTGCCAGTACTCCAGCGAGCCGTCGCCCTCCCCTTCGATCGCGGCGAACTCGGCCGAAACGGCCTCGAAGGGAACGACCTCGACCTCGGTCGTGCGTATCACGCAGCGCGCGTTGCCGTCCCAGTCCGTGATGATGCTGCAATCGCCGACCTGCGGAATCGACTCGCCTTCGGCTTCGTAGGACCAGAGCGCGCCAGCAGTGGCACGCTTCACCCCCGCCAGCACCAGCTCCGCGAGCTCATCCGCATCGGCCTTGTTGTCGCAGAAATGCCACGCGGAGTACGCTGCCCCCTCGGCAAGCTCCGGGCGCGCAGCTTCGAACGCCTCCCACATCGCCTCGACCGACGCCGAATCCGACATCCGCGCCACGCCCCTCTCGCCCGCTCAGCCGCTGTGCGGGTAGTGGATCACCATGCTCATCGATGCCGTCTCGGCACCCGGGTTATGGTACGAGTGTGGCACATCCGCGCGAAAACGTATCGAGTCTCCCCGCGCGAGCGTGTGCGCTTCTTCCGCGACGCGAATCACCAGCTCACCGGTGAGCAGCGTGATGAATTCCTGCGTGCCCGCAATGTGCGCGTCGGCCTGCAGATAGCCGCCGGGATCGATCTCGACCGCGTACGTCTCGAAGCCTCGCTCGGCGTCAAACGTGAAGACGGGGTAGTTGCGAATCGCACCCGCACCCTCGATGAGCGGCTCGGTCTCGGAGCGCCTGATGATCTCAGAGTCCTCCTGCGCCCGGGTGACGAGCGCCGAGAACGAGATCTTGAGGCCGTTCGCGATACGCCACAGCGTGGATATCGTCGGGTTCACCTCGGCGCGCTCGATCTGGCCGAGCATGCTCTTGCTCACGCCGGACAGCTTGGCGACCGCGTCAAGACTGAGTCCGTGCTCGGCACGGAGCCGTTTGAGGTTCTCGCCGATGAGCTGGTTCAGGTGTTCCACGCAACACTCCTTTGCACACTCGTGCACTATACTGCACGCCATGTGATAGTATACCGCACACGACAGCTCCGTATTCACGGCTATCGGCCCGAGGAGGACCCGTGCCAAACGTGCTCGCATTCGTGTCCTACGTGGTGGTAACGTCCTTCACGCCGGGCCCGAACAACATCATGTCGATGTCCAATGCCAGCCGCTTCGGCTTGCGCCGTAGCCTCGGCTTTACTTTCGGAGTCTGCGCGGGCTTCTTCCTGGTCATGGGCGTGACGACAACGTTCACGGTCGCGCTCTACCGAGCCATCCCAACGATCAAGCCGGTCATGACCGTCATCGGTGCCACCTACATACTGTGGCTTGCCTGGAAGACAGTGACGAGTTCACCGCATGACGAGAACACAGCGAGTCAGCACTCATTCCTGGCTGGGATGCTGCTGCAGTTCCTCAATCCAAAGGCAATCCTCTACGGGATCACCGTCTCCTCTACGTTCATCGTGCCGTACTACCACTCCACCGTGACGTACGTCGGGTTCGCAGCTGCGCTCGCCCTTGTGAGTCTGGCTTCGACAACCTCATGGGCGCTCTTCGGCTCCGTGTTCCAGCGGTACATGGCCGAGAACTACCGCGCCGTGAACATCGTGATGGGCGCACTTCTCGTGTACTGCGCGGTGTCGCTCTTCTTGTAGGAGCAAGAGCGCGCTACGCCGAGGTCTCCTCCGGGAGATTGGGTAGCCAGGCACGGAACGTGGATCCTTTGCCGAACTCGCTCTCTGCCTCCAGCCGACCTCCAAGCATCTCGACGAGTCGCTTCGAGATGGAGAGCCCGAGCCCCGTGCCGCTTGGCTTCAGGCCGTCGGATCGATCTACCTGATGGAAGTCGTCCATCACGAGAGCGAGATCGTCGGCTGCGATTCCGATTCCGGTGTCGCTGACCGTGAACATGACCCCGCCGTCCCTAGCTGCGCACGCGAGCGTTACACGGCCTTCATCCGTGAACTTCACGGCATTCGACGCGAGGTTCATGGCTATCTGCTTCACCTTGCCCCTATCGGAGCAGACCGGCAGCGGCGACTCCGGAATCTCGGTTCGTAGCGTAATGCGCTTCGCAAGCGCCTGCGGCTCGAGCGCCGAGCGGACTTCCTCGGCAAGCTCGCAGACATCGAACCATGCAGGCGATACGACTGCATGGCCGGTCTCGATGCGCTCGAGATCCAACACGTCGTTCACGAGGCCGAGCAGGTGCTTGCCGGAAGCGTTGATCATCCCAAGCTGCTTGCGTTGCTCGTCGGTGAGTGGTCCCGCCATCTCCTTCGACATGAGATCGGAGAAGCCGATGATCGAGTTCAGCGGCGTGCGGAGCTCGTGGCTCATATTCGCAAGGAACCGGCTCTTGGCCTTCGACGCCTCAAACAGCTCCTCATTCGTTGACCGCAGCTCAGCGGTGCGATCGGCGACCTCCTGCTCCAGGTGGTCGTGCGCCGCCCTGAGACGCTCCTCGCTCACGAGCAGTCTTTCGCGCGCCAGCACTTCCTCGGTAACGTCCTGGTACGTGACGGCGACGCCGTATCCACGGAGCGGGATGGGCTCGGCCGTCACATCGAGCCATACGACCGTTCCGTCCGGCCTGACGACACCCTCCTGTGCTCGCGTTCGGGTTCGCTCGGTAAGTGCCCTGACAGATGCCCACTCGTCCGGCGGCTTCTCGCTACCGTCGGGCCGCATAATCTTCCATTCGGTTCCCGTGATCTCGCGCTGGCGGTGCTCAGCCTCCGGCACGCCGAGAATACGGGCCGCCTGCGCACTCGTCTCGATGATCGCGCCGGACTCATCGGAGATGGAGACGCCGATGGGCAGCGTCTCCAGAAGCGTGCGGAATTTTTCGGCGGCAACATGCGCTGATTCTTCGGCGCACCTCGCCTCCTCAAGCGATGCGGTCACGTAGAGCGCGGCGAATACCAACACCGCGAGGAACGCTTGCAGCCCGATGACCTCAAGTGCAAGGTCTCCACCAGCGATGGCCACCTTGCTCCAGCGAACCACCAGGCCGGCCGTCATGCACAGCGTGATGGTCATCCCGGCCGAGGCGGCGCCAATCTGCCCGAAACCGGACGCAACCAGAAGCACGGGCAGGAATATCACGGCCTTCCAACCTGCGAGCGGTCCGAATGACGAAACGAGCCACCAACCGACCGAACCCGCAATGGCAAGCAGCGCGGCCAGGCGTGCTACCCGGAGCGCTGTGTGAGGCAACGTCCTCCAGCGGCGACGCTCGGCCTCGGCTATCGCCAGTCCGAACGCACCCACCGCAATAACGCCGAGCGCGTCGCCGGACCACCAGGTCACCCAGCTCCGCCAAGTCGGTGCAACGTTTGCGGCCAGTGCCAGAGATGTCATGCCCAAGGTGGCGCCGAGCGCGGGTGCGATCACTGCAGCGAGTGTGGTGAATCCGATCACCTTGCGTCTTGAGTCAAGCGCGATTGCATCTCGCATGAATCGCCTCACCAGGAACGCTCCGAGCGCGGCCTCTGAGCATTTCGCCGTCGCGAAGCCTGCGCTCAAGACAAGTGCACGATCGTGCGCCATGTCCGATGAGATGTTCGCTGCTACCGCGGCAACCACCAATACGGGCCACTCACGGATGTCGGCGAAGACGAGAAGAACGAACAGTACGCCCGCCGGGGGCCAGAACGTCGAAAACTCCTGCTGCACCGAGAGCGCGTTGCCGAGTTCCGCGGCTGCAAGGTACGTTGCAGCGACCAGAATGGCTTTGAGCCACAGTGGCGAATGACGCCAGCGGTGCCCGCTTCGCGTTCGCATGCGGTGTGCGCTCCTCCCGTCCCCCGCTGCGAACATACCACGGGGGAGAACAAGCAAACATCATGCAGTGGCGATTACCGATGAACGGTAGCGGGCTGTGCTCGATTCACTTACGCGATTCGCTCGTCGTTCTACTTGGGCGCTTTGCGAAGCATCTCCTGCACGCGGAACTCGACGATGCGGCGAATCAGGTCCATCGGAAGCGGCTCGCCGAGCGGGAACTGCACGGATCCTTTGCCCTGTTTGTACGGCGCAAGGTCCGCTTTGAACTCCTCCATGCCGGTCGGCGTCGGGTACAGGCCAATATGCCGCTCATATCCCGCAAAGTGCACCAGGTGCCGACCATCCATGTCGAAGGTGGGTATCGCGTAGCTGATCGTCTCGGTCGCATCGGGCGCGACGTCCTTGATCAGCGCCCGCACCTCGTTCAGCGCGGTTTGCGTATCCGCAGGGAACGCCGCGATGTACTCATCGATAGTTGCTGCCGTCGGTCTATTCGCCATGTGCGCCAACCCGTCTGCTAGTGAGGGACAAGGAACTCGCCGAGAAGCAGGAAGATCGTGAACGCGAGCGGGAACAACGCGAGCCACAGAACGAGAGACCGTTCACGCTTCTTGATGATGGCGAGCAGCGCCACCGAGCCCGCCGCTACGCCGCAGAGCAGCATGCCGACGCCGTAGAATGGCAGAACCCGCTGGCTGAACACGTTGTACGCTGCGTTCGTGGAGCGCCCCAGCGGCATGAACACGAACGAGTTGATTGCGAAGAGCACGACGAACGCCAGCGCAAGCCACATGGACACGCGACCGACCTTTGATGTAGGCAAGGACGCGAAATCGCTTCCCATGGACCCGCTTGTTGCCGGCCGCTCGATCACGTCTGTTGCGGCCATCAGAATCGCCCCCTCTGCGACCTTCGGCGGATACCCCCGCCGACCAGGTATCAGAGTATTCCCACAATGAGGACATCGTCGTCAGCCTGAACACCGTGTTCGGCTACTCGCGCCAGTACTGGGCCTTGTTCATCGACTCGGCGCACACGACGGTGCCGTGCGCGCCGTCGAGCACGCCGTGGCGCAGCGTCCTCACCATCCAGGCGTCCGCGTGGTCATCCGGAATCGGAAACGGCGCCGCGAGCCCCAGAGCGCCCGCCGGCTCGAATCCGAACTGCGGGTAGTACGCCGGATGGCCAAGAACGAACACCAGCTCTACTCCGGACGCATCCAGCATGCCGAGCCCCCGCTCGATCAACCTCCCGCCGATGCCCTGCCGTTGTCTCTCGGGCACGACAGCAAGCGGCGCCAGGATCGAGGCGCGCACCTCACGCTCGGATCCGTTGATGTGCACCGCCGTGAACATGATGTGACCGATAGGGCGTCCCGCCTCGCGCGCGAGCAACGACACCAGCGGTTGTGCGGTCGGGTCGCCAAGCAGGTCGCGCACCAGAATCTCGATGTCCGGGTCTCCCGCGAAGGCGCGGTTCTCCACCTCCAGCACGTCTGACAGATCCTCTGCCGAGGCGGACTCGATGCAGACGCTGGTAGTCTCCTCGTGCGGCGCGCACTCAGCAAGGCGCCCACGAAGCACGTCGTTCTCGGCGGCCAGTGACTCGATGTACTCGCTCAGCGCGCTCAGCTTCTCGACCATCCACTTGAAGCCGACCTTGCCCTTGAGCGTGAGACTCATCGCGCTGATGAATGCCAGTGCCTCTTCTGTGGTGAACCGGGCCATCCTTGCCTTCCTCGGCTCCGCAGCGAACCGCAGTGCGGCCGCCTGGCTCCAGCTACTGCATGAGTCTAGCGCGAAACTCAGCGTGCGCGACGCAACCTGAACGCCGACCAGGTGCTGTCGACGCTGACGAGACCGAGAGGGCGCAGGTCGGCCGTTTCAGCAACGCTCCAAACGCTGTCGCGGCTCATGTCCAAGCCAGCAGCTTTGGCGCCCTTCCGGTAGAAGACCCAGAGCGCAGCTTCGGGCGACAACTCGGCGACTGCTTTCGGCATAAGCGCTTCAAGCTCGGCGTGCGTGTTGACGAAGAGGAACACCAGCTGTGCCTTGGCCGCGTCCACGAAGGTCACGTCTGCGGGCAGGCCAAGCGTCCCGATCACGCCGGGCGCCTCATTGAGGACGGCTATCGTGGTGCCTGGCTTGATGCGCGCCTTCTCGGCGACGGACTTCCCGGTCATCGGACCTCCTCATGTCATGACTCTTCTTGCCCGAGAACCCTGTACTGAATCACGGTTGGCGCGGGACCCCGGGATCGACCCCGTGAACGCGATGGCAACAGTAGCATCTGCGCGCTGCACTCAGCGCTAGAATCGCGGCATGGCTGATTACGCTCTGTCACTCTCCCTGATTGCGCTCGCTGCGGGCCTTCTTGGTCTCGGCTGGAATCGCATTGCCGGTCGGCCCGAATCCCGCTTTCGGGCGGTGGGGCGCGTGCTGCTCGTTGTAGTCGTCAGCATCCTGCTGGTCGGAGTTGCGACGTATCACCTATCGAAGTCGCGATCGTTCCAATTCGCTGGCGAGTTGGTGCAGCGCGTTGAAACGAACGAGAAGGTCGTTGCGCTCACCTTCGATGATGGTCCCACCCCTGGCTACACCGAGGAAGTCCTTCAAACCCTGGCGGAGCATGGTGCCCGAGCGACGTTCTATCTCACCGGTCGCGAATGTGAGGAGAACCCGGAGCTGCTGGACGTGGTCGTCGCCTCCGGCAACGAACTCGGCAATCACACATACTCGCACCGGCGCCTGTACTTCGTGCCGGAGAAGACGGTGGCAGCCGAAGTCGAGCAGACGGATGCGATCTTCCGCGCGGCGGGCTACGAAGCGCCGACAACGTTCCGCATGCCCGGATGCAAACGGCTCCTCACCACGCCGCTCTACCTCGACCGCACGGGTCGCACCACCGTTGTCTGGGATCTTGAGCCCGATTCGATTGCCGGAATCGCAGACAACGCCGACGCGATCGTAGAGTACGTCGGCGACGGCGTCCGCCCCGGTTCTATCGTGCTGATGCACGTCATGTACGAGGGCCGTCAGCCCACGCGGGATGCGCTCCCGCGGATCCTCGATCGGCTCTCCGCGCAGGGTTACCGCTTCGTGACCGTCTCGGAACTGCTGGCGATGCAGTAGCGCGCAACCGGCGAGGCCGCCCGCTGCGTGACTCAGCCAAGCTTCTTCTTGAAGCCGGTCCACCGCGCCTCGAAACCCAGGGCTCCGTACAGGCCGCGCGCGTCATGACGAACCAACTCGGTCAGCACGATCATCTGTCGGCACGAGCGCTCGCGGGCGAAACGCTCGATCTCGGTCATGAGCGCGGTGGCGACGCCCTGGCGCCGGTGCGCCTCGTCGACCACAACATCCTCGACCACGATGTACGAATCGAACCCGCCATACAGCCCGTGGCAGATCACGCCGGTGGCGGTACCGATGCATGCACCGTCCACCCGTGCCGCGAGGAACAGGTGGTCGGGATCGTCAGCCAGCACCCGCAACGTCTCGCGCATCGCCTCCACGTCGGAAGGCTCATCCCAGAAGTGGACGTGCAGCTGCGATATCGCTTCCAGGTCTGCTTCCTGCACTCGGCCGATCTCCAAACCGCACCCCCGTGTGTTGAACCGATTCCTACGCTTCGTCCGGAGCGCTGGCCGCCGCCGGGGTCCCCTGGTGGAACCTGAGCTGCCAGCGGTCGTCGCGCCATATCCACACCGAGCTGCGCAGCGACTCGCGGGACGAGCCGTCCGCGAACCTGGTCGTGCTTCGGTACGTGACCAAAGCACACTCCGCCGACGCGTACTGCACCGCGAACGCATCGAGCGGCGTGTCAACCGCGGGCAGGCGCGCGGCCGCATCGAGCACCTCGGCCTTGCCGAAGGCGTGGCCGGATGATCCGAACTCCACGAAGTCATCGGCGAGCAGCTGCTCGAATCGCGAGGACCCGCGAACCTCCGGATCGAGCAATGCCTCCTCAAGGGCTCGAAGCGGCGCGGTGTCGGGCATCGTGACTCCTGTTCGCAACCGGGTGCGTACGTGCCTTCGGCAAGTCTACCGTTACCGGGGCCGCCGGTGAACGCGCACACTAGCCCGCCCCTGTGCCTCGGGCTACATTGGGAGCATGACGTACGTGGCCCTGCTGCGCGGCATCAACGTCGGCGGCAACAACAAGATCGACATGAAGACCCTCAAGGCCGTGTTCGAGGCGGCCGGAATGGCGTCTGTGCGGACGTACATCAACTCGGGCAACGTCATCTTCACGTGCGACACCGGCACGCACGCAACCATCGCCGAGATGCTCGGCTCGGCGATCGAGCAGCAGTTCGGCATCACGGTCCCGGTACTGATCAGGGATGTGAACGAGCTGCGCTCGATCGTGCAAGCGCTGCCCGCCTCGTGGGCCAACGATGCCGCAGCTAAGTGCGATGTCGTGTTCCTGTGGCCCGAGGTGGACACCCCCGAGACGCTACGTGCGCTCAACATCGATCCCGAAATCGAAGACGCACGGTACACGCCGGGAGCGATACTGCGACGGGTCACCCGGAAGAATGCCACCAGAAGCCGCCTGACCAGGATCGTTGGGACGCCCCTCTACTCGCAGGTGACGCTTCGCAACTGCACCACGGCCCGGAAGCTTCTTGTGCTCATGACCGAGTAGCCGCACGGCACCACACGCGCCGTCGATGCCGTCCGTTACGACACGGACCAGGGAATACACTCCGTGCGCATCACAGTCGACACGAGGGGGTGTCTGCGATGCAAGCGACGCTCAGCGTTGTCATCGGGATTCTGCTCGGCTACGCGTTGGTTGCCCTGCTGGGTGGCCGAATCGATCGGGCCAATCCAACAGGGAAGCCATCTGCGCTGGCATGGACCGCACTCGGCGTGGGAGCCACCGCACTACTGTTGGTGACTGCGGGTCTTTTCGCGCCAGCGATCGCACCAGCCGGTGCGGTTCCCACTACAGCCGTTCGGGCAATACCGGCCGCATACTCGATTCTTCTGGCCGTCACCGGAGCATTCGCTGCCGCGGGAGCGCTGGCGAAGGGCGATCGACATTGGGTCGCCTGGGTCGCACTCGTCGTGACCGCGCTACCTGCACTGTTCTGGGTGTGGTTCATCGGCGCCGAGCTGCTCTTCCCGCACTAGGCACGCTCGCGGGGGCGCGTCAGCTACCGTCTGTGCCCGTCCACTAGCATATGCCCTGTCACCAGGTAGTGATTGAGCCGAGACTCCCAATCACGCATGAACTCCTCGTAGTACTCGGCGGTGAATTCGTCGACGAACGCATCGCCGGCAGGTCCCAGACTCGTGTGCGCGTAGGTGACCTCCGCATCGGTGCCGGAGTCGGACGCGGTGAGATTGATGCTCAGCTTGCATGCGGTGACGCCGGGCGTGATCTTGAGCATCTCGACCTCACCGGATTCAGGTGAGTAGCGCGTTACGAACCAGACTGCTTCGCCTGCATCGGCTGGAGTCGTGAACACGCAGTCTTGCTCGGCCACTCCGGAGCTGGTCCAGACAGCGATGGGATCCCAGCCGTCGATCCAATCAGCTTCGCGGACCGGACACAGAAGCGGGAACACCAACGACGGCTCGGCTTCGAGCCGCTGAACATATGTTCTCGTCACCCGCCGTGGTTGCCCAACCTGCATGATGATTCTCCGTCCCTACCGGTGTCCGAATGCATCGGTCATCCGCCGAGCACCAGCGCGTATCGTATCGGTTCTCCCGCCCACCCGCACGAGCCGAGCGAACCGGGTCTGATCCGCCCGACCTATGCGGGCCTGTTCGGCGTACAGCGCGTGGCACCTTCCCGAAATGTGATTGACAGTCGTGTCCTGGTGATATGATACTGCTGTAGTAGCATTTGCCAGACAGGAATGGTGGCCCGTGGAGATCACACGTCGAACCGACTACGCGATTCGCATGCTCATGGCCCTTGCCTCCGAAGAAGACTGCCCCGTGTCAGTGCGCGTCTTGGCCGAGAAGGACGCCGTCCCCTACGCCTTCGCACGAGCGGTCCAACGCGACTTGGTTGCGGCGGACATCGTGACTGCAACACGCGGCGCGGCTGGCGGACTCTGCCTCTCTCGGCCAGCTGCGGACATCACGCTTCTCGACATCGTGACCGCGACACAGGGGGCTCCCTCCGTTGCGGTCTGCTCCAAAGATCCGGCCTGGTGTGCACGGTCAGGCTCATGTACAGCACACCGCGTGTGGTGTGAGGCGGACGCTATGTTCCGCGAATTCTTGGGCAGTAGGACCCTGGAGGGTCTCGTTTCCAACGATCGGAAGTGAGGTGGGAGGATGGACGTAGTCGTGCTGTCGAAAGTGCAGTTTGCTGTGACGGTTGGCTACCACTTCCTCTTCGTTCCGCTCTCGATCGGCCTCGGCCTTGTGCTTGTTCTGGCCGAACGCCGGTTCTACAAGAGCGGCAGCGCTGAGGACAAAGCGGCGTCGGATTTCTGGATCAAGCTGTTCACGGCAACATTCGCCGTTGGGGTGGCTACCGGTATCGCCATGGAGTTCGCATTCGGCACGAACTGGGCAACGTACTCCCGGTTTGTGGGTGACATCTTCGGCGCACCGCTCGCTGCAGAGGGGCTGTTCGCATTCTTCCTGGAGTCGACGTTCCTCGCAGTGTTGTTGTTCGGCCGCTCCAGGGTCTCGAAGAAGTTCTACTACACGAGCACGTGGCTCGTGTGGGGAGGTTCGATGCTCTCGGCCCTGTGGATCATCATCGCCAACTCGTGGATGCAGACGCCGGCCGGCTACAAGATCGTCGGCGAGGGCCTGACACGCAAGGCGGAGCTGACCAACTTCTTCGCCGCTGGCTTCAACCCCTCGACACTGCCCCGGTACGCCCACACGATCGACGCGGTGCTCATGGTGGGTGGGTTCGTCGCGATCGCGCTCGCTGCCTACTACCTCCGCCGAGGCGTGCACACCGGCTTCGCACGCAAGACCATGACGACCGGTATCGCGATCGCAACCGTCACGACAGTGCTGATGCTCCCCATCGGCCACTGGCAGGCCGTGAACGTCGTCACCAACCAGCCGAGCAAAGTCGCCGCGTTCGAGGGCCACTGGAACGATGGTCCGATGTCGTTGGGGCTTATCGGCTACATCGATGAGGCCAGCGGCAAGACGGTGAGTCTTGCGATTCCTGGCGGCGTCAATCTGCTCGTCGGCGACTTCGCCGGTACGAAGTCCTTTCCGGGTCTCAACAGCTTCGCGCCCGCGGACAGGCCTCCGCTACAAATCACGTACCAGACGTACCACCTGATGATCCTGCTCTGGGGCGTCATGCTCGTTCTGGTTCTGGCTGCCTGGCTGCTGAATAAGCGCGGCAAGCTGCAGGGCAGCAAGCGGCTGCTCGGACTGCTCGTGTGGTCACCGATTCTCCCGATGCTCTCCATCCAGCTGGGATGGGCAGCGGCCGAGGTCGGTCGTCAGCCCTGGATCGTCTGGGGCGAGCTCAGAACGATCGATGCCATCTCGAAGGCGGTTCCCGCTGGTGAGATTCTCACCACGCTCGTGCTGTTCGTCCTGTTCTACACCGTGATCTACATCGCATGGGGCCGGATCGTCATCGGCATGATCAAGAAGGGCCCGGCGCTTCCAGAGGGGGTGGAGTAGATGGGACTCGGTGAAATCTGGTTCGTTTTGGTCGGCGTGCTTCTTGCGGGCTACGCGATCTTCGACGGCTTCGATCTTGGGGTCGGCGTGCTCTATCCGTTCCTTGGAAAGTCCGAGGCTGACAAGGCCGAGATGCGCATGTCGGTCGGACCGCTCTGGGATGGCAATGAGGTCTGGCTCCTAACCGGCGGCGGCGCGCTATTCGCGGCGTTCCCCGCGGTGTACGCGACCGTGTTCTCCGGCTTCTACATCGCGCTCATGTTGCTGCTGTTCTCGCTCATCTTCCGCGCCGCTTCGCTCGAGTTCCGTCACCGCGACCCGGCGTGGGCGAAGCTGTGGGACTGGTCGTTCTTCCTTGGGAGCGCGATCCCCTCGCTTCTGTTCGGTGTGGCAGTCGGCAACATCATCAGAGGATTGCCGCTCACTGCTGAGGGGGAGTTCATCACGGGGGGCGGGGCACCGATCTTCCTCGGCAACCTTCTCACCGCCCTCAACCCCTACGCGATCGTCATCGGGCTCCTCAGCGTTGCGTGGATCGTTCTGCACGGCTCCACCTGGCTGTCGCTTAAAGCCACCGGGAACCTGTACGAGCGCGCAAAGGTGGTCCGTAGGACAGCTTCGATCGCCTACGCCACCCTGCTTGTGGTCTCGGCAGCTGCCACCGCCATCCTTGTGCCGGATGCGTTCGCGAACGGCATATCAGGTCCGGCTGGTTGGCTCTTCGCTTTGCTCGCTGTCGCGGGGACAGCGCTCGTGTTCGTCGGTGCCTCAAAGGATGCCGATCGCACGAGCTTCTACGGCTCGGCTCTTGCAGGCGCATCGATGGTGGGCATCTGGGCTGCTTCGATCTTCCCGGCGCTTGTTCCTTCGCTCGGTCCGGGCGAGGCGCTCACCATCGCGAACTCGCAATCGTCGCAGCTAACGCTGACGGTCATGCTGATCATCGCTGCCATCGGCGTACCGCTCGTCCTGTTCTACTTCTACCTGATCTACAAGACGTACGCGGGCCGCATCCCAACCTCGTCAGCGGAGGACGGCTCCTACTAGCACAGCCAAGATCGGTGCGTGACCTCCGATGCCACGGCGTCGCCCTCGCGGGCAATGCGTCGTGGCATCGGTCTTTGTCGGCGGCAGCGCCGCCCGGCGCCTCCGCGCGCCTCAGCGCTTCTTCCAGTAGTCGAACTCCGCCTGGTTGTGTACTCCCGCAAGATCAGACACCTTCTCGGTGAAGTATGCCTGGGCGTCCACGATCGCCTGGTTGTAGATACTCGGGCCCATCTCGCCAACGAAGAAGTCGAGGATCTGCATCGCCTTGAGGTCACCGACGGGCATCTCCATCTCTTCACCGAAGAACCGCTTGATGGAATCAAGCAGATACCGCTCGGTGTCCTTCTCGAGCTTCATGATCACTCCCTTGCTGCCTTGGTGCGGACCAGTCATCACGGGGCGACGTCTGGTGTCTGCATCTCCATACGATCGATGACTCCCGGCGCCGAGGCGGTCACGTCGACTCGCCATGCACCCCCACGCAGGTGCTCGGCGAAGTCGGCGAGACTCACGACCTCGCCGTCAACCACACAGACCGTGGAGCGCTGCGCCTGCGCGCGCCATGCCGTCACCGCTTCGTTCTCTCCGGAGTCCGCCATGAGTTCGAGCGTGCTCCTCTCGGTCACCGGACGGTCTGAAGTCAGGCTGACCCAGATTCCGGTATGCGTTCCAGCGGGCAGCGGCTTGGGAGCTGAAAATGCCGTCCACACGCCGATAATGGCGATGCTACCGAGCAGCATTCCCACGAGCACGAGCACGATCGTCTTATACGGTGCCGAGGGGCCAGGAGTCTGTCCCGACTCGCGCTCTACCATGCCGTCGACGACGACGCCTGCCGCCGACCCCAGCCCACGATCACCGACGGCCGAAGCCGAGCCAAGGCCCGACTTCCCGAACTCCTCCGACGTATGTTGCCGAGAAGCCGAATGCTTCACGCGTCCCACCTGGCACCCCCTACCGACCGCCAACTGTGTGTGGGTTCGATTCTAGCGCGGATGTGGGTCCGCCGATTTCGCGTCGCTGCGCACGTAAAGGTCCGCAGGACACGCACACGGCACCTGCCCGCATGCCGGACAGCACTGCATTCCGGACGACGAGTAGAAGTCGACGAGTCTGCGCGCGCGCGTGAAGCCCAGCCGCCGAAGCACGCCGGCGAGCGGCGCGGAGCCCTCGGGTCCGTGCACCCACGCGAAGGCGGCGAGGTCGGCCGCACCGGCCGCTGCACACGCGTCGCATACCTCACGCACAAGCCTAGTGGCGACGCCGCAACCGCGCGCATCTTCAGCGACCGCAGCGATTCGCACCAGCCCGACCGGTGCCGCGAGTCCCGCGAGCTCGCCAGTCGCCTCGGCGATAACGGCCGAAGCCACCCCGACGATGATGCCGTCAGCGACCGCCGCTCTGTGGCTACCAGACTGCTGCACGTCCAAGTCCCAGAAGCCCGCTCCCAGCGTGGAATCGAGCAGCTCCGCGACACGCGGCAGGTCCTGCTCGGTGAGAGGTCGGGTCGTCACGTCCATCATCGGCGCCTGTACCTCAGCTCCACGATTCCGTCTGGCCATGTCCGGGCATAAACGGGCTCGAGCCGAATCTGCTCGCCGCCACCCTGCCACAGCGCGATGCCCTCGCCGAGCAGCACCGGCTGAATAGCGATGAGGTACTCGTCGACCAGCCCTGCCGAGGAGAGTGCCGTTGCCAGCTGACCCCCGCCGAAAAGCCAGATCGTCCCTCCGACCTGCTGCTTGAGCGCGGTCACGAACTCCACCGGATCCTCGTGGATGAACTCGACTCCCGCGTGCGGCTGCACGTCCGCGCGGGACGTGAACACGTACACGCGCTTCCCTCGGAACAGATCCATGCCACCCGGGAGTGCGAGCGAGACCTCGTACGTGATGCGACCCATCACGAATGCGTCAACCGTGGCCACAAGTTCCAGGTAATCGCCCGGCACATCCGACGAGGGAGGGAGGATCCATTCGATGCCGCCGTCCGCATCGGCGATGAACCCGTCGAGCGAGGTGGTCAGGTTAAGCAGAAGCGGTCTCATCGATGCCTCCGTCTCGCGCGAGAACCTCTGGCTCGCCACCGTTGTTTCGTACCCGCGAATACCGCGCCCAGGCCAACGCGAGGAGCCGCCAGAGCACCCAGCCGATAAGGGCGCCGAACACGTTGAGGATCACGTCGTCGATATCGACCGAGCGTTCGAGGAATCGGGTGAGCGTCCCGACAAGCTGGATCGCCTCAATGCCAAGCGACGTCATCAGCGCGGCAAGCGCAAGCGATCGCCAGCTTCGCAACCGGGGCATCACGACCGGGCCGATGAGTCCCAGCGGCAGCAGCAGCCCGATATTGCCACCGATCTGCGTAAGTGCCGGCGTGCCGGATACGTAGATCATGAGGTCGCCGATCGTCTTGAACGGGACGAGGTTGATCCACCAACCCAGGCCGCTCGCAACCGAGTGGCCCTCCGCCCGGAGGACCGGGTCGATATAGATCGGGAAGAAGAGCAGGTCGGCGGCCCACAGCGCATACACGCCGAGAACGACCCAGAGCGCCGCCGCGTGCCAGGGCATTCCCGCCCTCATTCTCAGCACGCCCATGACGATCAGGACCGGCGCCGCCAGTATCAGCACTCCAAAGAGCAAGACTACCCCTCGTTTCCACGATTCGGACTGCGCACGACCGGCCGACTCGCTACCGGGCCATGGCCGCGATGAACGCAACCGCTGTCACGACGTCGAGTGTGTTCACCAGAACGTGGACGATGACGACAACGTAGAGATTGCGCCGCTGCGCTGCATACACCATCGGCAACATGCCGAGCGTTCGGGTCACGAACTGCCACGGCGTCCAGAAGTGGTACACCGCGAAGAGCAGGCTGTGGAGCACCGGCGCCCACTTCCCGGCATATCCCATACGCGGCAGCAGGAACCCTCGGAAATAGAACTCCTCGACGATTGGACCGACGACGACGCCGAACACGGCGACCAGCGCGTACGTGAGGATCAGCGCACCCCTCGAATACCCCGCCGTCAGCCCGCTTTCAAGCACGGGTACCCAGGAGAACACGGTCTCGTGCAGCAACGCGTCGACCGGCTTCATCAGGGTGAAGATGATCCCGACGAGCACGAAGAGGACCGGGACCCACAGGAAGTACTGCAGAGCCGGAATGCGCTCCCGATAGGCGACGACACCCTCGAGCGAGTAGCGCCCGTTCCGTTTGCGACCCTCAAACAGCAGGTATCCCAGCTCCACGGGGACGAGGACGATCGCGACCGTGCACATGAGAGCCGCGATCGACGGATAGCCCCACGAGCGGAGTATCGGGGAGAGCGCGAAGTAGCACGCGCCGATCAGCACACCCGGACCCAGATGCAGCGCGAGCGAGCGGCCGACCGAATGCTGCTCGACAGGGCGAGTGGTATCCATAGCTCTCCTTGGGTGTCGGATTCCAGAAAGCCGCTTCTGCCCGCGCATCAGCAGCACTCCAACGCTCATGGACCGATAGTACCTGAAGCCATCCGAGAAGCGATCGGCGGTAACTCAGCCGAAGGACGAGCGCCCTTCCGACGCAATGCCGATTGCGGCGATTCTGCCCGGCTCCTCAACCCGAATGAGCAGCGGTCCGATCTCGTCGTCGTAAGCCGCGAGCAGCTCATCAGGCGTGGCGACCTCGTCGTTCACCGTGAACCTCGTCGATGCGTCAGTGGCCCCCACGCAGGCGCGCGTCCGCTGTCCGCTCGGATCAGGCAGAGGCACCGTGATGATCAGGATGGCGTCGTCCCGCCCGAAGTGGAACCGGACCTCGCCCTCGATTCTGTGAAGGCCGAGTGGAATCCGTCTGCCGAGCCGAACTCGTGCCCGGTCGAGCCATCTGGCGAACAGGTCGCGCTTGTCGATCCACTCGATCAGCCCGACAGCTGCGAACAGAAGGACGACTATGGTGACGTTAAGTGGATCCACGACACTCACACTCCGCGCGTGTTCACGACCACCGGAAGCTTCCCTGCCCAAACGTCCCATATCCCGGGATCGACGACCAGTTCGCACATGAAATGCGCGATGTTCGCCGTGGTGATTCTGCCCGGACGGTCACGTCGCGACACAGCCCTACTCGGCGCTTCGCTGCACGGTCGTCCTTCCGAGCAGAACCGAGGCCGCGACTACCACGATTCCCACCACGAAGTAGCCGATGGCGAGACCGTTCGGCATGAAGATCAGCTCGAAGCCGGTCCAGAGCAGAAGCAGGATGCCTGTGGCGAGAGTCGCGCGGTACTGCGACGCGCTCTTGCGGACGAGCAGAACCGTCGCGACGGTGTTCGGGATACCCAGAACCAGCAGCATCGCTATGCCGATCCACAGGAAGTCTTGGAAGAAGACGTTCGCGAGCGGCATCGTCGCTATCACGGGAAGAAGCGCACCCGCCTGCATGAGACTGCCATCCGGTCCGGCGATGAACAGTACGCCGCAGACGAGACCCGCGATGCCGTTCAAGATACTCACTACGACCAAGACTCCCCGAGCCACGTTTCGCATGCGACCAGAACCTCCCTCTCCGAATGCATTCATCCGCCGAAGCTGACGACTCAGTCTTCCCGCGCACCCAACAGTGCGTCGTGCACGACCTGCGCAATGAGCCTCGCTCCCTGACCACCCGGGTGCACGCCGTCGAATTTGAACGCGTCGGGTCGACCAGCAGTGGCTTCGTTGATGTCGATCATGCCGCACCCCAGCTCCTGTGCGAGGTGCTTGATCGCGTCAGACATCTCCCGGATCGCCGACTCGTCCATACCGTAGCGGACTTTCGCGCTTCGCCCCACGCGGAACAGCGCTGGGGGCGTCAACAGCCAGACGCGAGGACTCGACTTCAGCGACTGGTAGTGCGCGACGAGTTCGCGATAGTCAGCAGCAAACGAATCCACGCCCTTCCAGTTGTCTCCCCGGGAGTCATTCGTGCCGAGCATGATCAGCACGATATCAGGCTCGAAGTCGCTGCTCTTCGCGAATGCGTCGCTCTCCCAATACGACACATCCGCTGACCGCTGCGCCGCGTTGGCGTTGACCCCGAAGTTCCGCACGAAGAACCGCTCGCCGAGCATCGCCTGCAGTTGCACGGGGTACGCCTGTCGCTTCCTGCGCCAGACGAACGTCCCTCGGGTGATGCTGTCGCCCACGCATGCGACCCTGATGAGGTCCCGGGCCTGATCGCGGTTGTTGCTCATGCCTTCGGCGCATTCAGCGTCTTGTTGAGCTCGCTCACCGCTCGTTCGAGGTCCTCGGCAGTCCGCATGGTTGTGGCCGTCGGCGTGCTTGTGGTCACGAAGTGCTGCGCGTACGGGAAACACGCGGCCTCGAAGGGCCTCGGGTCAAGCATTCCGGCCCCGAACGTGTTGGTGCACAGCGATATGTCCTCAAGCGGAAGCTTGAGCGCACGAGCCATCTCTTGCGGATCGAATACGAGGCTGAATGGCTTCGTGCACTGCTGCAACGCGCCGCCATAGTCGACCGAGAGATTGCCTTCCACCCACAGGCGCTGGTCAAGTTCAGTGGACACGGCGTGGTTGAGATCGGCAACGAACGCGAGGCTGTTGCCGCACTCGGCGCTTGCCACATCGATGATGATCTCGCCCGCGTACGATGTCGTCACCACAGAGGGCTTCGTGCTCGGAGCGATGAACCCCCGGCTCGGTTCGTAGCTGTGGGTGTTGCTCTCGTATTCGACGATGACCCACGACAGCAGCCCCGTGTTGCAGTTCTCGGCGATCAGGTAGAACTCCACGCGACTGCCCCAGAAGACGTTCGTGTGAACGTTGAAGGCGCTCACGATCGCACACGGCCGCGCGGAAGTATCCGTGAACATGGCCGAGGGGAACAGGCTGTAGCCCGGCGGCAGGATCTTCGACGCCGCTTCCGTGTCGGTGATCTCGAAGGCGAGGAAGACGGCGTAAGGCTCCACGACGAAGCTCATGTACGGATTCGAGCGCGCACCCCGATCGGCGATGTAGCGCTGAAGACGAAGTGGCAGCTTGCGCAGGAACGCGCTGCCCTGCGTGGTAGTCGCGACCATCGCCGGAACGACCATCTTCTCGGTGTTCTTGATGTAGCGCCGAAGGTCCTCGGTCCGCATGTGCTCTCCTCGCGATCGGGTGTGCTGGCGAGTTCCGTGCGGCGGCTACGCCCCCGTCAATGGCCGAGCGCGATACCTGAGCAGAACGGCGCCCGAGGCGAACTGCTCGGTCTCAAGTGTGGCCAGATCGATGTGATGACCCAGGTCGCGGAAGATCGATGTCCCGGATCCGACGATGGTCGGCATCACGTAGAGGCGAAACTCATCGATGAGGTCGTGCTGAGCCAGCGATGTCGCCAGTGCCGTGCCCCCCACGCTCATTGCCCCGCCCGATTCCGCCTTAAGCCTCGCGACGTGCTCAACCGCATCACCTGGATACAGGCGCGAGTTCCACTCGACGCGCTGCAGCGAGTTGGAGAACACGAGCTTCGGCATCGCCCGCCAGATCCGTGCATATTCGGCTATGTAGTCGGGTACGTCAGGCAGTTCGTCTGCAGTGGGCCAGAACTCAGCCATCAGTTCGTACATGCGACGACCGTACAGGTGCGCGTCGAAATCGCCTTCGAGCGCGTTGAAGTGGCGGTGCAGCTCGGGGTCCGGAACCACCCAGGCGTTGTCGCCATCGTCGGCCCCGAGGAATCCGTCGACCGAGACCGATGCGATGTAGACGACATCTCTCATGGTTCCGCCTCACGCTGCGCTGGGGTCGCCCTCGGACACGTCACCCGGCTCCCGGGAACCATGACTCCCGAGACAGGCGACACCACGATGATACCCGTTGGGCAGTTCCGCGTGGGCGATACGCCCGGGGGTTTCTTGGCAAAGAACATAGCGACAGAAGGAGGTCCCGAAATGTCTGCACTAGTCGATTTTGTGAACGTATCCACGGTTGGCCTGGAAACATCACCCGTAGCCGAGGCTCTCGCCGGGCTTCGTGCGAACGAAGCACGCTACTTCATGAACAAGTACAAGCACGAGTTCATGGTCACGCCGGCAAGCGAGAGTCAGGACACGTTGGAGTATGTGAACCGCATCCTTCATGAGGAACGCGGTCTCGAGTTTGCCTCAAAGCCGCTGGAGACCTCACGGTTCCAGGTGGAGAACATCAAGTTCGCCTACGTCTTCTACGAGAGCGGTCTGTCCGTCAACGTGATGTACACGATCGATGATCCCAAGAAGCGAGCGGTTGGATTCAAGCTTTCGGATGGCATGGAGGTACCCGCTGAGCTTGAGGGCAAATTCAAGTTCGCCAAGATGAAGTCGAAGCTTGCCGGTACGATTCGGGGTTCGTTCTTCGTGATCAAGGGCGAGTACTAGCGCCGGTAGGACGACATACGCACGATACGACGAAAGGAAGCGCTCCATGCCCCAATACGGGATGATCGTATACTCGCCAGTTCCGGCGGATCCGACCGCGCTGAGCGCCGAGCACGTGGCCCTGCTCGATGAGTTCCCGGCGCGTGCCAAATCGCTTGGCGCCAAGGTCCTAGGCGGCAGCTACTTCCCGAAGCAGCGGGGCTTCGCCTTCGATCCAAGCACGGCTGCGATGACCGTGCAGGGAGGTGCCGTACGAGCTGGAACGCTCGTGGCGTCGGACCTGGTCGCCTCGGCGTTCTTCGTGCTGGCGGCGCCGAGTATCGATGTGGCGACTGAGGTGGCGATGCTGCACCCTGCAGCCGTCAACGGCGGCGTCGAGGTCAGGCCGCTCTACGTTCCGCCGGGTCAGAAGCAGGACGACTACGCCGACTAGGGCGTTGGCGTCTCGGTCCTAGCTAGAACGTAGGTCTGGTGCACCAATCGGCGTCAGCAGTCGAACGCCGACCGGCAGAGGTGGTTCCGCAGCGAACTGTCACTGTGATCTTCCTGGACATACTGAACCCCCTCCCTCTGCATCCGTACCCGCGGATTCGGGCAGGGCGCGCTATCGAATCGTGCGGGCCACCCGGTCTGGAACGTCGAAGCCGCCGTGCCGGCACGCATCGCTCCCACCAGGAAGGGGCTCGCCTCGCGATGCCGCGCCGGTGACGCACGCATACAACCGCGAGCGCTGGGTACATCGGTCCAAGAACCCCCTGCCGGTTCCCGGCGTCGAACGATCGAAACGCTGTCGATGGAGGAGGCGCCAGATGAGGCGACAGTTGTTGATCGGCATGTTCGTGGTGACCTGCGTGGCCCTGGTCTTGGCTGGGTGCGCAAAGCAAGGCCCAAGCGCGCTTTCCGAGAAGGATGACGGCAGCGCGATCGAAGTCGCGGCCGGAGAGCAGGTTTCGGTGAAGCTGCCCTCGAATCCCACCACCGGTTTTGGCTGGACGGTTGCCGATGCCGGTCCTCTCACGCAGGTCGGGGAGTCGACCTACGAGGCATCGGAAACGAAGCCCGGTGTGGTCGGAGCAGGCGGGACCGAAGCGTTCACGTTCAAGGCCGGAACCGCTGGCTCGGGCGATTTGAAGCTAGAGTACCGGCGCGCGTGGGAGAAGGATGTTCCCGCCGAGAAGACCTGGACCGTCACCGTCACCGTGAAGTAGCGCGGGGCGCCGAGACGCCCCACGACGAGGACGCGGTCTTCGAATTCGGTCTCCACCTGATTCTCGATGGGCTCGAGCGACTGCTGTAGGCGCGTCAGCCGTGCAGGCGTATCTCGGCAGCGGGGGTCACGCTAGCGTCTTCTCGTAGCAGACACACAGATCGGCGCCCTGGTACTCGCCGAACAGCGGAATGCGACGATAGCCGCGTGACTCGTAGAGTGCCAGGGCTTCCGGTTGACGAACGCCTGTCCCGAGGCGTACTGCCGAGTACCCCGAAGCACGGGCTCTCGCTTCGAGGGCGGCAAGCACAAGACGGGCCACGCCACGTCGCCGGGCCTCGGGAGCCACGAACATCCGCGTCACCTCTCCGACGCCGGACTCGAGCTCGCACAACGCTCCACAGCCAACCGGGGTCTCGCCGGTGTAGGCGACGATAGCTTCCAGATCCTTCGACGCACGCGGTGCGTCCTCGGCAAGCCCGGGGTATCGCTCCTCAAGCTCCGCATCAAGCCGAGAGGCAAGAACGACGAAGTCCGGCGAATCTGAGGCGACGAGCCGAACATCGGGCTCAGAATGTGAAGTCAAAGCTACTCCCCTGACGCCGTTGCACGCACGTGCTAGAGCGCCGCTTGAGCACTGCCGCCGCGACCGCGAGTCCGCGCAGCGAGGATGACCGGAACGGCGTACGCCAGCCCGACGAGCATCGCGCCACCCACCAGCGACCCAACCGCAAGCGCGGCCATGGTTGGCGTGAACGATAGCCCGAGCATGCCGCGCACCTGCGAGGCGATCGACGGCTCGCGAAACGCCAGCCACGCAGTAGCCGCGCATGCCACGAACATGAGTGCCGCGGAGCCCCTGGCAGCGAGATCGGCACGCCGCGCGCGAACATCGAACGACCCGCTCGCACGGACAGCGGCAAAGCCCCAGCCCAGACTGACCAGCAGCAGCGGAACCGGCAGTCCCATGAAGAAGCCGTAGATCATCACCGCGTAGAACAACGCGACGATGGCCTGCGACGCCGGGGACATGCCGTAGAGCGAGTCCAGCCGGGCGCGAAGCACGGTCACATCGAGCACAAGACCGCCCACGAGGCCGCCAAGTGCCATCCACGGAATCAGCGGGGAGTCGCCGAGCAACGCCAACGTCCCCCACCACCCCGCCAAGAACATGCTGACTGGAGCGATAGCACCAAGTACAACGCGAGACACGATACGCTCCATCGAGATCACCCCCTAGTCACGGCGTGACCGACCCTCGCGCCAAGCCATTCGGCAATCTGCGAGATCGCTACCGCACGCCAAGATCGGCGAGTTCTGTCTACTCCGGGAAGTGGAACTCGACGCCTTTGGCCTTCGATTCGGTTCTGACTGCAGTCTTGACCTCGCCGTTTGGAAGTCGCACTTCCACAAGCTGCACCTTGCTGTACGAATCAAGGTTCGAGTCCGCGCCGCTGCCCTTCAGGATCATTTGAGCCATAACCTCATGGCTCTCGCCGGTGGCGTTGTTCACGGAGACGACATCCATGGTGTTGTACTCATTCTGCTCTTCAAGGGAGATTGCAGACTCCTCTTTGTACTGCCGCTCGGCCCAGTACTTGAGATCCGCGTGCGCCTTCTCCTCAGGACTCAGAGCCTTCTTCGAGGGTTCAAGAAGGGCGTCACAGCCAGCAAGGGAACCCGCCAGGGCGAGCAGAACAAGAGCTGTGAGGACCCTTCTCATTGCGTTATTCATTGCGCTTCCTCCCCGTACCCCGACTTCGATTCGGCGCCATGCGGAAAGCAAATGCAGATTAGCGCCCCCTGAGACCATAGCACTCACCGAGCGAGGCATGCGCGCTCGGCTCCTCGTCATCCGTACGTGCTGTGGGAGAGCGCCCACGATCTGCTCCGCCCAGATGCCGGCCGCCGCCAGAACGGTTCACCGATCAGGATGCTCTAGCGGGGGCGGAGCGTCCGTCGAGCCGCCGGCCGCGCCCCTGGCCATCACCAGATCGTGTTGCACATCGTCGCCCAAGACGAACTCCTGTGCTCCAACGACCTCAAAACCCCATCTGGCGTAGAAGGCGATCGCCCGTGGATTTCGCTCCCACACGTCGAGCCAGATCGTGTCGCATTCGCACCGGGTCGCCTCGGCAAGGCACGCTTGCATGAGCGCGGCGCCCACACCTTTGCCGATCCAGGGCGCATCAGCGTAGATCCGGTGGATCTCGACCGGGCGAGCCCCCGGGATGCAGTCGAGCGTCGCGCCAAACCTCAACCGGGCGTAGCCAGCGGCGACGCCAGCAACCTCGGCGATGAAGACAAGTGCCGCATCGTCAGACAATTCGCGTGCCTGGATGTCCACGCCAAATGACCGTGCAAGGTAGTCCGCCATGTCCTCGGCAGTGTTGTCGGCGGCGAATGTGTCGGCGAACGTCCGGGCCCCGAGGTCTGCCAGAAGCGGCGCGTCCTCGAGAGAGGCGGTGCGGATGGTGATGGGGACGGCTGGCATCGGTGACTTCACTCCAAGTACGCTCGGTTCGCGTGTTCGGCCAACGGCTACGCGGGTGCGCTTCGACAAGTCTAGCGCTCCCAACGGGTACATCGGCGAGAAGAGCGTGGAGCCCAAAGACGCAGAAGGCGGATGGCGTATGGAGATCGGTCCGGACCCGGGCTGGGTGCTAGTCTGGGATCTCGGGCTCCACCAACAGTGCGAGCCTGAGCAGTGATTCCTTCGAGCCGAGATAGGCGAACTCCACGACTCGACCTGCAGCGCCTCGTGCAAGCCATCTGCTCGAAGCGCGTGTTGATCGTGCGCACCCCTAGAGCTGATCGATCCCGACTGCGCCGTTGTCGCATATATGGGAGGTCCAACTGCGTCCGTCCCAGTAGCGCATCTCATGGCGACCGGCCGGGTCCGGGTGCCACGCGGCAGGGACGACGGATTCGGGGCTGGAGTTGCGACCCGCCATCTCCGATGCCGCGCACTCGAGCAACGTGGCGAGCGTCGCCTGCAGGTTGAGGATGGTGCCGACGTCCTCGGTGGTTGCGGGAGTGTACACATACCGCACGCGAGATGAGTACTGGTCCGGGATCCCTTGCACTCGCCTCACATACGGCACTCCACGGACGTCAAGATGCAGTGCTCGAGACTCGGGCATGCCGTGGTACTCCGCGATCACGACCCATCCGACGAACTCCTGCACGTTCAGACCGCAAACGGTGATTGCGCGAACCGTACACTCCGAGTCGTCAGCGTTCGGCCGCGCGCCATCGCCAACCTTCCAGACACCGGGCGTCACACCGATCTCGGCGATCTTGGTGGCGTACTCAGCGAACAGCCGCATGTTCTCCGCTGCAGTCTGCGTCAGCTTGTCTTGTGTAGCTTCATGTTCCCGGCGCTTCTCGTCGATGAGCGCTCCAGGGTCGGGTAGCTTGTCCATTCGCTCCAACCGATGTCCGCGTGGTGTGTGAGCGCGTCAGCAGCGCCCACATTCTTCCACCAGTCTAGCGCTTACCGCGATTGCCGGTTGCGCGTGCTAGCCAAGACCTCAGAGGTCCGAGCGGTACATCACAACGAACACCGCCCAGAGTGGCGCCAGGACGGCCCACGTGCGCTGAGCCTTCACGTAGTCACCGACGTCGCGCTCGGGATGCGCCACCCACGCGAGCCGATCGGCTACGAAGGCGAACCAGAGGTTCAAGGCGATGCACAACCCCGCAAGCGCCCAGCCTAGAATCACGAGCACCGGTGCCGATTGCTTCCGAGCGATAATGCCTCCGAGCCAGAGAAACGCGCCTACGACCTGCACCCAGACACCCGTGCTCACGCCGTGGACGAGACCCCAGATGAAAGGCAGGGTGCCTGCGCCTATATTGAGCGGGAAACGCCCGAAGGCATGCGGTATCGGGGTTGCATCGCTCGCTTCAGTCACTGATACTCCCCACGAATCTTCCGATGACACCCGACGAGTTCGCAGATCGGCCGCACCACAGACTTCTCCGTCGGGCTGACGACTCCTACGCATCGGCGGAATGCGCCTATGCGACGGAGGGTGACTATCATCCCGCGCCACCCCCGCCACCACCTCCGCCTGCGCCGCCGCCTCCGCTGAACCCGCCACCGGCGCCTCCACCCGACGACATCCCGATTCCGCCCACACTGTGGCTGGGCGGTGTCAGGCCTACCGTCTGGACCGGAGCGAAGCCGGATGAGTAGTACGGAGAGAGTGCGGTTCCCATCGCTCGAGCATGCCCCGCGCCGCCAAACAGCCACACCCACGAATCGGCACCGGACGAAGGCGATGAGCCTACCTCGCTTCCCTTGGGCAGGGAAAGAGCTGAGGCAAGTTCGCGACTCAGCCCGAACACGACGCCGAGCGCACCAAGGCGACCGGATGCCTTCCCCGCCGCAAGCTGGTCACGAACCTGGGACTTAAGACGACGGAGCTCGCCTCGGCTGATTCGATGCTCGCCCTCCCGCCCCAGCTGAATTGACCGCGCCTCGTCGCGCACCAAGCGGCGCCACTTCGTGATGGCCGTCCAGTACGCGTAAGGGTGGCGTGCCGAGAAATCGTCGATCTGCGGGATAGTCACCCGATCCGAGTGCACGACGCCGTCGAAAAGGATCGAGAGCAGCTCCCGGTCGATGCGGCAGAGACCGTCGATATGCCCCTGACGTATCAACTTCGCTCCGTTCGCATGATGCGCGGTTGCGCGTCCTTCGACGAGCCTCAGGCCCACCACGACGCGAGAGACGGTTCTGCCCCCGGACGCACGCTCGACCGTGATCGGATCCGCCACTAGGAATCCAAGAGAGATCAGGCGGAGTATGGTCGCGGTTGCCTCACGCCCGCCGACTCGACCGCACCGCCATAGCGCTCCAAGCACGGCAGGATGCAGCCGGGACAGTCGACCACCTGTGTCGTGCGGATCTGTCGGGCGCGTCGCTCCGTCCAAGTCCTGCATTCCTCCGTCTAGACGCTCCTGCGCTTGAGCAGCGGCTCAGCGCCTCACTTCACTTTGGCGCTCCTGATCATCGACTGGACACACTACATCATCGCCCAGGGTCGATTTCGTAGCCTGCGTCCGTCTCCACCAGGTCAGCCAGCTTGACGAATCCACCGGTCGCATCGGCTGCGCCGATCAACTCATCGTGAACGTCACCGGTCTCGGGCGAGTAGATACTGACGACGACCAGCCGGTCACGGCTTACATCAGCATGCTGTGCAAGCTTGTACAGTTCGTCGTCCAGCGTCGGCTGATCGAAAGCAACCGGGGCTCCAAGCCAGTCAACGCGCATGATCGAGGGATTACCACGCGCCGAGAAGTACTTGAGGAAGTTGCGCCTCAGCGCAGGATCCCAACCGTCCAAATCGTCGAAGAGTCTCCAGTCGTGGATGCCTCCCATCACGGGCTCGCGCCACCCCAGGAACGCCCCGTCATCCGTCAGTTGGACGAACGAAGGCACCTCTATCGAACGCACAGTCACGTCACAATCAAGCCAGACGCCGTATGCGCCTTCGCCCCACACTATCTCTACGGCGGACGGTGTCGCGGAGACATCCCAGTTCGGAGGCGAGGCCGAGACCTCGCTGCGGACACGTGCGGTGAGCACAATCAGGCCGACGGCGACGAGCACCGCAGCGGCTGCAAGCACGACGACCGCGATCAGGACTCTCTTGGAGCGCATGCTATCCCCCATGCTGCGCTTGCCATGCGCATTCGCGCATCAGCTACGCGTCAATACCATCACTTCGTAGCGTATTCTTTGGCGCGCCTGCTGGATGCGCGTGTTAGCACGTCCCCGCACCCTAGTTGACGTCGAAGTAGTCCTCTGCGGTTTCCGGAACTGGAGTCAGCACGACTGGTTGGCTCGCCGCTTCCATGGAGACCTGCGGGATGGGCAGCGATTCGAGTCGCTTGAGCGACGTCATACCCTTGAACATGAACACGAGTGCGAGCACATGAAAGGCGACCGACAGGAAGTCCTGGAACGCGAAGAGCAGCAGACCGTCGAGCGCATAGAGCACCATCCCGATGACAAACGCCACCCTGCTGCGCAGCGCGAACCGGCCTATGACCACGAAGGCGAGCAACACGCAAACGTCCAGCACGAGGGCCACGACAGACACCAGCCCCCCAAACTCAGTCGCGAACGCATCGAACAGCTGCGTGAGACCGAGACCCATGACGAAGGTCCAGGATCCTCCCACCGCGTGCACGATCGTGTTTACGGCAGACAGCCCTGCCACCCACCAGAACCACCGAGCTCCGCCTCGAGCTTCCTGCTGGAGACGCAAGTACATGAGGCCGTCCGAAAGTTGCTGCGATTCCACCAAGTGCCCCCTCGCTCACGGTGCTTGTGCTAACGCATCTGTGCTTCAGCCGCGAACGAGCGGCCTCAGTTCAGCCTAACGCCTACGTGAGTCAGCTGGAAGCACTTGTTGGTCAGCATCGCAACGACAGCGCCGAAGGGATGTTTCCCTCGCCCAGGGTGGTGGACCGGCCCGCACAGGAACTTGACCACTCGCAGTCTCACCTAACGCATCTGCGCATCAGCTGCGCGCCGACGCCGTCCGTGGCGGTCTACCCCGTGTGCATCAGCCGGATGCGCTTGTTCGGCACACCCCGTCAGTCCGCGAGCCTCTCGATGCAAGCGACGATGGCTGGAGTCGGTTGCGCCACGCGATTGTGGAACACCGCCGGCCTGACCTCGACGACACGCCAACCCGTGTCCGCGTTGAATCGCGAGTGGATTTCGTCCCCGGTGATGGCACGAGGGACATTGTCGATTGGGAATTCGATTGCGAACTCGTGGAGGTAGTAGCGACCGCCGGGTGCCACGGCATCACGCAGGTCTGCTACGAAACGGTCAGTCTCGTCAGGGTCGAGCAGGTGAATGAAGCCGGAGTCGAGCACGCTGCCGAACCGGACACCGAGGGCACTGGGCATGGTGGCGTCGCCGACCTCGAAGCGAAGGCGGGCGCTCACCTCCGGTGCAAGAGCTGCCGCCTTCTCACGCGCTCGGTCGACGGCCGACTGCACGAACTCGAGCCCAACGACGTTATGTCCCTGAAGTGCGAGGGCAATGGCGAGATCACCGGTCGCCGAGCCGAGATCGAGCACAGGATCCGCGGGCGGATAGTCCTCAAGCATGCGCGCCATGTCCGGCTGCGCACCGCCCACTTCCCACGGAGCGACATCCGAGTAGACGTGGCCGAAGAAGGCGTGCGGATCGTCACCGAAGCGTCCCAAGGAGAACCCCTTTGCAGTGTCGTGCTGGATGTTTGTGCGTTTGACCCGTGAACCGCAGGCCCCGCGCGCCATCGCCACTCACGATACCTGACACGGCCAAGGTTCATCGGGTCGAAACGCTTGTTAGGCATCACCGAATCGATGGCGAGCCCGCTCACGAGCCTTCTCAGCCTCGCGCTCTCGATTGCGAGGTGGAGCGACTGTGACTAGAGCGTCGAGCATTCGAGCGGATGCCTGTGCGACCTCATCGATGCAACGGTTGAACGCTGCCTCGTTTGCCGCCGACGGCTTGGCATAGCCGCTGATCTTGCGCACGTACTGGGCGGCGGCGGCCCGAATCTCCTCGTCGGTGGCGGAAGGTTCGAAGTTGAAGAGAACGTGAATGTTGCGGCACATGTGGATCACCCGATTCACAGACAGTGGATACCCTACGTCCAGACCTTCAACTGCGCGCTCATGCCTTCCATGTCAGTCTACGTCGTGCGCGTCAGCTGGATGCGCTGGTTGGCCTGCGAATCCGAAAACGCCTCTCATGACGTGAGCGCAATCCACTGTCGGAGAATGTCCAGGAACGAAGCGAGACGATCATCGACTTCTGCGGCGCTTCCGAAGGTGACACTCGCCCTATCGACAGACGCCCACTTGAGCAACCCCGCTGGATCCGAGATCTCGAACTGGATTGCATCCGGATTCACCTTGGCGCCGGCGTGAAGGACGATCTGCACGCGGTCAGGGTAGTGCAGATTGAATGTCGCGAAGTGGTCGTCGATGAAGAAGCTTGGCGCATTCCACTTGATGGCCTCGTTCACGCGCGGATCCGCGCCAAGGATGGCGGTACGCAACTTCTCCACCTGGGCCGTCATGTGGTGATCGAGCGTCGCCATGTAGGCGTCGACCTCAGCCGATCGTGTCATGTCGTCCTCCAAGCGAGCGGCCGAAGTCGCACGTCAGGCTCACGCATCTGCGCATCAGCTGTGCGCCGATGTCGTCCATGTCAGTCTAGCGCTTGCCGCGTCTGCTGAACGCGCTTGCTAGACCGCTGTCTCGGTGTCGTGGGTGTCAAGGAATGCGACTAGGTCGTCCAGCAACTCGCAGGCGACGGCTTCAACGCGGGCAGTGAGCGCGTCAGCAGCCTCGAGTTCCATCGCGGAGGCGACATCACGTTGGACTATTGCATCCACTCCAGCGGCCGGCTCGACGATCCGGCCGCCCGACCATCCGCAGTCATGCAGCAGCTGCCAGTACTTACGCTGCACAGTGCGATTCCGCGCCGCCAGCCACACCTGGAATGTGAAGGACTCGTAGTCGAACACGATGGCGAGCTTAAGGCCGCGCGATTTGAGCGCCGGAGGAAACAGTGCGAAGTAGGTCATGTCGAAGACACCCTGGTAGAGCGCCGAGACCGCACGCTCGCCGTCACGTGTCATGAAGTACGAGCGGGCCTGCGACATATAACTGATGATCGAGCCGTAGGAACGCTGAAGAGTGCCTTCGCCGAGTTGATTCTGCAGCTTGGTCAAGTCATCGCGAAGTGACACAGCTGGCTCCCCCCGCTCGTCGGTCTAGCGCATTTGTGCATCAGCTGCGCGCCGATGCCTTCCAACAAGTCTAGCGCTCCTGGCCGTCCGCCCGATGCGCTTGTTGGGCAGCCGCATCCCGGACTTCGCTGTGGCAGACGCGGTAGAGCACGTGCCTCCGAAGAGGGCTGTCAGCCGCCAGCCCAGGGTGCTCGAAGTCGTCGGCGGGGTCGCGCGTCATTCCGATACGCTCCATCACTCGCCTTGAGCGAACGTTGTTCTCGGTGGTGAAGGAGACAATCTCGCTCAAGCCCAGGACGTCGAATCCGAAACGGAGCGACGCCTGGGCCGCCTCGGTGGCGTAGCCGCGACCCCAGTATGCGTGATCAAGGCGCCATCCCACCTCGACAGCGGGCATGAAAGGCGCGTCGAACGAGGGTACGGACAGTCCCACGAATCCTATGAACGAAGCCACGTCGACGACTTCGACAGCCCAAAACCCGAAGCCACGTTCCTCAAAACCAGCCTCAATCCGATCCACCATCGCGTCACTTTGCTCGCGCGACAACGGACCGGGGAGGAACTCGATGACGTGCGGGTCCTGGTTGATCGCAGCAAAGGGCACCCTGTCAGCGCGCGACCACCTGCGCAGCCGCAGACGAGCAGTCGAAAGCTCAGTAAGATCGCTCAACCGCCATTCTCCTGTCCCTCGGCCATCCCAACGTCCTGACGCTTCAGCTGCAAGCGTAGCGCAGTTCGCTGGGAGCCGTTGTTGGGCAGCCGGACGGAATCCGTCATTACGCTCGTGTGCACCCGGCAGCGACCGACCTGCGGCGGCATCCCGCACAAGCCGGCGCCGACGAAGACCGTTGCTCTGCGCTGCCCTCGAAGCGAGCCTCTCGGATCCCCTGCGTCTCAGCGTCCGCGATTGCGGGGTTGCCCTCGGAGCCTCGCCCCGAGAGCAGTCGTATGCCGCACGGCACCAACGACACGGCCATCAGGATGGCGGCAGTCAGGTTGATGATCTCGGCGCCATCGGGAAACCCGATGAACAACGCGCCTATCAGGAAGAGCACGCCTTGCCATCGGGGAATGACCCTGGTCTTGATCAAGGCGACGGCCTGGATCCCGAAGCCGAGCGGCAGCAGCGCCATGCCCCAAAGAAGCGGCATCCAACCCTTGAAGGAGAACATCGCCAGAAGGCCCGGCATCATGCGAGCGAACTCGTCTGCCGGCAGTGTATCGAGAGCCGTCATGGTCAGGCACAGCGCGCCCTTGTCGGCTGCAAGGATGACCGCGCCCAGAATCGCCACCGCGCCACCGACCAGACCCGCCCACGCCCAGGAGGTGCGATCCAGCAACTTCATGAAGTACACGGCGACGACCACCAGGAGGGCCGTTGCCAACGTGACCAGCACGTGCCCGAACTGCAGCAGACTGGCGTTGTGAGCCCTGAGGATAAGCCCCTCAGGGCTCATCAGATGCGGGTTCAACAGACCAGGATGATTCGCGAAGGCAAAGACGAACACCAACGGCATGACGATGAGGGACAGACCCGTCCCGACGCGCTTAGCTCGACGAACACGTGCGTTCCCGTCCACTTCGATCACTCCTCCAACTGACACTCCCGTGTCCTTCGTTTCTACGGTGTAGAACACTTGTCAGCGCGCATTCTACGCCGTAGAATAGCTTTGTCAAGTCATCTTGGAGGGGAATCTGCAAATGCCCGTCACACCCAAGGCCAGAGAGCCACTCTCGCGCGAGCGCATCATCGACACGGCACTCGCCCTCGTGGACGCAGAGGGGCTCGAAGCCCTGTCGATGCGCCGTTTGGGAACCGAACTCGGCATGGACCCGATGGCCGTCTACTACTACATGCCGAACAAGGCCGCGCTCCTGGATGCAATCGTCGAGGCGGTCATGGCCGAGATCGACTTGAGTGTCGACGATCCGTCCGAACCGGCCCAGGAGCGGCTCGTCCGTGCGGCCATGGCCTACGCGGCGGTGCTCGTTCGCCACAGCAACGCGCTGCCGGTACTGCTCGCCCGCGGACCGGCCACACCAGCCGGACTAGCGCCGGTAGAGCTGATGGTCGCCATCCTTCGCTCCGGAGGCCTTTCGGTGGAGCATGCGACAGCCGGCATGAACATCGTGGCGGCTGCGGTGCGCGGCTATGCGGCGATCATCGCGACCAGCATGGCTGACCCCGAGCACCACCTCGTCGAGGAGAACGTTGCGCTCACCTCACGCGAGGAGTTCCCGTTTCTGAGTGAGGCGGCCTCTCAGCCTCAGCAGGATCCGCAGGCGCAACTCGAGTTCGGGCTCAGAGCCATCGCGATCGGGTTGCTTGGGGCAGAGCCGAAAGCCGCAGCTTCCGAGCAGCGCTGACCCAGGGCGGCGCCAGCCGCAGGCAAGTGCCGCAGTCGCCCTTCACTTCGCGCCATGTGACGTCTGGTCGTCATTGTCCGGCCGTAGCGGACCAGGCTTCCCGCCCGTCAGGTAGCAGACGAGGGCGAGAAGACCGACGAGAACGGCGACCGAGATCGCAATCGCAGCCGGGTTGTCGGTCACCCGCGTGACGCCGAAGACAAGTGCGACGAACGCTCCGCTCGCGACCCAACCCTGCCACGTCACTGGCCGCCAGCCGATTCCGTAGCGACGAGCGTTGAACCACGGCTTGCTCACAACCGGTGTGTCCACATCCACTCCACTCATCTAGTCAGCCGAGCAGACCCGGTGCCCGACCGAACTTACTCTGGCTCTCCCCGTCCACTGGGCTCCCCTGTCGGGTGCATCCGGCCCGCGTCCGCGTGCAGAGGATCGGCCCACGGCTACGTGGCCACCGACCACGTCCACGCGTACCAGATGATCGCCCCACACACGACGACGCCAACGCCGACGAGAAAGTTGTCATACGCACCCGGGTACGGCAGGCCCATGAGGTTCAAAACGATCCAGGCGCCCCCCGCGACGATGCAGACCCACCGGATCGCCGGATACGGCACAGCGAGAGACAGCACCATCATCAGAATCGGGATCAACATCATCGCCGCGACACCGACCCACATCAGCTGCGTCGCGGGAACACCCGCCAATTCACCCGCCACGTAGTCCCCCGCAAAGATTCGAAGCACGTCCCCGAGCAGGAAGACCAGCATCAGGGATCCCCATAGAACCGACAGGATGACCCTCACATCGACCATCGTTCGCACGCTCCCTCCAGCAGAAGCGCTTATGCTGCGCTCGCAGTCACGGATACAACGACCTTCGCGCGCGCATGTCCCTCGTCCAGGTACTCGAAGGCGCGCGCGGTCTCACTCAGCGGATACGTCCTATCGATGGCCGGCGTCACCATGCCGGCCTCGATGAGCTCACCCAGCGCGAGCAGGCTCTTGGTGTCGGTGAGAGCCATGAAGACCCGACCCTGCTGCCGGACGAACATCGATGAGATCGCTGCGGCGATCACCCAACTCATACCGGCGTGGCCGCTGCTCGGGAGGAGCAGCCCGTCGGATTCGAGCACGCGCCTGGTGTCCGAGAGCGAGTGGCTGCCCACGTTGTCCAGAATCACGTCGTAGCGCGCGCTGCCTTTGGTGAAGTCTTCCTTCGTGTAGTCGATGACGTGGTCGGCGCCGAGGGAGCGGACCATCTCCACGTTGCGCGTGCTGCAAACCCCGGTCACCTCGGCACCAAGGGCCTTCGCGATCTGCACCGCGAACGTCCCGACGCCGCCCGACGCGCCGTTGATGAGCACCTTGTGTCCCGGGCGGACCTTGCCGTGGTCGCGGAGGGCCTGGAGCGCCGTGCACGCGGACGTGGGCACGGCCGCTGCCTGCTCGAACGTCAGGTTGCGGGGCTTCGGCGCGATGGAGCCGACGTCGGCGACCGCGAACTCGGCGCACGAGCCGTGGCACTCGCCGTAGACCTCGTCACCCGGGCGGAACTCGGTCACTCCGCCGCCGATCGACTCGACGACCCCCGCGAAGTCGATGCCTACGATGAAGCCGGGCTTGGGCTTGAGAAGCCCCATGTAAAACCGGATCGGCAGCGGCTTGCCCCGCATGCCGAAGTACTCGCCCGCCGCAAGCGAGGTCGCCATCACCCGGACGAGCACCTGGCCCTCGCCCGGTTCAGGCTTGTCGACCTGTCGGTACTCCATCACGTCCGAGGAGCCGTAGGCGGTCTGGACAATCGCATTCATGACGCCTTTCCTTTCTTCGGGCCCTCGCGCGACGCCGGCGGCGCCGAGCGCTGAGCGGAGGATCACTGGGATTCGAGCGAGTGCTGGAGACCCGCAAGGATGAGATCAAGACCGAAGTCGAAGAGGCTCATCACGTCGTGCGGGTTCACGGCGAAGTCGGCCGCGATGGTCAGTAAGGATGGGTAGGCATCGGGCGTGAGTTCCGCGAGCAGCTCCTCGGCGACGTCGGACGTCTCTACACCCTCGGGCAGTGCCAGACTCGATTGCTGGCGCTGGAAGCCGTAGATGTAGCTGTCGAGGATCAGGAACGCGTTGGCGGCCGCCCGCGGCGAGAAACCGGCCGCGAGCAGCGTTCCCAGGACACGGTCGGCATAGGCCAGCTGGGCTGGCCCGCTGTGCTCACGAGAGTCCATGACCGCGCTCGCCCAAGGATGGCGCGCGAAGACGTCGCGCGCGGAGATCGCGCGCCGCCTCATGGCTTCCTTCCAGTCCGAGGACCCCGAGGGCACTTCGATCTCTGCGGCGACGAGATCCGTCATGCCGTCGAGGATGTCGTCCTTGCCCGCCACATGGTAGTAGAGCGAGCCCCCTTCGACGCCGAGCTTCCTGGCGAGCTCGCGCATGGTGAGCGCGTCGATGCCGCGCTCGTCCGCCAACTCGATCGCGGCGCGTAGCACGCGTTCGCGGCTCAGCGTGTCGCGTGGTTCGCCACTGCGGGTCGCACGTGCGGTCATCTTTACTCCCTTGAATCTCGAATCTCGGCGTGTGCGCCAGGATTCTAACGCCGTTAGAACGTACTCTAACGCTGTTAGAATGAAGATGCAAGTACAGATTCGCAGGAGTTTAGAGATTCGGGGATGTCGTAGTCGGCGGCGCTAGGCGCGCAGCCCGCAAGTCATCGAGGGTCCTCGACCGCGGCCTTGATACACGCCGGACCACAAGGTCTCCCCTCACATGCGTGAGAGAGTCGACTTTCCGGTTCCTTCGAGTCGGCCCCGATGACTCCAAGTTGCTGCAAGGCACGGAATGCGTTTTGGGTGGTCACCCGGATCTCGCGTCCGTCCTCGAGTCGGCAGACAAGCCAGTCGCCATCGATCGCGACCACTTCGTACTCGCCGGACAGATGGGGGTATCGCCCTCCCGCAGCGAAGTACGAACGATGATCCACTCGACCGACCTCCCAGAACTGGCCACGTGTCGAATGCTACGCCTAACGCACTTGCGCATTAGCTGCGCGCCGATGCCTTCCACTCAGTCTAGCGGTTGTCGCATCTGCTGGATGCGCTTGTTAGGCAGGAGCCGCCCGACGCTTGCGCACCAGCATAATGCCGAGAGAAGCGCCGATCGCGTACGGCAAGATCACGAACGGGTACCCGCCGATCGCCATCTCGAGTCCATTAGGGCCGATGTCGCCGAGCGGCTCCCCGTACTGTCCGGTGAGGGGCACGCTTTCGGTGTCCGACTGATCGTAGAGGTCGTGCACCCGCTCCAGCAATCCCGTGAGATACGAGGAAGACACGACGAGCAGGGCCAGGCTGCCTGCGATCGCCACGAGCGCCCAGCGCACCCTCGCGTCGCGCAAGCGCCCTCCGGACACCATCCAAAGAAGGCCCACGGCGAGAACGGCTCCATACGCGACGTATGCCGCAGCCGCGGGGAGTCCGAAGATGCCGGAATCCAGTGCGCGCTCGGTGACGAGACTGTCCAGCCACACGACCGCCGGAATCGCCGCGTAGGCGACCACGCCGGCCATGAGACCGGCGCCCACCCCGGCCGCGGTCCCTCTCCATTGGGCGCCACGATGTCCAAGCGACCACTGGCCGAGCATGACCGGCAAGACGAATGACACGGGGATACCGAGCATGCCCAGGGTTGCGAGAAGGGCGCCAAGCCCCCCTCCCGCCCAGAGAGTGCCTAACGAGACATACCCGAGCGCGTCGCACGCCATGAAGAGCGACGCCGAGACAATGCCGACGAGGGAAACCAGTGCAAGGAAGCGACCGACCGAGAAGGCGAAGCGGCGCGCTCCTGTCGGAGCCTCCGGGGTGCGGTCTTCGATTGCATCACCCAGCGACTCCGCCACCGCGTCCCCCGGCTCTCTGCCTAACGCATTTGCGCATCAGCTGCGCGCCGATGCCTTCCACTCAGTCTAGCGCTTGCCGCGTCTGCTGAATGCGCTTGTTAGCAAGCGCCGCTCAGTCCGGTAGGCTCCGCCACCAATGCTCCGACTCCCGCTCGAAACTACCGACGCTGCTGACCCCTCCTGGCGGTTCAGCACCCTCGCTGCTCGTCGCGTAGAGCGATGCCGTGTAGTCCCCGAGGATGCCCCGGATGTCCCAGAAGAACACGCTGGTTCCGTCAGCGCCTGAGTACACCTCGATAGTGCCGCCATCGGAGAGCAGCCTCTTGAAACCCTCGAGCTCGATTTCTTCATGTCCCGACCAGCCATTCGCAGCCGCCCGGTCAATCACGCGCTCCGCCAGCGCCGCACGCACGGGGCGTCGGATCTCCCTGACCAGCCAACCGGCACCCCAGACGAGAGGCAAAGCCAGAATGACTGAGAGCATCAGCCCTGCGGCGGTGGCGCCCAACTTCGCTGCGTACTCCGGACGACTCTTGCGAAACGCCAGGAACGATACGAACAGTACGACCGCGACGATCACAGCCACAGGAAGCAGGAAGATTCCCCCGGCGAAAGCGAAGATCGTGAGGGCCGAGCCTGAGACGGAGAACAGTATCGCGAGTACGGACGCGCCCATCAGGGGCGTCACAAACGCGAGGATGTTGGTGCGACGGCTCATGCTTCCAGCGTAACGGAACTGTGGAGCTGCGGGCTGCGGCGTGGACGGCCCGTCAACTCCAGGCGCCTTGCTAACGCATTTGCGCATCAGCTGCGCGCCGATGCCGTCCTGGTCAGTCTACCTCGCGCGCGTCAGCTGGATGCGCCTGTTAGACACGCGGCCTCAACCAGTCTGTCAACTTCACGCACCGATTCCTCCGGGGCCACGAGGGAGAGCGCTGACAGCCGCCGATACAGAACACCGGTGGCCGTTGAGCGACGCACCCACCAGTACACACCCGACACGATAGCGCCAAATGCGAACGGCCAGTGACTCAGTTCGATGGGGGGAAGTGCGAACAGGAACACAAATCCCGCCGCCGTGACCGCTGCCAGGGCGGGCGGCCTCGCGCTGAACATTGTCAGGTCCCTACTTGCCTGTCCGCCAGCCTCTTGGTGAAGAGCAGTGTAGTAGCGCAGTACGGCGGTCTTTCGAACCAACCACGCCGTAAGCAGCGCAAGGATCACGTTCACGAACAGGAGACCGCCCACAATCGTAGGTGCGGACAGATCGAACAGGTCGCGAAGCAGTCCCATGAAGGCTGCGACCGAAAGCAGCGACACCGACAGGCACAGAATCCCGCATCTCAGCAGCAACTGGCCGAGACTGGACGCAAGCAGGGCTGAGCGGCAGCCAAGCGCCGACTGGTCACCGTGTGGACCATAGAGGATTAGGGCGATGACAAGCGGGCCGATCAACCACACGCACGCGGCCAAGCCCATCAGGAACTCGACCGCGATAGAGTCCGTCCATACCGGCGCAAACGCGAACCCCGCCCCTGCCACCACCAAGGACAAGATACCAAGCCAAACGAGATACCGGTCCGAGGACTGCCTCGTGTCCAAGCGACTCCCCTCGCTGTGTCTAACGCATTTGCGCATCAGCTGCGCGCCAATGCCTTGCTGTCAGTCTAGCGCTTGCCGCGTCTGCTGAATGCGCTTGTTAGGCCGACACCCGACTACCTAGCACCAAGAACGGATGACGGCCTCAGCCTCTTGGAGAAGTGCCCCGCGTAGGCACCGAGCGCTACGACAGCTGGCAGTAGAAGCGCTGCTACTGCGCGTATCCCGACAGGATCACCGAGCGACCCAAGCGCGCGCATGCTTCCCGGGTCGGTGAAGCCGAGCGTCAAGGCAGCCGCGACCGATGCGGAATCAAACGGGAGCCCGATGTTCGCTGCAAGCAGTGCGGCGATGATGCGGCCAGCAACCGAACCCGCAAGGATCGCCGCCAAGGAATACAACAAGACCGCTCGCGTTCGAGACCTCCCGGCCACGAATCCCACCGCCATCCAAAGTGCGAGGCCGAGAGCCGTCCAGGGAAGAGGTCCGTCGACGAGAAGACTGCGGAAGACGTCGCTGTCGGTTCCAGGGACGGTCCAAGACAGCATTGCGGCTGAGATGACGAATAGGATGAGCGGGCGAAGCGTGTCGCGGGGAGTCACTGGTCGCCCTCCTGGCTGTGTTCGGCCTAACAATGAATGTACTGACTGTGTAACGCTCGGGGGCAGCGAGAGAAGTCCATGTAAGAAAGCCCCCAGCCCCCATAAGCAGCGTACCGCACCGCACACTGCGCGAACAGACCTCGTGCCTACCCGGCCTTCTCAAGCCGCTCAGCAATCCAGACCTTGATGATGGACTGTCTGGTCACGCCAAGTCGCGCAGCCTCTCTATCGAGAGATTCGACCATCCAAACCGGGAAGTCGACATTTACCCGCTTCTGTCCTCTGTTGGGTCGGATGGCGCTGGACATGTCGAGATCATCGATGATGTCCTCGACGCCATCGTCGAACTTCTTATCGAACTCACTCGCATTCATACGCTCGCACCTCCGTCTGACGCGCTCTCCGTACCGAAATGATGCGAATCGCGTCCCCTCGGAATGTGATCACCGCGGACCAGTGCTTCTCTCCGATGACCCCGACGAAAACGAACCTAGGCTCCCCCGCTGCACGGGCGGCGACTCGCACCAGATTGTCATCCAACCAGAGCGCTTGCGCCTCAACGAAGTCGATACCGTGCTTCACCTTGTTGGCTTCGCTCTTGGCTTGATCGTACTCGAAGGTGTCGGGTGCGACGTATTCTTCCTTAGACATATAGATTCTATACCTTTTCTATCCGAGCCAAAAGGCAATGTCGGGAGAACGAATGTGCGCTTCTGCAGTCTGTGTAAGCGAGGCAGTGGGGGCTTTAGACGTCACAGCGCATCGAACGGGCTCTTCACGCCGAGCCCTCCCTTGTTGAGCACGTGGGTGTAGATCATCGTCGTATTCAGGCTCTTGTGACCCAGCAGTTCCTGGATCGTACGGATGTCGTAGCCGCTCTCGAGCAGGTGCGTTGCGAACGAGTGCCGGAGCGTGTGGCAGCCCACATGCTTCGCCACCCCCGACGCCCGAGCCGCCTCGCCCACCGCGCGCTGGATGATCGTCTGGTGCACGTGATGGCGGCCCTGCTCCCCCGTCTGCTTGTTGCACCACCGGCGCTCCTGCGGGAAGACCCACTGCCAACCCCACTGCGCCGGGGCGTTGGGGTACTTCCGGTCGAGCGCGTCGGGCAGCACCACGCGCCCCCACCCGTCGGCCAGATCTCGCTCGTGGATCGCCCGCGCGCGGCGCAGCTGCGCCTGCAGCGGCGGCTTGAGCGAGTCGGGCAGCATCGTCACCCGGTCCTTGGCGCCCTTGCCGTTGCGCACCACGATCTCGCCGTGCCCGAAGTCGACATCCTGCACCCGCAGCCGCAGGCACTCCATGAGCCGCAGCCCCGCGCCGTACATGAGCGACGCCATCAGCCACTTGTCGCCGTCGAGGTGCTCCAGCAGCGCGCGGACCTCGGCACGCGTCATCACGACCGGCAGTCGCTCCGGCGTTCGAGCGCGGATCACGCCGCTCAGCTCGCCGATCTCGCGCCCGATCACGTGCCGGTACAGAAACAGCAGTGCCGAGAGCGCCTGCGTCTGCGTCGACGCGCTCACGTGCTCCTCGACCGCCAGGTGCGTGAGATACGCGTTGATCTCGGCCTCGCCCATCTCGGCAGGATGGCGGAGGCGGTGGAAGCGGATGTAGCGCGTCACCCACAGGCAGTACGCCGTCTCGGTACGGCGACTGTAGTGGCGCGAACGCAGGGACGCACGCAGCTCGCTCATGAGCTGCCCCGGACGCGCGGATGGCTCCACGCTCGCTCCTCTCGGCTGGCTTTCTGCCGAGCGTACGCGACGGCGCTAAACCCGCACTGACCGAAGGCTTACCCGGGCGCTACTTCCTCCGCACCTCGAAGCAGACGTGGATCTTCGGATTGCGCTCGAAATCCGGCGGGATGGTCGCGTTGGTGACGTTCTGGATGTCGAGCTCGGGCAGCTCGTCGAAGGCGAGCTTGAACTTGCGGAAGTTGTTCGAGAACACCAGCACGCCGTCGGGGGCGAGCAGCGCCGCGGTGTCGCGCAGGAGCGCCACGTGGTCGCGCTGCACGTCGAAGGTGCGCTCCCCCATCTTCTTGGAGTTCGAGAAGGTGGGCGGGTCGAGGAAGATGAGCCCGTATGGCTGCACGTGCCCCACCTCGATGCGCTTGCGCTCATCGACGATCCACGAGAGCACGTCGGCGCGCTCGAAGCGCACGGTGTTGCTCTCGGCATAGCCGTTGAGTGCGAGGTTGCGGCGCGCCCAGGCAAGGTACGTCGCCGACATGTCCACGGTCGTCACCGATGTGGCTCCGCCGGCCGCGGCGTACACGCTTGCCACGCCGGTGTAGCCGAACAGGTTGAGGAAGCGCTCGCCCTCGGCGAAGTCCCGCAAAGCCTGCCGCGTGAGCCGGTGGTCGAGGAAGAGCCCCGTGTCGAGGTAGTCGTGCAGGTTCACCAGCACGCGCAGGCCGTTCTCGGCCACTTCGATCTGCGTGCCGAGGGTGTCCTCTCGGCGCTCGTACTGCGACTCGCCGCGCTGACGCTTGCGCACCTTCACCGCAACGTCTTCCGGCGCCACGCCGAGCACCTCCGGCATGGCCGCGACGACTTCGGCCAGGCGCTCCTCGGCACGACCGGAGTCGATCTGAGGCGGCGGCGCATACTCCTGGATGTGCGCGAAGCGGCGACCCTCGTCGGGGCCGGCGCCTTCGTAGATGTCGATAGCCACGGCGTACTCGGGCAGGTCGGCGTCGTACACGCGCCAGCACGTGATGCCTTCGCGCCGCGCCCACTTGCCCAGGTGCCGCAGGTTCTTGCGCACGCGGTTCACGAACATCTCCGCGCCCGAGGAAAGGCCAAGCGGCGCCGGGCGGACCTCGGCCCGCACCACCTTCGCCGAGAGCTCGAAGAGGTAGAGCTTCGTCTCCACCGCGCCGTTCATGAACGCGTACGACTTGTGCGAGCGCAGCTTGGTCGCGCGCGCGAGGTCGGGCTCGCTCGTGAGGATCGCGGCCGTCCAGCCGTCGAACGCCTCCACGAGCCGCTCGCCGAGACGCGCGTAGAGCGCGGGCAGGTCTTCCCCGCTGCCGAGACGCACGCCGTACGGCGGGTTGGTGATCACAAGTCCCGGCGCGGCGCCCGCGGGCGGTGCCGTGTGTGCGAGCTCGCGCACGTCGAGCGTGACGGCGTCGCCGAGGCCCGCGCGCTTCACGCAGGCGCGTGCAAGCTCGATGACGCTGCTGTCCACGTCGCTGC
>PHFB01000028.1 GCA_002841355.1 Actinobacteria bacterium HGW-Actinobacteria-1 | reverse complement strand
GAGCATGATCATGCAGATCAGGTTGATGTAGTGGGTGATAACGAACACCAGCGGGTGCGCTTCACGATAGTGAGCGTGGCCTGACATCTACATCACCCCCAGCGGTGAAGACATGACCGTGGTGCCCTTGCCGGAAATGGTGTCCACAACGTGGACAGCACAACCGATTCAAGGATCGAAGCTGTGCGCGACCTGAAGGATCTCAAGCGGCTTCTCAGCATCGACGACCGGCGTACCGACGAGTGCCTGCTCCATCGGGCCAAGCACGCCCTTGTCGTCGCGCGGTGCGATGTCCCAGGTGGTCGGTGCGACGACCTGGTAGTTGGCGATCTTGCCGCCTTCGACGGTCATCCAGTGACCGACGGAACCGCGCGGCGCTTCCCAAAGGCCAGCGCCCTTGCCGTCAGAACCGCGATCGGTGACGAAGTAGTCACTGTCGCCGCCCTTGATGGCTGCAACGAGCTCGTTGACCCACTCGACCGACCACTGGGCGACGACGGCTGCTTCGAGGTTACGGGCAGCGACGCGGCCGAGCAGCGACACGAGAACGGTCGGAGGCAGCGTTGCGCCTGCGGCCTTGCTGAGCTCACCAAGCGCGTAGTCGATGATGTCCACAACCGGCTTCACGCCGCTGACGTAGCCGACGAGCATGCGGGAGAGCGGACCGACCTCGGCCGGGAGATCCTTGCAGCGAGCAGCCTTGCCCCACGAGTACTTGCCGTCGACGCTGTAATCCTCGTACTTCGCCTCGGTCTTGCCCTTGTCAGGCGTAAGACCAGTGGTCTTGTCGTCATACCACGAGTGGGCGACGTACTCGGTAACGTCCTCCGGACCGACCTTGTCGGCCGTGAGGCCCTTTGCGCTCTCGATGAAGCCACGAGGCAGGGACCGCTTGTACGGGTCGCCGTCTTCGGCTTCGAAAACGCCCCAGGACAGGAAGTTGCCGCAGCCGCCACCGAACGAGGCAGCGCCGAGCAGGAACGGGGCGATCGCGAGCGTGTCAGGAATGAGAGCTTCGTCGATGAATGCCTTGACCGTGAGGAAACGGAAGAGGATGTCATCGAGCTTCTGCTCGGTCGGAACAAACGCGGTACCACCCGGGATCGACGTCATGGGGTGCGGGAACTTACCGCTCATGACCGCGATGATCTCGGCTGCAACAGCCTGCATCTCGAGAGCCTCGAGGTAGTGGGCGGTCGCGATGAGGTCGAGCTCCGGCGGCAGGACGTAGCCGGGGTGGTCGAAGTAGTGGCCGGTGAAGATGGAGAGCTGGCCATTCTCCGCGAACGCTGCCAGACGCTTCTGGACAGCGCCGAAGTCGCTGATGCGGGTACCCTTCGACTCGGCGAGTGCGTACGTGTCAGCGATATTCGCCTTGAGGGCGTTGATCGGGTTCACGTAGTCAAGCGCCGTGAGGGTGTAGAACCACAGGATGTGGCTGTGCAGGTACTGCGCGCCTTCGATGATGTTACGGATGATGCGGGCGTTGTTCGGGATCTTGATGCCCAGCGCCTGCTCCGTGGACTGTGCAGAAGCATGGCTGTGCGAGATCGGGCAAACGCCGCAGATGCGCTGGGAGACCCAGAACGCATCCTCGGGGTGGCGATCCTGGAGCACGAGCTCCATACCGCGCCACAGCGTGCCAGATACCCAAGCGTCGGATACCTTGCCGTCGGTCACTTCGACCTCGACACGCAGGTGACCTTCGATTCGGGTCAACGGATCAACAACGGTGCGAGCCACTACTTATCGCCTCCCTTCTTTGCTCCGCGCTTACGGTCATACGCCTTTGCCGTCTCCATGGGAGGGCCATCGCCGACGCGACCGGCGGCGTTCATGCCGAGGCCGTGTGCAACGAGGGCAGCGGCAGCGACGCCGCCAACGACTGCAGCGGCGGTACCAGGCTGGACGTTGCCCAGGCCGAGTGCGCCGTCAAGCTGCATGTCGGACATACGCATGAGGAACGGGGCGTTGTTGTCGACCCAGTTCAGTCCGCCACAGCCGATGCACGGGCCGCCGGACTCGACGCACCAGCTGGCGCGGCGGTTCCAACGGGTGACCGGGCACTGGGTGAACGTCTGCGGACCCTTGCAGCCGACCTTGTAGAGGCAGTAGCCGAGCGCCTCTTCCTTGCTGCCGAGCTCGCTCACGAACTCGCCGTTCTCGAAGTGGCCACGGCGCGGGCAGTTGTCGTGGATGCTCTGGCCGTAGATTCCGGCGGGCATGAGCAGCCCGACTTTCTCCTTCGTGACCTCGTCCGTGTAGTCGCGCGTGACCCACTTGGTGGCGGCGACGAACTTCGCGACGTCACGGTCGGCAACGAGCAGCAGCTGGACGACCATCGCAACGATCCACTCCGGGTTGACCGGGCAGGTGGGGAGGTTGACGACGGGAGTCTTGATGTTCTTGCTCTGCAGGTACGCGGCAACGCCGGTTGCACCTGCGGGGTTCGGGTGGGCCTTGACCCAACCGCCATCGACCGCGCATGAACCAACTGCGAGGACTGCGAGAGCATTCGACGCGACCTCTTCGAGTATGGTGAGGCCGGTCTTGGCGTCCGCGTTGTCCACGCCGCCACCCACGAAGAGCGTGTTGCCCTTGAACCCGGTCATGACCGAGCCTTCGTAGACGACGATGTAGTTGCCAGCGGCGACGGTGTTCTTGATGTTCTCATCGGCCTGCTTGCCGGCAGTGGCCATGATCGTCTCGAAGTAATCGAATGCCAGATAGTCGAGCACGATCGTGGCTACGTCAGGCGAGTCGACCTGTGCGATTGACTCGGTGCAGCCGGTGCACGATCCGCCGTTGATCCACAGAGCGGGCAGAAGCTTGGGAGCCCCCTCCAGGGCGGCGGCGATCTGAGGAGCCATCGTCTCGGACAACCCGATAGCCGCGGCTACGGAGCCGCAGTACTTGAGGAAGTCGCGACGGGTCACGCCACGGACCGCGAGCAGGTCGTGCAGCGCGCCTTGCGCCTCTTGCGCCATGCCATACACCTCCTTG
>PHFB01000020.1 GCA_002841355.1 Actinobacteria bacterium HGW-Actinobacteria-1 | reverse complement strand
CACTCGGGCACACCCCCAACAACAAAAAAGCCGCGCTCACTCACTTTTCAAGTTGCTTGCCTGGGTGAAAGGCAGGTGAATACTACTCTATCGCTTCGAGCAGTGTCAACGACTACAACGGTGCCGGGCGTATCCAAAACTCAATCGCCAGGCTGCTTGTTGCGATCGTCTCAAGAGGGCGGCTTCAGCCGCGGGCGAGCGCGGGAAACAGTCTGCCCATGTCACGCACACCGGCGACAGCCGACTCGACGTCGGACTGCGGTACGATGCGGTACCATGCTGCGCGGCCTTCTGTGACCACCGGACGCGACATGTAACGGTCGCCCGTGGCCTCGAACCAGCTCTGCAGTGCCCTCATCGGAAGCACCTTGAGGCTGTCACGCTCAACCTTGAGCTCCGCGAAGAAGACTTCGTCCGGCTCCTCCATCAGCGCGGCGACCTCATCCTCGGTCTGCGCCAGAACCAGCCGGTAGTAGAAGAGCTCATCGGCGCTTGAGCGCTGGAGCCACCCGGGTTGACGGGTTGCTGCATTCGCGATTGCCTCGAATCCGTAGCTACTGGTCTCAGGCCGGTAGAAGACCAGGTCCCGGTCCGCGATCTTTGCCTGGTCGACTCCGAAGTACGAGTCCGCCTTGATCTTCACACCCGTACGCCGCCCACCGGACGTGTACGTGAGGTCGATGCCCTCCGCCTCGTCAAGAATGTCGCCCGCAAGCGTCGCGTCCAGAAATCCTTTGCCGTGCAAGTAGCCCAGAATTATGCGCTCGGCTACGCCATGCAGAAGCTCGCTTCCTCTGAGCATCAACACGCCTTCCCCCTATCGCCGTCGCTAGTGACGGCGCCCCTGACTCTATCGTGTCATCCGCTCGTCTGCGACCCTGAGCCGCCTGCTTAGGACTTCTAGCAGCTTGATCGCTATCGACGGTGTCCGCTCCAGCAGCCCTTTGAAGTCCCAACTTGAGAGCATAAGGCACGCCGTATCGTCTATAGCGCGGATTGTCGCGGACCTCGGTGCGCTGTCGAGCAGTGACATCTCACCGAAGAAGTCGCCCGGCCCGAATGCGCCCAGCACGTTGCCGTCGCGCTCGATCCCCACTCGCCCGCTCAGGATGAGATAGAACGCCTGACCAGGCGTTCCCTGAGTGACGATGATCTGTCCCGCGGAATACGCGTGCTCTTGCGCGACCGCCGCGAGACTCTTGATCTCCTCGGGCGTGCAGTGCTCGAATATCGGCACTCGCCCCAAGAACTCCTCGTGCGTCATGTCTCGCCCTCCGTACCTCTCGCCACGCGGTGCTTCCTCTATGCTAGTGCATCACACGGTGCGGCGGAAGCGGGGCCGATGTATTGCACGGACCTACTCTGAACGTCACGACGCGGTCCCTTCTGGCGTCTCACTCTGCTCCTTACATCCCCGATTCCCAGGCCTCACGCACAGGGTAGCCCACGCCACCGGCACCATTGCTAACGTGATGAGACCGCCGGTGAGTCCGGGTGACCACACGCTCACCCGCTCGATCAGATAGCCGGCCACAATCGGAGCAGGTATACGCGTGAAGCTCTGTATGGACGTCTGAAGTCCAAGGATGCCGCCGACCTCGTCGTGATGGACCGCTTTTGAGAGCGCGCTCGTCGTGATCGTATTGGTCACGGCAAGTCCCACCGAGAGCGCCGGCATGAGCACGATGAGGAGCGGGAGGTTCGGCACGAAGCCCCAGAGCACCAGCGCGGCCCCCGCAAGCGCCAGGGAGAACACGAGCAACCTGTCGTCGCTGAACCGGGCCGTGAGTCTCCCGATAAGGAACGCCTGCACGAAGACGCTCAGGACGCCGACATATCCGAGAACCATCCCGTTCGCCTGCGAGGTGAGTCCGAGCGCTGCAAGCGCCCAGAGCGCAAAGCTGGTCTCGAAGATCGAGAACGACAGCCCCGTCGCAAGGCGGATCCAGAGCAGCGGACCGACGCGCTTGTGTCGGAGGGCATCCAGCAACGCGCGCGGATCGAACGCATGTCGGCGCTCACGCGCCGCAAGTCGGGCCCTGTCGTCAGCCGAGAGCGACTCCGGAAGCAAGAACGCGACCGCGGCCGCATTCAGCAGGGCAAGACCCGCACCCACCCACGCAGGAAGCGAGTAGCTGATGCCGGACAGCAGGCCACCGGTGACGGGCCCGAGAATGAATCCAAGCCCGAACGCGGCACCGATCATACCGAGCGCCTTGCCCCGGTCCTTCGGGTCGGTGACATCGGCGATGTAGGCCTGGGCTACGCTTATGTTGCCGCCGGTGACTCCATCGACAAACCGACTGATGAAGAGAACCGGAAGGAACCGTGCAACTGCGAGAACGACGAATCCGCCCGCGGTTCCGAGGATGCTCAGGATGAGCACCGGCTTGCGACCGACCGTATCCGAGAGACGACCAAGGAGCGGTGCCGCGAATACCTGCGCGAGCGGATATGCGGCAGTAAGAAGACCTATCTGAGTTGCGGTTGCTCCGATCGACTTCGCGAGATACGGCAGCAAAGGCAGGACGATGCTGAACGACAGCATGTCTACCAGCACCACTGCGAAGATGATGAGCAGCTTCCTGTTCTTCACCAACACCCCAGTCTTGGCGTACGCGCAATCGGATACACGGGCAGGTGGTGCTTCATCTTCGCACAGCCACCGGATGCACGGGAGCACCCGATGGTCCACAATGGCAGCATCGGTGTTTCGACTGTGCGGCAGACGTCGAATCGATGGAGGCGTGCGTGGCGCTCTTTCTGGCGTTGTTCCTCGGCCATCTGCTTGGAGACTTCGTCTTCCAGCCCGGGCGTCTGGTCGTTGCGAAGCGACATGGCATCAGCGGGATGGTGCTCCACACGGGAATCGTCACGCTCTGCACCGCAGTGGCGCTGCTGAGCGACATCGGACGGTTGTGGCCAGCGCTCGTCCTTGCAGGGCTGGCTCACCTGGGAATCGAGTACCTGACGATTCGTGCCCGGCGCATGATGGAGGCCAGCGGCCTTGCGCTCTTCTTGCTCGACCAGGCGCTGCACATCGTCTCGCTCGCGATCATCGCGTCGGTGATGGGCGAAAGCGTCCTTCCGGCGCTCGGTCCATGGCACGTGAGCACGGCCATACTCGCGGCGACATGCGGGCTCATGGCAGCGATGTTCCTTGGCTCGATCCTGGCGTTCGAGGTTCGCGTACTCGCTCTTGGCACCGTCGATTCGGGCGCTGCAGGCCCCATTCTCCGACTGGATGCCGGTAGAGTCTTCGGCTTTGCTGAGCGTGGCGCGGCGCTTGCCATAGGCCTGCTCTCGCCGTTTCCCGCGCTCGGCATACTCGCGTTTGCGCCACGTGCCGCCTATGCGCTGACGCGCTCGAATCCTGACCGAGCGCGTCAGATGAGCGACGCCGCAGTCGGTCTCATCATCTGTGCCGTTCTGTGGCTTCTGATCGTGTTCGCATCGTCAAGCCGCTTCTGACCGAGGAGGATCCTGTGCCGCACGCGAGATTGGTGCGACAGAACGCGAAGTACCTGTCATGGCTGCGCGCTCTCGCGCTCGGAGGCGTGACAGCGGTCGCACTTCTGAGCATGCCGTTCTACCCTCCGTACCTGATCCTGATCCTGTCGCTCGCCGTGGCGGCCCTCGCTTTCGGCACGCCAGCGCTCGGAGCGCTGCTCATGGTCGGAGTCGTGGCGCTTCCGGTCCTCGCTGCGAACTTCGTTGTGGGAGCGCTCTTTCTCATCGTCGGCTTCAGCGCCACGCAGTACCTGGGGGCTGACCGCGCACAGGGCTTCATCATGATCGTCCTCGCCGCCCTGGCCGTGGCCTGGCATGCCGAGTGGGCGGTAGCCGCACTCGCGGGATACCTGATGGGTGCAGGCCCCGGCGCGATAGCCGCCCTGCTCGCATGCCTGTTGATCCAGGTCACCGGGGCACTGCTCGGGATGCCGCACGTTGGCAGCGTGTTCGCCGGCGGGACTTCTCCCGGTGTAGTGACGTTCCTTGCAGCACCCGAGTCGCCGCTTACGTTCAAGTGGGTGGCAGACAGCATCGCACAGGCCGCACCCTCGGAGGTCGTCTCGGCTATTGTCTCGGTGAAGTCGGTCCCCCTGCTCGTCGCGCAGCCACTGCTCTGGGGACTCGGCGCGGTGCTCGGCGGGATCTTCCACCGATCACATGAAGGCAAGAATCGATTCACCGCGGCCGCGGGACTTGGCGGCGTCACGCTCATTCTGGCTGTGGCAAGCACGCTTATGCTGAGAGCGCTCGGCGGCGCGGTTTCGCTCAGCACGCTCGGACTCACCGCGCTCTCCTCCACGGTCCTGGCGGTCGTCATCGGTCTGATCACCGAGCTGCTCTTCAGACTCGAGCCCGAACCGACGGCTGCAGCGCCTGAGACTGGGCAGAAGCACGGCGTCAGAGCCGAAGATGCCGATGTCGATGAACTACTGCGGCTGATCGCCTCGGCCGAGGATGAACTCGCGTCGCGTCACACGACGGAGCGGGTCGTCATGCTGACGGACATGAAGGCCTTCTCGGCCATGACCGAGGAAGTTGGGAGCATGGCCTCCGCCAAGCTGGTTCAGCGGCAGCGAGACTTGCTGCTCCCCATCATCGACCGGCACAACGGCCACGGCAAATCGACCGGCGGCGATGGGCTAGTAGCCGCGTTCGAGACAGCGGGCGACGCCATCAGCGCCGCCATTGAGATGCAGCAGGCTCTTGCCGAGTACTGCGACTCCGGCCGCACGAGCGAACGCATGACCATCCGCATCGGAATCGCCCGGGGCGAGGTCGTCTTGGATAAGGGCGGTCGACCGTTCATCGGGGCGGCGCTCAACCTTGCAGCTCGCGTGATGGATCTTGCGGACGGCGGCAAGATAATGGCGACCTCGGACATCGCAGACGAGGCCGAGCTGTCCGCGGAACAGCGAGTAGATCTGGGGTCGTTCGACCTGAAGAACATCCAGACCTCGGTCGGCGTGACCGAGATTCGCTGCTAGCATCCTCCTCTATCGCAGACAAGAAGGCCCGGACCTGAACGGTCCGGGCCTTTGAATTCGTGCTGGAGCCGACGGAGGGAATCGAACCCACAACCTATCGCTTACAAGGCGATTGCTCTACCGTTGAGCTACGTCGGCGAAGCTCGCCTATTGTAGTTGGCGGAGCGGCTGTCGCCAAGCGTCCGAGTGCCTCAGCAGGCTCTGTAGCGCTCGATCTGGAACTCGACCTTGCGCTTGATGCGCTGCAACGCGTTGTCCACCGACTTCACATGACGATCGAGCAGGACCGCGACCTCCTGGTACGACTTGCCTTCGACGTAGAGACGAAGCACCTCGGACTCGAAGGGCGAGAGAACCTGCATGAAGCCCTGGCGGATATTCGCGGATTCCCAAGCCGAGATCACGATGTCTGCTGGATCGCAAACGCCCTTCGCAGCCAGGATGTCGGCGAGGACACGGTCGCCCTCCTCCTCCATGGACGCGGAGCGGCTGAGCGAGACGTAGGTGTTGAGCGGTGAATGCTTCTGCCGTGTCGCCGACTTGATAGCCGTGATGAGCTGGCGGGTGATGCACAGCTCGGCGAATGAGCGGAAGCTCGACTGGCGATCCGGATCATAGTCGCGGATGGCCTTGAACAGACCGATCATGCCTTCTTGGATGACATCATCACGATCGGCGCCTGCAAGGAAGTACGAACGCGCCTTACAACGCACGAAGCTGCGATAGCGATGGACGAGCACCGCGCTTGCCTGCTCATCTCCAGCTTGTGCCGCGTTTATCAGCGCCAGTTCGCTTTCGGGACGCCCGAGTCTACGTCGCGGAGCATCTGCCAGACTTTGCAATGTGTTTCCCTCCCGCTTTCCCCCAGAATAGAGGAGAGGAATGGCGCTCAATGAACGCACTTGTGAATTCCCGCACTTGCTTGCCCCGCCATGAAGATAGCACCCGTCAACGCCCTGTCAACGCCGTACACCGAGCCTGAAGAAGTCTGATGTGTCAAGCGTGCTGCGTCGCAAGCAGCGTTAATCTGCGCTAACTTTGGTCAGGGAGAATCCCACGTGCCCAGCGCGCCAGGACCCCTTTCACATCCGCGTCGATGCGGTCCTGAAGCGCGCCCTTCCGTAGGCCAGTGGGGCTGTGCTCGGTCCAATCCGATCCCGTGTCCCGGACTGCGCGAACGAATTCTGCAGAGGACATGCGCGAAACCTCACCCCGCATCACGGTCCACTGGGTCGCAGCGTCGGATGTGACGATCGTGACGCGGTCTCCCCGCTCCCGCGCACGCGCAGCGAGCCCCTCGATGACGGAGTCCGCACTCTCCCCTCCCCGGGAGAACATCACGGCAACACCCGCGATGTGGTGCGGCGATCCGTCCACGCCGGGGTTGTCGCCGCCATCGAAGACGACGGTCCCGCGCAGTTCGCCGACACAGTATGCCGCGACGTCTTCAACGAGCATCGCCCGCGCGGCGTCCAGGTCGTCATCGGCGAGCCGGCGATATCGCTCGTCGGCGTGCAAGACGTTGTAGCCGTCGACGACCAGCCGACGCATCAGGCGTCCTCGGCCCGGCGCATCCACTCGAAGGCAAGGAGTGTCGCAGCCTGCGCGACATTGAGAGACGAAACCTTCCCGGCTACGGGAATGCGCACCAGGAAGTCGCAGCTCTCGGCGACCAGACGCGAGAGTCCTGAGCCTTCCGAGCCAAGCACGAGCACGATCTTGCCATCGAGCGGCGCCTTCCACAGCGAGTCGCGACCGCGCTCATCGGCGCCCGCGATCCAGAAACCTGCGTCCTTGAGCAGCCCGAGCGTCTGCGTCAGGTTTGTCACCTTCACGATCGGCAGGTGAGACGTCGCACCTGCCGCAGCCTTGTGCACCACTGCGGTGACCGGCGCCGAACGGCGATCGGCAACGATGACGCCATCGGCGCCCGCGACTTCAGCCGAGCGGACGACCGCACCGAAGTTGCCCGGGTCCGTGACGTGATCGAGCACGACCACCAGGCTTCGATCTTTCTCTGCGGCCCGGGACATGACCACGTTGAGCGGCGTGTAGTGGAACTCGGCCGCAACGGCAACGACACCCTGATGCCTGCCGCGCTCGCTGTCCCGATCGAGCTCCGCGCGATCGACGTACGTAACGGTGGCGCCTGCCTCGCGCGCCAACGCAACGATTTCGTCAACGAGCGGATCCGAGCGCATACCCTTTGCGATCTTGAGTCCTGTGATCGATTGTCCGGAGCGAAGTGCCTCGGCGACCGCGTTCCTGCCCTCTATGATTGCGGACACCCGCTACCTCCCGTAAGTGATGTGTGTGCCGTCCGGCTTGTCTTCCACGATGAATCCTAGGTCCTGAAGCCGGTCGCGCATCGAGTCGGCCATCGCCCAGTTCCGCTCGCTGCGGGCCACATCACGCGCTTTGCGAAGCGCGTTCACCGCTTCGGCGCCGTCGGTGCCCGCATAGCCCGCGTAGTCCTGGGCGAGCTGCAGAACCTCAGGCGGGTACTCCGAGACACGCGTTGGACGAGCTTCGATCTCAATGCCGAGCACGTCGAGGGGCTCCTTGATCGCCGCCGCCGCGCGCTCGAGAAGTGGCAGGTTCTCGCCGTGCGCGCCGATTCCCGGGCCTTCCCAGATGAACGCATTCATCTCGCGGACAAGGCCGAATACCGCCGCCAGCGCACCGGCGGTATTGAAGTCGTCGTCCATCTCCTCGGTGAAGCGCCCCTTCGAGTCTTCGATCGCCTTGGCGAGCCGTGTCACCCACACACCGCTTGACTCCGTGTCGCCAGCCCTCTCACGTGCGCGACTGCGCTTCGCGATCTCGAGATCGCGCAGCGGACCGGCGATGCGCTCATAGGCGGTTCGGGCTTCATCCAGACGATCGGTGGAGAACTCAAGGGGACTGCGATAATGCGTCTGCATCATGAACAGCCGCACGATCGGCGCCGGGTACACCTCGAGCACGTCCTTGAGCAGCATGAAGTTGCCAAGGGACTTGCTCATCTTCTCGGCGTTCACCTGCAGCAGGCCACCGTGCAGCCAGTACTTGACGAACGGCGTGCCTGTGGCCGCCTCGGACTGCGCAAGCTCGTTCTCGTGGTGCGGGAAGATGAGGTCGCTTGCTCCGCCGTGTATGTCGAAGGGCAGACCCAGTTCCTCCTCGGACATCACGGAACACTCGAGATGCCATCCCGGCCGACCTTCGCCCCACGGGCTTGGCCAACGTGGCTCACCGGGCTTGGCCGACTTCCACAGCGCAAAGTCGAGGGGGTCTTGCTTGCGTTCGTCGACTTCGACGCGCGCTCCTGACTCCAGGTCATCGATGTCGCGACCGGAGAGCTTCCCATACCCGGGAAACGAGCGCACCGAGAAGTACACGTCGCCATCGACGACGTACGCATGACCCGTGGCGATGAGCCGCTCGACCATGCCGATCATCTGGGGGATGGTCTGTGTCGCCAGCGGCTGGCGCGAGGGCTTCTCGATACCGAGCGCCTCCATCGCCGAGCGGAACGCTGCGGTGTAGGTTTCCGCGACTTCTGCGGCGGGGACGCCCTCCTCGGCGGCTCGCTTGATGATCTTGTCGTCGACGTCGGTGACGTTCTGCACGAACGTCACATCGAAACCGCGCCACGCAAGATATCGGCGGATGATATCGAACGTGAGGAAGGTGCGGGCGTTCCCGATATGGATGTGGTTGTAGACGGTGGGACCGCACACGTACATCGCGACCTTGTCGGGGTCGCGGGGAACGAACGCTTCTTTCGTGCGCGTCATCGTGTTGTAGACGCGAATCGCCATGCGGTCACCCTCTCGTATCTGTCGAATCGGTGCCGGACGAGAATGCCGGGTGGCCCTCTTCCTGTGCTCTGTCCTCGTCACGCGCAAGCCGGTTCTCAAGTCGGTCTATACGATGCTGCAACGTGCGGAACATCTCGACGACCGGGTCGGGCAGATCCTCATGGTGAAGATCGACCGTCTCAACGCGCTGCCCTTCTCGCACGACCACGCGTCCCGGTATGCCGACCACGGTGCAGCTTGGCGGCACAGCCTGAACGACGACTGCACCGGCACCGACCTTCGTGCCGTGGCCGATCACGATATCACCCAGGATGGTCGCACCGACACCGACGACGACGTTGTCCTCGATCGTCGGATGACGCTTGCCACGCTCCTTGCCCGTGCCGCCAAGCGTAACGCCCTGGTAGAGCGTCACGCAGCGACCGATCACGGTGGTCTCACCGATGACGACACCCATGCCGTGGTCGATGAAGAAGTCCTGACCGATCGTGGCCCCAGGGTGAATCTCGATACCGGTGTGATGCCGGACCGACTGGCTGATTGCACGTGCCAGCCAGACCCAACCGGCCTTGTGCAGCCGATGCGTCACGCGGTGCCACCACACGGCCCAAAGGCCCGGGTAGTTCGTGAGCGCCGAGAGGGTCGACGTGCACGCCGGGTCCCGCTCCTTGATGGCGACTATGTCCGCGCGCATACGTGCGAACATCGAGTTCTCGGCCTCCTCGGCAGTACGTGCAGGTCCTAAAGCCCGAATACTATCTCTTTCCCGGTTCAAGGGTGTCAACTTGCGCGACAAGCCCGCATGCGGGCATGGCGCCACCTCACTCGCTCAGGCCCAGGTCCGCTCGAGCAGCGCGACCGCATATGCGGCCGCACCCTCTTCGCGACCGGCGAAGCCGAGACCTTCGGTCGTGGTCGCCTTCACACCGACCGCGTTAACGGGCAGCCCAAGCGCACGCGCGATATTCTCGCGCATCTGATCTCGGTACGGCGCGACTTTGGGCTCCTGTAGCACGAGGGTGCTGTCAACGTCGACGATACGGAAGCCGCGGGAAGCGGCCAGCGCGAAGACCCGCTGCAGCAGTTCGATGCTGCTGATGTCCTTGAACGCATCGTCGTCGTCCGGGAAGAGGCGACCGATGTCACCTTCACGGAGCGCGCCGACGATCGCGTCCATGACCGCGTGAACCAGCACGTCCGCATCCGAATGGCCGAGCAGCCCGCGATCTGCGGGTACCACCACGCCACCGAGGACGAGCGGACGACCTTCCTCGAACGCATGCACGTCGTATCCGATACCGATGCGAAGATCGCTCATGATTCCCTCGCTCTCGCCTCGAGGACGCGCTCGACGAGGAGCAGATCCTCCGGAACCGTAACCTTCAGGTTGTCTCTCGGACCAAGAAGCATCAAAACACGACCACCATTGCGCTCGATGAGCGACGAATCGTCGGTGCCCAGAAACCCACTCTCTTCGGCCGCCGCGTACGCGGCGCGCAGTGTGGCCGAGTGGAACACCTGCGGTGTCTGAGCGACCCAGAGCGTCGCGCGGTCTTCCGTGGCGACGACGAATCCGTCGGCGTCCACTCGCTTGATGGTGTCATACGATGGATGTCCGAGTACCACGCCGTCAGCGCCAGAATCGCCGAGTGCTGCCACTGTCGCATCGATCATCTCCGATGGCACGAGTGGTCGTGCTCCGTCATGCACGACCACGACGTCCACGTTCCCAGAGAGGACTTCAAGACCGGCGGCGACTGACGCCTGCCGTGTGTCCCCGCCCGCCACGATTCCGACGACCTTGTCGAAGCCGGCGATTTGAACGGCGTAGTCGCCGACTCGCTCTGGATGGACGACGACGATGACTTCGTCCACGCTGGTCGCGCCTTCGAACGCCGCCAGCGTGTGCGCAAGAACCGGAGCGCCAACGACGGAGGCGAGCTGCTTCCCGCCGGCGCGACCGAATCGCTCACCAACACCTCCGGCAACGACAATCGCCGCGACGCCCATCAGACCGCCAGCTTCGCGAAGATCATGCGACCCGCAGACGTCTGAAGAACCGACGTCACCTCGACAGCTCGCTCCGATCCAACGGCCTCCCTGCCGTCCGCGATGACGACCATGGTTCCGTCCTCAAGATAGCCGACTCCCTGTCCGGGTTCCTTCCCCGCCTTGACCACCAGTATCTGGATGGCATCACCGGGGATGAACAAAGGGCGAACCGCGGAGGCGACCTCATTGATATTGAGCACATGAGCGCCCTCAACACGTGCCACCTGCGTGAGGTTGTGATCCACGGTCACGATCGACCCGCCGCTAGATGCGGCGAGCCGGACGAGTTTCGCATCCACGGTTGGCGTATCAGGGAAGTCAGCCTCGAATACCTGGATCGCGTTCGCTCCAAGCGAGAGCGTAGTGAGCAGGTCGAGACCTCGCCGTCCTCGAGCGCGACGAAGGTCATCTGCAGAGTCCGCCAGCGTCTGCAACTCGACGAGGACGAATCGTGGGACGACAAGCGTTCCCTCAAGTATCCCGGCTTCGACGAGCTGTTGGAAGCGGCCATCGATCACGGCACTCGTGTCGAGGAATTTCATGGGCTGCTCGGGCAGCGCCGGTCCCGCGAACGTGCCCCCGAACCGTCGCTGCACGTCTCGGCGCTTCGTCATGAAGAGCTGCGTGCTGCCATAGCTCACAAGCCCATACACGAGCACGATCGCAAGGAACCCGAGCCACGCCGGTTGGAGCAAGCGAAGCGGGTTCGAGACAAGGAACGAGATGACGAGACCGAACACCAGCCCGACTGCCCCCAGAAGGAGGTCGGTGGTGTCGAAGTCCTGAATCTGCTGCTCGATCCGACGGTACTGTTCGGTGAGTTCGCGACCGATGATGCTGCCGAGTAGGTATCCCATCGAGGCCCCAAGAATGATGAGAATGAAGATGACGAGTTGGGGCGAGAAGCCTGTCTGGTTTGACCAGTCCGCAAGTCGCGAAACCGCGAATCCACCGAGCGCACCAGCTGTCAGCAGCACCATTCGTGCGAGCTGAACTATCATGGTGTTCGACGCGAAGGAGACGAATACCCTTCTAGGCGTCTTCACCTCCCAGAGTCGAAGGCGACCGGCCTCAAGCCGAAGGCAGCCCTAATGGGCACCTTGGGCGAATTCTATCACAGCACCCCTATATGGCGGCGTGCTCGCGCATGCGGCGTAGGCCTTCCCGAACCGCACGTGCACGGCGCTCGCCTACACCGTCGACGTCATCAAGCTGAGATTCGGACGCGGCCAGCAACGCAACAAGGGTGCCGAACCGTTCGACCAGCCGGTTAATCACGGTTCCCGGCAGCATGGGAATGTGCCGTAGCATGCGGAAGCCGGCGGGCTCGACGTGCAGCTCGGTGCTCTCCACCGACGCGGGATAGCCGAGAGTCTGAGCGATCAATGCAGTGTCGAGAAGCTGCTCGGGCGTGAGCGCGGAAATGCGAGCCCGGAGCGTTGCACCCTTCCGAGCAGTGCTCTCCTTCTGGTAGTCACGCAGCAGCATGACATAGTCGTCTTCGACACCCGCAACGAGCTCTTCCGACTGCATACGTACCAGTCGGCCGTCGGAGCCGAGTTCGACAACGAGTCGCCCCACGTCTCGGGCTACTCTGAGGACCATCTCGGAGCGCCTGATCACATTGGCGACGTCACCAAGCGTGGCAACGCCTTCGAACTCAAGCATCGTAAGGCGAGCAGCAACCTCGTCGAGGCTGCTGCGATAGCGCTGGAGTGTTTGCAGCGCCTGGTTGGCTTTGGCCAGTACGACTTCGATGTCCTGAAGGATGAGCTTCGATCCACCCCTGTAGAGGCTCACGACGTCGCGACGCTGCGAGATCGAGATAACAAGGGCGTTCGTCTGCCTGCTCGCGCGCTCGGCCGTGCGGTGCCGCATTCCAGTCTCCGCAGTGGGAAGCCCAGAGTCTGGAACGAGGTGAACGTTCGCTTTGAGAATATGGTTCGCGCCCTCGTCAAGGATGATGGCGCCGTCCATCTTCGCAAGCTCGAAGAGTCGCTGCGGAGTGTATGGCACGTTCACGATGAACCCGCCGTTGCAGATGGCTTCGACGCCGTCTTCATCGCCTATCGCGATGAGCGCACCGGTACGTGCCGATATGACATGCTCGAGACCTTCACGAAGCATCGTTCCCGGGGCAACTGCCGAGAGGGCGTCGAGCAGAAGGTCTTCTGATTTGGCGTCCATCGGCATCCCCTCGAGACGTCGCAGCGTGGCGGCGATTCACAATCCGATTGTGCCACGACGCACTGACACCCGCCACCGGCATCCGTCTATCCGCCGATGATAGCGGCGATCTCGCGTACGGACCCGACCGCGCGCGCACCGGCCGGCACGCGTGCGCCGCCCGATGGAGTCGCGAGGAATACCGGACCAAGACCCATGCGCGCTGCCTCGGCAAGCCGTGGCTGCGTCTGGCGCACGCCGCGAACCTCGCCGGTGAGCCCGATCTCCCCAAACGCCACGATTCCAGCAGGCAGAGCCCGATCGAGGCGCGCGGATAGCAACGCGAACGCCAATGCGAGATCTACTGCCGGTTCCGCGATCTTCACGCCACCGGCGACCGAGACGTACACGTCGTGCTGCCCGAACGACAGGCCGGCTCGCCGCTCGAGCACGGCGAGCGACTGGAGCACTCGTGCTGTGTCCACGCCGACGGCCAGGCGCCGGGGCATCTGCAGATATGTTGGCGTCACGAGCGCCTGGACCTCGACCAGGAGCGGTCGGGTTCCTTCGACTGTGGCAAGCACACAGGAACCCGGCACATCAGTCGCCCGGTCTGCCAACAGAACCGCCGACGGATTCGATACACCGGTGAGACCGGCTTCAGCCATCTCGAACACGCCGATCTCGCTCACCGATCCGAAGCGGTTCTTCGCGGCCCGAACTATACGAAAGACATGATCGCGGTCACCCTCAAACGAGAGCACGACATCCACAGTGTGTTCGAGGACGCGCGGGCCCGCCACCGTGCCTTCCTTGGTCACGTGCCCGACCACGATAACGGTCATGCCCTCGTTCTTTGCGAGTCGCATCAGCCGTGCCGCGCACGCCCTGACCTGACCCACACTCCCCGCAACGCCGTCCAGAGAAGGGTCCACCATCGTCTGGATAGAGTCCACGATGAGTACGTCGGGTCGCTCGGCGAGCGCGGTAGCCTCGATCGCGCCCGCGTCGACCTCGGGTAGCAGCATGATGGTGTCCGCAGCACCTATCCGCTCGGCGCGAAGCTTGACCTGCTCGGCCGATTCCTCTCCGCACACGTAGAGCACAGACGAGCCGCCCCGCGAAAGCGAGGCGGCCGCCTGAAGCAACAGAGTCGATTTACCGATGCCCGGCTCACCCGCAAGCAGCACGAGCGAACCCCGAACGAGGCCACCGCCCAGCACGCGATCGAACTCGGGCAGACCCGTCGGCGTACGCGCAGCGCCGGACGCCACCACGTCGCCCAGGAGGATGGGCTTGCGGGCGACTGCCGAGGCTGCGCTGGATGGTGCCGAGGAGACAACCTCCTCGACGAACGTGCCGAACTCGCCGCAATCAGGGCAGCGGCCAAGCCATTTCGGCGCGGCGTAGCCGCACTGCTGACAGCGCCATCCCGTCCGCGGCTTCGCCATCGCGGCTACTCTGCGGCGCCGCCGGCCACGGGCCCACGCGATGATGATGATGTGCCGCGCGGTGGCATCGTGGCCTTGGGCTTGGTGGTGGCCGGCGTGGCAACGGGAACGATTGCCGGACCCGTGCCCTTCTTGAACACCAGCTGGTCACCATCAACTGCAAGCTCGACGACTTCGCCGGGGGTCCACTCGCCAGACAGCAGCTGCTCCGAGAGCGGGTCCTCGACGAGGCGCTGGATCGCACGACGTAGTGGCCGAGCGCCAAGAGTCGGATCGAAGCCTGCCTTTGCAAGCAACTCGCGAGCCTCGGGTGTGACGCTGATTCCAAGCCCCTGCGTCACGAGCTGGTCGCGAAGACGACTCACCATGATGTCCACGATGGCCATGATCTCGTCGTGCGTGAGGTCGTGGAAGACGATGACCTCATCGACGCGGTTCAGGAACTCGGGACGGAACATCCGCTTGAGCTCTCCGGTCACACGCTCTTTGAGCGTCTCGTACGGCATCGCGCCGGCCTCCTGCATCGAGAAGCCGATGCTCTTGCCCTTCACGATGTCGCGAGCACCAATGTTGCTCGTCATGATGACGATTGCGTTCTTGAAGTCGACCTTGCGTCCCTGGGCATCGGTCAGGCGACCCTCTTCGAGGATCTGCAGCAGGATGTTGAACACATCCGGGTGCGCCTTCTCGATCTCATCGAACAGGATGACCGAGTACGGCTTCCTGCGGACGAGCTCAGTGAGCTGCCCGCCCTCGTCGAAGCCCACGTAGCCGGGGGGCGAACCCACGAGACGAGATACGGTGTGCTTCTCCATATACTCGGACATATCGAGCGAGATGAGTGCTTCTTCGCTGCCGAACAGGAACGCCGCAAGCGCCTTGGCCAGTTCCGTCTTGCCGACACCCGAAGGTCCGAGGAAGATGAACGATCCCGAGGGACGGTTGGGGTCCTTGAGCCCGGCGCGGGCGCGGCGGATCGCCTTGCTCACCGAGATGACAGCTTCGTCCTGACCGACGATGCGCTCGTGGATGCTGCCCTCCATACGGAGCAGCTTCTGGGTCTCCTCTTCGGTGAGGCTTGAAACAGGGATGCCCGTCCACATCGAGACCACTTCGGCGATCTCGTGCTCGGTCACCTCGACCACACGTGTGTTGTCGGGCTTCAGCCATTCTTCTTCCATGCTGCGCTTCTCGGCCAGCACCTGCTTCTCGTTGTCGCGAAGGCCGGCGGCCTTCTCGAACTCCTGCGCCTCGATGGCGGCTTCCTTCTCGTGACGGACACGCTTGAGCCGCTCTTCGACCTCGCGAATCCCAGGAGGCGCCGTCATCATCTTGATCCGCATCTTGCTGCCGGCCTCATCGATGAGGTCGATGGCTTTGTCCGGCAGGAAGCGGTCGGAGATGTAACGATCGGCAAGCGTCGCGGCCGCATCGACTGCTGCGTCCGTGATCGAGACGCGATGGTGCGCTTCGTAGCGGTCACGCAGCCCGCGGAGGATCTCCTTGGTCTCGTCCACCGTGGGCTCGCCGACGACGATCGGCTGGAAGCGGCGCTCGAGAGCCGGGTCCTTCTCCACGTACTTGCGATACTCGTCGAGCGTAGTGGCGCCGATCGTCTGAAGCTCACCGCGTGCCAAGGCAGGCTTGATGATGCTTGCAGCGTCGATCGCGCCCTCAGCCGCACCGGCACCGACGAGCGTGTGCATCTCGTCCACGAACAGGATGATGTCGCCGCGCTCGCGAATCTCCTTCATGACCTTCTTGAGGCGCTCCTCGAACTCACCGCGGTACTTGCTGCCAGCAACGAGTGCGGCAAGGTCGAGCGTGTACAGTTGCTTGTCGCGGATGGTCTCCGGCACCTCGTCGCTTGCGATCTTCTGCGCGAGGCCTTCGACGACAGCCGTCTTACCCACACCCGGCTCGCCGATGAGCACCGGATTGTTCTTCGTGCGCCGAGACAGGATCTGCATCACGCGCTCGATCTCTTGCGAGCGTCCGACGACCGGGTCGAGCTTGCCTTCATTCGCGGCAAGCGTGAGGTTGCGGCCGAACTCGTCGAGCAGCTGATTCTCACCCGCACGACCGCCGCGGCGGTCCTCGGCGGTATCGGTCTGCTTGCCGCCGTAGTAGCCGGAGAGCAGCTGGATGACCGCCGAGCGGACCTTCTCGAGATCCGCGCCAAGGTTGAGGAGCACCTGCGCGGCCACACCCTCACCTTCGCGGATGAGGCCGAGCAAGATGTGCTCGGTGCCGATGTACGTGTGACCGAGTTGCAGCGCCTCGCGAAGCGAGAGTTCGAGAACCTTCTTCGCGCGCGGCGTGAACGGAATGTGACCGGTCGGCACATACGTGCCGCGACCGATGAGTTCTTCGACCTGCTGGTGCACGTCCTCGAGCGAGATGCTGAGGCTCTCCAGCGCTTTCGCCGCTATACCATCCTGCTCGCGGATAAGGCCCAGGAGCAGGTGCTCTGTGCCGATGTAATTCTGGTTGAGCATGCGCGCTTCTTCTTGCGCGTACACCACGACCCTGCGGGCCTTCTCGGTGAATCGCTCGAACATAGGGATCGCCTCTCTATCTTCCGCGCCGGCTACGGCGGATCCTTCGCAACGACTATTCTACTCCCTCGCAGCGACACGGAGGGATCGTGAGGTCATCAAGCAAGGTGGGTGCCACAAGATATGAGCGTGACACACTCAGGTCTGTGAGGGAATGCCGGAATACTACGATTCCGGGCGCAGGTGCGGGAAGAGGAGCACGTCGCGGATCGATGCCGAGTCCGTGAGGAGCATGACCAGCCGATCTATGCCGATTCCCATCCCGCCAGCAGGCGGCATGCCGTACTCCATGGCCCGCAGGTAATCCTCGTCGTACCCCATGGCCTCGTCGTCGCCGGCGCCCTTGGCGCGAATTTGCTCGGCGAAGCGCTCGCGCTGGTCGACTGGGTCGACGAGCTCCGAGAACGCGTTGGCCAGCTCGCGGCCGCAGACGATGAGCTCGAAACGCTCAGTGAATTCCGGATCGGACGGCTTCTTGCGCGCGAGCGGCGACGTCTCCAGCGGGTACTCGGTCACGAATGTCGGCTGGATGAGGTTTCCCTCGACGAGCTTCTCGTAGAGCTCGGTGATGAGCTTGCCCTTGCCCCAAGAGGGGTCATGCGGCACGCCATGGTGGTCGCACAGATGCCGCAACTGGGCATCGGAGAGCGCGAAGGAGATCTCCTCGCCCGCGGCCTCGCTGGTAAGCTCCAACATCGTGCGGCGCGGCCACGGTGGCGTAAGGTCGATCTCGGCGCCCTGGTACTCGATCTTGAGCGTCCCAAGCACCTCGCTCGCGGCCGCAACGACCATGCCCTCGGTGAGGTCCATCATCCCGTCGATGTTCGTGAAGGCCTCGTACGCCTCGAGCATCGTGAACTCCGGGTTATGTCTGACCGAGATGCCCTCATTGCGGAACGAGCGGTTGATCTCGAACACGCGATCGAATCCGCCCACCAGCAGTCGCTTGAGATAGAGCTCGGGAGCAATTCGAAGATAGAGGTCCATGTCGAGCGCATTGTGGTGAGTCACGAACGGACGCGCTGTGGCACCGCCGGGAATCGGGTGCAGCATGGGCGTTTCGACCTCGATGAAACCGCGACCCTCCATGAAGCGCCGAATCGCCGAGACGATCTTGAAGCGCGCATCGAATGTGCGGCGCACGTCGGGGTTGACGATCAAATCGACGTACCGCTGGCGGTAGCGCGTCTCGACGTCCGTGAGCCCATGGAACTTCTCGGGCAGCGGACGGAGCGACTTACTCAGCAGCGTGATGGCCGTGGGAACGACGGAGAGTTCACCTCGGCGCGTACGTGAGACAGTGCCGGTCGCGCCAATCCAGTCGCCGAGGTCGAACTCGACTGCGTCCGCATATGCATCCTCGCCGAGGATGTTCACGCGGCAGAAGAGCTGAATGTCGGTCACGCCGTCGCGGAGCACGATGAACATGATCTTGCCTTGGTCACGCTTGGCGACCACGCGTCCGGCTACCGAGACGATCTCCGAAGCGTCCTCGCCCGGCTCCAGGGAATCCCACCTGGCGACGATGTCCGCTGCGGTGTGCGTACGGTCGAAGCGATCCTTGTAGGGCTGCTCGCCACGCGCGCGCAGTGAATCGAGCTTCGCCCTGCGGACCTCGATGGGATCGTCGACGAGACGATCGTCCCCGGTTGTCAGCTCCCCGTCGGTCATCGGCAGCTAGCTGGAGATCGAGACGACTTCGTACTCGATGACGGAACCGCGCGGCGTGGTGACGCGCACGATATCGCCCTTCTTGTGGCCGATGACAGCCTGGCCGACCGGCGACTCATTCGAGATCTTGTCATGAACCGGGTCTGCCTCGGCCGAACCGACCAGCTGGTACGAGTGAATCTCTGAGGTCTCGACGTCACGGAGCTCGACTTTCGAGCCCAGCGTGACCTTATCCTTGCGCTTGGGCGACTGGATGATCGTCGCGTGCGCAAGAATCTGATTGACCTCGATGATGCGGCTCTCGACCCATGCCTGCTCGTTCTTGGCATCGTCGTACTCGGAGTTCTCCGAGATATCGCCGAACTCTTTTGCTTCCTTGATGCGCTCGCCGACTTCGCGGCGACGCACGGTCTCCAGATGGATCAGCTCCTGCTCAAGGCGGGCCTGACCTTCGGGGGTGAGGGCGACTTCCTTCTGCATGCACGCTCCCACTCAGTAGGCTCTCATGCCTGGCGGCGCCACTGGCCGCCCGAACGCTCACGAGAGTATACAACATCGCTGCTGACAAACAAGCCGTAAATGCGCGAAGGCACCCTCGGGTGCCTTCGAGTCAAAAAGCGGTGAAACGTGCGTCTACTCGTCGCCCTTGTCGGACTTCTCAGCCTTGACGGACTCTTTGGGCTCATCATCGTCGTCGTCGGCGAGCTTGCCTTCCATGCCGTCCTTCAGCGCCTTCGCAGATTTGCCAAAGGTCTTTGCGAGCTTCGGCAGCTGGCTCGGGCCGAACAGCAACAGAACGACAGCGAGAATCGCGATGATCTCCCAGCCACCGGGCATCCCAAACGCTCCCATATCGACCTCCTATCGAAACACCCGACGGAAACCGGCCGTCGGATACCATTCACAGAACGAACGTTAGCGTACCACCTAACCGTGCGCCCTGCTACGAGGCAGAGCTATCAGACTCGGCTGACTCCCTCTAGCCGCGACAGGTAGTACAACGTGTGCAGCAGTTCGTGCACGGGGTCGGTGTTGTGAAGCGTCACCGTCGACGGCACACGGACTATCACGGGCGTGTAGTTGAGCAGGATACGCACGCCGGCATTCGTGAATCGATCGGCAACCTCTTGTGCAGCCTCGGGAGGAACCGCGATGACCCCGATCCTGATGTTCTGATCCGTCACGGTTCGCGCCAGATCGTCGATGTGCTGCACGATGATGTCGCCGATCCTACTGCCGACCTTATGCGGATCGGCATCGAAGATGGCGGTGACGTGGAACCCGTGCTGCCGCAATCCGTCGTAGTTCGCGATCGCGGAGCCGAGGTTGCCGGCACCGACCAGTGCGAGACGGTGCACGTGATCCGCCCCCAGGATGCGCTGCACGCGATCGACGAGCGTCACGATGTCGTATCCCACGCCGCGCTTGCCGAAGGAACCGAAGTGTGTGAGATCACGCCGAATCTGCGCGGGATTGACGTCGGTAAGCTCGCCGAGTCTGGCCGAGGAGACGGTTGACTGCCCGTCCTGACGGAGCTGGATCAGCACACCGAGATACAGCGGAAGTCGTTCGATGACACCTTCAGGGATTCGCTTGCCATGCTCGTCAGCCACGATGTGCCCTCCGCCAGAAATGCCATGCCGCAATGGTAACCATTAGTTACAAAGTCCGGCAAGCAAAGGGTCACTGCTGGCGGTCCATAGAGCTTACGAGACGAATCACATCCGCTCTGGTGACGATTCCGGCCAGGCGACCGTCCTCCACCACGAGCACCGCGCCCGGTCCACTCGGCTCGAGGCGCGAGAGCACACGGTCAATCGTAACATCAGGGGTCGCCACCACTGCCGCAAGATCGGTGTGAGCCGCCTCCCCAACGGTCTTGCTGGCCCATTCGTCGCGTGGCATATCTCTCATCGCCTGCAATTCGATGAGGCCGATCACTTTGCCCTCGGACACCACGGGATACCGTGAGTGCCTCCCACCGAGGAAATACGAATGCGCCATCTCCTCCAGGGTCGTGTCGGAGGAGACGAATGCCACTGGCGATGACATGACGGCCGAGAGCGGAACTTCCGAGAGGCGCACCTTGAGCAGCTGTTGTTGATACGCCGCACCTGCCAGCGTGGAGAGGAACCACCCCATGACCGCAAACCAGATAAGGTCGAGCGAGCCATTGAGCACTCCGACCACGGCGATCGCGATGAGCGCGTAGCCGAGCAACTGGCCCATCCGGCTCGCCCAGCGCGTGGCCTTGAGCATGTCGCCGGTAAGCGCCCAGAGAATCGACCGAAGCACCCGGCCACCGTCGAGCGGGAATCCCGGGAGCAGATTGAACACGGCGACGGAAAGGTTGATGTAGGCAAGATACTGGACCGGGATCAGCAACGTCGACGTGACGTGCGCGGATCTCATCAGTGCCATCGCGCCAAAGCACACTGCCGACAAGACCAGGCTCATCGCAGGACCTGCAAAGGCCATGAGGAACTCGAGTCCGGGACCGGTCGGCTCATCCTCCATCTGGGATACGCCGCCAAAGACGAACAAGGTGATTCGCGATATCTTCAGCCCCCCGGCGCGCGCGACGAGCGAATGCGCGAACTCGTGCAAGACGATAGACGCGAAGAACGCGGCCGTCATCGCGAGTGCGATGAACACGTGCACCGACGACGGCTGGCCGGGCATTGCAGCAGGCAGATAGCTGGTGCTCAGCGTGTAGGCGACAAGGAAGAACACCAGGAACCAGCTTGAGTTCACCTCAAGCGGAATCCCAAAGAACCTGCCGATCGTGAACGAGCGAAGTCCGAACACCGGCATCGCCTCTCACAGGGGCGGCCTGACTCGGCCGCCCCCAATCGCAACAGCCTAGAACGCCGCGCCGTCGAGAGCGCTGGCGCAGACACACGCTCGGTCGTCCGGCATCGCCGGAATCATTGCGTGCAGCAGGGCGCGAACCTTGTCGTTGTTCTCTCCGAACACGCGAACGACTTCATCATTCGAAACCGGCTCGGCACCCTCGGCGCCTGCATCATGGTCGGTGATGAGCGAGATGTTGCAGTAGCAGATCTCGAGTTCGCGGGCCAGATAGCACTCGGGATACTGCGTCATGTTGATGACTTCCCACCCCTGGGACGCGAACCACTTTGACTCAGACCGCGTTGAGAATCGCGGACCCTGGATCACAACCACGGTTCCCTTCTCATGCACGGTGATGCCAAGCTTCTTCGCCTCTGCAATCGCGACGGCACGCATATCGGGACAGTACGGATCCGCCGAGGATACGTGTGTCGTCGTCGGCCCATCATAGAACGTGTCCTTGCGTCCCCATGTCCGATCCACGAACTGGTCGCAGATGACGAAGTCGCCCGGCTTCACGTCCGACTGCAGCGAGCCACACGCGTTCGGACCGATGATCCGGCTTACGCCGAGTTCCTTCATCGCCCACACATTCGCGCGGTAGTTGATCATGTGCGGCGGCAGCTGATGCTCTTTGCCGTGCCTCGGAAGAAACGCGACCTTGCGGCCACCGATCTCTCCGTACATGACGGGAGACGAGGGTGCGCCGTAGGGAGTGTCGACCTTGAATTCAGTGGGGTCCTCGAGCAGGGAGTAGAAACCGCTTCCGCCGAAGACGCCAATCTCAGCCTTGGGATACTGCATCGTGCTCCTCAAATCACTCGGGCACCCGTTCGGGTGCATGCTTGGCTCCGTGGGGATTGTAGCCCATACGACCTCGAGTCACGCACCCTTGCGCAGAGCAAACTCCTCCTCAGCGTCATACGTGACGCGGTCATCTTCAAGTGCGCGAGGCGCATAGAGCGGTCGGCGAAACAGATTCATCGCGTCGGTCCACGGCTCTTCTACGAGAGCGGCCGCCTTCGCAGCGGCAACGAATCCCGCAGCCTTCGCATCCATGTTGTCGGCGTGGTGCAGAATCAGCGCTTCGAGTGTGGATGGGCGCTTCGGCGCACCCCATTCAAGCTCGCCATGATGCGAGATCATGACATGCGACAGCTGCAACTCAAGGTCAAGGGAGATGGCGTCGTCAAGCGATGCGAGGGCGGTCCTCAGGCGCCGCTCGCCCAAGATCACGTGCCCGAGCAACCTACCTGTGTCCGTGTACTCGATCGAGGTGCCGAACGAGAGTTCATCGACCTTGCCGATGTCATGCAGCAACGCACCCGCCACTAGCAGATCCTTGTCGACCTCGGGGTACAGACCAGCGAGGCAAACGCACATCGTCGCGACCGAGACCGTGTGTTCCAGCAGGCCGCCGATGTACGCATGGTGATATGACTGGGCGGCCGGGCACTCCTTGAACGCAGCGAAGAACCGCTTGTCGCCGAACACGACGCGCAGCAGACTCGAAAGACCGGGACTCTTCACGGAACGGACAAGGGTCCTCAGCTCGCTGACCAGCTCCTGTGTATCGCGCGGTCCAGAAGGCAGCATGTCCGACGCCGCGAAGTCGGAGACAGGCGCCATGGAGTCGACCGACACACGCAAAACGCCGCGATACGTCGTCACCGTCCCGCGAATCCGGACGATCGACCCGCTCGGCACTGCCTCAGCGGCTCGGTTGGGCCTGAACATGACCGCGGCCATTCGGCCGGTTCGATCCGCGATCTCCATGGAGAGATACGCTTCGCGGGCCCGTGTCGCACGCAGCTCCTTCGTCCGAAGGGCGAAGATCGAGTCTACGCTCGTTCCCTCCTTGAGTGAGCTGACATACATGGCTTTCATGTTCGACCTCCGACTCGACGCTGCTTCTGAGTACAGTGTCGCTCGGAGGTCTGACACGGTGGCACTAGGCCGTAACGCCCCGCACTCGCGCGAGTTGCCCTGGCTCGATTCCGTAGCGCTCGGCTGCACTTCCCATACGCACGGCCAGGGTGAGCCACCCCGAGGAGTCGAACAGCGCGACCGGCTCGCCTTCTGGAACATCTGAAAACGTGGCGCCGAACGGCACCTCTAGATTCACGTGACCGAACCCCATCTCCAGCGTGTCGCGACGCAGTCCGAATTCCTCAAGATCCTCCGTCGACACCGCGATGCGAACAGAGCCGAAACGATCGACGTCTACTACCTCCGCGCTGACGATACCGTCTACCTCAATAGCACGCTCAAACGGCGTGTGAACTAGAGACTCCGGCGGGACCTTTGCCCCCATAGCGGAGGGATCGACGCCACATGCCAACGCCGCTGCGGCAGGCGCCAGAACGTCTCTCGCGTGGAAGGTGGCAAGTGGCGAGCGGAACGTCAGAGCCTCAGGGTCAATGGCGTAGACCTCCGAGATGCCGCCCGCGCGCCATGTCGCAGGAATCAGAACACCGTTGTCGGGACCGACCAGAATGGTGCCTCCGCCTGTAACGACGCACAGATCCCTGCGCCCGCCACCGACTCCGGGATCGACAACAACCAGATGGATGGCCTCAGGAAGCTGCCAGACGCCGGATGCGGCCACTGCAGCGGCCTTTCGGATGTCGTATGGCAAGACATCATGGGCAAGGTCCACGACGCGTGCCTGCGGGCACGCACGATAGATGACCGCGTGGCACATGCCGACCCAGGTGTCCCCCATGCCGAAATCGGAGGTGAAGCAGATGATCGCCTGCATGCGAACCACCACCCCGTCACTGCGTCACGACGTCGTTTGCTCTACTATTGATTCGTCGAATCCGAGGAGGTCTAGGTCATGAGAGCGCCATATCGGATGATCGCACTACTTGCGCTCCTCCCACTCCTCGCCCTGGGCGCCGGATGCAGCAAGCCCGGTCTCGAGTACATACCCACCGGCGGCACCTACACCATGGACGAGGCTCAGGCAGCGGCAGCGTCGACGAACCTGGAGTCCGTGAAGGATGTCAGGACTGCTGACGCCCCGGCATTGCGAACTGAGAGACTTGAGCAGCTGCGGACGAACGGCCCCGAGGCTTCGGCGCTTGCAGACGCTCTCACCAAGGACTTCCCAAGTGAGACTGCAGCAGTGCCGCTACGCATCGAGTCGGGCACCATCGACGGTGCAGAATGCTGGTTGGTAATCGAGGCGTGGGGCGACGAGGACGGTGTGCTGTCGCACAAGCGGCTTTGGGTCATCAACCGCACGACGCTCGAGATCATAGGCTCATCGTCGTTCCGCTAGGCGACCTCACCCCTATCGAGCATCTGCAACCCCGCCTGCCCGAAGAACGCGGCCACCTCGCCTCGAATCCTGTCGGCGGGAGTGCCGACCGATCGCAGATCCGCGATGAGCGATGCGACCTGTAGCTCCGCCCGGTAGCGGGCGTCCGCTCGCCGTCCCTTCTTGAAGGCGTGCGCACGAAGGACCGCGCTGAAGTACGCACGGACCCGGCGCTCATCATGTGGGCTCAGGACTCTAGCCGCGACCCTGCCCGACAATGCCCGTCGCGTGGCTGTCGCCGCACCGTGAGCTGTCTCAGATGCCACGCCGTGGGTGATCTCCGCGTCGCGAACAAGGCTTGTGAGCAGCGACTGCATGCTCGTCGTCGGTGCGGCCGACTCAATAACGGAATGCATGGTATCCTCCTCGAACGTGTGTTCGAGAGAAGAGTACCAAGGGGGTCTGACACGAAAGACGGAGTCGCTACTCCACGGGGAAGATCGCGGTGATCGCCTCACGCGCAACCGCAACGTACTCCGGAGAGGCAAGCAGTGCCTCATCCGTGACGCGCCAGATCTTGGCAGCGGTCAGCGCGTAGAAGTCCTTGCTCTTCGAGTTCAAGGCGTCGGTGAGACGGCTGCCCTCAAGGATGTACATCTCGCCTTCGATCCGGTGATCCTTCGTGATGATCATGACCCGGATGACGTTCTTGTTCGTGTAGACCATGGAGAATCCTCCCGCCGTCCCCACCACCAAGACCCATCATGACTGTACAACATCCGAGAGACGGTGGAAACGCCTGTCAGAACCCCGCCGCGAATCGCTCCACGGCGATCCGGAGCCCGGACGCGAGGAACAACTCCACTGCGACCAGAGCAAGCGCAAGCGCGATCTGCAGTGGCGCCCTCAGGAGCGACGTCGCCTTGTGCTCGAGCACTGGCACGAACGTCACGAAGATCAGGTTCACCGCCGCGTACGTCGCAACGATCGCCAGAGTGAGCAAGACCGGATAGATCACTCCCATCGCCGGCAGCGCCCATCTCAGCACCACGAACGACACAGGGATGGAAAGGAGCCATGCGGCGCTCCGCCAGCCTTCAAGCAGCCGAGTCCTCGACACGCTTGTCCAAAGCTGGCCGTTCACCATCGGCACGACCGCAAGCGTCATCGCGTAGCCCGCGAGCAGTCCGGTGATCAGGCGCAAGTCGTTCGAGGTCTCCCGCCAGCCAGCGTACGAACTGACGCCGTCGACCACCATGGTGCCGAAGATGAGGACGCCGACGACGACCAGCCATGGGCGCGATAGCTCAGAAGGCCTGCGCCGACGCTCGACTAGGGAGATTACGATGAGGGAGAGAACGAACCCGGCGTAGATGCCGGTGTCGCGTGCGCACACGGGGAGCTGGAACCCGCCAGCGAACAGCGAGCGCTCTGGAAGCTGGTGACACAACCCGTAGCCGACCCAGTGAAACACCGAAGACAGCATTGTGCGCCTCCAACAACGACAACGGCAGGCCGACCAAAGGTCGCACCTGCCGCGGGATTTCGATGGTCGGGATGGCGGGATTCGAACCCACGACCTCTGCGTCCCGAACGCAGCGCTCTACCAAGCTGAGCCACATCCCGACGAGGCGCAATGATACATGGTCGCGAGCCCTAGGGCAAAGTATTTCCGAGGGTCTGCCAGAACTTCTCCCGCACATGAGGAGGCGCCCGACCGATTGACTCGGTCGGGCGCCTCTCGAGCGGTCGTGCTGGCAGGTCCGGTTAGTGGATCAACCGCACGTGGC
>PHFB01000019.1 GCA_002841355.1 Actinobacteria bacterium HGW-Actinobacteria-1 | reverse complement strand
GAGCATGATCATGCAGATCAGGTTGATGTAGTGGGTGATAACGAACACCAGCGGGTGCGCTTCACGATAGTGAGCGTGGCCTGACATCTACATCACCCCTCTTCCGTTCGGCGAGTGTAGGACCTCGCAGTGCTTGCCCGTTTTGGGCTCGACCACATGAACGGCACACGCAACGCACGGGTCGAACGAATGCACGGTCCGAAGCGCACTGAGCGGCTTCTCGACGTCTTCGATCGGAACCCCGATAAGCGCCTGCTCCATCGGGCCGCGGACGCCCTTCCCATCACGCGGCGAGATGTTCCACGTCGAGGGAACGATGCACTGATAGTTATCGATCTTGCCGTCCTTGATGTCGGTCGCATGCAGCAGGGCACCTCGGGGCGCCTCCCACATACCAACGCCAAGCCCGTCCTTGATCTCGTACGGCTCGAAGGACGTGGAATCCCCGCCCTTGATTCGCTCGATAAGCTCGCCTACCTGGTCCACCATCAGCTCGGCCACGTAGAGCGCCTCCAGGTTGCGTCCGGCTGTTCTACCCAACGTGGAGATGAGCACCTCCGGCTTGCCCGGCGCGCCAAGTGCGGCCAGCGTGCTGTCGATCAGCTCCTTCACGCGCGGTACGCCGCGCAGGTAGGCGACGATCAGCCGAGAGAGGCCGCCTACTTCCATCGGAAGGTCCTCGTAGCGCGGCGCCTTCGACCAGGTGTACTTGTCGTTGACGTCGTACTTGGGGGCTACCGGTTGCGTCTTCCCCTCGGTGGGATTGAGACCACCACTGGTGGGCTCATAGAACGAGTGGTCGACGTACTCGATGATCTTGGACTGGTCGACCTCGGAGAGCGAGAGTCCTTTCGCTATGCCCGCCGGCAGGTAACGCTTCGCCGGGTCGGAGGACTCATCGTTGAAGACGCCCCAGGCCAGGAAGTTCCCGACGCCGCCGCCGTGGCCAAGCGCATCAAGGTAATACGGAGCGATCGCGAGCGTATCCGGGATCATCGTCCCCTTGATCCAGTCGCGAAGCTGCACGAAGCGGAAGAGCACGTCATCCAGGTTCTGCTCGGTGGGCACCCACGTGGTACCGCCCGGGACCGACGTCATGATGTGCGGCATCTTGCCGCCGATGATGCCCGAGATCGTCGAGGCAACCGCCTGCATCTCAAGCGCCTCAAGATAGTGCGCAGTGGCGATCAGATCGAGCTCCGGCGGAAGCTTGTAAGCCGGAGAATCGAACCAGTTCCCGCTGAAGATGGACAGTTGTCCGCGCTCGACGAACGCTGCCAGGCGCTTCGCAACGTTGCCGAAGTCAGCTACGCCGGTTCCAGCTGCCTGCGCAAGCGAATACGTATCAGCTATGTCCGCCTTGAGCCCGTTAACCGGGTTGACCCAGTCGAGCGCTGCAAGGTTGTAGAACCACAGGATGTGGCTGTGCAGGAACTGCGAGCCTTCCACAAGGTTGCGGACGATTCGCCCAACCTGCGGGACCTTGGCGCCCACGGCTGCTTCGGTGGCCATCGTAGACGCATGACCGTGCGATACCGGGCAGACACCGCAGATTCGCTGCGACACCCAGAATGCATCCTCCGGTGCGCGCCCCTTGAGGATGAGCTCCATGCCCCTGAAGAGCGTGCCGGATACCCACGCGTCTTTGACTACGCCATCCGCCACTTCCATCTCGACTTTGAGATGACCTTCGATTCGCGAAACGGGGTCGATTATCGAGCGTGCCATCACTTATCGCCCCCCTTCTTCGCTCCGCGCTTGCGGTCGTATGCCTTCGCCGTCTCCATGGGAGGGCCATCGCCTACGCGACCGGCGGCATTCATGCCGAGGCCGTGCACGACGAGGGCAGCGGCAGCCACGCCGCCAACGACCGCGGCAGCTGTACCGGGCTGAACGTTGCCCAGAGCGTCGCCCATCCACATGTCCGACATACGGCTGAGGAACGGGCTGTTATTGTCCACCCAGTCCATGCTGCCGCATCCGATGCATGGCGCACCGGACTCCACGCACCAGCTCGCCCGCCGGTTCCAGCGAACGATCGGGCAGTTGGTGAAGGTCTGGGGGCCCTTGCATCCCATCTTGTAGAGGCAGTAGCCGAGCGCCTCTTCCTTGCTCCCGAACTGGCTGACGAACTCGCCGTTCTCGAAGTGCCCTCGGCGGGGGCAGTTGTCGTGAACGCTCTGTCCGAAGATAGCCTTGGGGTAGCTCAGCACCGTCCCGTTCGAGTGCTTCCGCTCCACCATCTCGGGCGCCTTGCCAAGCAGCAGGTACTCCACGACGATCGCCACGACCCATTCCGGGTTCACGGGACACGTGGGAAGATTGATGACCGTCTTGTCGATTCCAACCGAGTTGAGATACGCCTGCACGCCCGTCGCCCCGGCAGGGTTCGGGCGCTGCGAAACGAATCCGCCATCGACCGCGCATGAGCCCACCGCAACGATCGCCTCGGCGTTCTCGGCTGCCTCTTTGAGCTCGTCAGTTCCCTTCTTGCCGGCGATGACTAGTGCGTCGCCGCCCCATCCCGTCATGACTGCACCCTCATAGATCAGGATGTAGCCACCGGCCTTGATGGTCTCCTCTTTCGCTGCCTCGGCCGAATAGCCGGCGCCGGCCATCAGGGTCTCCGAGTAGTTGATCGACAGGATATCGAGAACGATCGTCGCGATATCCGGGCTGTCAGCCTGGGCTACCGATTCTGTGCACCCGCTACAGGATCCAGCCTCAAGCCAAACGACAGGCTTCAGCGCCGAGGCGCTTTCAAGCGCCGCGGCTATCTGCGGAGCCGCCGTCTCGGCAAGCCCAACAGCAACGGCGACCGAACCGCAGTACTTCAGGAAGTCACGTCGTGTGACTCCCCGGGCCAGCAGGGAATCCGCCAGCCGGGTCGATGCTTCGCGCATCGCGTCCCTCCTTCCGAAGGTGACCGTGTGTCTCGTGTGCCCCATGCACACGGCACGGAACGAACCGATCAGACTGCTCGATTCACAGGCCGCCCCCTTCTCCCCCCACGGTGGTGCTCGTTACGTGCCTCGGCGGGTATCGTATCACAGCTCTGTATAGATTCTATCGCTATTGCTTATCATTAAGGACAGACCGGTGCCCTGCTGGGCAAACGTGGAGTCTGTCTACTTCGCCTTCGGGTAGCTGCCGAGGATCTTCACTTCGCGCAGCTTGAGGCGCAGGCAGTCGAGGGCGAGGCGCACGTGCGCGTCTTCGATGTGGCCCTCGCAGTCGATGAAGAACATGTAGTCACCGAGCTGCCGCTTGGTGGGTCGGCTCTGGATCTTGGTGAGGTTGATCTCGCCGTAGGCGAACTCCGAGAGGATCATCAGGAGAGCGCCAGGCTTGTCCTTCTTCATGAACAGCGCCAGCGACGTCTTGTCATGCCCGGTGCGCTCGCGGATTCCGCGTCCGATCACGACGAACCGCGTCTGGTTGCCGGCGTAGTCCTCCACGTTGGCGTGCAGGACCTCGGCGCCGTAGAGCTCGGCCGCAAGTGCCGTGCCGAGCGCCGCGGCACCCGGCGTGGCAACGGCCGTCTGAACGGCCTCAGCGTTCGAGTTGGCGGCTACGATCGGGCGGCCGGGAAGGTTGCGCTCCAGCCACCGACGACACTGGCCGCTCGCCTGCGGGTGCGCGACGATCGAGGTGACCTCGGCCATCTTTGTGCCGGGAGCGACAAGGAGCGAGAAGTGGATGTCGAGCACGAGCTCGTCCTGGATCTCCAACTGAGTGTCGAACACGAGCCCGTCGAGCGTTGCCGGAACCGAGCCTTCGATCGAGTTCTCGATAGGAGCCACGCCAAGGTCTGCTCGGCCACGGTCGACAGCCTCGAACACCTCACCGATGGTCGTGCACGACACCGGCTCTACTTCGGGGAGGCCAAGAGAGAGCAGCGCCTCTTCCGAGAACGTGCCCGCCGGACCGAGGAACGCAACCTTCGTCATGACTCCAACTCTCCTTCAGACGGGGCGGGCACTGCTGTAGGACGCCCGAGCCGGGTCATCCGGATATGCGGAGCGCGAACGCGATCCTTGCCCATCGTCTTCGCCTGATACACGGCATCGTCCGCAGCACGCAGGAGCGATTCTTTGTCCTCTGCATGCACGGGGAAGTTCGCGAGCCCGATGCTGACCGTCGCGCGAACGCTGCGCTCGCCATCCTCATCCATGAACTTGTGGAGGGCGACTGCTTCGCGGATCTTCTCGGCAACAATGAAAGCGCCTGCCGCGTCGGTCTCGGGTAGCAACACCGAGAACTCCTCGCCGCCGTAGCGTGCGACGACGTCGACTTCTCGGACGGTGGTCTTCATGACCTGCCCGAGCTCGGCCAGAACCGCGTCGCCCACCAAGTGTCCGTGCGTGTCGTTGATCGCCTTGAAGTCGTCCATGTCGAGCATGAGGAACGACAGCGTCTTGCCATAGCGCTTGGCACGCCCGATCTCGTCGTCGAGCCTCTGCTGCAGATAGCGGTAGTTGTAGAGATCGGTCAACTCATCGGTGATCGAGAGTCGCTTCGTCAGCTTGTAGAGCCGCGAGTTCTCCACGGCCACGACCAATTCGGACGCGACTGCCGAGAGCACCATGCGGTCGTCGCTCTCAAGCCCGTCGATGTGCCGCGCGTCTGCGCAGAAGACCACGAGCATCTCGTTGTGGTCGAGAAGCTCCATGCAGGAGAAATGCTCGTCCTGATCGAGCTCCGCCTCGGCGATGAGGCCGGGACCGCTATACGTGTACGTGCTCTCGCTACGCAGCCCCTTGCTCGCGCTGAACAGCGTCTGCTGCTTCGCCTTGTCGATCACGAAGATGCACGCTGCGGGTATGTCGATGACCTTCTGCAGGATGTCGATGACGATCGGACCGACGCTGTCGAAGTCGAGCGTGGAGTGGATGATCTCGGAGATCTCCGAGATGGCCTGCAGCTCGGCCACGCTTCGCTCAAGCTGCCGGTTGAGGTCGACGACCTCTCTGCTGCGGCCTTCGAGCGCCGACTGCCGATCCAGCTGCTGCTCCATAACGAGACTGACCGACCAGCCAAGCAGCAGTATCGTGGCAGCCTTCATCACGACAAGCTCGTATGCGCCAGGCTCGATCATCCAGTGTGACATCGTCACGTGCGCCGCCAGGTACGAGACCACGAACAGCCCCGCATAAACCCACGCCCGGGTGCGCTTGAACACAGTCGCGTAGACAGCGGCTATACCCACGTAGAAGGCGTAGAACGGATCCTCGTACTTCCACGTCGCCATAGCGAGAAGCGCAAGGGCGACGAGGTCGAACGGCAGCGTCACGAGAAGCGTCTTCTTGGCTCCCGCACCTTTGCGGGTGAGACGAAGCGCAACGGTCATCACCGTGGCGATAACCCAGAGCGCCGCGCCCCAGAAGTACGCCGTGTTGTCTCTCGGAGCAAGCGTGGGACGAAGCCACACGATATAGACGCCGAGAACGAAGAGCGCGCTCGCTATCCTGGCGACGAGATAGGTCTCGCCGTCGATATCGACCCGCCTGCGCATCCCGGTCCTCAAGCAATGACTCCTCATAGCGGCTGACCTTGGGAAAGAGTATAACCTCTAGGGTGGTCGCCCAAGCGGCTACACATACAATATCGGCATCTCGCTTCAGGAGCTTTCATGGACCCGGATACCCTTCGCGAACTTCTTGACGCCGTGGCGGCCGGCGACACCTCCGCCGAGGAAGCACTCTCACGCCTCGGCACGTTGCCCTTCGCCGACCTTGGCCATGCGAAGGTCGACCATCATCGCGAGCTTCGCTGCGGTTTTCCCGAGGTCGTCTTCTGTGAGGGCAAGTCTCCCTCACAGGTTCGCTCGATCGCGCGCGAGTTGCTCGAACACGGCGCCGTCTTCCTCGGAACGCGGGCGAGCGCTTCGCACTTCCAGTCGGTAGGGCAGGTCGCGCTCGACGCGCGCTACTTCGAGGAAGCACGACTGATCGTTGTCGACCGGCGCGACCCCCGTCCACAGCACGGTCACATCGTGGTCGCCTCGGGCGGCACCGCCGATCATCCGGTGGCCGAGGAGGCCGCCATCTCGGCCGAGGTGATGGGCAATCGCGTGACGCGGGTGTATGACGTGGGCGTCGCTGGAATCCACCGGCTGCTTGCGCACCAGGACGTGCTGCGCGACGCGAACGTGATCATCGCCGTCGCGGGTATGGAGGGCGCACTGCCTTCCCTCGTTGCGGGACTCGTCACGTGTCCGGTCGTGGCGGTGCCGACCTCGGTTGGCTACGGAGCAAGCTTCGGCGGCGTTGCTGCCCTGCTCACGATGCTGAACTCGTGTGCCTCGGGCGTGGGTGTGGTGAACATCGACAACGGCTTCGGAGCCGCAGCGCTCGCAAGCCGTATCAACCACGCTGCTGCCGGCGAGGCCTGATGATCGCGTACCTCGACTGCTCGACCGGCATCTCTGGCGACAAGTTCCTCGGAGCGCTCATCGATGCCGGATTCACCGTCGAAGCACTGCGTGAGACGCTTGCACCGCTCGGCCTTGCCGACGCGGTCGACGCACGTGATGTGCGATCGGCAGGCATCGCAGCGACCGGCATCGAGGTCGCCCAGGCCGAGGATGCCCGCTGGCGCCACTGGAGCGACATCAAGGCGATGCTCGAGGGCGCCGAAGGTCTTGCTTACACGGTACGTGTAAGCGCCATCCACGCTTTCACCCTCCTCGCCGAGGCGGAAGCCCGCGTCCACGGCGTGCCGCTCGACAAGGTGCACTTCCACGAGGTAGGCGCTGCCGACACGATCGTCGACATCGTCGGCGTTGCGGCCGGCATCGATGCGCTCGGCATCGAGCGCATCGTCGCCTCGCCGGTGGCGGTCGGAAGCGGCACGATCGAGTGCTCACACGGCACGCTGCCGGTACCCGCTCCCGCGACCGCAGCACTACTCGAAGGCGTCGTAGTCTGCGATGGCGGCATCGTCGGCGAGCTCACCACGCCCACAGGTGCGGCGCTTCTGCGAGCGTTCGTGAGCGAGTACGGCGCGCTCCCCCCGATGACGGTGCGCGCAGCCGGCACCGGCGCGGGCACACGCGACCTCGGCGTACCGAACGTCACGCGCATCCTCATCGGCGACGCCACCCTCCCCCCGGCGCTCGAATCTGGTGCCGAGGCGGTCGTCATCCTCGAGAGCAACGTCGACCACCTCTCGGCGGAGCACCTCGCATACGCGGCGGAACGACTGCTGGAAGCGGGTGCGCTCGACGTCTGGCAGACGCCGATCGTCATGAAGAAGGGTCGCGCCGCGGTCACGCTGAGCGCGCTCACGATGCCGGATGAAGCGGCCGCGCTCTCGGCACGGCTCATCGCCGAGACGGGCACGCTCGGTGTGCGCATCGACCCCACCGTGCGCTTCATCGCGGATCGCGAGGTCGTCGAGCTCGACACGTCGCTCGGCCGCGTCCGCGTGAAGACCTGGCGTCTGGGCGACCTGCGCGGTGTGCGTCCCGAGTTCGACGATGTAGCGCGCATCGCGCAGGCAACCGGGCGAGCGGTCGCTGAAGTCGCTGCCGCGCTGACCGCCGAGGCACGCGCGCTGCTCGGCATCGAAGACTGAGCCTCTCAGAAAGAAGAACCCACCGGAGGGGCATCCGGCGGGTCCTTGCCGTCGTCGACAGATTCTTTCCAGCGCCCGCGGCGACGGTCTCGGCGCTAGCGCCCCGTAAGGAGCGCCCTTTGGGATCTACAGGTTTCATCGGCTTCCAGCACCTGGGAGATTATGCGAATCCGACGAGCGGCCGAGACGTGAATCCGTCACACATCGCCAGGGCTCACGCGATTCGGTAGCACCCATCCTCGGCGATCAGGAAGCCCTCGGTCGCAAGTGCTTCGAGCGCCGACTCCACTCGGTCGGCCTCGAAACCCGTCGTGTCCGCCAGCTTCGCCACGCTCTGCCCCGGCCGGGCCGTGATCTCGCGCAAGAGCGCGCCGCGCACCTGCCGCATGGAACCCTCGAACCGCGATTGCTTCGTGTGGTGCGCGCTGCGGCGCGACGGGTTCGGGAGCGTCGACTTCAGGTGCGTGCCGTAGTCCATGATCGCGTAGTACCAGGTGCGCGGGTCGTCATGGTCGAGCGTGGCTTCCACAAGCGGCAGGATCGCGCTGTCCGGGATGCCCTCGGCGTCCCCAAAGAACTCGTGGATGTAGACCGAGCGGATGTTGGTCTCGATGAACGGCACCGCCACGTCAAATGCGAACGCGAGGATCTGCGCGGCTGTCGCGAAGCCGATGCCCGGCAGCGCGGTCAGCCCCTCGACAGTGCCCGGCACCCGGCCGCCATACTCGGCCACGATCGTCTCGGCAGCTTGCTTGAGCGACTTCGCGCGGCGGTTGTAGCCAAGCCCCGACCACGCCGCCAGCACCTCGGCCAGCTCCGCCGAGGCGAGCACCTCCACGTCTGGAAACGCGCCGAGAAACGCCTCGTACTTGGGGATGACGCGCGGCACCTGCGTCTGCTGGAGCATCACCTCGGAGACGAGAATCGCGTACGGGTCGCGCGTACGGCGCCACGGCAGGTCTCGGCTATGCTCCTCGTAGTAGCCGAGGACCAACTCACGAAATGCCTGGATGTCCCTATCGCTCACGCCGCACCTCCTCGGGCAATCGTACCGGACGGGGGTCGCAGTGTGGTCTTCGGCACCACGGTTGGGGTAGATTGCTTCGAGAGGCTTCGCCTCGCACGTCAATTCCCCTGAACGGAACGAGGTGTCGCATGTCTGTCGACAGCACCGCGCCCCTGCTTCAGGTCGAGGGACTTCATGTGAGCGTTGGCGATCGCGAGATCCTTCGCGGCGTCGACCTGGTCATCGCCGAAGGCGAGACGCACGTGCTCCTCGGTCCGAACGGTGGCGGCAAGACCACCCTGCTCAACACGATCGTCGGCTTGCCCGGCTATCGCATCACCGCAGGTCGCATCCTGTTCAAAGGCACCGACCTCGCCGGTCTCGAGATCGACGAGCGCGCCCGCCTCGGCATCGGCGTCGCATTTCAGCGCCCACCGGCCGTGCGGGGCATCAAGCTCAAGCAGCTCATCCAGGTCGCCGGCGGCGACTCGTTCGACGAGGGCGCGATGGCCGACGTCATCGGCGAGCTCACACTCGAGCGCATGATCGATCGCGACGTGAACATGGGCTTCTCCGGCGGCGAGATGAAGCGCTCCGAGATGGCCCAGCTGCTCGCACAGGCACCCGACCTCACGCTCTTCGATGAGCCCGAGTCGGGCGTCGACCTCGACAACATCGCTGTCGTGGGCGGTGCGATGACGCGGCTGCTCAAGGCCGAGCGGGTCGGCAAGGGCACGCGCTCGGGGCTCATCGTCACGCACACCGGTCACATCCTGGAGTACGTGAACGCCGACATCGGCCACGTGCTCTACAACGGCAAGCTCGCGTGCAAGGGTAACCCGCGCGATCTGATCGGCGAGATCGGCAAGCATGGCTACGACAAGTGTGTGGAGTGTGCGATATGTCAGAGGTAGCAGCACGCAAGGCAGAGATTCGCGCGCTCGCCGAAGCGGCCCGCGACAAGAAGGCCGCGTACGGTCCGGACCTGGACCTCTCGGCGTTCAACGCAGCAAAAGACGCCGAGTCGGTCGAGTCACTTGAGGCGCTCGACAAGCAGATGAAGGAAGTCGCGCTCGGCGTGGGCATCGACGCTTCGGAAGAGGGTCGCTCGGGCTCGTACTTCCAGGTCGACCGCTCCCCCATCTACCAGCGCGTCACCGAGATGTACGGCGGCAAGCTCGAGATCATGAGCACCAAAGAGGCCGTGGAGCTCTACCCCGACCTCATGTACGAGCAGTACTACTGGCGCGCGGTCGCTCCCGACAAGGACAAGTACACCGCGCTCGTCGCGCTGCAGGAGACCGAGGGGTATTTCATTCGCGTGCTGCCCGGTCAGAAGATCGATAAGCCGATCCAGGCATGCCTCTTCGTGAGCGAGAACAACATCACGCAGAACGTGCACAACGTCATCGTCATGGAGGAAGGCTCCGAGGCCACCGTCATCACCGGGTGCACCATTCACCCGAAGGTCCGCGAGGGCCTGCACGCGGGCATCTCGGAGTTCTACATCCGCAAGGGCGCGAAGCTCACCTTCACGATGATCCACAACTGGGCCGAGGACTTCGACGTGCGCCCGCGTACCGCCATCGTGCTCGAGGAAGACGCCACGTACGTGAACAACTACGTGCTCATGAAGCCGGTGAAGTCGATTCAGAGCTTCCCGGTTGCCAAGCTTGAAGGCGACCGCTCGCGCGCCGTGTTCAACTCGATCGTCTACGGCCTTGAAGACAGCTACATCGACATCGGCTCCGAGTCCATCATGGAGGGTTCGGGCTCGCGGTCCGAGGCGATCGCCCGCACGGTGAGCCGCGACCGCTCTATCGTCTACAGCCGCGGACGCCTCATCGGCCGCACGAACGACTGCAAGGCGCACCTCGACTGCCGCGGCATGGTGCAGTCCGCCGAATCTACGCAGTGGGCGATTCCCGACCTCGCCAGCGAAGGCGCCCCCGGCGCCGAGCTCAGCCACGAGGCGGCCATCTCGCCGATCGCCGCCGAGGAGATCTTCTACCTGATGAGCCGCGGGGTCCCCAAGGATGAGGCCGTCTCGATGATCACCCGCGGGTTCCTCGATCTGGAGATTCCCGGCCTGCCGCCCGCACTACGCCGGCAGATCGACAAGGCGCTCGAGGAGACCGCGAAGGACTCCATGTAACTAGCATCGTCACAAGAACCCGTTAACGCCCGCGAGGTGACAATCTCGCGGGCGTTAACGTACCATCATCTGGCATGCACCTTGCTTTAACGATCTCGGCATCGTTCTTAGGAGGTGCGAGATGGTCAGAAAAGAGACCTGCCCGGTCTGCAAGGGCAACAAGGTGGTCGCGGTCACCGTGAACACCGGAGACAAGCAGCACCGCACGTGTCCGGGCTGTAACGGCGCAGGATACCAGGTCAAGGTCACAGGCACGTACGCCTGACAACATACGGATTCGCCGAGCGACGCACGATCTCTGCTCACGAAGGACGTCGAACGGCTACCGGCAGCGGCTCTCGGGATTCCCGAGGGCCGCTGTTTTGTTCCTCAGCTGCGTACGTAGTAGCGGCAGCTGTTCCGCTTCGGACAGTCCGCGGGCGTTTCCTTGGCTGGCATCTGCCACATATCGCCCTCGACGAAGCACGTGCATACAACGCGCTTGTCTTCCTTCTTGAGCGAAGTGTCCCAGACGTCATCGATGTGCGCCTGCTCGCGCCAGAAGCGGCATTTGCCTTTGATGGGCGAGAAGGCGTCCACGTGGTGCTCCCTGCTGCTAGCTGTGATTCCGGTACGGAACCGATTCCGGAATGTCGAATCGGTTGTGCTGCTTGAGCTCTGCAAGACTGAACACGCCGTTCATGAAGAGAATGCCCTGAATCATCCCGATCCAACGGTACACCTTCGCGAAACGGCCCCCGCGCAGGAACTCCCGGGTACGGTCGATCATCCACATCGCATGACACAACGTCTGGTACTTCGGCGTCTCGAACTTCCTCCCGCCAACATGCTCCTCGATCTCCGGGTACGCCTCGGCTTTGTAGCCGAGCGCGAGGAGCGTCTTGGAGTAGAAGTCCAGCATGCGCTGCGCGTGCTCCGTGGAGAAACTCTCACTGAATCCGAGCGGTTCGTTCACTTCCGGCATCTGTGTGTCCTCTCGCGAGTCCCCTCACCACACCGCGATAATACGCCCAACGGCCAGCGGTGCGCTGCTCCCGTCGCCGAACGGTCGCTAGAGAATGGCGCCAAAAGTGAGACACACGAACGCGCCGAGCATGTACACCGAAGCACCTTTGAACAGCAGCCAGTTGGTGCGCTCGGAAGGACGGACGAGCCCATACACCGCAAGTCCGCAGATAGTCGCCCCAAGAATGCCGAGGAGCAGCAGTGCCGGCAGGGCGATATGCTCGAGCACGCCAGCGGTCATCAACACGATCGCGGCAAGAAGCGTGGCGGCGGCGATCACGCGCCGGGTCGCATCCGCGCCGTAGATCCTCGGCCAAACGGGGACGTCCGCCTCGGCATATTCCGCCTGATAGCGAAGCGCCAATGTGAGGATATGCGACGGGATCCACAGCACCACGCCGGCAGCGAGCAGGATGCCGACAAGATCGACATGACCGAGCGCCAGCACCCTGCCTGCCAGCGCGGGCATGCCGCCGGAGATACCGCCGAAGAGGATAGAAAGCGGCGTCCGGCGCTTCAACCACATCGTGTAGACGATGAGATCGAAGAACAAGCCGCTTCCTACGACCACCCAGAACGTCAGAGAGAAGAACGCGGCAATGACGACGCCCGCCACCGAGATGACCATGCCGAACAGCGTGGCCGCGCGAACGTCGACATCGCCGCCGGGCAACGGGCGGGCAGCGGTTCTGCCCATCATCGCATCGATATCGCGATCAAGGACCATGTTGAGAACCGTGCAGCCGGAGACCGCGAGTCCCAGCGCGAGCATACCTACGGCTCCTCGGACCCAGTCGAGATTCGGCGAGGCGGTGAGGACGTACGCCCCCACGGCAGTCGCCAACAGAAGCGCGGTCTGCTTCGGCTTCGTCAGTGCGATGTAGTTCGCAAGCGTGGAACCACGCGGCATGTCAGCGGTCGCTGAAGATGCAGTGCTGTCGCTCATCGCTCCTCGTCTTGCTCCGAGTACCGGCCCGGCGCCAGCGACCCTAGCTTGCCGCGAGACACTCCTCGGCGGTCGCAACTACCTCGCAAGGATGCTGGTTATCGAACAGTAGCATCTTCTCGTCGGCAGGCAGAAGCGTTCGCTCGTGATCGCGAATATCATTCGAAGAGGCAAGTGTCTCCCGCATCATCACGAGCAGCAGATAGCGTCCCTTGTCGGAAAGCGTCAGCGTGTGTCCGTCATCGGAGGCGATGCCGCCTGAGAGGTGCATGAACGCCATCTCGGCAGGCAGACCCACTTCGATCGGAACGCCGAAGTCCCTGCGGAACCGATCCTTGTCGAGTCGCAGCCCGAACAGGTCGGTCACGAAGCGGTAGCGCATGCGCGCGATGCGGCTGTACGGCCGGCCCGCCTTCGCTACCGCCATCCGGCCTTCAGTGATGCGCCGCTCGTAATCGTGCAGCGAGAACGTGTTGTGGTAGATGCGCCCATCGAGGAATGACAGCGCGCCGGATCCGATTCCCAGGTACTCTTCATGATCGACGATGTACTCGTCGATCATGGAGCCCTTCTCCTGCGAGAACGTCCATGCCGAGGAGTTCTCAAACTCGGGAGCGAGACCCTCACAGATGGTGCGGTAGAACTCGACTTCGCGCGGATAGTCGATCTGCCCGATGGTGCGCGCCAGCTCACCTCGCATCTTCGGCGATGCCATCAGCGGGTAGAACGTGGTTTGGTTGGCACCGGTCGCGCGCACAAGCTCGATGTCGTGCTCGAGCATCTGCATGGTCTGACTTGGGAAGTTGAAGATCATATCGACGTTGAGCGAATGGAACTCGCCGGCCGCAGCCTTCACCGTCTCGAAGACTTCCTGACCGCAGCCGTACTTGTCGTAGCGAGCCATCTGCTGCAGCAGCATGTCGTCGAAGGACTGAACGCCCACCGACAGACGCTGGACGCGGTGCTTCAGCGCGAGAATGGTCTTCTCGGTAAGGTGATTCGGGCTTGTCTCAGCGGAGACCTCACCGATTCCCGGGAAGAGCGAGCGCGCAAGATCGATGGTCTCGCAAAGTTCGTCGATGAGGATCGTTGGCGTGCCGCCACCGATATAGAGCGACGCGAAGTCGTACCCCATATCGGCGACCATGCGCATCTCGGTGCGCAGGTGCGTGAAGTAGGTCCGTGCGCGGTCCTCGTGGTACAGGAACCGGTTGAACGAGCAGTACGGGCAGAGCCGCTCGCAGAACGGCACGTGTGCGTACAGGGTGTAGCCATGTCCCTCGCGCGGCCCGGGAAGGCGCGGAAGGTCGACCGGCTCGGTGTACAGGTAGCTCTTGTTGAGAAGCCGCAGGGCGGCGGTGATGGTCCGTTCCGAAAGCATTCAGGTCCTCCACACGGGGCGGTTCAGACGCTTGCAGGTCTCGCTTAGCTGGATCTCACCCCTTGCTTCGACGCCCGTGAGCTATTCCCTGCCTTCCGGCGATGAACGGCCCCGGGTCGCGCTGCCGGGTATGCCGGCCCTGGTCAGCGTGGCGCCTATCATACAGTACGCAAACCCGTGCGGGTCACATCGAACGGAGAGGCCCCGCCGAAGCGGGGCCTCTCCTGATTCACAGAGCGTGGAAGCTAGACTTCTGCGTCCGGCACCGGCTTCTTGGGAGCCGCCTTGTCACCCTCGGCCGCTGCAGCAGCCTGGTCACGCAGCTGCTGCTTGATGCTCGCAACCATCTCGGCCTGCGCCGGGTCGGCGATGCGCTCCGCCGCAGCGGTGAAGTCGCCGAGCTTGTCGGTCGCCATGAGCGACATGAGCAGCCCGAACGCGTTCATGTTCGCGCCGTCTCCGCCACCCTCGCCGCCGCCGCTCATGTTCACGACTGTGCTCGGAACGATCGGCACCTTCGAGGTCTCGATCGCCGTTGCAAGCTTCGTCATGACGTCCTGCATGAGCTGGAGCTGCGGGCCGCCGTACGCCTTGACCTGTTCGTCGATGGCGATTGCCTTACCAACACCGACCTTGGCTTCCTTCTCGGCGTCTGCCTGAGCGATGAGCTTCACCCGCAGGGCGTCGGCCTCACCGATCTTCTTCACGCGCGTGGCGTCTGCCTGGGCCATCATCTCGACCTTCTTGGCGTCTGCCTCGGCCATGAGCTTGACCTTCTCGGCGTCACCGGATGCGAGCGTCTTCACGCGATCGGCGTCAGCCTTCGCGAGCGTACGCACACGCTCGGCGTCCTGAACGGCACGCTGCAGATCGGCGCGGGCCTGGTTCTCCTGCACCTGGATGTTGATCTGCGACTGCGTGAGCGCCGTCTGCTGCTCGGCAACGGACTGTGCTTCTTTGAGCTCGCGCTCCTTGTCCGAGGCGATGCGCTGCTTCTCGAAGGTCTCAAGCTTCTCGTAGGCAATTTGGCGATCACGGAGCTGCATGAGGATCGTCTCGATCTTGTCGTCACCCGCAGACGAGTGCGGTGTGCCGATGAGGACCTCTTCGAGCTCAAGGTTGTAGTGACCGAACTTCTCCTGCATCTCGATCGATGAGGTCTTCTGGATCTCAGAGCGCTGCTGGATGAGCTCGATGATCGTCTTCGTCTGGCCGATGTTCTTGAAGTACGCGGAGACCATCGGGTCGAGCGTCTGGTTGACGAGCATCTTGATGTCGCCGAAGCGCTGGATGACGAGCGGCGCCTTCTTGTAGTCGATGTGGATGACCACCGAGAGGGGCAGCAGCGGCTCGAACGCGTCCTTGGTGATCAGGTTCACCTCGGCCAGGTTCTCGTCGTAGTGGTGCTCACCGGTCTCGCCACGCACCCACTTGAGGATGATGTTGGTCGTCGGAACCATGACGATCGCGCCGGCGTACGTGTTGAACGCGTACTTGCCGGGCAGGAGCGCCTCGTTCCAGACACCACGGTTTCCGGGTGCGACAAGCTCGCCGTGGCGATACTCCTCGCCCGACGTATCGGTGCCCTTGGGGCCGATGTAGCTGACGACGACGCCCGCGAAACCAACCGCGACCGTGACCTTCGGGATGACCTCAACAGTACCGAAGAGCCGGTTGATGAAGTACGTGCCCTCGGTCAGGACCTGGTACTGACGGCCACGGTAGCCGCCTGCGGCCAGGAACTTCTCGGGGTTCTGGAAGTTGTTGTGGTAGTTGGGGTCCGTTGCCTTGTCGCCAACGGCCGGCGCGATGATGTCGCCCATCGGCAGCGAAGGACCGTCGTGGATCGTGACGATACCGGTACGGTCATCGGCACCGCGGATGATGACGGGGTCGAAGCCACCGAGGCTGTGGAGGTATGTGGCCATCGACGAGATGGTCATCTCCTCTTCCTTGCTGCCCATCGGCAGGAAGAACGTGCGGCTCTCGGTGATCACGACGAACTGCGCGAGGTTGAACGCATATGTACCTTCACGCAGGATCTGGCGCTGTGGGCCACGCTGTCCACCGTTCGCGAAGAACGAGCGCACGTCCTGGTAGTAGTTGCAGTCGACCAGGCGGGCCAGCGTCTGCTCGGGCTCGAGCGGCTCGCCGTCGCGCGAGAACACGTAGCCGATCTTTCCCTGCGGGATGGTGATGAGCGGCATCACATGCACGCGGTACATCAGCGGCGTGCGGAAGTGGATGCCACCGCGAAGGACTTCCGGCTGATAGCCGGCTTCGCCCTTGAGCGCGATGATGTTGTCCTTGAGCGAACCCTTGGGCGACCACCACTTCTCGACGATGCCCACACGGTCCGATCTGATGATGCGGACACCGAGCAGGATCCAGGCCAGCCAGAAGAAGATGAATAGCCCGAAGATCACTGCGCCGGCGGCGCCTACCAAGCTGACGATTGCTTCCACGATCTCCCCCAATCACGTTGTGCACGTCGCTTCGACGAACACGAGTTTACACGGAACCAAGGACATTTTGGCGCGCGGAGGCAGCGCCCAGGGGCGGGCGCGGCTCCGGTGACGGAGTTATGCGGCCGGCCTCACCCCAGCCAGCGTGCGACGAAGTACCCGGCGGTCGACACGACCGCGGTGAGCGTGGTGCCCCAGATGAGGTCGACGACCGCGACGATTCTCGGCCAGCCGACGATGGTGGAGAGGTTGGTGATGTCGTACGTGCCGTAGGCGACCAGTCCGAGCAGCGCACCGCCGAAGACAGCCTGCGCGAGGGAACCCTTCTCGACCGCCGGAAGCACGACCAGCGCGAGGGCTCCGACCACGTACACGAGGTAGAAGACGAGCGCGACGGTAAGGTCCGGAGATGGCCGCATCAGGTCGCCGAGCTGTGCGCGATAGAAGCGATCGCCCATGACAGACAGCCACACGAAATCGATGCCGAGGAAGACAACGATCGTGATGGCGTACAAACCGATGAGCTTGAGCGGCGACATGGAAGACCCCTTCTGAAGCGGAACCTTCTGTCTCTATACCCGCGGCAAGTCGTTCGGTTCACCAGAAACTGGTAGCGCTCACTCCTCGGGACACCACTTCCGCCAGCTGTGGTTCAATTGTGTTGGTCGACGCCTAGGAGGGGACGCGTGTGGGCGACATACTCGAGGTCAAGGATCTACGGAAGCGATACGGGCAGCTTGAGGCGGTCAAAGGGATCGACTTCAGCGTGCAGGCAGGTGAGGTCTTCGCGCTCATCGGCCCAAACGGGGCTGGCAAGACCACGACACTTCGGATGGTCGCAACCATCCTGCAGCCGACGTCCGGCGCCATCACGCTGGACGGTATCGACGTGGTGAAGGAGCCGGCGAAAGCGCGAGAGCGCCTCAGCTACCTTCCCGAGGAAGCCGGCGCCTACAAGAGCATGAAGGGTCGCGACTACCTCAAGTTCATGGCCGAGGTGTTCTTCGAGGACCCGGCGGATCAGGCAGAAAGCGTGAAGGCCGCCGGAGAGATATCCGGACTCGGCGATCGTCTCGGCGACAAGCTTGGGACGTACAGCAAAGGCATGACGCGCAAGCTGCTGCTCGCGCGGTCGATCATGACCAGGCCGAAGCTCGCGATCCTCGATGAGCCGACAAGCGGCCTCGACGTGCTCGGCGCGCTCGATATCCGTGACACCGTCAAGGAGTTCACCCGTCACGGCATGGCCGTGTTGCTCTCGAGCCACAACATGCTTGAGATCGAATACCTCTCGGACAGAGTCGCGATCATCAACGAAGGCGTCATCCACGCGACCGGCACGCCGGCCGAGCTGAAAGCGCGGTACTCGGCGCAGAACCTTGAGGAAGTCTTCGCGGAGGTGGCCCGATGAGACGCTTCTGGGTGCTGCTGCGCAAGGAGATCAAGGAACTCGTGACACCGCAGATCCTGTTGCCGTTCGCCATCACCATCGTGATGTTCATGTTCATCGGCAACATCGTGGGCTCGCAGGGCACCGAGGCACAGGCGAACCGGCGTCTTGCGCTGCTCGACCTCGACAAGAGCGCCGCATCCGCTGCACTGCAGGGCGCAGTCGAGCAGGCGGGCTTCAAGATCGACCGCGTCACCACCACCGACCCGGCGGCCGCAACCACCGAGCTCTCGGGCAACGGCGGCACGCTGCTGCTCGTCGTGCCGAAGGGGTACGGCGCATCGCTCGCAGCAGGCAAGCCGGCGCCGCTCGATGTCTACTCGGTGATCCGGACGTTTTCGTTCATGGCCGGACAGGACAGCAGCACGCTCTCGGCGGCGCTCGCGGCCGTGGAGCAGGCGGTGGCGCGAGAGACGGTGGGAGGCAGCGCGCCCAACCTTGACGCCGCCTTCCTTGAGAACCCACTCCAGGTCCGCGACCACGTGCTCATCGGCGACAAGCAGGCCGACGTGAGCCCCGACGTCGTCATGGGCTTCATCACGAGCCAGACGACCTTCGTTCCGATCGTGCTGTTCATCGTGGTGATCTTCGCGGCGCAGATGGTCGCGGTCGCGATCGCCACCGAGAAGGAGAACAAGACGCTCGAGACACTGCTCGCCATGCCGATCTCGCGCCCCGCGATCGTCACCGCGAAGATGGTCGCGGCCGGACTCGTGGCGCTCCTTTCGGCTGCAGGCTACATGGTGGGCATGCGCTTCTACATGGACGGCCTCATGAAGGGCCTCGGCGGTGCCGAGGGCGCGGCCGCGCAAGCTGCATCGCAAGCGTTCGCCGATAAGCTCGGCCTCACGCTCGGCGTCGGCGACTATGCGCTGCTTGGCCTGTCGATGTTCGGGGCGATCCTGGTGGCGCTCGCCTTCGCGCTCATCCTCGGCGCGTTCGCCGAGAACGTGAAGGCGGTCCAGTCGCTGCTGGCGCCGCTCATGGTGCTGTTGATGGTGCCGTACTTCCTGTCGCTCTTCATCGATATCAACTCGCTCTCGCCCGTCGCCCGCACGCTCGTGCTCGCGATCCCGTTCTCGCACGCGTTCCTCGCCGCGCCCAACCTCTTCCTCGGCAACACCGGGGCGGTCGTGACCGGGGCGCTCTACGAGCTTGCCTGGTTCGTGGTGCTCGTGCTGATCGCGGGACGGATCTTCAGCTCCGACCGACTGCTCACGATGAAGCTCAACTTCAGCCGCAAGAAGCGCACCGCCGTCTGAGTCCGCCACAAGAAGGGATCTGCAATGCCCGAGGAAGCGGGCGCGGACACGCGCCGAGCGGCACGCTTGGCGCGTGAAGCGGCACGGCGCAAGCGGCAACAGAAGGCGCTCCTGCTCACCGCGGTCGCGGTGTGCGTCGCCGTTGCGGTCGGGGTCGGCGTCTGGCTGATCTCGCGGCCGCACGAGCCGGCGTCGAGCGCGCCGGCCGTCGCCGCGGTTTCGACCGAGACGGCGGAGCCGACTGCGTCGGTCGAGCCCAGCGTGGCGCCCGTCTCCGAGGAGCCAACTGCGCCCGCACCTGTTATCGGGAAGTTCGACGTCGATCTCGCCCGCAAGCACGTCGAGGTGCTCGCCGGCGATATCGGCGTTCGTGAGGCGGGAACCGACGGCGAGCGCGAGGCAGCCAGCTACATCTCGGCCGAGCTTGAGAAGCTGGGGTACGCCCCGTCCACCGTGAAGTTCTCGCTCCCCAACGGGCGCACCAGCCAGAACGTGATCGCCGAGCTGCCCGGAACCGGATCGCGCCGCGTCATCCTCGGCGGGCATTACGACACCAAGAAGCCCTCCCCCGGCGCCAACGACAACGGGACCGGCTCGGCAGCGCTGCTTGCACTCGCGGCGGAGCTCAAAGACGAGCCGCTCGCCCCCACCATCGTGTTCGTATGGTTCGGCGACGAAGAGATGATCGACAGCAACCAGGATCATCACCACTACGGCTCACGCGCGTATGTGAAGGCCATGAGCGACGCCGAGAAGGCCGCGACCGTGGCGATGCTCTCAGTGGACATGATCGGCTACGGTCCCGAGTTCCGCGTGCGGACGATGGGCAAAGGCCCGCAGACGCTCCAGAAGGACCTGCTGGCGTTCGGCTCGGCGAACGGCTACTCGGCCACCTACATGAAGGATCCGAGCAAGTACGGGTACAGCGACCACGAGCCGTTCGAGCTGGCGGGTATCCCTGCGGCGTGGATCGAGTGGCGCGACGACCCCGTCTATCACTCGACGAAGGATGTTGCCTCGCACGTGGAATGGGACAAGGTTCGCCAGGCCGGGCAGCTCACACTCGACTACGTGCGCGCCCTCGACGAGCAGCGGATGGCCACGCTTATCGGCGGCTGATCACTGCGAGATCGGGAAGCCCAGGAGCTTGATCTCCGAGACCGACGTGTCCTCGGCGTCGTGGTCGGTGCCGGTCGTCGCTGCAGCCGTGCCGAGAATAACGACCTTCACCGAGCTCGTCTTGACGGGCTTTGGAAGCTTCACGATCTGCCAGCCTTTGCTGTCCGGGTCAAGATCGAACGCCTTGCTTTCCGACCCATCCGAGAACACGAGCTTCGCTTTCGTCACGCGACCGTTTGAGTACCAACGATCGACGCTGTTGGCGCTGTCGAACTTCAGGTAGCCGGGAACGATCTGGACCTCGGCAAGCCACTTCTCGGCACCTAGGTTCGCGGAGAAGCTCTGGCCGCTCCCATAGCCGGTGACGCCTTCCGCCCAACACGTGTCGAGCTTGCGGTCCACGAGCTGACTTGCCGGATACCCCTTGAGCGTCGAGCTTGCCGAGAGCGCCGACCCTTGCGGCGTGATATCGACCGGGTCGCCGGTAGGCGGCGTGTCGTTGCCGACGACCACGCCACCGTCGGTGGTGGTGCCGTCTGTCGTTCCAGGATCGGTCGAATCGCCGCCGTCGGAGGTACCGCTATCGACGGATGTGCCCTCGTCGACCTTGGCCCCGGTGCCTCCGCCAAGGATGCCCGAGCGGAGGAGCAACAGCGTGCCGCCGCCCATCACGAGCAGCACGACCAGAACGATCGCGATGATGATCGGTGCGGCACTGCGCGTACGTGCGGGCGCAGGCTGGACGTACGCGGGGGCGTACTCGGCCGGCGGGTACGCGGCAGGCTGCACGTAGGCAGGCGGATACGCGGGCGGCGTAACTGGCATCTCGGCGGTCACGTCCGCGCTGCCGTCGATCGCTGGCATCACCGCGGTGATGTCGTCAGCGACGGGCGTCTCGGCAGGGGCCTCCGGTGCCACCACGGCCGCAGGAGCGGGCTTGCCGCAGAGCGGGCAGAACTTGGCGCCATCATTAAGCACAGAGCCGCATTCGTTGCAGAACATCCGTCGCATCCCCCTCCGGGCCGAAAACGTCCTCGCGGTGATGATAACGCGATGCCGCGCGGCAGCGCGACCGCCGGACTGCCGCGACAGTGTGTGTTCAAGCTCACACCTACCGGTACCAGACCGGTCGCCTCAAGCACGAAATGGACACCCCATCGCGCGTTCATCGTTTTGGGGCTCAGTGATGCTGGTACGTATGACGATGAGAGAAGAGCAGACCCATCGAAGGGAGTACTGATGAAGCGCTCTATGATAATCATCCTCGCTGTCGCGCTCGTCGCGGCACTCGCCTTCCCGGCGCTCGCCTACGCAGGCAAGGGCAACGGCAAGCCGACCGGCAACGACACGTCGGCTGCGGCCAGCAAGGGCAAGGCGAAGGCGACCACGAAGCATGAGCCGATCACCGAACAGCCGAAGGTCAACCAGAAGGCTCACGGAGCCAAGGTGACCGAGGATGGAACCGAGGACGCCGAGCTGCCGGAGTCGGACGAAGCGACCAGCGCGCCCGGTGCCGGTGTCAACAACGCGTTCACGCGGATCACGGCCAACATCGAGAAGGCGCTCGCCAAGATCGAGGCCGGAACGAAGATGCAAGTGCCGCCAGGTTTGATGCGCGTGTGGCTCAAGTTCGCGGGCTGGCTGGGCGTCGACCCCACGACCATGCCGGGCACCCCGGTGATCCCCCCGACCGAGGAGCCAACCGGCACCGTCGAGCCTACCGCTACGGTGGAGCCGACCGGTACCGTGGAGCCGCCTCCCGTTGTGGACGAAATCGTGGTTCCGGCCTGGTAGAGGCCCCCACATCAAGACCGAAGTGCAAAACGACCCCGGGAGAGATCCCGGGGTCGTTCTTGTGTTCTATGGTGCGGGTGAAAGGAGTTGAACCTTCACGGGGTTGCCCCCACATGGACCTGAACCATGCGCGTCTGCCATTCCGCCACACCCGCGTGTGCGCGAGAACGAATGGTAGCACACGGGTGGTTGCCGAGGAAACTCCGATGTTGCAGCGGCCCGGATCAGCGCCCGACCGACGACCGCTATGCGTTCGCACCCTGCGCGGGCTCGAGGATGCCGTCGAGGGTGACGATGTCCGTTGATGACACCACGCCGATGACCCGATCCGAGTCCTCGGACTCCAGGATCGGCACGCGGTCGAAATCCCCCTCGGTCATGATCTCCACAACGCGGCGCACGGTATCGCCCGGCAGAGATGTCGCGACGTCGCGGGTCATCACCTCGGAGACGAGGATGACACCGCGCTCATCGGCGGTGAACTTGTTCACGTCGGAGAGGCCGATCATCCCGATGAGGTGCTTGCCTTCCATGACCGGGAATGACTTGTGCCGGAGCTTGACCACGTAGTCGCTGACGAAGTCGCGGAGCGTGATGTTCTCGGGCACGCCGATGACGTCACGCGTCATGATGTCGGAGACCTTGATGCCGAGCATGCGGTCGAGCCGCGACTCGCGCCGCCAGCGCTGGCTGGAAGAAATCGACGTCTTGCCTGCAACCGCATACGCCACAGCAGCGCCAACGAGACCCGGGATGATGTACCCGGAGCCACCTGTGGACTCGGCGATGAATGCGGCGGCGGCGATCGGCGTGTTGTAGCCCGCGGCCAGGAACGCCGCCATGCCGACGACCGGGAAGAGCGCCACCGGCGTGCCCGCCGGCAACAGCCCGCCGAGCAACGATCCCGCGGATGCGCCCAGCACGATCATCGGGATGAAGACGCCACCAGCGGCTCCGGCGCCGAGTGTGGCAACGATCGCGCCAGTCTTGAGGATGAGCAGCCAGAACGCTTCGCTGGTGGAGAATCCGCCCCCGACGAGTCCCTGCACGAGGTCGTAGCCGGTACCGAGCACCATCGGCTTCCCGTAGATCAGGTGTCCCACGAGGCCGAGCAGCCCGACCACGAGGCCGCCGATCGCGGTGCGCATCCACAGCTGCAGCCCGCTTCGGGCGGCAAGCCGCTGTGCTGCCTTGAACGATGCGATGAACACGCGAGCCAGTAGTCCGACTACCACGCCAAGCACGACAGCCCAGGCGAGATCGCTCGTCGTCATCGCATAGCGCTGGGCGACGTAGAACAGCGGCGACACGCCGAGAAACGCGACCAGCACCAGATACGCCGAGACGCTCGCCACGAGCGACGGGATGAGAGCTTCTCGGGTCATGTCGTCCATATACGGGACTTCGAGCGCGAACACGATACCGGTAAGAGGCGCCTTGAAGATGGCGGCGACTCCGGCTGCGCTACCCGCGATCATGAGCGTGCGCACGTCGTTCTCGTCGAAGCCGAGCCGCTTGCTCTTGCGCATCACGAACGACCCGACGACGCCTCCGATGTAGATGCTCGGCCCTTCAAGACCGGCGCTTCCGCCGAAGCCGAGCGTTGCCACCGCGGCCATGACCTTCGCCGGTGCGGATCGGTAGTCGAACACGCCACGATGGTGATGGAAGACCTCGATGACCTCCTCGGTGCCATGGAGGTCGGGGTTCTTCGTGAACTTCTGCAGGATGAATCCCGAGAGCCCAAGTCCGACCACCGGGAAGACCAGCGTGCCCCAGGGGGTCATCGCGTACTGCGAGACCGCGCCCCAAAGGACCTCGTAGACGACCCAGTGCACCGCAGTGACTGCAAGGCCGACGAGCACGCCGACGATCGATGCGGCGAGGAACCACTTCTTGAGCCGCAACCAGAAGACGCCCGTCCCCTGACGGGTCGCCTCGGCATAGCCTAGAAGCTGTTTACGTACCGGGAATTCCACCTGTGGCTCCGCACCCCTTCCACTTCCGAGTGTACCTTATGGCGCCGAGGCCCGCGCCAAGCGACATCTCATCCTCTGACGTTTGACAGAAACCAGCCCCCGGGCGGTAGCATCTATGTACTGGTCGACACCTGCTTGGGGGAGTGGTTGTCATGTCGCATCGCGAGCATCGTTCCGTTCGCACGTTCTCCATCATGCTCTGTGCCCTGCTGGTCGTACTGGTCGTGCCGTACAAGGTGCCCACCGCGCACGCATTCGCCTCCATCTATGTGAATGTCGCGACGGGCAGCGACACGACCGGCGATGGGTCGTCCACCTCGCCGTACAAGACGATCGGCAAGGGGGACACGGCAGCGTTCCTGGCTGGCGGAGGCATCGTGTACGTTGCGCCGGGAACGTATAGCGTTGCATCGGGTGAGACCTTCCCGATCGTCATGCAGCAAGACGTCGTGATCGTCGGGATATCCGGCAGTCTCGATTCAGTGGTAGACGCAAGCGGCTCGGGCGAGTCGGCGTTCTACTGCGAGAACGGCACGAGTGGCACAGGTCTCGAATCCCTCGCTATCACCGGCGGCAACACCAACGAGCGTGGCGGCGGCATCCGCATCCTGAACACGACCGGCGACAACCGGCCAACGGTCCGCTGGTGCAGATTCACTGACAACCACGCAACAGACAGCGGCGGCGGCATCTCCGTTGAGAATGCGAAAGCGACGATCGTCGGGTGTGATTTCGAAGGTAACTCGGGCGGGTACGCCGGTGGTGGCGTTACGGTCATCGGCAGTGCGGCGATTGCATCGATCTCCGAGTGCACGTTCAACGGCGACAGCGCTCTCACAAGCGGGGGCGCCGTTCAGATCTACCAGAGCACCGTCGGGATCGATCACTGCACGTTCATCGGCACGCACGGTGGTGACAACTGGCAGGGCGGCGCCATCGCGGTCATGTCAACCGGTGGCTTCTACTTGAACGACAGCGTGTTCTCGCAGTGCTCTGCGGGAGTCGGCGGCGCCGTATACATCGACGGCGTCGGGTTCGCCCAGATATACAACTCGCTCTTTGATCGCTGCACAGCAGCCATGCGGGGCGGCGCCCTTTCGGTTCAGACCTCGGATCTCTCCGTGTACTCCTCGACATTCGCAGGGAACACCGCGGTGACCAGCAACGACACGCTGCACCTCACCTCGGCAGGGTTCCAGACGATCGAGATCTGGGACAGCATCGTGTGGGATGCCGCTGGCGACGAGGTCGGCCCGCTTCCGACCTCCACGACGTACTCGTGCATGAGCGATGACGCCATCACCGGAACCGGCGTCATCCATTCCGACCCGTTGTTCGTTTCGGCAACCGATGCAGTGGACTACCAGCTGCGCAACGGCTCACCGTGCATCGACACGGGCGACCCGGCGTCTATGCTCGACTACGACCTGCTCGGCGCGGACCGCCCGCTCGACGGCAACGGCGACGGCACCGCGCGCCACGACATGGGCGCCTACGAGCACCCCGTACCGGTGCTCGATCGTCTCCAAGGCACCGACCGCTACAAGACGGCATGCCAGATCTGGCGTTCGCAGATGGACGCAGCTGATACAGCCGTCATCGTCACGGGCGAGAACTTCCCGGACGCGCTGGCTGCCTCTGCGCTTGCCGGTGCGGTTCACGGACCGCTCCTTCTCGTGCAGAAGAACGCGATACCCGCCGAGGTGACCACGCTGCTCTCGGACCTTGGCGTGACGGATTGCTTCATCGTCGGCGGCGACAGCGCGGTGTCCGTGGGAGTTGAGGACACGCTCAAGGCGACCTACAGCGTGACCCGCATCGCGGGTGGGGACCGTTACGCAACGGCGGCGAAGGTGGCGCTGAAGGTCGAGGAGCTACTGGGGGCGAGCTTCCCCGGAGCCGTGTTCGTGGCGACCGGCGCATCGTTCCCCGATGCGCTCGCTGCCTCCCCCATCTCATACGCCACGGGCATGCCGATCCTACTGACGCGAACCACGGCGCTGCCATGGGACACCACGAACGCGATCGAGGTGACCGGCGCCACCAAGGCGATAGCTGTCGGTAGCGACAAGGTAGTCTCGGCAGCGGTCTACACCCAGCTCGGCTCGACCGGCTCGATCATCAAACAAGAGCGCTGGTACGGCACGAACCGCTATGAGACCGCGCGCGATGTCGCCACGAAGGCGGTCGCGGCCGGACTCGGCAAGTGGCAGTACACGGGCGTCGCGACGGGCGCGAACTTCCCGGACGCGCTCGCGGGCGGCGCAGCCGCAGGTTCGGCCGGCGGCGTCTTGCTGCTCACAGACCCGGTTACCCTGTCCCCCGCGGCGAGCGGCGCCATCACGACGAACAAAGCGAGCATCTTCGGCATCTATATCTTCGGAAGCGACAAGGCGGTGACCGCGCCGGTTCGTACCGCGATCGACGCGATCTGGCCATAGGGCGTCAGCAACACCCAGGGTCACCCTTCGGCGTGTCCGACGCGCTACAATCGCGTCGGACACGCGACGAAGGACGCCCGTGGAAGAACAGCCGCTCATCCTCGACCGCTACCGGCCGCTCGCCGACCTCGGCAGCGGCGGTCACGGCGACGTCGTGCTCGCCTTCGACACGCGCATGGCGCGCCGGGTCGCTATCAAGCGGCTGCCCCTCCCCCTCGACCGCGCCGGTCGCCCGCTCGCGAAGGCCGGACTTGCCGAAGCCCGCACGGCGGCGCTCCTCAACCACCCAGCGATCGTCGTCGTGCACGAATGGGACACCGACTCCGACGAAGCGTTCCTCGTCATGGAGCACATCGATGGCGCCTCGCTCGCCGAGATCCTCGATGAGACCGGCGAGCCCCTCACCCTCGACGAAACTGCTGCGGTCGTTCGCGCGATGGTCGGCGCGATCGGCTTCGCCCACGACAACGGCGTGCTGCACCTCGACATCAAGCCAGGCAATGTCCTCATCGGCCGAGACGGGCGCGTGAAGGTCGCCGACTTCGGCGTCTCGGCGCTCACCGATGCGAGCGGTCGCGCCAAGGGCACGGCAGGGACGCTCGGCTATATGCCTCCCGAGCAGCTCCGCGGCGGCGCACTCGACGCCCGCACCGACTGCTGGGCGCTCGCATCGCTCACCTACGAGATGCTCACCGGCGCCAATCCCTTCGACGCTGACACGCCCGAAGGCTCGCTCTTCAAGATCGAGGTCGCCGAGATACCCGAGCCCTCCGAGTTCGAGCCGGGGCTCTCGGCGCAGATCGACGACATCATCCTCGCCGCGCTTGCGCCCGACCCCGCCGAGCGATACGAGTCCGTGATCGACTTCGGGAACGCCATCCTCGCGCACCTGGGCGATCCGGCGGCCGGCGAGGCATCGCTCGCCGAAGTCGTCGCCTCGCTCGTGGGCGCCGACGACAGCGAGACCGCCGCGCGCTTCGCGCCCCTCGGGCTCTGGGACCGCCTCGCGCGCTTCGCGAGCGCGGGGCGCCGCACGCTCGCGGCAGCCGCCTGCGGGTGGCTCGCG
>PHFB01000001.1 GCA_002841355.1 Actinobacteria bacterium HGW-Actinobacteria-1 | reverse complement strand
AACCCGAACCCGAACCCGAACCCGAACTGCCGCTCACCACTGTGCATTCGATGCTCGAGGAGCTGATTGCAGGAGTGTCGTTGCCTGCTGCAATCGAAACCGTCCCGGATGCGCCTTACGTGGCGCCGCCGACGACTCCGCCGGTCGTAGTGCACCTCGAGCCCGAGCGAGTCGCGCCGTCAGCAGGCAGCGTTCTGTCGACGGCCAGCGGCATCGCAGCCACGCGCTCGGCGGTCGAACAGTCGGTGGCCGAGAACCCGGGTGCTGCCACAGACTCGCACGATTATCGACTTGTTGCGCCGGTGGAGCTGCAATTCACGGGCGGGGACAGCAGGGTCGGCGTGCGACCGGGAACGCGCGCGTTCGCTGAGTTCCAGCGCCTTGCGGCGCTGCTTCTCGCGGACATCGGCGAAACGCGATACGAGCGCCGTTCCTGACGTCAAGCGAATCCGTCGCCTAAAGCAGTGTCTATGTCGTACCATGAGTACGCACGTTCGGGGGGACGTGTGGGCTCGTTCGTCCGGACCTTCGGTATCAAGGAGTCGTGCTCGTGGCGGAAGCAGGTCAGCGACTAGGACAGCTTCTCCAGCGCGCAGGTGTCATCACCGAGCGTCAGTTGAACGACGCCCTCGAAGTCCACAAGGCAACGGGGAGTCCTATCGGCCGTGTTCTGGTGGACCTCGGCTATGCCACCCAGGGTGCGATCCTTGCGGTGATGGCTCGGCAGATCGGTATTCCGTACATCGATTTTGCCGAGAAGAAGCCTGACCCTCACGCGATCTCGATCGTTCCACGCGATCTAGCTGCTCGCTACACGCTTATGCCGGTCGAGTTCGACGATGAGAACCACCTCGTTGTCGCGATGGCCGACCCGCAGAACGTGCTCGCGCTCGACGACCTGCGCATCATCACCGGCTATGAGATTCGTCCGGCAATCTCCACGAAGGACGATATCCTTGCCGCGATCGAGGACTTCTACAAGGTTGCCGAGCACGTAGACACGGACTTCCTCGACAGCGAAGAGGGTGGCAACCTCGATCTTGAGGCGCTGACCGAAGTCTCAGACGAGGCTCCGATCGTGAAGCTGGTCAACTACATCATCAACAAAGCGGTCTCGGACCGTGCATCTGACATCCATATCGAGCCTCAAGAGAAGGACCTACGCGTTCGGTACCGCGTGGACGGCGTGCTTCACGAGGTCATGCGCAGCCCGAAGGCGACGCAGCAGGCCATCATCTCTCGGTTCAAGATCATGTCGGACATGGATATCGCCGAGAACCGCAAGCCGCAGGACGGACATACCGCGCTCACCATCGCCGGGCACAAGATGGACTTCCGCGTATCGACACTCCCGACCGTGTATGGCGAGCGCATCGTTCTGAGAATCCTGCGCAAAGACAACATCATGCTACGACTCGAGGATCTCGGTTTCCTGCCCGGCACACTCGAGCGGTTCGAGTCGTCGTTCCGGAAGCCGTACGGTGCCATTCTTGTTACCGGACCGACTGGTTCCGGCAAATCGACGACGCTATACGGTGCCGTGAACGTTCTCAACGATCCTGCCCGGCATATCCTTACTGCCGAGGATCCTGTCGAATACCGTCTGCCCGGGGTCAACCAGGTGCAGACGAACGCGCGCGCCGGGCTCACGTTCGCACGTGCGCTGCGCTCGTTCTTGCGTTGTTCGCCGGACATCATCCTCGTTGGTGAGATTCGAGATCAAGAGACGGCGAAGATCGCCATCGAGTCCGCACTGACCGGTCACCTCGTGCTCTCGACGCTTCACACCAACGACGCTCCGGGCGCGATCACGCGACTCACGGAGATGGGTGTTGAACCGTTCCTCGTGGCGTCGGCCGTCGACTGTGTTCTTGCCCAGAGGCTCGCGCGCAAGCTGTGCGTCGACTGTAAAGAGGAGTACGCTCCTCAGAAGCAGGCACTATTGGACGCGGGCTATCCTGCCGACAATCTGCCTGACAAGCTCTTCCGAGCCGTCGGCTGCAAGAAGTGTGGGGGAACCGGATATCGCGGCCGGATGGGCTTGCATGAGGTCATGCTGCTTTCCGAGGAAATCGGCGACCTCACCGTCAAGGAGGCCACTGCCGAGGAGATCAAGCAGGTGGCGATGGCGCAGGGGATGCTCACCCTCAAGCAAGACGGGCTTGAGAAGGTTCGGATGGGAGCGACCTCGATCGAGGAGATCATGAGGGTTGTCGCATAAGGATCCCTGCAGGAAGCCGCTTTCGGGGAGGGGTGCGGCCGGTGTTGGACTTGAACGATCTGCTTGCGCGACTTGTCGAACTCGATGGGTCCGATCTGCACATCACGGTCGGTATGCCGCCCGTGATGCGTGTCAACGGCAAGCTGGTCCCCACTGAGGGCCCGCGTCTCACGCCGCGAGACACCAAAGAGATGCTCTACTCCATCCTCAAACAGGAGCAGCGCGAGAAACTCGAGCGCGACTGGGAGTTCGACTTCGCATACGCGCTGCCGGGTGTAGCGCGGTTCAGGGTCAATGCGTACTTCCAGCGGGACAGCCTGGGTGCCGCCTTCAGGCATATCCCGGTCGGCATCAAGGGTTTCGAGGAACTTGGTCTGCCGAAGATCCTGCCCGAATTCTGCAAGAAGCCCCGAGGCTTCGTCCTCGTCACCGGCCCAACCGGATCAGGGAAGTCGACAACGCTGGCGTCGATGGTGGACTACATCAACTCCACGCAAGAGGTGCACATCATCACGATCGAGGATCCGATCGAGTACCTGCACCAGCACCGCAGCTCGGTCATAAACCAGCGGGAGGTTGGCGCCGACACGCACAGCTTCTCTAACGCGCTCAAGTACATCCTTCGTCAGGACCCGGACGTGATCCTGATCGGCGAGATGCGCGACCTCGAGACCGTCGCCGCAGCGCTTACTGCCGCCGAGACGGGCCACCTCGTGTTCGCGACCTTGCACACGCAAGATGCGGCACAGACGATCGACCGTGTCATCGACGTGTTCCCGCCCTATCAGCAGCAACAAGTGCGCATACAGCTCGCCGGCACGCTGCAGGGAATCATCAGCCAGCAGCTGCTGCCCACCCCTGATGGCAAGAGCCGCGTTGTTGCCGCCGAGGTTCTGGTGCCCACACCTGGCATCCGGAATATGATCCGAGAAGGTAAGACGCACCAGCTCATGAGTGCGATGCAGGCGGGACAGCAGTATGGTATGGTCACGATGGATCAGAGCCTGGCGGATCTTCACAGGCGCGGGCTCGTGACTCTGGACTATGCGCTTCAGAGATCAGTCGATCCGAACGTACTACGAACTCTGTTGGGCCGCGCGCCGTAGGAAGAGGAGACGCCATGGCCACTGTGACCTTCAAGTACAGCGTCCGAGACAAGGCCGGCAAGGTCGTCAACGGCAAGCTCGAGGGGGATAGCCGCGACGCGGTAGCCTCGAAGCTGCGGCAAATGGGCTACATCATCCTCGATTTGAACGAGGATCGTTTTGCTGCCCTCAATAAGATCCAGTTCGGCACGACGATCAAGCCCAAGGACATCACCATATTCGCCCGGCAGTTCGCCACGATGATTAACGCCGGACTCTCGCTGACGAAATGCCTGAGCATTCTCGCCGGACAGTCCGAAAGCAAGGAGCTCAGAGAGGTCATTGCGCAGGTCGGTCGCGATGTCGAGGCAGGCCAGTCGCTCTCTGAGGCGATGGCGAAGCACCCGAAGCCGTTCCCACCGATCTTCATCAACATGGTGCGTGCTGGCGAGACCGGTGGTGTACTCGACGAGGTCCTCGTGCGCGTCGCGGATCACTTTGAGCGCGACGCTTCGCTCAAAGCGACCATCAAATCAGCCATGACCTACCCGGTCGCGATGGGATCGCTCGTGCTCATCGTACTCGTCGCGATGATGATCTTCGTGGTCCCGACCTTCCAGAAGATGTTCAGCGACATGGGCGGCAAGCTGCCGCTGCCGACACAGATTCTCGTGAACATCTCCGAGGGTGTCCGCGGTTGGCCGGGTCTTATCGTTCTTCTTGTAAGCATCGGTGCGTTCGTAGGTTTCAAGTTCTGGGTCGGTACCGAGTCGGGACGTTTCATCTGGGACGGAATCAAGCTTCGGCTTCCGGTCGTTGGCGGCATGATCCGGAAGATGGCGCTCGCCCGATTCACCAGGACGTTCGGCACGCTGGTCGCCGCCGGCGTTCCGATTCTCTCCGCGCTTGAGATCGTCTCTGAGACCGCAGGCAACGAGGTTGTCTCCCGAGCCGTCAAGAAGGTGCGCTCCGCCATCAAGGAAGGCGAGACCATCGCCAAGCCGCTCGGAGAGTCCCCGGTATTCCCCTCGATGCTTGTGCAGATGATCGCTGTAGGCGAGGAGACCGGTGCACTCGACGCAATGCTCTCCAAGATCGCCGACTTCTATGACGAGGAAGTGTCGACGGCCGTGGACGGCCTGACGTCGCTCATCGAGCCGCTGATGATGGCAACGCTTGGCGTGATCGTCGGTGGCATCGTTATCGCGCTGTATATGCCGATGTTCCAGGTCATCACGCTTGTGAAGTGAGCCGGCAAGAAATTACCTGAATCTTTTGCTAAAGGGATGCTCGCGCACGCCGATAAACCGTTTGTAGGCCAGTGGGGGCGCGGCCCCCAAGAAGAAGGAGGCGGACATCTATGCGGATGTTCAAGAAGGATGAGGGCTTCACCCTCGTCGAGCTCATGGTCGTCGTTCTCATTATCGGTATTCTTGTTGCTATCGCGATCCCGGTCTTCAATGCTGCTTCTGAGAGCGCCCGGCTTCGCACCTGCCAGTCGAACCAGCGCACGATCGAGGGTGCGGTTCAGCAGTTCCTGGCCGCTTCCCCGGACAACACTTGGGCAGCCGGTCTCGTCGACTCTGGCAACATCCTGGTCACCGACGGCTACATCAAGACCGCTCCGACCTGCCCGGCAACGGGTGGCGGCACCTACGGCGTAGACGCTAGCGGCACGGTCACCGGTGACAATGGCGCAGCTCCGGGCAACTTCACCGCCACGGGACACTCGCACTTCTAGGCCGAGACGAACGGCTTCATACGAAGGCCGGCGGCATCTGCCGCCGGCCTTCGGCGTTTCTTCGGTCCAGGCGAACTGATACCCTGTCGGAGTCACTCATAGGGAGGAGCCGCGCGTTGGAATCAATCCCCATATGGTTCTTCCTGATGTCTACGGGGCTCTTTGGCCTGTTGTTCGGCAGCCTGGCTAATGTCATCATCTGGCGCGTTCCGCGCGGTGAATCGATTGTTTCGCCTGGATCGCACTGTCCGGGGTGTGGCACGCCGATTAGGTGGTATGACAACATCCCCGTGGCTTCCTGGGTGATCCTCGGTGCTCGGTGTCGCGAATGCGGTGGGCGCATCTCCGCGAGATACCCCATCGTCGAGGCGACATCCGGACTGCTGTGGTTGGCCGCTGCCGCGCGCTGGGGCATGAGTGCGCGAACGCTCTTCGGCATCGGTCTGTTCTATCTTCTGCTGATTCTTACGCTGATTGACCTCGACCATATGCGACTGCCGAACGCGATAGTCGCAGCGCTGGGCGTCGTCGGCGTCGTCGGCGTGCTCTTCGCGCAACTCACGGGGGTACCTGCAGTCCCTCTGTTCATCGGCCGCGGGTTGCTCAGCGCACCAATGCCGTACGCGGCAAGCGGAATCGTGATCGGCGGCGGCATCAGTGCCGCCATAGCAGGCGCGTATGCGCTCATCAGGAAGTCTGCAGGGCTTGGCATGGGGGATATCAAGCTTCTGGCGGTGCTCGGCCTGTTCTTCGGTCCGTACGTCCTCATGGTACTCATGGTGGCGAGCATACTCGGCGCTGTCGTGGGCGTGGCCGTGCTGCGCAGGCACAAGGGCGCCGGGCAGGCGAGGGTCCCATTCGGACCGTTCCTTGCATCAGGGGCGCTGCTTGTTGCGCTGTGGGGACCTGTGGTGCTGGATTGGTACCTGAGACTCGCAGGTGTCCGGTAGGCTGAACTCGCCTTGAGTCCACCACGCATAGTCGCGATCCGGTATGTTGAGTTGTTGTGAAGCCTCTAGGGTGTGCTTCAAGAGGGTATAGGGGGTTGCCGATATGCTGTCTGTAGGCGGCATGACATTCCGCTCGATTCGGCTGTGGCCGACGACTGGGGCGTGAGGGAAATGGTTCACATCATGCGCGGTGCGATCGATCGCGACGACGGCATGTCCGTTCTCGAGATCATGATCGCGGCCGTCATTCTCTTCATAGTGCTGACCGGCGTGCTTGGCTTGGTGGGCACGACCACCATGATGGGCGTCGACGCGAAGCAGCGAAACGTCATGGTCAATGCGCTCAATGCCTATATCGAGCGCGTCCAGTCGCTTCCGTTCGATTCCGTCGATCTTGAGGCGAACGGCGGAATCCTGGCTTCGGAGGAGACCACGAGGGTCGGCGAATTCACAATAACTATCCGTCCCGGCGTGGAGGATGGCTCGAACGAGGCGCTCAAGAACCTCACAGTATCTATCACGATATCCGCACCCCAACGCGCGAGTGTCTCGATGTCCACAACGGTGCCTATCCGTGACCGCAGCCAGTTCCTCACGCAGGCCAACCGTTCACCCGAGACTGATCCATCGATTGCGTTCATCGACGCCTACACGCCGCCCGAGGGAGCTGTCGTGTGGGACAGTTCGTGTCTGGGCGCCACCGGTGTGCTCAAGCTGGCTGTCGAGGCGACTGCATCCGAAGGACGCACCATCACGAACGTTGCTCTGTGGATTGATGACTCGTATGTTGCGAAGGACACCCTTCTGAACCCGGCGACCTGGAACCCGGCAACGCAAACGTTCACCGAGTCGACGTTCGTGTGGGACACGCGTCAGACCGAAGACATCGTGCAAGAAGATGGGGTCACGTACATTCCCGTCGAGATTATCGCCGATGGCATGCGAACCGTGAGCGCGTACGTCCTGGATGATCAGGGTGTGAGTGTCTACACGGTGCGCCATCTCCTTGTAGACAATCATGCTCCCGGCATCCCGGGTGTACCGGTGACCACGGTCGGGTCGAACACGAGTGCGACGCTGAACTGGCTGAAGTCGTCGGACGGCACGACTGATTCCGATCACTACCAGGTGCGGATGTTCAAGCAACCGCTCGACGATACCGGCCCGGTTCTTCCGTTTGAGCATTGGCCGGAGGTGACGGTCGGCACCCCGACTGGAACCTCGCTGGCATACACGACTGGAACCTCATTCTCGAGGTACTACCCCGTGGTCCGCGCGCTGAGCCCGCGTCCGCTTGCTTCCGCGTACACGACCGGTACGCCGATCTTCGTGACCCGGCCTCTCATCACCGGGGGGTACACGATCACGCAGAGCAACAAGGTATACACCGTCACGTCAACGCTGACGTGCTCTGCGCCGACATTCCCCACGTCGGGACTGACATATCGCTGGTATAGGTTCACCGCGACTGCCCCGACGCCGGTGGCGGTTGGGACTGGTGCGACTCTCTCCGTCAACGCCGTTCAGCTCACTGTTCTGAACCAGAACGTCCCGTGCCCCTCCGTTAGCTACTACTGTGTCGCTTCGTACACGCCGCTCGGGGTTCATGGTGGAACGCCGGAGAGCAGTACCTCGAACACTGTGGTAACGACGGCGACTGGCCCGGTGGGGAGTACCGCGTACGGAGTGGGGTCGTGGTGATCATGACCTCCTCGATACGACGCGAAGAAGGGTTCACCCTCACCGAGTTGCTGGTCGTCCTCGGACTGTTGTCCGTGATTCTTGGTGCGGCTTGGCTGGGGTTCCAGGTTGCCAACAACGGAAGCAAAGCAAGCGACCGGCAGTCATACATCAGTCATGAGGTGGGATTCCCGCTCGACTACATGGAGCGCATCCTCATCCAGAACTACGGCTTCGACAACACCTATCCCGGGACCACTGGCTACCGCGTCGCCGCGCTAACCGACCGGGACAACGACGGGCACCCGGAGAAGTATCTCTTCGAGTGCACCAGCGCTGGAGTTCTCCAGGTGTCCACATCTGAGGAGGTCGACAGTCCGACACCAAAGGTGTACGTGATTTCGGAGCACAACAGCAACATGGCTCAGGCCAAGGTGCTCTTCAAGTACTTCGACGCGAATCTCAACGAGATCACGAACATGTCGAACGTCGACAGCCAGGCACGCAGTATGACCATGACCATCGTGACCACGTACGACGGTCAGTCGTTTGCAGATACGCGTCGCGTGTTCTTCCGTAACCGCTAGACAGTAGTCACCAGGAGGTGCGTCCGATGAACGCGAAGATGCGCAGGTTACTCTCTGACGAGAGTGGTGTCGCGCTCATCACGGTGATCGGCATCATGGCGGTCATCACGGTTCTTGCGGTAGGCTCATTCGTTCTCGCTCAGCAGACGCTCTTCGAGTCCAAGAAGGTCGAGGACGAGTCTCGTGCATTTCGTGCTGCGAGCAGTGGTCTTGATGTCGTCCTCACGACCTTCTCGGACGAGTCTACGGCGACGGACTTTCCTATCACCGGCGAGACGCCTGACGGGACCTACTCGGTAACCCTGGAGGACCTTGGCGGCAGCGAGTACCGCCTCGTTTCATCGGGTGTCGGTTTGGATGGTAGCAACGAGACGGTCAAACAGCAGTTCTACTACATGAACCTCTGGAAGATGAACTTCGCCGGCACGGGTCCCCAGTCTCTGATCAGTGGATCCGGTGGCCTTGCGGGGACGTCGAACATCATCGGACCGTTCTACATGAAGGGTAACCTCGGTATCGCAAACAACATGTCATGTCTGGAGGGCCCGTTCTTCGTGAAGGGCGGCAACATCACAGTCGGCTCCAGCGGCTCGCTCGGTACCCCGAGTACGTATGTGAAGGTCTACTGTGACGGCACTGGAAACCCCGCCGTACCGGAGAACGGGGCCAAGGGCGGAGCCGGCGGTGTGTATGTCACCTCCGTCTCGCGGTCGGTGCCCGACATCACTCTGCCGACGATCACGGATGAGATGCTCGAGCAGTGGGCCACGAAGTCCCAAGCAGAGTCGATCGACAACATCATGGGAACGCCAGACAGGAGTCTTGGCGCCAACCTTGAGACGAGCAATGGACAGGCATCAGACTACAGCCTTATGCAGCCTCCGAGCACGCTGACTTGGCATAGGGCGATGGCGCAGGCCACGCCGACGAACGCGAACTACAAGTTCATCGGCCGAGCAGACGGCACGATATCGGACCGTGGCGCCGGTACCACGAACCTCACGCTTGGCGGTCGTACATTCGGAGCGTGGGGCTCAGTGACGACGACCGACGGAATCTCTCTTCCTGCAGGTCCTGCTGGCGCAAACTACACACTTGCCAACAAGTATGACGACTTTGCGTACGACGACGTGAACAATCGGCTCTACATATCGGGCACGGTGTTCATCGACGGTTCGCTGACGATTAGCGAGGACATGACCTACATCGGCAACGGCAGTATCGTCGTCAACGGGCCCATCTACATCAACGGCACCGTTCGACCGTACGGTACGAACACGCAGGGCGAGACGAACCAGTTCGCGCTCGGACTCGTGACGCCCGCAGACATCTACGTCAGTTTCAGCACCAACAACAACTACGCGAACAAGACTGCGGATGAGATTCGCGCGACCACGCCGGACATGGCAGGCGCATTCTTCTGCCAGGGGACGGTGCACTTCGGCAACAACCCGCTCGTCCGGGGGTCGGTCATCGCGGGCAAGATTGACTCCGGCGGACCGAACATGTGCCTTGTCACGAACCCTCTCCTGCCGACCTATCTGCCCGAGTCGCTCCCTGGCGTAGACCGTGGTCTGCTCATGCCGGGTCTGTGGACGCGGGGATGATTGTATTGACAAAGGGTGTCTGACTGCGGTTCGATGATACGCAGTATATGCATGTACATGTAATCATCGTGCTTGGCGGGATGTGCTCTATGCTCTAGAATGGCCAGGGGGAACGTCGCAAACATCACAGCAGTAGTCGAAGTCTAGTCGTGGCAAAGATTGAAGGAGGATCCATTGAGTTCGATCTCCTTCGGCAGCAGTTCGTCGACAGTTGGCCTGGATATCGGAACCGATCACGTGCGCGCTGTGCAGCTGCGGCCCGCAGGCGCTGGTTTCGCACTCACGGGTTACGGTGCGGTCGAGGTGCCGATGGGTGCGGTCGTCGAGGGCGAGATTGTCGACATCGAGGCCGTGACCTCTGTCATCCGTGAAGTGTGGCGTCGCTCCGGGGTCCGGGGCAAGGACGTCTCCATCGGCGTATCCAACCAGAAGGTCATCGTTCGTCTCATCGATCTTCCCTTCATGGAGCGCGCCGAGCTTGCTGGCGCTATCCAGTATCAGGCTCAGGACTACATCCCGATGGCCATCGAGGAGTCGATTCTCGACTTCCAGATCATCGGCGACTACATGACCCCGAGCGACGAGCACATGATGGAAGTGCTGCTCGTTGCCGCCCATCGCGACATGATCGGCTCAACAGTAGCGGCTGTCGAAGGTGCAGGGTTGCGGCTCAGCCAAATCGACGTCTCGTCGTTTGCGATCGTGCGTGCCTTGATGGGGCCGAATGGGATGTCTGATCTCGATGAGTCCGGTTTCGCCACGGGAATCATCCACATCTCCTCGGGCATTACCAACATCGCGGTTGTCGAGAGGGGCATTCCGCGGTTCAACCGCATCTCCTCGCTGGCCGGGAATCAGTTCACGCAGGCTGTCGCGAACGTGCTCAACTTGACGTTCGATGAGGCCGAGCAACTCAAGATCAGCGTTGGGCTTCCTGACATCGACGGTGGCGCCGTCCAGACTCCGCCGGACGTTGACCCCGCCATGGCGCCTATCGTTCAGGACTCGCTCGAGCGTGAAGTGAACAAGTTCATCGCAGAGGTTCGCAGATCGCTCGACTACTACCTCACTCAGACTTCTCAGGTGCGCACAATCCAGCGCATCTTGCTCACGGGCAGCGGCGCGCAGCTCAGGAACCTCCCAAGCTACCTCGAAAAGGGCCTTCAGGCGCAAGTCGTGATCGGTGATCCACTTGCCCGAGTGCAGGTTCCCGCGAATCTCCAGCAGGCTGTCTTCGCTGACCGGATGGGCAGCGCGACAGCCATTGGACTGGCGATGGGGGGAGTTGAGCTGTGATGCGCATCAACCTGCTTCCTCCTGAGATTCTTGAGAAGCGAAAAGGGGAGAAGCGACTCGTCTATGTCGCGGTTGTCGCGGTTCTGGTCGTTGTCGTTCTTGTAGGCGTCTATGGCGTCGCCTACATGCAGACGAGCGCCAAGAAGGCGGACGTCGCCGCTCGGGAGCAGGAGTTGGCCACCACGCAGACTCGCGCGAACGAACTTGCGGTCTTCGAGGAGAAGTCCCTCGAGTTGCAGCGTCGAAAGACGGTCGCCGACACCGCTCTGGCGGGTCGATTCAACTGGTCGCGCATGTTCGATGAGATATCGCTGGTCATGCCAACAGACATGTGGGTGACCGTGCTCAATACGGACGAAGTCAACGGTCTGACGATGGATGGTTTTGCGGTCGATAGTGCGACAGACTCGCCTGATATGGGCCACAAGTCGATTGCCAAGCTGCTTGTTCGACTCGCCGATCTTGATCAACTCTATGATGTGTGGCTTACGAATGCGTCGAAGACCGAACTGAACGAGGTCGGCGTGATCCAGTTCAGCGTCACCGCTGGAGTCAGCGAGTCCGCAGTTGCGTCTTCGGGCGCCGGGAATCAGTAGGACGGGGTGACAGTATGAACAAACTATCAGCCCAGACTCAGATGATTGTCGCTGCGGTACTCGTAGTCCTGGTCGTTGTGGGTGCTCTGTTCTTCGGCATTCTGCCGGAGTTCGACAAGGCAAAGCAGCTGGACACGCAGATCCAGGAGCTGGACAGTCAGATCAACACCGCCAAGTTGCTTGTCAGCCGTCGCCAGAGCGCGAAGGCGCAGGCGGCGCAGACCGAGGTCGATCTCATCAAGATCGCGAACCAAGTGCCAGAGTCTCCCGAGTTGCCGTCGCTGATCATCAATCTGCAGGACACCGCAAACGCAGCAGGCCTGGAGTTTATCCAGATCACTCCGCAGGTTCCGACGCCCATACTCGACCAAGGCGGACAGCCGGCCGGCTACACATCGATCGCGATCGACGTGAAGGTCGAAGGCCAGTGGGCGGATATGATCGACTACGTTGGCAGGCTCAGCAGGTACACCCGAGGCGTTCGCGTGAAGACCGCCCAGTTCTCAACCGTGCCCGGTAGTGAGACGACTGAGCGCTATGTCGAGGGCAGAATCAGTCTCGTGGTCTACACGATGTCTGTGATCAATGTGAGTTCCCCTGCCGTTCCGTCTGCGCCGGCGACGCCGCCCGCAGACGCGCAGCCTTCGCAGTAGTTCGACGGAAGGGAAGACCGTGCCCGACGAGTTTGCAGTTCCTGAGACCGGACAGCCGATCGCGGCATCGCCCGCGGATACGGCCGCACCGAAGAAGAACAACAAGGGTCTGGTGTTAGCGCTCGGCGCGCTTGCGATCCTCGTGGTCGTTGGCGCCATTGCTGCCGTGCTCGTGCTGTTCGTCTTCCAGACATCGACCGACAATGTCGTCGAGGTCAGGGTTCCCGAGGGGCAGACTTCACAGCAGGGTGGCTCAACTGCTGCTACCGAGACCGTCGAGGCAGCATCTCCGGCCGCAGCGGTGGCCAACTCTGAGATCTTCACGTTCCGCGACATCTTCGAGCCGCTTGTTGGCGCTGTTTCTGCACCTACTTCGCCCACGGAGACGACGACCGACACCGCCGTTCCCGGTGACTACGCGGCAGATACGCTGTACCTCATCGCGATCGGTTCGGAAAGCGGTGTATCGTACGCGGACATGGTGTGGAACTCGCAGGCGTACACGCTTGCCGAGGGTGATGTGATTCCGGATACCCCCTGGAAGGTCTTTGATATTCGCACGAGCGATGTCGTCATGCTCTACGGCGACCAGCAGGTTGTTCTGTCGGTCGGGCAGGGCATATCGAAGTAGTGAGTTACCCGGGTGCCCCGCCCGGTACGAGAACTCCGTAGAAGCGCCGCGCAACGCGGCGTTTCGCGTTCCTGGTAGAATTCTCAGCAGTCGACCGAGAGGCCGCGCGATGCGCTACACAACCGCTGGTGAGTCCCATGGACGTGCCCTCGTCACTATCGTGACAGATGTTCCTGCGGGCATTCCGCTGCAAGCCGCCGACATCGATGGCGATCTCGCGAGGCGCCAGGTGGGCTACGGTCGTGGCGGTCGGATGAAGATAGAGACCGACAGGGCCGCGGTGCTATCCGGCATCAGGTTCGGGCGCACACTTGGAACGCCGATTGCGCTAAGCATCGGGAACCGCGACTGGGACAACTGGACGGACGTGATGTCGACGTGGGGCGAACCCGTGGAGTCGGCGCGCGTCACGGCTCCGCGCCCAGGGCACGCGGACTTGTCGGGCATCCAGAAGATCGGCTCCCGAGATGTTCGAGACATCCTTGAGCGCGCGAGTGCACGTGAGACAGCGGCCCGCGTGGCGGCGGGGGCAATCGGTCGTGCGCTGCTGCGCGAGATGGGCGTGTCCGTCAGCTCGTGCGTGACTCGGATCGGAGATGTCGAGTGGTCGCATGAGGCTGGTTCGACCACTCCGGATACCATGCTCGTTGAAGCAAGTGATGTGCGGTGTCCGGATGCTGAGACCTCGGCTCGGATGCGGCAAGCCATCGACGACGCGCGAGCCGCGGGCGAGAGCCTTGGTGGCGTATTCGTTGTGAGTGTGACGGGACTCGTACCCGGCCTCGGCGGCTATGCCCAGGCAGATCAGCGACTTGATGCCAGACTCGGAGCGGCGGTGCTGTCCATCCCTGCGATCAAGGGTGTCGAATTCGGTGATGGGTTTGCGCTCGCGGCTCGGCCCGGCTCTCTTGCGCACGATGCAATCCGCTACGAGGTGGGCGAGGGCTTCATTCGCGATACCAACCGTGCGGGCGGCCTTGAGGGCGGTATGACGAACGGCGAGCCGCTCGTAGTGCGTGCCGCGATGAAGCCGATTCCAACTCTTATGACCCCGCTTGCCAGTGTTGATATCGATACGCTTGACGCCATCGACGCATCTCGAGAACGCTCGGATGTATGTGCGGTTCCTGCCGCAGCCGTCGTTGCCGAAGCAGAAGTCGCACTAGTGCTCGCGAATGCATACGCCGAGAAGTTCGGTGGGGACTCGGTCACCGATATGCGGACTGCGCTTGACGTCTACCGAGCGAGGATAGCCCGGTGAAGCACGTCATGCTCATAGGGTTCATGGGCGCCGGCAAGTCCCGCGTTGGCGCACTTCTGGCCGACAGGCTTGGAATCTCCTTCGTCGATCTTGATCGGTTGATCGAGCAGCGTGAAGGCAGCACGATACCGACTCTCTTCGCGCAAGGCGGTGAGACTGCATTCCGGGATGCGGAGTTCGCAGCACTTCAGTCGCTCCAAACGCACGAGCCTGCAGTCGTCGCATGTGGCGGCGGCGTCATCCTTCGTGACGAGAATCGAGCTACACTCTCGCGTCTCGGCCGGGTCGTGTATCTGTCAGTTACCGCCGAGGAAGCACTGGCCCGCATCGGCGATACGACTGGCAGACCACTCCTTGCGGGTGATGCCGCTCGCATGGCACCCCAGATCCTCGGCGCGCGGCTCGCGCTGTATCGGGCCGCCGCGGACTTCATCGTGGACACGAGCGGTCGCGCTCCAGCGGAAGTCATGGACGAGATTCTCGAGCTGATACGGGCGGCCGCGGAGCGCGACACGTTGCACGTGAGTGCTGGGACCGGATACGACGTCATCGTCGGTGCCGACACGCTTGCGGCAGTTGGCGAGGCGGTGAAGGCGACCACATCGGCAACGCGAGTCGTCATCGTGAGTGACACGAACGTGGCGCCCCTATACGCGGACGCCGTGACCACGTCACTTGCGGGAGTGGGCATCGAAGCGGACACCGTTGTGTTCGAAGCGGGTGAGGCCTCGAAGAGCTGGGAGACGGCTGGCACGCTGGTCGAGCAGTTGGCGAATCGGCGTCTGGGGCGTGATGGTGCGGTCGTCGCGCTCGGCGGCGGCGTGGTCGGCGATCTGGCGGGGTTTGCAGCGGCCGTGTACGTGCGGGGCGTCCCGGTGATCCAGGTCCCCACATCGCTGCTTGCGCAGGTCGACAGCTCCTTGGGAGGCAAGACCGGGGTCGACTTGCCAAGCGGCAAGAACCTCGCCGGAGCATTCTGGCAGCCCAGTGCCGTCGTCTCGGACATCTCGGTACTCGCAACCTTGCCCGATGCGGAGTGGGTCAGCGGATTGGTCGAGGTCGCCAAGAGTGCGCTTCTGGCTGGAGAAGCCGAGACTGCCGCACTTGAGGTGGACGCGCGGCACCTGCTCTTCCGAGATCACGTTGCCGTCCGGAACGCCGTGCTCATGGCCGCAGGCTTCAAGGCCAGCGTTGTGAGCGATGACGTGAGGGAGTCTGGCAGTCGTGAGTGCCTGAACCTCGGACATACGTTCGGGCATGCGCTTGAGCGCGTCTTGGGATACGGCGCAGTCTCGCACGGAATCGCAGTGGCGATAGGGATGCGATTCGCCGCCCGCCTTGCCGAGGAGGTCATCGGTGCTGATCCGCGACTCACACGGCGCACCGATGCACTGCTGGATGCACTCGGCGCTATGGACGGTATTCCGGCAGGAATCGCTTCCGACGAAATCATTGACGCGATACTCAGCGACAAGAAGACTCGCGGTGGCGTTGTCCGATTCGTCTTCTTGCGCGAACCTGGAGACTGGGTAGTCGTTCCGGTCGAGATCGAGGTACTGAAGCGCCACGTAGAATCCATGCTTCAAGGTGAATAATCGGGGGTGTTCGGCGTGCTGCGGATTCTGATAGTGAATGGGCCGAATCTGAATCTTCTTGGGCGACGCGAGACCGGCGTGTACGGTTCGAAGACGCTGGAGCAGATCGAGGCCGGGTTGATGCAGCTTGCCGATGAGATCGGCATTGAGACTGTGTTCTATCAGTCGAATCACGAGGGGGCCATCATCGATCGGCTCCACCAGGCGCTTGATGACGTCGACGGTGTAGTCATTAACCCCGGAGCGCTGACCCACTACTCGTATGCGCTTCGCGACGCGATCTCGGCGGTTGCGATGCCTGTCGTCGAGGTTCACATGAGCAACGTTCATGGACGCGAGTCGTTCCGTCGCGAGAGTGTGACGGCGGCCGTGTGTGTAGGCCAGATCACCGGATTCGGCGAGATGTCATACGCGCTCGGTCTTCGGGCCGTGGTTGACGCGATCAGGGCAGGTGCCGATGCACGCTGAGCCGAGATTGGCAGCTTTGAGGCGGCGTCTCACGCAAGATGGCGTGCAGGCGATCCTCCTCACCGGTGTCTCGAACATGCGCTACGTAACGGGGTTCGATGACGTATTCGACCCGATGATCAACGCAGCGTGCCTTGTGACGCCCGAGATCGCGCGATTCTACACCGATCACCGGTACAGCGAAGCTGCCGAGGAAGCCGCGGTTGGGACTCCATGGGCAGTCCGGATTCCCGATGACTCGCTCTACATCGAGGCGTGTGCCGAGCTACACGAGGACGGTGTGACCGAACTCGCGCTTGAGGCGTCGGTGCCATATGGGCGCTTCAAGTTCATCTCGGAGCAGTTCGTCGGCAGTATCCGTGTCGTGGAGCATGTTGTAGAGGAAGTGCGGCAGGTCAAGGAATCGCATGAACTTGAGCGGATCGAATCCGCCGCGCGACTGACGGATCGCGCCTTCGACCACGTGCTCGGCCTGGTCGGCCCTGGTATGACCGAGCGCGAAGTAGCGCTTGAGCTCGAGTTCTTCATGCGCCGCAACGGTTCGGACGACATCGCGTTCGATCCGATCGTGGCGAGCGGTCCTAACTCCGCCAAGCCGCATGCTGGAGTGAGCGACCGTGTCATCGGCGTGGGCGAGTTCCTGAAGCTCGACTTCGGTGCTCGATTCGAGGGTTACTGCTCGGATATGACACGCACGCTCGTCATCGGATCGGCGACCGACCGTCATCGCGAGATACATGCTGCGGTTCTGGAAGCGAATCAGGCGGGTATCGGTGCGGTGAAGGCGGGTGTTCCGGGCAAGGATGTCGATGCAGTGGCGCGCGCCGTGCTTGAGTCGAAGGGATTCGGCGAGTTCTTCACGCACGGGCTTGGCCATGGCGTCGGGCTGGACATCCACGAATTGCCCACAGTGGGCAAGCGGAGTCACGACTCGCTTCGGAATGGCGCGGTGGTCACCATCGAGCCGGGCGTCTACATCCCCGGCTTCGGCGGTGTTAGAATCGAGGACCTGGTAGCCGTCGAGGAGACCGGCGGTCGTGTGCTGTCGTCCTCTCCTCGTGAACTGATCGAAATCTAGGAAGGGTTCATCCTATGGCAGTCACCACCAGCAATTTCAAGAACGGCATGTGCATCATGTACGACGGCAAGATGTGGATCATCGTCGAGTTTCAGCACGTCAAGCCCGGCAAGGGCGGGGCGTTTGTGCGCACCAAGCTCAAGGAGCTCAAGACCGGCCGCGTCGTCGACATCACGTTCCGCGCGGGCGAGAAGATGGACGATGTTCGCGTAGAGACCAAGCGGATGCAGTACCTCTACAACGACGGGTCCGCCTTCCACTTCATGGACACCGCAAGCTACGAGCAGATCGAACTGGGTGAAGACTTCGTCGGTGACACTGCGAAATGGCTCAAGGAGAACGACGAAGTCGAGATGATGGTCGCCGACGGTGACTATATCGGCGTCGAGCCCCCGATGTTCGTCGAGCTTGAAATCACAGAGACGGATCCCGGCTTCAAGGGCGACACCGTTCAAGGCGGCACCAAGCCCGCCACGCTCGAGACCGGCGCCGTCGTTCAGGTCCCCATGTTCATCAACACTGGTGAACGCGTGAAGATCGATACCCGCGACGGGCGGTACGTTACGCGCGTCTAGCCGCATTTCGCTCTTTGTCGCATATGCGCCCTCCTGTATACTATTGCGACCGCACGTGCGAGTAAGCCGCGTGCAGCCTAGCCGTTTGTTCCAGGGATGGTGTAGATGCGACCGGTCCACATAACCGATACCACCCTGCGTGATGCGCATCAGTCCCTCTGGGCGACTCGCATGACGCTCGCCGACATGCTACCGATCCTGCCGAAGATGGACTCGGTCGGCTACTGGTCGCTCGAGGTCTGGGGTGGCGCGACCTTCGACGCCGCGCTGCGGTTCCTCGACGAGAACCCGTGGGACCGGTTGCGCATCATCAAGCAGCATGCTCCCAAGACACCGCTGCAGATGCTGCTCCGTGGTCAGAACCTTGTCGGGTATCACCACTACAGCGATGACATCGTGCGGCGCTTCGTGCACGCGAGCAAGCGCAACGGCATCGATGTATTCCGAATCTTCGATGCACTCAATGACATCCGCAACGTCGAGGTGTCCGCCGAGGCGGTCAAGGAGTGCGGCGGCCACTTCGAGGGCGCCATCAGCTACACCGTCAGCCCGGTCCACACGCTTGATACGTATCTTGAATACGCGCAGCAACTCAAGGACATCGGCGCGGATACCATCTGTATCAAGGACATGGCTGGCATGCTCACGCCATTCCGCACGGCGAAGATGGTGAGCGCACTCAAGGAACAGATCGGTCTACCGGTCCACGTTCATTGCCACTATATCGGCGGCATGGCCCCGATGAACTATCTGAAGGGCGTCGAGGCCGGCGCAGACATCATCGATACGGCCGTGGTTGCGCTTGCCTTCGGCAATAGCCAGCCGGCTGTGGAGATGATCGTTGCCGCTCTCAAGGAGTCCGAGTACGACTCGGGCATCGACCTCGACTTGCTCTTCGAGATCGCCCACTACTGGGAAGGTGTCCGCGAGAAGAACAAGCTCAAGCGCGGCGTCACCACCCTGCTGCAGATGGAGGTGTTCAGCCATCAAGTCCCCGGCGGCATGATGAGCAACTTCATCAGCCAGCTCGAACTGCAGAAGGCGAGCGACCGGCTTCCGGACGTGCTCGCCGAGGTACCGAAGGTGCGCGCCGAGGTTGGCTATCCGCCGCTCGTTACGCCGCTGTCACAGATCGTCGGCACCCAGGCCGTGATCAACGTACTCACCGGCAAGCGCTGGGCCGTCGTGCCGCAGGAAATGAAGGACTACATTCGCGGCTACTACGGCAAGGCACCCGGACCCATGGACGACGAGATCGTCGCGAAGGTGCTGGGCGCTGAGAAGCAGCTCGGCCCGGATATCCGTCCCGGCTCGCTCGCCACAGGATCGTACGAGCAGGCTGCCGAGGAGATCGGCGACCTTGCGCACAGTGAAGAAGACGTTCTCATGTACGCGCTTTTCCCGAATGAAGCGCGCGCGTATCTGGAGCTGCACCAAGAAGGCGCCGAGCGCGCCGTGTTCCTCATGGGTGAGGAAGCGAATACGGTCAGAGAGGAAGATTCTGTGGATGTCAATCAGATCAGGGAACTCGTGAAGCTTCTCGAGTCCTCAGAGGTCAGCGAGATCGTCATCGAAGAGGGCGACACCAAGGTCGTCGTCCGCAAGGGCGGCTCCGCACCCGTCGCCGCGGCCCCTGTGGCTGCAGCTCCTGTCGCAGCGGCTGCCGAAAGCGCTCCGGCGCCCGTGGCTGGTGCGCGTCCCGCAACGTGGAAGACGATCACGGCACCGATGGTCGGCACGATCTACCGCGCCGGCGCTCCCGGCGCCGCTCCGTTCGTCGAGGTCGGCGACACCGTCGCCGAGGGCCAGCCGCTGTGCATCCTCGAGGCGATGAAGCTCATGAACGAGATCACCGCCGAAGAAGGTGGCATCATCCGCGAGATCGCAGTGGCGAACGCCGAGCCGGTCGAATACGGCGCCGTGCTCTTCTACTACGAGCCGGTGGCCTAGCCCATGTTCAGCAAGATCCTCATCGCTAACCGTGGCGAGGTCGCGCTGCGCATCGTGCGCGCTTGCAAGGAGATGGGCGTGACCTCGGTCGCCGTATTCTCCGAGGCCGATCGCGATTCACTGCACGCCCGCATGGCCGATGAGGCCATCTGCATCGGGCCCGCATCTTCATCGCTCTCGTACCTGAGCATGCCCAACATCATCTCAGCGGCCCTCATCAGCGGTGCCGAGGCGATTCATCCCGGATACGGCTTTCTGGCCGAGAACGCCGCGTTCGCGCGGGCGGTGGCAGATTCCGGGCTCACGTTCATCGGGCCTTCGCCCGATGCGATCGAGCGTATGGGCGACAAGGCCGTGGCCCGCGAAACGATGATGGAAGCCGGCGTGCCGTGCGTTCCGGGCAGCAAAGGCGTCGTGGAGTCGTCGGAAGACGCACTCACGTTCGCGCGTGAGGTCGGTTTCCCGGTGCTCATCAAGGCTTCTGCAGGCGGCGGCGGCAAAGGCATGCGTGTCGCCAGCGATGAGAAGGAGCTCCACGCCAACTTCACGGCTGCGAAGACCGAAGCGGCCGCCGCGTTCGGCAACGACGAGGTCTACATCGAGAAGTACCTGGCGCGGCCGCGACACGTCGAGATGCAGATCCTGGCCGACACGCACGGCAACGCCGTGTATCTGTACGAGCGCGACTGCTCGGTGCAACGTCGGCACCAGAAGCTCATCGAGGAGGCGCCCTCACCTGCGCTGACGCCGGAGCTTCGGGCGGAGATGGGCGCCGCGGCGATGAAGGCCGTCCGCGCGGTCGATTACGTGAACGCCGGCACCGTCGAGTTCCTGCTCGATACCGATGGGCGCTTCTACTTCATGGAGATGAACACGCGCGTTCAGGTCGAGCACCCCGTGACCGAGCAGGTCACCGGTGTCGACATCATCAAGGAACAGCTGCGCATTGCGGCCGGCGAGCCGATGAAGCACGCACGCCAGGAAGACGTTCATCTGAGCGGGCACGCGATCGAGTTCCGCATCAACGCCGAGGATCCGCTGCACAACTTCCGGCCGCACCCGGGGCATCTCGACGTCTTCAACCCGCCCGGCGGGTTCGGTGTTCGCGTGGACAGCCATATGTACTCCGGCTACAGTGTTCCGCCGTACTACGATTCGCTTCTTGCGAAGCTCATCGTGTGGGGCGAAACGCGAGCCGAGGCGATCGCGCGTGCGCGGCGTGCCCTCGACGAGTTCATCGTGGTCGGTATTCCCACGACGATCCCGTTCCATCAGTACGTGGTCGAAGAGGAGCACTTCCAGCGTGCGGAGGTCTATACTGACTTCGTCGAACGATATGCAACGACCGAGGACATCACGTCCTTCGTGACGGGCGTTCCGGTGGCCGAGAAGGAGGCGAGCGAATGAGTGACGAGATCATGCTTGAAGGGCTCGGCGTAGCTCCCGGCGTACTCGAGACGATCGCAACGCTCGCTGCGCAGCAGGTGCAGGGTGTTGAGGATGTACTTACGCGCGGTGTTGCCGGTCTGGTCCAGAAAGGCCCGGGCCGTGGCATCGTCGTGTCGGTGGGGGAGGATGGTACCTTCTCGGTGCAGCTTCATCTCGCCGTGAAGTACGGTACCCCGCTGCGCACGGTCGCCACGGACGTTCAGCGCGCCGTCAGCGATGCGCTCCTCACTCAGACGGGCCAGCAGGCCTCGGCAGTCGATGTCTTCATCGACTCTATCGTCTTTCCGGAGCAGTGACCGTGCCTGTTCTGCAAGGGAAGTCCTGATGCTCGAACGCACACGAGCGCGCCGACAGGCGCTACAGATGCTGTACCAGCGCGAGCTCACCGGGGATCCGGTCACCGCGATTCTCGACTCCAAGTCCTACAGCGATGAGGATGGGGAGCCTTCGGAGTACTGTCGCGTGCTTGCGCTCGGTACCGAGCAGGAGCTTGCCGGAATCGACGCGCAGATTGAATCAACGTCTGAGCACTGGGCGATTTCACGCATGCCAATCGTGGACCGGAACATTCTACGACTCGCCATCTACGAGATCGAGTTCCAGGAGGAGATTCCGGACTCCGTAGCTATCAACGAAGCGGTCGAGATGGCCAAAGTGTACGGCGGTCCCGACTCGTCCAAGTTCGTGAATGGCGTGCTCGGCAGAATCGCCGAGCAACACACGGGCGTACCCGTCCAGCCGATCGAGGATGTGGAGGAGTAGTGGCCGACGAGAAGTACACGTTCGAGCAGGCGAAGATCCGTCTTGAGGAGATCGCCACGCTCGCTCGCAAGAAGGACACTTCGCTCGAGAAGAGCCTCGATCTGCTCGAAGAGGGCGTGCGTCTCGCGAATATCTGCACGGAGCTCGTGGATCACACCGATCTGAGCGCTACGGCCACCGTCGAGGTGCCGGAAGGTACAGAGCCGACGGTCATCTCGGATGTCGAGGGGGACTCCGAGGACGCTGAAGTCGAGGCGGAACCGGAAGCCGAGACTCCGCAGGACGCCGAAGAAGAGGCCGAGTAGCGGCGTCCGTTCCTACGGCGCGATGACCGTCAGCGGCTCGCGCGCCGCGTGAGTGGTACGATTCTGGTCACGGGCCCCTCGTGTGCTCGCTCAGTACGTCACTGTACGGCAGGAGAAGGAACCCTCTGTGTGCGCCGAGCGCATCCTTGATGCCATAGATTCACCCGTCGATCTCAAGGGTCTTGAGATAGGCCAACTGGAGCAGTTGGCCGCCGAGATCCGTACTGAGCTCATCGAGACAGTCGCGGACACGGGCGGGCATCTCGCCCCCAACCTCGGCGTCGTGGAGCTCACGCTTGGCCTTCATCGTGCGCTGGATTGTCCTGACGACAAGATCGTCTGGGACGTCGGGCACCAGTCCTACGTTCACAAGCTCATCACGGGCCGCCGTGATCGCTTCTCCACATTGCGCACGTATGGCGGTGTATGCGGCTTTCCGAAGCGCACCGAGAGCCCATACGACGTGCATGACACCGGTCACGCTTCGACGTCCATTTCGGTGGCGCTTGGTATGGCGTGTGCCCGAGATGCCGTTGGAGGAACCGAGACGGTCGTTGCCGTTATCGGCGACGGATCGCTCACGGGCGGCATGGCATTCGAGGCGCTCAACCACCTCGGTCACCTGCAGAAGCGCATGATCGTGCTCCTCAACGACAATGAGATGTCGATTTCACCCAACGTGGGCGCGCTCTCCGGCTACCTGGCGCGGGTTCGCCTCGACCGGCGCTATCGTCGTCTTCGCGATGATGTCGAGTCCGCACTCGGCAGAACGAAGATCGGCGCCGCGATGGTGGCTGCTGGTGAGGCGGCCAAGGAGTCGGTGAAGCAGCTGCTTGTGCCCGGGATGCTCTTCGAGGAACTCGGGCTTAAGTACGTTGGCCCTATCGACGGTCACGACATCGCGCAGGTCGAGAAGGCGATCCGGCTTGCAAAGGACGTCGATGGGCCGGTTATCGTGCATGTTGTCACGCGCAAAGGCAAGGGTTACACCCACGCCGAGAACCGCCCCGATACGTTCCATGGGATCAGCCCGTTTTCCATCGAGAGCGGCAAGGTGAATGGCTCCGATGGGCCGATGTCGTACACCGAGGCGTTCGGTCGCGCGCTGGTCTCCGAGAGCGAGCAGGACGATCGGATCGTCGCCATCACGGCCGCGATGCCGTCCGGGACGGGTCTTGCGTCTTTCGCGGAGCGTTTCCCCGACCGGTTCTTCGATGTCGGCATCGCCGAAGAGCACGCGGTCGGTCTCGCGGCTGGCCTCGCATCTGGCGGTCGCGTCCCCGTCGTGGCAATCTACTCGACGTTCATGCAGCGCGCGTACGACCAGCTCATCATGGATGTGGCGCTGCAGGGCCTGCACGTGGTGTTCTGTCTCGATCGAGCCGGTCTTGTCGGCGAGGATGGCCCCACACATCACGGTGTGTTCGACCTAACCTTCTTGCGGGCAGTGCCTGGGCTTTCGATCATGGCACCCTCGAATGAGGCTGAGTTGGTCCACATGCTGCACACCGCACTCCATATGCGCGGTCCTGTGGCGATACGATACCCGCGTGGGGCGGGCGAAGGCATACCGCTTCCGGTTGAGCCGCTCATTCTCGAGACCGGCCGCGCGGAGGTTCGCCGAGAGGGAAGCGCGGTTGCGATTCTCGGCATCGGCTCGATGGTTGGAGTCGCGGAGCGCGTTGCGGATCTTCTCTCGGAAGACGAGATCTATCCGAGCGTCGTGAACATGCGCTGGGTCAAGCCGATCGACCTGGAGACGATCGCGTGGGCGGCAACGCACGGCCTGATCGTCACGGTTGAGGAGAATACCGGGGTGGGCGGTCTGGGTGCGGCGGTGCTCGAGTCGTTGTCTGACCTCGGGTTGAATACGCCCGTGCTACGACTGGCTGTGCCTGACTGCTTCGTGACGCACGGTGCGATGAAGCAGCTGCTTGCTGAGATCGGGCTCACGCCCGAGGCGGTACGCGGCGCGATCCTCGGCAAACTCATGGATGTTCGCGGCATAGACGAGGAGCGCTCAGATGGCGGGACGCCGGGCAGACGTTGAGCTCGTTGAGCGAGGGCTCTTCGCTTCGCGCGAGCGCGCCCGGGCGGCGATTCTCGCGGGTGAGGTGAAGGTCGATGGTGTTCGAATCGACAAGGCCGGTCACCAGCTAAGCACTGAAGCCGTCATCGAAGTCGCGGAGCGACAGCGGTACGTATCTCGCGGCGGCCACAAACTGGAAGGCGCACTCGACGCATTCGGCGTCGATGTGGCCGGACTTCGCGCAATCGATGTCGGGGCGTCCACGGGAGGATTCACGGACTGCCTCCTGCAGCGCGGAGCGGTCTCTGTCGTCGCGCTCGATGTCGGATATGGGCAGCTCGCTTGGTCTCTCAGAACGGATGAGCGCGTGACGGTGGTGGAGCGCACGAACGTGCGCGATGCCGACCTTGTCGCGTTGGGCGCACCGTTCGACATCGTCGTGATCGACGTGTCGTTCATCGCGCTTGACCGAGTGATGCCGAAGCTCCTTGAAGCGGCCGGCGCAGACGGTCAGGTCGTTGCGCTGGTTAAGCCACAGTTCGAGGCTGGTAAAGGGCGTGTTGGTAAGAAGGGTGTTGTACGGGATGCGATCGTCCACGAGGACGTCCTTGCCGGAGTCATAGCCACGGTGGAGGCGGCAGGTCGGGTTGTCCGCGGAGTGACCTGGTCGCCGCTGAAGGGTCCCGAGGGTAATATTGAGTTCTGGATCTGGTTTGGCAGTACCGGTGAACCGGCGAATGTTGATCCGGCCAGCGTCGTGCAGGCGGCGCATCAGGTGTTAGGGGACTGAAGTGCGCGTCTTGTTGGTACCGAACCCCATGAACGACCGATCTGTGGTGGCCGCCCGCGAACTCGCTCCGTGGCTTGACGCCAGGGGGTGCGACGCCGTGTTGGTCGCCGACGATGCCGAGGCGTGTGCAATGCCGTTGCGCGGCGTATCACGATCGGAGGTCGGGGAACCGGAACTCGTGGTCGCCCTCGGCGGTGACGGGACGATCCTCAAGGCAGTACATATCCTCTCGGGCGTGGATGCGCCTATCCTCGGGGTGAATCTGGGTCGGCTCGGCTTCCTGTCGGGTGCGCAGGAGAGCGAGCTGTTCGCCGCGATGGAATCCGTGCTCGCGGGCGAGACGCGGATTGAGCGTCGTGCAACGCTGCAGGCGCTCGTCGATGTCGGTGGGCGAGAGGCTGGTCGTTTCCATGCGCTCAACGAGGTCTTCATCGGCCGTGGAGGCGGAGCGAGGGTGGTCGAGCTTGAGGTGCGCGTGAACGGCGCGCGCTTGTGGGACTTCCCGTGCGACGGCGTCATCATTGCTACGCCGACCGGCTCGACGGCGTACGCCCTCTCGGCAGGAGGACCGATCGTGTCCCCCGAGGTACGCGGTATCGTGCTCGTTCCGGTCGCGCCGCATACGCTCGAGTCGCGACCGGTCGTGATCGGTCCGTCCGACACGGTCGAGGTCTCATGCCCGAACCCGGCACGCGCGGATGCGTGCGTCACGGTCGATGGCGATCAGGTTCCCTGCCGTCGTACGCTCGACTCGGTCACGATCTGGGCGGGGGAGCACGATGTCCGCCTCCTTAAGCCCGACGGAAAGGGCTTCATAGAGGTGCTCGCCGACAAGTTCCTTGGAGCATGACATGTTGCTCGAGCTGCACGTCAGGAACCTTGCGCTCGTGGAAGAGGTATGGCTGGAGTTCAGCGACGGCCTGACCGTGCTCACCGGCGAGACCGGTGCCGGCAAGACGGTGCTCGTCGGGGCCCTACAGCTTCTTCTCGGTGAGCGTGCGGACACGACACTCGTGCGTTCAGGCGCTGATGAGGCGCTTATCGAAGGCCGCTTTCTTATCGACGGCGAAGAGCGTCTTGTACGACGTCGTATCAGTGCCGAAGGGCGTTCTCGCTGCACGATCGATGACGAGATGGCAACCGTCGGTGCTCTCTCCGAGCTGCTGGGCGGAATCGTGGATCTTCACGGACAGCATGAGCACCAGGCGCTGCTGTCGGTTTCCCGGCACGCGGAGTACTTCGACAGATTCATCGGCGATTCTGCACTCGACGCTCTTGCGGTGTATCGGCAGACCTACGCCGAGCGTCAGGCGGCAGTTGCCGAGCTCGCGGCGCTTGAGGATGCGCTCGCGGATCGCGACCGACGGATCGACTACCTTCGCTTTCAGATTGCGGACATCGACGCCGTCTCGGCGCGGGTCGGCGAGGATGCCGAGATTGAGTTCGCGCTCCCGCGGATGCGCCACGGCGACCGGCTGACAAGCGCGGCGTCGGCTGCGTGGAGCGCGCTCGAGGGCGACGAAGCCGCCGCCGCCCGGCTCGGCGAGGCTCTCGGGGGTCTGCACCGCGCGGCGGGACTCGATCCGACCCTCGATGGCATCGCCAGCGAGCTTGAAGATGCTGTGACGTCTGTGGATGGCATCGCCTCACGTTTGCGTGACTACGCCGAGTCGGTCGAACACGACCCACGCGCGCTTGAGACCGCCGAGGACCGTCTCGCCGCCCTCACGGCGCTGAAGAAGAAGTACGGAGACACCCTCGAGAGCGTGCTCGCCATCCGTGATGCCGCATCGCTTGAACTCGAGCAGCTCGGCGAGGGAACGCAAGCACTTAGGCGCGCGGAGGAGCTGCTCGGCGAACGGGACACCGCACTGAGAGAGGCAGGGTCTGCACTCGCGGAGATTCGGAGCGCATCGACTTCGGCATTCGAGCACGCCCTGACCGACGCGGCGCGCGACCTGGCCTTCTCGGATGCCCGATTCGTCGTTCAGCTGCAGGATCTGCCGGCCGGATCGTGGACGAGTGACGGGCCGCAACGCGTCGAGTTCCTATTCTCCTCGAGCGCCGGAGATACGCCGCGACCGCTCGCCAAGATCGCATCCGGAGGCGAGATATCGCGCGTGATGCTTGCCCTGAAGGATGTACTCGGGCACGCCGACCATACGCCGGTTCTTGTCTTCGATGAGGTCGACGCTGGAATCGGCGGCGCGACCGCGATAGCTGTCGGAAGACGTCTGGCGTCGCTCGCCGACACGCATCAAGTGCTTGTGGTCACTCATCTTGCGCAAGTGGCGGCGTTCGCAGCCCAGCAGGTCGTCGTGGAAAAGGACAGCACGGAGGGCCGCAGCGTCACGGTAGCCCGTCCGGTCGGCTCCGATGAACGGATTGCCGAGATCGCACGCATGCTTTCGGGTGGCACGACCGCGACCGGGCTGGAGCATGCGCGTGAGCTGCTCGCGATGGCGGCCTCCGCCTAGAGCGTCCCAGCAGTCTGCTAGACTTGAGCGTCAGCCAGTTTCCGAGAGGACAGCATGCGGTTCCAGGGCATCGCTCGGCTCGATAGGCGCACAAAGGATCTCGTGAAACGCCTGGGCCGGAACGACATCGCGATCATCGATCACGCGGATATGGACCGCGTGAGCGCTGAATCGCTGCTCGAATCCGGTGTGGAGGTCGTGGTCAACGCCGCGCGCTCTATCTCAGGAACGTACCCGAACCTCGGTCCGCTGATCCTGGTGCGTGGCGGTGTGCGTTTGCTCGACGCCGCCGGAGAAGCCGTGTTCGAGAAGATCAAAGAGGGCGACGTCATCGAGGTTGCAGGTGACGATGTGCTTCTCGATGGCGCTGTAGTTGCCTCGGGGACGCGTCTCACGGTGGATATGGTCGAGCATGCCATGGAAGAAGCGAAGTCCGGACTCGACCAACAACTCGAGAGCTTCGCCCGCAACACGCTGGAGTACATCTCGCGCGAGAAGACGCTGCTGACCGAGGGCGTCTCCGTGCCAGTTACGCGAACCGTGATTGCGGGCCGCCACGCGCTTGTCGTGGTGCGGGGCTATGACTTCAAGGAGGACTTTCAGGCGCTGGTGCCCTACATCCGTGAAGTCCGCCCGGTTCTCATCGGTGTGGATGGCGGCGCCGATGCGATCAGGGACTTCGGTTTCAAGCCTGACATCATCGTTGGCGACATGGACTCGGTCACCGACGCCGCGCTGCAGAGCGGCGCAGAGCTGATCGTTCATGCGTACGCCGACGGCCACGCACCCGGTCAGAACCGGCTCGAACAGCTTGGTGTGCAATGGACGTCGTGGGCGATGGCCGGTACGAGCGAGGATCTCGCGCTGCTGCTTGCGTACGAGTCGGGCGCCGAGCTTATCGTCGCGGTGGGCACGCACGCGAATCTCATCGAGCACCTCGACAAAGGTCGGAAGGGCATGGCCTCGACATTCCTAGTCAGGCTGAAAGTCGGCCCGAAACTGGTTGACGCGAAGGGCGTGAACAAACTCTACCGCGCTTCGGTCAAGCCGTCGCAACTCGTAGTGCTCGTGGTCGCCGCGCTGACTGTGGCATCCACGGCCATCATGATCTCACCGCAGGCCCGCAACATTGTCTCGCTGCTGCTTCTGAAGCTGCGCGCCACGATCGGTCTGTAGACCGGGAGGACACATGTATAACCTCAGATACCATGTCGCGTCTTTGGTGGCCGTCTTCCTCGCACTGACGGTGGGCCTGTTGCTTGGAACCGTCGTCGCCGAGCGAGGCACGCTCGAGGACCAGTCATCCACCCTCGTGTCCGATCTCCAGAAGCAGTTCGCGCAGATCCAGAAGGACAATGCGGATCTTCGCTCGGGCTTGGAGCGTGATCGCAGTTTCGCTGAGGACATGGTTCCGGCGCTCACCGCAGGTGTGCTCGACGGCAAGAACGTCGTGGTGCTGGTCAACACGGGACGCAGCAATGGCCTGTCGGCCGCCGTAGATGCGATCGAGATCGCGGGTGGTACCGCGGTTGTGCTTACGCAGGAGTCTGCTGGAATGGGCCTCGACGAGACGATCCCGGAGGGGCTTCCCGCGCTGCTCGGCGATTCGTTTGCGGGCCAGAGCACGGCACCGGCGAGCGAGGCATTCAAAGACGCGGTCGCCGAGGCGATTGCGACGGAACTTCGCCGCGCGGGGAATCGGCCCGTTCTTGATCTGCTCATCGAGAGCGATGTCATCTCCTCGGACAGCACGAACGATATCGCTGAAGTCGACGGATGCGTGCTCATGACGTCCTTCGGCGGCCAGCCAGATGATCTCTCGGCGAAGATAGCCGGTGCGCTCGGTGTGCACGGCGCCGTGGTGGTTGGTGCCGAGGCAACCAGTCAGGTGACCGGTGTCGCGGCGGAGTCGGTCGATCGCGGGTTCTCCGCGCTCGACAACGTCGATACGCCGCAGGGCGCATATTCGCTGGTGTGGCTGCTCACCGGGCGGGCGAGCGGGTACTTCGGCGTAGGACCTGGCACCGATGCCGTCTATCCGGCGGTCGTCACAGGAGGCTAGTGACGCTCGAAGGTGAGTCGGATGAGCGCTCCCAGCACGTGCAGGAACTGGCGACCGCGATGCGCGAAGCCCGCGATGTCCTTGCCGGTTGCCGCGTGCGCCATCGAGACAGGTACTTCGACGACCCGCAGTCCCGCGCGAAGCACCCGCACGGTCAGCGCCACTTCAGCACCGTAGCCTGAGGCGAACGGCTCGGCGGCCTGCCAGGCGCGCTGGCTAAGCGCACGCTGTCCTGAGAGGGGAGCGTGCGAGTCGAATCCATTGCCCAACGCGGCGATGCCCCGCTTCGCGAGCCCTTTCACGAGCCCGAAGCCGCCCGAGCCTGCAGGGCGCGGAAGCACCGCGATCGTCATGTCTGCGCTGCCTGCCTGCACGGGAGCGATCAGCAGCTCGGCCTCGGCAGCAGTCGTTCCGAGGTCGGCGTCGAGCAGCACCAGGATATCGGCGTCATTGCGCGCGGCGTCCAGACCTGCCTGCATCGCACCGCCCTTGCCGACGTTGACCGGCATCACGATGACCTCGGCGCCTGCCGCTGCGGCGATTCCGGATGTGTCGTCGCTGGAGCCATCATCGATGACGATGACACGGTTCACACCGCGCACAGAGCGCGCTGCGGTCACCGATGCCGCGATTCGCTCGGCCTCGTTGTGCGCGGGCATGAGCACTACGACGCTCATGAGGCATTCCGCCGTCGGGCGATGATGCGCTTGAGTCGTGCAGCGCCGGTCCGCACCTCACCGATTCCAAAGAGCGCGGAAAGTCCATAGGCGATGCCAAGTCCCGGGATTCCGGCAAGCACGAGCTGCAGCAGGAAGCCCGCGCCAGAGCCGAGCGATGCCGTCAGCTGCATCACGCCCAGTGCCGCAGCGGCACCCGCGAGCGATGCGACGAGGACGCGCAGAACGGTCCATGCGATCCCCCGGATGTCGAAGCCGCCGATGTGCCGACGAAGCAGTAGGCCGAGGACGATGAGGTGCACCGCGAAGAAGATGCCGTCGGCGATCGGGATGCCCCGGATTCCGAAGCCCGCCCATCCGGCGAACCCGACCGAAAGCGCTGCGTAGAGGCTCACCTGGAGCACCGTGAGCACAAGGTTCGTGATCATGGGCGTCCTAGTGTCCTGTAGCGCGTAGAACGTTTTGAGCACGAACATGTAACTCGCGAAGAAGAAGAGTCCGGCGGCCCACCATACGAGAACCCCGGCGACGACAGGGACGTCGGCGGAGGTGAAGCTGCCGGCGCGGTAGAGTCGCACGACCGGCTCGGCGAGCGCGACGAGCAACGTCGCGAGCGGGATGATCAACACGGCTGTCGAGCGGAAGCCGCTCGAGAACATCGCTTTGAAGCCGGCCCAATCCTTCTTCTCGGCAAGGGCGGAGAGTTCGGGGAAGACAGCGGTGGCAAGTGCGACCGCGAAGATGCCGTAGGGGAGCTGATAGAACATCCAGGCGTACTGCAGCACGGCGGGTCCGCGGTCGGTGGCGCCGAACGCGTACGCGTTGCGGAACGATACCGCGACGAGGTTGGTGATCGTGTAGACGAGGAGCGGCCCCATCTTGGTGGCGATCGTCCGCAGTGCGGGGTGTTTCCAGTCGATCCTCGGCGTGTAGCGAATGCCAAGCTTCACGAGGCTTGGTATCTGCACCACTGCCATGGCCACCACGCCGAGCGTGGTCCCTACCGCAAGGCCGGTGATCGCAAGCTGTGGGTGCGTATCTCTGAGCGGCACGTAGAAGCCGAGAAGCGTGATGATGACGACGACGTTGTTGAAGATCGGAGCGACCGCGGGCCACAGGAACTTCCGGTACGAGTTCAGGATGCCGGTCGTGACCATGCCGGCTCCGTAGAAGACCACCTGGATGGCGAAGAAACGGAACAGGTAGACCGCAAGCTGCGCCTTCTCGGCGGTGATGCGGAATGTCTGCGTGCGCACGAACGGCTCGGCCCAGATCGTGCCGATCACCGCGACTACGCCGAGCACCAGCACGGTGATGTTGAAGACGTAGCTCGCGAACTTCCAGGCCTCGTTCTCGCCGTCGCGCTGCATGCGCTCGATGAACAGCGGGATGAACACCGAGGAGAGCACGCCGCCCGCCGCAAGCTCGAAGATCATGTTCGGGATGTTGTTCGCCACGCTGTACGAGGCCGAGAGAACCGTCACCCCGAGCGCGTACGCCATCGCCCACGTGCGCACGAAGCCGGTGATGCGCGATGTTGCCGTTGAGATCGACATGATCGCGGTCGATCGCGCTATGGATTGCTGAGCGGCGATGGTTCCTCCCCGGTGCGCGTGATGTACCGCGTCGATTGTAGCCGAGACGCGCAGTTTGCCGCTCGCCCAACACGAGCGCGTTGTGTTCCGGTATACTGGCGGTCGGGCACCCCGAAACGCGCTACCGTGGCGGGTGCAGCTCCCTGAGCCGAGAGTTCTGGCTCGACGCATGTCCGAAACCGGTCGACAGGGAGGCGAACGTGAGACGAAATCGTGCCGTAGCCGCGGCATGCATCGCACTCGTCCTCTTCTGCCTCACCGGCTGCGCGAGCGTCCCCGCCGCACCGGCAGCGACCCGCAGCCCCGTGCTCGTTATCGTGACCGCACCGCTGTCGTGGAGCCAGGTTACTCCTACGGACATGCCAGTCCTCGCCACACTTGCACAGAAGGCGGCGTCCGGCATGGTCGTCTCTCGGACCCCGGCGGAATCAGGGCGGGTCCTCGGAACGTATCAGTCAGGTACCGGTGGCGAGATCGCTTCGGTAGTGATATCGGGCACCGCTGCCGAGATGGATGTGGCGATCGCCGAGGCACTCGGGCGCGTCACCGCCGACACAGCGGTTGTGGTGGTGTCACGCCTTGCGGGTGCCACGCCCGGCCACGGCGCCCCGGCACGTGTCGTCGTCGTTTCCGGCGGTGGTTACGACGCCGGGCTGTTGTCGAGCATGTCGACCCGTCGTGCGGGCATCGTCACCGACTCCGACGTTGCAGCGACCGTTGCGCACATCGCCGGTGAGCCGGCGAGCGCATCTGGCGCCGCCGTTTCGGTCATCGATGACGGTCGCACGTCGACCGAGCGTGCTGCGTGGCTCGCGCGCGTCTCGGCATTCCTGAGCGCGGTGGAACGCATCCGCGTTCCGATCTTCAACATCTACACCGCCGTCATGGTCGTGCTCCTGCTCGGAGGATGGCTTGTCGCCGAGAAGTATCGGACGGCCGCCAGGTACGCGTACTGGTCCGTGGTGCTCCGGCGGATCATCCTGCTTGGACTGGTGCTACCGGCCGGAGCGACGCTCCTGCACGTCGTCGACCGCTTCCCCGGCACTCCGCAGCGCATCGTCGCGCTGATGCTGGCCGCGTCAGGCCTCGTCTGGATCTTCGCCGAGTTCGCGTGGCACAAATGGGGAACGGCAGGCGCGGTGGGCTTTGCAGGTATCGCTACCGCGCTCGTGCTCGGCATCGATCAGCTGGCCGGCGCCACGCTGTCGCTTTCGAGCATCTTCTCGTACTCGCCGCTCATCGGCTTTCGCTTCTTCGGCATCGGCAACGAGGGTGCCGCGATCCTCGTTGGCGGGGCGCTCGTCGGCCTTGCGCTCGAAATGGATGCCGCGAAGACCGCTCCGCCGGTGCGGAGGCGCCTGATCGCCGTCGCTGGCATCGCTGCGGTCGTGTTGTGCGCGGCGCCGTTCCTTGGCGCGAACGTCATCGTCTCGGTGTGGGGCACCGTTACCTTCGCTGTCTTCTGGATCGCCGCCGAGAATCGACGCATCCGTCCACTCGATGTCGCGGTTATCGCGGTGATCGTCATCGCAGCGCTGGCCTCGATGGTCGCGCTCGACCGCTTCACCGGTGGGACGCATATCGGGCGCGCCGTGGGTGAGGCAGCGGGCGGTGGTCTTGTTGACCTGCTTTCAGCGCGCCTCGCCACCAGTATCCGCATCTTCATTGATTCGCCGCTACCGGCCATCGTGCTGGTCATCTCGGCGGTTCTCGCGTACCTGCGCCTGCGCCCGCGAGGTCGCATGGCGGCGGTTTTCGAGCGCTACCCGGTCTTCGCCGCGGCGATGACCGCAGGGCTTGTCGGCGGGTTCGTGGGCGCTTTCTCCGAGGACTCTGGCGTGGTCGTGCTCGCGCTTGTGATCGCATACCTCGTTGGCGGGCTTGTGGCACTTATGCTTGAGACTGATGGAGAGGTGACGGCCGGATGAACGCTTATGCGCCGATGCTTCTGCCGATGATCGTCCTTGTGACATGCGTGGCAGTTCCTGTTGCCTTCATGCGCATGCTCGCGCCGTCGCTCGCGCAGGGAAGACGGGTCTCCAACTACCGGGGTCGTCAGGTGTACGCGGGGCTCGGAATCGTCTGGATCATCTGGGCGGGGTGCGCGATCGTGTGCGGCGTGGCGACCGCAGCGATCGACGACGGTACCGCGCTTGTTGCGCTCACCCTTATCGGTCCGCTGGCACTCGTCGCCGCCTCGCTCGGCCTTGTCGACGACGCGTACGGAACCGTCACCGACCGTGGATTCCGCGGGCACTTCAGGGCGCTCGCGCGCGGTCGGGTGACCACCGGCATGCTCAAGCTTATCGGCATCGGGGCCGCATCGCTCGTCGTGGCAGCTATCCTGGGTCAGATCGCGCCGTGGCAAACGGGCCTGTCCGGAATCGCATCGGTTGCGGCCTTCCTCCTCGCAGCTGCCGCTATAGCGCTCACCGCGAACGTCGTGAACCTCACGGATCTTCGTCCAGGTCGTGCGCTCAAGGTCTACGCGCTCCTCGTCGTCATCGGCGTGGCGTTTGTGCTGGCGGCGAGCCTGTCCGGCACCAGCCTCGGCGCCAGCCCCTCGGCGCTGGCCGTGCTCTCGTCGCTCTCGCTGCTTCTCGCATTGCTGGGTCCGGTGTTCGCGGTCTGGCGTTACGACCTCGGCGAGCACGGTATGCTGGGTGACGCCGGGTCGAACGCCATGGGCGCTGTTGCTGGAGCCGTGTTCGTGCTCGGCGCGCCGCTGTGGGCGCTCGCGCTCTATGCGGCAGCGATGCTCGTGCTCAATATCGCGTCCGAGAAGGTATCCTTCTCGGCGGTCATCGAACGAACGGGTTGGCTGCACCGAATCGATCGCCTCGGCCGTGGTGCCGAGACGGACGCGACATCCGAATCACAGGAATCGTCCGCAACTCCGACGTCTGATGTCGTCGGCTCGCGGTATCATCTTGAAGACGACCACGACTCACAGGAGGTATGAGAGAGCACATGGCGACAAAGCACATCTTCGTAACTGGTGGCGTGGTCTCATCGCTTGGCAAGGGCATCACCGCAGCGTCACTTGGTCGGCTGCTGAAGTCTCGCGGCCTCAAGGTGACAATCCAGAAGCTCGATCCGTACCTGAACGTGGACCCGGGCACCATGAGCCCGTTCCAGCACGGCGAGGTCTTCGTGACTGACGACGGGGGAGAGACCGACCTCGATCTTGGCCACTACGAGCGGTTCATCGACGAGTCGCTGTCGCGTGACTGCAACGTCACCGCCGGGTCGGTCTACCAGACGCTCATCGCCAAGGAGCGTCGCGGTGACTTCCTTGGCGGCACCGTGCAGGTCATCCCGCACGTTACCAACGAGATCAAAGAGCGCATCAACCGCCTGGCCGAGCAGACCAAGCCCGATGTCATCATCACCGAGGTCGGCGGCACGGTCGGCGACATCGAGTCGCTGCCGTTCCTTGAGGCGATTCGCCAGCTCCGCAAGGACAAGGGTCGCGACAATGTGATCTACATCCACGTCACCCTCGTGCCGTACATCGCGGCGTCTTCGGAGCTCAAGACGAAGCCGACGCAGCACTCGGTCAAGGAGCTTCGCTCCATCGGTATCCAGCCCGACTTCATCGTGTGCCGGTCGGATCGTCCGATCGATGCCGGCATCCGCCGCAAGATCGGTCTGTTCTGCGACGTGGAGCCGCAGGCGGTCATCTCGGCGATGGACGCTCCCTCCATCTACGAGGTGCCGATGACGCTTCGCGGCCAGGGACTCGACAGCATGGTCATCGAGCGGCTTGGCCTCGAATGCGGCGAGCCGGACATCACCGAGTGGCAGGCGTTCGTGGATCACCGTCGTGCAATCGCCGACGAGGTCGATATCGCTCTGGTCGGCAAGTACGTGCAGCTGCCCGACGCGTACCTCTCGGTCACCGAGGCGCTCAGTCACGCCGGCATCTTCCATGACAACAAAGTGAACGTTCACTGGGTCGACGCCGAGAGCCTTACGCCCGAGGAAGTCGACGAGGTGCTCGTGAACTTCGATGGGATTCTCGTCCCAGGCGGATTCGGGATCCGTGGCATCGAAGGCAAGATCCGTGCGGCGCGCTATGCCCGGGAGAACAAGGTGCCGTACTTCGGCATCTGCCTCGGCATGCAGGTCGCGGTAGCCGAGTTCGCGCGTCACGTTGCCGGCCTGGAGGGTGCCAACTCAAGCGAATTCGACCCGGTCACGCCGCATCCCGTGATCGACCTCATGCGGGACCAGATGGACGTCAGCGATATGGGTGGCACCATGCGTCTTGGGGCGTACCCGTGCAAGGTCGTCGCCGGTACGAAAGGCTTCGATGCGTATGGCGAAGAAGTGATTTACGAGCGTCATCGCCACCGCTATGAGGTGAACAACGCATATCGCCAGCAGCTCATCGATGCAGGGATGATCGTGAGCGGGCTCTCCCCGGATGGCAAGCTTGTCGAGATGATCGAGCTTCCAGACCATCCGTGGTTCCTCGGCAATCAGGGCCATCCGGAGTTCAAGAGCCGGCCGACGCGGCCTGCGCCGCTGTTCCGCGATTTCGTTGGAGCTGCGGTCGCGTATCGCGTCGCCCGCGGGTAGCGCTGGAAACTCGCGGAGCGACACATGAGACTCATCTGGGCAAGCGTGACGGCTGTCGAGGACGAGCGCGAAGGTCTCCAGCGGCTCGCCGTCAAGCTTGACGACGGTGTCGTCGGGACAGCGCTGCTCTACACCTCGCTCAGCGCGCCCTGCGCCGAGGGCGATCGCGTATTGCTCAACAGCACCGCGGTCGACCTCTCTCTTGGCACGGGCGGACTGTTCTTCGTCGTCGCGCGCGGTGGCGAGGGAGTCTCGCTAGACGAGCCATCAGGCGGACATGTCATGAAGGCGCGGTATACGCCGCTCCAGCGCGATGTGCTTGCAGTGGAGGAGGCATCGAGCCCGCACGCTTCTGTGATGGCCGGGGCATCGACCCTCAGCGGTATGCCGGGCGTGTGCTGCGGATTGCATAGCCAGGTGCTACCGGTCGCCGCGGCCATCAAGTCGCACAATCCGGCGCTTCGGGTCGCGTACGTCATGACCGATGGCGCGTCGCTGCCGCTCGCGTTCTCCAACCTCGTGCCCGAGATGCGGGCGGCAGGCCTCATTGACTGCACGCTCACCGCAGGCCAGGCGTTCGGCGGCGAGTACGAGGCGGTGACGCTGCACTCGGCGCTTCTGGCCGCACGGCACGTATGCCGGGCCGACATCGCGGTGGTGGCGCTTGGCCCCGGGATCATGGGCACCTCGACGCCATTCGGTCACGGCGGCATCGCCCAGGGTGAGGCGATCAACGCGGTCGGCTCTCTCGGCGGGCGCCCGGTTGCCGTGCTCAGAATCTCGTTTGCAGACGCGCGCGAGCGACATCACGGCGTGAGTCATCACACGCTTGCAGCGCTTGGGACGATCGCACTCACGCCTGCGCAAGTCGCGGTGCCAGCCCTCGCGCCCTCAAGAGCGGGTCTGGTCGACAAGGCTCTCGGGACCGCTGGTGTGTGGCGACGGCACAGTCGCGTGGACGTACCCGCCAGTGCGCTACCGGATACCCGTGGAATCCGCATGCACTCGATGGGACGGAGTCCCGAGGACGACCCCGCATTCTTTGCTGCTGCGGCAGCGGCAGGTTCGGTCGCCGCCGGACTCTGCGACTAGCGCGAATATACGGGTTGTTCGGCGCTGCCAGCGACGCATATTCACGCCGTCCACCGACCGGTACTTGCGCCCGCTCGGACCTGCGATACACTGGTCGGGTCCTGCGCTGGGCATGCTATACACTCACCAAAAGAGCGCACGCTCAGGATATACATGCAGATCGGGTTTCTACCCACGATAGGAAGGATACGACGGTGATTATCGGCGTACCCAAGGAAATCAAGAACAACGAGTTCCGTGTCGGCATGACCCCTGGTGGCGTTCGTGAGTTCGTAGCGCACGGCCACTCGGTCCTGGTCGAGAAGGCGGCTGGCGAGGGCTCGTCGTTCAGCGACGACGAATATGTTGCCGCTGGCGCAGAGTTGGTTGCCACGCCCGACGAGGTCTTCGCCCGTGCAGAGATGATCGTCAAGGTCAAAGAGCCTCAGGCGGTTGAGATCGCGCGCCTCCGTCCCGACCAGATCCTGTACACGTACCTGCACCTTGCTCCCGATCTTGCTCAGACGCAGGGACTTATCAAGTCCGGTGCTGTCTGCATCGCCTATGAGACGGTCGAGCTGCCCAACCGCTCGTTGCCGCTGCTTGCTCCGATGTCCGAGGTCGCAGGCCGCATGGCGGCTCAGGTGGGCGCCACGTACCTGCAGAAGCCATTCGGTGGACGTGGTGTGCTCATGGGTGGCGTGCCCGGCGTGCTTCCCGCCAAGGTCGTCGTCCTCGGTGGCGGCGTCGTCGGAACCAACGCGGCATACGTCGCGATGGGCATGGGTGCTGACGTGACGATCATGGACGTCAATCTCGACCGGCTGCGCTACCTGGACGAGATTTGGGGCAACCGGATCCGCACCGTCTACTCGAGCAAGCACAACATCGAAGAGGCCGTGTACGCCGCTGACCTCGTGATCGGTGCGGTCCTGCTGCCGGGCGCGAAGACGCCGTACCTCATCACCGCTGACATGCTGCCGAAGATGAAGCGCGGTTCGGTCGTCGTCGACGTTTCCGTCGACCAGGGTGGCTGCATCGAGACGACGCATGCGACGACACACGCCGATCCGACCTACTTCGTTGATGGCGTTCTCCACTACGGCGTGGCGAACATGCCGGGTGCGGTGCCGAACACCTCGACGATGGCGCTTACGAACGCAACGCTGCGCTATGGCCTTGCTATCGCCGACAAGGGTTGGAAGCAGGCGGTTTTGGACGACGCTGCGCTCGCCAAGGGCGTGAACGTCCTCGACGGCAAGATCACGTACAAGCCGGTTGCTGACGCACACGGCATGAACTACTCGCCGCTGGAGAAGCTCATCTAGGCGGAAACGCACGAGGATCTGAACGCGAGGGCGGCCATTCGGCCGCCCTCGCTCTATAATCGGTGCATGAACGCGAGCATCGATGAGTTTCTGGCGTACCTCTCGGTCGAGCGGGGAGCTTCGCCGCATACCGTGTCCGCCTACCGTCGTGACCTTCACGAATATGCGGAGACGTTAGACGCCAGGGGAGTTCATGCTCCCGCGGGCGTGACCCGAGAAGATGTCACGGCGCACATCGCTGCGCTACGCGCTCGCGGCCTGGCTCCTCGGTCGATCGAGCGCAAGGTAGCGGCAATCAAGTCGTTTCACCGGTTCTGCGTGCGCGAAGGCATTTCCGAAGAGCAGCCCACCGCACGTATCCCGCTACCGAAAGTGCCGGAGCGTCTGCCCGATGTGATCTCGATCGAGGATGCCGAGCGACTCCTCTCACAGCCATTCCCCGAAGGTCCTGTCGGCTACCGCGATAGCACTCTTCTGGAGTTGCTCTACGGGTGCGGTCTCCGTGTGAGCGAGGCGACCGGTTTGGACGTAGAGAACATCGATCTCGACGGCGGGTTTGTCCGGGTCTTTGGGAAGGGGAGCAAGGAGCGCCTCGTGCCGGTGAGCGGTGCTGCCGAGAGCAGCCTCCGTGAGTATCTGACACACGGGCGCCCGTACCTGCGCGCGAAGAAGTCGAGCGTTCGGCAGGATCCCTCGGCGGTATTCCTGAGTCAGCGCGGACAGCGAATGAGCCGCCAGGCGATCTTCATGATCGTTCGCATGTATGGCGGACGAGCGGGTCTCGACTTGCACCCCCACTCACTGCGGCACTCGTTCGCCACACACATGCTCGAAGGTGGAGCGGACTTGCGCTCACTGCAAGAGATGCTCGGTCACGCTGACATATCCACCACTCAGGTGTACACGCACGTGGACCGGGCGCATCTGCGCGAGGAATACCTGTCGACGCATCCACGAGCGCGGATTAGGTAGTGTTCAGAATATCTGTGCGCCCCTGGAAATTTTCTGCTCTTACATGTGTGCGAGGGGTAGAATGAATAAGGTGTTGCGGTTCCAGAATACGAGGAGGCGGATCGAGCGTGAACAGTAAGACGATTAGAGTTCTTTCGGTACTGCTAGCTCTGATTTTGCTCGTTGCGTTTGTGCCCGGTTGCGCGAAGAAGACCGACACCGGCACAGGTACCTCGGACGGGACAACCCCGCCCAAGTCCACCGTCAAGGCCGCTATGGTCACGGACGTCGGCGGACTCGGCGACAAGTCCTTCAACGATGGTGCGTACTCCGGTCTCCAGCGCGCTGAGAAGGAACTCGGCGTGGAGATCAAGGTTCTGGAGTCCAAGGAGATCACGGACTACGAGTCGAACATCGACCAGCTGGCGACCGCGGGCTTCACGCCCATCTTCGCCGTTGGCTTCCTGATGACCGACACGGTCTCCAAGATGGCCACCGCTTTCCCGGACACGCAGTTCGGCGGTGTCGATGAGTTCTTCGATCCGGTTCCTGCCAATGTTGTCGGTCTGAACTTCAAGGAGGAGGAAGGCAGCTACCTCGCAGGTGTCGTCGCTGGCCTCGCCACCAAGGATTCGTTCGACAGCAAGCTCAACGCCGATAACGTCATCGGCTTCGTCGGCGGCATGGATATCCCGCTGATCCAGAAGTTCGAGGCTGGCTTCATCGCCGGCGCGAAGTCGGTCAACCCGGACGTCAAGGTCATCTCGCTCTATGCGGGTAACTTCACCGACCAGGCGAAGGGCAAGGAACTCGGCTACTCGCTCATCGAGCAGAAGGCCGACGTCATCTACGCTGCTGCCGGCCAGGTCGGCCTTGGCACTGTTGAGGCGTGCAAGGACAAGGGCGCCCTCTTCATCGGCGTTGACGTGGACCAGTACGAGACCGTCGCGAACAGCGGCGACGTCATGCTGACCTCCATGATCAAGCGCGTTGACAACGCGGTCTTCGAGACCATCAAGGCAGTTGTCGACGGCTCCTTCCCCGGTGGAACCATCAAGGTCTTCGGTCTGGCTGAGGAAGGCGTAGGCCTTGCTCCGTTCCATGACTTCGAGTCCAAGGTTCCGCAGGCAATCAAGGACGCGGTCGAGAAGGCTCGCACCGACATCATCGCCGGTACGATCACCGTTCCGACGGCTCCGTAGGCACGAAGCTGCTGACCGTGCTCTGTGACGGTCGACTGCGGTAGACTAGGAGGGGCGGCCGGCATCGTCCGGTCGCCCCTCTTCGATGACGTAGTGCACAATCCGGGAGGTCTTTGGATGCCGCTGCTCGAGCTACGCGAGATCACGAAGGTGTTTCCAGGCGTGCTTGCCAACGACCGCGTTTCGATGCGGTTGGAGCGCGGGGAGATCGTTGCCCTGCTCGGCGAGAATGGCGCGGGCAAGTCAACGCTCATGAACGTGGTGTACGGGCTGCTGACTGCTGATGGCGGCGAGGTGCTCGTCGATGACGCGCCGGTCAAGATCAAGTCGCCACGTCACGCGATCGATCTCGGCATCGGCATGGTGCACCAGCACTTCATGCTGGTGGAGCCGCTGACCGTGACGGAGAACATCGTGCTCGGCCGAGAGCCGGGGCGGTTCGGGATCATCGATTTCGCCACCGCCCGGGAACGCGTTCGAGAGATATCGGAGCGCTATGGCCTGAAGGTGGACCCGGACGCGAAGATCGTCGATCTCTCGGTAGGCATGCAGCAACGAGTCGAGATCCTGAAGGCGCTCTATCAGGGTGCCCGGGTACTTATCCTCGATGAGCCGACCGCCGTGCTCACCCCGCAGGAAGTGACCGAGCTGTTCAAGGTCGTTCGGTCGCTCGTCGATGAGGGTCTTTCGGCGGTCTTCATCACGCACAAGCTCGAAGAGGTCGTCGCAATCGCCGATCGCATTCTCGTCATGCGTGACGGGAAGGTCGTAGGGGAGACCACGCCAAGCGCGACTGATGAGATCGGACTTGCGCGCATGATGGTCGGACGTGACGTCGTCCTTCGGATCGAGAAGGGTGCATCTACGTGCGGTGACACCGTGCTTGCGGTCGAGGACGTTCACGTCGATGACGACCGGGGACTTGAGGCGGTCAAGGGCATCACGTTCAGCGTGTGTGGCGGGGAGATACTCGCCATCGCGGGCGTTGACGGCAACGGTCAGCGCGAGCTCGTCGAGTCGATCGTTGGTTTGAGGAGACCCAAGGGCGGTCGAATCGAACTCAAAGGCAAGGACATAACCCACGCGAACGCCCGCGCCTCAATCGAAGCCGGTGTTTCACACATTCCCGAGGACCGGCATCGTCGAGGGCTGGTTCTTGAGTTCGATATCGCAGAGAACATCATCCTTGGCGACCACCGTACGCCGCCAGTGGCGAAGAACGGCATCATGCATCCCAAGGCGATCACCGAGGTCGCACGCAAGCGGATCGCCGACTACGACATCCGCACGCCCTCGGAGCGTGTTCATGCCGAGAACCTCTCCGGCGGCAACCAGCAGAAGGTCGTCGTTGCCAGAGAGATCGGCCGCAATCCCGAGCTGCTGGTTGCAGCCCAGCCGACACGAGGGCTTGATGTCGGCGCGATCGAGTTCGTCCATAAACAGATCATTCGCGAGCGCGACGCCGGCAAAGCCGTTCTGCTCGTAAGTCTTGAGCTTGAGGAAGTGCTTTCTCTCGCGGATCGCATCCTCGTCATCTACGAGGGACGAATCGTGAAGGAGTTCGCTGTCGCAGACGCCGATGCCGAGACACTCGGCTACTTCATGACCGGCGGTGGCGGCAGCAAGATCGACAAGGGTGCGGTTCCCAGCGTACCCGAGACATCTGCGACCGGAGGAGACGAATGAGCGCCGCAGCTGAAGATCGTTCGACGAATCGTGACTGGGCTGCGATTGCACAGAAGGTTGGAACCCCGTTCGCCTCGGTGCTGCTCGCCATCCTGATAGGCTCGCTCATCATGTGGATTTCCGGCTACGACCCGATTGCGGCGTACTCGGCGTTGTTCCAGGGGTCATTTGGGACCCCGAAGGCATTCGGCGACACGCTGCTCAAGTCGACGCCGCTTATCCTTGCGGGTCTGGGCCTTGCGTACGGTTTCCGTGCGAATCTCTTCAACATCGGTGCCGAGGGTCAACTCTTCATGGGCGGTCTTGCGGCGGGATGGCTCGGACTCGTTCTTGCCGGTCAACCGTGGTACGTGGCACTACCGCTCCTTCTGCTTGCGGCCATGCTCGCGGGAGCGGCCTGGGCCTTCATCCCCGCGATCCTCAAAGCTCGCATCGGAGCGCACGAAGTAATCACGACGATGATGTTCACATACATCGCGCGCTATCTTGTCTCGTATCTGGTCATCGGACCGCTGAAGTCCCCAGGGCAGATACCCCAGACTGGTCTGCTCCCGGTAGAGGCGCAACTGCCGCGTATACAGTCGCTCTTCTCTGACGCCACGCTCCAGGCAATGCCGTTCCTCAAGATGGGACGTGCGCATATGGGAATCCTGGTCGCACTCGTTGCGGCCGTGATCGTCTGGTGGGTTCTGAAGTACACGACGCTTGGATACGAGAACCGTGCCGTCGGCTACAACCCGTGGGCTGCTGAGACCGGTGGCATCTCCGTTCAGTGGACGACCGTGAAGGCACTCTGCATCTCCGGATCGCTTGCAGGTCTTGCGGGCGCCGTGGAGGTGATGGGAGTCCATCACCGGCTCTTCGACCAGTTCTCGTCGGGTTTCGGTTTCACCGGCATCGCGGTCGCCCTGCTCGCGAAGAACCATCCGATCGCCGTTATCCCCGCGGCACTTCTGTTTGGAGCACTCTCAGCGGGCGCGGGGACCATGCAGTTGATGGCGGACGTGCCACAGAAGATCATCCTGATCGTTCAGGCGCTGGTGATTTTCTTCGTCGCCGCCGAGGGAATCGTCACATACTTCATCAAGCAGCGTCAGAAGGAGGCGACCAGCAATGTTGGCTGATATCATCACCCCCGATCTCTTCGCCTCCGCGCTCCGCATGGCCACACCGCTCGCGCTGGCCGCTATCGGCGGAACCATCTGCGAGCGTTCAGGCGTCGTGAATATCGCGCTTGAGGGAATCATGCTCTGCGGCGCTTTCGCCGGTGTCGCCGTAACGCTTGCAGTTGGGAACGCCTGGGTCGGCGTGCTTGCAGCCATCGCAGCCGGCGTTGCCATCGCCGCCATTCACGCCTTCACCTCGATCAACCTGCGTTCCGATCAGGTCGTGTCCGGAACTGCCATCAACATTCTCGCGCTCGGGCTCACCGGGTTCCTGATGGAGATTCTGTACGGACACCCCGGCACCACCGAGGCGGTAGAGACGATCAAGCCGATATTCCGGTTTGCGTCCGAGCGTGGCGGTGGCGGGTTCCTGGCCGAGGTGTGGCACTGGGTGAACACGATTCTGTTCTCGCACACGCCCATCGTCTACATGGCCATCATCATCGCGATCGCCATGCAGTGGGCCATGTACAACACGCGCTGGGGCCTGCATCTACGTGCTCTCGGCGAGCACCCCCGGGCCGTCGACACTGTTGGTGTCAGCGTGCTGCGTGGTCGCTGGGTCGCGGTCCTCATCAGCGGGGCGCTCGCTGGCCTCGCCGGTGCCAACCTCACGCTGGAGCAAGTGGGCTCATTCACCGAGAACATGACGAATGGCCGAGGATTCATCGCGCTCGCCGCCAACATCTTCGGACGTTGGACGCCGGTAGGCTCGTACGGCGCGTCGTTGCTCTTCGGTTTCGCCGATGCGCTGCAGATCAAGCTGCAGATATTCCGAGGCGAGATCAACATCCCGCCCCAGTTCTTCCTCATGTTGCCGTACATCCTGACGGTCATCGTCCTCGCGGGCGTTGTAGGCCGTTCGGTCGGACCGGCAGCCGTCGGGAAGCCGTACGAGAAGGGGTAGAGCGTGCTGCTTACCCGGGACGGCAAACCGGTACGATGGGCGGCTGCAGCCGGCTGGGCATCGACCTGGGCGTTGGGCGCTGCGCTTGGCGTAGCACTCGGTGGCTATCTGACGCTCACGAGCGGCGCGGGCGCTCCCGGACAGTCTGCACTTGATCCGACGACCGATCTGGTGACTCTACCGATCATCGCCTTCGGCATCGTGTTCACGACCCACCTGGGAGGGCAGCTCCTCTTCAGTGCCCTCCGCGGTGGTCGCGTTTCGCGTCCAGAGAGCGAGCGCGATCAGCGCGACAAGGAGTCCACCGAGTAGCGCGTCGATCGGCAGATCGAGTCCGAAGTCCCAGCCCCGCGTGGCGGAACGGACGAGGTAGGCGACGACCGGGATGACGGCCGCCGCCCACACAGGGATCCGGATACTCGGCTTGAGCACGCTACTTCACTGACTCGGTATCGTCCAGCACGGCATCCTCTGTGGCAGCCGTGTGCTTTTTGCGCCGCGAGCGGATGATTGCACGGATCACGAAGAAGAGAACCGCGATGATCAGCAGGTACGGCGACAGGGTGATCGTGATGACGATGAGCAGCTGGATCGCACCGGCTGCGCCGCGGAAGCCGGTCGTGACCGCATCGCCGAAGCCCCAGTCCTGGCCGTTCGGCCGGACGATGGCCTGTGGCTCGGAGAGGTCGATGGTGACCGTGGCCATGGCCGCCTGGCGCTCGAGGAACTTAACCTGAGCATCGAGAGACTCGATCTCGCCGCGGACACGCCCGAGTTCGGTCTCGATGGCGAGCATGTCGTTCACGTTCTTGGCTGCGTCGAAGAAGTCGCGCAGCCGCGCCTCTTCGGCGCGCAGATTGTCGAGCCGGGCCTTCAGATCGACGTGCTGCTGGGTGACGTCGTCGGTCGTCTCGGCCTGGTAGCGCACGGTTCCGATAGCGGACACTTCATCGACGAAGGCAGCAAAGTTGTCTGCGGGAACTCGGACCGTCACGTATCCCAGCAGGGGAGTGCCGTCGGACGGAGTGCCGGAATCCGCGTAGCGGTAGATCGGCGAGCCGCTGTCGCTTGCGACTTGCATGTTCGTGATGATGCCCTCGTGCTTCTTGGCAGACGCCTTGATCTCGTCGAGCGCGTCGTTGACTGCCTTGACCTCGATACGCAGCGCTTTGTTGCGGATCACGAGTCGGTCGGTCTCAGCGATATTCGTGGCAACGTCGCCGGTGCCGTAGGGAGCTGTAGCAACTGATCCGTCGGTGGCGACGCCGCCGACGCTCTTGCTGGAATCCTGATAGACCTCCGGCGCGCCCATCGAAGGCTCCGATGACGTTGTGGCGTCACGACTTCCCGTCAGGGTGTCGATCGCCCCGCATCCTGCAACGCCGAGCACGAGCGCCACCGCGGCGACGAGCGCGATGACTCGTACAGTCCCGATTCGTCCCTGATGCCGAGCGAACATCTTGGCCTCCTTCGACATAGTCCTCGTCGGGTCTGTTCCCGAAACGATGACGTCCCGACCCACCTGACAGCGCAGGTGGGTCGGGACGTCGATGACTCTAGGACAGCGTGCGGGTTACTCGCCCGCGCTGGTCTCGCGCTTCTTCAGTTCCTTAGCCGCATAAGCCAGGAAGCCGATGCCGATCGCGACGACCGCAAAGAAGGCGACGGCGAGCATGTTGACCACGATGCTCGCGACGTTGTAGCCGAGTGGTGCCATAAGGGTGGTTCACCTCCATCGCGCCCCGCGAATGTTACTGCTGATTCTAACGTTCGACCCTTTGAATGGGCAACACCGGGGACGTACTACCGGCTACTCCTTCTATTCCGCTGTCAACGTCCGAATCCTGCCTGCCAAACCTAAGACGCGCCGGATTCCGCGAGGGTTCGTGCGCAGGCGGTCTGGATCGGAACCCCACGCATTCACTGCTCTGGTGGAGCTGCGTGTCACAGCGGTGTGGCACGGTGGGAAACTTGCCCATAAAGTGTTGCAAAGTGGGATGGAGTGGAATAGAGTTGAGCCATCGGAGCGCCAGAAGGCGCTGATATGGGTCCCGATGGAGCGAAGGGGAGGGACGGGATGTTTCTCGGTGAGCACCAGCACACGCTGGACACCAAGGGGCGTCTGTCGCTGCCCGCGAAGTTCCGGGGAGAGATGACCGGGCGTCTTGTCATCTCGAAGGGCCTTGAGGGATGCCTCTATGTTCATTCCGCGGAAGAGTACGTGAGCTTCCTGGGTCGACTGACCGACAAGGGCGATTTCGATCCCAAGTTCCGTCAGGTCCGGCGCTTCTTCTCATCGGGCGCGGTGGAGACCGAGCTTGATGCAGCGGGGAGGATTTCCGTCTCGTCGAACCTGCGCGAGTATGCAGGGCTCGACAAGGACGTTGCGGTCATCGGTAACGGCGACCGCATCGAGGTCTGGGACGCTGACAAGTGGGCCGCTTACAACGGTGAGACGACCGATCGTATCGAGGATGTCACCAGGGAACTCGCCGAACTCGGCATTCTGTAAGGCCTTGATAATGGAATACCGGCACATCCCAGTTTTGCTGGCCGAGGTGACGCAGCAACTTCAGTTGCACGACGGATCGATCATCGTTGATTGCACCTTGGGCGGGGCAGGTCACGCTAAGCGGGTTGCACAGCTTATCGCGCCTACGGGGATTCTCGTAGGAATCGATCAAGATGACGCCGCACTCACCGCAGCACGAGACACACTACCCCTCGGCCAGCATGTGGTTCTACTGAAGGGAAACTTCGGCGAACTAGACCGGTTGCTTGCAGACGCAAGCATCCCGTACGTCGACGGCTTCCTGTTCGACCTCGGCGTATCGTCGCCACAATTGGATGTAGCCGGCCGCGGTTTCACGTACCAGGAGGACGTTCCCCTCGACATGAGGATGGATCCCTCGAATTCGCAGCCTACCGCGGCCGACATCATCAACACCTACAGCGAAGCGGATCTCACGAGGATCATTCGCGAGTACGGTGACGAACGGTGGGCCTCGCGCATCGCAGCATTCATCGTAGCCGCGCGGGGCCGCCACCAGGTGACGACGACGGGGGAGCTCGTCGAGCTCATCAAGAACGCGATCCCGGCATCCGCACGTCGCACCGGACCGCATCCTGCGCGTCGCACGTTCCAAGCACTGCGCATCGAGGTCAATCACGAGCTCGAGGTTCTCGAGCAAGGTATCCGCTCGGCGATCAAGTGGCTCGCACCTGGTGGCAGGATCGCCATCATCACGTATCACTCGCTTGAGGACCGCGTCGTGAAGAGCGTCTTCGCCGAGGAATCCCAGGGATGTGTTTGTCCGCCTGACCTGCCGGTATGCAGGTGCGGACGTGAACCGGTACTCCGAATCGTGACGAAGAAGCCCGTCGTTCCAACGGCGGCAGAGATAGACGGCAACCCGCGGGCGAGAAGCGCTCACTTGAGGGTGGCCGAGAAGCAGTAGTCGCAGAAGTAGTCGTAGCAAAGGAGGCGGAATATGGGAGCGGCGGCGCGTCAGATCGCCGACAGCAGGCGTGCGCCTGCTGCTCGTCCGCACCTCCGCCTCGTCCCCGCTGCCCAGGCCGCGCCGCGTCGGCGGACTTCGGCGCGCTCATCGCGCAACTCGGTGGGTCTATTCCGTATATGCTGCGTGGCTATGGTTGCGCTTGCATGCGTCGGAATGCTTCGGATAGCACTCGCCGTACAGGCGGAGGAGGCGGCGATCGACGCTGTCTCGCTCCGGGAGGACATCCGCTCCGAGGAGCTTGCAGGCAAGTCGCTCGAGGCCGATGCAAGCGCTCTGAAGGCGCCGTCTCGAATCGAAGCCATCGCGGGCGCTGCGCTCAACATGACCGAGGCACAGCAGGTCACGTATATCGACGTTCCTGCGGTCGAGATGGCAGATGCGCCGACTACCGCATCCACCAAGGGCGACGCGTCGGGCGTTGGCGCTGTCGTGTCCAGAATCATGGATCTAGCTGCGGGTGAAGCGCAGGTTCTGTTGGTCGGCGACGTCGGTCTTTCGTCGCGGTGAACAGGCCGTGACGCGTCCCCGGGAGGCGAAGATGGCCCCCAAAGGCCGCAAGCCGCAGCGATCGACCAGATACGTGCTGCTGCTGACGGCCTTCGTCTTGTTCCTGGGCGGTGTAGGGGCTCGGCTCATCTACCTGCAACTCGTCGCGGGACCCGCGTACGCCGCCATGGCACGAGAGCAGCGGAGCCGTGAAATGGACGTCCCCGCGCGGCGCGGTTCTATCTACGACCGCGAAGGTGAACCGCTGGCTGTCAGCATGGAGGCCCGCGACGTGTATGCCGTTCCCTCGACCGTGGTCGACAAGGAAGCGGCTGCGACGGCCGTGGCCGGCGTTCTCGGCGGAACAGCCGAGGATTACCTGGCGAAGCTCAACAAGGACACGCCCTTCGTCTACCTCGCACGCAAGGTCGAGGTTGAGCGTGCCGACGCCCTCAAGAAGCTCGACCTGGCGGGAATCGGCTTCCAAGACGACGCCCGGCGCGTCTACCCCTCGAATGAGCTCGCCTGCCAGGTTCTTGGTTTCGTCGGCATCGACGACATCGGTCTGGCGGGTGTTGAGAAGTACTACGACTCGATCCTCGCGGGCACGCCAGGGAAGGTCATTGCCGAGAAGGGCACACGCGGTATCCCGATTCCGGGAGGCGTCTCGGTCCAGGAGGATGCGGTCGATGGCGAGAACATCGTCCTCACGATCGACAAGGACATCCAGTATCAGGCGCACGTCGAGCTGCAGGCGGCCGTAGAGAAGTGGGGCGCCAAGGGTGGCTCGGTACTCGTGATGGACCCGAACACCGGAGCGATTCTCGCAATGGCCTCGACACCCACCTTCGATCCGAACAAGTTCTCAACCGCCGATGCCAAGGCGTTCCGGAACCGGCCGATCGTCGATACGTACGAACCGGGCTCGACGATCAAGTCGCTCACGGCTGCCGCCGTCATCGAAGAGAAGATGTTCACCCCGGAGAGCACGTTCGTGCTGCCGCCGACGCTTAAGGTCGGGGGTCGCACGATCCACGAGTCACATCCCAGGGCCCAGGTCACGTGGTCTTTGACGGACATCGTCACGAACTCATCGAACGTGGGCGCCGTCAAGCTGGGCATCGCACTCGGCGAGGATCGGTTGTATGACTACTTTTCGCGCTTCGGTCTGACCGAGAAGACCGGCGTTGACTTCCCTGGCGAAGCGATGGGATGGCTTCCGCCGCCCTCGCAATGGTCCGCCTCCTCTATCGGCAACATTCCCTTCGGTCAGGGTGTGAGCGTAACTCCAATGCAGCTTGCGCGTGCGCTCGCGTCGATCGCTAACGGCGGCGAACTCGTGACGCCACACTTCCTGCAGGCGTTGCCGGACTCTCCGGACAAGACGCTCGTGTGGCCGAAGAAGCGGGCTATCTCCGCCGAGACCGCTGCCGAGATGCGCAGCGTCTTGAGCGCCGTCGTTACCGAGGGCACCGGTTCGGGCGCTCGCGTCACCGGCTATACGGTGGCGGGCAAGACGGGAACGGCCCAGAAGGCCCGAACAGACGGCGAAGCAGGCTACGCACAGGGCAAGTACATCGCGTCCTTCTCGGGATTCGTGCCGGCCGAGGACCCGGCGGTGCTCATCGTCGTGATGATCGATGAGCCCTCGAACTCCATCTTCGGTGGAACCGTCGCAGCGCCCACGTTCTCGAAGCTGTCGGCGTACTGCATGGAGCATTTGAAGATACCGCCGACCACGGTGAAAGCTTCCTCTTCGGAAGCCTCAAAGACGGCGGATGATGCGGTAACGGGCGAGTCACAAAGCGACAAGGACTGACCGGGAAACACAGGCCTCTATGCTAGAATCGGTGGGCTTCCGAGCGGTAGGCGAACATGGACACAACAACGCTATCTGCGCTGCTCAATGACATAGAGATGACCTCGATGACGGGCGCTGAGACGCCCGTCTCCGGCGTTGCATACCGTGCCGCCGACGTGCGTCCCGGAGACGCGTTCTTCTGCATTCCCGGCTTTCAGCATGATGGACACGAATTCGCTCCAGACGCAGCGAATCGAGGCGCCGTTGCGATCGTCTCCGAGCGACCGATCGATGTCGGACTCCCAAATGCGGTGGTAGGTAACACACGCTCGGCTCTCGCGCATGCATCGGCGCACATTCATGGCTACCCGTCCCGGCATCTCGGCATCGTTGGCGTGACCGGTACCAATGGAAAGACCACCACCACGTACCTGCTCGACAGCATCATGCGAGCTGCTGGCAGGGTCACCGGCGTGATCGGGACGGTCGAGACCCGGGTTGCAGGGGAGCGACAGGTGGCCTCACGGACGACCCCCGAGTCTGCCGACCTGCAGGCGCTGTTCGCCCGTATGCGCGACGCCGGTGTCACCGGAGTAGCGATGGAAGTCTCCAGCCACGCCATCGATCTGCACCGGGTTGATGGGACGCACTTCGCCGTTGCGGCGTTTACGAACCTCACGCAGGACCATCTCGACTACCACCACACGCTTGAGGAGTACTGGTCGGTCAAACGACGGTTGTTCACCGAGCTCGACGTCGAGGCGCGTGTGATCAACGTCGACGACGCCGCAGGCGCGGAGCTCGCCGCCTCTTTGACAGATGCGATCACCGTCGGGCGCTCGGCCGCTGCCTTCGTGAGGGCCGTGAACGAGCAGCCAGGACCAAGTTCGACGCGCTTCACGCTGATTGCCGGCGATGCATCGCGTGTACTGACACTTCCGCTTGCGGGTGCTTACAACGTCGAAAACGCGCTTGTTGCCGCCGGCTCCGCGCTGGCGCTGGGAATCGGCCTCGATGACGTTGTAGTCGGTCTGGAGAGCGCCCCTCAGGTGCCAGGTCGTCTGGAGCGGATCGATGAAGGTCAGCCATTCACGGTGCTCGTTGACTACGCACACACGCCCGACTCCCTGGCCAAGGCGATCAGCGCGGTCCGCGCTGTCACAGAGGGCAAGGTCATCGTCGTGTTCGGATGCGGCGGCGATCGGGACCCCGACAAGCGCCCGCTTATGGGCCGGGCAGCAAGCGAGGGCGCGGACACGCTCATCATCACGAGCGACAACCCGCGGAGCGAGGATCCAGTCGGCATCATCCTGCAGGTAGAGGATGGCGTTCGCCAGGCCGGTGGAGCCGCCGACGTGGAGGTCGACCGCCGGAAGGCGATCGCCCGGGCCGTTTGTGCCGCACGTCCAGGGGACGCCGTCCTGATCGCCGGCAAGGGTCACGAGGACTATCAGATATTTGCCGATCGGACGGTGCACTTCGATGATCGTGAAGTCGCGGCTGAGGAGTTGAGGTCGCTATGCTGACGCTCTCGGTGAAGAAGCTTGTAGAGGTCACCGGCGGCGTGCTGCTCGCTGGTGACGAGAACACGATGGTGAACGGGCTGGCGATCGACTCTCGCGATGTCGGCCCTGGCGCTGCTTTCGTAGCATTTGCGGGCGAGCGGGTCGACGGCCACGAGTTCATTGGCGCAGCGCTTGGGGCTGGCGCTCGCGCGATCGTCGTGACGCGGGACGATGAGACGATTCGAGAGGCGATCGTTCATTCACGCAGGCACAACGTAGCCCTCGTCCAGGTGGAGGATGCGACGTCTGCCGTGCAGGAGCTGGCCGCGTACCACCGCGAGCGCCTGATGTGCCCGGTAATCGGTGTCACCGGCTCCACTGGCAAGACCACCACGAAGGATTTCCTGCGCTCGGTGCTCGGCACGAAGATGCGTGTCGTTGCGACCGAGGGCAACAAGAACAACGAACTCGGCGCTCCGCTGACCATTATGCAGGCAGGCGCCGACACGGGTGTGCTCGTCGTCGAGATGGCGATGCGCGGCGTGGGTCAGATCGCCCGCCTCGCGCAAATCGCGCGGCCCACGGCGGGACTTGTCACGAACGTGGGCGTGAGCCATATCGAGGTCCTGGGCAGTGAAGAGGCGATCGCCTCGGCCAAGGGTGAACTGGTTGCTGCGATACCCGAGTCGGGACGGGTCTTCCTCAACGGCGATGACTCGTGGTCGGCCGCGCTAGCGGATCGCACGCAAGCGGCGGCCACGCGCTATGGTCTGGGCGAGGGGGTCGACGTCCGTGCGACGGAGATCGACCTCTCGGATACAGGCACCCCGGTGTTCCTGCTGACGGCTGAGCAGGGCAGCGTTCGCGTCGAGCTTCCGATTCCCGGCCGACACAACATCTACAACGCCCTCGCAGCTGCAGCGGTCGGCCTCTACCTTGAAGTGAGTCTCGAGGATGTTGCGCTCGGCCTGCGGGAAGCCACATTCACTGGGATGCGGATGGAGGTCTTCCAGACCGCATCCGGAGTGACCGTCATCAACGATGCCTACAATGCGAATCCCACGTCGATGCGCGCAGCGCTTGGAGCACTTGTCGACGTCCCTGCCGAGCACAAGAGGATCGCCGTGCTCGGCGATATGGCCGAGCTGGGTTCGCTTGAGGAACTTGCGCACTTCCGAATGGGCGAGCATGTGGCCCAGCTAGGCCTGAGCGCCCTTGTGACGGTTGGCCCGCGCGCGCGGCGAATCGCGGACGGCGCCCTTGCCGCCGGCATGCCGAGCGAGTACGTTCGTCCTTGTGCGACGACTGACGAGGCGAGCGAGGTACTCGATGATCTTATCTCGGCAGGTGACGTGGTACTGGTGAAGGCATCCCGCGTCATGGGTCTGGAGCGCATCGTAGACGGGATAACCAACCCTCATGTTTAGTTTCATACCTGCAATCGAGCGTTACCCGACGTACCAGGTGTTCCTGGTGGCTGTTCTGGCTCTGGTGCTCTCAGGCGCGCTGTTCCCGCTCTGGATCCGCTTGCTGCGCTACCGCAATATCGGGCAGCAAGTTCGCGCCGACGGCCCACAGGGTCACCTCGTCAAACAAGGCACGCCGACGATGGGTGGCGTCCTCATTCTCATCGTAGTCTCGGCGATCTACCTGGGGAGCGGCGAAGTAGGGAAGCGCGGCGTCATCGCCCTCATCGCGATGCTCGCGTGCGGGCTGCTTGGGTTCGTGGACGACTACGCGAAGGTCGTGCATGAGCGGTCTCTTGGCCTACGTCCGCGCGCGAAGATCATCGGCCAGGCGGTCGTTGCGATCGTTGTGGCGCTGACGGCCGTCAACTGGGCCGATCTGAGCTCGCACGTGATGGTGCCGTTCGTCGGCGATCTCGACCTCGGCATCCTGACTTCGACGCTCCATCTGGGAAGCATCACCATCGTTGTCCCCTGGCTGTATCTGGTCTTGGTGTGGTTCATGGTCGTCGGCGAGAGCAACGCCGTGAATCTCACCGACGGACTTGACGGGCTTGCGGCGGGCAGCGTGATGATCGTCATGCTGGCGTACGCGGCCATCGCTTTCCGGCAAGGCAACCTCGAGGTGGTCCTCTTTGCGGCTGCAGTCGCAGGCGCGTGTCTGGGCTTCCTGTGGTACAACTCGTATCCCGCGGACATCTTCATGGGCGACACGGGCTCTCTCGGGTTGGGTGCCGCTATGGCGGCGCTCGCGATCGTGACGAAGACCGAGTTGCTGCTGGTACTCATCGGCGGCATCTACCTCGTCGAGACGCTGTCGGTCGTGCTTCAGGTACTTTCGTTCAAGCTGACGGGCAAGCGCATCTTCCGCATGGCTCCGATTCACCATCATTTTGAGATGAAGGGTTGGAGCGAGACGAAGATCATGGTCCGCTTCTGGATTATCACCGGCATTCTCGCGGGTGCCGGGTTCGCCCTGTACATCGCCGGCTCCCTGACGCGGTAGAGGGAACCATGGCTGAGCCCATCACAGGACACATCGCGGTTCTCGGAGCAGGTCGCTCGGGGCGTGCGGTCACCGCCCGCCTTGCGGCCGACGCAGAGCGCGGCGTCGACGTGCAAGTGACGTTGATCGACAGCTCGTCCAGCGAGAATCTGGAGTCGCTGGTCGCGCCGCTGCGTGGTCCGAACGTCGAGGTGCGTCTCGGATCGGACGTGATCCCCCCGAACGCGACACTCGTGGTCGCAAGCCCGGGTCTGCCGCCGACAAGTCAGCTCATGCAGAGCGCACGGAGCCTGGGGGTGCCGATTGTCTCCGAGATCGAGTTGGCATATCGGCTCTCGGATTCTCCCTGGATCGCTGTCACCGGAACCAATGGCAAGACGACTACCACCACGCTGACTGCGCACCTGCTCTCAGAGGCGGGGCTTCCTACCGAGACTGTCGGCAACATAGGCCGGGCAGCCGCGAGCGTCGTGGGGGATCTTGGGCCCGCGACGGTTCTCGTTGCCGAGGTCTCGTCCTTCCAGCTCGCGCTTACCGAACGATTCCACCCACGCGTGGCCGTTCTTCTGAATATCACACCGGACCACATCGACTGGCACGGGTCGCTTGAGGCGTACGCAGCAGACAAGGCGCGGGTGTTCGCGAACCTGACAGTCGGCGACACCGCTGTCATCGATATCGACGACAGCGGTTCCGCACCGTACGCGGCGTCTTTGGCAGGGAGCGGCGTTGATGTTCGGACTATCAGCCGAACACACGCTGAGGCGTTCGGTCGCGTCGAGAACGGCGTTCTCGTTCTGGGCCATGGATCGGGCCGAGTCGAGCTCTGCCGGGTGGATGAACTGATGATCCGAGGCGACCACAACGTCAGCAATGCACTGGCCGCCGCGGCCGCTGCACACTCGGTCGGCGTGGGAGCCGGCTTGCTTGCTGATGCATTACGCACATTCGAACCCATAGAACACCGTCTTGAGCCAGTCGGGGTGGTGGGCGGCGTTGAGTACTTCAACGACTCGAAAGCCACCAATCCTGATGCCGTGCTCAAGGCGCTAACGGCTTTCGACGACAGGCCATTGGTCATCTTGCTTGGCGGACACAACAAGGGCAATGACTTCAGTGAACTCGCCACAGCGGTATGCGATCGCTGCCGGGCCGCCGTAGTGTTCGGTGAGTCGACAAGGGAGTTTCTCCAGGCCTTCGAACCGTGTGTCGGATACGACGTCATCGAGGCGCACGGCATGGAGGAGGCCGTTCATGCGGCTGCGGGGATGGCGCTTCCAGGAGACGTCGTCCTGCTTTCGCCCGCGTGCGCTTCGTTCGATGAGTTCAACGACTTCGAGCACCGCGGTCGTGCCTTTCGGGAGATCGTCTCCGGTATGAGTCAGACGGACGTGCGATCATGACGCGGTCGAAGTCGCAGAACGCCGCGTATCTGTTCATGGGTGCGACGCTCTTCCTCGTGCTGGTCGGGCTTCTCATGATCTACTCGGCATCTTCTGTCGCCGACTACGTTCGCAATGCGGACAGCGCATACCATCTGAAGCGCCAGCTGGTGTTCCTGGTCATTGGTCTTGCCGCACTGTTTGTTGGATCGAGGTTGGACCTCAGGTACAGTGCTCGAGGCACGGCGATTCTCCGTGACCCGGAACGACTCGGCTGGCTGATCTGGGGTGGCTCGGTCCTGGGACTCATCGCTGTTCTTGTGGCGGGTATCGGCAAGTGGGGTGCACAGCGCTGGATTCTCATTGGTGGCGTCCCGATTCAGCCTTCGGAATTCGCGAAGCTGGGGTGCATCCTTACGGGCGCGGTTCTGCTTGCGGAGTGGAAGCGTCACGAGATCGACGGTCGACAGCTTGCGGGTCGGCTGGCGTTCGTGCTGGTCCCGGTGGTGGCACTGGTGATGCTTCAGCCTGACATGGGCACGACGATGTCCATCGTGTTGTCGATGTACCTGTTGCTGTGGATCGGCGACATCAGCGGTCGTCTGCTGGTCTCGGCTGCGGGAACCGGCGCTGTGCTCGTTGGCTTGATGATCTGGGTCGAGGAATATCGGCTCTCTCGCTTCCTGGCGTTCCTTGACCCATGGAAGGACCCGAAGGGTGACGGCTTCCAGATAATCCAATCGCTCTACGCGTTCGGCTCAGGTGGCCTCACGGGCGTCGGTCTTGGTCTCTCGAAGCAGAAGTTCTTCTACCTGCCGGCGGCTCACACGGACTTCATCTTCGCCATCATAGGGGAGGAGCTGGGCTTGCTCGGCACGACAGCAATCGTGGTGGCCTTCGCGGTCTTCGCGTACGCTGGCGTTCGAATCGCGCTCTCGGCTGCGAACAACTTCGATCGGCTGCTCGCCGGTGGCCTCACTGCCATGATCGCCACGCAGGCTGCAATGAACATGGCGGCTGTTACCGGGCTCATGCCGATCACCGGCATCCCGCTCCCATTGGTGAGCTACGGTGGATCGTCACTCATCTTCACACTTGCGTGCATCGGCCTCATCCTCGGGGTTGCCAGGAGATCGACCGGTGTGCGTGCCTCGGCCGGAAGAGCCGGAGCGACCACATCGGGCTCGCGTGCGCAGCAACCAACACAGACCAGGGGGTCAGACCGTGCGGATTCTACTGAGCGGCGGCGGGACGGCCGGCCACATCTATCCGGCATTGACGGTGGCAAGCCTGCTCGTCGAAAACGGGCATGACGACGTCCTGTTCGTCGGCACACCTGACAGCCTCGAGTCCCGCCTTGTTCCCGAGGCGGGCGTCGCGTTCCGTGCGGTTTCGTCACGAGGATTCGATCGGGGCAATCCGCTGACGTTGGTCACGTCGGGCTTTCGTGTGCTCGCATCGGTTGCGTCCGCATGGCGACTGTTGCGTTCCTATCGACCTGACGTCGTCGTCGGTTTCGGGGGCTACGTATCGCTGCCGATCGGTATCGCTGCAGTGCTCACCCGCACGCCACTCGTTCTGCACGAGCAGAACTCGGTTCCCGGTCTGGCCAACAAGCTGCTGTCGCGTTGGGCGAGCGCGGTGGGGGTGACCTACGAGAACTCGGTGAAGCACCTCAAGCGCGCTGACAGGGCCACGCTGACCGGCAATCCGGTTCGCGCGGAGATCCTTGCTGCCGACAGAGCCGAGGGACGCAAGGCCCTCAGCCTGGACCCTGACGCCACGGTCGTCCTCGTCTTCGGAGGGAGCAGGGGCGCGCGTCATCTCAATGAGGCGCTCGCGCGGATGTGGCCGAGACTCTCGTCTCTGACCGGGTTGCAGGTGGTGCACGTCACCGGTACGATTGACGCCGCTTCGGTGGCCGAGGTGATGTCAGCCGCGCTCGAGGACCCGTCGCGGACGTATCGGATGCACGAGTACATCTCGGCGATGGGAGAGGCGATCGCCGCGGCCGACGTTGTTGTCGCGCGAGCCGGCGCGACCTCCATCGCGGAGATCACAGCGATCGGCCGAGCTGCGGTGCTCGTGCCGTATCCGTACGCTACAGACGACCACCAGACGCTGAATGCGCGTGCGGTTTCCGCCGGCGGGGCAGCCATTGTGGTGCCGGATGATCAACTCGACGGTGACGCGCTCGAGAGCGCGATTGTGGGTCTCGTGCGCGACCCGGTGAAGCGTGAGACGATGGCACAGGCATCCGCGTCACTGGGACGCCGTGATGCTGGAGCACGTGTGGTAGATCTGATCAGAAGCGCAGCTGCGCTCGACGGTAGCAGGGAGCACTCGTGAGTACTGTGTACGCCCACTTCATCGGGGTCGGTGGCGCCGGCATGAGCGGTATCGCTCGCGTGCTTCATGACCGCGGCATCCTTGTAACGGGTTCCGATATGAAGGACTCTCGGTACGCTCGTTCGCTCGCAACGTCAGGCATGCAGGTCACCATCGGTCATGCCGCGGAGAACCTGGGCGATCCGGAGATAGTCGTCGTCTCCTCGGCGATCCCCGAGACCAATCCGGAGCTCGCCGAGGCCCGGCGGCGTGGCATCGACGTCTGGCCGCGGGCTAAGATGCTCGCGCACGTCGGACGCGATAGCAAGACGTTGGCGGTAGCCGGCACGCATGGCAAGACGACCACGAGTTCGATGCTTGCCACGACAATCGCGGGCATGGGGCTCGATCCCACCTTTCTGATCGGTGGCGAGCTCAACGATATGGGCGCGAACGCCAGGTGTGGCAAGGGCGACTACTACGTGGTCGAGGCCGACGAGAGCGACGGCTCCTTCCTGTTCCTCGATCCCTACCTGGCACTCGTGACCAACATCGAGGCCGACCATCTCGACCACTATTCGGGCATCGACGAAGTCGTGGCCACGTTCGGGGAGTTCCTTGGCAACGTGAGGGAGGGCGGCATCGCGGTCGTGTGTGCGGATGATGCGCGTCTGCCAGCTCTCGCGCGAGAACACGTCAACGGTCGCGTCGTCACGTACGGCCTTGCCGATGATGCCGAGGTGCGGTGCACGGGGCTGCGCGCGGAAGGAATCGGGCATACCTTCTCCGTTCGATTCCCGGACGGCCAGCATTTTGACGCGCAGATCGGCGTTCCCGGAATCCACATGGTGGTGAACGCGACCGGTGTGCTTGGCGCGATCTGGGCGCTCGGTCTTGACGTATCTGGCGCGGTAGCACCGCTTGCCGGCTTCACCGGTGTCCACCGCCGTTTCGAGAAGGTCGGGGAGGTCGGCGGCGTGAGCGTCGTCGACGACTATGCGCACCACCCGACAGAGGTCCGGGCCACCCTTGCCGCTGCGAAAGCCGCGGGCTTCGAGCGAGTATGGGTCGTGTTCCAGCCGCATCGCTACAGCCGCACAGCCGCGCTCGGCGATGACTTCGGAGCCGCATTCCCCGACGCGGATCATGTGGTGCTCATGGATGTCTACAGCGCGGGTGAGGCGCCGATTCCCGGTGTCAGCGGCAAGACCATCCTGGACGCGCTGCTCGATGTCGCACCCCACGCCGCAGCCGCGTACTTCCCGCACCGGGCTGACGTGTGTGGCTATCTCGGCAGTCGCGTCCGCCGTGGTGACCTGGTCATGACGATGGGCGCTGGCGACGTTACCGCCATGGCCGGTGAGCTCGTACGTGAGCTTGAGAACCGCTTCGAAGCGGAGCCTGTGTCGTGTCGGTAGGTGCTGCATACGATGCGCTTCGCGCAATCGACGGCACCGACGTGCACCGCGACGAGCCGATGGCACGTCACACGTCGTTTCACATCGGCGGACCCGCCGATCTCTTCATCGTGTGCGACAGCGTCACTGCGCTTTCCGACACACTCGACATCCTTGCCGCCGAGCAGATTCCATTCGTGGTCGCGGGCAAGGGCACCAATCTTCTCGTGTCTGACAGCGGGTATCGCGGGGCAGTGCTCGTCCTTGGAAAGCAGTTCAAGAAGCACGTGTGCGAGGGCGAGTACATCCGTGCGGGCGCTGCGTGTATCCTCGCGTATCTCGTGCAGGACGCATTCTCGAAAGGGCTGGCCGGGCTGGAGTTCGCCGTTGGCGTGCCAGGGACCCTTGGTGGCGCTCTGGCGATGAATGCTGGTTCGCGAGACGCGTGGATCGGCTCGGTGACCGAGTCGGTGACGCTGTACGTCCCGGGTCAGGGTCTCATCCGGCTGCGTGGCAACGATATCGAGTGGGGCTATCGGTCGAGCGGTCTACCCGGGCGCGGTATCATCGTCGAGGGTGAGCTTCGGCTGACGCCGTCGGACCCGGCAAGGATCAGAGCCGAGATGGAACGTAGTCTGACTCGGCGGAAGCAGACGCAGCCGATGGGTGCCGCGAGCGCGGGAAGCGTCTTCGTCAACCCCGAAGGTGATTCGGCGGGTCGGCTCATTGAAAGCGTTGGACTGAAGGGCACTGCACTGGGGGGAGCTCGAATCTCCGACGTGCATGCCAACTTCATCGTCAACGATGGGGGAGCGACGGCCGCGGATGTGCTGGGAATCGTGAACAAGGCAAGGACGAGTGTGAGGGATCGGTATGGCATCGAGCTCCAAACGGAGGTTCGGTTCCTCGGGGAGTTCTGAGAACCGTAGGAAGGTCCATGTCGGGACCGGCTCGCGAAGCAGAAAGCTGAGCGAGCAACCTGTGCCTCAACCAAAGGTTGACTCTACACACCGCGCACAAGGCGCGTCAGTTCGGCCTACCTCAAACCGAGTTCGACCACGGTCCTTCGAGGTCGAGGCACCACGCACGGGTGCCGGTGTCCAAGTCGCGCGCGGCAAGCGTGACGAGCGCGAGCGACGTGCAGCGGAAGCCAGGCGCAAACGACAGATTCGCATCGCATTGATCGCTGCGATCCTCGTGGGAGTGCTCGCCGGAGCGACAGCGCTGTACCGCTCCCAGCTCTTCGAGATACGCACTGTAGATGTGATCGGAGCCGAGCGACTCACGGTCGACGCGATACGCTCGCGTGCCGCCGTGCCGCAGGGTGCGACGTTGCTGCGCTTTCCCGCAAGGGAGATCAAGCAGCGACTGCTTGACTATGCCTGGATCGCCGACGCTCAGGTGACCCGGGACTTCCCGAACACCTTGCGGATCAGGGTGGTGGAACGCAAGCCCATAGCGGTCGTGGATACCGGCGAGACGTTCTGGGTGGTGGACTCGTCTGGGATGGTTCTCGGAGAGCAGTCGCTCGAAGAGACGACCACGCTCCCGACCATCCGTGACATCCCCGGCCTGGACCTCAAGGCGGGGAGAGCATCGACATCAGAGGTGCTTCGCAACGCACTCGACGTGCTGTCGGGCATCAGCGCCGAACTGCGCCAGAAGGTTCGTGCCGTGAGCGCACCAAGTATCGATGAGACGATGTTGCTGACGACGGACAACATAGAGATCGTGATCGGGGAGGCAATCGATCTCGCGAAGAAGGACGCTATCGTGTTGACCGTTATGCGCGAGAAGTCTGGCAGCGTTGTCACGATTGACGTGCGCTCAACCGATGCAGCGATCATCCGAGGACTCGGCGAGTAGCTGAACCCGGGCGTATCCATGTATCTGCATGGAGCATTCCCGCTGGTCTAAAGCTCGGAGTCAAGAAAATGTTGCATACGTCTTGCGTCTAGGGTAGAGTTCATGCAAAGATTGACGTTTGCTTGAGCACCATATACATCTACTTGAGGGTTATACTACAGCAGCCAAGCTACAGCAGGAGGACGTGCGATGTTGGAGACGGGGGCCAATTACCTGGCGGTCATCAAGGTCGTCGGCATCGGTGGCGGCGGCACGAACGCCGTCAACCGTATGGTCGAAGCCGGGGTCAAAGGTGTCGAATTCATTGCGGTGAACACCGACGCGCAGGCGCTGCTTATGTCCGACGCTGACTACAAGGTCCACGTCGGCGTGGGTCTTACCAAGGGTCTAGGCGCCGGGGCCGATCCCGATGTGGGCTTCCAGGCTGCAGAGGAGAATCGGGCGGAGATCAAAGAGGCGCTCCAGGGCGCCGACATGGTCTTCATCACTGCGGGTGAAGGTGGCGGAACCGGTACCGGGGCCGCGCCGGTGATCGCACAGATTGCCAAAGAAGAGATAGGCGCCCTCACGGTGGCAGTCGTTACTCGGCCGTTCGCCTTCGAGGGTCGCAAGCGCGCACTCCAGGCCGAAGAGGGCATCAAGCGCCTTCGCGAGGTAGTCGACACGCTCATCATCATCCCGAACGACCGCCTACTGCAGGTTGCCGAGAAGAAGACCTCGATCCTCGATGCGTTCAGGATCGCGGACGACGTTCTCCGGCAGGGCACGCAGGGAATCACCGACCTGATCACCGTTCCAGGGCTCATCAACCTCGACTTCGCGGACGTACGCACCGTCATGCAAGACGCTGGTTCCGCGCTCATGGGCATCGGCATCGCCGCCGGTGACAATCGGGCGCACGAAGCAGCCAAGGCAGCCATCTCCAGCCCGCTGCTCGAGAGCAGCATCGAGGGTGCACAGGGTGTCCTTCTCAGTATCTCGGGCGGAAGCGACCTGGGACTGTTCGAGGTGAATGAAGCCGCCGAGGTTGTTGCGGCCGCGGCACACCCCGAAGCGAACATCATCTTCGGTGCCGTCATCGACGACAGCCTTATGGATCAGATTCGTGTGACGGTTATCGCAACCGGGTTCGGCGCAAAGCGCAAGCAGGAGACGATGGAGTTCGAATCGGCGATCTCAGCCGAGGAAGACAACGCGCCGCGCATCCCGACCTTCGAACCACTCAAGGAAGACGAGTTCGACGTACCGGAATTCCTGAGGCGCCGCTAGCGGTCCTTGGCTCGGTCAAAAGGCCGCGTTCCGTCGAGGCATGGGGACTCGCCGGAGCGCGGCCTTCGGCATTCCTGAAGTGCGAAAGCGAGAGACCCCGCCTCCCGAAAGGGGCGGGGTCTCCTTGTGTGCGACCTTGACTACTCCGTTGGCGGTGCCGGCGGCGCAGGAGGCGCAGGCGGTGCAGGTGGTACCGGAGGTGCGGGCGGCGCCGGAGGCGCCGTAGGCGGCTGGTATGCCGGAGGTGCCGGCGCGTATCCGCCAGGTGGCACAGGCGGAGCGTACCCTACCGGAGCTGCGGGTGCACCCATCGTTCCACGCTTGATCTTCTTGAAGACCATGAAGTAGTAGACGATGGCCGCGATCCAGTACGCGCTCAGCAACCACGAAACCAGCATGATGACCAACCACGTCGTCTTGCTGCTCCCAGTCGAGTTCGGGAACTCGTACTCCTGGCGCTGGAACACGTCGACCATCATCCAGACCCAGAAGGCGAAAGTCGCGATGCCGAAAGCGATGATGCATCCGTAAATGCCGCAGAACGCGACGCCGAAGGCGTCATCCGCAGTGCTGCCATAGTCCTGCGCGAACGCGGGGACGGCGGTGGCTAAGGTGAGGGCTCCCACTGCGAGCGGGGCGGCAAACTTGAAGGACTGCTTCATATACAGTCACCCCCTCTCGGTGAGCAGCCGGGAAGTAACACTTGAGCGACACTTGTCTTACGTATCGCTTACAGTGACTAGTGTGCCCCATTCCACACCGGAATTGCCAGGGATTACCGAAGATACCGCTTAGACGGGTGCTCGCATGCTCGCACGCATCGAAACAGATGGCGTCATATGTCACACGGATGCTGCACTTCGAGCAGCCTCCGGGATCGTGGTGGGCTTCACCGAACGTACCGGCGGAGTGAGCGCATCTCCGTACGCGACGCTCAATCTGGCGGCACACGTGGATGACGATCCGATCGCGGTCCGAGAGAACCGTCGCCGGGTCCTCTCGGCAATCGGGGCCGAGGCGTTCGCAGGGAGCTTGACTACAGCCGAGCAGGTGCACGGGACGACGATAGCGCGTGTCACGTTGGATGACGCAGGGCGCGGCGCTGACCCACTTGATGGCTCCGGACCGATTCCGGGAACCGACGCGCTGTGGACCACCGAGCCCGGCGTGCCGCTGATGTTGTTCTTCGCGGACTGCGTGCCGGTCGTACTGGTGAGCGAATCGCCTCGCGCCATCGCTGTTGTGCATGCGGGTTGGCGGGGGGCGCTTGCGGGAATCGTCGGTGATACGGTACGCGCACTTGATGCCGCTTTGGACGGTGCGACGATCACGGCGTACATCGGTCCGCATATCGGGGAATGCTGCTACGAAGTCGACCCGTTGCTTGTGTCGCAATTCGCTAACATGTTTGTTACGATACCTCGGGCTTCGGACCGCCTCGATCTTGCGGCGGCTGTGGCCGAGGACCTCGACCGCGCAGGAGTCTCGAGAGAGCGCCAGTGGCACCTCGGAATCTGCACTGCTCACAACACGGATCGTTTCTACTCGTACCGGGCAGAGGGCCGCACCGGTCGTCATTGCGCATTCGCGCTACTCGAGCCACGCTCGTAGCATTCATGTTGCTTGCAGTCATCGCGCTCCCGCTTGCCGGTTGTTCGCGTGGCAACTCTGCGCAGAACAAGATCATCGTCACGGGTTCGACGACGATTCAGCCCATTGCCGAGGTGGCGAAGGAAGACTACGAGCGTCGGAATCCAGACCAGGTCGTGCTCGTCAGCGGGGTGGGCTCCTCGGCGGGAATCGAGAACGTCTCCTCGGGCACGAGCGACATCGGCACCTCGTCTCGGGAGCTCAAGGACGAGGAACTCGACCTGGGTCTTGTCGATACACCCATCGCTTACGATGCGATCGCCGTGATCGTGAATCCCTCCAACCCCGTGACCTCGCTTTCGAAGGCGCAGGTCAAGGCGATCTTCCAGGGAACGATCACGAACTGGAGCGAGGTCGGTGGGCCGGACATGGCAATCGGTCTCGTGAACAGGGATGAGGCGTCGGGTACCCGCGAGGCGTTCGCCAAGATCGTGCTCGACAAGGAGCGCTTCGATCCGACGGCCGTCATCTTGCCTGGGACCGGTCAGGTCCGCTCGGTTGTTGCACAGGAGCCGCGCGCGATCGGCTACATCTCACTCGGATTCGTTACCGACGACGTCAAAGCCATCGCGATCGACGGCGTCGAGCCGAGCGAGGCGACCGTCGTCAGCGGAACGTACCCGGTGCAGCGTGTGCTCCACATGTTCACGAAGGGCGCGCCCACCGGGCTTGCGAAGAGCTACCTCGATTTCGTGCTGTCGCCGGATGTTCAGGAGAGCGTCGTACGAGACGCAGGGTTCATCCCGATCACTGCGAAGGGGTTGACCGGTGACTGACGAACCACGCATGGAAGACATGCCGTCCGTTCGCGGTGAAGTGAGCAACCTCAAGCTTGTTTCGCGTGCGACGTACTTCAAGGAAGCCGCGCTGAAGAACCTGTTCCTGCTGTGCGCCTTCATGGCGGTCGCAGGTGTCGCGCTGATCTTCGTCTTCGTCGGGTACCGGGGATGGCCGATCTTCAGCGAGGTGGGCGCGGGCAACTTCCTGTTCGGTATGGAGTGGTTGCCCACCGAGGGGCTGTTTGGCATTCTGCCGCTCTTCGTCGGCTCCATCGTGGTGACGGTGGGAGCGCTTCTGCTCGGCACGCCACTCGCGGTGGGGGCGGCTGTGTTCCTCTCGGAGATCGCGCCGCCGAAGGTGCGCTCCATCGTGCGTCCTGCCATCGAACTGCTGGCCGGCGTTCCGTCAGTCGTGTATGGCTTCTTTGGACTGCTGATACTCAGGCCCATCGTGGCCGATCTGACCGGCGGGCTCGGCTTCGGTCCGCTGACCGCATGGATCATCCTCGCGATCATGATCGTCCCTACGATTGCGACGCTCACTGAGGATGCACTGCATTCGATTCCCGGCGGCGTGCGCGAGGCCTCGTACGCGATGGGCGCTACAACGTGGCAGACGATATCGCGTGTGCTGCTTCCGGCGGCCAAGATCGGCATCGTCGACGCAATCATCCTTGGCATGGGGCGCGCAATCGGCGAAACGATGGCCGTGCTCATGGTCGTTGGCAATGCGCCCGGGTTCTTCCGTGGGATGGGTGAGCCGCTCTCCACGCTCACAAGTCAGATCGTGATGGACATGCCGTACGCGTCGGGTATGCACCGCACTGCGCTTTTCGGTATGGCGATCATCCTCTTCCTGGTTTCTATGGGACTGGTTCTCACGGTGCGATTGCTGTCCCGGTTGCGTGAGGAGACATCGTGAGAGACATGAAGCGCATCACCAACGCGCTTGCGCTCGCGGTCTTCTGGATCGCGGGGTTGACCACTGTCGTGGTTCTTGGCGCCGTTATCCTCTACGTCTTCGTGAACGGCATCGGACACCTCAACCTTGCTTTCATCTTCACCAAACCCCACGGCGTGAATGCCGAGGGCGGAATCTGGCCGATGATCGTGTCCACGCTCTACGTGACCGGTTTGGCCATGGTGATCGTCACACCGATCGCCGTACTCGCTGCGGTTTACCTCGCCGAGTACGCAGTCCAGGGACGGCTGGTACGCATAATCCGGTTCGCGGCTGACACGCTTGCCGGCGTGCCATCCATCGTCATGGGTCTGTTTGGCCTCGCCCTGTTCGTGGAGGGGATGGGCTTCGGATTCTCGGTTCTCTCCGGCGCCCTCGCACTCTCATTCCTGATGCTTCCGATCGTCATGCGCACCACTGAGGAAGCGATTCGTGCGGTGCCTAAGTTCATTCGGTGGGGCTCATATGGTCTGGGCGCCACCAAGTGGCAGACCGTGAGTCGGATCGTTCTTCCGGCGGCGATGCCGCGTATCATCACGGGGCTGATTCTCGCGACCGGCCGTGCGGTGGGCGAGACCGCAGTCGTCATCTTCACGATGGGCACCATGATCAACACGCCGCTATTTCCGTCGGATCCCGGTCGTTCGATGACCGTGCATCTCTACCAGATGGCCATGGAGGGTATCAACCTGCCGGCTGCGTTCGGCACGGCATTGCTCCTCATGGTGATGATCCTGTTCTTCAACCTTTCGGCCCGATGGCTGCTCCGCAGAAACAGGAGGATGCAGGGATGAGTCATACCCTCGCCGAACACCAGCCCGGCTTCGTGCCCACGGCTGATCCGTCCGTGAAGATCGCAGTCAAAGGCCTGGACTTCTACTACGGGGACTTCCAGGCGCTGACCGACATCACGTGCGACATCAAGGACAACTCGGTCACCGCGTTCATCGGCCCGTCCGGGTGTGGCAAGTCAACGTTCCTGCGGTGCTTCAATCGCATGAACGACCTCATCATCGGCACCAAGGTCGAAGGGCTCATCACGCTCGACGGCCAGGACATCTATGCGCCCGGCGTGGATCCGGTCGACCTGCGTCGTCGCATCGGCATGATCTTCCAGCAGCCGAACCCGTTCCCGATGTCGATCTACGACAACGTGGCGTACGGACCACGGCTGCACGGCATGAAGAAGAAGGCCGAGCTAGACGAGGTCGTGGAGACCTCGCTCAAGCGGGCGAACCTCTGGAAAGAGGTGAAGGACATCCTCGGCCGCGGCGGACTCACGCTCTCCGGTGGACAGCAGCAGCGCCTGTGCATCGCCCGCGTCCTCGCCGTTCAGCCAGACGTGCTGCTGATGGACGAGCCGTGCTCGGCAATCGACCCCACGAGCGTCCAGAAGATCGAGGACTTGATGGCCGAGCTGAAGTCGTCCGTGACGATCATCATCGTCACCCACAACATGCAGCAGGCCGCGCGCGTGAGCGATGAGACGGCGTTCTTCTTGCAGGAAGTGATGGGCGAACCCGCGATGCTCGTGGAGTTCGGCAGAACCGCCGACATCTTCACCAGCCCGAAGGACAAGCGAACAGAGGACTACATCACCGGCCGCTTCGGGTAGGGACACGCTATAATCGGCGGGTAGGCAGCAACGAATCGAAGTGGAGCTACCCGATGCGCGAGAACTTCCGCAAGGAACTCAAAGACCTCAAGAGGGACGTGCTCGACATCGGCCGTTCGATCGTCGACGTGACGCGACTGTCCGTGAAGGCGCTTGTCGACGGAGATGTCGATCTGGCCGAGCAGGTCATCGCCGGTGACGACGATCTTGACCAGCGGTGCTTGGCCATCGAGGAGCATAGCCTTGAGGTGATCGCTACGCAGTTCCCGGTCGCTCGCGACCTGCGACTGTTGCACTCCCTCGGCTATATTTCCATGCACTTCGAGCGTATGGGCGACCTGGGCGTCAACATCGCCAAGGCGGCACGGCGCACGGCGTCGCGCCGTGGTCCGCAGACGCTCTACGATCTCATCCAGGCTCAGGGCAATCTCGTGCACCGCGTGCTTGAGGCGATGCTCGAAGCGCTTGAGAAGAACGATCTGGAGCTTGCGCGCAAGCTCCAGGATCTTGATGAGCCCATCGATCATCTGTTCAAGCAGTTCTTCCGCGAGCTCGCGCGTCTGCAGGAGGAAGAGGACATCGAGTGGGCAAGCTCGATGGTTCTGGCTTCGCGGTACCTGGAGCGCATCGCGGACCACGCAGTCGATATCGGTGACCGCATCACCTATATGGTCACCGGCCAGTTCGAGGCACCTGCCGAGGAAGAAGAGGCCTAGTCTCACTTGAATGCGATCGCGGAGCGATACGAGAGCATCCGGTGCGCGGTGCGCGATGCCGCCGATGCTGCCGACCGCGATCCCGACGAGATAACGATCGTAGCGGTCACCAAGCACGTCGGCGTCACGGAGATACAGAAGGCGATCGTCGCCGGCTGCAAGGACTTCGGTGAGAACCGGGTGCAGGAGTTTCTCGGGAAGTACGGGTTGTTCCCGGATCTGAACTGGCACTTCATCGGCACGCTCCAGACGAACAAAGTGAAAGACGTCGTGGGGCGTGCGCATCTTATCCACTCGGTCGAGTCACTGCGATTGCTTGAGCACATCGATCGCGTGGCCGAGGCGCACGGAATCGTGCAGGATGTTCTGCTCCAGGTGAACGTGTCCGGCGAGCAGAGCAAGCACGGCATGATACCCGAGGAAGCTGAGGACACCCTGCGTGCGTCGCTCGAGATGCCGGGCGTTCGGGTGCGCGGCCTCATGACGATAGCGCCGCTCGGCAGACCGGAGGACGTGCGGTGGGTGTTTCGCGACACCGCGCGGCTCTTTGCCTCGCTAGCGTCGATGCGGTTCAATGGCATGGAACTGACGGATCTTTCGATGGGTATGACCAACGACTTTCGGGTAGCCATCGAAGAGGGTGCGACGATCATCCGGGTCGGGCGGGCCATCTTCGGCCGGTAGACCCGACGAACGCGCGAGGAGACGACCGTGGGCGTGTGGCAATCGATCAAGGCGCGGCTTGGGCTTGGCGACGATTACGACGAGTATGACGACGAGGGTTACTACGAGGATGCTCCGAGCGAAGCCGACGGCTACGACCCGGCACCCGCGTATCGCAGCCCGTACGACACCGGCGACCCTTCACCGGTTCGACGGGTGAACCGTGAACCTGACCTCGAGCGCGCAGCTCGTGCCGGGTCGCGCCCCTCGTACCAGGAGCCGACGCCCGGACCGGGCATGCAGGCTGTGCCTCAGGTGAAGATGAACATCGTTGAGCCCCGGGCGTTCTCCGAGGCGCAGGCTATCGCGGACCGCTTCAAGCAGGGCGTTCCCGTGATCATGAACCTGTCGATGTCCGACCCCGAGTTGTCGCGCAGACTGATCGACTTCGCCTCGGGACTCACGTACGGCCTGAACGGCGGGCTGCAGAAGGTCTCGGAAAAGGTCTTCATGCTCTCGCCGGCCAACGTCGAGGTCTCTGCCGAGCAGCGCCGTGTGCTGCGTGACAAGGGTCTCTTCGACCCGAACGCGTGAGCGACATGAGCGTGAATCGCATCGCCGTCATCGGTGGCGGCAAGATGGGTGAGGCGATTGTTGCGGGCCTGGTTGCCTCGGGATTCGCAGCCGCCGCCGACATCACCGTCGCAGAGCCGAACGCCGACCGCGCCGAGGTATTCGCGTCGCATGGCGTGGCTACGGTAGTCGACGGGCATGACGCTGTTGCTGGTGCCGATATCATCGTGCTCGCCGTGAAGCCGCAGGTCATCGACGCTGTTCTCGCGCATCTTGCGCCCGAAGTGTCCTCGGATGCCATCGTGGTCTCGATCGCCGCCGGCATCACGACTGCGCGCCTGGAGTCGCAACTGGGTGCGGGCGCGGCAGTCGTGCGCGTCATGCCGAACACGCCCGCGATGGTAGGCCAGGGGATGAGCGTCATCTCGGGTGGCAGCGATGCGACTGCCGAGCAGGTAGAGTCCATCCGGGCGATGTTCGAGGCGCTCGGTCGAGCGATCGTGTTAGACGAGCGCTATCAGGATGCGGCGACGGCCATCTCCGGCTCCGGACCCGCGTATGTAGCGCTTTTCGTGGACGCGCTGGCTCGCGCAGGGGTGCGTCAGGGCCTGACTCGCGACATCTCGCAGGCACTGGCCCTGCAGACGCTTCGTGGCACCGTTGAGCTCATCGAGCGTACCGGCATGCATCCCGAGGCGGTCGTCGACGCGGTCTCGAGCCCGGGTGGCACGACGATCGCTGCTGTCGAAGCTCTTGAAGCGAGTGGGCTTCGCTCGGGTGTGTTCGATGCCGTGGCCGCCGCCGTCCGTCGCTCAAAGGAGCTGGGTTCGTAAATGTCCATATCTGGTTTGGTACGGAGTCTCATCTCGTTTTACGGGATTCTGGTCTTCGCGTACGTCATCCTGTCGTGGTTCCGCCCCACAGGCGCCATCTACGACGTGTATCGCGTGCTCGCACAGGTGTGTGAGCCGTATGTGGGTATCTTCAGGCGTATCGTGCCACCGATGGGCAACTTCGATTTCTCGCCGTGGATCGCAGTGCTCGTGCTGCAGTACCTCATCGGCCCGGTATTGGTTACACTGCTCAGGACGGCAGGACTCTAACGGTTCGGAAGGATTCGACCGATGAAACTCACCCCGCTCGACATTCACCATAAGGAATTCGGCCGCTCGCTTCGCGGCTATAACGAGGCCGAGGTCGACGAGTTCCTCGACCAGGTCGCCGATGAGCTTGAGCGACTCTTCAAGGAGAACATCGACCTCTCCGAGCGCAACGAGGCGATCGAGGAGAAGGTCAAGGGCTACCAGGATATGGAGCGCACGCTCCACAACACCATGGTGAGCGCCCAGCAGTCTGCCGAGGATATCGTGGCCAAGGCGCGCCACGAGGCCGAGGTCGTTCTCAAGGACGCCGAGGTCAAGGCGAAGGAGATCATCCACAACGCCCTGCAGATGAAGCAGAAGACGCAAGCAGAACTGATGCGCATCAAAGCCGCCGAGGAGGACTTCCGCGGGCGCTTCCGTTCGCTGCTTGAGACGCACGTCCGCAATCTCGGCGAGATTCCGCTGCCCGAGGATGTGAAGGTGCTGACCGGTCAGACCGACAGCGGCGTCGTGGGCGACGTTGAGGTCACGCCGGCCGCTCCTGCGGCACCGGCATCGATGCCGTCGTACGCCGCGGCCGTCGAATCGCAGCTCTCAGGGGCGAGCGAGGCGGCAGCGCCGGAGCCGACACCCGAGCCGGCTGCGCGGCGCGAAGACACACAACCGATCGAGCCGCCGGCATCTGGATTCGTCCAGGGCTTGCAGCTTGGCGAGATGGCCAGCCCGGATCTGCCGGTCGAGCCCGAATTCCTAGACGTTCCCGAGTTCACGATGGACTTCGGTTCGATCGGTGAGCGCGAGGACGACGTTGACATCGAGGAGATCGACTAGCGCCGTTATGGCCATACTGCACGTCCATGCCACCCCCAAGTCGAACCGCGATGAGATCGCGGGTTGGCGAGGGGGTGAATTGTCGGTACGGGTCACCGCACCGCCCGAGGACGGCAAAGCGAACGCCGCCGTGTGCAAGGTGATCGCGAAGGCGCTCGGCGTGCCGAAGTCGGCCGTGAGCGTCACGCGGGGTGAGGCGTCCAGGCATAAGACGGTCGAGGTCGAGGGAGTAGAGCAAGATGCGGTAGAGCATGAATTGGGAGCAGCCGAGAAGCGATAGCAGGAGGTGTGGCAGGGGCCTAGAAGTATTTGGGGACCGTGTGGTGCGTTGGGGTTCGGGGAGGAGACCGCATGCGCAGAGGGCGATTGGTCGGACTTGTCGTGGCCGTGAGCGTTGTGTTCGCAACGTCGGGCGCGTTCGCCCAGACTCCTCAGCCGGAGCTCGGCAAAGCGGGGAGCGCGATGACGGATTCCGCCTCCATCAGCCCAGGATTCTCGTACGATGCGCCCTTTGAAGTCACCCTGGATATCGCTGACGAGGGTGAGACCGTAAGCCCGCTCTCGGGCGGTGTCCCACTTGAATGGCAGGGCTTGCGCATTTGGACCGAGGGCTCTGGCATTCACTTCCGAGGCATGATTCGAAACCAGCATGACCACGCTGTCTCATATCCAACCGTCTGGCTCACGTGGACGTATGCCGACGGGCACAAGGTGACGGAGGACGACTACTACGACCACTACGACACGAGGGTCCTCTACCCGGGTGAGTTCTGCGTTTGGTCGTGGGCGACAGCTTTCGGCTCTCCTGGTCCCGTATCCGTCTCTCTGCGTATCGAAGCCAGTCCAAGCACGTACATGATGCCCGTGTATTGTGATCTGACCGCGCAGAGGATGGTCAACACTTCGACTCGCCGAGAGTACGAGTTCATCGTGGGCAATTGGACGCGTTGGAACATGTACAGAAACAGGATCGCTGTCGTCGAGTGGTCTAAGAAGACGGGGGACTTCATCGACGCGACGTGGGTTGAGACCGCGGATCTTGCTCCTGGTGCTGGATGGATGAGCACCGCGGCGATGACCGTGGCACACGACCCGGCTGACACCGCATGGCTTGCGGTGGCGCGCGGACAGATCGGCTATCCTGGCGTGGTTCGTGATGTGAGGTTGTCGGGCGCTGATCGGTTCGCTACAGCGATTGAGGCGTCACGCTCGACATTCACCACTGACAGCGTGCCCACCTGTGTTCTTGTGAGCGGCCTCTCGTTCCCTGATGCGCTCTCCGCCGCTCCGCTGGCAGGGGCGCTCGAGTCGCCGATTCTCCTCAACGGCGGAACATCACTTCGCTCGGACGTCCGCCAGGAGCTGCTGCGACTGGGCACCAAGGAGGTTCTCATCGTCGGCGGTGCGGCGGCCGTTCCGGTCAGTGTGGAAAACGAACTGAAGGTAATGCTTGGCGAGGAGAACGTCACGCGCGTCGCGGGAACCGACCGATACGGCACGTCCGCCGCGGTGTGCGGCAAGCTGAGCTCCGTTCTGGGCACGGCAACGCCGGAGGCTTTCATTGTCCGAGGCGACAGCTACGCGGATGCGCTGGGTGCGTCATCGTACGCATATTCACAGCTCATGCCTATGTTGCTGGTCGCACCGAAGTCGGCTCCCGCAGCGGTCGTATCGGCAGCGCACTCGGCAGGTGTGGAATCTGTGGTCGTGGTCGGGAGTACGACTGCAGTGTCGGATGCGGTCGTCGGCACCTTCGGTACGGACGCGCACCGGATAGGCGGAGCGAATAGATACCAGACAGCTTCCCTCCTCTGGTTCCATGCACTCGACAACGAATGGACCGATGGAAGTCAGATAGGCCTGGTTACCGGGCTCAACTACCCCGACGCGCTATGTGCCGGTCCGGTCGTGGGATCGCGCAACGGTGGTGTAGTGCTGACGCGACTGGAGTACCTGCCGTATGACACCGGGGAGGCGCTGCTCGTGCCGCCCATCACCGTCACGAACACATGGGTCTTCGGCAGCGAGAGGGCGGTCAGCTGGAGTGCAGCCGAGACTTTCGTGAACCTGTGCGGCGGTTCGATCTCCATCCACGAGTAGACATCCGGCACTTGTGCCGAGCCCGACCGCTGCGATACCCTGTCGTGTACGCGACCGGAGGTCCCGGCGCGTGGATACAACGGCTTTGACGAGGAAGAGTAGGTCGGCACGTCGCCTCACCAGCGAGCGGGGAGAGTGGAAGCCCGCGGGGAGACCCGACCGAAGATCACCTCGGAGCCTCGGACCGAACGGCGCTCGCGCCAAGTAGACTCCGACGGGTGTTCCCGTTACAGAGCAACCGAGTGGCGACGGGTCCGTGAGGGCCTCGGCAAGCTGGGTGGTACCGCGGGGTGCAGACGCGCTTCGTCCCAGGTAGGGGCGGGCGTGTTTTCTTTTTTCGGCGACGGAGTGTTGAGAGGACTTGCGAACGTGAGCAACGACTACAAGCAGACGATGAACCTGCCGCAGACGGATTTCCCGATGCGTGCGAACCTTTCCCAGCGCGAGCCCGAGTGGCTCGACTTCTGGAGCGGGATGGACATCTACCGCAAGTCGCTGGAGGCGAACGAGGGCGGTCCCACGTTCATCCTGCACGACGGGCCTCCGTACGCGAACGGTCACATCCATATGGGCACCGCGTTCAACAAGGTGTTCAAGGACCTCATCGTCAAGTACAAGACGATGCGCGGCTACTGGTCGCCATACGTTCCAGGTTGGGACTGCCACGGCCAGCCGATCGAGCATCAGGTTGAGAAGAACCTCGGCCCCGAGAAGATGAAGCAGACCTCGCAGGCAGAGCTTCGCGCGCTCTGCCGTGAGTACGCGCTGGAGTTCGTGAAAATTCAGGGCGATGAGTTCAAGCGCCTGGGCGTACGGGGTGACTTCGAGAATCCGTACCTCACCCTTCATCACAGCTATGAGGCTGGCGACGTCCGCGTCTTCGCCGAGCTCTACCGGCGCGGCATGGTCTACAAGGGCAGCAAGCCCATCCACTGGTGCTATCGCTGCAAGACCGCGCTTGCGGAGGCCGAGATCGAGTATCACGATGTCACTTCGCCGAGCATCTACGTGAAGTTCAACTTCACGGTGACACCCGAGCCGTGGGCGGCCGAGGGTCTACCGACTTCCATCCTCATCTGGACGACCACTCCCTGGACGCTTCCGGCCAACGTTGCCGTCACGCTCGCCGAGTCCGCCGACTACGTCGGCGTGAAGGTCGATGGCGAAGTGCTCGTTATGGCCGAGGCACTCGTCGAAGCGGTTGCGGCTGTCGCCGGCTGGGAGAGCTACGAAGTACTTCCCGCGAAGGTGAAGGGCTCGGCGCTTGCCGGACTCACCTACGTGCTGCCGATTCACACAGACGGTACCGGCGTCATCATCACCGGCGACCACGTCGAACTCACGACCGGTACGGGCGCCGTGCACACAGCGCCGGGACATGGCGAGGAGGACTACCTCGTCGGCGTGAAGTTCGGCCTGCCGATGCCCATGCCGGTCGACGACAACGGTGTGTTCGACGCTGGCGGCGGCCCCTTCGAGGGCATGCATGTGGAGAAGGCCAGCCCGCTCATCATCGAGTGGCTGCGCGAGCGCGGCGTGCTCCTCGCTGCGGGCACCACGTCGCACAGCTATCCGCACTGCTGGCGCTGCAAGAAGCCGGTCATCTTCCGTGCCACTGAGCAGTGGTTCATCTCGATGGACGAGACCGGTCTACGTGATTCCGCGCTCAAGGCGATCCAGGGCGTCGAGTGGGTTCCTGGCTGGAGCGTCAATCGCATCAACTCCATGGTCGCCGATCGACCCGACTGGTGCATCAGCCGCCAGCGCGCATGGGGCGTTCCGATCCCGGTGTTCGAATGCGCCAGGTGCGGCGAGACCGTTGCGAATGACGACACGTTCGCAGCAGTGGAGAAGCTCTTCGCCGAGGAGGGCGCTGACGCGTGGTTCACCAAGTCGCCGTCCGAGTACCTCCCGGCCGGTACCGCGTGCCCGCGTTGCGGTGCGACCGAGCTCAAGCCTGAGACCGACATCGTTGACGTCTGGTTCGAGTCCGGCTGCTCGCACACGAGCGTACTTGAGGCTCGACCCGAGCTTCGCTATCCGGCTGAACTGTACCTTGAGGGTTCCGATCAGCACCGTGGCTGGTTCCAGTCTTCGCTGCTCACAGCGGTCGGAGCGTATGACACCGCACCGTTCAAGACGGTGCTCACGCACGGCTTCATCGTCGATGGTGACGGACGCAAGATGAGCAAGTCGCTTGGCAACACGATTTCGCCGCTCGACGTGGTCGCGAAGTATGGCGCCGACATCGTGCGTCTTTGGACCGCGGCGTCGGACTACTCGCAGGACGTGTCGGTCTCGGCAGAGATCCTGGAGCGCACGAGCGAGGCGTATCGCCGAATCCGCAACACGTTCCGGTTCCTGCTCTCGAACCTTGCCGACTTCGATGTCGCTGATTCGGTCGCCTGGGACGATATGCCGGAACTCGACCGATATGCGCTTGTCGCGCTTGCCGATCTCTCGGATCGCGTGACGAAGTCGTACGACGACTGGCGGTTCCACCAGGTCTATCACGCCATCTACGGGTACTGCGTGACCGATCTCTCCTCGTTCTACATGGACGTGCTCAAGGACCGCCTGTACGCCGAGGCCCCTGATTCTCTCGGCCGCCGAAGCGCACAGACCGTGCTTGCAGAAGTGCTCAAGACCCTTGTTCGGCTCATGGCGCCGATTCTCTCGTTCACCACCGAGGAAGTCTGGCAGTTCATGCCCGAAGCTCTTCGTGAAGGCGTGCCGAGCGTTCACCTTGCTGGCTGGCCAGCGGTCGAAGTACCCGCGGAGACAGCGGGTGAGCTGCGAGCGGCGTACGCGACGGTGCTTGAGGTTCGGGACGTCGTGACCAAGGCGCTCGAAGAGGCGCGCAATGCGGGTACGATCGGCAAGAGCCAGGAGGCGCGGGTGGTCGTGACGGCTCCGGCGTCCGTGTCGGCTGTACTGCGCGAGCGTGGCGATGACCAGCTTGCCGAGATGCTCATCGTGTCGGCGGTTGTGATCGCCGAAGGCCCGGAGCTTGCCGTTGAGGTGCTCCCCGCCGAGGGCGAGAAGTGCCCCAGGTGCTGGAACTTCCGCTCGCTCGGCACCGACCCGGCGCACCCCGATGTGTGCGCCCGGTGCGCTTCGGTGCTTGCCCGGCGCGCCTAGCGAGATCGTACTGATGACTGACAGAGCTGCCCGGTGTGCGGATCCTGCACACCGGGCAGCTGTAGTATCGCTTCGAGAACTGCGGGCGGTGGTATAATCCAACATGAGACAGCGCGCCCCCCTTGGCGGGGCGCTTTTCGATAATCCCCCCTCGGACATGGGAGGTCGCAATGCTTGACGAGAAGATGCTCGGTCGACTCAAGGATGCGCTCGGCGCGGAGCGTGAGCAGGTGCTTGTCGAGATCGCTGAGTATGAGCGCGAAGACCAGGAGACCCTGTCCGACGTGTCCGGCGAGAACAACTACCGCGACCACATGGCGGATCAGGGATCGGCCACGTTTGCACGCGAGCTGGACATGACGCTGGAAGACAATGCACGAGAGATGCTCGGATCGATCGATGCGGCGCTCGCGCGCATGGATGAAGGCGTGTACGGCGTGTGTACACGATGTGGCAAGGAGATACGACCCGAGCGCTTGGAAGCTGTACCTGCTGCCGAACTGTGCATCACCTGCAAAGAGTGGGAGGAGAGCCGCTAGATGCAGCGTCGTTCTGGCGTCCTTCTCGCGGGGACCGCACTGGTAGTACTGGTCGTGGATCAGGTGAGCAAGGCCGCAGTGCGGGCGAACTTCACGCTTGGTGATTCGATACCGCTGCTCAAAGGCATCCTCAATCTCACATACGTTCGGAACGTGGGCGCCGCCTTCGGCCTGTTTCCGGGGCGTCTTCCGTTCTTCGTGTTCATGGCTTTCGTCGTGCTGGGTGGAATCGCCTGGGTGTGGTGGCGCCTGAAGCCCGAAAGCCGATGGGTGGCTGTCGCGCTCGGGCTTGTCGCCGGGGGTGCCACCGGCAACCTCATCGACAGGATCGCAGCTGGTTGGGTGACGGACTTCTTCGACCTCGGCTGGTGGCCGGTCTTCAACGTGGCCGACATGGCGCTCGACGTCGGTGTCGCCATTCTTCTCATATGGATACTCTTCTCAAATGACGACGCGCTCGCCACGGTGAAGCAGGAGGACGGTGACGACTCCGCGTCCGAGGCGGTGTCATGAGCGAACGTCATGTGCACGATGTGCGCGGCGAGGAGGCCGGCAGCCGACTCGACAAGCTTCTCGGCGAGCTTGACTTCATGGTGAGTCGCTCGGCGGCGCAGAAGCTGATCGAGACGGGCTATGTCCTTGTCGGTGGGCAGGTCGCAAGCAAGCATCACATTACGCGGGCAGGGGAGCGGATCGAAGTCTTCGTACCGCCCTCAGTGGTGAGCGATCTTGAACCCGAACACATTCCGCTCGACATCCGCTATGAGGATGACGACTTGATCGTGCTGAGCAAGCCGCCTGACCTGGTCGTGCACCCGTCGCGCGGGCACTACACCGGGACGCTCGTGCATGCGCTCCTGGCGCACAGCGTCGATCTCGGCACGCTGCAGGGCGAAGATCGACCTGGCATCGTCCACCGGCTCGACAAAGACACATCCGGCCTCATGATGGTCGCCAAGAACGACGTAGCCCAAGCCGCGCTCAGCGACGCCCTGCGCCTCAGAACGATCGAGCGCCGATACGCCACGCTTGTGCACGGCTACATTGCCCCCGATTCAGGGCTCGTTGATGCACCACTTGGCAGGAATCCTCGGGATCGCATGCGCATGGGCGTGGTCGAGGCGCCCACGAGCAAGCAGGCGGTTACGACGTTCCGCGTGCTTGAACGGTACATGGCTGGCCGTTACGACGACGGGTACACGCTGGTGGAGTGCAAACTCTACACGGGGCGCACCCACCAGATTCGCGTGCATATGGAGTACATCAAGCATCCGGTCGTTGGCGATCCGCTGTACGGGCGGAACCATCCCAAGGCGGACCTTGGCCTTGATCGGCAGTTCCTGCACGCTTGCCGGCTCAGCCTCGTGCACCCCACATCGGGCGAGACGCTCGACTTCCTCGACCCGCTTCCCGAGGACCTTGCCCGACACCTTCGCAACCTCGAACCGGAGTCGATGGGTCGGACCGCGGTGGGCGAGGAGCTCTGGCCGATCATCATGCCTCCGGCGTAGCTTGTTCGGAGATGGGTTAGCCTTCCAGCACTGCGGGTACCCTTGCAGAGGATAGCTACGGTGATTGGGGTGAGCGTCGTGGACCGTCGGTATGCTACGCGCGTGACGCTCCTCTATGCGCTTGCCGCAGGTGCCTGGATCACGTTTTCCGACACGCTGCTTTCACGGCTCGGCTTGAGCGCCGATCAGATATCGCGGTTGTCGCTCTACAAGGGCCTCGGCTTTGTCACTGTGACGTCGATCGTGCTCTACGCCTCAGTCACCAGGGGGACGCGTCGTTTCGCGAGTCTGAGCGAGCGACTCTCGACGTTCATTGACGTAGCGCCGATACCGATCGTCTCGCTCGACCTTCAGAATCGGGTCGTTCTGTGGAACCCCGCAGCCGAGCGGGTCTTCGGCTGGACTGCCGAGGAGGTCCTTGGGAAGAGGAACCCGATCGTTCCGGAGGAGGAATGGGACACCTTCATCGAGAACCAGGAACGACTGCTGAACGCGCCCACCGCGACCGGATTCGAAGTAGTCAGGACTCGCAAGGACGGTCAGAGACTCCGGCTGCGGATCTTCAACGCAGCAGTGCACGATGAACGGGGAGCCGTGATCGGCACGATCGGCGTGCTCGAAGACATCACGGCGTATACCGCTGCGGTGGTCGAGATCGAGCAGTACCGCGACCACCTTGAGGAGCTGGTCAAGGACCGGACCGCCAGACTCCAGCAGGCCAACGACGAGCTGAAGCGCGCCACCGAGGCCAAGGACACCTTCGTCGCGAGCATGAGTCACGAGCTTCGGACGCCACTCAACTCGATCATCGGGTTCACCCAGATCCTGCTTCAGGGCCTCGCCGGTCCAATGAATGCCGAGCAGGTCAAGCAGATGGAGATGGTGAACGCCTCCGGTCGTCATTTGCTGGCACTCATCAATGACATCCTCGATCTGTCGAAAATCGAGGCCGGCCAGACGATTCTGCAGCCCGAAGAGGTGCGGATCTCCGAGGTCCTGGCGTCCGTGGAGGGAATCGTACGCCCGCTCCTTGAGGCTAAAGGGCTTGAGTGGGCATGCGAGTGCGCTGAGACTGCAACGCTCTACACAGACAAGCGGAGACTTGAGCAGATACTGCTGAACCTGCTGTCCAACGCTGTCAAATTCACCGACGCCGGCGGCGTCAGGCTGTCGGCGAACGTTGTGGGTCCCTACGCACGGTTCGAGGTTGCGGACACCGGTGTTGGCATCAACTCTGATGCGCTGCACGACGTGTTCGGGGAGTTCGTTCAGTTGGACACCAAGGATGCCATTCGACCCGAAGGAACAGGTCTTGGGCTCGCCATCAGTCGTCGCCTGGCCCACTTGCTCGGAGGGACACTTGTCGCGGCGTCGGAGGTCGGCATCGGCTCCACATTCGTGCTCACGCTTCCGGTCGGTGTCGAGGCTGAACCCGCCGAGGAGCACGCGGGCTCTCGGCGCCGCTCGGTGCTTGTGGTCGACGACGACGCGCATGCACGAGGCATCGTGACGAGGATTCTGCGTGACGCCGGGTACGTCGTTCGGCAGGCACCGGATGGTGCGTCTGCAATGCGGTCGGTGGCCGACGAACGCCCGGATGTGATTCTTCTCGACCTCGTTCTACCTGGAATCGACGGATGGGAGATTGCACGGCGACTGAAGACAGCAGAGGAAACAGCCGATATTCCTCTGGTATGCGTCAGCATTCTTCTTGAGTCCGAGCACGGTCTCACGGACGATTTTGCCGGGTATCTGGTCAAGCCGATCGATTCGGCAGAGATGCTTGCCTTGTTGGATACTGTTCTTGCTGGCAACGGATACACACCGTCTGCTGATTGAGAGGAGCTCCCGTGAGGGTGCTTGTCGTGGATGACGATCCAGCGGGGCGCTACCTTCTGGAATCGATCGTGCGCTCGGGCGGGTACGAGGTACTCTCGGCCATGAATGGCGAAGAGGCCCTTGAGGTCGCCCGTCGCGATGTTCCTGACCTCATCATCACAGACATCCTAATGCCGAGGATGGACGGTTATCAGCTCTGTCGCGCTTGGAAGTCGGACGAGGACCTCAGCCACGTTCCGCTTGTTTTCTACACTGCCTCCTACACGGATCTCGCCGATGAGCGGTTCGCTGATGGTCTCGGCGCTGATGCATTCTGGCGGAAGCCGCTTGATCCAACGACGATGCTTCAGCGGATCGAGGAAATCGGGCAGCGCACCGGTGGGTCAGCCGAGGTCCGTCGTCCCGAGATGACCGACGAAACGGAGATTCTTCAGGAGTACAACGAGCGACTCGTTCACAAGCTCGAGGAGAAGGCGCTCGACCTTGAGAAGGCAAACGTGGAGCTCCGGCACGCTATGGAGATTCTGGCCGAAGAGGTATCGGTGAAGGCGAACCTGATCGCTGAGCTCAATGCCGACGTTCGAGAGCGCAAGAGGGTCGAGGCGGATCTCCGGACGGAGCGTGACTTTACCCGGCAAGTACTTGATCATGCCGATACTTTCATCGCCATCACCGAACTCGACGGTTCGATCATGCTCTTCAGCCGGGGCGCTGAGGCGGCGACGGGCTACTCATCGGCAGAGATCATGGGTGCGAACTATCTTGAGCTGCTCTCACCCGACTGGTCCCGCGAAGCGGACACGGCCCGGTGGCAAGAAGTGCTGCGGAGCATGGGTCCTTCATGCCACGAACAGCTGGTTCGAGCGAAGACGGGCACGTACCGGCTTGTCGACCTGACGACGTCGGTCACGGCGGATGGTAGCGGGCAACCTGCGGCGATCAACATGTTCGGCGTGGATATCACGGAGCGTCGTCGTGCCGAGGTGCTCGAGTCGATCATCCGCGACGTGGACCACGTCGTCGTCACCGGTGGCAGCAAGCACGACCTGCTGCAGCGTGTGAGCGACCGGCTTGTAGCAGACATGGGCATGCGGTTCAGTGCTGTGTGGTCGGTACTCACCCGTGATGGAGAGAACGCGGAGGTTGCCGCGGGAGCGCCGGACACCGTGCACCCTGACACGTTGTGTGCTGTCGGTGACGCGTGTCCTGCCGCAGGCGGGTGCCCGGTTCTACACGTCTACGAGGAAGAGGGCGACCTGACAGCGTGCCTGCGCCACGCGGTGGAGATCGGCAGCGCTGCTGTGTATGCGATCCCGATCATGGCTGGTGGCGCGCCGATAGGCACATTCACGATGTTCTTGCGCGACCCCTCACTGATGGATGACCATCTCGCGGGTATCCTCGAGACGCTCGCTGGATCGGTCGGCACCGCTATCACGCTGCTTGAGAGCCGGGACGAAGGTCGGTTGAAATCCGCAGCGTTGGAGTCCTCCGCGGATGCGATCCTCATCGCGGACGGTCAGGGCCGCATCGAATGGGCGAACCTGGCATTCCGCGAACTCACGGGCTACGAGGTCGATGAATACACGCACATGACCATCGACGATCTTGTGCCTGACGAATCGGTGGCGCCGGTCTACGCGGAGGCGTGGAACACCGCCTCGGCGGGCGGGGTCTGGAGCGGCGAGACCGTCGGACGTCGAAAGGATGGATCGCGCTACTACGAGAGTCTTGTGATCGCGCCGGTACTTGCGACCGAGAGCGCCAAGACGCACTTCGTCGTCGTCAAGCGTGATATCACCGAGAGCCGTCAGCTCGAGCAGCTGCGGAGTGGATTCGTGGCCAACGTATCGCATGAGCTTCGTACACCGCTCACGAGCATCATGGGCTTCGCTGACGTGCTCGCTCAGATGAAGCCCGAGATCATCCCGGATCGTGCGCCGCAGGTGCTCTCGAAGATCAGGGAGAACACGGGGCGCATGCGCCAGTTGGTCGAGGAGCTCCTCGAGGTCACGACCATTCAGGAGGAGGGCCTGCGCATCCTCAAGCGATCGGTCGATCTCGAGCAGGTCGTTCGCCAGCACGCCGACGTCGTAAGGCGTGGTCCCGATCACCTGCTCACCGTGGATGTGACGGGCGAATTGCCGCTTGTGCACTGCGATCCGGATCGTCTCGGCAGAGCTGTCGAGAATCTTGTGGCGAACGCAGTGAAGTACTCGCCCGACGGAGGTCCGATCTCCGTTGTAGTCTCGACCGATGACGATACCGCGAGGATCGCGGTCACGGACCGAGGTATCGGCATCGCTGCCGAGGACATCCCCCGGCTGTTCGACCGCTTTACGCAGGGTGACATGTCATCGACGCGTGCGTTCGGCGGAGTCGGCATCGGTCTGTTCGTTGCCGATCAGATTGTTCGCGCCCACGGCGGACACATCGATGTGACGAGCACACCTGGCAAGGGCAGCACGTTCACGATTCTGGTGCCAGTTCAGGCTGACCGATTCTAGAGCGCCTCGGGAGTCGCCCTTGTGAATGGGGAGATCTCCTGGTATCGTCGCCTTGACCTTTAAACCCGGTCCCGTGAGGCCGGCAAGGAGCAACCGCATACCCCGCGCCTGCATCGCGGCGCGCCAACGCAGACAGCCTTCTTGCCACTCGCAAGGAGGCATTGTTTTGTCTCCAGGACCGAAACCGGGTTCGAATGAAGGAGGCAGATGATGGCGTATCGCGTAAAGGCCGAGGTGATGGACGCCGCGGCGATCGATCGTTCGCTTACCCGCATCGCGCATGAGGTGCTGGAAGCGAACAAAGGGGCCGAGAACCTTGCGCTCGTCGGGATCGTCACGCGCGGCTCGGTGGTTGCCGAGCGCCTTGCGGACCGCATCCACGAGATCGAGGCCGCCGATGTGCCGGTGGGCATGCTCGACATCTCGTTCTACCGTGACGATCTCGCCACGCGCATGAACCCCGAAGTACATACGACCGAGATCCCCTTCGATGTTGAAGGGAAGGACGTCGTGCTCGTCGATGACGTTCTCTACACAGGACGCACGATCCGCGCCGCGCTTGACGCGCTTATGGATTACGGCAGGCCGTGCTCGGTACAGCTCGCCGTGCTTGTCGACCGCGGCCACCGGGAACTTCCGGTTCGTGCCGACTACGTGGGCAAGAACGTCCCAACCTCACGCAAGGAGCGCGTGAAGGTCCTGCTCGCCGAGACCGATGGGGAAGAGGGCGTCTTCATCCTCGCCGAGGACGGGGAGGGTGAGGAGTAGATGCTCTCCTGCAAGCACATCATGACCGTGAGCGACATGACCGCCGAGGACATCACCACGATCCTCGACACGGCCGAGTCGTTCATGGAGGTCAACGAGCGCCGCATCAAGAAGCTCCCGACCCTGCGAGGCCGCACGGTCGTGAACCTGTTCCTCGAGCCCTCGACGCGCACGCGAATGTCCTTCGAGATCGCCGCGAAGCGTCTCTCGGCGGACGGCGTGAACTTCACGGCATCCTCGTCGGCGACGGTGAAGGGCGAGTCGCTGCGCGATACCGCCAAGACGCTCTCAGCGATGGCATGCGACCTGGTGGTCATCCGGCACAGGTACGCCGGTGCGCCGCAGATGCTGCTGGACTGCATGGACGCGCACATCGTCAACGGTGGCGACGGCGTGAACGAGCATCCCACGCAGGCGCTGCTCGATCTGTTCACTATGCGCCGCTCGCTCGGGAAGCTCGAGGGACTGCGCGTGGGCATCGTCGGCGACATCTGTCACTCGCGCGTTGCCGGGTCGCTCGTGCCCGCGCTCAGGATGATGGGCGCTACGCCGATCGTCATCGGACCGCCGACGCTCATGCCAGCGCGACCGGACGTGCTGGGCGCCGAGGTCATGTACTCCTTCGATGAGGCGCTCCCAACCCTCGACGTCGCGTACATGCTTCGGGTTCAGTTCGAGCGTGCCGACGCGATGCCCATTCCGAGCAATCGCGAGTACGCGAAGCTCTACGGCATGAACGGCAAACGGCTCGCAGCGGCCAAGCCCGAGATGATCGTCATGCATCCGGGACCGATGAACCGCGGCGTTGAAATCTCGTCCGACGTGGCAGACTCGCCTCGTTCGGTTGTCCTTGACCAGGTCAACGCGGGTGTCGCGGTCCGAATGGCCGTCATGTACCTGCTGCTTGGAGGTGAGAGCGGTGGCACTGCTGCTTAAGAACGGGCGCGTGGTCGATCCCGTCGCGGGAATCGACGAGGTCGCCGACATCATCATCCGGGATGGCGTGATCGTCGAGATCGGGAAGGACCTCTCGATCCCCAAGGGCGAAACCCTCGATGTCAGCGAGAAGGTTGTGCTTCCGGGTCTCGTCGACGTGCACACGCACTTGCGTGAGCCCGGACGCGAGGACGAGGAGTCGGTTGCCAGCGGTACCGCAGCTGCGGCGCACGGTGGCTTCACCGCTGTCTGCGCGATGCCGAACACCTCGCCGATCTGCGACACGGGCTCGAAGGTGCGCTTCATCGTGGAGCGCGCTGCCGAGGAGGGCGTCGTGCGGGTGTACCCGATCGGCGCGATCACGAAAGGGCAGGAGGGCGTTGCGCTTGCCGAGATCGGCGACATGCTCTCGGAGGGCGCCGTCGCGTTCTCGGACGACGGTCGCGGCGTTCAGAGCGCTGGCGTGGCACGGATCGCGATGGACTACCTCAAGGCGTTCGACGCGCCGCTCATCGCGCACTGCGAGGACGAATCGCTCGTGGGACACGGCGTCGTGAACGAGGGCGTCATCTCCACTCGGCTTGGGATGCCGGGCTGGCCCGCTGCCGCCGAGGAGACGATGGTCGCGCGTGACATCCGGCTAGCAGAGCTCACCGGGTGTCGCCTGCACCTTGCGCACCTGTCGACAGCGGGTTCCGTCGCGCTCGTTCGCGAGGCGAAGGCGCGCGGCCTGCGCGTCACCTGTGAGGTCACCCCGCACCATCTCTTCCTCGATGAAGACGTGCTCATCGGGTACGATACGAACCTGAAGATGAACCCGCCGCTTCGGAGTGCCGAGGACCGCGCGGCGCTCGTCGGGGGACTGCTTGATGGCACGGTGGACTGTATCGCCACCGACCATGCTCCGCACGCTGCACACGAGAAGGAGTTGGAGTTCGAGTTGGCACCGTTCGGGACCACCGGCCTTGAGACGGCGCTCTCCCTGGTGAACACGCACCTTGTGGCCACCGAGAAGCTCACGTGGGCCGATGTCGCCCGGTTGATGTGCCACGGCCCCCGTGCCGCGCTCGGACTTCCGGCCGTGAGCCTGGCGGCAGGACAGGTCGCCGACATCACCATCATCGACCCCGAGGCGCGCGTCGAAATCACGCGGGAGTGGTTCGTCTCGAAATCGCGGAACTCGGCGTTTCTTGGCAGCAAGCTGCTTGGCAAGGCGAGCGAAGTGCTCGTCGGAGGATACTTCGCACTCAAGAACGGGAAGGTGGTCGCCCGGTGATCACGCGGCAGCCGGCACTGCTGGTGCTTGAGGATGGCACGACGTTCCATGGATTCTCGTGCGGTGTTCCCGGCGAGACCACGGGCGAGGCCGTCTTCAACACGTCGTTGACCGGCTACCAGGAGGTCTTCACCGACCCGTCCTACGCCGGTCAGCTCGTGACGATGACGTCGCCGCACATCGGCAACTACGGTGTGAACGCGGCCGACATGGAGTCGCGCGGCGTCTTCGCAGCCGGCTTCGTGATGCGCGAGATGTCGAAGATCTCGTCGAACTGGCGTGCCGAGGAGACCCTCGGCGCGTTCTTCGAGCGTCTCGGCGTGGTCGCCATCGAGGGCGTCGATACGCGGCGGCTCACTCGCCACATCCGTGAACGCGGCGCGATGCGCGCCGTGCTCTCCACGATCGATCTGGACCCGGCGTCGCTTGCGGCGAAGGCGGCGGCGTCACCCGGCCTTGTCGGCCGCGATCTCGTCGCCGAGGTCGCCACGCGCGAGCCCTACACCTGGGGCGACGAGATGCCCCCCGGTTGCGACCTGCCGGTCGACACCGGCGTGCTGCCGGTGCGGCCACGCTTCAAGGTGGTCGCGTTCGACTCGGGCATCAAGTACAACATCCTCCGCCGCCTTGCCGAGGCGGACTGTGAGGTCGTGGTCGTGCCGCCGACGACGAGCGCCGCAGATGCACTTGCGCTTGGACCGGATGGTATCTTCTTCGCGAACGGGCCCGGCGATCCGGCAGCGGTCACGTATCTGTACGAGACGCTGCGCGAGTTGCTTGGGGTCAAGCCGATCTTCGGGATCTGTCTCGGACACCAGATGCTTTCGCTGGCGCTCGGGTGCGGCACGTACAAGCTCAAGTACGGCCACAGGGGCGGCAACCAGCCGGTCAAGAACCTGCTGACGGGTCAGGTGGAGATCACGAGCCAGAACCACGGCTTCTGCGTGGACTTCTCAAGCATCGGCGAGCTTGACGTGGCGCGCTCTGGCGGCCTCGACCTAGACCCGACCGACCTCGGCGCATGGGTGGAAGCCGACGTCGCGCCGGTGGTGCGCTCGGAGCGCTTCGGCGGCGTCCAGCTCACGCACGTGAACCTCAACGACATGACGGTCGAGGGCGTTCGCGCGCTCGACCAGCACGCCTTCTCGGTCCAGTATCACCCTGAAGCGGCACCAGGTCCGCACGATGCGAAGTATCTCTTTGGCGCCTTCGTGCGGCTGATGGAGGGCAAGGACGACGTGTTCGCTCTAGAGGATGAGGTGTAGCGATGTTGCGCACGGTCATGCTGCCGACCGATTTCTCGGATGACTGCGAGAGCATCCTTGGATTCGCCACGGGGCTTCCCGCACTTGGCGTCAAGGTGGTGGTTCTCACGCACGTCGTCGAGGCCTCCGGAATGGAAGGTCCCATCATCGCCGAGAAGATCGACGAGGTGCGGGACAAGCTGCGGGTGTCGGCTGCCGTGCTTGAAGCCGCCGGTCTCAAAGTCGAGGTCCGCGTGCCCACCGGCGACCCGTTCGACACCATCGTCGCGCTTGCAACCGAGTCGGGCGTCGACGCTATCGTGTGCGGGTCGCACGCGAAGGGCCTCATGACGCAGCTTGTAGCCGGCTCGGTTTCCGAGCGACTCCTGCGCGACGCGCCCGTGCCGATGCTGCTCGCGCGGTTCGACCTGCTGAAGAACCAGGGCGACCCCACATTGCTGCTCAAGCGGTTCGGCGAGAAAGTCCTGTTGCCGACCGACTTCTCGCTCTCGGCGTCGCACGCGTTCAGCTCGGCGATGGAGCTGCCCAAGGGCCTCATCAAGACGCTCTATCTCATGCACGCGGTCGACCCCGGGCTCACCGGCGAGAAGCTGCGCCGTGCAGAGGAGGGTGCCGAGTTCCACCTGAAGAACCTCCAGGCTATGGCGCAGCAGCAGGGTATCTCGGCAAGCGTGGTCGTGCGTCGCGGCGAGCCGCAGCGCGCGATTCTCGAAGAGCTCGACGAACGCCGCGCCACCGGTGTCATCACCGGCACGCGCGGTCGCAATGCGATACAGGAGGCGCTCATGGGAAGCGTGTCGATGACACTGCTTCGCCAGGCGTCGTGTCCCGTCATGATCGTTCCGTAAGGAGACAGATGCCGCGCAGAGACGACATCAAGAAGATCCTGCTCATCGGCTCCGGCCCGATCGTCATCGGGCAGGCGTGTGAGTTCGACTATTCCGGCGCTCAGGCGTGCAAGGTGCTGCGCGAGGACGGCTACGAAGTCGTGCTCGTCAACAGCAACCCCGCCACGATCATGACCGATCCGGAGTTCGCACACCGCACGTATGTGGAGCCGGTCACGCCCGAGTTCGTGGAGAAGGTCATCGCGGCCGAGCGGCCCGATGCGTTGCTTCCCACGCTTGGCGGACAGACGGGTCTCAATTGCGCGGTCGCGCTCGCGGAGTCCGGCGTGCTCGAGCGCTACGGCGTCGAGCTCATCGGCGCGAAGCTCGAAGTCATCAAGAAGGGTGAGGACCGCAAGCTCTTCGCAGAGGCGATGGGCAGCATCGGGCTCGAGGTGCCGCGTGGCGCCTACGTGTACGCAGTCGCCGATGCCGAAGCGTTCGCCGCCGAGGTAGGCTACCCGGTCGTCATCCGCCCGTCGTTCACAATGGGCGGTGCCGGCGGTGGCATCGTCTACAACCTCGACGAGCTGCGCGAGCAAGTCTCGCACGGCCTCGCACTCTCACCTATCAGCGAAGTGCTGGCCGAGGAAAGCGTCATCGGCTGGAAAGAGTACGAGATGGAGGTCATGCGCGACGTCAACGACAACGCCGTGATCGTGTGCTCCATCGAGAATATCGACGCGATGGGCGTGCACACCGGAGACTCCATCACGGTGGCGCCGGCGCAGACGCTCACGGACCGCGAGTACCAGACGATGCGCGATGCCTCGCTCGCTATCCTGCGCGAGATCGGCGTGGAGACCGGCGGCAGCAATGTCCAGTTCGCGGTGAACCCGCTCGACGGCCGCATGGTCGTCATCGAGATGAACCCGCGCGTGTCGCGCTCCTCGGCGCTTGCGAGCAAGGCGACTGGTTTCCCGATCGCGAAGATCGCCGCGAAGCTGGCAGTGGGGTACACCCTCGATGAGGTCTCCAACGACATCACCAAGGTCACTCCCGCGTGCTTCGAGCCGAGCATCGACTACACGGTCGTGAAGGTCCCGCGCTGGGCGTTCGAGAAGTTCAAGGGCACCGACACCACGCTGACCACGCGCATGAAGTCGGTGGGCGAGGCGATGGCGATCGGCCGCACGTTTTCCGAGGCGCTCGGCAAGGCATTCCGCTCGCTCGAGAACGGTCGCATCGGTCTGGGCGCCGACGGCAAGGACGAGTTCGATGAGGTGAAGTTCGACCGCGGACTTACCATCCCCAATGAGAACCGCATGTACTACGTCGCCGACGCGCTCTGGCGCGGCCGGAGCGTCGAGGAGGTCTCTGCGCTCACGCGCATCGACCCATGGTTCATCGATCGGGTGAAAGCTCAGGTGGATGTCGAGGGTATGGTGCGTCAGGTGTCGCTTGAGGGCATGAGCGCGGAGCTCATGCGAATGGCCAAGCAGCACGGCCTCTCAGACCCGCAGCTCGCGTATCTCACCCGCACCAACGAGAAGGCGGTCCGTGCTCGGAGGCTCGAGCTCGGGGTCAAGGCGACCTTCAAGTCCGTCGACACGTGCGCTGGCGAGTTCCTGGCCACGACGCCGTACTACTACAAGACGTATGAAGAGGAGAGCGAGGTAGCCGAGGCGACCCGTCCGCGGGTGATGATCCTCGGCGCCGGCCCTAACCGAATCGGCCAGGGCATCGAGTTCGACTACTGCTGCGTGCACGCGAGCTACGCGCTGCACGACGCCGGTTTCGAGACGGTGATGGTGAACTGCAACCCCGAGACGGTCTCCACCGACTACGACACCTCAGACCGCCTCTACTTCGAGCCGCTCACCTTCGAGGATGTTATGGACATCGTCGATGCCGAGCAGCCCGTCGGCGTGCTCGTCACCTTCGGTGGTCAGACGCCGCTCAAGCTCGCCCGAGCCCTCGAGGATGCTGGCGTGCCGATCCTCGGCACCAAGCCTGAGGCGATCGACCTTGCCGAGGACCGAGAGCGGTTCGCGGACGTGCTCGACAGGCTCGGCATCGCGTATCCGGCAGCTGGCACGGCGCGCTCAGCGTCGGAGGCCGTGGAGGTCGCCGGGCGGATCGGCTACCCGCTGCTCGTGCGTCCGTCGTACGTGCTCGGTGGCCGCGGCATGGTCATCGCGTACAACGAGGAGTACCTGCTCAAGCACGTTGCCGAGGCGACCGTCGTGAGCCCGGACCATCCGGTGCTGCTCGACCGCTTCCTTGAGGGTGCGATCGAGGTCGACGTCGACGCCATCTGCGACGGCCGCGATGTCTACATCGGCGGCGTCATGGAGCACATCGAGGAGGCGGGCATCCACTCGGGCGACTCGGCATGCTGTATCCCGACGTTCACCCTCGGCGACAGCATCGTCGAGGAGATCAAGGGCTACACGCGCCGCATCGCGCTGGAGATCGGCACGCACGGTCTCATCAACATCCAGTTCGCCGTGAAGGACTCGACGGTGTTCGTCCTTGAGGTCAACCCGCGCGCCAGCCGCACGGTTCCGTTCGTGAGCAAGGCGACCGGCGTGCCGCTTGCGAAGGTGGCTGCGCGCGTGATGGCGGGCGAGATGCTCTCGGACCTTGCGCTTCCTGCCGAGGACCGCGAACTCACGCGCTATTGCGTGAAGGAAGCGGTCATGCCCTTCGGGCGCTTCCCGGGCGCTGATTCGGTGCTTGGGCCCGAGATGAAATCCACCGGTGAGGTGATGGGCTCCGCTTCCGACTTCCCGGCGGCGTACGCGAAGAGCCAGCTTGCCATCGACTACTCGCTGCCGGCTTCCGGCACCGCGTTCGTGTCGGTGTGCGATCGCGACAAGCGCGCGGTCGTGGGCGTCGCCCGCCACCTCAACCAGCTTGGATTCCGCTTGCTCTCAACCGGCGGCACCGCCAAGGCGCTCCGTGCGGCCGGCATCCCGGTCACGCAGGTGCTCAAGGTGCACGAGGGCCGCCCGAACATCGTGGACTCGATGACGAACGACGAGGTCCAGCTTGTCATCAACACGCCGTTTGGCCAGGAGACCCGAAGCGACGGCTACCAGATCCGCGCCACGGCGATCCGGCACGGCATCACCAACATCACGACCATGGAAGCCGCGCAGGCGGTCGTCTCGGCCATCGAGGCCATGAACGACGACCGGCTCGGCGTGAGCGCACTGCAGGACTTCGACCAGTGGGTGCCGCCAGCGCCGCGCAACGGAGCCGCCCAGTGAGCTGCGCAAGCACACACGAGGACGGCCACCGGCTCCTGGAGCGTGTCACCGTCGTTGCGAACGACCGCGTGACCGAGGGAGTTGGGCTCATCGTGCTTGAGTCGCCCAGAGTCGCGCGTGCGGTGCGCCCGGGTCAGTTCGTGCACCTGCGCATCAGCACCGGCACCGACTTCATCCTGCGGCGTCCGTTCTCGATCCACCGTGCCGAGGAGGATCGGCTTCATATCCTCTACCAGGTGCTCGGCACGGGCACCCGCGCACTGGCCGAGAAGCGCCGCGGCGAGGAGATGGACGTGATCGGTCCGCTCGGCCACGGGTGGGAGATTCCGGAAGGCACCGCGCACGCGCTCCTCGTTGCGGGTGGGCTTGGCGCCGCGCCGATGGGCATGCTCGCCGAGCAGCTCTCGGCGTGTGGAGTCGCCGTCACGGTCGCCCAGGGCGCGCCGACTGCCGAGCGGCTCGTCGGCCAGGGAGTCTTCGAGGCCACCGCGCGCCGCGTGCTAACGGCCACTGACGATGGGAGCGCAGGCGAGCACGGCTTCGTGACCGGGCTCGTCGAGGGCGCGCTCGCGACGGATCGCCCCGACGTCGTCTACGTCTGCGGGCCCGAGGCGATGGCGCGCATCGTGACGGCGCAGGCTGCTGCGGCGGACGTGCCGTGCCAGGTCTCGCTCGAGCGGTTGATGGCGTGCGGCATCGGCGCCTGCCTTTCGTGCGTGGTCACGACCACCGACGGTCAGCGGCGGGCATGCGTTGACGGCCCGGTGTTCGACGCCGCGCACGTCGTGTGGGACGTCTCCGAGATTCCGCCGAAGCACTAGGAGAAGAAGTGGAATCTGCGCACAACATCAACGTGGACATGAGCGTCAGGATCGGTGCACTCGAGCTGCGCAATCCGGTCATGACCGGCTCGGGCACCTTCGCTGCGGGCCGCGAATACGCGGAGTTCATGGACCTCGGTCGACTCGGCGCCGTGGTCACCAAGGGTGTGAGCCTCAATCCCTGGGCCGGCAACGCCAGCCCGCGCATCGCTGAGACCGCAAGCGGCATGCTCAACTCGATCGGTCTGCAGAATCCGGGCGTCGAGTCCTTCTGCGCGAACGACCTCGCATGGCTTGCCGAGCAGGACGTCCCGGTCATCGTGAACGTCTCGGGACACAGTCTGGCCGAGTACGTGGCGGTGACGGAGCGACTCGACGCCGAGGACGCGATCGACGCGCTCGAGCTCAACATCTCGTGCCCCAACGTGGATGAGGGCGGTATGGCGTTCGGCACCTCGTGCGCTGCCGCGGCCGACGTGACGCGCGCCGTGCGTGCCGCAACGGGCAAGACCCTCATCGTGAAGTTGAGCCCGAATGTCACCGACATAGCGGAGATTGCACGCAGCGTGGAGGCCGAGGGTGCCGACGCGGTGAGCCTCATCAACACGCTTCTCGGCATGGCGATCGATACCGATACGTGGCGACCCAAGCTAGCGCGCACGGTCGGAGGACTCTCCGGTCCGGCGATCAAGCCGGTCGCCGTACGCATGGTCTGGCAGGTCGCCTCGGCAGTGTCCGTCCCGGTCGTCGGAATGGGCGGTATCATGAATGCCGAGGACGCAGTCGAGTTCATGCTGGCCGGGGCCACCGCCGTTGCGGTCGGGACGGGGAACTTCGTGGACCCGGCTACCACGATGCACGTGGTCGACGGTCTGGAGCGGTATTGCCGGGAGCGTGGCATCGACCGCGTCTCGGCGCTGACGGGGGCGCTCAAACGATGAGGGGAGTTCGATCGTGACCGACAAGACCGAACCGACGATCCCGCAGGCGATTCCCGTTCAGCCACCGGCACCGATACCGCTTGCACCGCAGACATCACCGGCACCGCGCCGCAAGGTTTGGCCGTGGGTCGTGGGCGTTGTCGTGTTGCTCGTGCTTATCGGCGGGTGCGTGGGTGCGGTGTGGATTCTCGACAACTCGGTCAACTCCATCACCGAGGAGTTGCTCGGCGAAGACGGCATGGCCGGCCTCATCGGACCGACAGAATCAGTCGCGTGGTCAGGCAACGGCCGCTACGGTGTGGTTCAGTATCTCCGCGAGTACACGTACCCGTCAGTCGCCGTTTGGGACAGCACCACGGGAGAGACCCAGACGCTTGACGGCTATCGCGTGCTGTTCGTGGAAAGCGCCGCGCCTGTTGTGTGGTTGGAGCCGGTCACCGACGAAGAAGCCGAGATGGGAGCATCCGTCGACACCCTCGGGGATGCACTCGACCACAAGCCGAAGCGGCTGGTGGCATGGCATTTGGATGACGGCTCCAAGCCCACGGACAACGTGCCCTCCAAGTGGCACGCGTGGCCGGGACCCGCAGATTCCATCGCGTACCTGGAGATCAACCCTCTCAAAGGAGCTGGTCCCTCGGCGCTGCTCTTCAACAACAAGGAGTCGCACGGCGAAGGCGTGAAGGCGAAGATGCCCGAGACCGTGATTACGTTCGTTCCGATCGGCTGGTCGGCTTCGGGACGCTACTTCGCGATCGAAGACCTCATCGATGAGTCGATCTACCAGGAAGATGACGTTTCCGCCGGGCTGTCACGCAGACTCGTCGTCTTCGATGTGACGACAGGTGAGGTCGTTACGAGCCCGCTGATCACATCGCAGGACATCGCTGCTCCCGTGGCTGCCTGGGATGGCGCCAGTGACATCCTGTTCTGGCCTGAGTTGGTAGAGTCGCCCAATGGGGAGACGGTGAGCGTCAGGTTCAAGTCGATTGAAGCCACCGGCGCTGTCGCGCGAGACGCCTTTGACGCCAACGGCTGGGAGCGTCCGGGCGACTTCTCGAGCGTCTACCAGGTCAACCTCCTCGGCTGGGATCCGACAGGACCGATCTACTCGGTGGAGGGTCGGCTCTGGCAGATTGGCGCCGACGGCTTCACAGACCTGGGCATGAGCGAGTCGTACGGTCCGGGCGCGTGGTATCCCGGCTCGGGGCTGCTCGGCGTGGAGTACGGTTACAACGACGGTCCGGTATCGCAGGAGTGGATCGAGCTGGTGCGCTCGGACATCCATGGCGGGAACCGCGAGACGGTGTGGACCAGTCCCAAGACAGACGTCGAGGATCCCGGCTTCTAGCTGGAGCCCGATCTATCACGGAAGGGAACGCATGCGAGAACAGATCATAGTCGCGCTTGACCTGCCCGATGGAGCCGCCGCCATGGATATGGCGCGCTCGCTCAAGGGCCGTGCCACGTGGGTGAAAGTGGGCATGACGCTCTTCTATGCCGAAGGCCCGCAGATCGTTCGCGAGCTGCGTGCACTTGGCTTCAAGGTCTTCGTCGACCTCAAGCTCAATGATATCCCGCACCAGGTTCGCGGAGCGTGCCGCACGCTGGTGCGCCAGGGTGCGGACATGATCACCGTGCATGCCACCGGTGGCCGCGCGATGCTCACTGCTGCTGCCGAGGAGGTCGCAGCCGCCGCCGAGCGCTTCAAGGTGAACAAACCCGCGCTCGTTGCGGTGACCGTGCTGACGAGCCTCGACGACGCCGCGCTCACCGAGATCGGCGTTCCCGCGTCCGCTGCCGAGCAGGTCGCCGCGCTGGCCGCGCTCGCTCGCGATTGCGGCTGCGACGGCGTGGTGTGCTCGCCCGAGGAGGCCGCCGCGATGCGGGCACTTCTCGGCGCTGATGCGTACGTGGTCACGCCCGGTGTTCGCCCCGCGTGGGCGGAGTCGGAAGACCAGGCGCGCGTTGCCACGCCCGCCGAGGCGATCGAGGCCGGTGCGTCGCACCTGGTGATCGGACGTCCGATCACCGGCGCAGTCGATCCCGTAGCTGCACTGTCGCGTATCGTGGAAGGGGAGTAGCGCATGAGCGCCATGACTGAGAACGAGGTGCTTGAAGCCCTCAAGCAAGCCAAGGCGATCCTCTCGGGTCACTTCCAGCTCACGAGCGGCCGGCACTCGGATACGTACGTGCAGTGCGCGCGGGTGCTCGAGGATCCGATGCTCACGACGCGCCTCGCCGGTGCGATGGTTGAACGACTCGGTGAACGGCGTATCGACCTGGTCGCCGCTCCCGCAGTTGGCGGAATCATCATCGGCTTCGCCGTTGCACAGGCTCTCGGCGTGAAGTTCATCTTCACGGAACGACAGGGTGGAGCCATGGTGCTACGGCGCGGCTTCGAGATACCGCTTGGCGCGAACGTGCTCGTGGTAGAAGACGTGGTCACAACGGGTGGATCGGTTGCCGAGGTCATCGATCTCGTACGTGCTGCAGGCGGGAAGCCGGTTGCTGTAACCTCGCTCATCGACCGCGGTGGTCCCAAGGCATTCGACCTTGAGCTCATACCTCTACTTGGACTTGAGGTTGAGTCATGGGAGCCGGAATCATGCGGTCTTTGCGCCTCCGACGTGCCGCTCTACTCGCCTGGAAGCCGCCGACTTTCCGAGTGAGGGTTGGCATACGCGCAGGTCAAGGGTAGTATCAACGGAGTTGTCACATGCAAGTGACGCATACCGAGGGGTATGCGAAGGCCTGTGCATCGCATACAAGCACCACCACTGGGAGCGAAGAACGAGGAGGAACCATGGCTCTGCCGAACCTTTCTGAGGCCGATCGCAAGGCTGCGCTTAAGAAGGCCGCGGAAGCGCGCCAGAAGCGTGCCGCACTGCGCCAGGAGATCAAGAGCGGCAAGGTCGACTTTGCCGGCGTCATGAAGATGTCCGACGATCCCATCGTCGCCCGCATGAAGGTCTCCACGCTTCTCGAGAGCCTGCCCGGTTTCGGCAAGGCCAAGGCTGCGAAGATCATGGACGAGCTTGAGATCTCCGAGAGCCGTCGCGTGCAGGGTCTGGGCGCGCGCCAGCTTGAGATGCTCATGCAGCGGCTCGGCTAAGCGCTCCGCCCCGGATGCACAAGGGCAATCTGATTATCATCTCCGGGCCTTCGGGCGCGGGTAAAGGGACTCTGGTAGAACGTCTTGTCGCCAGGGTCCCTGATGTTTGGGTCTCGGTCTCGGCGACCACGCGCGCTCCGCGCCCCGGCGAGGTGGATGGCGAAGACTACGTCTTCCTCTCGGCGGATGAGTTCGAGCGTCGCGTGCAGGCCGGTGAGTTCCTCGAGTGGGCGAGCGTCCATGGCAACCGCTACGGAACGCTCCGTAGCACCGTGGAGGAGAAGATCGCCGAGGGTCGGCAGGTGATACTGGAGATCGATCCGCAGGGAGCAGCGCAGGTCAAGGCGCTCATGCCCGACGCGGTTCTCATCTTCATCCTCGCACCCTCCATGGAGGAGCTGGAACGCCGCATTCGAGGCCGCGGCGCCGAGACAGATGAGCAGGTCGCGGTGCGTCTGGCGACCGCCGTCCGCGAGCTCGAACTTGTGGGTACCTATGATTATGTGGTAGAAAACGACGACGTACTCCGCGCCACGGACGAACTCGCGGAGATTCTCGGATCCCTCGGCGGATAGGAATTCCTGATGGTTATCAAGCCTGACATCGACCTGCTGCTCTCCAAGGTCGACTCGAAGTACACGCTTTGCATCGTTGCTGCGCGTCGCGCACGCCAGATCAACGACATGGTTCACGGTGTTCGCGACCAGGCCCTGCTCACCATGGCGGCCTCGCAGATCGCATCGATCACCAGCACCAAGCCGCTCACCCTCGCGCTCGACGAGATCGCGAACGGTGACATCGGCTACGAGCGCACGGCCGAATCGTACAAGTAACGCAGCCGCATGGCAGCGTGTGAGGTGCCCCGCAGCCATCACGGCGCGGGGCACACGCATCTTCGGGGGTGAGCGGGTGTTTGAGCGAGCGGTTCTCGTCCACTACCACGAGATCGCGCTGAAGGGTCGCAATCGCGGTCGCTTCGAGCGTCAGCTGCAGGCGAACCTGGTAGCCGCGGTCGGGACGCTCTCGAGCGTTGGCGTGGAGCGTGTCGCAAGCCGCCTCATCATCCCGGTCGCACCGTCGCTCGCCGCCGAGATGCTCGCGCGCGTCTCGGCAGTGCCCGGCGTGAGCTCCGCATCGCTCGCATTCGTCACGTCACGCGATGCCACCGAGATGGAACAGGCCGCCATCCTCGCGGTATGCGAGGCCGACCCGCGCGCCCGCACGTTCGCGATCGCTGCGCGTCGCTCGGCGACCGACCACCCCGAGCGCAGCCTGGAGATCAACCGCCGTCTTGGCGCGGCAGTACAGGCCGAGACCGGCCTTGACGTGAATCTCGACGCGCCCGATGTGCTCTGCCGCGTCGAGGTCGTGCAAGGCGAGGTCTACACGTATGCGAAGCGTGTCGAGGGACCTGGCGGTCTGCCGGTGGGTACCTCCGGGAAGGTCGTGGCGCTCCTCTCGGCGGGCATCGACTCGCCGGTCGCCACGTGGCGCATCATCCGGCGCGGCGCCGTTGCGGTGGGTGTGCACTTCTCGGGCAGACCGCAGACCGACGACCTCTCGGAGCACGTGACCGCCGAGATCGCGCAGGTGCTGGAGCGGACCGGCGGCCTGGCGCGCCTGTACGTGGTGCCGTTCGGCGATCTGCAGCGCGAGATCTCGCTTCTGGCGCCGCCCGACCTGCGCATCCTGCTCTACCGCAGGTTGATGGTGAGGGTCGCCGAGGCGATTGCTGCCGAGGAGCGCGCTGGTGCGCTTGTGACCGGCGAGAGCCTTGGGCAGGTCGCGTCCCAGACGCTCGAGAACATGGCGGCTGTGGACGCGGTGGCGAAGCTACCGATCCTGCGCCCACTCTCCGGTCATGACAAGCAGGAGATTATCGCCGAGGCGCGCCGTATCGGCACCTTCGAGCTTTCGACGCAGCAGCATACCGACTGCTGTACGCTTTTCATGCCGAGAACCCCTGAGACCCACGCGAAGGTGTGGCAGGTCGAGAAGGGGGAGTCGGACCTCGACATCGAGCGGATGGTGAGCGATGCGCTCGCATCGCTGTCGTGGACGGACTATGCGTGCGCGCCGTACCGCCCTCCCAAACTCCGCCCTCGGAGTGCTACGCTCTAGCCAGGCGACGTACGCCGCCAGGACGCGGACAAGGGGGTAGTGATGTCCCGGTATGTGAAGGATCTCAGTACGGCCGTCTCGCGCGACGAGGCTTGGGCGGTCATCACCGCGTATCTCCAGGGCGAAGGATTCGAGTACCGCGACGAGCGTGGTGAGCAGGTCTGGCGCAAGGGCGTTGGAGCGCTTACCGTGCCACAGTTCATCAAAGCCGAGCCCGCTGACGGCCTCGTGCACATCGAGGCATGGACCGCGGGATACGCGTTTCTTCCTGGCGTCTATGTAGGCGAGATGGATCCGACGTCTGGCGTCTGGGGTGCCGCTCCCAAAGCGATGCTCAAGCCCCGCATCGCCGAGCTCGAGCGTAGGCTGCTTGCAGCGGCGACTGCTCCCGCTCCCGCGCCGACAGCCGCACCTCCCTCCGGCGGAGCCGGGTAGCGCGTGCCGCAAACGTCGCGTCGCATCCTCATCCTGGAGCCCTACTACGGCGGGTCACACCGCGCGGTGCTCGACGCCATCTTCCCGCTGCCAGGTTGGGACGTCGACCTGCTCACGCTGCCGCCGCGCAAGTGGAAATGGCGCATGCGCGGCGCGGCGATCACGATGGCTGCCGAGGTCGAGCGGTTGTACGCCTCGGGTGCTCGCTGGGACCTCATCTTCTCGAGCACCTTCCTCAACCTCGCCGAATTCAAAGGGCTTACGGGCTGCGCGATCGCGGGCGTGCCCACCATCGTCTACTTCCACGAGAACCAGCTCGTCTACCCCGTGCGCCATGAGGCCGAGTGGGACCTCCAGTTCCCGCTCACCAACATCACGAGCGCGCTTGCGGCAGACGCGTGTCTCTTCAACACGCAGTGGAACCTCGACGCGTTCATCCGCGAAATCCCTGGCTTCCTCAAGCAGTTCCCCGATCATCATCCGGTTGGCGTAGCCGAGCGGATCGCCGCGAAATCCGAGGTGCTTGCGCCGCCGTTCGACCCAACGCCGTTTTCGGCGGCGCCCACGCGCGGCGCGCGGTCGCGCATCGTGTGGCCGCATCGCTGGGAGCACGACAAGGATCCCAAGGCGTTCTTCTCGGCTATGCACGCGCTTGCTGCCGAGGGGCTCGACTTCGAGGTAGCCGTCGCCGGGCAGGCGTTCCGGGAGACGCAGGCGAGCGTTGAGGCATCCGCAGCGGCGCTTGGCGAGCGGCTCGTGCACCTCGGCGAGCCCGAGGGGAGGGGAGCGTACGCCGCGCTCCTCGGCAGCTCGGACATCGCTGTATCGACGGCGCAGAACGAGTTCTTCGGCCTGGCGATGCTTGAGGCGTGCTATGCAGGGTGCACGCCCGTCGTGCCGGATCGGCTCGCGTACCCGGAGCTCTACCCGGAGCAGTACCGCTACGGGAGCCCCGAAGGTCTGGTCGCGCTGTTGCGTTCGCTCATCCTCGAACGCCCTGAACCGGGCGCTGCGCGGCACCTGGCCGAGCGGTTCACCGCCGAGTCGCTGCAACCGGCGTACGAGGCGACGCTCGCTCGCATCGCCGGCCACCGCTAAGGAATCTCCGATTGACCCCTTGCGGTACTTTGCATCACATACTAGAGTGTGATACAAGGTAGATGGCACAACAAGTAAGTCTGGAAGGAGGTCGTTCGCATGGGAGAGGCAGATTCGCGTACCTCGCAGTTCCGCAAGGGCGCTGTCGAGCTGGCGATACTCGCGCTTCTAGCACGCGGCGAGCTCTACGGCGCCGAGATCGTCGATCGCCTTGCGGTGCTTCCGGGATTGGCGGTGACGTCAGGGACGGTGTATCCGCTCCTGAGCCGCCTCAAGAAGGCGTCGCTGGTGGACTCGGTCTGGCGCGAGTCGCCCGTGGGGCCGCCCCGCAAGTACTACCGGCTGGCCGAGGCAGGCAGCCGTGACCTGGCCGAGATGTCGTCGTCGTGGCGCGACCTGTCGTCCGCCATCGATTCGTTGTTGAAGGGAGTTGACTCGCATGCCTGAGAACCTCGAGCTGAAGCAGTACCTCAGCGAGGTCCACGCCGCGCTGGCTGGACTCCCTGCTGGCGAGCGTGACGAGGCGGTCGCGGAACTGGAGGCGAACCTCCTCACCGATATCGGTCGCCGTGGCGGCAATGAGGCGGCGGAGCACGCCGCGATAGCGGATCTGGGATCGCCTGCCGAGTATGCGGCAGCAGTACGCGAGGCGTTCGGCCGCGAGAGCACGTCGCCGCAGCCGCAGGGGCGCATTCTCGGCATGCCGTTCGAGTTCCGCACGCCAACAGCGAGCACGGTCATGGATCGCATCTGGAACCCGTCCGACCCGCGGATCTTCATGCCGAGGACGTTCGGGGTCGGCTGGACCATCAACTTCGGGGCCATCGCTGCCCGCCTCGGCTGGATACGGCCGGACGATGTTGAGGAACGGCCGCTCGAGAACCTGAGCGACGCCGCAGTCTCGGTAGCGGTGACGTTGCCAGTGCTCCTTGGAATGGCTGTGGCAGGAGTTGTCATCGCGTTCTGGAGCAGGATGCCCGAGACGATCCCGGTGCACTTCGACGCTGGCGGTGCCGCGGACGGCTGGGGCTCCAAGACGGTCACGCTCAGTGTTCTCGTGGCTGTCGCCCTGGGCGCGCCGCTCGCGGCGTACCTGTGGGCGTGGACCAGCCGCGCGTCGAGGGGGACGTTCGCCATCATCGCCACGCTTTCGATGTTCTTCGGCGTGCTTGCCGGCACGATTGCCGGCTACACGATCGCGAATGTGGTGTACGGCGTCGAGGGCTGGTGGATCGGGCTGCTCGTGCTCCTCTGCGTCCTCGTGCCCGGTGTGATGTTCTACGTGCTCGCACGGGCGAGCCTCAAGAAGGAATGGAGTGCCGCACCCGCGGCGCCGGGAAGAGAGAAGGAATCGGAATGAACGTGACATCACTGAGCGACCTATCGGGTACCACCATCGCGCTCATCGGTGCCCTGATCGTGCTCGAGCTTGGCGTGACCGGCTTCGCGCTGTTCCGGCTGATGAAGACGCCGGACGAGCAGCTCGTGTTCGGCAAGAAGTGGCCTTGGCTGCTTATCATCCTGCTGCTCATGAACTCCTTCATCGGACCGCTGCTGTTCCTCGTCATCGGTCGCAAGCCGGCGGCTGCCGCGGATCCGTTCGCCACTGCCCCTGCCGAGGGTGCGCCCAAGACGGCGGATCGCGCGGAGCGTGCCGCAGACGTGCTCTACGGCAGCCGGGACGGCGAGTAGCGTGGCCGTCCCAGCGATAGAGCTCACAGGGCTCGCGAAGCACTACGGCTCGTTCCACGCGCTCGACGGCATCGACCTTTCGGTCCCCGAGGGATCCGTCTTCGGATTCCTCGGCCCGAACGGGGCAGGGAAGACGACTACGCTGCGCATCCTCACGGGACTTGCGCAGGCGACGTCGGGAAGCGCGAAGGTGTTCGGCACCGACGTGGCGTCGGCAGGCAACGAGGTGCGCGCACGCATCGGCTTCCTGCCGGACGTGCCCGGCTTCTACGACTGGATGACCGCCGAGGAGTTCATGCGCTTCACCGGCAGCCTGTTCGGCATCACGGGAACCACGCTCGACGAGCGCGTGAAGGCGCTTCTGGAGCTTGCCGGGCTGTCAGACGTGAAGGCACGCATCGGCGGGTACTCGCGTGGAATGAAGCAGCGCCTCGGCGTTGCCCAGGCGCTCATCAACGCACCGTCGCTGCTCATGCTCGACGAACCAACCTCGGCGCTTGATCCGATCGGGCGCAAAGAGGTGCTGGACATGATCGCGTCGCTCGCGGGTCGCACGACCGTGTTCTTCTCAACGCACATCCTCTCCGACGTGGAGCGCGTGTGCGACACCGTCGCGATTCTCGATCGCGGTCGGGTCGTTGCGCAGGCACCGATCGACGATCTCAAGAGCCGCTACGGCGCGCAGAAGATCGTCCTCGAGGTCACATCCGCTGCCGACGCGCTCGCGAAGCGCTTCTCGGCAGAGAGCTGGACGAGCGCGGTCGAGCGCGAGAACCACTCGGTCATCCTGACCGTGAACGACATCGACGCTGCCCGGCTCGCGATTCCGGCCGCGGTCGTCGCCGAGGGTGCCGGGCTCGTGCGGATGGAAGGCGGCGAGGTCTCCCTGGAGGAAGTCTTCGTGGAGCTCGTGGGAGGTGAGCGGTAATGCGCGGCTTCGGTGCGTTTCTCGGCAAGGAACTTCGTGAGATCGTACGAACGTGGCGCATCTGGGTGCTGCCGGGCATCGTGCTGCTCCTCGCGCTCAGCGGTCCCATTTTGGCCAAGCTCACGCCCGACTTGATCAAGTCCATGTCCGATAGCGGCGGCCTGGGCGGTGCCGTCATCAACCTGCCCGACCCCACGTGGCGCGATGCGTACGCGCAGTGGACGAAGAACATCTCGCAGATCGTGATCTGGGCGCTCGTGATCATCCTCGGCGGCATGGTCTCTGCCGAGCGACGCTCGGGCACCGCCATCCTCGTGCTGACCAAGCCGGTCTCACGCCCGGCGTTCATCCTGGCGAAGTTCGCATCGAATGCGGTCTTCCTCACGGTGACGACCGTCGTTGGCGCGGTGGCTACGTGGGGCGTGACATACGCGGTGTTCGCCGAGGCACCCATCCGCGTGCTTGCTGGCGCGACGGGCGTGTGGCTTGTGTTCGCGCTCTTCGTGACGGCGGTGATGACGCTTGTCTCGGCGCTGATCGATTCGCAATCGGGCGCGGCCGGACTCGGCTTCGGCATGTTGGTGCTGCTCTCGATCGCGACGCTCTGGGGGCCGGCAGTGAAGTACAGCCCCGCCGGGCTGATGAGCGCCCCGAACGCCGTGCTGCTTGGCACCGAGGTGAGCCTCGCGTGGCCCCTCGCGACCGGAGCGCTCGCTATCGTGCTCCTGGTAGGCGGTGCGGTGCTCGCGTTCGGTCGCAAGGAGCTCTAGGACGTCACGTGAAATGACAAGGCCCCGGGGATGCATCCTCCGGGGCCTTGATTCGTCCGGCAGCGCTAGATGTACGTCATCGCCAGCTCGTCGAGCGTGATGTGGTCCGCCTCGACCGCGCTCACAGCCTCCCAGACCTCGCGCAGACGCGGGCTCGTGGCCCGGGCAGCGAAGTTCGCATAGAGCGTCGTCGCGCGGTTCTCGCGTGCGAGCGATTCGGCGATGTCTCCCGCCCACGAGCCGGTCGTCTCACCGGGCTCAAGCAGGTCCGCCGGCTTCGGTATCCCGGCGAGCTTGCAGAATACCGAGCAATGCTCGGCCTCCACCTTCGCCAGCCGTTTGTACGCCGAGCGGAGCGTGTCGTTGTCCTTTCGCTCGGCCATGCCCAGGTAGAAGCGCGTGTTCGCACGCTCGAGCTCGATGGAGGAATCCAGGTCGCCACGCTCGGTCTCGGTGAGCTCGACGCGGTTGACGGAGGCGTCGTACTCGGCCGGGTCCACTAAGAACTCGACATGCGCTCCGCAAAACGGGCAGTTGCCCGGTTCCTCGTAACCCAGATAGGTCTCACCACAGATCCGGCAGCGGAACATCTTCAGTTGCATGTGGGGGCTCCTCTCGGGAGGGGGTTTCCTGGGTGTGACCTGGCACTGAATGCCAGGTCACGACTATACTACGCCTGACCGGTCGACAGCTGCGCTGTCTCAGTGCTCACGCGAACACGAAGGGTCCAATGCATGGGAACGCGCGCGCTTGACGGTGCCCCCATCGGAAGCCGAGATCGCACCTCTCCAGTGCGTCCGGTTGCGCCGGTAGTGGTGTTGGCCCTGGTGTGTTGCGGCCTGTACGGGATTCTCTACTCGGTCCCGGAGCGCTCGTTGCTTCTTGAGGCTGTCCGGCAACTTGCGTACCTTGTACCGTTCTTCCTCGCGACGATCGCCACACTCATGGCATATCTGCGCGCAAGCGATCGTGAGCGTCGCCTCTGGCGTGGTCTCTCGATCGGTCTGCTGCTCATCTCTTTGAGCGAGGCGTACGTGAGCGTGCTTGTGCTCATCGGGCGTCCGCTTAGCGGTGACTCGTCTGCGCTGCCGATGATCGTGAGCATGATCGCAGCCATCGTGCTGATCGTCACTCTGTTCAGGCTCACCGACTTCCGCACGCTCTCGCGTGCTGTCGGCGTACGACACATCACCGATGCTGCGGGCGCCGGCTTCCTGATCTTCGGATCGGTGCTGGCGTTCTTCGCGGTTCCTATGACCGCCAAGTACCCGGCATCCGGACCCGTCGAGGATATCGCGGCCGCGGTCTACTCGGTGCTTGGCATCTTCATGCTCATTGCGACTGCGGTGAACTTCGCGACACGTGGCTGGAACCACTGGCGCGAATGCGAGCGACGCGTCATCGTCGGCGTTGGCGTGTACGGTTTCGCGACAGCGTTGTGGCCGCTGTGGTACCTCGGCTCCGTCCTTAACCGCTCGCTCCCGTGGGACAGCATCATAGAGATCCTCTGGATGGCGGGCGCGTTCATGGTCTTCTCGGGCGCGATGACCCGGCTGCGCGTCGAGCGCGATGAGCCGAGGTTCCTCACGTTGCCGCGCATGCGTCCGAGACGCCACGGATCGCTCTCGATCACGATGCCCACGCTGTTCACCGTTGGAATCCCGGTGTTTGGGTACATGGCGCTACTCGAATCAGTTGATTCGCTTACGCGTACTGCGTACGCGATTACGGCGCTCGGTCTCACATTCATAGTCGCGGGCCGCTCTGCCGTGTCCGCTATCGAAAACGAGTTCCTCTTCGATAGGGCAGTGAACGACCCGCTCACGGAACTCTTCGGTCACCGGTACTTCCACGAACGGCTGCAGCTCGAGCTGGACATGGCCGGTCGGCGCGGCAGCCGACTGTCGGTGGCGGTGCTCGACCTCGACGGGTTCTCGCGCATCAACGGCGCGCACGGCCACGCATTCGGCGATGCAGTCCTGAAGTCGGCAGCGGGAGCGATCCGCACGGCTTGCCGGGCGTCGGATGTCGTCTGCAGACTCGGAGCCGATGAGTTCGCGATCATCCTGCCCGAGGCAAACGATGTCGACAGGTCCAGAGTGGCCGAGCGTATCCGCGAGGCTCTGCTCGAAGTGGACACCGGCGAGTCAGGACTTCTGACAGCATCGATCGGTCTTGCCACGTATCCGCAGGACAGCCTTGAAAGAGCCGATCTGCTGCGCAAAGCCGACGGCGCCCTGTACTGGGCTAAGTACCACGGGAAGGACCGCATCGTCGCGTTCGATGAGTCGGTCGTGGAATCTCTGAGTGCGGAAGATCGCATTCGCATGCTTGAAGAGCAATCGCACCTGGGAACAGTGCGCGCGCTTGCGGCGGCGGTCGATGCGCGCGATCCGCTGACGCAGTTCCATTCGCGTAACGTTGCGGTTCTCTCGGTCATGCTTGCCGAGGAGGCCGAGCTGGATGAGGGGAAGCGCCGGCTTATCGAGGTAGCGGCGCTACTTCACGACGTCGGCAAGATCGGCATCTCCGACCGGGTGCTGCGCAAGCGCGGTCCCCTGAACACGTCCGAGTTGCGCCATATCCGAGAGCACCCCGGGCTTGGCGAGAAGATCCTGCGCTCGACGCAGCTTGAGGAGATTCTCCCGTGGGTTCGCCATCACCACGAGCGGTGGGATGGCACGGGATACCCCGACGGACTGGCAGGGGAGGCCATCCCGCTGGAGGCGCGTCTGCTGTGCATCTGCGACGCCTACGACGCCATGACGTCGGGTCGCCCCTACCGCGCGGCACTGTCATCTACAGCCGCTCTTCAGGAGCTTGATCTGTGCATCGGCACCCAGTTCGATCCGACACTCACCGAGACGTTCATCCGGCTTGTGGGGAAGCGACGGTTGCTTCGCCCGGACATGAACTCAGCTCGCGAGGAGCATAGGGAAAACGCGTAGGGAAAAGGAAATGCCAGCCGAGGGGTGGCTGGCATGCAGGTAAACGTACAGAGGGCTCCCGAGGTTACGGGAGCCCTCTGGAATTTTCGGAGCCTTACTCTCCGGCCTCGCCGAGCGGCACGTATGCCTCCGCAGCCGCGGGGTCAGTGCGATACAGCTCGACGATCGTGCGGACATCCTCGGGGCTGAAACCGTAGGCATCCTTGATGTCCTTCATCGGGGTGCCCTGCTCGGAGGTCGGCACGCCGAGGACTTGCTCGAAGAGGCTGGCGGGAATCCCGGTCGCCTCGCTCACCTCGGCAAGGGTGGTACGGCCCTTGATGAGGCTCACGTCAAAGTCGCCCGTCATCGGTGCATCCGAGGCGCCGGTACCTTCGCCAAGGCCCTGTCCCGATTTGATCTCGTCTGCAAGGCTTGCGGCCTTCCACTGGAAGTCGCCGGTAACGGTGGCCGCTCCGACGACGATCGCGAAGATGGCCACAACCGCGCCGGTGGTCGCCAGTGCCGAGAGACGCTTGCCCTTGCTCGTGCTCACCGCAAGGGTGTCCTTCACCGGGCAAGCGTTCACACACTCGTTGCAGTTGATGCACTCGGGGGACTCGACCGTCTCGACTTCGGAGACCTTGAGGTTCACCGGGCATGCGGCGTCGCAGGCTTTGCAGTCGATGCACGTGCTCTCGGTGCGCCGCACCTTGAAGATGCTGAACTTCGAGAGCAAACCCAGGGTGGCGCCCATCGGGCACAGGTACTTGCAGAAGAAGCGGTCGTACACGAAGGATCCGACGACGGCAGCGGCGAGCACGCCAAGGCCGATGCCGAACTCGGCAAATACTTCGGCCGAGGTCAGGTGCATGTAAGCGACCCAGGGGTCGTACGGACGGATCACGAGGTCAGCGGCGGTCCACGTCAGGTAGATGAAGACGACGAGTACGACGTACTTGAGGTACCGGGCCGGCCGGTCGAGCCAGGCGGGGAGTTCCAGGCGACGCCTGAAGACACGTCGTCCGAGGCCGCCGAACATCTCCTGGATGAAGCCGAGCGGACAGATCTGCCCGCAGAACGAACGCCGGAAGACGATCGCGACCGCCACAACTGCCACGAGGAGGATGACGCCCGAGAGCGCGACCCGCTTGAGCAGGTAGCCGGACGTGATGAGCGAGAACGCGGTCTCAAGCCCTCCGAACGGGCACAGTGCGTCGACCCCGGCAGGCTTGCCGGTGACAGCCGTCTGGTGCAGGTAGCCGATGACCGTGATCGCCACAAGGACGACTGCGAGTACCGCCCAGCGAATAATCCGTGCGCGTTTGCGCGGTTCCTTCGGGGCCTTCTCGTACGACATGGTCGTCCTTTCAGTCAGGGCGGCGGAGTAACATCGTGAACAGACTAACGAATTGGGGTGAACGCACAAGGGAGGTGTCGTGAAGACGGTGTGAAGTGTCTAGAGAGGATTCGCCGCGAGATACGCGAACGTCCCGGCGCGATCATCGAGGTGCTCGACGATGTACGTGTGCACGGCGACCACGCGGTTGTGTTCCGAGACGAGCGCATTGCGCTCCTCTGCGGCGGTATTGTACTCATCAGCTGCGGCGTTATAGGTGGCGACGAGCGCGTTGTAGCCCGCGGTGTCGCCGGAGGCGAGCAATCCGTCCATGCGGGACTTGAGGTCGCTCACGTTCGCCTTGAGCGTGGCAAGCTGCGTGTCGGCCGTCTTCACGCGCCCCGCGAGTTCGTCCGCGCGCTTCTTCGCGGCGTCGGCTGTTGCGAGGATGGTGCTCACCTGGGCCCCGGCGCCGTAGCGCTTGGTGCCGTCGCCCAGCTTGAACACCTGCGGCTTGCTGGAGAGCTTGGTGCCGTCGCCGACCGAGTCGGGGGGCATGCCCACGAGCCCCCGGGTGGTGGTCTCGATGTAGGCGTACCCTGTGCTGCCGTACTCGAGTCCATCGGCTTTGATGCCGAGGGCGACGTGCTGCTCGGGTCCGAAGAGGAGGATCGCGACGTCGTACCCTTCGCGTGCGAGCAGTCCGCCGAGGAGCAGTGCCTTGTCGTCGCAGTCGCCCGCCTGTTGCGCGGCGGTCTCCACCGGGAACTTCGGCGAGAGGTTCTGCGGGTCCAGCCTGTACTCAAGCGATTGAGCGTACGCGGTCATGAGCTCTACGTATCGGTCGCTATCCAGTCCGGACGCATCGCGGATACCGCGGAACTGTCCGATCAGCGCCGAGAAGAACGCGTCCTGGTGCTTCTCGAAGACGAACGCCGGGTAGTAGTCGCTGATCCAGTCGTTCTCTCTGGCCTTGCCGAAGCGTATGACGCTCTTCTCGGCCTGCTGCGCCCCGGCGTAGAGTGCGCCATCGATGACAACGGAGAGTGTGCGAGGCGTCCCCTCGAAGGTGAAGGTCGTGTCGACGGTGAGGTTCGCTGTGCCGGCGACGGGCGTGATGGAGGGATAGACGACGCCGGTCGGCAGCCGCAGGGTGCCGTCGGCATTGCAGCCGGCCACGAGCGCGAGTGAGAGCGCGAGTGCGACTGCGACGAACGGACGGACTCGCACAGGACCTCCTCTGGCAATCACGGCATGATGGTTGCACTAGCTGCGATGCCGAGCATACCGCGAATGCGTGGTTTGACGCTCGGTCGGGGCAGTGGTAGAACCAGCATTCGTGTCGCCGTTCGGTCCGGCAGCCTTCGCGACGCAGCACGATCACTCACGATCCGGAAGGCGGACCAGTACATGGCACCCAGGCAGGATGACGCGATCGGCCGGACGTTCGGGAAGATCGGACCGCGATTGCTGGTGCGCGGCGGTTTCCTCGCATACTTCATCTTCATCTCCATCCGGCTTCTGCAATTCCGAGCGTGGGCGCTCGGCACCGGTGATTTCGTGCCAAGGCCTGAGGCGGTTGCTGGCCTTCTGCCGATCGGCTCCTACATGAGCTTCTTCCTGTGGCTCAAGACCGGCTTCTTCGACCCGGTGCTGCCTGCCGGCATCGTGATCATCATCGGCGCGCTTGTGACGTCGTTGCTCTTCAAGCGCGGTTTCTGCGGCTGGATCTGTCCGGTCGGAACCGTGTGGGAGGGTGCCGCGTGGCTGGGCCGAAAGGTTCTCGGCCGTGACAACTTCCGGTTCCCGCGCTGGTTCGACCTCGCGCTTCGTGCGCTGCGCTACGCACTGGCCGCCGCCCTCATGGTCTGGCTCGCGAAAGTGAGCGTTGCCGAGGCGATGAGCTTCCAACAGACGCCGTACTACGCCACCGTCGATGCGAAGATGCTGCTGCTCTTCGCCGCACCGGTCTACCTTGCGGTGATTGCGCTCGCGTTTGTGAGCATGATGCTGCTCGGCAACGTGTGGTGCCGCTACCTGTGCCCACTCGGCGGTCTGTACGGCGCGTGCGGCGTTGCATCGGCGTGCACAGTCGTGCGCGATGCCGAGAAGTGCATCGACTGCGGCAAGTGCGCCAAGGCGTGTCACGCGGCGGTGCCGGTCGATACCCTTAAGTCCGTCCGCGCGCCAGAGTGCGATGGCTGCCAGGATTGCGTGCGCGCCTGCCCTGCCGAGGGAGCGCTCACCTCACGCGTGTTCGGGCGCTTCACCTTCCCGTGGTGGGTGTGGCCGCTCGCAGTCGTCGCGGTGTGGCTGCTCGTGTACGGTATCGCTGTTGGGACCGGGCACTGGCACTCGCAGTTGCCGATAGAGGTGTTCGGGCAGTTCATGCGGATTCCGGGGCTGTAGCCGCGTCTTTTCGGGTACGCTCGCATATGTCGGCAACGCGAAGGAGGCACAGGGTGGAAGCTCGATTCGGGTTCATTCCGGTGGCATCGGTACTCGTCGAGGGTCCCGAGGCGCTCGATCACATCATCGGTGAGTACGCCGTCGCCCTGACCGGGATTGGCGGCACGGTCACCAGCGTCGATGACATCGGGCAGGACCTGCCCGTCTTCTACCTGCTTGCAACCGGCGGTACCGAGAGCAAGACCCTTGAGCTCGTCGAGCGGCGCCAGAAGGCGGTTCCGGGCGAACCCGTCTTCATCCTCGCGCACCCCGGCAACAACTCGCTGCCCGCCGCGCTCGAGGTGCTCGCGAAGCTGCACCAGGACGGTCTCAAGGGCCGCATCATCTACCTGAACGCTGCCGACGACGCCGTGGCTCTCGCCGCGATCCACAGCGCTGCCATCGATCTTGGTGTGCGCCGCACGTTGCATGCGGCGAAGGTCGGTCTTGTCGGCGCACCATCGGATTGGCTCGTGGCCAGCATGCCGAGCGGCAAGGTCGTGAACGAGGTCTGGGGTCCGGAAGTCTATCCAATCAACCTCGGCGACCTTGTCGGCCGTATTGCGAGCGTCACCGATGAGGCCGCTGGAGCGGCTGCCGATGCGCTTGTAGGTGCGGCCACCGGGTGCGTGGAGCCCACGCGCGAGGACCTGCTCGATGTCGCGCGCGTGAGCCAGGCGCTCAAGCAGCTCGTCGTCGACCGCCGACTGAACGCGCTTACGGTGCGCTGCTTCGACCTGGTGCTCAGCATGAAGACCACTGGCTGCTTCGCGCTTGCGGAGCTCACCGACGCCGGTGTCATCGCCGGTTGCGAGGGCGACATCGTCACGACCGTCGGCCTCATGTGGGCGAGGCTCATGACGGGCGCAACGCCGTGGATGGCCAACCCCGCGCAGCTCGATGAGGCAGCGAACGCGCTCTGGCTCGCGCATTGCACCGTGCCGCGCAGCATGGTCGAGAGCTACCGGCTCCGCTCGCACTTCGAGTCCGGACTCGGCGTGGGCATCCAGGGCGTTCTCCCGAACAGCCCCGTCACGCTCGTGCGTATCGGCGGTACGCGCATGGAGCGCATCTGGATCGCCGAGGGCGCGATCGTGCGCTCTGGTGATGCCGAGAACCTCTGCCGCACGCAGGCGTACATCGAGCTCTCGGACGGCAGCGTGAGCGACTTGCTCACGGAACCGCTCGGCAACCATATCGTGCTCGTGCCGGGACATCACGCCGCGCGTCTGCGCTCGTGGTGGGAGACGATGATCTAGCGCGCGCTGCCGCTATCCGCCGAACGCCGCTATCGTCGCGCTGATATCGCGCGGCTTCTCGGCATGCTTCCACATCGGTCGGTCAAGCTGCGGCAGGCCGTCCTGGTACGTGAACGACTCAGGCTCCTCGAAGAAGATGCCGACGGGGATCTTGCACTCGTCAGGGGCGCACGTGAGCTCGTGGAATGTCGACATCGACAGGTCGAACGCCTTCGTGCGGTCCGTCGGGTCGTAGTTGGGGAGTTCCTCGATGCGGTACACGCGGTCGCGGAACCACGTGAACGTGTTCATCTTGTTCCACGTCACGCACGGCTGGTACACGTCTACCACCGAGAAGCCCTCGTGGGTGATCGCGCGCTTGTAGATCTCCTTCAGGTGGGGGATGTCGCCCGCGAACGCGCGCGCCACGAACGTGGCGCCCTGCGCGACAGCCACGCCGACCGGGTTGACCGGCTCCTCCACAACGCCGCCCGGTGTGCTCGGCGTTTTCATGAACTGGTCGGAGGTCGGGGAGGCCTGGCCGGTGGTGAGTCCGTAGATCTGGTTGTTGTGGAAGATCGCGGTCATGTCGATGTTGCGCCGCACCGAGTGGATGAAGTGGTTGCCGCCGATGCCGTAGCCGTCGCCGTCACCCATCTCCACGATCACCTTGAGGTCCGGGCGCGTAAGGGCGATGCCCGTTGCGACCGGAAGTGCGCGTCCGTGGAGGCCGTGGAAGCCCTGCACGTTGTAGAAGTCGGCGCCGTTGCCGTGGCAGCCGATGCCCCACACCATCGCGAGTTCCTCGGCGGGGATCGCGAGTTCCTCGATCGCTTCCTTGAGCGCGCGGAACATGCCGAAGTTGCCGCACCCCGGACACCAGGTGGGCTTCATGCTGCTTTCAAGCTCCTTGGCGGTCGGCATCTTACAGCACCTCCTTCACGCGGGCGACGATCTGCTCGGGCGTGAACGGCCGCCCGTCATAGCGGTGAAGCGTGTTCTCAACGGGCAGCAGGCATTCCTGGCGCACGAGGCCTTCAAGTTGACCCGTGAAGTTGCCTTCAACGAGCAACGTCTTCGGCACCGTGCCGAGGAACGCCGCGACCTCCTGTGCGGGGAACGGGAAGACGGTCACGACCTGCATGAGCGCAACCTTCACGCCTTCACGCTCGAGCATGCGCGCGGCCTCGCGCGCGGGGCCTTTCGTGGTGCCGAAGAAGAGCAGCCCGATGTCGGCCGCATCTGGCGGTGACCCGAAGTACGCGGGCGGGGGAGCGAGCTTCTCGGCAAGCTTCATCTTGCGCATCCGCTTCTCGTTCTGCGCGATGCGCACCTCCGCCGGTTCACCTGCCGAGCCAAAGCCGTACTCGTCATGCTCGTAGGAGTTGCCAAGCTGGTTCGCGCCCTTCACGCCCGGAAGCGCGCGCACTGACACGCCGTCCTCGGTGACCTTGTAGCGCAGGTAACGCCCGTCGGCGCCTTTCGCCTCGGCGGGGACCTCGCCCTCGGTCACGAGCTTGCCGCGGTCGATCGTCACCTTCGAGAGATCGTAGGCGGGCGTCGACTGCCGGTTGTCCGAGAGGTAGCTGTCGCCAAGGATGACCACCGGCGTCTGGAGCTGGTCGGCGAGGTTGAACGCCTTCCAGGTGAGCTCGAACGCGTCCTCGCGGTCGCCGGGGGCGAGCACCACACGCGGGAACTCGCCCTGAGCGGCGTGAATGACATAGCGCAGGTCAGACTGCTCGGTCCACGTTGGAAGCCCTGTAGCGGGCCCTGGACGCGTGAGAACACCCACCACGACCGCGGTCTCGCTCGCACCGGCCATGCCGAACGCTTCCACCATGAGCGCGAAGCCGCCGCCGGCGCTCGCGGTCATCGCACGCGTACCGCCGAACGCCGCTCCGACGACCATGTTCATCGCCGCGATCTCGTCCTCGGTGTGCTTCACGACCACGCCGTATTCGCGCTCGTGCGCTGCCATGAAGTGCAGGATCGAGGAGGCCGGCGTCATCGGGTACGCGGCGTAGAAGCCGATGCCGGCCGCCAGCGCGCCCATGCCGACGGCTTCGTTGCCGTCCACAAGGATTCGCCTGGGCGCTCCCTCGATCGGCGCAAGCTTCACGAAGAAGTCGGGACATGATGCGACGGCGGCGTCGCAGCCTGCTTGCGCGGCGGCGACGTTGTTCTCGGCGATCTCAGGCGCCTTCTTGGCGAACTGCTTGTGCAGCGAATCGCCAAGATACGTGAGCGGGAATCCGACGATGCCGAGCAGCGCCCCCAGCGCGACCGTGTTGCGCATGATCTTGCCGCCTGAGTCGCGGGCGATGTCGGTGAGCGGCACGGGAACGGCACGGAGCCGGGCTGGCACGTCCTCGGCGGGGAAGTCGGCGGGGTCGAAGATGACTGCACCGCCGTCGACGAGTTCCTGGTGGTGCAGGTCGAGCGTCTCGCGGTTGAGGCAGATGAGCACGTCGACCGGCTCTACATGTGAGTACACCGGCTCGGTGCTGACACGCAGGAGGTAATTGTTGTGACCGCCGCGGATGAGCGACGGGTACTCGGTGAGGTCGAACGTCTCAAGTCCTGCGTCGACGAAGGAGCGGGCGAGCATCTGGCCGGCGGCTTTGATGCCGAAGCCTGCTTCGCCGCCGATTCGGACGCGGAGTTCGGTGGGTGCCTGGGGCATGCGTGCCTCCTCGGTGGGTGAGGGTGTACTTGGAGGTTATTCCCAACTGTCGGCGCCACGGGCGCGCAGAACCTGCATCGGTGTATCCTTATCGCCTGAGGAGGTACGGATGAACCCGAAGCGCGAACAGCAGACCATCGTCGTGGGTGTGACCGGCGGCATCGGCGCGTACAAGGCGTGCGAGCTCGTCCGCGACCTCATGCGGCGCGGCTTTCGCGTGAAGGTCGTCATGACCGAGGCCGCTACGCGCTTCGTCACCCCGCTCACGTTCCGCACACTCACCGGCGAGCCGGTCGCCGTGTCGCTCTGGGCCGACGAGCCCGACTCAAGAGTCCACCACATCTCCCTTGCCGAGGAAGCCGACGTCGTCGTGCTTGCTCCGTGCACGGCGAACGTCATCGCGAAGCTCGCCCACGGCCGTGCCGACGACATGCTCACCACCACCGTGCTCGCCGCCGAGGCGCCCGTGATCGTGGCGCCGGCGATGAACACGCATATGTGGCGCAAGGACATCACCCAGGCGAACGTCTCGGCACTTCGCGCTCGTGGCTTCGTCTTCATCGAGCCGGGCAAGGGCGCGCTCGCATGCGGCGACGTGGGCGAGGGGAGACTCGCGGATCCGGCCACCATCGCGGATGCCGCTGAGGCCGAGGCACGCCGCGCGCGCGACCTCGCGGGCGTGCACGTGCTCGTGACGGCCGGGCCCACGCACGAGCCGCTCGACCCCGTGCGTTTCATCGGCAACCGATCCTCGGGCAAGACCGGCTTCGCCATCGCCGAGGAGGCCGCCCGCCGTGGCGCGCGCGTCTCGCTCGTGACCGGCCCCGTCTCGCTCCCGGACCCCTTCGGCGTGGAGGTCGTGCGCGTCACGACCGCGCTCCAGATGCGCGCCGCCGCGTTCGCGCGCTTCGAGGCCGCCGATGTCGTGATCGCCTCGGCCGCCGTTGCCGACTTCCGGCCCGCCACCTTCGCAAGCGGCAAGATCAAGAAGTCCGACGCACCCGACGCCGTCGTGCTGGCGCGCAACCCCGACATCCTCGCCGAGCTTGGCGAGGCCAACGACGGCCGTGCCATCCTCGTGGGATTCGCCGCCGAGACAAGCGACGTCGTCGCCTACGCGCGCGAGAAGCTCGCGGCTAAGCGCCTCGACCTCGTGGTTGCCAACGACGTCTCCGGCGAGCTTGGTTTCGAGACCGAGGAGAACCGCGTGGTGTTCGTCTCGGCGGATAGCGCCGAGGAGCGCCCGGTGCTCGACAAGCGGGTCATCGCGCGCGAGCTTCTCGACCGTGTGGCGGCACTCGTGAGCGCCCGCAAGGCACGCTAGCAGCGCTCCCAGCCGCACACTTTCTACACAGCCTCTTCTCGGGTTTGGCACCGCGCTTGCGTAGTGTGTGCCCTGTGCCCACCCTCCGGGTTCGTTCGCGGAGGTATTTCGGGCGGTCCTGTACCCGGCCCACGGAGGCTTATGAGTACGATCACGCGGCGCCTTGCGCCGACCATCACTGCGGCTGTCATGTTCGCCGCACTTGCGTTCCCCGCGGGCGCTTCGGCTGCGATCACGCAACCGACGCCCACCACGCTCAGCGTGGTCGACGCGAAAGCGCGTCTTGCCTCGGCAGAGGCATCCCTCACGGCAGCGCAAACGCGCATCGCCGACATCCAGGCCGACATCGCCATCTACTCGCTCGCGATCTCGCGCGCCGAGGCCTTGCAGCCGCAGACCCCTTCCGAGGGCGTTGTCCAGATCCTGAAGGCATATGCCGCGCCGTTCTCGGAGACCCTCATGGCCGAGACCGCCGAGACGCTTGACGCCGCAACTCGTCTGGGTTCGCTGCGTGCGAGCCAGGATGCGGCAGTCGAAGAACTTGAAGTCGCAGCGACTGAGGCCCACGAGCTCTCGCTCGCGGTCACCGCGTCGCTTGAATCCGTCCGGCTTGCTGAGCAGGCTGCGGCCGAACGTGTAGCCGCTGCGAAGGCCGCCCGAGACGCGGCTCGTGCCGAACTCGCAAAGCGCGTAGGGATCTTCCCTGTGGCCGGCGCCAACAGCTACATCGACAGCTGGGGCTTTGCTCGCAGTGGTGGACGTAGTCACAAAGGCACCGACATCATGGCCAAGGCTGGAACGCCGGTCGTGGCCGTGAAGAACGGCACCGTCCGCGTGAAGAGCAACCGCCTCGGCGGTCTGTGCATCTATCTCACGGCCGATGACGGTACCGAGTACTACTACGCCCATCTGTCCAGCACCGTACGTACGTCCGGCCGCGTGAAGGCAGGGGAGCGTATCGGAGCCGTAGGCAGCTCGGGCAATGCAAGCGCGAGCGCGCCGCATCTTCACTTCGAGATCCACCCCGGCGGCGGGTCGCCCGTGGACCCCTACTCGGCACTCAGGTTGATGATCACCTAGCAGAGCCGCGCATTTCGCTCGCTAGTCCCTTGAACGGTTCCCGCTCGACCCTTACTATGGGTACTCGCTGCTCGCGAGGGCGGTTATCGGGCTGTAGCGCAGTTTGGTAGCGCACTTGACTGGGGGTCAAGGGGTCGCAGGTTCAAATCCTGTCAGCCCGACCAGCAATTCCGCAGGGCACCTTCGGGTGCCCTGCTGCGTTCACCAGCAGGAATGTCGAGGATTACGGCGCGCGTGCACTCCGCGAATGCCGAGTAGCCACCCAGTGAGCCTTCCTGTCAGGACCCCTTTGTCATCCACGCGTTTGCGTATACTGACTGTGCACAGAGGAGGGAGACGCTCTCTGTTCCACGAGAGAGCATGCGGTTGTCGTTCTGGCGACCATTGGAACTGAGAAGGGTGATGTGGATGAACCGTGTCGTGCCGCTTGCGCTGGCCCTGATTCTCGCACTGTCCGTCACCGGCTGTGCAGCCAAGGACGACCCGTCCCCGTCTGCGGAAAAGACGAACGATGCCGCCGCCAATAAGCCTGCCGAGTTCACGGTGCAGCCGCTCGATGGCTGGCCCGAGGACGTCGTGCCGCTCTACAAGTCCGAACTGCTCGACACCGCCTACTACTCGGTTCGCAACGATCCGCAGTATGCGGCAGTCGAGGGTGGGCTCAGAAACATCCACCACGTGGTCTACCACACCGCCGCACCGACCTCCGAGGTGCTTGAGTACTACCTCGGACTGATGACCGAATCGACTGACGCAGATGCCTCGGACGACTACATCGAGGGGACGATCGGCACGTACCCGGTTCAGGTCAACACCACCGAGGAGAGCAGTTACAACGCCGTCTACATCACAGTCGATCTGCCCAAGTCCGAGGTGACTGATGTCAACCCGTTCTACGCTGAGTATCCGGCCGAGTTGGTAGAGGCTCCGCAGGAATTCGTGTTCTTTGAGGACAAGTACTACGAGTACCTCTACCGGAGCACCGACATGGCCTACTGGCGCCAGTTCGACATCGCTGATCGTGATGGCAAGGACGGCCCTGACCTCTCACTTGAGGACATCTACGCCTACTACCGTGAGCGCTACGGCAGCAAGACCGATTTCGCGGTCGACCAGGACGCGCGAACGATCACGTGGATGGATGGAAAGTACAACGTCACGCTCGCCTTCTATGAAGCCGGCAATCGTGGCGTACTGCAGCTGGGCTGGGATTGGGAACAGTAGCGATGTAGTTCACGAGGTACCCTTCGGGGTGCCGCTAGGAGAGCTTGTCGGCGAGCTCGAGCCAGAGATCCTCGAGGCCTTCCATGTCCCTTTCGGCATCGCGCAGGCGGGCCTGAATGCTTCCCAAAGCGACGTAGTCCGACGGGTCAGCATCGTGCATCTCGGCCCTGATCGAATCGAGCTTGCTGCGCTGACTGTTGATTCTCCGCTCCGTCGCAGCGAGCTCCTTCTTCGCACTGCGCTCCTGTGCTGCTGAGAGTCGTGCAGTGCTGGTGATGTGCTTCGGCGCCTTGGGTTCTGTCGCAGCGCCCACGTCCGCCCGCGCATCGAGAATTCGCAGATACTCGTCCACTCCGCCCGGTACGTGGCGCACCTTCCCGTCGAAGATCGCAAACTGATCGTCGGTGACGCGCTCCATCAGGTGGCGGTCGTGCGTGATGAGCAGCAGCGTCCCCGGCCACGTGTCGAGCAGGGCCTCCAACACCGCGAGCATGTCGGTGTCGAGGTCGTTGTCCGGCTCGTCGAGAATCAGCACGTTCGGCTTGTCGAGCAGCACGAGCATCAGCTGCAGGCGACGCTTCTGGCCGCCGGACAGGTCGGCCACGTACGCCGAGAGGTGCGCGATGTCGAATCCGAGGCGTTCCAGCAGCTGCGCTGGCGTGAGCTCCTTGCCTTCGAACTCGTAGCGGGTCTTGTATCGCGCCAGGACTTCTCGGACGCGCAGACCGTCGTGGGCTGTCAATTCATCGAGGTGCTGTGAGAGCACGGCGAACTTCACCGTGGAGCCGACCTTCACGTGTCCCGACGTCGGTTCGAGCGCTCCCTGGATCACCCGGAGCAGCGTCGTCTTCCCCGAGCCGTTCTCGCCAAGGATCCCGAATCGGTCGCCAGGACCGATATGCCACGTGACATGATCGATGACTGTCTTGTCGCCGAAGCGTTCGGTCACATCGAGCAGGTCGACGACCTGCTTGCCGAGACGGGACATCGCGGTGCGCTTCAGCTCGAGGGTGTTGCGCAGCGGAGGCTCGTCATCGATGAGCGCGTGCGCGGCGGCGACCCGGAACTTCGGCTTGGTCGAGCGCGCTTGTGCTCCCCGCGAGAGCCACGCGAGCTCCTTGCGCATGATGTTGCGGCGCTTTTGCTCGGCAGTCAGCGCGGCCTCGGCACGCTCCACTCGCTGAAGCACGTACGCCGAGTACCCACCCTCGAACTGCTCCACCTGCCGGTCATGGACTTCCCACATGCTCAGACAGACCTCGTCGAGGAACCACCGGTCATGTGTGACGACGAGCAGGGCACCGGACTTCTTCGGCCACCGGCTCTTGAGGTGCTCGGCAAGCCATGCGATCGCGTGGACGTCGAGGTGGTTTGTGGGCTCGTCGAGCATGAGCACATCACTGTCCTCGACGAGGATGCGGGCCAGATCGACTCGCCGACGTTGGCCGCCCGAGAGCTCGCCGATGCGACCATCCCACGGCAGGTCCGCGACGAGTCCGCGCATGATGCTGCGGATTCGGGCATCCGATGCCCATGTGTACTCGGGCACGTCGCCGACGATGGCGTGGGCGACGGTCATGGCGGGGTCGAGCGCGTCGGTCTGCATGAGCGCGCGCACCGTCGTGCCCCCGCGACGCATGATCCGGCCTTCATCGGGCTCGACGGTGCCGGCGAGAAGCGCCAGCATCGTGGACTTGCCGTCGCCGTTGCCACCGACGATGCCGATTCGGTCTCCCTCGTTGATTCCGAGCGTGACCGAGTCGAAGACCTTCTTCGTCGGGTACTCCAGGTGAATGTTCTCGCATCCCAGAAGATACGCCACGCGATGACCCTCGTTTCCGTCCGCTCCGATGGGGGCGGGCACTGCCAGCGATTTGCGTCAGCACACAGGATACAGCTCGCCCACGCATCCGCTCGCCGTCTGCCGAGATTGTCTTGACGCGTACATTCTGGATTCAGCATGATTCAGGTAAGTTCGCGGACTATCGTGCGCCTGTTTGTGTTGTCGCAAAGCAGACTGAGGAGTCACTGTGCCCAACCGCACTATGCTGAGAGTAGCGCTCGTCGTATGTCTGGCGCTTCTCGTGATCGTGATCCTGCCGGCCGTTGCTTTCGCCGAGACGACCTCCGACTACCTAGAGTGGGTTGATTCGTACGGGACTGACACACCTCACAACGGGTTCACGACGACGTCCACGAAGTGCGCCGTCTGTCACTCGGTCCACAAGGCTGCTGCCGACGGTCAGCTGCTTCTTCGCACGACGAGCGAAGACGCGTGCGTGTACTGCCATATCTCCAGCACAACGGGGCTTATCGGCATCTACGACGGCGACACCAGCCTCTATACCGATGACAACAAGAACAATCACAGCCTCGCCGGTGGTGCGCCCTGTATTGGGTGCCACTCCGTCCACGGCGCTGACACATACACAGGCAAGATCGCCAGCAAGATCCTCAAACGCCTGCCGATTCAACCCGAGTTCGTCCGTATGTTCTCGGAGATCGACGATGCCGAGTACCTGTACACACTCGATACCGATGACACGATCGTCGGCGCTCCGCCGTACGATTGGGAGGAATGGGGTGGAGCCAAGGAAGTGCAGCAGAGTGCGTTTTGTACCGGCTGCCATCCGTACTTCACGCGTGCCTCAGAGGATGAGATCACGACCAACCGCATGATGGTCAACGGCGAGATCTCCACTGAGACCACCTCGTTCGCCTCGCACCCGATGAAGCGCTACTGGGGCGATGCGGACATGAACATCGATTTCGTAGCGGAGGGATCGTCGCTTCCGACATCGACACAAGTTGCTGGCATGAGCACGAACGGCTGCTATCGCTGCCATGGCGAGGGCGACTACACGAACCTTGGCCCCGGCGCTTGGGAGTCGAGCTTCCCGCACTTCACGGCCACGAGGCAGCGGTTCCTTATCTCGAGCGACACTGACGGCAACTGGATCGACACGCCGGATGCGTCCTCGGACGGAACGTGCTTCCACTGTCATGTCGCCTATACCGACATCGACGGGAATCCGGCCGGAGTCGGAATCTCGTACTAGCGCCACCGCGATTCTCAAACGGACCTGACAGAAGGGTTCCGGGCCGACGCCGCGGAACCCTTCTTCATGTCAGGGCGATGACGCACCATGTTCTGGCAAGCGTTTCGCATGGTAGGCTTCTGCAGGTCGAGTGATTGGATACAAGTGCGACGTTCCGAACGGAGTCAAGCGATACGTGCACGAGCCGCAGCGACTGCTGTGCCTCGATCTCGACGTACGCCTTCACCTCGTCGTGCGCCCAAGAAGCGAGGAAGAGCGATCCGCGTGTTCGGGGCAATCGCATTGCTGCTCATCGTCGCCGTGCTTGTAGCCGCCGCGATCGGCTGGAGCATGCTGAATCGTCCAGACGTCGAAGTCGCGACCGGCGTTCCCGTCGAGGTGGAAATCGCCAGTGGCTCGTCTACCGCGGCCATCGCTGAGACACTCGCGTCAGCGGGAGTGGTGGAGAACGCGCTCATGTTTCGACTGCAGTCGCGTCTGACCGAGTCCGACGGACTGCTCAGGGCTGGTGTGTACACATTCTCTACCGGAATGCCGTACAACCTGGTGCTTGAGAAGCTCAAGATCGGTCCCGACATCGTTTACTACGACGTTCCGATTCCGGAGGGCTTTACCGCCAGGCAGATCGCAGAGCGGTTTGCGGCTCGTGCGCAGATACCCGAGGCGGAACTCGTTGCGCTGGTGACCAGCGGCGCGGGCACTTTCGTCGCGGACCATCCGTATCTCGAGAATGCGTACGGAGACTCACTGGAGGGATTCCTCTTCCCGGCAACGTATCGCGTGAAAGAGGGGACCTCGGCGCACGATGTCGTGGAGATGATGCTGGACAAGTTCGACTCGGTGATCGCTGATGTCGACATGTCGTACGCGAAATCCAAGAACCTCGACCTGCGCGACGTGGTGATCATCGCCTCAATCTTGGAGCGTGAGTCCAAGATCCAGAAGGAGTTCCCGCTGGTCTCCTCCGTTATCTACAACCGGCTTGCCAAGCCGATGCGCCTCCAGTTGTGTGCCACGGTCCTCTATAAGATGCCCGAGGGTACGACGAAGCTCACGAATGCTGACACGAAGATCGACAGCCCGTACAACACGTACATCCACGACGGGCTGCCGGTGGGGCCGATCAGCAATCCCGGACTTGCCGCGCTTGAGGCAGCTGCCGCGCCTGCAAAAACGAAGTACTACTACTACGTGCTGACCGGCAAGGATGGCTCTCAGACGTTCGCGTCCACGTACGACGAGTTCCTGAGAGCGAAGCAGGTCTACCAGGACGTGTTCGGAGAGTAGCCCGCGCCCCGTACGGCCGAGCTCCTCTGCTATCCTGGCAGCGGAGTGGTCTACGTTCTCGACTGGGGGAGACGATGGCTGCGCGAATCACCGTACGCTGGATCGACGATGGCGTTCTGCGAGCGGATGGCATGCACTCCTTACCCGACGAGTTGACCGGCGCCGTCTGGATCGACATCGTGGACGTGGATATGGACTCACTGGCAGCCGTTGCCGCGCGGTTCTCGCTTCCGCCGCTCGCCGTTGAGGACTGCCTTCACTTCCCGCAGCGTCCCAAGATCGACGCATACCCCGATGTCTCGTTCCTCATCTGGCTGCTGCCAAGGCTAGTACCGGGCGACGGTATCGCTTCGCAGGAACTCGACGTGTTTCTCGGCGAAGAACATCTCGTCACGGTGCACAGAGAAGAGATCGAAGTCGTCAACCGTGTGGCAGCTCACGCGGAAGAGTACCTCAAGCGAGGCGTTGAGTGGACGCTGCACGCGATGTTGGACATCGCGGTCGACGAGGTTTTCCCGGTCATCGAGACGCTCTCGGACGAGCTCGAGGAGCTTGAGGACCTCATGTTGGCCGATGCACGTCCAACCAGTCTCCAGCGGCTGTACGCGGCAAAGCGGGCTCTTGTTCAGCTCCACAAGGTGGTTGGACCCGAGCGCGATGTGGTCCGTGGTCTTGCCCGCCTTGAGGCGTTCGTTGAGCCCGACGCGTACATGTACTTCCAGGACATCGGTGATCATCTGGCGCGCGTCGCCGATCAGGTCGACACCTATCGGGACGTCGCGTCGGGAACGATGGACATCTATCTGTCCTCGGTCAGCAATCGCATGAACGCGATCATGAAGCAACTCACCATAATCGCGACGATCTTCATGCCACTGACGCTCATCTCGGGCATATACGGGATGAACGTGGTGAAAGGGATGTGGCCACCAATCAACGCGGTGTGGTCGTTCCCGGCGATCATCGGCTCGATGGTCGCGATCACCGTCTGGATGCTGTGGTACTTCAAGAGGAGAGACTGGTGGTAGAAGAAGGTACGGAAGAGGTTCACTCCGGGATCTACTCGGTGGCGAACCTGGTCACGGTATTGCGCCTGTTGCTGGTTCCGTTCTTCTTCGCGATGCTCATTCGCGATTCGGAGCGGGCGAGACTTGCTGCGTTCGCGTTGTATGCCCTCGCTGCCTCCACGGACTGGATCGACGGACAGATCGCACGGCGCACACACACGGTCACGCAGGTCGGGAAGGTCATCGACCCCCTTGTCGATCGCCTGCTGCTTGCCTCGGGCGTCATCGGTCTCTACATCATCGGCGAGCTTCCGCTTTGGATCCCGGTTGTGCTTGTGCTCCGCGACGTTTACCTGCTGTACGGCTCTTATGTCCTTGAGAAGGACAGGATCATCCTGCCGGTCACCTACATCGGCAAGATCACGACGGCGATTCTGCTGACCGGTTTCTCTTCTTTGATCGCCGGTTGGCCGACAGCTGGGGGCACCGTTCTCGGCATCTGGCTCGTCTACGTTGGAATGGTGCTGTCGCTCATCACGGCTGTGAAGTACACGTTCAGCGCGAGGCTGGCACTCGACAAAGCAAGAGCTGCAGCCCGTTCGGTGTAGGTGTAGCCACAGGGAAGGGTCGTGTCGGTGAAAGCAGTCATCATGGCAGGCGGCGAGGGAACGCGTCTGCGCCCGCTCACGAGCACGCGTCCAAAGCCAATGGTGCCGATCGTCAACCAGCCGGTGATGGAGCATATCCTCGGGCTTGTGAAGCATTACGGAATCACCGAAGTCGTCGCCACGCTCGCGTTCATGCCCCAGGTCATCGAGGACTACTTCGGGGACGGCGAAGAGTGGGGCACGACGATCACGTATGCGGTTGAGGAGTCACCTCTCGGCACTGCTGGATCGGTCAAGAACGCCGAGGACGCGCTCCGAGGCGGACCGTTCGTCGTCATATCGGGGGATGCCCTTACCGACATCGACCTCGCCGAGGTGATCGAGTTCCATGCATCACATGATGGTCCCGTGACGATTGCGCTCACTCGAGTGCCGGATCCCCTCGATTTCGGAGTCGTCATCACCGACGACGATGGCAAGATCCAGCGGTTCCTCGAGAAACCCACCTGGGGCCAGGTCTTCTCGGACACGATCAACACGGGCATCTACGTGCTCGATCCGATCGTTTTCGACTTCATCCCCGAAGGTGTGCCGTACGATTTCTCGTCGGAGCTCTTTCCGGCGCTGATGGCCGCAGGCCACAGCCTCTATGGATTCGTCACAGACGGGTACTGGTGCGACGTGGGGAGCCTCGAATCGTACGTGGAGGTTCACCGGGACATCCTCGATGGCAAGGCGAAGATCTACGTTCCTGGAGCCAAAGCGCGCAACGACGTGTGGGTCGGCAAGGGAGCGGACATCGACCCGGGCGCGGTCATCGGCAGTAAAGTTGTTGTCGGCGCGAACACACGAGTTCGAGCCGGCGCTCACGTGGACGACTACACCGTCATCGGCGACAACTGTCTCGTTGGATACGACACAGTGCTCGAGCACTCGATCGTCTGGTCTGATTCTTTCGTTGGAGCCGGGTCAGAACTGCGCGGAGCCGTGGTGTGTCGCGGTGTCGACATCCGTGCTCGCGCACGAATCGAGCCCGGCGCTGCCATCGGTGACGCGACCGTGGTAGGACACGGTGCGATCGTGGGCAATGGCGTCCAGGTATACCCGTACAAGCGGATCGAGGCGGGCGCGCTTGTCGCGTCCTCGCTCATCTGGGAGAGCACTGGCATCCGTTCGCTGTTCGGCGCGGACGGGGTCGCGGGTCTGGTCAACATCGACATCACGCCTGAACTTGCGCTCAGGGTAGCGCAGGCGTTCGGCAGCATCCTGCCGAGCAAGGCCCACGTCGTTGTCAGTCGTGACTCCAGCCGGGGCGCCCGGATGGTCAAACGGGCGATCGTGGCTGGTTTGAACTCGACCGGCAATCACGTTCGGGATTTGCGCGTGGCCTCGCCAGGCATCACCCGGTTCACCACGCGCGACACCCGTTGCGAGGGTGGCGTCCACGTCTGCGCGTCCTCGAAGGATCCACAAACGCTGGAGCTTCACTTCTACGATAAAGCCGGAATCGACCTGGCGCCGTGGATCGAGAAGAAGGTGGAGCGCCTGTACTTCCGTCAGGAATTCAGGCGCGCTTTCTTCGGCGAGATCGGCGAGATCATCTATCCGCCGCGGGCTCTCGAGTACTACACGGCCGGATTGATGGATGCGCTCGACGGGACGAGGGCGCTGATGTCGCGACGGCAGACGATTGTGGTCGATATGGGCATGAGCCCGGCGTCGTTCGTATTGCCGCAGGTCGCAGGCCGTTGGGATGTCGAGGTCATTGCGCTGCGTCCGTTCGTCGACTCCGAGAGCACCGCACCCGTCGGCCCCGGCCGGGACGAGGTTCTGCAGCAAATGGCGCGCTCCATGGACATCTTCCGGGCTGACCTCGGCATATCCATGGATAGCACGGCCGAGCGAGTCACGCTAGTTACCGGAAGTGGGCGAGTGCTCGACGCGGACACTGCGCTGCATGCGATGCTGTACATGTGGTGCCGGACGGATCACGGCGACCGATGCGCCGCAGTCCCGCTGACCGCCTCTCGTGTGATCGAGGCCATCGCCAGCGAGACCGGTCACTGCGTATCTCGTGTGGGAACGTCGCGGAGGTCACTCTCGGCGGCGGCATTGAATCCAGAGATCGGCTTCGCCGGGTCGCAGACGGGCGGGTTCGTCTTCCCTTCATTCCTGGCTTCGTATGATGCTGTGATGAGCCTTGGCATGACGCTGCGCATGTTGGATCGACTCGGCATGACGCTCGATGAGGTCGTGGATGCTCTGCCGCCATTCCACTTGCGGCGACGGCAGGTCTTCTGCCCATTCGACCGCAAGGGCGCCGTGATGCGACAGATGGCCGAATTCGGTCAGCATCGCGAGGTCGAGATGACCGAGGGTGTGCGTGTCGTGGAGGACGAGGGGTGGGCACTCGTGCTTCCGCATGCAAGCGATGCGATCGTGGAAGTCTTCACCGAGGGCGACTCGGACTCGGCGGCTGATGCCATAGCAGACCGCTATGTCGCACTCGTCGAGGCGGCGATCCGCGAGGAGTAGCGCATTCGGCGTGCTCCTTGCTGGTAACGCCCTCGTGTCGCGCGTGCGGTCCTGCCTGCGCGTCCTGTATACTTCACCAGGCTTTCAAGTACCCATTCACATGAGGATGAGGATGACTGACACGACTGAGACGGAAACGTCGAAGATCGAAGAACCGACTGTAGTCTCGACGCCTGCGCGCTCACGTGGACGTGCGCATCGCGCCCCGAAGCGCGCTGTACTTGGCTGGCTTTCAGGCATGCCTGCAGCCGCGCGCTGGAGCATCATCGTGGGCGCGACGCTGGTCGTGCTCCTTCTGGTTGCCGTTGGCGCCGACATGGGGCTTTCGGCGGGGCGCATTCACCCCGGTGTGCGTGTTGCGGGCGTAGCTGTCGGAGGCATGACCCGCACTGAGGCGATCGCGGCGATCGATACTGGAATCAAGCCGCTGCTCGAGCGTCCGATCAAGGTTACAGCCGAAGCGGATTCATGGGATCTCACTGCTGCGCAGGTCGGCGCCTCGGTCGATGCGTCGGCATTAGCCACTGCGGCGTACGGAATCGGGCGAGGCACCGGGCTCGGCGGCGTGGTGGGTGAGCGTCTTGCTGCGTGGTTCGGGCGCGAGGATATCCCCTTCGCCGTGAGCGTCGATGAGGCCCTCGTGAGCAGCGTACTCGGGCAGATCGATGACGCCGTCGGCGTTGCGGCGGTCGACGCTTCTGTCGAAGTCACTGGGACCGACGTGCGTCTCGTGCCATCGATCGACGGCAAAGGCATAGACAGGACAGCAGCGAGGGAGCGCATCATCAAGGCGTTCGCCTCTGAAGAGCGCACCGTTGATTTAGCGCTCGTCACGCGGGGTGCGGCGATCAGTGAAGATGGCGCGCGTGCAGCATACGACACGGCGCTCAAGATGGTGAGCGGACCGCTCACACTCGTCTACGACACGAAGAAGTGGGAAGTCTCGGCGCAGACCGTGGGCGGATGGCTGGCCTTCCGCTCGGTAGGCGCGACCGGGGGCGTTGAACCTGGCGCGGGGACGCTCGAATGCTATCTCGACAGCGCGGAGGTGTCCGCAACGGTCGTGCCTCTCGTCAAAGAGGTGGGCAAGGTCGCGAAGGACGCCACCTTCAAGGTGTCGAACGGCACAGTAAGCATCGTACCCGCGCAGGATGGTCTTGGCGTCGATGCCGAGGATCTTGCTGCGCGCCTCATCCAGGCATTGACCGGCGGAGGCGAGCGAGTCGCCGAGCTGGCGATGAAGCGTGTTGAGCCGGCCATCACCACCGATATGGCGAAGTCGATGGGCATCTCGACTCGACTTGCCACCTACACGACCACCTACTCGGCAAGCAACAAGCCGCGCGTAAACAACATCCATCTTCTTGCCGATGCGCTTGACGGTACGCTCATTCCGCCTGGAGGCGTGTTCTCGTTCAACGAGACCATAGGGCCAAGGACCGCCGAGAAGGGGTACCAGGAAGCCAATGCGATCGTGAACGGCAAGCTGGTGCCGCAGCTTGGCGGTGGCGTGTGCCAGATCGGAACGACGATCTTCAACACGGTGTTCTTCTCAGGTCTTCCTGTCGTGGAGCGACACAATCACTCGCTGTACATCAGCCACTATCCCAAGGGCCGAGATGCCACGGTTTCGTGGGGCGGGCCGGACTTTAAGTTCAGGAACGACACGTCGAATTGGATTCTCGTTGCCACGGCGTACACCAACTCGTCGGTCACGGTATCGCTGTACGGGACCGAGACCGGCTACAAGGTCGAGTATCAGACCGGTCCGTTCACGAACACCGTCGCGTTCCCGGTGCGCGAGATCAAGGATCCGACGTTGCCTGTGGGCACGAAGATCGTTGATGAGAAGGGGGCGAGCGGTCGAACCGTGGTCGTGACTCGGGTCGTGAAGAAGAACGGCGCCGTGATTCGCACCGACACGTTCAAGTCCGTGTACAAGCCGGCCGAAGAGGTCGTTCGGGTCGGTACGAAGGTGGTAACGCCGTCGACGCCGTCCACAACGACACCGTAGGCGGCGGTCGGGGACACATGATCGAAGGGGGAGGGCATGTTCCAGCCTGATTTCGAGGCGATGCCTCGCACGGATCTGGAGGTGCTGCAGCTTGAGCGCCTGAACAAGACGCTCGACCGCGTCTACGAGCGCGTTGCGCCATACCGTGCGAAGTTCGATGACGCAGGACTGCATCCGAGTATGGTGCGATCCCTTGGTGATCTTGCAAACGTCCCGTTCACGGTGAAGGACGACCTGAGGGCTGCCTACCCGTACGGGATGTTCGCTGCTCCGATGCGTGACATCGTGCGCGTTCATTCTTCTTCGGGGACCACCGGGCAGGTCACGGTTGTTGGGTACACCAAAGGCGATATCGACCGCTGGGGCGACCTCATGGCACGGACGCTGGCCTCGGCCGGCGCAACCGCCGACGACATCGTGCAGATCAGCTATGGCTACGGGCTGTTCACGGGCGGATTGGGCGTGCACTACGGCTCCGAGCGCCTTGGTTCGGCGACGATTCCGATCTCCGGCGGCAACACGAAGCGTCAGATCCAGGTCATGAAGGACTTCGGGGTCACCGTCCTCGCGGCCACGCCGTCGTACGCACTCATGCTTGCCGAGACCGCGCTTGAGATGGGAATCGATCCTCGCAAACTGCCGCTCAAGGCCGGGGTCTTCGGCGCGGAGCCGTGGAGCGAGAACATGCGGACCCAGCTTGAAGAGGCGCTCGGCATCCTGGCGATCGACATCTACGGGCTCTCCGAGGTGCTCGGTCCCGGCGTGGCGGCCGAATGTGAGTGCAAGAACGGGCTGCACGTCAACGAAGACCACTTCATCATCGAGATCATCGACCCAGCGACGCTGCAGCCGGTGCCCGATGGCGAGATGGGGGAGGTCGTGTTCACCACGATCACCAAAGAAGGCATTCCGGTAATCCGCTATCGCACTCGCGACATATCGCGGATCATCCCCGGCCCATGCTCGTGCGGGCGGACGTTCCGCCGAATGCAGCGTGTCGGCGGGCGTACCGACGACATGCTCATCATCCGGGGCGTCAACGTGTTCCCCAGCCAGATAGAGCAGGTGCTCACCGGTATCCCTGGCGTGGCGCCACACTACCAGGTCGTGCTCAAGAAGCGGGGATCGCTCGATCACGTTGAGGTTCACGTGGAGGTTGGTCCCGACTTCGCATTCGACGAAATCAAGGCGCTCGAGCACCTGCAGCGGCGCGTGGGTGCGGAGATCGCCTCGGCGCTGGCCATCTCGATCGAGGTCAAGCTGGTGGAACCGAAGTCGATACAGCGCAGCGAGGGTAAGGCAAAGCGCGTCTTGGACCTTCGCAACGAGGGGAGTGAGTGACCGATGATCGAGCAGATCTCTGTCTTTCTTGAGAACAAGAGCGGTCGACTCGCCGAGCTGACACGCGTCCTCGGCGATGCGGGCATCAACATGCGTGCCCTGATGGTTGCAGACACCGCAGAGTTCGGTGTCGTGCGGCTGATCTGCGACGAGCCAAGACGTGCCCTGCGGGTGTTGGAAGACGGCGGCTTTGGCGCGTCCATCACCGAGGTGATCGCTGTCGCGGTTCCCGATCGTCCGGGCGGGTTGGCCGACGTGCTCGAGACGCTCGGGACGCAGGGGCTGAATGTCGAATATGCGTACTGCTTCGTGGAATCCACGGGAGATGCGGCAGTGGACATATTCCGCGTCGATGACCCCACACGCGCGAAGTCGGCGCTTGCGACGCAGGGCATTGTCGTCGTGGAACCGGGCGCTCTCTACGTGGCCGACTAGGCTTCGATCGGAGTCTCCGTCGGACCGCATACGTCCTCTACCCGAGACTCTGGCTCCGGGTCGAGCGAGCGTGCGAGGTCGCAGATCGCTGCGGAGTCTCCCGGGCAGCCGAGCGGCGTTGACGTGACGGAGTCGTCTTTCGCGCCGACAAGATCTCGGACAGAACGACGGATGCGGTCGCTCGCGATTTCCGCACCCGTCTTGGGGGTCTGAGGCAGCATGATGATGAATCGCCCGTCACCCAGGTAACCCACGTCGTCCACAAGCCTGACGTCATTGCGGATGTGTGTTGCAACGCTGCGCAACAAGAGGCGCTGGCGGGAAGGACGCAGATCTGACAGGAGGCCAGGCGCCAGGCTGAGTATCGCGATCGAGAACGGGGTCTGGTACCGCTGGAACTGGCCGAGTCCGCTCTTGAGCGACTGCGAGCAGTACGTGCGGTTGTAGACCTGCGTGAGCTCATCGAGCATCGAGTTGCCGTCGATGCGTGCGAAGACGTACTTGATCCTGCCAAAGAACTCGCCGCCGATTATGCCCACGAGGGCGTAGGTCAGGGCGCGAGTCACGATCATGATGATGAGGTTCTGTGAGGGCCCAAGTGTGCTCAGGAGCGGTATACGCATGATCACGTACACGAGAATCGCGGCGAACGCGGCGACCGATCCGCCGTCACGCCCCCAGTGGAGCGCCGCCGCAAGGACGCCGAGGATAAGCACCTGCGCGATGACCTCTTGCCATGAGACGGTCGCGGTACCCGGACCCAGAATCACGCTTCCCACGACGACGATGACGCCGAGGGAGATCATGAGCAGTTCGAATCGCGAGTATTTCAACGTTGGGTCCTCCTTGGACTCCGTGGTCGAACCGGTTGCATCTTACGGGAACGGGTGGTTCGGACAGATGATGCTGCGTGTGGTGGAATCGAAGGTCAGCGGTGACTTGTCAAGCGGGCAAACGCTGATGAACTCCCACGTGTTCGCGTAGTCTTGAAGGAAGTCGATGGATGTCGTGTCGGGGACGCTTCCGTTGTTTTGCATACGGTACACGTCGACGGCGTCGTAGAGCGTTCTCTGGTTCGCAAGACATGCGGCTTGTGCGGCCCGTGTTGTGAGGCTGCGATACGAGGCGATGGCGATTGTGGCGAGGATGCCAACAATGAGGACCACGACCATCAACTCGACGATCGTGAAGCCGCGATCGTGGTCGTCGGTGCTCTTACCTACGAGCAACTTCACTGTATCCCCCCGAACGAACGATACCCCTGCGATGACGCGAGTATAGTCGATAGCTTAGGCGCAGTCAGTTCATCGGCATCGTTACGTCGACACATGAGGGCTCGGCACTGCGCGGGCGAAACCTCTACAATGTGACACTGTCCCGCTATCTGCTCACGGAGAAGCCGATGCTCGTTCGCAGCGTGTCCGCTCGCCGCCTTTTGGTCGGCGTAACTGCGCTGCTCTCCGTGTCGCTGGTGTTCGCTTCCCCAGCACTGGCGGAGGTCCGTGGAACCGATCTGGTGGGGGAGCGTCAGGTCAGCAGCTCTCCCGACCTCGAAGCCGCTGCCCCGGATATGACAACGCCGTCTGCCGTGCTTGAGACCGCCGATGGTCAACTCCTCTGGGCGCGTGACGCACGCGCCGAGCGGGCGATGGCGAGCACCACCAAGATCATGACTGCGATCGTTGTGCTGGAGGCTGTATCGGATCTCTCCGAGATGGTCACGGTCCCTGCCGAGGCAGCAAGTGTCGGCGAAGCCGATGTCGGCCTGCGAACGGGGCAGAAGCTCACTGTTCGCCAGCTGCTCGAAGCCATGCTCGTTCACTCGGGCAACGACGCCGCGACGACGCTTGCCGTGCATGTGGGTGGTTCGATTCCGGGCTTCGTCGACCTTATGAACGAGAAGGCCCTGAGCCTCGACCTTGAGCATACGCAGTTCACGAACCCGCACGGTCTCGACGCGAGCGGGCACCACACGTCCGCGGCGGACCTCGCCACCATGGCCCAGTACGCCATGCAGAAGCCGGCATTCCGCGAGATGGTCGGCGAGAAGACGGTCAGCGTCCCTGCCGGCAACGTGACCAAGCGATTCGATGCCAGCAACCTGCTTCTCGGGACATATGAAGGTGCCACCGGGGTCAAGACCGGTTGGACGAACGACGCCGGCTACTGTTTGGTCGCCTCGGCAAAGCGGGGCGGGATCGAGCTGTTTGCCGTGATTCTGGGCACGAAGACCGAGAACGCACGCTTCGTCCAGGCGAAGCGGCTGCTGGACTGGGGATTTGCGCACTATGGCGTTCGCGAGGTCACCAGTGCCGAGACGACTGCCGCTCTAGTGACGGTGACCGACTACCTCGATGTGACCGTTCCGGCGGTCATAGCCGAGACAACGTCCACACCGGTGTTCGATATTCTCGGTGATGTCACCTCGCGTACGAGCATTACCGAGCAGATCAAGGCTCCCGTTGCCAAGGGTCAGCGGCTGGGAACGCTCAGTGTTGAGCAGGGCGGTCGGCTCATCGCGCAGGTCCCGATCATTTCGGCGGCGGATGTTGCGGCACCGGGAGGTTGGGAGCGCTTCAAGATAGGTGTGACGCGCCTGTGGCGCAAGGTATTCGGCGGGCAACTACAAGCTGAGACGGTCACGGTGCTGTGACCGACGTGGAAGGGACGATCATGACAGAGGACTTGCTGCGAACCCCCTTGTACCGGGAACATCTCGCGCTTAATGCGCGCATCGTGCCGTTTGCCGGCTGGGAGATGCCGGTGCAATACGCCGGCATCATCGAGGAGCACAAGGCCGTGCGCTCCTCGGTGGGAATCTTCGATGTGTGCCACATGGCCGAATTCCGATTCTTCGGGTTCGAGGCGTTCGATTCGCTTCAGTCGATCGTCACGAACGATCTTCACAAGATCGATGAACTCGGCAGCGCGCTCTACACCGTCATGTGTGATGAGGACGGCGGCATCATCGATGACCTCATCGTGTACCACACCGGTGACCTCGAGTACCTCATCATCGCGAATGCTGCCAACCGCCAGACCGACTGGGACTGGATCACTTCACACCTGCCCGAGGGCGTCGAGGCAGTGGATGAATCGGATCGGACCGGTCTGATCGCTGTTCAGGGCCCACAGGCGCTTGAGGTCATCGCCAGCCTTGCAGGCGAAGGGTTCGAGCCGCCGGCTCGCTTCCATATCGCCGAGGCTCGGCTCGATGAGATCCCGGTTCTGCTCGCGCGGACCGGTTACACAGGCGAGGACGGCGTCGAGATCGTTTGCCATGCGGATCATGCGGTTGCCGTCTGGCGCCTGCTGCTCTCATTCGCCGAGGTCACGCCGTGTGGGCTCGGGGCTCGCGACACGCTTAGGCTCGAGATGGGCTACCCGCTCTACGGCAGCGACATGGACCGCGGCGTCGATCCCATCTCGGCTGGTCTGGGATGGGTCGTTCCGAAGGCGAAGACGGGCTACATCGGCGCCGAGGCAATATCGCGGGTGCGGGAATCGGGACCTGCACGCAAGCTCGTTGGCCTAGAGGTGTCGGAGGGTGTTCCACGGCACGAGTATCCTGTGTTGCATGAAGGCACCGAGGTGGGTAAGGTGGCAAGCGGCACGTACTCACCGACGCTTGCCCACGGCATCGCGACGGCATACGTTCCAGCGGAGCTTTCCGCGCCTGGCACGGAGCTTGTGATCGCGATTCGCCGCAAGGAAGTCGCAGCCACGGTCGTCCGACCACCGTTCGTCAAGCAGACGTCACTCTCGGCGCTTTCGTCGTAGACAGACACCCGAAAGGAGCACAACCGAATGTATCCGAAGGATCTCAAGTACGACAAAGAGCACGAGTGGGTCAAACTCGATGGCGACGTTGCCATCATCGGCATCAGCGATTTCGCTCAGGACCAGCTCGGCGAGGTCGTCTACGTCGATCTGCCCTCCGTTGGTGACGAGGTTGCCGCAGGCGAGAGCTTCGGTGAGATCGAGTCCGTGAAGTCCGTCTCCGAGCTCTTCTCGCCGCTCACCGGTGAGATCGTCGAAGTGAACGACGCCCTGGGCGATGCTCCCGAGACGGTCAACGAGGATGCGTACGGCGACGGCTGGATGCTCAAGATCAAGATGAGCGACGCTGCTGAGCTCGACGAGCTTATGTCCGCCGAGGAGTACGAAGCCTTTATCGCTGAGGAAGCCTAAGGCATGCGCTTCATACCGGTGTCCTGCGAGCAGCGTGAGACCATGCTGCACGCCGTCGGTGCGCGCACCGTCGACGAGCTCTTCGAAGTCATACCTGCGAGCGTCCGCCTTGCGCGGCCGCTCGCTTTGCCATCGGGCATGAGCGAGATCGACCTCGCTGCCGAGATCGAGGCGCTCGCTGTCTCGAACACAGGCGGGCTCGTGTCGTTCCTCGGCGGAGGCTGCTACGACCATTACATCCCGGCGATCGTGGATTCGGTCGTGAGCAAGCCCGAGTTCTTCACGGCGTATACGCCATACCAGCCTGAGATCAGCCAGGGCACGCTTCAGGCCATTTATGAGTATCAGTCGATGGTGTGTGCCCTAACCGGAATGGACGTCGCTAACGCATCGATGTACGACGGGGCGACTGCCTTCGTCGAGGCGGCCCTTATGGCCGCTCGCGTGACGAAACGCCACCGCGTCGTCGTCAGCGGAGCGGCCCACCCCGAGTGGCTCGAGGTTCTCGCGACCTATGCCGAGTCGGGCATGATCGAGGTCGTGACCTGCCCTGCCACAGCGGGCGTGACCGACATCGAGGCGCTCACTGGCCTTGCCGTCGACGCGGCCGCAGTGCTTGTCGCATCGCCGTCGTTTCTTGGCTGCGTGGAGGACGTTCCCGCAATCGCGGCGGTGGCGCATGAGGCGGGCGCGCTTGTTGTGGTTGCGTCCAACCCGATCCTACTCGGCGTCATGGAGGCACCCGGCGTTCTTGGTGCTGACATCGTTGTCGGCGAGGGGCAGCCACTCGGCAATGCGATGGCGTTCGGAGGCCCCGGTTTCGGGTTCTTCGCGTGCAAGGAGCAGTTCATCCGCCAGATGCCCGGACGTATCGCCGGACGAACCACCGACGTGGATGGTCGTCCCGGCTTCGTGCTCACGATGCAAACGCGCGAGCAGCACATCCGTCGCGAGAAGGCGACATCCAACATCTGCTCGAACCATGCGCTCAACGCGCTTGCTGCCGGAGTGTACCTGGCGTCGGTCGGAACCGTGGGACTTGAGGGCATCGGCCGTGCGTGCATCGCCAAGGCGCACTACCTGCACGACGTTCTCATCGCAACAGGTCGGTTCTCGGCGGTGAGCGATGCTGCGTTCGGCAATGAGTTCGCGCTGCGCTACGACGGCGACATCGCCGCGATGCAGCACGCGATGCTGGAGCGCGGCTTCCTGGCGGGTCTCGACGTGTCGCGGTTCTCCGACGACTACGCCGGACTCGTGCTCTTCGCAGTGACCGAGAAGCGCACACGCGCACAGATGGACCGCTTCGTCGGAGAGGTGGTGTCGCTGTGAGCGAGCATATGAAGCGCGAAGCGGTGGCACGCCCGCTCATCTTCGAGATCGGTTCGCCCGAGTCTCGCTGTGTTGAGGCGCCGACGCTCGATGTGCCCGACATCGATATGGCGGCCACGCTCGGCTCGGGCGCGCGTTCGCGTGCCGTGCGTCTTCCGCACGTGACCGAGATCGAGATCGCCCGGCACTACCAGCACCTCGCCAGCGTGAACTTCGGCGTCGACAGCGGGTTCTACCCCCTCGGCTCCTGCACCATGAAGTACAACCCGCGCATCGACGAGTGGGCGTGTCGCCTGCCCGGGTTCTCGGCAATCCATCCGTATCAGCCTGCCGAGTCCGTCCAGGGCGCGCTTGGGCTGATGCACGGCCTCCAGGACGCGCTTGGTGAGATCTCCGGGCTGCCCGCCGTCTCGCTACAGCCGGCGGCCGGCGCTCATGGCGAGCTCACCGCGCTCATGGCGATCCGCGCGTACCACGTGGCTAACGGCGACGCGCGCAAGCGCGTCATCATCCCTGACACCGCGCACGGTACGAACCCCGCTACCGTTGCGATGTGCGGCTATTCGGTCACCCAGGTGCCGAGTAACGACCGCGGCGGCGTCGACCTTGAAGCGCTCAAGGCCGCGCTGGACACCGATGTCGCTGCGCTCATGTTGACGAACCCGAACACCCTCGGGCTGTTCGACGAGAACATCGTTGCCATAACCGATATGGTGCACGCAGTCGGCGCGCTTGCGTTCTGCGATGGCGCGAACCTGAACGCTATCCTCGGCAAGGTGCGTCCGGGTGATATGGGCTTCGATGCCATGCATATCAACCTGCACAAGACGTTCGCCACGCCGCACGGCGGCGGCGGACCGGGTGCAGGCCCGGTCTGCGTGACGGACGCGCTTGCCGAGTTCCTGCCGGGTCCGGTTGTCGTGAAGGATGCCGATGGCAGCTTCGCGCTTGCGACGCCGGCGCGCTCGATCGGCCGCATCAAGGCGTTCCTCGGCAACTTCGGCGTGCTCGTGCGCGCGTACACGTACATCCGGGCGCTCGGTGCTGAAGGCATCACGGAAGTATCCGAGCAAGCCGTCCTCTCGGCGAACTACGTCAAAGAGCGGCTGCGGGGAGCGTTTGACCTCGCGTATGACCGTACCTGCATGCACGAGTTCGTGCTCTCAGGCGAACGGCAGCGTAAGCAGCACGGCGTGAGGACGCTGGATATGGCCAAGCGTCTGCTCGATCACGGCGTTCATCCGCCGACGGTGTACTTCCCGCTGCTCGTGCACGAAGCGATCATGATCGAGCCCACCGAGACCGAGAGCCTGGAAGTGCTCGACGAGTTTGTGGATGCGATGCTCGCCATCGCCCGCGAGGTGGAAGAGAATCCTGAGATGCTTCACGAGGCGCCCTATACGACGCCCGTTCGCAGGCTCGACGAGGCCGCAGCGGTGAAGCAGCCCGATCTTGCGTGGAAGCCCGCGGAGTAGCTCCAGGAGGCGCTGCTGCGCGTGCAGACATGGCGATTCATAGAGGACGGCCCGCAAGACGGCGCATGGAACATGGCCGTTGACCGGGCCGTCCTTGCGTCTCGCGAAGCGGGGGAGTCTCCTCCCACGCTTCGCGTGTACGCTTGGCGCGCGCCGACGGTCACGCTTGGACGGTTCCAGTCGGTCAACGACGTGGACCTCATGTACTGCGTCATGCGTGGTTTCGACGTTGTGCGGCGCCCTACCGGCGGTCGCGGCGTGCTGCACGATGACGAGGTGACGTACTCTGTGGTCGCCGGTATCGCAGACGGCATGCCCAGGGGTGTAAGCGCCAGCTACAAACTGCTGTGCGGGGCACTTGCGGCAACATACCAGACGCTTGGAGTCCCGGCGGATCTCACGGCTCGCGCGCATGGCGAGAAGGGCTCGGGCGCATGCTATCTGCACGCCACGCCTGCCGATCTCTCGCTTGGCGCGGCTAAGCTCTCCGGGAGTGCGCAGGTTTGGGAGCACGACTCGGTGCTCCAGCACGGGTCGTTCGTGCGCAGTCGCGATACCGACGCTGAGGCGTCGGTATTCCGCCTCGGACAGGAAGGCTCCGGCCGACTGCGCGCCGCGACCGCCACGTTGTCCGACGTTCTCGGCGACGTTCCGCCATCCGAATCGATCATCACTGCGGTTCGTAAGGGCTTCGAGTCGACCCTCGGAATCAAGCTCGAGCCAGATCGATTGACGGACTCTGAAGTGCGCTATGCCGAGGCTTGCGTCGATGAGTTCAGACTCATGCCGTGAGGGTCGAGGTAAGGCCGAGGTAGAGGCGGGTCATGTCGGTGCTTTCTGCTACAATCCGGGTATGGGCCGAAGGGTTCCCTGACACTGGGAGGGACGATGGGCGAGGACAAGAAGCGCAACATCGATGATGCGCTGCTCAACCTCGAGGACAAGTCCGTGGAGGAGCTCAGAGAGCTGCTCGACGACCTGTACGAAGACGAGCAGAAGGTCAGCTATCGCAGACGGGTGCTTCACGGCAAGATCGACATTCTTCGCGCCGAGTTGGTCCGTCGTCTCAAATCCCAGCGGGAATCCGGTGGGGACGTGGTGTCGGGTCACGATATCGAACGTCTCATAGACATCATGTCGAGCGACCTGCACGGGGTATCCAAGTTCGACGTCGCTGCCATCAACGAGAACGATGACTGGGACGAGTAGGCCGACAACGCCGCAGAAGGTATGAATTCACGAGGAGGAAGCGTGTCGACTGTTGCCGAGAAGATCCAGGCGTTTCTGAACGATCTCGCCATCGATGTCATCGAAGAGCGCGTGGTCGAGTACGTCATCCGTGAGGTGCACAACGGCAGGAAGCTCACCGAGGCGCTCCACGATCCGTATGTCAAGAACCGTCTGAGCGAGGAGAAGCTCTCTCGCGTGCTTGAGAACCCGGAAGTCGGGGCAGCACTTGAAGAGCAGATCGCACAGTCGTTCAAGAAGCGCGAGTTCGGCTTCCTGGAGTAGTACGCGCCTCATCCCTGCGCAGTGATAGAGGTGGTCGATATGGACAGATGTCCCGCATGCGACAGTGCTGTACGCGCAGATGATCGCGTCTGCGCCTCGTGCGGCGCGCGCCTTGTGGGCGCTACGGCGTCCTTCGAGCCCATCGCTGCCGAAGAGGTCACGGGTGTTCCCGAGGGAGCACATGCTGAGGGCCCGGTATTGGTGGTTCACAAGGGAGCCGAGATAGGTGAGCGCTTCTACATCGACGACGACGATCTGTCGGTCGGGCGCGATCCAGAATCGGCGATCTTCTTGAACGACGTCACCGTCTCACGCAGCCACGCTCGGCTCCGACGGTCGCCGGAGGGGGTCACCGTCGAGGACGCAGGATCGCTCAATGGCACATATGTGAACGACGTTCTGGTCGACAAGGCGCTTCTTCATAATGGTGATTCGCTTCAGATCGGACGTTTCCGGATGATTTATCTCTCCGGAGGGGGCGCATAGTATGGCCGATTCCCACCGCGAGTACATGACGATCGGCGAGGTCGTCGACAAGCTCACCGAACAGTACCCGGACCTTTCGATCTCGAAGATCCGCTTCCTCGAGGACGAAGGTCTTGTCTCGCCAGAACGCACGGGTGGGGGATACCGGAAGTTCCACCCGGCGGATGTTTCGCGTATAGAGCTCGTTCTGCGGCTGCAGAAGGAGCATTTCATGCCGCTTGCAGTGATTCGCGAGAAGCTGAAGGACATCGACAAGGGTCGGGTTCCGCCGGAGCTGCAGCCTGCGGTCTCGCGAAGCGAGACGATGGCGCTTCCGCTTGACGATGCCGAAGCGATTCCCGTCTCACAGGCTCCGGATGTTCTTGGTCTGCCTACATCGTTCGTGAAGGAGCTCTCCGATTTCGGTCTCGTTGGGCTCGTTGCGGGCGAGCGGGGGGATGAGATCGTCGGTTCTGATATCGCTATCGCTCACGCGTGCTGGGATCTGCGGAAGTTCGGAATCGAGCCGCGTCATCTTCGCATGTATGAAACGTTCGCCGAGCGTGAGGCAACGTTCTTCTCGCAGGCCCTGATGCCGTCTGTCCGGCACCGTACGCCGGAGATTCGACAGAAGCTCATGGATACACTCAATGAATTGATGGAGCTCACAGGCGCGCTCAAGCGCTCGATGCTCCATCGCGCGCTGGCGCGCGTGTTCGACGATGTCATGTAGGGCGCTATGACCGACAGGATCGATGAGCCCGGCGAGTCACTGCCTGTCTCGGCCAGAGTCGCAGGTATCTCCTTCGCGCATCCAAGCGAACGTGTGGCGGCCCAGATTCTCGATTTCTATCGGATCGAATGGGAGTACGAGCCCCGGTCGTTCCCGATCGAATGGGATGGAGAGGGCAACGTCATCGCATCATTCGCGCCAGACTTCTACCTCCCGGACTTCGGGCTGTTCATCGAGCTCACCACGATGAACCAGAAACTCGTCACAAAGAAGAACCGCAAGGTTCGGCGTTTGAAGGAACTCTATCCGGAGATCAACATCAAGATCCTGTACCAGAAGGACTTCCGTCGGCTTCTCTTCAAGTACGGCATTCCCGTTCAGGAGCGCTCGCATAGCGAGGGTGGGGGACTGGACGCCGCCCGCGGTACGGACCCGGGGTCTGACGAGTGAAGGGATATCACGCGTTCCACGACCCCGCGCTTGAGGGCGTTATGTACTCCTCGGAGGAGATCGCTGAGATCGTTGCCCGGCTCGGCTCCCAGATCACCGCCGACTACCAGGGACGTGATCTCGCGCTGGTGACCGTGCTCCGCGGTGGATTCGTCTTCATCGCGGACCTGTGTCGCGCGATCGATCTCCCACTGACGCTCGACTTCCTCGCGATCTCGGCGTATGGAGACGGTGGCGGCGCTGTTCGTATCACCAAGGACTTGGATGACTCCATCGCCGGCCGAGATGTCCTGGTGGTTGAGGACATCATCGACACCGGCCTGACATTGAACTACCTGCTCGGAGTTCTCAGGCAGCGCAGACCGGCGAGCATCGCGGTGTGCGCGCTGTTCGACAAAGACGTGCGTCGCATCGCGGATCTGGCGATCGATTACGTTGGGACGCGAATCCCCGATCGATTCGTGGTGGGATACGGAATGGACCTCGGTGGCCGTTATCGCAACCTGCCGTTCCTGGCAACGCTTCACGATGGCGTGATGGGCTGATGCTCCGTCGCGTGATCATCGCCGCGTCGCTTCTCTTGGCTGTGCTGGTGGCGGGTACCGTGGGGTATCAGGTGCTCGAGGGCTGGGGACTGCTGGATTCGCTCTACATGACGGTCATAACGATTGCAACCGTCGGCTACCGGGAAGTCGCACCGCTTTCGGATGCCGGAAGGATATTCACGATCGGGCTCATCTTCGCCGGAGTCGGCGGTATCGCATACTCGTTCGGAACCATCATCGAGTTCATGTTCGAAGGCCACCTGCGGACACTCCTGGAGGGACGCCGCATGCATAAGCGCATCAGCGAACTGTCGGATCATCACATCGTCGTCGGCATCGGTCGAGTCGGCTCGGTCGTTGCGCGGTCTTTCGCGGATGAGGGCGTCACGTTCGTAGTAATCGACAGCTGTGAGGAGTGCCGTCAGGCTGCCGAGGAGGCGGGCTGGCTCTTCGTACACGGTGACGCTACGGACGAGGCTGTGCTCAAGGAGGCCGGAGTCGAACGCGCCAAAGGACTGGTCACGGCCGTCGACACCGACGCCGACAACCTCTTCGTTGCGCTGACCGCCCGCTCCCTGAATCCTTCGATCTACATCGTTGCCCGGTCATCATCAGTGGTTTCCGAGGCCAAGATCCTGCGCTCAGGCGCAGACAGGGTTCTCACGCCGAATGTCATCGGCGGACGGCGCATGGCCGACATGGTCCTGCACCCCGTGGTCTCGGATTACCTGGATGTCGTGACGCACGGAGATGAGATCGAGTTCCGTCTCGATTCTGTCACAGTTGGCACAGCATCCCCACTGATAGGGAAGTCAATCCGCGAGGCACAGATCCGAGATCGCACGGGCGCGTACATCCTCGCCGTGCGTTCGCCCTCGGGCGTTCTGAATGCGAACCCGCCCGCCGAGACTATCTTTGCGGCAGGGGACGAGCTGGTGGTTCTGGGAACCCGGGCTCAACTCGCGACGCTCGGCTCGCACCTCTAGTCGTACTGGTTATCGCCGCGGTTCCGCGCTACTGTGGAACGCGTGTTCCGACCGCTTCAATAAGGAGACGCTAGTGGATCTGTCTACGTACATTCGCGACATCCCGGATTTCCCCAAAGAAGGCATCATCTTCAAGGACATCACGCCGCTTCTGGCGAGCCCAGAGGGTTTTCGTGGCGCAATCGACACCATCGCCGAGGCGTTTGCCGACGCAGGGATCACGAAGGTTCTCGGCGCCGAGGCACGCGGCTTCATCTTCGGTGGTGCGCTTGCCTATAAGCTCGGAGCGGGTTTCGTACCGGCCCGCAAGCCGGGCAAGCTCCCGTGGACAACCACGAAGGCCGAGTACGAACTTGAGTACGGTACCGACTCGCTCGAGATTCATGCCGATGCGCTTGAGCCTGGTGATGTCGTTCTGATCGTCGACGATGTCCTCGCAACTGGCGGCACGGCTGCGGCCAAGAACGCGCTTGTCGCGGCTACCGGCGCTCGTACGGCAGGGTTCGCATTCCTCATCGAGCTCGATTTCCTCGGGGGTCGTGAGAAGCTCGGCGACTCCAAGATCATCTCGCTCATACACGTCGACTAGCGACGTTCGCTTCGAAGGTAACGAGAGGCCGTCGGATGTCCGACGGCCTCTCTGCCTTACCCGATTGTGGTAATATCCGAAGTGTGTTCGTTCGGTTTCAGATCGACCGGCCGCCCTCTTGACGTAGCTTACAGACGCAGTTGGAGGTGCATCGTGCGGTCCACATCCGTGAGTCAACCCTGGCGTGCGCTCCTTGTCTGCGCGATCGCCATCACACTGCTTTTCGGCACGGTGCCAGCATCTGCCGAACCGAGCAACGCCGCCATCGAGAAGAAGCGCAGCGAGGCCAATGTCGCCCAGGACAAGCTCGATGCGATGGCCACCGAACTCGAGGTTCAGGTCGAGGAATACAACGCGATTTCCGAAGCTCTCGACAAGACGCGCGAGGATATCCGTCGCACGCAAGCCGATTTGGAGAACGCGAATCGTGATCTCGCCGATGCGCAGGCACGGTTGGGCGATCGTGCTGCAGCCATCTACAAGGAGGGGAGCACGAACGTGCTGGGCGTGTTGCTCGGCACGACGTCGTTCGAAGACTTCGTTAGCCGCGTTGAACTGCTCAGGCGTATCAACCGGAGCGATGCCGAACTCGTGAAGCAGGTGAAGGCGTCGAAGGCTCAGGTCGAGGCTCTTGAGACCTCGCTGTTGAGCCGTGAGGCCGAGCAAGTGGCGCTCAAGACGGAGACGGAGACACGCGCCAAAGGCATCGAGGCGCAAATCGCGAAGCAGGAAGCGTACGTTGCGTCGCTTAACGCCGAGGTCAAGACACTGATCGAGGCCGAGAAGGAACGTCAGGCGAAGCTGGCGGCAGAGCGAGCGGCTCAGGCCGCGGCGCTGGCGGCGCACGGATCCGGCGGGCGGCCGCCCACCTCGGAAGGGAATCTTCCGGCCGGGCACCCCGAGGCCGTAGGAATCGCGCTCCAGTACCTTGGCGTCCCCTACAAGTGGGGTGGTACGACACCCTCAGGATTCGACTGCTCTGGACTCTGCCAATACGTCTACAAGCAGCTCGGTATCACGCTTCCGCGAACGAGCCGAAGCCAATACAACGTCGGCGCGCATATCGCCGCCAACCGCCTGGATCTGTTGCGCGCGGGCGACCTGGTCTTCTTCGGTACGGCGGGTGATGCATCGCGGATCCATCACGTCGGCATCTACGTAGGCAATGGCAACTACGTCCACGCGCCGAGCACGGGTGACGTCGTGAAAGTGTCGTCACTCACCGATCGCATCTCCAAGAGCGGCGACTACGTTGGAGCGTCCCGCTTCTAGAGTCGCCAAGGCCGGTCTGAACGGTGCTCGCTGGTGCTTCCGACGAGGGCTTTTGCATGCTTTGCTGTGCTATGATTCAGCGAATTCCGCTCATTCGCGGTAGGTATCCGTTCTGGAGGTGACCGGTTGACGCGCTCGCTCATGTCGGGGAATGAGGCGGTTGCGAGAGGGGCCTGGGAGTCCGGTGTCTCGGTTGGGGTCGGCTACCCCGGGACGCCATCCACTGAGGTCCTCGAGAACCTGTCGAAGTACGACGACGTCAATTGTCAGTGGGCACCGAACGAGAAGGTCGCCGCCGAAGTGGGCGCCGGCGTCAGTTACGGCGGGAAGCGCGCGCTGGTGACCATGAAACATGTGGGCCTGAATGTCGCCGCGGACCCGCTCTTCACGCTGTCATATATCGGTGTCGGGGGAGGCTATGTTCTGCTGGTCGCGGATGACCCGGGAATGCATTCGAGTCAGAACGAGCAGGACAGCCGCAACTACGCCGCCTTCGCGAAGGTGCCGATGCTCGAGCCCTCGGATAGCCAGGAGATGCTTGCGTTCACGCGCGCCGCGTTCGATATCTCCGAGCAGTTCGACACGCCGGTCCTTATTCGATCCACCACGCGCATCTCGCACTCCAAGAGTCTCGTCGAGGTCGGGGAACGAAGGGTAGCCGCTCCGGTCGAGTTCAAGCAGCAGCCCGGCAAATGGGTGATGATGCCGGCGAACGCACGCGCCCGCCGGGTCGATCTTGCCGCCCGGTTGGAGCGGCTTTCGGCGTTCTCCAACGAGTGCGACCTGAACCGCATCGAGATGCGGGACCCGGGCCTTGGGATTGTCTGCTCTGGCATCGTGTACGAGTACGTGCGCGAAGCTCTGCCCGAGGCGTCGATCCTCAAGATCGGCATGGTCAACCCGCTACCCGAGGCGCTCATTGCTGAGTTCGCATCGAAAGTCGAGCGGCTTGCCGTGGTCGAGGAGCTTGACCCGTACCTTACGTCGAGGTTGAAAGCACTCGGTATCAAGCTTGTAGAGACCGGGCTCTCGGCAATAGGCGAGCTCTCGCCGGGGCTTATCGCCCGTGCGTTCGGTGCTGAGCCGGCAGAGCTCCGCGATGCGATCAACGATCTACCACCCCGGCCGCCGTTGCTCTGCCCCGGCTGTCCTCATCGCGGGGTGTACTGGGCACTCGGCAAGCTTAAGGCGGTCGTCACGGGCGACATCGGGTGCTACACCCTCGGCGCACTGCCGCCGCTTTCGGCCATGGATACGTGTGTATGCATGGGAGCGAGCGTTGGAATGGCGCACGGTCTTGGCATGACTGGCGCGACCGAAGGGCGCCCGGTGGTTGGCGTGATCGGCGATTCGACGTTCGCTCACTCGGGCATCACCGGTGTCCTCGACATGGTCTACAACGGTGCCGAGGGCACGATCGTGATACTCGACAACCGGACGACCGCAATGACTGGCCACCAGGGTAATCCGGTCTCGGGCAAGACGCTTGTCGGGGATCCGGCACCCGCGCTTGATCTTGTCGCCCTGTGTACCGCGCTTGGAGTGCGATCGGTCCGTACAGTCGATCCTCTCGACATGACTGCCACATTGGCCGCACTCACCGAGGAGACGGAGCGCGATGGCCTGAGCGTCATCATCGCCAAGTCCCCATGCGCCCTCATCGTCCGGTCCGACGCCGATCCCGTTGCGATCGATGAGGAACTCTGCACCCGGTGCGGTGTCTGCGTACGGCTCGGCTGTCCCGCCATCATGAAGCTTCAGACCGGGCAGCCCGTGATCGATACGGCGATCTGCGTTGGATGTGGGCAATGCGTGCAAGTCTGCCGCTACAACGCCATCGTCACCGTTGGACCCGCATGTGACTTCGGAGGTGGTCTGAAATGAGTGAAGTGACCACCGTTGTCCTCGTAGGCGTGGGCGGGCAAGGAACGATTCTCGCCGGTGACGTGATCGCCAAGGTCGCCGTCGCCGAAGGTCATGACGTGAAGCTCTCGGAGGTCCACGGCATGGCCCAGCGCGGCGGTTCCGTCGATACCGTTGTCCGATTCGGTGAGAAGGTCCACGCGCCCATTATCGACACCGGGGTTGCGGATCACCTCATCGCGTTCGAGATAACCGAGGCCGCCCGCAAGCTGCAGTACCTGTCCAAGACAGGTCGGCTCGTCGTGAACAGCCGTACCATCCAGCCGCTGCCCGTTCTCACCGGCGCGGTCGGGCCGGCGCAGGGCGTGGAAGCGGAGCTGCAGTACGAAGGGGCGGTCTTCATCGACGCCGAAGCCCTGGCGTGTGAGGCGGGCAGTCCGCGATCCGCCAACGTCGTGCTCCTCGGCGCGGCATCGTACGGGCTGCCATTCGCCGAGCAGACCTGGCGGGATATCATTGCCGCTCGGGTCCCACCGAAGACGGTAGAAGACAACCTTCGTGCGTTCGAACTTGGTCGCGCCGCGTGTGCGAAAGGGGTGTGTGATCTGTGAACGAGATGAGCGTCAAGCAGCTGTCGGTGTTCATCGAGAACAAGTCTGGTCGAGTCAGTGAAGTGACCGGGATCCTTGGGGATGGCGGGATCAACATCCGGGGCTTCTCCGTTTCGGACACCGCCGAGTTCGGGATTCTCCGGCTCATCGTGGATCGGCCCGAGGACGCTGCAAGCGCCCTTCGCGCAGCTGGATTCACCGTTCGTGAGGATGACGTCATCTGCATCGATCTACCGGACGTGCCGGGCGGGCTCGCCGGCGTTCTACAACTGGTCTCTGCAGCTGGTGTGAACATCGAGTATGTATACTCGCTCATCGCGACATATGTCGTTGTGAATGTGGCCGACGTGGAGCGGGCGCTCCATCTGTTGGCCGACAAGCCCGTGCGGCTGGTCGGTCAGGCGGAGATCGCTTCCGCGTAGTCTGTACTACCAAGGGGAACCGGGGATCGGAGGGCGCTATGAAGACACGGCGGAGGGTGGTTGCGGCAGCACTTGTCGCGATGCTCATGGTGACGACTGTCGCAGGCTGCTCGAGCAAGGGCAGCAGCGGGTCTGCGACGGGAGAGGGGAGCGCCGAGCCGTATCGCATCGGTGCGATCGTCTCGCTTTCGGGCAGCTATGCGGGTCTCGGCACGCCTGAGCAGAAGGCGATCGAGATGGAGATGAAGCGCATCAACGACGCTGGCGGCATCAACGGCCGACAGGTCGAGGTCATCTTCGAGGACGACGCCACCGACCCGGCGAAAGCCCAGGCCGCGGTTGCGCGTCTGCTCGAGCAGGAGAACGTCATCGCCGTCATCGGCGCGACCGGCACGAGCCAGACCATGGCGCTGCGCGATGATATCGATCGCGCAGGTGTCCCGCAGGTCTCCATGGCCGGCGGTTCGGTCATCACCGCCGAGTTCGACAAGAACGTCTTCCAGACACCATGGCCGAACCGGATCGTCGTTCCGTTCACACTCAAGGCGCTCAAGGATCGAGGTCTCGTTAACGTCGCCGTGATTTCTGATACCGGCGGCTACGGCAAAGACGGACATGATCTGATACTCAAAGACGCGGATACCGCTGGCGTGAAGATCGTCGCCGATGAGACCTTCAACCCCGGTGATACCGACATGACCGCCCAGCTCACGAAGATCAAAGCAGCGTCTCCCGATGTTGTGCTGATGTGGAATGCCGGCAAGGAAGCGGCCATCGTCGCTAAGAACATCAAGCAGCTCGGGATGTCGGTGCCGCTCGTTGGCAGTCCGGGCAACGGCCGCCGTGAATTCATCGAGGGAGCGGGTGACGCCGCTGAGGGATTCCGCTTCGCAGCCGGCAAGATCCTCGTTCCCGAGGCGTACGGAGAGGGCACGCCTGCGTTCGAGGTCGCGCAGAAGTTCATCGCCGACTACTCCTTCGCGTACGGCGTTGCTCCGGACATCTTCGCAGGTCACGCATTCGATGCGTTCCTGGTGGTGACCGACGCGCTCAAGCGAGTCGAAGGTGAAGCAACACCCGCATCCTTACGGGACGCGATTGAAGCGACGGATGGGCTTGTGGGTGTCGGTGGTACCTTCGCTTACAGTCCCGAGGACCATAACGGTCTCACCGAAGAGGAGCTTGTCTTCTATCGTGTCGACGGTGCGACGTGGGTACTGGACAAGTGACGAGACTCGCTCGGGTGATCGATGAGTAGCTCGGAGCTGCTGCAGTTCCTGATATCGGGACTCCAGAACGGTGCGGTGTACGCACTCGTCGGTCTCGGGTTCACGCTTGTCTACGCCTCAACCGGCATCATCAATTTCGCTCAGGGCGAGTTCTTCATGCTGGGCGGGATGCTTGCCGTCGCTGGCGTGCGTATGGGTCTGCCGTTGCCGCTGTCCATTCTCGCGGCCGTGCTGCTCTCGGCTGGGGTGGGAGTAGCGATGGAGCGTTTCGCGTTGCGACCCCGCCGTGATTCAGGTGCGCTGGTGCTCATCATTATCACCATCGGTGCATCGATGGTGCTCAAATCGCTCGCCCGGCACATCTTCGGACCGAACGAGATGGCGCTCCCAGCTTTCACGCCAGGACCACCGGTTCTATTGCTTGGCGCTGCTATCGACCGGCAGGTGCTCTGGATCTGGGGGCTGACGATCGTGGCGGTCGTCGGGCTTACGCTTCTGTACACCAAGACGAAACTTGGGCGAGCGATGCGTGCGAGTTCGCTCAGCCACGATGCCGCTCGCCTCATGGGGATCGATACCGCTGGGGTGGTGATGATCTCCTTCGGTCTGGCCGCAGCACTCGGCGCACTGGGCGGCGCAGCGGTTGCGCCGCTCACGCAGACCGCCTTCGACGTTGGTGCCCGGGCGGGCCTGAAGGGTTTCGCTGCTGCGATTCTCGGTGGGCTCGGCAATCCGATCGCTGCGGTTGTGGGCGGGCTCGTACTCGGCGTGCTGGAGAGTCTCTCGGTGGCGTTCATCTCGAGTACGTACAAGGATGCGATCTCCCTGGTGTTGCTTCTCGCTGTGCTGTTCCTGCGTCCGCAGGGGCTGCTCGGCAAGAGCGGAAGGGAGAAGGTGTGAGGCCGACATCGATGCGTAGTCGGCTTGCCGGTACGCTTGTGCCAGCCGTCGGCGTCATCCTCGTACTGGCAATGCCGTTTATGACGACCGACCGGTATCTCTTCAAGGTCCTCACATTCGTGGGGTTGAATCTCATCGTGGTCGCCGGTCTTGCGCTCCTGTTCGGCTATGCGGGGCAGATCTCACTTGGGCACGCGGCGTTCTTCGGGATCGGTGCGTATACAGCCGGGTACCTGACCGGGGAGGCCGCCGTTCCCTGGCTCGTGGCCACGCTCGTCGCTGCGCTTCTGGCTGCCCTGGTTGGCTTCGTGCTCTCCCTGCCGATGCTTCGGTTGAAGGGACACTATCTCGCGATGGCGACTCTCGGGTTCAGCGAGATCATGACCGTGCTGTTCATCGAGGCGCGAGGCATTACTGGCGGTAACGACGGCTTGCGGGGGATTCCGTATCCGTCGCTGGGGTCATTCAAGATCGATACTCCCAGCGGTGTGTACCTCCTCGTTTGGATCACGGCGATCGTCGTGCTCGTTCTTGCAGCGAACCTTGTGCGCACGCGCCCTGGCCGAGCCCTGCGTGCGCTTCATGGAGCTGAGCTTGGTGCACAGGCATGCGGGATCGATACCGGGCGCCTCAGGGTCCAGGTGTTCGCACTGTCCGCCGGGTTGGCCGGCCTCGCAGGTGCGCTTTACGCGAGCGCAGTCGGGTTCATCTCGCCGACGACGTTCTCGCTCGAGTTCTCGGTGCTCCTTGTTGCCATGGTGGTCCTTGGTGGAACGGGCTCTGTCACCGGTCCAGTCGTCGCCTGCGTGCTGTTGACCCTGCTTCCGTACGTAGACGCCCTCGTTCCGGGACTGCCGAGAGAGGTCGTCTCGTTCCTCCAGGACTGGGAGGCCGATATCGCCGGCATCGTGATGATCCTGGTGCTCCTCTTCGCACCAGGTGGCGTGGCCGGGTTGCTGCGGCGCTCGCCGAGGGTGGGTGAGGCCGAATGACGCTCTTGGCTGCACGGGGGCTCTCAAAGCGGTTCGGAGGACTCGTCGCGGTTGATGACGTCTCGTTCGACGTCTATGAAGGGACGATCAAGGCACTCATAGGACCCAATGGAGCGGGGAAGAGCACCCTGTTCAATCTGCTCACGGGTTTCGACCGGCCAGACGTCGGCGAAGTCCTCTTCGCCGACACCTCGATCGTCGGGCTGCAGCCACACCGCGTCGTTCGCGCAGGCATGGCGCGCACGTTCCAGAACACGCAGATGTTTGGTGAGATGACGGTCACTGAGAACGTCTTGGTTGGCATGCATACGCGTTTGCGCACAGGATTCGCTGCCGGGGCACTGAGGCTGCCCCCCACACGGGCGGTCGAGCGCGACGCGATCGCGCGAGCAAACCACCTCCTGCGACTGGTGGGCGCCGACGCGTTCGGGGATGCGCCGGGAGCCGACGTGCCGCATGGCGTGCGGAGGCTTGTGGAAATCGCGCGCGCGCTCGCGTCCGCTCCAAAGCTGCTGCTGCTCGACGAACCGGCTGCCGGGTTGAACAATACCGAGACGGTCGCCCTTGCGGCGAGTCTGCGCCGTATCCAGGCTGACGGGACAACGATTCTCATAGTCGAGCACGATATGGGGTTGGTCATGGAGATCTCGGACGAGATCATCGTGCTCGATCGCGGCAGGAAGATCGCCGAGGGATCGCCTCGGCTTATCCAGAAGGACGCAGCGGTCATCGAAGCGTACCTGGGCGAGGTGATCGTCGATGCCTGAGCCGTTGCTTGCCGTGACTGCGCTCGATGTCGGATACGGCCACGTGCCTGTCGTGCGTGAGGCGTCTCTCGATGTGTCGCGCGGGGAGATCGTCACGATCATCGGCGCCAACGGCGCCGGCAAGTCCACGTTGCTCAAAGCGCTGGCTGGACTCGTGCGCCCCACGGCGGGGCGCGTGATGCTCGATGGGCACGAAGTCACGGGTTTCGCTCCGGAGAAGCTCGTCCGTCAGGGACTCGCGCTTGTTCCTGAGGGCCGCATGCTCTTCGGACCGATGGCTGTGTCGGAGAACCTTGCGCTCGGAGCTCATACCAGGCGCGTGGCTGCCGAGGTGGCGGCCGACCTGGAGCGCGTGCACACGCTCTTCCCCGTTCTTGCGGAGCGCTCCGAGCAGCCCGCGGCGACGCTTTCTGGCGGCGAGCAGCAGATGCTCGCCATCGCCCGCGCGCTCATGTCACGGCCGCGAATACTGCTGCTCGACGAGCCATCGCTCGGCCTCGCGCCGAAGGTGATCGCCGATATCTTCAAAGTCCTGGATGCACTACGCGCCGACGGTCTCGGCATCCTGCTCGTCGAACAAGATGCGAACCTTGCGCTCAAACATGCGCAACATGGCCATGTGATGCGTTCCGGGCGTGTTGTGATGAGCGGAACCGCGGCAGAACTGGCAGATAACGACGATGTGCGCTTGATCTACCTCGGCGCATGGCACGGCAACGAGTAGGGGGAAGCGATGCCGATCTGGAACGCTGAATACGAATCCATGCCGAGACAGGACCTCGCGGCGCTTCAGCTAAGGCGACTGCAGGCTACGGTCGAATGGGTGTACGAGCGAGTTCCGTTCTACCGCGATGCCCTTGACGCTGCTGGCGTTCGCCCACGGGACATCCGCTCGCTCGATGACGTGCGGCGCCTGCCGATGACTGACAAGGCGGCGCTGCGCGACACGTATCCGTACGGGATGTTCGCCGTGCCGCTTGAGCAGGTCGTTCGCGTGCATAGCTCGTCGGGCACGACGGGCAAGCCGATCGTTGTCGGGTACACGAAAGGCGACCTCAACACGTGGTCGGAGCTGACCGCACGTATCGCGTCGGCAGCAGGGGTCACGGCTGCCGATCGCGTGCAGATGGCGTTCCTATACGGCATGTTCACGGGCGGATGGGGCATGCACTACGGCATCGAGCGCGTCGGTGCGACCGTCTTCCCGGCGGGTGCGGGCAACACCGAGCGACAGCTCATGATGATGCAGGACTTCGGCACCACCGCGCTTGTGTGCACGCCGAGCTACGCGCTCTACATCGCCGAGGTGGCCGAGAAGGCTGGCATCGATGTTCGGTCGCTTCCGCTCCGCGTGGGACTCTTCGGTGGGGAGCCGTCGGGCGAAGGTATGCGTGAGGAGATCGAGAAGCGGCTGGGAATTCTTGCCACAGACAACTACGGGCTGTCCGAAGTCATGGGTCCAGGCGTGTCTGGGGAATGCGAGCATCAGTGCGGTCTGCATATGGCCGAGGATCACTTCCTGTTCGAGGTCGTTCATCCCGAGACCGGCGAACCAGTCGCAGAAGGGGAGGAGGGCGAGCTCATCATCACGACGCTCACCAAGGAGGCGTTTCCTGTACTGCGGTACCGCACGCACGATCTCACGGTCATCGACACCTCGGCATGCGCATGCGGGCGTACGGCGGCACGGATGCGCAAGGTGCGCGCGCGCACGGACGACATGCTGATCATCCGAGGCGTGAACGTGTTCCCATCGCAGATCGAGGATGTCCTGTTCAAGATCGAGGGCATACAGCCCCACTACCTCATCGTGATCGACCGGGATGGCGCGATGGACGACATCGAAGTCAGGATTGAGGTCGCCGAGGAGATATTCTCGGATGTGATGGCTGACATGGTCGCATTCACCAAGAGCGTGGCCGAGCGCATCTACGCCGTGATCGGTCTCCACGCGAAGGTTCGCTTGGTAGAAGCTGGTACTATAGAGCGAACCGCCGGCAAGGCGAAGCGAGTTGTGGACAACCGTCGGACGGACTAGGCGCCCGCGGTCAAGTGGAGGTACTGCGTGACACAGGGTGTGACAATCGCTCTCATCGTCGTGGTGGCGCTGCTTGCAGTTGCCGGACTGGTCGTCGCCGGGATCTTCCTATGGCGCAGAACCGTGCGTCGATATGTTGTCACCCTTATCGGAAAGCGCGAGGGCGTGCAGGCGGCACTGAAGACCGTCGAGAGCTTGGTAGGGACGCTCGCGAAGGCGACTGACGGCGAGCTCGTGGCATTCGCGCTCGACGCGTCTGCCGAGGAGCGCAAGACGCTCGAAGAGGTTGCGCAGCAGATGGCCATACTCTCTGACGAGCTGGCGACGATGCCGTTGCCGAAGCATCTGTACGATGCTGCCAACGAACTGGCTGATGCCGCAAAGGAACTGATGCGGCAGACGGGCGGACTCACCGGGAAAGAAGGCGTCGAGGCGCTTGACGCGCTCGGTGAGGTCGATCTGGGACGAGTCCGCACGCACGTCGATGAGGGTGTGCGGCTACTCGGCGAACAGGCCGAGCGATACGATGTGGATGACACGGCGGTGTATGGAGGCGGCTTGTACATCTAAGACCGACGGTCGAAGGAGGGGACGGTATGGCGGAACCGCAGTCGGAAGGCATGTACGACCTCGCGCGCATCGGTAGACGCCTGGTGGCCTGGGCGCTGCTCGTCCTCCTCGCTGCGATCGCCTTCAGCTGGTATGGCGACTACCGCAGCGCTCCGAAGACCCCCGACACCTCGACAAGCTCGGAGACTACGCAATCTGCTGAGCCGACGGATGTCGTCGATCCGAGCGGGGAGGGGACCGCGACCGGAGAAGCAACGACACCTGTCGTCATGGTGCTCGCCGAGGGTCTCAACTTGCGGACGAAGCCGATGACCAATTCGGACGTCATAAAGAAGCTCAAGCGAGGCACGGCGCTGGAGTTGCTCGAGACAGCGAACGGCTGGTATCGGGTGCGTGATGACGCAGGCGATGAGGGCTGGGTCGCCGCGGGTGGCAACTACACCGAACTGTCGAAGTAGCGGTAGGAGGGACGTCGATGGGGCGCAAGGTCATTGGGAACGCAGGGGAGTTCTATCGCTTGCGCGTCAAGCACGTCGACGAGGGCGACTCCCCTGATCTTGAATGGCGTGAGGACATCCTGTGGCGTAGGCCCCCCTCAGAGCGCCTCACGGAAGAAGAGGTCTACCGCGTAGAGGCGGTCGAGTTCGACAACGACGATGCCATCACCGTGCTGGCTCGCTTCGGCTCGCAGGATGAAGCGTACGCCTGGCTTGAGGCCGCCCAAGAGGATCTCGGCGAGATGACCAACACCGAGTTCGAAGACGCGTACTTCCCGCAGCTGCTGGAGCAGTAGTCCGACGCTAGTGCGTTGCGCCCCATCTTCGGGCACGTTCGGTTCAATCCCAGGGTTATGTCCCAGCAGGGTGTGGGACACCAAATAGTGGACTTAACATAAGATGTATTATCCGGCGTAGCAGGTGTGCTTGAGCAGGTACCCCTACCGAACGGGCAGCATGGTGGCTGTGCCCACCATATCGCGCACACGTGACACAGTCATTGTGCGAGAAATGAAGCAGCCCCGGACCGCGTCCATACGCGCAGCCCGGGGCCGTCATGTGTCGAGCGCGCACGCCGGACCATTCGGTCTAGCGTACGGTCACTCTTTGGTGCCTACGAGGCATCCTCGGCTGACTCCGCCTGGAACTCGCCCGTGAAGTCCGGCGAATCCACCGCGAGCCCCTCGGATTCCTTCGGCAGAACCAGATTGAGCAGGATGCCGATGAAGGTCGCTAGCGCCATACCCGGAACAGAGTACTTGCCGAGCGGGATCGAGAACCCACCGGTCTCCATGCCGATGCCGACGACGAGCACGACCGAGGCCATGATCAGGTTACGGCTGTGGCTGAAGTCGATGCCACTGTTCACCAGGAGGCGCAGACCGCTCGAGGCGATGAGACCGAACAGCAGTAGCGAGATGCCGCCCATGACCGGCGTCGGGATCGAGGAGATCGCCGCACCGAACTTGGGCACGAAACCGCCGATGATGAACGCGAAAGCACCGGCGTACCAGAAGAGCTGCGTCGCGTAGACCTTGGTAACCGCCATGACGCCGATGTTCTCGGCGTACGTGGTGGACGGCGTGCCGCCCAGCGCGCCGGAGATCGCCGTGGCGATACCGTCTCCGAAGAGCGACTCGGGCAGCATCGGGGTGAAGTCCTTGCCTGTGATCTCGTTGATGACCAACAGGTGCCCGATGTGCTCGACTATGACCACGATGGCGACAGGAGCGATGATCGCGATGGCGGTGATGTCGAACTTCGGGAGCGTGATGTTCGGCAGACCGATCCAGGCGGCCTTGGCGATACCGTCGAAGCTCACGAGCCCCAGCGGAATCGAGACCACGTAGCCGACGATGATGCCCATGAGGACCGGGATGGTCTTCAGGAAGCCCTTGAAGTACGAGGAGAAAGCGATCGCCGACGCGAGGGTAATGAAGGCTACCAGAAGCCCGGTGAGGTTGATGCCCTGCGCCGGGTCAGCAAGCGGGAACATAGCCATCTTCACGGCAGTGGCGGAGAGACCAAGGCCGATGATGATGACAACGGCGCCGACAAGTGCCGGCGGGAGCAGCTTGCTCAGCCATGCGCTGCCGAACATCTTCACGATGGCCGCAACGATCATGTACACGAAGCCGGCCGCAACAAGGCCGCCGAGCGCCTCGGGCAGGTGACCGGTTCCGCCAGCGATGGCAGCAGAGCCGCCGCCGACGGCGATCAGCGGGCCGATGAAGGCGAAGCTTGATCCGAGATAACTCGGAATCTTGTTGCGAACGCATATCAGATACAGGATGGTGCCGATGCCCGATGTCATCAGGCCGACGCCGGGATCGAGGCCAGTCAGGATCGGGACGAGAACCGTCGCCCCGAACATGGCCATCAGGTGCTGCAATGAGAGCGGAATCGCCTGAAGGATAGGCAGTGTCTCATCGGTTTGAATCACTCCGCGATCAAGTGCCACGTTACTCTCCCACCTCAGTTTCTTGTCTTCGGAGGGACCGCCCGACGCGCGCCGGGCGGTCCCACGTTTGCAGTGCTACCCAGCGACGAGCTTCTGGATGGCGGGCAGGATGAAGCTGACGACGAAGGCTACGCTCACGATCCACATGAGCCAGTGGACATCTTTTGCCTTGCCGTGGAAGACCTTGATGAGCACGTAGCTGATGAAGCCAAGGCCGATACCGTAGCTGATGTTGTAGGTCAGAGGGATACCGACGATGGTGAGGAACGCAGGGAACGCTTCTTCGAAGTCGGTCCACGGGATGTCGCGCACGCTACCCATCATGAGGAAGCCGACGACGATGAGTGCGCCAGCGGTGATCGGGAGCGCACCGCCGACCATTGCGATGATCGGGGTGAAGAAGGCGCACAGAGCGAACAGGACGCCGGTCACGATCGGAGTCAGGCCGGTGCGTCCACCCTCGGCGACACCTGATGCGGACTCGATATAGGTCGTGATCGAGCTGGCGCCGAACAGGCCGCCGACTGCCGCAGCGACTGAGTCGACCGCGAGGATGTTGCGGACGCCCGGGATCGAGCCGTCCTTCTCAACGAAGCCGGCCTGCTCGCCGACGGAGATGACGGTGCCCATGGTGTCGAAGAAGTCGGTGAGCATCGTGGCGAAGACGAACAGGAGCAACGTGGGAGTGAAGACCTGGAAGAGCGCGATCGAGCTTGTGCCCTCAGGCGTCTGGAACGGGGCGAAGAATGTGTCGAATACCGGCATCGCGAACAGCTGGCCGGTAGGAAGCTTCGTCACGCCGAGGATGAGAGCTGCGACGGTGGCAACGACGATTCCCCAGAGGATGTCGCCCTTAACCTTGAGCGCCATGAAGGCGATGATCGCAACGAGGCCGATGAGCGTGACCCAGACGGCCGGCTGCGTGAAGTCGCCGAGCTTGACAAGGGTGTTCGGGTCGCCCACGACGACCTTGCCGTCAACGAGGCCGATAAAGGTGATGAACAGGCCGATGCCGACGCCGATCGCACGCTTGAGATCAAGCGGGATCGCGTTCATGACGGCCTCGCGGAGTCCGGTCATGACGAGGAGCAGGATGAGAATGCCCTCGACGAAGATGACCGACATGCCGACCTGCCAGGGCACTCCAGCGCCGAGGATGATGCTGAAGGCAACCACGGCGTTCAGGCCCATGCCTGAAGCCAGCGCGAACGGGCGGTTCGCGAAGACGCCCATGCAGATGCACATGAGCGCCGCACCGAGCGTGGTTGCGGTCGCGAGGGCAGGAATCCAGGTCGCTCCGGTCTCACCGAAGGCGGCCGAGAGGATGCCCGGGTTCACGAAGATGATATAGGCCATCGTCATGAACGTGACGACGCCCGCGAGGATCTCGGTCCTCACGTTGGTACCGCGCTCTTTGAATTTGAAGAACTTTTCCATCGCACCAGCCCTTCCCTAGGACTTGCTTGTCAGTTACGCACGGTTGCCGTGACCGCCCCAACGGTCACGCCGATCTACCCCTTAGCGTCTCGGTGCCATTCCCCCTTTCGGCGCGAGCAATGTCGCAAACTGTGGACTTATGTAAAGTGTGAAGTGATATCTCATGATTGGTGACCCGTCTCCGGCGTCCAAATCGATCCTAGATACGAGGTTGGCGCAGTGAAGCCAGTCGCGTACGCATCCTGGATCTGACGCGCGATCGCAGGACGGAAGTCCAACTCCGTGAGGCGTGAAATGGGGACAACCTCGACGGCCTCGATACTCGTATCGAGGGGCTGATCGAGTATGCTTCCACCGGTGACTTCGGTCAGGAATGTGATGTTGACGAGGTGTCGATCGCGCGCAGGCGAGATGGTGTCGTTGATGAAGATCGGTCGGACGGGCGTGCACTGGAGCCCGGTCTCCTCCGCGACCTCGCGCACGAGTGCGTTGGCCAGAGTCTCCCCGGTGTCGACTCCCCCGCCGGGAAGCAGGTAGTAGGGCGCGGCAGTTCGGCGCTGGCGAACGAGCACGATGGAGTCGTCGATGATGATGATCGCAGCGACCCGTACCCGGGGGCGGTCAGACGCCCGTGCTGCCAAAGCCGCCCTCCCCTCTCTCCGTCACGTCAAGCTCGGCTGCAGGAACGAGTTCGACCTGTTCGACGCGCTGGATGACAAGTTGAGCAACCTTGTCGCCACGCACGATTTCGATCGGAACTGTGGGATCGAGGTTGATCGCGATGACCTTGATCTCGCCTCGGTAATGGCTGTCGATGAGCCCGGGCGTGTTAACAAGGCTCAACCCGCGCTTGATTGCGAGCCCGCTTCTCGGCTGAACAAATCCGGCGAACCCCACCGGTATCGCAACGGCGATGCCCGTAGGCACGAGCGCGCGCTGAAAGGGCTGCAGTACGCAGTCTTCGGCGGCATACAGATCGAGCCCAGCATCGCCGGTGTGTGCGTACGCCGGTAGCGGCAGACTTGGGTCGAGTTGCAGTATCTCCATCTTCACAATCAGGCGCCCCTCAGTACCGTAGGGATGTAGGTGTTGCATCGTTCGACGACCTGTACGAGCGCATCGGGCCTGTACGGAAGAACGCCCGAGGCCCTGGGGTCGAGCGTGGTCTCTGGCACGAATTGCTGTATCGCGTAGCGGTCTCCGCCTTCGAGTGAGAGAGCGATATCCACGAGGTCGTCAAGCATGACGGCACCGGGGTATGCGGTCGTTCTGAATTCGTGTGGGACACCACCCGAGATGATCAAGTCGACAGAACGGCTCACACGGGACGCTGCATCGCGGGCTCCTGTGAGTGCGTCGTACCGATCGAACGCGGTCTTGATGTCGAGCGCGACGTACGACACCAGGCCGGCAGCGAGAACTGCTTCGAGCACACCAGGGTTGTTCCCGTTGGTGTCGAGTTTGACGGGCATATGCATCTCGGCGAAGTACTCAAGCGTACGCACAAGATCGGGGTCGGTGGTGGGCTCCCCGCCGGTGATGACCACCCCGTCGAGCCAACCGCGCTTGGCCTCAAGGTGTTCAGCCAAGCCGCTCCATGACGCAGGCTCCGTAGGCGTGCTGATCAGTGCGGCGTTGTGGCAGAACGGACAGCGGAAGTCGCATCCGCCGAGAAACATCGTCGCAGAGAGACGTCCTGGCCAATCGAGCATTCCGGCAGGCAGCCACCCGGCAAGCCGCTGTGTGGGGCCCTGTGCAGTCGAAATGCGTGTGGGCGAAACGCTCAAGGACGTACCTCTCAGTTCGCGAGCAGGGTGTGCAGGTCGTCGACCGGCGGAGCCTCGCCGCGCCAGCCGGCCACTTCACGACCGGTCGAATCGAACACAAGTACAGACGGAGTAGCCATGATGCCGTAGAACGATGCCTCGGCAAGGCCGTCGATTGAATCGACGTCGTACTCCGAGACACCCAGAAGTCCCTCGCACGCCTTCTTCGCAGCCGGGCAGCGGGGACAATCCTGTTTGACGAAGAGTTTGACTTCCATGTGAGACTCCCTAGCCTACGCCGAGACGATCTGAGAATCGGAGAGGTCGGTACGAACTCGATCGTAGAGTTCGCCGACCTTGCTTCTGTTCCAGGTCTGCACCTTGCTGAAGTATCCGACGATGCGGGTCACTCCGTAGACATCCATCGATCCGCACAGCGGACACTGCGCCTTGAGGCCGCGGCTCGTCCGACGGCATGACTCGCACACGGTGAACTCGGGGCTGAACGCAATTTGCGAGCACTGCGTATTCCGGAACGTTTTCTCCACGAACGAACGGATCGCTGACGGATCCGGCTCGCTCTCGCCGAGCCATACATGCACGATGGCGCCGGCCTCGATGAGCGGATGGAAGCGCGACTGCTTCTCGACCCGCGTGATGTAGTCGATAGGCGCGTCTGCTGCAAGGTGGATGGAGTTGGTGTAGTAGTAGTTGGTACTGGTGAGGTCACCCTTCACGACAGCAGCGGTCTGCTCGGGCCAGTACTTCATGTCGAGTTTGGCGAGGCGGTAGCCCGCAGACTCGGCCGGGCTCTCCTCGAGCACGAGGTTGATGCCGTAGCGTTCAGAGATTTCCCGACACTTGAGACTCATAGCGGATATCACCTTCAACCCGAACCTGAGGGCGTCGTCCGACTCGTGAAGCTGCTGTCCGGTGTGAACCTGAACGAGCTCATTGAGCCCAATGAGGCCAGCTAGATACGTGAGCCGGTCCATCTTCAAGTATGGGCTCCCGTCGAGGTCGAGGGTGAGCATGCCGAGGGGGCCTTCGTCTCCCAGGTCGAACAGCTCTTGGATGAACGCCCGCTTCTGTGCGTGCGCCTTGCCCACCAGCTCAAGGGTCCTGTTGATCTCCATGAAGAGCGCCTGATCGCTGCCGTGTGCCTTGTAGGCGATTCGCGGCAGGTTGATCGTCACGTTCTGAAGCGCCGAGAAGCGCATCTTCTCTGGGGTGACCGTTTCCTTGAGCTGATCCTGGCTCAACTTGAGCTTGAGCCTGCAGCACTGGGAAACCGTGACCTCATCGCCGCGATCGAACACGAAGTACGTGATGCCCTGCTTGCTTGCCACCGCGCACGCTTGGTCGAGGAACGTCTCATGTCCTTCGGTGCGGAAGAAGTCCTCGCTGATGTGGAGCAACGGCTTTGGAAAGACGAACGTCTTGCCGTGGGCGTCTCCGCGCATGTAGACGTTGAACATCGCCTTCAGGAACGACTGTGCTTCCTTCTCGTATGCGGCGTACGTCTTGCCGGTGTACTCTCCGCCCGGGCCGATCGCGGGCGTGTCGGCGAAGTGACGGGGCACGTTGTAGTACAGGTTGAAGTCGGTGAAGACGACCTGCGAACCACGGGCACCAGCAAGCTGGTTGAACTCGAAGATGAGCATCTGGGCAAGCTGGTCGAGCTCCTCCGCGCTCTTCCCTACGAGGTACGGAGCCATGAAGACATTCACTGCTTCCCAGCCAACCGCACCGGCGTAGTGGGCCTGAAGGGCGCTGGCCATCTTCACCATGTGGCCGATGAGCACTTCCGGGTGCTTGGCGGGCTTGGAGACCGATGTGATGTTCGGGAGCTTCAGGCCGAACTTCTTGATGTACTCCAGGCTGTGTCCGCCGCAGTACGGACGGATGATGAATCCGAGGTCATGCAGGTGGATGTCGCCCACATAGTGGGCTTCAGCGACGTCATCGGAGAACACCTTGCGAAGGGCGAACTCCTTGAGAATCGTCTCGGCGAGCGTGAGGTTGATCGATTCGGGATTGTGGGTCGTGTTGCTGTTCTCTTTGTTCGCATTCGTGATGATCTGCTCAACGTCCCACATCGGCAGGCCGATATGCGTGTGCTTCTTGAGGGTGGTGGTGAGCCCTCTGTCGAGCAGCTCGAGGTCGACGAACTCACGGATGATGGCGGTGGTGACCGTCATCAGGTTGGTACCGTCAATGCGATCCTCGACTGCGAGAGCGATCTCCTCTGCCAGGCGGGGTGCGATCTCCGTCTCCTTGACCAGCGACTCGGCGATCTTGGAGCGGTCCCAGGTGTCGATCTCCTGCCGCGATGTTGTCGAGACCAGAAGAGCGATATCCATAGCATCGGCGCCCTGCGGCGAGGTCGCAGGCTTGATTACATTGATCACGCGTTCCAGAACCATCTCGTGCTCCTCCTGGGTGCCGACGCTTTCTTAGCAAGATGAATCAACGAGTGCGCATCACAGCTTCTTGAGCTCAGATGTGAACTCGTCCAGATCCTGGAATTGCTTGTAGACAGAGGCGAACCTGATGTAGGCGACCTTGTCCAAATCGAGGAGACGCTTCAGGACCATGTCTCCAAGGTGCTTTGCACTTACTTCATACGAGAACGAGTTGTGCAACTCGGTCTCAATTCCGTCGATCAGAGCCTCAAGTTGTTGAGGCGTCACGTTCCGTTTTGCCGTCGCGACGATCAGGCCGCGCAAGAGCTTTGCGCGGTCGAACGGCTCCCGGCTTGAATCGCGCTTAACGACCATCAGCGGCATTTCTTCGCGACGCTCATACGTCGTGAAGCGCTGCTCGCATTGGAGGCACTCCCGCCGTCGCCGAATTGCGTCTCCCGACTCCGAGACCCGCGAATCCACGACTTTAGTCTCTGCGTGGCCGCAGTACGGACACCGCATGGCCGCACCCCCACATCTAGGCTTTGAACGAGCCTAGCACACAACATATAGGGCTACAACGGCGAATTGCGTCTGAGATTACTTTGTCTTAGGGAAGAGGGGGAAACCGCCGGTCAGCGGCTTGCCATGGCCGCTGAGCTGTCCGCAGCTCCCGGTACGCGAAGGAGCTGACCCTCGCGGAGCGCGCTGTCGGATAGTTGGTTGGCGGATCGAATGGCGGCAACCGTCTGTGCGGTGGTGAGTCCCTCGATGGGATGTGCCTGCGCGATGCCCCATAAGGTCTGCGAGCTGTCGACCTTGACCGTCACGGCACCGGGCCACGTAGGTGCTGAGGCGCGCAGGCCGGGCAGTAGAGCGACAGCGACAAGCACCAGCACTGATACCGCGAGGATGGCGATCTCCAGCCCGCTGAGGCGCTGTCTTGAGCGCATGGACCTCGTCGGCCGCGATCGGTATGAGTTCGTGGCCTCTGGTACTGCTGAAGCGATGTCGGCGCGCATCGTGTACTCCCCCTTGCCGGGTCTCATTCGATGATCAGACAGTAGCAATCGGGTCTGACACGAATGAGCAGAAAGCGAACATATGTTCTGATAGCATCGTATACGAACACATGTTCGCGCGCAAGTAGAAAAGCGAACGCATGTTTGCACCACAATGACGGACGTCGTACACTGTGAACACGAACGTGCTTTCGGTCAGGGGGACTTGATGGAATACCGCGCCGAGCTTACGAAGCGCCAGCGCCAGATACTCGACTTCATCCGGGCGGAAATCCATCGCTGCGGGTATCCCCCATCCGTGCGGGAGATCGGCGAGGCTATCGGGCTCTCATCGTCATCGACGGTGCATTCTCATCTTGCTGCGCTTGAGACGAAGGGCTTCCTGCGCAGGGACCCGAGCAAGCCTCGCGCGCTCGAGGTGCTGGACTACCGGGATACCGACCGCGGGGTTGACTACGGCAAGGTGCAGGCGGTTCCGCTGGTCGGCTCTGTTGCAGCGGGCTCCCCTATCCTTGCTGCCGAGAACATCGAGGCGACTGTGTCGCTGCCCGCGGAACTCGGTGGTGCAGAATCGACCTTCATCCTCAGGGTCAAAGGCGAGAGCATGATCGAGGCCGGGATCCTGGATGGCGATTTCGTCGTTGTCCGCCAGCAGCCTACCGCCACTAACGGCGACATCGTGGTTGCGATGATCGACGAAGAAGCAACTGTGAAGCGGTACTTCCTCGAACCGGACCGCGTACGACTTCAGCCCGAGAACTCGTCGATGGACCCGATCTACGCGCGCGACCTCACGATTCTTGGCAAGGTCGTCGCCCTCTTTCGCCGGATCTAGCCTTCTTCGGCCGGTCGCTCTGATTCCAGGTTGATGAACTGCGCTGTCACGCCGGGGCTGGCCTTGAACACGAGGTGAGTGCCTTCGCCCGTGTGCTCCTCCGTGATGATATGACCGCGTTCATGCGCGAGCCGGACAAGGTCCCCTCTCGTATACGGCACGAGGACGTCGACCGTTGTCTCGGCGCGGGATGCTTCAACGCCGATGCGTTCGAGCAGCAAGTCGAGCCCCTGGCCGGTAGCGCCTGAAACGAACACTGCGTTGGGCTCGGAAGCCTTCAGCTGCAAGAGTTCGTCAGGCGGGACGAGGTCGCACTTGTTGTACACCAACACCTGCTGGTGGCCCGTCGCCTCGATTTCCCCTAGGACCTCGTGCACCGCTGCGATCTGCGCACGAGCGAGGTCATGTGAGGCGTCGACGACATGGAGCTGCAGTTCCGCTTCTCGGACCTCGTCGAGTGTCGATTTGAACGCCTCGACGAGTCCATGAGGAAGCTTGTTTATGAAGCCGACCGTGTCGGTGATCGTGATCTCGCGTCCCTCGGGCAGTTCGAGCTTGCGCGTGGTGGCGTCGAGTGTTGCGAAGAGCTTGTCCTCGACCAGTACGTCCGCATCGGTGAGCGCATTCAGGAGCGTTGACTTGCCGGCGTTGGTGTAACCGACGAGTGCGACCCGGAAGACTCCGGAGCGGCTGCGGGCATGCCGCTGTGTCTCGCGGTTCTTCGCTACCTGCCTCAGTTCGCGCTTAAGTTCCTGTATGCGCGTTCTGGCGAGGCGCCGGTCGGTCTCAAGCTGCGTTTCACCCGGGCCGCGGGTACCGATACCTACCGCGCCGCCCGACGCGGCCGCCGCCTGTCCAAAGTGTCGCCAAAGACCCCTCAGCCGGGGAAGCAGGTACTCCATCTGGGCGAGCTCGACTTGGAGGCGCCCTTCTCGGCTCTTCGCATGGAGCGCGAAGATGTCCAGGATGAGCGCAGTGCGGTCGAGGACCTTGATGTTCGGGAGTGCGGTTTCGATATTCGATTGCTGCGAAGGCGTGAGGTCGTCGTCGAAGACGACAAGGCTCGCCTCGGTCTCACGAACGAGGTCAGCTATCTCTTCGACTTTGCCACTGCCCACGAAGGTCTTGGGGTGCGGTCTGTCGAGGCGTTGCGTCACCGTGCCGACGACGAGAGCACCCGCGGTATCGGTAAGTCGTTCGAGTTCGGCGAGGTCGTCCTCGAGCGACCAGCCGCCCTCGCGGCCCCGATCCACACCGACAAGAACGGCTCTGTCGATGACCTCGTGTATGACTTCGTGTGGAGTGAAACGTCTCGGGTTGGTGCTCATAGTCGCGGCGTACCGCCGCCTCCTCAGAGAGTGTTCTTGATGCGCTCGATCGCGGCTTCAAGGCGGTCATCCGGCGTGGTGAGGCTGATTCGAATGTACCCCTCACCGCTCGGACCGTACGCGCTACCCGCAGCGACGATGACGTTTGCCTCGTCGAGGATCTTGCTGGCGAATCCGGCAGACGTATAGCCCTCGGGGACCTTTGCCCACACGTAGATGGTGGCCTTCGGAGTCGCGGCCTGAAGGCCGATCTTGCCGAGCGCTTCCATGACGAGATCGCGGCGGCGCTGGTACATCGCGTTGAGCTCGACGATCGAGTCCTGCGGACCGGTCAGCGCCTCGATGGCCGCATCCTGCACCGCGGTGAACACGCCGGAGTCGATGTTGCTCTTCACGGTACCGAACGCCTTGATCGCGGTGGCGTTGCCGACGGCGAACGCGACACGCCAGCCGGTCATGTTGTACGCCTTGCTGCAGCTGAACAGCTCGATCGCAACATCTTTGGCGCCCGGGCGCTCAAGCAGGCTCGGCGGACGGTATCCGTCATAGCCGATCTCCGAGTAGGCGTTGTCGTGAACGAGCAGAAGGTCGTGCTCACGGGCGAACGCGATGGCGCGATCGAAGTACTCCGGCGTTGCGATTGCCGAGGTGGGGTTGTTCGGATACGAGAGGAACATCATCTTCGCTTTGGCGAGAACATCCGCCGGGGTGCTCTCGAAGTCGGCGAGGAAGCCGTTCTCCTCGGTCATAGGCATCCAGTGAGTGAGCCCACCGGCAAGGATGCCACCGGTGTGGTAGACGGGGTAGCCGCAGCCCGGTACGAGGGTGTACTCGCCCGGATCCACGAACGCCGGGAACAGGTGCGCGATGCCTTCCTTGCTGCCGATGAGCGCCAGCGTCTCGGTGTCGGGGTCGACATCGACACCGAAGCGGGTCTTCATCCACGTGGAAGCGGCCTGCCGGTACGCCTTGGAACCTGCGTATGACGGGTACTGGTGATTCTTCGGGTTGCGGATGGCCTTGGCCATCGCCTCGACGATGTGATCGGGCGTGGGAGTGTCCGGGTCACCGATGCCGAGAGAGATGACATCGATCCCCTGCGCCTGCTTCGCCTCCTTCTTGCGGTCGATCTCGGCAAACAGATACGGCGGCAGATTGGAGATGCGCTGGGCGGTCCTCACGGTAGTGGCTCCCCTTCACGGTCGACTTGAGCGCCGGCGACCCGCCGACGTTCGGAACACTGTAGCAGAAGCGTGTTTCAAGTGCGGGTCAATATATGCGTCATGCGGCTAGTCGCAGGAATCCTCGTCCTCTTCGGGCAGATGTATCACGCCGGAGAACACCTCGGCGGCCGAACCGGTCATGTAGACGCGGTCGTTCTCGTGCCAACGGATCAGCAACTCTCCGCCTGGCAACTCGACCGTTGCGCTTCGGCCGGTGCGACAGCTGAGAACGGCTGCCACCAGGGTGGCGCAAGCGCCTGTGCCACACGCGAGCGTCTCACCCACGCCACGTTCCCATACGCGGGCGCGAAGCGTCTCGACGTCCACGAACTGCACGAATTCCACGTTCGTGTGGCGCGGGAACGCCGGGTGCGTCTCGATGAGCGGGCCCACGGTTGTGACCGGTGCGGTCTCGACATCCTCGACCCAGACGATCGCATGCGGGTTGCCCATGCTGACGGCAGTGACGTTGAAGGTGCCAAGATCCGTCTCGACGGCACAGTCGTACACCATCTCGCCGTCGAACGTCGCTGGAATCAGCGCCGGTGTGAGCACCGGCTCGCCCATGTCCACGGTCGCCGAGTAGAGCTTGCCCTCGTAGTCGCGCGTGAACGTGACCGGCTTGAGTCCGCCAAGCGTCTGGATGACGAGCGAATCGGCGTCCGGTGCGATGAGGCCGCGGTCGACGACGTACTTGGCAAAGCAGCGAGCCCCGTTGCCGCACATCTCGGCAAGCGAGCCGTCGGCGTTGTGGTAGAGCATGTAGTAGTCCGCTGCCGGATCGGTCGCGGGACGAACGAGGATGACGCCGTCGGCGCCGACACCGAAATGCCGGTCGCAGAGCCAGGCGACCGCGTCGGGATCGAGATCCCAGAGTTCATCAAGGTCCTCGATGAACACGAAATCGTTGCCTAGGCCGTTCATCTTGGTGAACGAAAGATCCACGATGGAAGTCCCTTCGAATCGGATCCAGCGACGCAGCAACTCAGGTTACCGAGGATTCTAGCAGCTTGCGCACATCGCTCGCTCGCTCGGCAGCTGACAGTCCGGTGACATCCAGCCACTGGATGCGGGGATCGCCCCGGAACCAGGTGAGCTGGCGCTTCGCGTAGCGCCGGGTGGCCTGCTTGATGGCCGACGCGGCGTCGGCAAGCGTGCTCTCGCCATCCAGCACCGGGACGATCTCCTTGTAGCCTATCGCCTGCGCTGCGGTGAGCGCGTCACGGTACCCTGCGTTCAGCAGGTCAGCAACCTCTGCTGCGAGGCCCGCATCAAGCATGCTGTCTACACGGGCATCGATTCGCGCGTACAGCGCGCTCCGCTCCATCGTGAGCCCGATGAATGTGGCCGGATACCAGGCGTTGCGTGCCGAGAATCGCTCGGCTTGCACCGCGTAGGAGGCGCCGCTCTCGGCCATTTCGAGGGCGCGGACGACGCGGCGGACGTTGTTGGGATGTATGGCCGCAGCGGCAGCAGGGTCGATCGCCGCAAGGCGCTCGTGCATGCCGAGCGGACCGATTTCGCCTGCAAGTGTCTCGAGCCGAGCGCGCTCGGGGGTCGCAAGGTCTCCGGTTGGAAACTCCCAATCGTCGAGCGCCGCTCGCACGTACAAGCCGGTTCCGCCGCAGAGCACTGGAACCTTGCCACGTGCGGCGATGTCATCGATCGCGCTCCGGGCATCGCGCTGGTAGAGCGCGGCCGAGTACGGGGTTCCCGGCTCCACGAGGTCGATGCAGTGGTATGGCACACGTCGCGCCGAAGGTGTGGGCTTCGCCGTGCCGATATCCATGCCTCGATACACCTGCATCGAGTCGGCACTGACGAGTTCGCCACCGAGATCCGCCGCGAGTTGTTCGGCTACGTCGGTCTTGCCGACGGCGGTGGGTCCGACGATGGCGATGACCATCGGGCGCTCGTGGGACTCGGCTGTCGTCTCCGGCATGCTAGTGGTACCGATCCACGAGGAATCGCTCGAGGCGAACACGCTCGCCGGGTGAGATGCCCGCTTTGCGCATCGCGATCGCCACCTGCTGCTCGGGTGTGTCCACACCCTCCAGATCGGGCAGCAGCAGGCCTCGGCGCCAGTCGGCGGTGACGATCACGCCGTAGCGGGCTGGGTCGAGGTCGGTGAACTCGGCGGGCTCGGGCTCGTGCAGCACGTCTACCGAGATGTCGAGGTCTGAGAGCTCGCCGGTCGTCAGTTCCGGGAAGCGAGGATCTGCGGAGGCCGCCTGGATGGCGTTGTGCACGATCTCCTCGGCCAGGGTTGCGGCGGTCGGCGCGATGGTGCCGATGCAGCCGCGCAGATCGTGTTCGCGATGAAGGCTCACGAACGCTCCGGCCCTTGTGCCGAGAACGCCCTCGGCTGCACCCGGGTCGATCACTCGCCGCTCACGCACGTACACTTCGACCGCCTTGCGCGCGAGCGCTACCGGCTCGGACTCAGCACTGCCCGGCATGCCGCCCTTCGCTCCAGTCTCCGGGGTGAGCAAGCGGTCCAGAAGCGCCGGTTCGGCTGCCAGCGCCGTGAGATAGCCAACGCCCCACGGCCCCTCGTACGAGAGCACCTTCGTTGCGGCGCCGGGGATGACGCCGCCGAGCGTGATGAACGAGCGCAGACCGCACTCCCCCGCCGCTTCGACCAATGACGGCTCGATCTGCATGAGCCCGTCGAAGTCACCCGCCGAGATCAGGTCGACCAACTTGCGGTCGAACTCGGCGGCTCTGGGCGAATACCCTGCAGGCGCACCCTCTTTCAGGCGGTGGCTGCAGTCACCGCTGGCGACGAATGCGATTCGTCTACCGAGTCTGTTTGCGACGTCGGCGATGACCTGGCCAAGTCGCCTGTGCAGGCGATACGAGAGCCACGATAGCGAGATGTTCACGATCGGCCACGTGCCCGACGGGTCGAGGAAGCTCATTGGGACCATCACGCCGTGGTCGAGCACTCCGGGATCCAGCGCTGGCGTGATCGAGCGATCGATGGTATCGATGGCTTCGTGGTCGAGCGCGTCGAGCAGGGCACGCGCGAACTCAACGTCAGTGGAGTACGAGTACTTCGCACCGGGGGCGCCAAACTGGCCGAATGACCCGCTGGTCCGCGGAGCGGTGTCGACAATGAAGGCATCCTGTGCGGCAGGACTGTGCGGTGACATGATCACGACTGTCTGAGGAGCGAACGCCTCAAGCACGCTGGCGGCTTGGCGGAGTGCGGCCGAGGACGCGGCGGTAACGTCGGAGTCCTTCCCGCCCACCGCGGGCACCATGATGGGTGGATGCGGTGCGATGATTCCGAGGATCTCAATCATGACGAACACCTCCCGGGTTCCTACGTGCGTTCTTACCCTTTGAAGTGTCCCGAGAGGAACCACGTTTGTGCTTCGTCAATGGTGATGCGAACGAACGTGCCGCCGAGTGATGCCGCGCTCGCGCCCTCGGGCAGCGGCGCGTGGACGACCTTGTTGCTCTCGGTGCGGCCGGTGATGACCGTGTCGTCCCGCCGAGACGTTCCCTCGACGAGCACCTCCTGAGTCGTGCCGATGAAGCGCTGGTTCTTAGCGAATGCGGATGACTGCACCACCGTGACGAGCCGGTCGAACCGCTCCTGCATGACCTCGCGTGGCACCGTGTTCTCGAGTTCCGCGGCCGGTGTGCCGGCGCGCGGCGAGTACAGGAACGTGAACGCCTGGTCGACGCCTGTGCGTCGAATGAGGTCGAGCGTCTGCTCGAAGTCCTCATCGGTCTCTCCGGGGAACCCGACGATGACGTCAGTCGACACGGCGAGGTCGGGAATCTCCGTGTAGAGACGGTCGACGAGCGCCAGGTACGACTCACGTGTGTACTTGCGGTTCATCGCCTTGAGGATTCGGTTCGAGCCGCTCTGGACCGGTAGATGCAGGTATCGGCAGACTTCAGGAACTGAGGCCATCACGGCGATGGTTTCATCGGAGAGGTCCTTGGGGTGGCTCGTGACGAACCGGAGCCGACGCACGCCGGTTGCCGCCACACGGCGGAGTGCCTCAGGGAATCGCGGTTCGCCATAGAGGTCCCGCCCGTATGAGTTGACGTTCTGGCCGAGGAGCGTGATCTCGACCACGCCGTCAGCCACGAGCTTCTCGGCTTCTGCGACGATCTCCTCGATCGGGCGTGAGCGCTCTCGCCCGCGGACGTACGGAACGATGCAGTAGGTGCAGAAGTTGTCGCAGCCGACGGTGATCGGAAGCCATGCGTGCCAGGGGTGCTCGCGTACCGAGGGAAGATCGCTCGCGAACTCGGTGCCTTCGGAGAGCACCTCGACGGTGGCGCTGCGGGACTCGCTGGCGCTGGCGATAAGCGACGGGAGGCTTCCGACATTGTGCGTGCCAAAGACGATGTCCACGTGCGGGAGGTACGACAGAAGCGTTTCGCCGTCGCGCTGCCCGATGCACCCGCCGACGGCGATGATCACGTCGGGGTTATCACCTGTCTTTGCGGCCTTCAGGGACGACACGTGCCCGCGAAGTCGCTCCTCGGCGCCCTCTCGGACTGCGCAGGTGTTGAAGACGACGACGTCGGCGACCTCAGGGGTCTCGGCTTCATGCAGGCCGAGTTCGGTCTCGAGCATGCCCGCGATCCGCTCGGAATCGTGCTTGTTCATCTGGCAACCGAAGGTTCGTACGAAGTACGTCTTCACGCGCGACGCTCCATTCGCGACGTCGCGAGTCGAATGAAGGTGTCCAGCGCCTCGTCATCGAGGCCACCGTCGCCTAGGCGGGTTCGGCCCTCTCCGGGTCCGTGGAAATCCGAACCACCCGTGACAAGCAGGTCGAGTCGTTGCGCGATTGCGAGAAGACGGGCGCGATCGGTGGGATTCTGCTGTGCGTGGAACACCTCGATGCCGTCGAGCCCTGCTGCACGGAGGGATTCGATCAAGTCCTCGGCGCCGCTCACGGCGGGATGCGCCAGCACTGCAATACCGCCGGCACCTCTAATGGTGGCGATGACCGATTCAGGTGAGGCCACGGGCTTCGCAACATAGAACGGCTTGCCCCGGCCGATCAGGCGATCGAATGCCGCTCCCGTTGTAGGCACATGACCGGCGTCCACAAGCGCCCGGGCGACATGCGCGCGGCCGACACTGCCACCCGTCGTCCGCGCGAGAACGTCGTCAAGCGAGATCGCGTACCCTCCATCTGCGAGCACGCGAACAAGCTCACGCGCGCGATCGAGACGGGTCTGGCGTAGGACCGCGAGGTGCGCGAGGAGACCTTCATTCGAGTAGTCGATGAAGTAGCCGAGGATGTGTACCGAGCGCCCGTTGGTCTCAGCTGAGAGTTCGACCGCGGGAATCACGTCTACGCCTTGTCCTGCGCCGGCTGCCGCTGCCGCTGCCGCTGCGACTCCGTCAACGGAATCGTGGTCGGATATTGCGACGCAGGCGATGCCTTCAGCGCGAGCCAACCTGACGAGCTCAGCAGGAGTGAGCGTTCCGTCGGAGGCGGTTGAGTGGATGTGCAGGTCTGCAGGCACGGGAAGGGCCGTCAGGAGTGGTGCATCGGGCGCGGCTCCACGAGCAGGCGGATTGCCGTGCGCTCTTCGCCATTGATTTCGATATCGGCGAATGCTGGGCTGCATACAAGGTCCACGCCGGTAGGTGCCACGAATCCACGCGCGATAGCGATTGCCTTGATCGCCTGGTTGAGAGCGCCTGCACCGACGGTTTGGATCTCCACGACTCCCGCTTCGCGGATGACGCCGGCCAGGGCGCCCGCCACGGAGTTGGGGCTGGACTTGCTCGAGACTTTGAGGACTTCCACTGGTGCCTCCCACGCTGCAACTGTGCGTCGGCGTTAGCTCGAAATGAACGACGGTGCTAGTGCGACTATTGGTTCGAGGAGTGTGCTGCAAACTGCGAAAACAAGTATAGACCATAGGCACGCAATAGGCATCGTGCCGGGAGTCTAGTCGTCCTTCTCCACCGAGAACCGCACCCGGATCTCGTTCGAGCCCACCGTGACCTTTGGTTCACCCTTAAGGTTGAGGTAGTAGCGCTCCGAGATGATGTCGAAGGCCTTCTCGAGCTCGCGACGGAAGGAGTCGAGATCTGCGTGATGGATGCGCAGCGAGCGTCGGTCGCGGTAGATATCGGGCGCCGCGGGGGTTGCAGGCTCGTCTTCAACGACCGCTTGTGCCACGACCGGGTCGAGCGGCGCGAGGTCGCCGGCAAGCACGCGATGCGCAGTACGCTCCGAGATGGACAACCCGAGCTCGTCTGCGATCTCGACGAGCTCGGCGGCATCGGCGCCGAGCGCCGGTCGATGCCATACCAGCATGCGAGACCGGTCGTCGCAGAACATCAGATCCGACGTGTCCAGCAAGTCGCGTGCGGTCCAGTGCAGCGTGGCGAGGATCTCTGTGGGTGAACCCAGGTAGAGGTCAATCTCGGGGTGCTCGCACGCGAACTCAACAACGCGCCGAACGATATTGTGTGGTCCCCGTACGACCTTGATCCGACCGTCTTCGGGATCGCGCTCGACGACGGGCCAGGTGGACTGATCGGCACGTTCCGGGAGCGACGTCACAACGTCGGCGACGACCCGGAGTGCCATGCCCCGATGGAGATCCGAACATGCCACGGTCACCGATGAGACGTTGGACTTCACGGAGAACAGCGCCATGCCTCGACCGTGAACACCCCAGCGGTCCATGACCATCGTCTCGAGCTTGCTCGTGACGCGCGGTTCGAAGATGGCGGCGTGCAGCTGCGGTGGGACGCCGATTCCGTCGTCGATGACGGTCATCGTCCGGGTGTCACCGTCCCGGCTTGTGGCAACGAAGATCCGCTGTGCGTGAGCATCACGTGAGTTGCGGAGTAGTTCTACGACGACATCCTCGAATGAGCGAATATCGTGCTTGGCCTGTCTCCGCTCGGCTTCGGATATCTTGAGACGGACGAAACCGTCACCAAGGTTCTCTTCTACCTTGAGATACGCATCACCGGAGACGGTTGAGACGAACTCTATGAGCCGATCGGCGTCATCCGCCATGCTCTGGTCGCTCCCCTCCGTCTCCGGTGCGTGTGACTACTTTGCGAACTCGACAGCCCTGCTCTCCCGGATGACCATGACCTTGATCTGGCCGGGATACTGCAGCTGCTCTTCGATCTGCTTTGCGATATCGCGGGCAAGCACGACCGACTCAGCGTCGGAAATCTCGTCCGGCTTGACCATGATGCGGATTTCGCGACCAGCCTGCATCGCGTACGTCTTCTCAACGCCCTTGTGCGATTCTGCGAGGGCTTCGAGCTTCTCGAGGCGCTTGATGTAGCTCTCGAGCGTCTCGCGGCGAGCGCCAGGCCGTGATGCCGAGATCGCATCCGCTGCCTGAACGAGGACCGCTTCGACGGTGGTAGGCTCGACGTCACCGTGGTGGGCTTCGATGCAGTGGAGGATCTCCTTGGGCTCGCCGAGGCGGCGAGCGAGATCCGCACCGATGACCGCGTGGGGACCCTCGATCTCGTGGTCGATGGCCTTGCCGAGGTCGTGAAGAAGACCCGCACGCTTGGCGAGTTTCACGTCGACATCGAGTTCGGCTGCCATGACGCCCGCCAGGTGCGCGACCTCAAGCGAGTGCTTGAGAACGTTCTGACCATACGAGGTGCGGAAGCGGAGGCGCCCGAGCGTCCGGATGATATCGGCATGGAGGTTCGGGATGCCCATCTCGAATGCAGCAGCCTCGCCAGCTTCTCGGACCTGCTGCTCAACGAGCGTAGTAGCCTTGTTGAACATCTCCTCGATGCGCGCAGGGTGGATGCGTCCGTCAGCGATGAGGGTCTCAAGCGTAATGCGGCCGATCTCGCGACGGACCGGGTCGAAGCTTGAGAGGATGACTGCCTCGGGCGTGTCGTCGATGATCAGGTTGATGCCGGTCAGCTGCTCGAACGCGCGAATGTTGCGTCCCTCGCGACCGATGATGCGCCCCTTGAGGTCATCGCTTGGGATATGGACAACGGACACGGTTGACTCGGCGGTGTGATCGGCGGCAACGCGCTGAATCGCGATGCCAACGATGTTGCGAGCCTTGCGGTCAGCTTCTTCGCGTGCGCGCGTCTCGGTCTCACGGATGATGATTGCTGCATCGTGGGTCGTGTCATCGCGCACCCGGTCGAGCAGCACTTCGCGCGCCTGGTCCGTACTCATCCCGGCGAGCTGCTCGAGACGCTGCTTCTCCTCGGCGATGGCAAGTTCGAGATCCTTCTCCTGCTTCTGGATCTGACCCGCCATACTCGACAATTGATGCTCGCGCTTGTCTATCGACTCAGCACGTCGCTCGATGGATTCCTCGCGCTGCATGAGTCTCGTCTCGAGGACACCGAGGTCCTTGCGACGCTCCTTGGCCTCTTCCTCGGCCTTGGCCTTCATCTGGAAGATTTCGTCCCGCGCCTCTAGCAGGAGTTCCTTTTTCGTCGTCTCGGCCTGCTTGGTCGCGTCCTCGAGCATTCGCGCCGCAGACTCACGGGAGCGATTGATCTTGTCGGTGACGACGAAGCGGTTGATCGCGAATCCGATAAGGGCGCCGATGACGAGGGAGGCGGTGATGTAAAGAAATTCGGGCATAGTCCCCTCCTTAGTCGTGAACACACACTGTCAGGGGGGCACCAGCGTCTCGATAGCTCATCGAGTCGCATCCGTCTTGCGCACAAGGGACTTGAGTCCCTGTAGGTGCTACGTCAAGCCGGACGACACGGCGCCCGGCAACTGCGATGGAACCAGTACGAGAATCAGGATGCGCGTACATACACTTCTAGCAGGGCATCTGCCCTGCAACAACGATTCGCGACTATCCGGAATACTCATACATATCGACGACCGGCGAACCGGCTGTCGTCTCGATCACATTTGCCGCGCATATCGTAGCCGTCCTCAGAGCCTTGCGTCAAGGGAACCTCGACCATGTCTGGCGGCATAATCGCATTTCAGAGGCGTAATCAGAGGTCAGGATCCTCCGCGACCGAGTCGTCATCAGGGAGGTCTGAAAGAGCCTCGCGCGCAGCCCCGAAAGCGACGAACGGCGCGAATCCTTTGCGAACCAGGCGGGCAGCAAGGCGGTCCACGCGCTCGTTGGTTCTGCGGAGACGTAGCGCAAGCTCCACGGCGCGAGCGTGTTCGCCCTCTGCCGGCATGTATTGGTCGAGGGCCGCCGCCGCAACATCGTCGGCAACGCCGCGGCTCGCGAGATCGCGTTCTGCGCGCCGTCTGCCGAGTCCCCTTCCGCCGGCCGCCGAGCGTGCCACGGAATCCGCGAACCGCACGTCATCCACGAGTCCTGAGCGCTCGAACGCCGAGACGGTGGTCGCGACAGACTCTGGAGGATAGCCATCCTCCAGAAGCTTGGTGCGCAATTCCGAGACGCTGCGCTCGCGGTACGCAAGCACCGCGAGCGCCCGATCTCTGAGAGCCTGACGTTCCGCTTCATCGACCTGCTGCTCCAGCGCCTCCAGAGTGACGACATCACCCTCTCGGATGCTGGCCAGTCTGATAGTCGCCGCAGAGGTCGTGCGCCACGCGACGCCATCTACCTCGATGACTCTCGCGCGGCCGCCCACACGCACGGCCGTGATAGCCGTAATGACGCCGGGAGACACGACGTAGTGCCCCTACTACTCTTCGACGCCAGCGGGTTCCGTGGTTCCCAGAGGAACGGCGGGATCCGGTAGGCCAAGCTTCTCGCGCAGACGACGTTCGATCTCATCGCGCATGTCGGCATGCTCGGCAAGGAATTCCTTGGCCGACTCACGCCCCTGGCCGAGGCGTTCCTCGCCGTAGTTGTACCAAGCGCCGGACTTGGCGACGATGCCTTCCTCGACCCCAAGATCCAGCAAGCTGCCCTCTTTCGAAATGCCGAGACCATACATGATGTCGAATTCGGCCTGCCTGAAGGGCGGAGCCACCTTGTTCTTGACGACCTTCGCGCGGACACGGTTGCCGACGATCTCGGTCCCCTGCTTGATCGAGTCGATCCTGCGAACGTCAATGCGGATCGATGCGTAGAATTTCAGCGCGCGACCGCCCGAAGTCGTCTCGGGACTGCCGAACATGACGCCGATCTTCTCGCGGAGTTGGTTGATGAAGATACACGTGGTGTTCGACTTGTTGAGCGATCCTGCGAGCTTGCGCATGGCCTGGCTCATGAGCCGGGCCTGGAGGCCAACGGAGGTGTCGCCCATGTCACCCTCAAGCTCAGCTCGAGGTACAAGCGCGGCGACGGAGTCGATGACGATGACATCGATCGCGCCGGAGCGGATGAGCATGTCGGTGATCTCGAGCGCCTGTTCACCGGTGTCCGGCTGCGAGATCAGAATGTCATCGATATCAACGCCGAGGCGTGCAGCGTACGTGGGGTCGAGCGCGTGCTCGGCGTCGACGAAGGCAGCGATGCCACCCATGCGCTGGGCTTCGGCCACGATCTGCAGCGCCAGCGTCGTCTTACCAGAGGACTCCGGGCCGTAGATCTCCACGATACGACCTCGCGGAACTCCTCCGATGCCGAGCGCGGCATCGAGCGCTAGCGAGCCCGTGGGAATGCCCTGGATCCCCACTGAGAGCGCGTGCTCTCCGAGTCGCATCAATGATCCCTTACCGAACTTGCGCTCAATTTGCTCGCGCGTCAGATCGAGGATCTTCTCCTTGTCGTTCTGCATTCAAATCGCTCCTTTTCGCCGTGCGGGCGACCCCTGAAAGGCTGTTCTCACCGTATACGAACACACGTTCGGTGTCAATCACCCTTGAGCGGAACGATAGCGAGTTCTTCGTACAGCGCGCCGCGTGGGGTGAGTGTGCTCGAGTACAGGGTAATCCCCCGCACTGACATTCTCTTGTCCCGGTCGGTCGCTGCGTACAGGATCCGGTTCCCCGCATCGATCGCGTCGAACGCGATCGCCTTGGGTCGATGCGCACGAGCAAGCGTGATATGGGCGGTGAACGGCCGGGTCGGCGAGTCGAATCCGAGCGGTTCCAGGTGCTGGTCGATGCCTTCAGCGAGCGCTGCGGTCGCCGTCTCCCCCTCCGTGAGCGTCGCCCATATCATCGAGGCCGCCCGGAGCCGAGGAATCGCGTGGATCTCGCCCAGGGCGAGCGGGTACTCGGAGTACTCGGCGGCGGCTGCCGTGACGGCTTCGATGATCCCGTCGATGTTCGGCTCCTCCACCGTTCCCAGGAACTTGAGCGTCACATGTAGGTTCTCCTCGGGCACCCACTTCTCGCCGCGCCACGGCCGCGATTCCGCGCGGAACGCGGCTGCGCTCAGACCCAGCGTGGTGCGGACATGGGGGGCGAGTCCGATGCCGAGGAAAGCTCGAATGCTCAACTAGAACTCCAGAAGCGCGCGTCGGAGCAGATCGAGTGCGAACATCGTAGCCCGCGTCCTCACGCCCGCTCGGTCCCCGAAGAACTCGCGACGCACGGCGCTTGTGCCGGACGGCGTTTGAAGCCCGAACCAAACAAGGCCGACCGGCTTGTCGGCGGTACCGCCACCGGGACCTGCGATACCAGTCGTGGCCACGGCAAACTCAGCGTGTGTGAGCGCCGCGACACCCGATGCCATCGCGAGCGCGGCTTGTTCGCTCACTGCGCCGAACTGCGCGAGCAGGCCGGCAGGGACGTCGAGTACGCCGCTCTTGAGCTCATTGGAGTATGAGACGACGCCGCCTTCGAACACATCGGAGGCGCCCGGAACGTCGGTGAGTGCAGCGGCGATCTTCCCACCCGTGCACGACTCGGCACAGGCCAGCCGCGCGTGACGTTCGCGTGCGAGCGCGAGCACTGTCTCCCCGAGTGAGGAACCATCTGCTGAGTAGCAAACGTCCCCAAGCTCAGCACGGATGAGGGCGCCGAGTCGTTCGAGCTCGAACGGACCCGCACCTTCGTCGAACAGCACCACTTCGACGTCGGCGGGCGCCGCGAGCACAGTGAGACCGACTCCGGGGGCATCGCTCAGCACTCGCTGAGCTGCTATCTGCGCGTCCGACTCGGTGATGCCGGTCGACCTGAGGCGCACAGGCGGCCTTGCGCGATGAGCCGTTCCGAGGAACGATGTGAGCATCGGCCGCATCTCGCTAGGCGGTCCGGGCAGCAATACGAGCACGCCGCCCGGTGTCGGAACGACCTGTCCCGGTGCGGTGCCCGTGGTTGGCATGATCACGGTCGCGCCGTCGATGACGTCAGCCTGCGTGAGGATGTGCTCGGCTGCATCGGGCTCTTTGTGCCGCGCAACAATGCCCGAAAGCGACCTCACGATCTCATCGTCGCGCACGAGAGGCCGTTTGAGCGCACGAGATGCCGCCTCGCGGGTGATATCGTCGTGCGTTGGTCCGAGTCCCCCCGTGACAACAACGACGGCGCATTCGGCTGTTAGACGCGCCAGATGAGTTGCCAGTCGATCGACGTCATCGGCCACCGAGAGCATCTCGATGACGTCGAGGTTCGACGCAAGCAGCGCAGCTGCGATCTCTGCGCCGTTCGTATCGAGGCGTTGGCCGGTGACGAGTTCGGTGCCTACCGTGATAATCGCAGCGTGTGCTCTAGCCGGCATCGCGCTTCCCAGACCAAGGACCGGTGATGATGTCTCGCGCGTGATAGAAGTAGTCGACCATCGAGACGATCGTGAGTAGGATCGCGGCGGTCATCACAAGCCACGAGCCCCATGCGAGCGCGGAAGCAGCCGCTGACCCTGCCACCTGCGACGTGACGGGACTGTCCTTCACGATGAAGGCGACGATGGCGATGATCTGCAGTATCGTCTTCACCTTCCCGTACGACGATGCCGCGATGACCTTACCCTCGGCAACGGCGACCATCCGGAGACCGGAGACGATGAGTTCTCGACTGATGATGACGAGTGCGATCCACGACGGGAGCCGGTCCAGATCGACCAGTGCTACCAGCGCAGCGGTCACGAGGAGTTTGTCGGCCAGCGGGTCTATGAACTTGCCGAACGTGGTGACTTCGTTGCGCGACCGGGCGAGATAGCCGTCGACCGCATCGGTAGCCGCAACAAGCGCGAAGATGGCAGCTGCGATCCATGGCTTGGCGGCGCCCCAGAACTCGGACGGCGGGATGAATTGCGGCCACTCGCCGAGGAGGACGACGAGGAACACCGGGATCAGGAGGATCCGGGCGAGGGTGACGCGGTTCGCGGCGTTATTGATGTCGGTCATCAGGCGAGTTCTCCGATGAGGTCGTATCCTGCGCTCCCGATGATACGCGCAACACGCAACTCGCCGACAGGTACCTGTTCGGCGACGACGACTTCACCATCGATCTCCGGCGCCTGACCGCACGTCCGGCCGACACTGTTGCCCTCTTCGTCGATGGACTCGAACAGGACGGTCACGACATCGTCCACGTGTGAGGCCGCGCGCGCGAGTCCGACGGTATCGCCGATGTCACGAAGCCGCTGCGCACGAGCTAGTCGCGTGCGTCGCGGTACCTGGTCGGCGCGGTCGCCTGCCTCGGTCCCTTCTTCAGGGGAATACGCGAAGACACCGACGTAGTCGAATGCTGCGTCGCGCAGGAACTGCTCGAGGGTACGGGCGTCACCGCGCGTCTCTCCAGGGAAGCCAGCCATCACCGTCGTGCGAAGCGAGACGTCCGGAAGCGCTGCACGGATGCGGGTCAGCATGCCGAGAAACGCCTCGGCATCACCCGAACGGTGCATCGCGCGCAGGACGGTCCTGGACGCGTGCTGAAGCGGGATGTCCAGGTAGTTGCAGACCTTCTCGCTCTCGGCTATCACGGACAGCAGCTCATCGGTGACGCCGTCAGGCTGGACGTACATGAGCCGGATGCGGAACTCGCCCGGAAGCGCGCTAAGCGCGCGCAGCACGTCAGGGAGCCCCTCTGCCGAGTCCAGATCGCGTCCGTACGCGGAGATGTCTTGCCCGATGAGAACGAGTTCGCGTGCTCCGTTCTCAAGAAGGAAGCGGGCCTCGTCGACGATTTCATCAAGCGGAGCGCTGCGATACGGGCCACGGATCGATGGGATCGTGCAATATGCGCAGCGGCGATGGCAGCCGTCGGATATCTGCAGGTAAGCGGTGGGGCCGGGAACCATGCGTCGGGCTCCCCCGCCGTCGGCGACCGAGGTGTCGGTCAGCCTTGCGAGAACATCGACGAGGCCGTTCTCCTCGGCGACAGGAACGAACGCGTCGACTTCGGGGAACTCGGGCACCACGGTGTCGCCGTAGCGGGACGGCAGACAGCCGGTCACCACCACTGCGCGACCGGGAGCGGCCGCCTTCCACTCGGCGAGTTCGAGGATGACGGCTATCGCTTCTTCCACGGCGTCGGAGATGAACGCGCACGTGTTGAGCACGGCGACGTCCGCGCTGGCAAGGTCCTGGGTGAGGCGGAAGCCTGCAGCATCGAGCGATGCGCTCATGCGGTCGCTGTCGACCTCGTTCTTAGGGCAGCCGAGCGTGGTGAAGTGGATTGCGGGTGTGGTGGTCACGCTCTTCCTAGCGGTAGTTGTTGAACTGCAGCGGAATGCCGTAGTCGGCGGCCTTGAGGAACGTGATGACTGCCTGCAGTTCGTCTCGGCTGGCGCTGAACACACGAACCTTGTCGCCTTCGATCTGCACCTTCACCTTGTACTTCTGGTCGCGGACGTCTTTGTTGATCTTGCGGGCGATCTCCTGGTCGATGCCGTTGACGATCGTCCCGGTAACGCGCACCGAGTCGCCCGATGCCGCCTCGATCTTGCCCCACGTGATCGCCTTGAGCTCGATCGAGCGGCGGACAAGCTTCGAGTCGAGGACGTCGCGCACCTGCTTGAACACGAAGTCGCCGGGCGCCGTGATGGTGATGGTCGCCTCGTGCTTGTCGAGCGTGATCGTCGAGTGCGTGTCTTTGAGGTCGAAGCGCTGGATAAGTTCCTTTGATGCCTGCTGCACGGCGTTGTCGACTTCCTGCAGGTCTACCTGTGAGACGACATCGAAACTCGAGTCTTTAGCCATGGGGGTGCTCCTTTCGTCGGCGCGTATTGCGCCGGGTCATTCTCCGGATGTCGTGAGTGTGATGACGCCGATGCCGTCGACCGATTTGGACTCAACGGGCGTGCCATCTCGCGTAACCGTGACCTCACTAGGCTTGCCGATGCGGACCTCGGCGTTCTGGGTCACGGTCCATTCCTTCGTCTGCCCGCCGGCGAGCGTGCCTTCGTACGCCTTCAGGCCGTCAATGGTGACGCGCAGCCATGAAGCAGCGCCCTCAGCCACGGTCACCTTGAGCGTGAACGCGTCACCCGTGAGTGCCGCTGAAGTGTCCGAGGTGCTCGTCGCAGGATCCACTGTGCCGGTGCCCGGGACCGTGTCGGTGGTCACGCCTGGCACGGTATCGGTGGCTTCGACCGTGGACGTCATCTCTGGCGGAATCGGAGGCGGCGAATCGTCGCGATTGAGGACGCTTCCAACGAGCCAGAGCACTATGCCTACTGCCACGAGCGCGATGACGATCGTGATGAGTGCCCGCGTGGGTACGTGATGCAGCTGGTCACGCATCGGCACGACGGTGCGCTCGGGTACTTCTTCTAGCCGGGTGCGTGGCTTGCCAGCCCCAAGGTCCTCTTCGTATTCCTTGAGCAAGGGCGGCACATCAAGGCCAAGGTACTTAGCGTAGCTCTGGATGTAGCCGCGAACATACGCCTGGCTCGGAAGCTCGTCGTAGCGCGAGTTCTCAAGCGCATCGATAAGCCGCGCCATGATGTTCGTGGCGGCGACTACCTCCGAGATGCTCTTCCCTTGTTTGCGGCGTTCTGCGGCCAGCTTGTCACCGACGGGCATGGCGCGCCGTCCTTCCCATGCGTTCGGTCACTGGGCTTCCTCTCGGTCCTTGCGCTCGAACGCCTTGATTGATTCAAGCTCTTCGACGTCGGCGAGCACCTCGCGAGGGCGACTACCGTCGGGTGCGCCGACGATGCCCTTGCCCTCGAGCATATCCATGATTCTTCCCGCTCGCGCGTACCCAACCTTCAGTCGACGCTGCAGGAGCGACGTGGAGCCCATGCCGCTTGTCACCACGATGTCGGCGGCTTCCCACAGCAGCGGGTCGTCATCATCGTCGCCCATGTCGGTTCCGCCGCCGGTTGCAGCGAGCTTCAGGTGAAGTATCTCCTCGTGGTACTCGGGCTCCGCCTGCTCCTTCAAGTGCGCGACCACGGTGTTGATCTCCGCTTCGGTCACCAATGCGCCCTGGACGCGCTTAGGCTTGGGCCATGCCGGCGTCGAGAACAGCATGTCTCCCATGCCGACGAGCTTGTCGGCGCCGGGCTGGTCCAAGATGACCCGGCTGTCGATGCCCGATGACACCGCGAACGCAATGCGGTTCGTGATGTTCGTCTTGATGAGACCGGTGATGATGTCTGTCGACGGACGTTGCGTGGCGACGATGAGGTGGATGCCTGCCGCGCGGGCCAGTGCCGAGAGGCGGCAGATGGAGTCTTCAACCTCTCGTGCGGCGACCATCATGAGGTCGGCGAGCTCGTCGATGACGATCACGAGGTACGGCATCTCGGTGGCGTCTTCGGGGCCTTTGCCCTCATGGAGCAGTGCGTTGTACTGCGCGATGTTGCGTGCTCCGGCCTTCTGCAGGCGCTTGAGGCGCGCGTCCATCTCGGACACCGCCCAGGCAAGCGCCGAGGCTGCTTCCTTCGATTCGGTCACGACCGGCACGTAGAGGTGCGGGACGCCGTTGTAGAGGTTGAGCTCGATGCGCTTCGGGTCGATCAGGATGAGCCGCACCTCGGCGGGTGTGGCCCGCATGAGGAGCGACATGATGAGCGCGTTGATGGCGACGGACTTGCCGGTGCCGGTCGCACCCGCGATGAGCAAGTGCGGCATGCCGGCAAGGTCTGCCGTGATCTGGTCGCCGCTGACGTCCTTGCCGATGCCGAGCAGCAACGGGCTTGGATGATTGAGCGGAGCGCCGTCGAGAACGTCTGCGAGCGTGACCGTCGAGCGACGCTCGTTCGGGACCTCGATGCCGACGTAGCTCTTGCCGGGAATCGGCGCGAGGATACGGATGGTTGGCGCTGCCAGGGCAAGCGCGAGGTCGTCCGCGAGTGCGGTGACGCGCATTACCTTGATGCCGCGGGCCAGCTCCACTTCGAACATGGTGACGGTTGGGCCCGATATCCAGTCGACGACACGCGCGGTGATGTCGAAGGTCGCAAGCGTTGCCTCGATGAGCGCGCCGGTCGCCTTGAGCTCCTTTTCGCTTGCGCGATTGCCGGCGGCGCTCTGTGGGCTCTTGGCAAGCATAGACATCGACGGAAGCTCGAAGCCCTCAAGTGCGCGTGGTGCGGTGACGTGCGATGTGGGAACCGTCGGCCGAGCGGCTTCGGGATCGGGACCGCGACGGGGCTTCTCGGCCGGAAGCGCGGCCTCGCGCTCCTGGAACTCCGCGATCGGCATGGTCTTACCAGCGCGCCTGCGAGGAGTGGGCTCCTCCTCGACATTCTCGGCTTCGGGCTTGCGAACCGCGTCGGTGACCCAATCGACCAGTTCTGAGATCGACATTCCGGCGAACACCAGGCCGATGAGCGCTATCGCGCCAAGGAGAACGTACGCGATGGCGTTGCCGAACAGTCCCGATAGACCCCAGGCCACTCCCCCGCCAAGATAGCCGCCATGCGATATCAGCACGTCGGGTTCCCAGCGCATCGCCGCAGGCGAGCCCACGGCGGCCATCGAGATCGCCGAGATGAGTAGCAGCGCGAGGCCGATGCCTACGCGGGTCTCATCGACACGGACAGCGCGGACGAAGAAGGTCACCGCCCACAGCAGCACCACGACGGGTATCACGTATGCGCCCAGGCCGAAGCCGAGGCGCAGCGCGCCTGCGACGACGCGCGGAACGACACCCGAGGACTCGCTCAGGACCGTGATGCCAAGCGCGATGGCGATCGCACCGAGAACGATCCCGATGATCTCATGACGACTTTCGGGATCGAGCACCGGCACCGGCGCGGGCGGTTGCTTGGACCGCTGCGGAGCGCGGGCTCCCGTGGATCGTTTGCCTGATTGTGTTTTCTTTGCCGGACTCACTCACTACCCCCTGGCGAAGACGGTGCTCATCAACAGCATAGCCGTGCCGAGCACCGCAGTGTATGCCGCGAACCAATACAGCGAGTGGCGCTTCACGAGCGTGAGCAACCAGGCGATGGCGAGATAACCGCTCAACCCGGCAGCAACGAAGCCGACGATCGAGGGTACGACGCCGGGGAGCGTGGCGCTCCCACCCAGCAGATCGACGGTGTCCTTGGCGGCAGCGAGCGCGATGATCGGCATGCCAAGGAGGAACGAGAATCGGGCAGCAGCCTCCCGGGAGAGCCCGGAGAACATGCCCGCTGCGATCGTCGAGCCCGACCGCGAGATGCCAGGAAGGACCGCGATTCCTTGAAGGACGCCGATGAACGCGGTTCTCACCGGACCAAGGTTCTCTGGTCCCTGCAGCGTGGTCATCCGCTTCGAGAGCATCTCGCTCATGGCAAGAAGCGCCGCGGTGCCGAGGAACCCGACCGCAACCCACGTCATCGAAGCGGAGATGCCTTCGACGTATGGCGACATCACGAGCGCGAGGGCGCCGGATATGCCGGTAGCTATGATGATGAAGAGCACAAGTCGACGGTCATCCTTGCGGTCGGCATGACCCGGCATGAGCGCACTCAGGAGGCGAACGATATCCGCCCAGAAGTACGTCACCATCGCGATAAGCGTGGCGCCGTGAAGGAAGACCTCGAAGGTGAGGTCCGGCTTGTCGCCGAGCAGGTTGTAGGCGAGTGCAAGATGTCCGGACGATGAGACGGGCAGGAACTCAGTCGCGCCCTGGATGATTCCGAGGAGTGCGGCGTGCAGGACATTCACGTTGCTAGACCTCCATGACGATAGGAATGATCATCGGACGACGACGGCTGCGCTCCCAGATGAACTGACCGAGAGAGTCGCGGAGCGCCTTCTTGATGACACCGTGGTCGGTGACACCCTCCTTCGACGTGCGTTGCAGTACCTTTGCGACGCGCTGGCGCGCCTCGGCGATAACGGCCTCGTCCTCGCCGCCCGACAGAACGAGCCCGCGAAGCACGAGCTCAGCGTCGCCTGCGACCTTGCCGGTCTGTGCGTCAACGGCGACAACGACCATCGCGATGCCATCACTTGAGAGCAGCTGGCGGTCTCGAAGGACCACCTCACCGATATCACCGACGTTGATTCCGTCCACGTACACGACGCCGGACTCGACATGGTCCCCGCGCTTCGCATGCGTCTCGTTCAGCTCCAGCGACTGTCCGTTCTCCAGGATGAAGATGTTGTTCTCCGGGATACCGACAGCCTCGGCAAGCTTGGCGTGCGCGTGAAGGTGCCGCGTCTCGCCGTGGATCGGCATGAAGTACGTCGGCTTCGTGAGGTTCAGCATCAGCTTGAGTTCCTCGGCGGCCGCGTGCCCGGACACGTGAACCTGTGCCGAACCCTTGTGGATGACGTTCGCACCGGCTTTGAACAGCCGGTTGATGACGCGGCTGACCGCCTTCTCGTTGCCTGGGACCGGTGTGGCCGAGAGCACCACGGTGTCGCCGGCCTCGATCTCGACGGTCTTGTGGTCGCGGTTGGCCATGCGCGCGAGCGCCGAGAGCGGCTCGCCCTGGCTTCCCGTCGAGAGCACGACGACCTTGTCGGCGGCTAGACCCTGCATGGCGTAGGCGTCGACGATATCCTCGTCGGCGATGTGCAGGTAGCCGAGTTCGCGCGCGATCGTCGTGTTGTTCACCATCGAACGCCCGGTAACTGCTACTTTGCGACCTGCGGCAACCGCGGCGTCGCAGACCTGTTGCAGACGGTGGATGTGCGATGCGAAGGAAGCGACGATGATCCGCTGGTCCGCGCCGTCGAAGATGCGGCGCAGCGTGACGCCGACGACCGCCTCGGAGGGCGTGTGTCCGAGGGACTCGGCGTTCGTGGAGTCGCTCATGAGCAGCGTGATGCCTGCACGGGCTGCTTTGGCAAGGCCCGCATAGTCCGTGGGGACGCCGTCGATCGGTGTTTGATCGAGCTTGAAGTCACCGGTGTGGAGCAGGTTCCCGACAGGTGTGCGCACGAAGACCGCGACGCCGTCCGGTATCGAGTGGTTCATCGCGATGAAATCGAACCCGAAGACGCCCAGGCTCACGTGACCGCCTGGCTTGATCTCGCGCAGCTTCGGCTTCTTGATCCGATGCTCCTCGAGCTTGCCCTTGATGAGGCCAAGCGTGAGCTTTGTGCCGAGAATCGGCACGGCCGTTCCGAGGTCGCGCAGAAGGTACGGCAAGGCACCGGTGTGGTCCTCGTGGCCGTGCGTGATGATGATGCCGCGCAGTTTGTCCTTGCGCTTCACGATGTAGCTGTAGTCCGGGAGGATGAGGTCGACACCCGGTGTGTCGTCGTCGGGGAACATGATGCCGGCGTCGATAACGACCATGTCGTTTCCGTACTCGACGACGGTCATGTTCTTACCGATCTCGTCGAGCCCGCCAAGCGGGATGACCCGGAGTCGGTTCTTCTGTGTGGTCATATGCTGTTCGATCGTGCTCCTTTTCGTGCGTCTGAGGGTTAGTGCGAGTTCGACCCGCCTGTGCGGGGTATCAGTCGATGAGGCCGAGGTGGTGCATGACCCGCGCAAGTTCGGCGGTCTGATCCTCGGATGCGGGAATCAGCGGGAGTCGGGTCTCGCCCACCGGGAAGCCGACAAGCTCAAGCGCCTTCTTGACCATGATGGGATTCGCGGTCATGAAGAGCGCCTTGAACAGCGGCATGAGTTCAAGATGGATCTTGAGCGCGCGGGTGTGGTCTCCCGACGCCTGTGCGTTGAGCATCTCGGCCATCTGGGGGCCGACGACGTGCGACGCCACCGAGATGACGCCGGTAGCGCCAAGTCCCATCATCGGCAGCGTGTCCTCGTCGTTGCCAGAGAGCACTTCGAATCCGACCGGAGCGCCATCGATGATCGAGGCGATCTGCGTCAGGTTCGAGCTTGCTTCCTTGACGGCCACGATGTTCTCGAAGTCCGCTGCAAGCCTCAGCGTGGTAGCCGTGTCGAGGTTCACTACGCAGCGGCCCGGGATGTTGTACAAGACCACCGGAACCTCGACTGCCGAGGCGATGGCGCCGAAATGACGGTACATCCCCTCTTGCGGGGGCTTGTTGTAGTACGGCACGACGGCCATGACGGCGTCGACACCCAGCTTCACGACCTGCTTGGCGAACTCGACCGAGTCATCGGTACAGTTGTCGCCTGCATTGGCGATGATCGGTGCCTGACCATCAACGGCTTCGATCACGGCTTCAAAGAGCCGCAGCTTGTCGTCGTAGAACACCGTTGGCGACTCGCCAGTGGTGCCGCAGACGACGAGCGCCTCGCTCCCCTGGTCGAGAAGGCGAAGCGCAAGTTCCTGTGCGCGATCGAGGTCGAGTGCTCCGTCGGGCGTGAACGGTGTGACCATCGCGGTGAGAAGGCGTCCGAATCGAGGCTCGGTCATGGCGTGACTCCCCTACTGAACGGGACGCTCTGGTCCCGACACATGCGTATTCCTACTGGGGTATTGTGCCACAACCGTGCGACACGCGGGGCGCTGACGTTGCCTTGCCGATGATGAGCCGCGGCGAGCGAGGTGCTCTAGCGAAGGGCTCCGGCCACTGCCGTGCGCACGCCGGCCGAGAGGGCGCTCTGTCCGCCGAGATACTTGACCGTGTTGATCTCGGCGCGGTTATCGGCGATGCATGCGCGTGCGTCCTTGCTGAGCCCCTTGCTCATGGTCAGCAGTAGCACGGAGTTGTCGACCGCCTGCAGAACGCCACCTGCGAGTGCGTCCGGGAAGTTCTCGCCGGTTGCCACTGCGAGGTTGTTCCAGCCGAGTCCAGCGTTGGTGACCGCCCACTGGGCGATTGCGGCCGAGGTCGCGTAGCGGTCGCTGCCGGCGATCCGCTCGACGTTGCCGGTGCCGAATCGCGCGGCGAGCCCGGTCTCAACCTTCGCCGGAACGGCGCTGGTGCCGCCGAGGATGACGGCATTATCTGCACCGATGGCATCGAGCGTTGCGCTGATGCCTGCAACGCCGTCGGGGCCCACGAGCACGAGCGGCCAGCCCTTGGCAGCCGCGAGCGGCGACGCGGCCAGCGCATCAGCGAAGCTCGAGCCGGTCGCACACAGGACCGTGCCGTCGTAGGTTCCACCGAGAGCTTCAACGCACGCCTCGGCGATTGCAGCCGCCGTCGCGTACCGGTTGATCCCGCCGATACGGCGCACCAGTTCGAGTTCGTTCACCAGCACCGACTCTACGCTGGTGCTGACCGCGCTCGTGCCGCCGAGGATGATCGCCTGCGTGGCGCCAAGCCGGCGGATCTCGGCGAGTACGACTGCGGGAAGCTGGTTGCGCTTGGTCAGCAGGATCGGACCGCCAACGGCGTTCGCGAGGGTGGCGCCGCCGAGCGCGTCCGGCCAGTTCTCGCCGGTCGCCACGATGACAACGTCCGCGCCATTAGGATACGCAGCCTGCGAGACCGCGACGTTGGTGGTGTAGCGGTCATTGCCCTGCACCGAGGTCTGCGAGATCGGGCGTGGTTCGGGAGCAGGTTCCGGGGTGGGCTCGACGGTCGGGATCGATTCCTGAAGCGTCCAGGTACCGGGGATGCCGCTTGCGGTGCATTCCCAAACGCCCGACTCGGCCACGAACTGCGAGACCGTGATGGTCTTGCCGGACGTGCCCGTGGGAAGGAGTGCTGCGCTGATGGCGCTCATCTGGTTGTTCGCGACTGCGACTGTGCTGCCGGTCGGGATGGTCACGGGGTGCTTCTGCGCCGCGACGCCAGCCGGGTTGATGATCGTGTTGCCGAGCAGTGCCGAGTCGATCCATGTTGCGACCGAGTAGACACCATCGAGCGTGCCGCTTGCGGAGGTTCCGTTGCCCGTGACCGTGTTGCGGATGAAGCCGAAGCGAGTCAGCGGCTCGAGGACGAGGACGCCCTCCTCGGCGGATCCGCTGACCGTGTTGCCCTCGAAGACGACGTCGCTCAGTGCGTCACCGAAGATGACGCCGACCTGACCGGAGCCGGTGAAGACGTTGTTGCGGATTATGACGTCGCTCGTCTTGACCGCGACTGCCGTCCGGTTGTTGCTGATGGTGTTGCCCTCGAAGACCGAATCGGTCGACTGGATGTTGAGCGGCGTCGCGAGCCAGCCGGATACCGAGTTGCGGGCGATCGTGTTGGTGTGTGACGGGTTCTCGGCGGTGATGCCCCACTGCGTGGAGTTGGCGCCACCGATGAGGGTGTTGTCGATGACGGTCTCGTTGTAGCTGTACGTGGAGTCGCGACCCTGCACCATGATGCCCCACTTGGCATTCTGGATCGTGTTGCCCTGCACGAGATCGTCGTGCGAGCGCTCGATGTTGATGCCGGCGTACGCGCCGATCGAGACGTTGTTGACGATGGTGTTGTGGTGGGCCTTGCCGGGGCCACCGGCCTGCTCGTAGCTGACCCAGGACTCGTACTGCGTGTTGGTAGCGTAGTTGTCGGCGCAGTAGTTGTAGGCGCTCGAATGGATCTCGACGTCGTTCTCGTTGTTGTCGAAACGGCTGTTGGTGACGCTGACCCGGTCGGAACCTTCGTACACCGAGACGGCCGACTTTTCGCAGTTGCGGATGTCCACGCGGGTCACGATGGAATCGGTCGTGGCTGAGAACTGGATACCGTGCGGGTAACCGCCGGTCTGACCGCTGATGTTGCCGTCGATAGCCAGATCGCGAACCGTGACGCCTGTGGTGTTGCTGATGGCCAGGAGCGTCTGGTTTGCGCCTGAGCGCAGCTTGAGAAGCGAGGTGGCGCCCACGCCGGCGATCTCAAGCGGCTTGTTGATGCGGACCTGGCCGAGCACGTAGGTGCCGGCCGGAATGGTTACGGTACCGCCGGACGCAACTGCGTCGACGGCACTCTGGAAGGCGGTGGTGTCGTCGCCAGTGTCGGTTCCGTTGGCGCCGAAATCCGTGACTGAGACTGACGTTGCGGCGGCGGAGGCGACAGGGACGCTGACGAACGAGGAGATGACGGCCAGAGCCGTCATCAGGATGACTACCTTGCTCGCATAGACCTTGAGTCCTGTCGTGCGAATACCCACGTGTACCTGCCCCTTGATGCACATCGACCCGGGACTCCCTGTCGCCAGGAAGCCTCGGGTCAAAATCCATCTCGGGGCCCCGGCAGTCCGGCTGTCATGGGAAGGCGTTCCTTCCGGTAGACCCGTGACTTTGCGACACCCGCCTTTCGACGGGTTGTGCCTTTTTCAGGAGATTCGTGCCGATCTGCGATTATCAACTCTCTGACACTGTGATTGTCGGCACATCAGGGTGGTTTTGTGAGCAGAAACTGCGTCAAATCACACACTCTTCCGACGAACGGTCGGTTGTCGGAGCGTATGCGCTACGGCGCTCGGCGCAGCATCCGCTTGAGCATGCCGTGAAGCCCGCTTGCGAAGACGATGAGCTCGCTGTTCGTCGCGGTGTCGCGAATGAATATCCGACCCAGTCGCAGGGGCTCCGAGCGCCTGTCGACGTATACCGGTTCGGTCGTTACGGCATAGCGGATTCCGCACGCCGCGACGATACCGCTCACCGTGTCGTTCACGTCGCCATTCGGGTATGCGAAGACGCGCGGAGTGGTTCCGACGAGCGTGGTGACGTCGTCGATGGATCCTTGGATCTCGGCGCGCGCTTCTTCGGCCGTGCACCGGGTGAGGACAGGATGCGTGCGCGTATGGGGCTCGATGTCTGCCACTGAGGAAAGCTCCGAGAGCTGCTCCAGCGTCAACGCTTGAGCTGTGGAGCGCTCAGTGAGCGGATCATGTCCAAGCTGGCGAAGATAGGCGATCCGCTCGGCCTCGGGCAACGACTGCGCGTGTCTGAGCTCGCTTGCATCGAGCGCCGTCCACCAGAAGTGCCGATTCGTTCCTACGACGCCGGTGGTCACGAAGACGGTGGGCCGGACTTCATACCGCCGGAGTACGGGGACAAGCGCGGCGTTCGATGCGCGACCGTCATCGAAGGTGATCACGAGCGGGCACGGCGGAAGCAGGTGGATCGTGCCGGACTCGAGCGCCTGGAGTGCCTCGGCCATGCCGACGAGCGAGTAGCGGGACCTGAGCGCGTGCAGCGTAGACTCGAAGCGAACGGGATCCTGCTGGTGGAAGAGCAGGATCGTGAGACGTCGACGCTGTACGGTGTGCCGTAGAACGAGTGGCACTCCGCTCGCCCGGAGGAGGGCAAAGGCGCAGCGGCGAAGACGACTCTTGAGGTCAACAGGCCCGGTGCTCAAGCGCACGCTCCTTCTTGCCGAGACACGTGGTATCGCGAGCCCTCGCTGGCTCTGCGTCCACGATAGACAGTATCATGTGGTTCGCGCTACAGGCTGCGTCCGGGGGGAGGTTGTATGGGAGCACGAATCCGAGGCGTCGTGATGGTCGCGCTCCTCATACTGGTGCTCGTCGCTGCCGTTGCACTCATCCGCCCGGTGCGTACGCAGCTCGTGACCGAGTCGCAGGTTGTCTCCATCCCCTTCGAGACGCAGCGCGTCGCCTCGGCGAAGCTGCCGATCGGGTCCGAGGCCACCACACAGGTCGGAGCCGAGGGACGCAAGGTCCTCTACACCTACTTCGAGGAGCGCTCGATTCTGGGACGCGTCGAGTCGCGGATCGAGATAGCCGCCGATGGGCGCCCGACCGAGCGCGTGGAGCTTGAGCCTGTCGACGAGATCGTTGAGTACGGAACTGCTGGCAACCTCACCGTGGACCTGACAGCGAGCGCCGAGTCAGGCGTCGACGTCGGTGTGATCGGCTCTTCTGGCATCCTGCTCGTGAAGGCCAGCGGTTCGATCAGGTACTGGAAGAGCGGGACATGCGGTCCGGAGGGCGACCCCGGACACGACTACACGTTCGTGCCGGTACGACCGACTGCGAACGTAGGTGCGTTGCTGTTCCGGGTTGGTGACTCGTCCCACTACGTCGCGTACAGCGAACTCGAGGCTCGAGATGGCATGCGCGTCGTTGTCGGTACGCCCGGTGAGCACGTCATCGCGCTCATCAACGAGGCACCGGGGATGTACGCTGACAACTCCGGGCTGTTCCGCATCCAGGTGAAAGTGCGCTAGCGCGCGAGCAGCTCGTTGTAGACGTCGGCCATCTGCTGCGCGATCGAGTCCCAGTCGTATGCCTCGGAGATGCGTCGTGGTCCCGCCGCCTTGAGCTGGGTGGCGACTTCCTGGTCGTTGAGCACCGTCTGCAACGCGCCACGCAGGGCGTTCGCATCCCCCACCGGATACACCAGACCTGCGGGAGGCGATCCGAGGACCTCAAGGTTGCCTGCGATATCGGATGCGATGCAAGGGACGCCATGCGCCATACCCTCAAGCAGGCTTAGCGGCAGGCCTTCGACCGCCGATGGGAGAACGAGTGCGAGCGCATTCGTGAACAACTCCTGTGTCTGGCGCCATTCGAGCCAGCCAGTGAAGATGGCGCGATCGGCGCCCGCCTCGCGAAGGTGCGCGCCGTACTCCCATGCATGGCTGCTGTGCCCGGCGACCACGACCGGAACCGCTGGACGAACGTCGGCCATCGCTTCGATCAGATCCTCCACGCGCTTGTCCGGCACGAGACGACCGACGTACAAAACGTAGTCCTTGCCGTGAAGGCCGAACGAGGATAGCGTGCCGTTTGGCGGCGTCGCTTTGATGGCTCGAGGTGCGTTGGGGATGTAGTGCACCGGGCGGCCGTACTCCTCCTCGAGTCGGCGCTGGAGGTGTCCAGATACCGAGACGATCGCGTCTGCGTGCTTGGCCCCAACGGCCTCACCGAACTTGAGGAATCGACGGGCGTTCTTTCCCCACTTGCGCTGCTCGTAGTCGGGGCCATGCATCGTGAACACGATGTTGCGGGCGCCGAAGAGCCTGGCGATGGGAATCGTGGCTGCCGGACCTACCGAGTGGAAGTGGCAGATGTCGAACTTCTCGCGGCCGGCCGTGCATGCAGCTCGGGCAGAATGGCTGATCGCTTCGAGTGATTTGCGGCGCACTGCGGGAAGCGGCACGACATGAACACCGCGATACTCCATTGCGGATGTGATGTACGGCTCTCGAGCGAAGATGGTGACGTCGAAGCCCAATTCGGCAAGGCGCGGGTAGAGTTCCTCACAGTGGTACTCAACCCCGCCGTGAACGTCCGGGATCCCCCTCGTACCGATGACCGCGACGCGTGGTGCCATTGCAGCAAGACCTCTTTCACATGCGGTTGCGTCCGGTCACGGCGTGTAGGATATCTCGGCCCCCTTTGCGAGTAGCAGCTTGTTACGTGCGATCCAACTCAAGGGCCTGACCGGGTGCTTCAGCATGTCAAACCGTGCAGTGCCGATGAATGCGCACGAGCGCTGGCATGCATCGACCTGCGTCCTGACCTCATCCGCTTGTGGGCTGGTCCAGATCTCGTCGAACGTCTGATCCTTGAGGTTCCCCATGGTCCAGGGTTCGCGAGTGCCGTTGCATGGTGTGACGTTGCCCCAAGGATCCACGAAGAACAGGTCTCGACCTGCACAACACGCGGACATCACATTAGGTCTATCGTCCAAATGGTTGAGAATATTGAGATTGAAATATGCTCGGAGATAATCTTTCAGCTTCATCTTGAGGCCATGACGCTGCGACGTGAGCAGCGCCTTGATGAACTCCTTCTCGGCGGCGGTCGCCTTCTCAAGGTCCTTCACGGCGTTGTCTTCCTTGTGGAAGTACCACGAGTTATGCATGACCGAGTTGCCGAACTCGACACCGAGCGCGACACAGAGCTTGTACAAAACGAGCAGGTCATCTGCGTTCTTGTCGCAGATGACCACTGAGAATCCGATGTCGCGCGCGGGTGAGTCGATGAGGCCCAGCATCGTCCGAAGCGCGTGGTCGAAGCCGTCCTTCGTCCCCCTGAGGCGGTCATTGAGCTCGGGTAGTCCCTCAAGGCTGACGCGGAACATCGTCTTCGGATACGCGTGCGCGATCTCAAGGATGCGGTCCGTGTAGAACCCGTTCGTCGACACCTCGATGATCTTCGCCTTCTTGGAGACGATGCCGATGATATCCATGATGTCGTCGCGCAGCATCGGCTCGCCGCCGGTGACGTTGAGCCGTCCCAGGCCGTCAGGAAGCTTCTCGTAGTAGCGCGCCGGCAGTTCCTCGGCGGCATCGCTCTGGTGCTGCCAGATGTTGCACATGTGACACTTGGCGTTGCACCTGAAAGTCGTGATCACACAGCCGTTCATGAACGCTCCCCCGTTGCTTGTGCGTATGTGTCCAGCAATCCCGCCAGATGCCGCTCGGCCGTGAACCGTTCGGTCACTCTGGCGCGACCTGCGCCCCCAAGCGTCTCGCGAAGTCCCGCCTCCGATGCGACTCGTGCGAGCGCCGCGGCGAGCCCGCTCGTATCGCCCGGCGCCACCAGGAATCCGGTGGTGCCGTCCTCAACAAGCTCAGGTACTCCCCCGACCCTCGATGCGATCACAGGAACACCTGCCGCCATCGCCTCGAGCACGCCCAGCGGGGCGTTCTCAAGAGACACCGAGGGTACCACAGCAACAAGCGCCTCGCCGAGTAGCCTGTCGACCTCGGCGGCCGATACGTGACCGGTGAACCGGGCCTCAGGGAACATCGTGCGCAGACTCTCCGAGAGCGGGCCATCCCCGGCAACGACTGCTGGCACCTGGGCCTCGCGTGCGGCAGAGAGGAAGACTTCGATTCCCTTCTCGGGACTGAGCCTTCCGGCGTAGAGCGCGTACCCTCCATGACCGCCGGGTCGGGTCGGACGCGCGGTGGCGCCCGGTGGTATCACGTCGATGGGCGTGCGGGTCCAGCCGCCTTCGGCCATGAGCTCCGCAAGAAAGCGGCTCGGGCTGATGAACCGCGTGACCGTTCGGTCGTAGACCTGTGTGATTCGCTGGAACGAGAGTTCGGCGGCAGCGATCGCCGACGCGGCGAGGCTGCCTCGCGTGCAGCGGTTGCGAATAGCCGCGGTGCAGTTCACACGATGGCATGCGCGGGGCAGGCACGGCACTTCGCCCGCGCGGAGCATCACGTCTGCCGGACAGATGAGGTGATAGTCGTGCAGCGTGTGTACGACGGGGATAGAGCGCTTGGCTGCCTCGAGCAGTATGGATGGTGAGAGCTGTCGGTGGATGCCGTGAACGTGCACGATGTCCGGGTGGGTGTCGTCGAGCATGTCGCCGAATCGCTTTGAGGCGGCACGGTTGCGGAACATGCGCACGATGGCCCGGATCTTGTCGGCCGCGCCCAGTCCGGATCCGCTCCCGATCTCCAGATACGGTGCGAAGTATCGCTCGTACGGCGATGGCAGGTTGAGCGGGTGACGTGCCGAGAAGTGCAGCACCTCATGGCCGGCGCCTTCAAGCGCCTCAATCTCGTCGAACATGACGCGCTCGAGGCCTCCACGCGGGTAGAAGAACTTGCTTGCGACTAGGATGCGCATGAGTCCTCCTCCTCTGGCGCCGCGGTCGTGTCGACCTGCGACTGCCAGGCCGAGAATCCGATGACCGCACCGAACCAGACCCACATCATCTCGGTGCGAAACGCGTTGAGTGTGAGGTTCATCGCAACATACGCACCGGTCGCCACCCAGACCGCGAGAACGGGCAGCTGCGCGTTCTTCAGGCGGCGCCATCCGTAGATGAGGATGGTGCCGACAAGCGCGATCACGATGATGCCGCCCACTACGCCCGTCTCGGCTGAGATCTCAAGCAGCCAGTTGTGGGGCTGATCGGCCGAGATATCCGTCGCCATCCACGAATTGATATCCATCGCATTCGCCTCTTCGGCATACATGCCGGGTCCCCACCCAAAGATGGGGTGCTCGCTGATCATGTACGCCGCTGTGACCCACATTCGGGCGTGTGCCTGATACGAGCCTTCGCCAACATTCGCGAAGTCCTCCACCCGCGATGCGACGCTTGGCAGGCTGCCGAAGACGGCGAGCGCCAGGGCGAAGAGCGAAAGCGTGATCGTCGCCTTTCTGCTGCGCGCCGCGAGCATCAACAGTGCGGCGGCAACGATGGCGAGAGCCCACCCGGCGCGCGAGTAGGTGAGCAACAGAACGAGACCGCCACTGCCCATGACGAGCCATGCGAGTCGAGCGCTCTTGTGCCCCGCATCCGACAGGGCGAATGCCAAGGCGACGATGAGGATGCTCACGAGCGCGGCAGCGGTACCGACGGGTCCGAGGTTGAGGACGCTGAGGCGGGAAATCTGCACCTGGGCGGCGCCGGAGTCCTGGACGAGGACGGCGTTTGCTGCGTACTCGACGGACATCTCCGGCACCTTCACGATGGTCTGCGCAACCGGGACGAATCCGAGGACGTATCCACCAAGCGACAGCAGCAACACGAGCGACATCACGACGGCCCAGGGCCGAAGCCAGCGGAGGAGCTCGCCGGAGGTCGTGCCTGAGACAACGCCCGCTACCAGATATGCGATGACGACCAGATACCCGGTCTGCACGGCCTCGATAAGCGGCCTGAGACCGGCACCGGATGCGAGGGCCGCGACGAAGAACCAGCCAGCGAGGGCACCGATGCCCAGCGTAAACCAGCGGGGCGGCGCCACGAAGCGGGTCTCGGCGCCAGAGGAGATCCTCCACATGAGGCTGACGGCCGCGACGGCCCACAGCACCTCAAGGATGCGGATATCGGCAACGCCGGACACCTGGATGACGGCAAGGTCGTAGAAGGGCGAAGCGAGCGCCAACGCGATGACCGCGTTGCGCGGGTGCAGCGCGACCAGAGCGACGACTCCGCTTAGGACGAGCAACGCGAGCACGGGCACGAACGCTGCCGAAGCGAGGGCGCCGACGATGACGGCGACGATGATCGCCGTCGTCCAGAACCGGATGTCGCGGACGCTACTCACGAGTGTCGCCAGCGCTCCCCTTCTCGGCCGGAACGCGCTCGCGGATGATGCGAGCAGGGACGCCCGCAACGAGCGTGTTGGGTGCCACATCGTGCGTGACGACCGCTCCTGCCGCAACGACCGCGCCGTCACCGATCGTCACTCCGGCGGTGATGATCGCCCTCGAGGCGACCCACGCCCCACGTCCGATACGGATTGGCGCGCGTTTGTCGGCGGCCATCGATATCGGCACCTCGATGCCGTCGAAGACGTGATCCTGGCTGTAGATGATGACTCCCGGGCCGAGGAGCGCCCAATCGTCGATCTGCACCGTACCCGCCGCATTGATGATCACGTCTCGGGCTATGTTCACATGCTCTCCGAGCGAGAGGCGCTCGGGGTATTCGACCCACACGCCTTCAAGCAGGAGACAGTCTTTGCCACAGGCAGCGAACCCGTACAGGGACCGTCTCAGGAAGCTGCCGATACCACCCGGTACGCGGCTGATGAACGCCTTGCCCCAGCGGCGGAACTCCCATCCCGGCGTCCAGCCGCCACGCTGGCGCCAGTTCGGCGTGGTGTCCTTAGTGCGGGCGGCCATCTGCCACCACCCTTTCCAGTATGTCGAGATACGCACTCGCAACACGCGGATAGTCCATGGTATCGCTGGCGAGGCGTCCTGCGCCGTCGCCGAGCGAGCGTGCAAGCGCAGGTTCGGCTTTGAGTCGGGAGACGGCGTCAAGTATCGAGGCGGCCGAGCCGGACTCGCAGAAGAGCGCATCAACGCCGTCTTCGAGCGGAACCGAGCCCTGCTCGGCGTTGGCGCCCACGATGATCGGCAGTGCGGCGGCCATCGCTTCGGCAAGTGCAGTCGTGAATCCCGCCTTGGTGGTGAGATCCGGGAAGACCATCGCGTCTGTTGCTGCCAGCATTGCGGGCATCTCGTCGTTGGGGATCATGCCCGTCACGATCGTGTTCGGGCCCCGGTACTCGGCGACGTCGACATCCGAGCTCATCGTGCCCCCGATGAAGAGGAACATGACGTCGTTGAAGCGCGCGTCCGCATTGGCCATGCGAGCAGCAGCGGCGAGCGCGGTGCTTCCTCTGAATCTCGTGAGCCGTCCGGAATACGCTACCACGAACGTATCCGGGGAGATGCCGAGCGACGCGCGAGCCTCGTCGCGCAACTCCGGGCGTCGCCAGCGCGGCACGTCGATAGGTTTCGGGATGATTGAGATCCGATCCGCCGGGTAGCCGTACTTGGTGATGAAGCGATTCCGGCCGACTGCGTTATAGGTGATGATTGCGGCGGCCCGGTTCACCACCGGGCGCTCGAGCGGCAACAAGAGTCGCTGCATCGTGGTGACGGGCACGTCGTCACCCGGATCGTAGTAGACGACAGGTACGCCAAGGGTGCGTGCAACCCGGGCTGTCGTGTAACTGCGCGGCGTCAACCACGTGTACGGGTTCTCGATCATCACATCAGGCGCAGCGCGCCGCAATGCGCGTCCGTACCCTGGCATGAGGGAGAAAATGCCTCCGCCTTCCTTCCGGGCGAAGCGTATGCCGACCGATCGGAGAAGCCGGAGCGACATCCGGTCGGGCAACTCCGGCAGATCGGTGGCGTCCAGTCGCGTCTTGCCGAGGAGCGTGCGCTCGACGGGGCTGACCGAGCGAGGCGCGAAGGAGACGAACGAGAGATCCGGCCTCAGCTGGACCAGCGCCTGCCCCAGCCGGTAATCCTTGTCGCCCCGGTAGAGTTCCAGGAATTCGTGAGAATCAGTCACGAGCATTCGCAGTCACCTCCGAGGCGATGAGCGAGCGAGACCCACGAATATACACGAGGGACACTGTCACGAGTGTTGCCGCAAGGGCCACCTCACCGATGCCGCTGATCCATGCGGCCGCGTATGCGCCGAAGCGTGGCAGGAGCACCAGGTTCGCTGTCACGTTGGCGATGGTGAACGCGATGGCGACAGTCGCGACCTGTCGGCTCTGGCCGAGTGCATTGGCTGCGTAGAGCGCCACGGTGGAGACACCCCGGAACACGATGACCAGGGAGAGTATTCGTAGGATTCCGGCCGCACCGGCGAACTCGGCGCCGAAGAGCAGCGTGAGCAGCGGTGCGGCCCACACGAACGCGAGCGCGGCGGCGACCACACCGATCACACCCGCCAACGAGAGCGCCTTGGTGAGGTATCTCTGCAATGCTCCAAGGTCGCTCCGCATCCGTGCCAGATCGGGATAGGCCACCATCGCGAGAAGGCTGCCGACGATGGACGCCGTGAACGAAATCCGTGCTGCGGCGCCGTATAGTCCGTTGGCAGCCGCGCCGACGATGGTGCGCACGAAGACCTGATCGAGGTTGTAGAACGCCGAGAGGCTCATGACGGCGATCCCGAACGGCGCCGAACGCCACAGGAAGCGCTGCAGATCGCCAACGCTTGCGGGTGGCGCCAGCAGTGCGTCGTGCCGGCGTCCTAGCACCCCCCACACGATCGCGACGGAGATCCAGGACTCGAGCGCGAACGCGAGTCCGAACGCGACGAGCCCGCCGCCGAGCGACCACACGAGCACGATCGCCAGGAAGCGCAGGAGTGACTCGGCGCCATTCACCGTGCTGTCGAGTTTGAACCGTTCGAGCGAGCGTGCAGTGGAACGCAGGCTGTCCAGAACCGACAGGCCGGCCGCCCATACGATGAGCAGCACCACCGTGGTAGTCTCGTGGACCGAGAAGCGCCCGATGCTCATCACGAGCGCCGCCGCCGCAGCGAGCAGTGCGGCGATGAGCGTCTTGTTCGCGGCAGCATGCGTGAATCGGAAGAGCCCCTGCTCGGGATCCTCGGCCACATCCCTGCCGAGTTGAGCGTTCTGGCCGAAGTCCATCACGCATTCGAGCACGAGCGCCAGGCTCATGCCGAAGCTGAAGACACCCAGGTCGGCGAGGCCGAGCGCGCGTGCGAGAACGGCGAAGGTCGCCACACCAAGGAGTCGCGCCGCGCCCTCTCCGACGAGCAGCACGAGCAGCTTGCGGATCACAGATGCGGCGTTCCTCATCGCGTCGGTATGCCGGCTAGCTTGGCTGCGCAGCGGGCGGTGTGCGATGTCGCAGGAGTGCTAGCAAGATGCCCAGCACTAGACCGACTGCCAGCCCCTTGAGCACATCCATGGCGATCGAGATGACCTCCGAGCGGTCCTCGGCGATGGCGCTTGAAACCACCGCGATGGGCGCGGAATCCAGACTCGCGAGCGTTTGCAGGCGGTCCGAACCCGCGAGCAGCTGCTCGTAGTCGGAGGCCGCGGTAGCGAGTGCGGTGTCGGCTTCCTTGGTGTGCCCGCCTGTCTTGATGCGCGCTTCGGTCTCGGCGAGCCTCTGCTGGGCGGCGGTGATCCGAGGCGCTAGGGCGCTCGATGCAGCTGCGAGGTCAGCAGCGGTGTTCTCGGCCGTCCACGCAAGGTACTCGGCGATCCAGGTGTCGGCGAGTGCAACAGCGGAGTCGGCGTCGGGGGCCTGTGCCTCGATCGTCAGCATAGTGGAGCGGCCCAGCGCTGAGACCGATATCCGCTGCAGCACGTCACCCGGGGTGTCGGCCAATCCGAGGCGCTCGACCACGCGGCGCGCAACGGCAGGGTTCGTGGCCAGGCGGATCTGCGTGTCCATGAGGACGTCGTGGTCGACCGGGGCAGGCGTGTCGCCAAGCGCGAGCAAGGTTGCGGCTCGGTCGTCCTGATACACGCGCACCTGCGCTGTAGCGCTCACATCTTGTGGCATGATGCGTCCTGCCGTCACCGCGCCGACGATTGTCAGCGCGACGATCGCGAACAGCAGGATGCGTTCCTCCTTGAGAATGCGGAGCGCGTCTCGAACGGTCATCTCATCCCCCGACTCGACCGGTGTCTTCCGTGAGGAGTATACCGTGACCACGACACCGCGCCCACCTGTGGGCGCGAGCGGGCACTACTCTGTCGGAGATGAACTCGCAAGTGCGAAGCCGTGGTGGAGGGCCTCGACCGCAGCACGGGCGGTCGGCCCGCCCACGAGCACCGAAATGGTCGTGTGGCTGTCGGCCGTTTGCAGGACGCTGACGCCTGCCTCGGCAAGGCACTCGGCAACGCGCGCCATCACTCCGGGGACGCCGTGCATGCCCGCACCCACCAGCGTGACCTTAGCGAGACCGGCCAGCACATCGCAGTCCATGCCGAGGCGCGCAAGAACATCACATGCCGGCGGGATATCGCTCTCAGCGATCGTGAACACGAGCGCGGTGTCAGATGGCGTGAACATGTCGAGCGACACGCCCGCGTCAGCCATCGCGCGATACACGCGAGCCTGCGCGGCCATGTGCTCCGACGAGCCCTCGGGCGCAGGCAGCGTTACGCGGATGCGCGCGATACCCGAGACGTTCGAGACGGCCGTCGCCATCGCCTTGGGCTGATATGCCGAGATGTCGGCAACGAGCGTGCCGGGATGGTCCGAGAAGGTGTTGCGTACGCGCACGGCCAGACCGCTTCCCAGAGCAAGTTCGGCAGCCGGCGTGTGAACGACACGTGATCCGTGGCGCGCCATTTGGAAGAGCTCGTCGGCCCGGATGACCTCGAGGACCGTGGCATCATCGCAGGTGCGCGGGTCGGCGCTCATGACACCGTCGACGTCCGTGTAGATCTCGACCGTCTCGGCATCGAGCGCAACACCCAATGCGCAGGCGGTGGTGTCGCTGCCGCCGCGACCGAGGGTGGTGAGTGAGCCGTCGAGGGCCACGCCCTGGAAGCCGGCCACGACGGGCACGATACCCTCGCCGATAGCCGAGAGGAGCGCCGAGGGCACGACGTCCGTGATCGTCGCGGAGCCGTGCACGCCGTCGGTACCGATGCCCGCCTCGGCACCCGTGAAGGCGCGTGCGTCGATGCCTGCAGCACGGAGTTCGTGCGCGATGAGCACCGCCGAGACGATCTCGCCGGATGCGGCAAGCAGATCGCGCTCGCGGTCGTCGGACGGCAGCCCCTCGACGAGCGAGAGCAGCGTGTCGGTGGCGTATGGCTCGCCCTTGCGTCCCATTGCCGAGACGACAAGCACCGGCGCGTGGTCCGCCTCAAGCGCAGCAGTGACCCTGCGAGCGATCGCGGAGCGGCCCTCGGTGGTCGCCACCGACGTTCCGCCGAACTTCATGACGACTACAGGGCGGGTCGCCATGTTACTCGCCCATGAAATGCTCAAGCCCGACGACGAGGCCGCTGTGCTTGCCGATCTCACGAACGGCGAGGACCACGCCGGGCATGAAGCTGGTGCGGTCGATGGTGTCGTGACGGATCGAGAGCGTCTGTCCGAGACCCCCGAAGAGCACCTCCTGGTGCGCCACGAGTCCGGGGAGCCGAACCGAGTGGACGCTCACTTCATCGACGAGCGCGCCACGGGCACCCGGAGCGATCTCGGTCTCACGACCCGGAACGGCAGGCACCGACGTGCGGGCCTCGGCGATGAGCTGCGCGGTGCGCATAGCTGTGCCGCTGGGAGCATCGGCTTTGCGGTCGTGATGCAGCTCGATGATCTCGACGTGCGGCATAAAGCGTGCGGCCTCCGCAGCGAAGCGCATCATCAGCACGGCGCCGATGGCGAAGTTGGGGGCGACGAACAGGCAGGTCCCCGCGGGCGCTGCCGAGGCAAGCTCGTCCACGACCTCGGGCGCAAGCCCGGTGGTGCCGACCACGCAGTGCACGCCCGCCTCAAGCGCGACGCTGATGTTGAGCGCGACCACGCTCGGGTGCGTGAAGTCCACCAGCACGTCGGGCTTGGTCTCGGCGATGGCGGCAGCGAGATCGGGCATGACTGTGAGGTCGTCGACACGCTCGCCGGCGTGCAGCGGATCGACTGCAGCCACGACTTCCATGTCGGATTCCGCGCCCACTGCCGAGAGGACCTCCCGGCCCATCCTGCCGGCAGCGCCGGTGACGATGACTCGGATCATGTGGCTCCCTCCCCTGTGCTCGCTAGAGCAGGTGTGCAACATCCTCGGCGTCGAGCGGTGCGATCATAGCCAGCACCTTCGGTCCCGAGAAGAGCTTGTCGGCGAGCATGCGGACGTCCTCGCCGGTAACGGCGTCGACGCGCTCGACGAGTTCGTTCATGGAGAGCAGCTCGCCATGGGTGACCGCTGACTTGCCAAGACGCGACATGCGCGCCCGGGTGCTCTCAAGGCCAAGAACAAGCTGGCCTTTCATGCTCTCCTTGGCGCGGTCGAGTTCCTCGGCGGTGATGCCGTCCTGGCGAACCTTGTCGACCTCCTGCTTGATGAGCGTGATCGCCTGCTCGGCGTTGCTCGGGCGTGTGCCGACGTACACCGTGAACTGACCGGTGTCGAGATAAAGCGAGTGGTACGAGAAGACCGCGTACGCGAGGCCGTTCTTCTCGCGGATCTCCTGGAACAGGCGCGACGACATACCGCCGCCAAGCACTGAGTCCAGGATTGACATCGCGAAGCGCTCGTCGGAATCGGCGCGCAGTCCCTTCACGCCCCACGCGATGTGGGCCTGCTCGGTCTCCTTGCGGATGACCCGAAGCGCCGAGGCGACTTCGGGCTCGCGCTCGCCACGTGGGGTGCGTGGACCGTCCGGCAGGTTGAGGAATCGGTTCACCAGATCGACGACCTGCTCGTGCTTCACGTTGCCGGCCGCGGCGACGATCACGTTGCCGGTCACGTAGTGGCGGTCGTGGAAGTCGCGCGATGCAGCATGATCGAAGCTGCCGACCGTGGTGCGCTGCCCGAGAACCGGCAATCCGAGCGGGTGATCCGAGAGCAGCGCCGAGGCGAAGAGCTCGTGGATCGCGTCATCGGGCGTGTCGTCGTGGCGCGAGATCTCCTCAAGCACGACTTCGCGCTCGGAGGTGATCGCCTCGTCGGCGAGTAGGCTGCTCACGACCATGTCCGAGAGCACCTCGACGGCGTCATTGACATGGTTGTCGAGCACGCGTGCGTAGAAGCACGTGTACTCCTTGCTGGTGAAGGCGTTCAGTTCGCCGCCGAGCCGATCGAAGTGCTCGGAGATCTCCGCTGCAGTGCGGGTCGGCGTGCCCTTGAACATCATGTGCTCCATGAAGTGGGACATACCGGCCTCGGCGGCGCTCTCGTCGCGGCTGCCGACGGCGAACCAGATGCCGATCGCCACCGAGCGGACGGCATCGATGGTCTCGGTGATGACCTCGATGCCGCCGCTCGTGACGGTTCTATCGTAGAAGGTGTCGGCCACGGTGTTAGTGGTGCCGACGGGGCTTGCGGTCGTCGCGGCCACGATCGTCGCGGCGCGGCGGACGGCTGTCGGAGCTCGGTGCGCCCGGTGCCTTCTCGGGCACGTCGAACTTGTTCACGGCGTCCAGGCTGACCTTGCCACGATCGTCGACCTCGAGCACTACGACTTCGACTTCGTCGCCGACGTTGATGACGTCTTCAACGTGATCGATGCGGCCCTTGGCCATGCGCGAAATGTGCAGCAGGCCGTCCTTGCCTGGGATGAGCTCGACGAACGCGCCGAACGGCTGGATCGACACGACGCGACCGGTGAAGTGCTCACCAGGCTCGACGTCCTTGATGATCGCCTTGATGCGCTCCACTGCGGCAAGTCCGCCGGCATCGCGCGACGCGACGTAGACGGTACCGTCGTCGTTGACGTCGATCGACGCGCCGGTCTCTTCGATGATGGCACGGATGATCTTGCCACCAGGGCCGATGATGTCGCGGATCTTGTCGGTCGGGATCTTGATGGTGACCACACGCGGTGCGAACGGCTTGAGGTCCTCGCGAGGAGTGTCGATGGACTCCATCATCTTGGCGAGGATGAAGGCACGACCTTCCTTGGCCTGCATAAGCGCCTTGCGAAGGATCTCTACCGACAGGCCCTTGGCCTTGTTGTCCATCTGCATCGCGGTGATGCCGTTCTCGGTGCCTGCGACTTTGAAGTCCATGTCGCCGAGGAAGTCCTCAAGGCCCTGGATGTCGGTCAGGATGGCGACGTCGTCACCCTCCTTGATGAGGCCCATCGCGATACCGGAGACAGGAGCCTTGATCGGGCAGCCGGCGTCCATGAGCGCGAGGGTAGAACCGCAGACCGAACCCATCGACGAGGAGCCGTTGGACTCAAGCACCTCGGAGACGATGCGGACGGTGTAAGGGAACTCCTCCTCTACCGGAATGACCGGGAGCAGTGCACGCTCTGCGAGGGCGCCGTGGCCGATGTCGCGGCGCTTCGGGCCACGCATGAAGCCGACTTCGCCGGTCGAGAACGGCGGGAAGTTGTAGTGATGGATGTAGCGCTTGCCCTCGGACACGTCGATCGTGTCGATGCGCTGCCACTCGGAAAGCATACCGAGTGTAAGCACCGAGAGGACCTGCGTCTGACCGCGGGTGAACAGGCCCGAGCCGTGCGACAGCGGCAGGAAGCCGGCGGTCGTCGTGATCTGGCGGACTTCGTCGAGCTTGCGGCCGTCGGCGCGCTCGCCCTCTTCGAGAACCATGGCGCGCATGGTCTTCTTCTCAAGCTGCTTGAGAAGCGCCTTGATGTCCTTGCCGTCAGCGGCCATCTCCTCGGCCGTGAACGTTGCGAGGATCTCGTCCTTCACCGCGGCGACGTCACCCATGCGGGCGTGCTTGTCGGCGTTGTGCAGGGCGACCTTCATCTTCTCGGCACCGGCCGAGAACACACGGTCCTTCAAGGCGGCGTCGATCTCGTGGATCGGCACGTCCATCGGCGTGATCTCGAGCTTGGCGAGGAACTTCTCCTGCGCCTCGCAGAACTTGCCGATTGCCTCCTGCGCAAACATGAGGGCAGCGAGCATGTCCTCCTCGGTGACCTCCTGCGCGCCGGCCTCGAGCATGTACACGGCGTCCTTGCTACCCGCGACCACGAGGTCGAGGTCGGAAAGCTCGGCATCCTCGAAGGACGGGTTCACGATGAACTCGCCGTCTTCGTCGCGGCACACGCGAACGCCCGCAAGCGGACCCTCGAACGGGATACCTGCGGCAAGCAGTGCCGAGGAGGCGCCCATGATCGAGATGACGTCAGGCTGGTTGACCTGATCCGCCGAGAGGACGGTCGCGATGACCTGGACCTCGTTGCGGAAGCCGTCGGCGAACGACGAGCGAATCGGACGGTCGATCATACGTGCGGTGAGCGTGGCCTTCTCGGAAGGACGGCTCTCACGCTTGATGAAGCCGCCGGGGAGCTTGCCCGCGGCGTACATCCGCTCTTCGAAATCCACCGTGAGCGGGAAGAAATCCAGGTCCTTCGGCTGCTTCGATGCCGTGGCGGTGACGAGCACCATCGTGTCGCCCTGGCGGACGAGCACTGCACCACCTGCCTGCTTGGCCAGCTCGCCGGTCTCAAGCGTGTATTCCTTGCCGTACAGTTCAAACGTTTCAGTGACTTTTCCCATGCCTCTTCCTCTTTCTTCTTCAGTCGTTCCTACGTCCTTGCAGGAACGTACCCGGGGCCGTGGCCCCTATGACACGGAAGGCGGGAGAGAGTCTCCCGCCTTCACGAGCCGATTCACAAGATTAGTTGCGCAGCCCCAGCTTGGCGACGATCGCACGGTAGCGCTCGATGTCGTTCTTCTTGAGGTAGTTCAGAAGGCGACGGCGCTGGCCGACGAGCTTGAGCAGCCCGCGGCGGCAGTGGTGATCGTGCTTGTGGTAGCGGAGGTGCTCGGTAAGGTCACGGATGCGCTGCGTGAGAAGCGCGACCTGAACCTCGGGGGAGCCGGTGTCGCTCTCGGTGCGAGCGTGGTCGGCGATGATCGTGGACTTTACGTCCTTCTCCAGTGCCATATTCTCTTTCACCTTTCACTTGTTTTCGCCCGAGTCCGAGAAGAGCGGCGGTGACTCGCTAATCCCAGGCAGGGGTACCAGAACAACCGCGCAAGTATAGCAGATAAGTTTCCGCACGTCAGGGGTGATTATCCCCCGGATTTCAGCAGCTCACGGACGGTTGTGATGTCGGCTGCGATGGCTGCCGTGAGCTCCTCGCGTGCTGAGAATCTCCGCTGATCGCGAACGCGACCGACGAACTCGACGGTGAGCGTCTCGCCGTACAGATCGGGCCCGTCGTAGTCGATCAAGTGTGCCTCGAGCAGGTCCGAGGCACCAGGGAAGGTCGGCGGCAAGCCGACCGAGACGGCGCAATCATGCCAGGTGTCACCAAGGCGAGCGCGCCCGGCGTAGACACCATCGGCAGGCAGAGCCGTCCATGAGTGCGTCATCACGTTCGCGGTGGGCACGCCAAGTTCATGCCCCGCTCCCCTCCCGCGTGTTACCCGACCGGAGACGAAGTGGCGCCTCCCAAGCAAGCGCGTTGCACCACTGACGTCCCCTTGTGCGAGCATCGCCCGAATGCGCGTGGAGGTGACGGGCGCCCCATCGGCTTCAAGCAGGTCGTGCGAGCGTACGGCGAACCCGTGCACGCGACCGGAGTCCTGGAGCGTGCCGATATCGCCTGAGGCGCGCGTTCCGAAGCGGAAATCGTGGCCCACGGCGACCGCAATCGGGGTCACGGATGCAAGCAACACGTGATCGATGAACGCCTCGGGCGTCATCGCAGCCACCGCAGTGTCGAACGGCACGACCAGCACGATATCGGGGCCGAGCTCGGCAAGCAGTCGCACCTTGTCCTCGAGTTCCAGGAGCTGCGGAGCAGCCTTGTCCGGCATCACCACGCGGTCCGGGTCACGGTCGAATGTGAGCACGACCGCGCGCGCGTCACTCGTGTGCGCGAGCTCGATCGCATCTTTCACGAGCATCTGATGTCCGAGATGAACGCCGTCGAAGACGCCGATGGCCACCACGGCCGGGCCCAGTGGCGGCATGCCGCTTCTGAAGGTGATGATCTCCGTCATGCCGGGCTCCTCGGTGGAAGGACGACGCGAGGAGCGAGCTGTCTCGGCGTCGTACGGTAGATTGCAAGCAGAGCGCCCTCCGAAACGATGGCAACATCGGTCTCATCCGGAATCTGCGAAGCCGTGTCGCGAGGCAGAGCCGAGCCGTTCGCGATGAGCGCCGGGTCGACCTCGACGGCTACGAGTCCGAGAGCCAAGACGGGGTCGACGAATCGCGTGGTGATGTCGGCGGACTCGTCGAGGGTCACGGCGTCTTCGATGCGAAGCGTTCCGCTCGCGGTCCGTCGCAGCGCGGCAAGGTGCGCGGGAACGCCTACCATCTCGCCAAGGTCGCGTGCGAGAGCCCGGATGTACGTCCCCTTGGACACGCAGAAGCGCACGTGCCATGCAGCGTTCTCGGCATCGATACCAAGCAGCTCGGCCGAGAAGACTTCGATCGCGCGCTCGGCAAGCTCGAGCGGTGCGCCAGCGCGGGCAGCACGGTGAGCGACCTCGCCGCCCACCTTTATCGCCGAGTACGCCGGCGGTCGCTGCTGCGACGGGCCGAGGAGGTTCGACAGAGTATCTGCAGCGAACGCTGTATCGAGGAGTTCGGGGCGCAGCGCTCCGGTGCGCACGACCGTTCCCTCGGCATCATCGGTATCGGTGGCAGAACCGAATGCGATCGTGGCTTCGTACGCCTTCTCCGCGGAGCTGAGATACGGCTCCAGCCGGGTGTACGGACCGACCAGTATCACGAGCAGTCCGGTCGCCATAGGATCAAGCGTGCCGGCGTGACCGACGCGTCCCTCCCCTGTCATACGGCGGATCCTGGCGACGACATCATGGCTGGTCATGCCGCTCGGCTTATCGACCGGGAGTATGCCGGCCAGGCCCGTTGCGCCCCTGCGCCCCATGTCAGCCCACCGATGGCAGGAGCGGAAGCAGCTCGCCGAGAACGGATTCCAGGCTTCCCGCACGGGTGAAACCTGCAGCAGCCGCATGGCCGCCACCGCCGAGGGTACGCGCGACAAGACCCACGTCGTAGCCGTTCTTGGCGCGCAGGCTCACGCGCACGGAATCGTGCGAGACTTTGAGCAGTGCCACGGCGTCGACTCCGCTTACGACCCGGATCTCGTCGATGAGGTTCTCGGTCTCCTCGGGCAGGGCGCCCGTCTCGGCGAAGTCGTTGGTGTCGATCCAGGAGTACGCCACGTGTCCCGCATTGGCGAAGGTGAGTCGTCCGATCGTGCGGGCGACCAGCGCGAGGGCGCCACGCGAACGGTTCTCGTACACGTGACGGTACAGATCGACGACGTTGGCGCCGGCCTCGATCATCTCGGCAGCGTGGCGGAGTGCGGCCGGCGTGGTATTGCCGTACGAGAATCGACCAGTGTCGGTCATGAGCGCGGTGAACAGACACATGGCGGCGATCGACTCGGGAGCACACCCCAGATACGGCAGCAGCTCCCACAGAAGCTCGCCGGTGGCGGCTGCGCGCTCGTCGACCAGGTTCAGTATGCCGTAGTACTTGTTGTCAGGATGGTGGTCGATCACCACGAGGCGCCTCGCGTTAAGCGCCAGATCGCGCGCGTCGCCGAGGCGCGCCGGATCGGGTGCGTCGAGGGCGACGAAGAGATCGCATGTGACGTTCGTGGTCGCGGCCTGCAAGGTGTCGGCCCCGGGAAGGAACGCGTACGTCGCCGGAGCACGGTCACCCGACGCAAGGAGCGGGGTGACTGCTACGCCACAGCCGCGCAGCAGGTGCGCGAGGCCAAGTGTGCTTCCTATCGCGTCGCCATCGGGATCGACGTGCGCGCAGATGGCGATGCTCTCGGCAGCGAGCAGGGTCTCGGCCACCTGCTCGAGGAGCTCAGTGCGGCCGGACACAGCTACTCGTCCGTCTCGTCCGAGGCGATCGGACGGCGCTCGGCCTCTTCGCGCAGTGCGACCGAGATGCGCATGCCTTCATCGACGCTCTGGTCGATGTGGAAGCGCAGCGCAGGAAGGAAGCGCAGTGCAACGCGCTTCCCGAGTTCGTTGCGGATGCGGCCCTTGGCGGACTCGAGGCCGGCGATGAGGTCGTCGTAGCGCGCCTGATCGCCATGCGTGATGACGTAGATGTCCGCATAGCGCATGTCCGGGCTGATGCGCGCACCAGTGACGGTGGCGAAGTCGACACGGGGGTCCCTGACCTCTTCGAGCAGAATCGAGGCCAGGGCCTCCCGTATGGATTCATTCAGTTTGCGAGTTCGAGGCGTGATCTTCATAAGGGGCTACTCTTCCCGTGCTACCTCAATGGTGCGGTACGTCTCGATGACGTCGCCTTCCTTGAGGTCCTGGAAGCCCTCGATGCCGATACCGCACTCATACCCTGCCTTGACCGACTTGACGTCGTCCTTGAAGCGGCGGAGCGAGTGAAGCTTGCCGTCGAAGATGATGGCGCCCTGGCGAACCACACGAACCTGGTCGTCGCGGGTGACCTCGCCGTCCTGCACGAGGCAACCGGCGATAACGCCGATCTTCGGAACCTTGAACAGTTCGCGAACCTCGATGCGGGCGGTGTCGTGCTCTTCGATCGTCGGCGCGAGCATACCCACGCGGGCAGCGTTGATGTCTTCGATCGCCTTGTAGATGACGCGGTACATCCGCAGGTCGACCTTCTCCTGCTCGGCAAGCGCCTTCGCCTTGGGCTCGGGACGCACGTTGAAGCCGATGATGATGGCGTCGGACGCGTCGGCGAGCATGACGTCGCTCTCGGTGATGGCGCCAACGCCGGAGTGGATGACGTTGATGCGTACTTCGTCCTGGTTCATCTTGTCGAGCGCGTCTTTCAGGGCCTCGATGGAGCCACCGACGTCAGCCTTGACGACGAGGTTGAGGTCCTTGAGTTCGCCCTCGGCGATACGCGAGAACAGGTCTTCGAGGGTGACATGGCTCTTCTTCTCGTGAGCAAGCAGACGCTTCTTGAGCGAGCGCTCCTCGGCGATGGAACGGGCCTCGCGGTCATCGCAGACCACGCGGAACTCGTCACCGGCGCCAGGCACGCTTGAGAGGCCGACGATCTCGACCGGATCGGCGGGGCCGGCGCTATCGACCGTCTCGCCGAGCGGGTTGACCAGCATACGCACGCGGCCGTGGCTCGTGCCCGCAACGACTGCGTCGCCCACCTTGAGCGTGCCGCGCTGCACGAGGACCGTGGCGACAGGACCGCGTCCGCGGTCGAGCTTGGCCTCGATGATGACGCCGTGTGCGGTCGCGTTCGGGTTCGCCTTGAGTTCGAGGACCTCCGCCTGCAGCAGGATCATCTCAAGGATCTCGTCGATGTTGAGGCGCTTCTTCGCCGAGACGTTCACGAAGATGTTGGTGCCGCCCCACTCCTCCGGCACGATCTCGTGCTCGGTGAGCATCTGGCGCACCTGGTCGGGGTTTGCGCCCTCTTTGTCGATCTTGTTGACGGCCACGATGATCGGCACGCCAGCGGCCTTCGCGTGGTGGATGGCCTCGACCGTTTGCGGCATGACACCGTCATCGGCAGCTACGACGAGCACGACGACGTCGGTGACGTCGGCACCGCGAGCACGCATGGCGGTGAACGCCTCGTGACCCGGGGTGTCGATGAAGGTGATCTGCTTGCCATCGTGATGCACGACGCTGGCACCGATGTGCTGCGTGATGCCGCCGGCCTCGGTTGCCGCAACGCCGGTCTCGCGGATGGCGTCGAGGAGCGACGTCTTGCCGTGGTCGACGTGGCCCATTACGGTGACGACCGGCGGGCGGTGTACGAGGTCCGCGGGATCGTCATCGTAGTAGACGCAGCTCTCGGCCTCGGGAGCAACGACGTGAAGCTCCACGCCAAGGTCCTCGGCGAGGATCTCCATCGTGGTGCGCCCGATCGGCTGGTTCACAGTGAGCAACTCGCCGAGAAGCATGAGCCGCTTGATGATCTCTGTGGGGGCAAGCTCGAGAGCCTCTGCGAACTCGGACACCGTGGTGCCCTCGGTCACCGTTACGACGCCGTTGAGGAGCTTGGGCGCAGGTGCGCTTGTCGTCGTGGTGGTCTGATCCGTGGCGTCGCGCTCGCCTGTCGGCTTCTTGTCCTTCTTCTTCTTCTTTTTGACCGGGCCAGACGTGGCGGCAAGCTTGGCAGCTTCGGCCAGGATGTTCTGGTGACGCTGCGCCTCTTCGGCTTCGCGTGCCATCTGGCGGTAGCGCTCGGCTTCCTCGTTCTCGAGGCGCTTGCGCTCCTCCTCGAGCGACTGCTTCTCCTTCTCGGCACGGGCGTGCGCTTCGAGACGAGCGTTCTCCTCGTCGCGACGGCGAACGCGCTCCTCTTCTTCGAGGCGCTTGCGCTCGGCCTCCTCGGCCTCGGCCTTCTCCTCTTGCGTGCGCTCTTCGAGGCGCTTGCGCTCCGCTTCTTCGGCGGCCTTGCGCTCGGCTTCGCGAGCGGCCTCCTCGGCCTCATGCTTGGCAGCGGCCTCGGCTTCGGCCGCTAGGCGCTCGGCTTCTTCCTTCTCGCGCTCGGCTTCGACGACCGCAAGGTGCTCTGCGATGATCGGAGCGAGCTGCTTGCGGATCTTGTCCACGTACGCCTCGACGAGGGTTGATGCGTGGTTCTTAGCTGGGATCTTGAGCGTGGCCAAATGGTCCAGCAGTTCCTGGGAGGTCATCCCGAACTCCTTGGCCAGCTCATGTACTCTCATCGCGGGCATGGGCGTCACCGTCCTGGTCGCGAGCGTTCGCTATGTGCTAAGCGTGTGCTCGAATTCTCGTCTCAATCGCTCCACATCGTCTTCGCGTAGGTTCGCATGGAGCGCCGTTGCGAACCTCTTCTTGCGCACCGCAGCCTCGAAGCACTGCATCGTTGCGCACACGTACCCGCCGCGCCCGTTCAACTTGCCGGAGGGGTCAACGTGCACCTCGCCGTCTTGCGTACGGACGAACCGAACGAGTTCACGCTTGTCCGCTTCCCGACCGCAGCCGAGACACGAACGAAGCGGCGGCTTCCTCACTTTCATGCCGACGCGCCGGCCTCCTTATCGTGGATCCTGCAGTAGCGCTTGCCGGGGAGGCTCTTGTTGCGGCAGCGGATGCCGTCGCTCGTCTCGGCGATGCAACGTCCGTCGCCTTCCTCAACGACCATGGTCTCTCCCGCAGCAATGGCGTGCGCAAGGCCGCTCTCCATCGCCTGCGCGACGCTCTTGATGTCGATACGCCAGCCAGTGAGCTTGGCGGCGAGGCGGGCGTTCTGGCCCTCCTTGCCGATAGCCAGCGAGAGCTGGTCGTCCGGAACGATCACGGTAGCGGTGTGCTCCGCGTCGTTGGTGATGACGGTTGAAACCTTCGCGGGCGATAGTGCGTTACCCACGAACGCCGAGGGCGTCTCGGACCACGGCACGACGTCGATGCGCTCGCCGCGCAGCTCGGCCACGACCATGCGCACACGGCTGCCCTTCGGGCCCACGCACGCGCCGACCGGGTCGAGACCGGACTCACGCGAGGAGACCGCGATCTTGCTGCGCAGCCCGGGCTCCCGTGCCACGCTCTTGATCTCGACGATGCCGTCGTAGATCTCGGGCACTTCAAGCTCGAAGAGACGCTTGATGAGGTTCGGGTGCGTACGCGACACAACGATCGACGGCTCGTTCGCCGACGACTTGCGGACGTCGATGATGAGCGCCTTGATGCGCTGGTTGTGATCGTAGCGCTCGTTCGGGGGCTGCTCGGCCGGCGGAAGAAGCGCCTCAACGCCCTCGCGGATCTTGATGAGGGTGTAGCGCGAGTCCGACTGCTGGACGGTACCCGTCACGCTGTCGCCGATGCGGTCCGCGTACTCCTCGAAGATCTGCTCGCGCTCGGCTTCGCGGATGGCGGACGTGATGACCTGCTTGGCGGCCTGTGCGGCGAAGCGGGAGATGTCCGAGGGGGTGATGTCGTTCTCCTCGAACACAGGCTCCTCTTCGGTGCCGCCGACCGGGACGAGCTCGAACACGCGGATGCGGCCGTTCTCACGGTCGATGGTCACCCGGGCGTCGTTCTCCAGGTCGAGCGTCTTCTTGTACGTGGTCGCAAGCGTCGACTCGAGCCTGTCGAGCATCTCGATCTCGTCGATGTTCTTCTCACGCGCGAGCTGACGTAGCGCGTCCATCAGTTCCGAGCTCATCGCGTCTTCCCTTCTTCGATGGAACCGAAGTCAACCTTCAGGTTTGCTTTCTTCACTGCATCCAACGGGATGCGGTAGGTGGTGCTTTCGGCCGAGAGGACGATATCGTCGCCATCCATGCCGTCGATCCGTCCGGTGAACGTCTTGCGTCCATCGATCGGCTGTGCGGTCTTCACGGTCGCGTTCTGACCAGTGAAGCGCTCCCAGTGTGCGCGCTTTGTGAGCGGCCGCTCGATTCCCGGAGACGAGACTTCGAGCGTGTAGTGCGTTGCGATCATGTCCGCCGCGTCGAGCGCGTCAGAGATCCAGTTGTTCGCCGAGCAGATCACGTCGATATCGACGCCGCCTTCTTTGTCGAGGTACACGCGGACGACGGGAGAGCCGCCCTGACCGATGACCTCTACTGCGACGATCTCCATGCCGTGGCCGGAAGCCAGGGGCTCCAACAATGCGGTGAGTTGAGCCGCCAGATCCTTTGCCATGCCTCCGACCTCCTTCCAGACGAAAAGAAGCGGGTGTAAGCCCACTTCTCGCAAGGACGCTTCTGTTCGTGCAAAGGGGATTCTACCACAGCACAAGCGTGCGGCAAACCGCGCGAGCGTGCTTGGCGCTAGGGACCGTTGATGTCGTTGAAGCCGCCGCCATGTACAGAACAGACAGGCTCGTCGATTTCGAAAACGTATGTCCCACCGCTTGCGCAGACAGGCATCGTCGGAAGGTACTCGGGCACGAGTTCCTGTACGGTCTTCGGGAAGTGAGGCGTATCCGAGGCCCACTGCTTCTCGTAGGCAGCAATGAGAATCGCCTGCATGTTCTCGTTGCACTGTCTGCCGCTCGGCGTCGTCGACAGCACCCGGAAGTACGCGGGATGTCCGTTCACGGTGTCAACACGCCAATGCCCGTCGACCTCGACCAGGACGAGCGGCATCGTATCTGCGCCTTTGACGCCCGACACGACCTTCGTGACCTCACCGATCGTGAGAATCGTCACGTCGTCGTACATGGTAGTCAGCAAGCTGCCGTTCCAGCTTCGTTTGACGCGGGTGGTATCGATGGACTGGCCGTCGACGGTGGCGATCTCGCGCGTCACGACGTCGTCGGTCGGCGCGATGAGCGACGTCAGCGTTGCGACGTCGCCCACCTCTAGCGCAAGCGTGAAGTCCGCAGCGGCCAGTAGATACGCCGGTGCTTCCGACGATGCAGCTGTCGCCTTCGTCTCCGGCGCCTTCGCCGTTGCACAGCCAGCAAGCAGCACGCATGCAATGATAAGCGCGGTCAGAAGGCGCTTCATCACGACGCGTCCACGGGAGTGGGCACTACCTCGGCCTCCGCGGCAACTTGCGCAGCAAGGCGTTTCACACTAGAGAGAAGGTACGCCGAGATGGCCAGCCCTATGCCTGCGGAGGCAAGGCCCTGTATGTAGCCGGACAGCACGTTGATCACGGCCACGAGAGTGATGACGCCGATATTCGCGAAGATCAGCTGCTGGATCCGCATCGGCTTGGTTGCCAGAAGAACAGGCATCTTGATTCCTGCGTACAGGAACCCGATCGAGAGGGCGCAGCCAACAAGCGCTAGCAACGCGCCGAGAATCGTACTGCTCACGATGAGTGCCGTGCTGTTGAGGAACCCGCTGACGACCCCCACGATGATGAAGTAGAGCCTGAGCGATCCGACCGTCTCTTTCATGAAGCGAATCCTCTCGTGCGCGGTGTGCTACTGGCTAGTACGACGTGTCCTCGGAATCGGTGTAGCGCCCGTGAAAGGTGCATTCAACCGTTCCATCGGAGGCGGAGTAGACGTACTCGCCGCCTGACAGGCACGTAGGGACCTCAAGAATGTAGCCGTCATCGACAAGATCGCTGATCTCGGACGGGAGTACCCCGTCAGCGGCGAGCGCCTGCTGTGCGGCACCCTCGATTACGCGCTGGTTGGCGAAACACGCACGCTCCTCGGCAGAACCCTGTGCGCTGTTGAAGACCGGGATGCTGATCGCGGTGACGATTCCGACGACGAGCGCGCAGGCCGGAAGGCAGAGCGCCAGAACGATTGCCACGATGAGAAGAGCGTTCTTCTTCTTGGGCGGGACAGTTGGTGCGACGACAGGATCCGGAGCTTCATAGACATTCTGGATGCATTCGGTACCGTGGCCCATCGGGCACGCGTCGCCGGCGGCCAAGTACACGTTCGCGCCGCAAGAAGTGCAGAAACCGGCTCGCGCCATGACTCCCCCGTTCCTCGTTGAACATGATGACGCGTTTCACGCCTACGTCGTGATCCGCGCGTCCAAATCACGGATGCCAGCATCTACCAGGTATAGGAGCGTGTCCAGTCTGCTCTTGCCGGGCTGACGCGCGGGCATCTCCAGCAAAACGTCGCGGGCCTCGGCAGGAGCATGATCGATCGCCCAGCGGATCTCGGCATCGGCGGCACCCTCCTCGCCACGGCTCAGCTCGAGCGCCAAAGCCGCGTACGCGGCAGCGCCGACGATGTGCTTCGTCTGGTGGATGTCCTTGAGCGGATGCGTGTAGGCGCTGGCGGCTGCGGTGCCCGCGGCGCGAGCGGCTGCAGCTGCTGCGGGATCCGAGATGTCGCGAGCAGCAGCATGCGCCGCGAGAGCGAGTGTGCGTAACCGAGCGGTGCGCTTGCCTCCAGCAGCGAACTCCCTGATACCCTCGATAGCCGCACGCGGACGAGAATCCGAGCCTGGCTCGGATTCGTATACGCGGAGCACTCGCTCGGCACATTCCGCGGCCCATCCACCGATGGCACGCAGCGAGTCGAGGCTCAAGGTGAAGTACAGCGAGCTGTCTTCGGTCATCGCTCTCAGGGGCCTTTAGCGCCGCTTCGAGCCGGCGGCGCCTCGTCCGCCGCCACCCCAGAACATCATGACGCCGAGCAGGAAGCCGAAGTCGTACCAGCCACCGGCGTTGTGAACCGCGTAAATGCCGACTTTGTCGTTGAAGAGCGATATGACGAACGTGAACAGCACCGTGAAACCGTGCCATAGTCCCAGCCAGAACCCTGCTGGCTTTGCGCCTGCTTCGGGCGCGACGGTGCTGGGCGCACAGCCCGCAAGAAGCGCGATCACGAGTACGAGCGCCGCTATGAGCACGAATCGCTTCATGGTGTCCTCCGTGACGTGTCGTTGTCGACGAGCAGTTCCTCGAGAATCTCGGCGGCCATACGAACCGCCGGAAGGCAGACGGAGTCGCGAAGGCCATGCTCGTGCACGATCTCTCGCTCCTCGGGGATTCGGACGTCATATCCAAGGATGCCGGTGCAGTCGAGGCTTCCGACCCGGTCGAGGAACCTGCTGTGGAACGTGTCGACCGCATCCATGACGTCGTGACGGCTCTTGGACGTACACGCTTCGTCGCAGCGTGCCAGCCCCAACGTGAGTAGTGCGCCCAACACCGCGCCACAGGTACTTCCCGCTCGAAGTCCGCCGCCCAGCGCCGAAGCGAGGCGGAGCGCGTCCGAGGTCTCGATGCCGAACGATGGAGCGAAGGCCGCGAAGACCGCCTGAGAACACGAATAGCGCTCAACAAAGAAGCGTTCGGCGTCATCGACTCTACTCAAGGGTGCTCCACTCTCGTGATGACTTGGCTGTGTTGGCTAGAACGAGTCCGGGCTGAACGACACCGACCATGTGTCGCCAGAGGCCTCATATTCGAGTTGGTCGAACGAGCCGACATTCGAGTAGAACGGACCGACCTGCTTCGACTTCGCCCACTCCACGGTCACGGTGCCTGAGTAATCGCACTCGACCGCGGAGACGGTTCGGCCCTTCTGCACGTAGTTCTTGTCGATGTAGTCGAGCAGGGAATCGGCTCGGCCGTGGTACTTGCCCTTCGGACGGAAGATCTCGTCCTGGTTGATCGCTTCGCCGCCGTTCTCCGAGACGTAGATGACGCCCACCGCGAAGTCACGGTCCGGCGGCTTCAAACCGAAGCTGTAGGTGGTCTCCGAGTTGCCGTTGCCGCTGAAGGTGCTCACGTTGAACCCCACGATCGTCCAGCCCGGGTAGTCCTCGGCAATGCGAGCCTGCCACTCGGCGGCAACCTGCGTGCTCTGGCTCACCAGCGGCTTCAAGAGTGCGACGGCCGCTCCCCCCATGACGAGGACCACGAGGACGGCAGCAACGATCGCGAATACCCACCAGCGTCGCTTCTTCGGCGTAAGCGTCTGGATAGCCTCCGGAGCAGTAGGATCGACGGCCGCATCTACCTCATAGACATTCGATACCGAGTCATGCGAATGGCCATGTTCGCAGCCGCCATCGTCATTCAGCCAGACATTCGCCTGGCATTGCTCGCAGAAGCCCGCCTTCGCCATTGTGCCCTCCCCCGTGTAGCCCCCGACTATTCGACGTGTCGTTGTGACCCCGCCGCTTCCCATACTAACCCGTACGACGTCTAGTCTTCGATGACGTCCAGTCCTTGCTCCCGAAGCTGGGCCAGGTGATCCAACATCTGCTTGAGAACCTCGGGGCTGTGCCCCTCCCACTCCTCGAGTTCGTCGATAACGCGCAATGCCGAGCGGGTTCTGTACGACTTGGTCGGGTTGCCCGGGAACCGCTTGTTGGTGACGTTGGGGTCATCCTCGAAAGGACCAAGCGGCTCGACACGGTAGATGCGGCCTCTATCCTTGACGCCGGCAAGTGCCGTTGCCAGCTCGGCTCCCCAGGCCGCGGTGTCCACAAGCGCTGTGAAGTAGATGTTGTTGGAGACCCTGCCTTCCTGGAAGTTGGAACCGAATCCGGGAATCAGCTCATCTCCGGGCTTCAGGACCGACTTCGTGCCGTGGTAGAAGGGTCCCTTCACGTGGTCGCAGTTCTCGAACGTTACCGGCGTCCACTCCTGATTGCTCATGTTCACCATCCTTGATGGGGTGTTTACGTGTGCGTGTTGATGCTAGCGCAGGATCTTCTCCATCGCTTTCCCCTTGGCGAGCTCGTCGACCAGTTTGTCGAGGAAGCGGATCTTCTGCATCAAAGGGTCCTCTACCTCTTCGACCCGTACACCGCAGACCACGCCCTTGATGAGCGAGCAGTTGGGATTCATCGCCGGCGCCTGTGTGAAGAACGTCTCGATGTCACTGTGCTCGTCGAGCTGCCGCTGCAGCCCCTCACGGTCGTATCCGGTCATCCAGAAGATGATCTGGTCGACTTCATCCTTCGTGCGGCCCTTGCGTTCCGCCTTCTTGATGTAGAGCGGATAGACCTTCGCGAACTCCATGCCGAACACGCGATGCTTGTCCACGGTAGTCCCTCTCGTGTGTCTCGCGCTGGGCATCGGCCGGATCACAGGCAGCCGCGCGTCCTCATAAGTCTAGCGCTCGTTCACGGACTTAGAACCAGCGTCGGACCGCCGTGCGGTACGAATCGAACTCCTGCCCGAACTTCAGCGCAAGCGCCCGCTCCTCGGGCACGATCTGGAAGCGGTCGATGTACACGCTGTAGAGGAGCGAGCTGGCCGCCGAGAAGTAGCTGCCCATCATCACGCCGATGCCGAGCAGGAAGACCCACGTGCCGAGGTACATGGGGTTGCGGCTCAAACCGTAGACGCCATCGGTGACCAGCGCTGACGCGCGCGATGGGGTTTGTGGCCCCCAGGGGGTGTCACGCTGTGCGAACGCTTTGCGCGCAGCGATGATGACTGCGAGTCCAACGAGCACGAGAACTGCTCCCAGCAGGTTGCGGAGGACGGGAGCGAGCGGAATCGCCGCGCCGAGGCGCGACACGCCCCACATGACGCCGACGATGACGAGCGCGACGACGTCGGGCGGGACCACCAGCTCGAGGTTTCTCACGGGATTCTCACTTACGGCCCGGGCGTAGCTAGAATCCGCTCTGCTCGGCAAGCAACTCACCGTCGAGCAGGAGTCGGAAGTCCATGGGTCGAAACGCCGGGAACGGGAAGTGCATGCGATGCTCGATGACCAACTCGCGACCCCCGACCGTCGCAACGTAGCGATTCTGACCGCTGAGATTGATCTGCGTCTTGAGCGCGTACGGGCTTGCGAGTGTCGTTGGGGTTCCGTCTACCACCAGCGTCGCTCGTCCGGTGAACCAGTTCCGGGTGAACTCGATGGTCGAGTTGTCGATGTTGGCTTGGATTCGCATCGGATGCCTCCTGTCCCCTTCGAGCGCATTCAGGTATCAGCCGCGTGCCAACACCTACCGGCCAAGTCTACCGCTTACAACCCGACGAATACCCGGGTTAGCCGTTTCGTTGGCTTGCCAGAAGTGCGTCCGCGTCGCCCGAGACGATGGCCTCGAGGTTGTGAGTGATCTCGTGCACGTCCCAGTCCCACCACGCGATCTCAAGCAGGCGGTCGATGACATCTTGCGAGAAGCGTTGCCGAATAGGCCTGGCCGGATTGCCGCCGACGATCGTGTACGGAGCGACATCGGAGACGACCACCGACCGTGCGGCGACGATGGCACCGTCGCCGATGTGAACTCCTGGCATCACCAGTGACTCGTAGCCGATCCACACGTCGTTTCCAACAACCGTGTCTCCCTTGATGGGCAGGTCTTCGAGTGACGGAGTGACGCGCTCCCACCCGTTGCCGAACAGACTGAAGGGATACGTCGAGGGGCTCGTCAGTTTGTGGTTCGCACCGTTCATGATGAACCGCACGCCAGTGGCCAGGGCGCAGAACTTGCCGATGATCAGCTTGTCGCCATAGAAGGGGTAGTGGTAGAGGACGTTTCGCTCGAAGTCCTCGGAATCGACTGGATCGTCGTAGTAGGTAAAGTCCCCGATAAGGATATTGGGGTTAGAAACGGTGTTCTTGATGAAACAGACCTGCGGGAAGCCTGTCATGGGGTGTTTCGTATCCGGATCGGGCCCTAGCAAGATTGACCTCCCAGAAACACGACGGGTACGTCTGAGCACGAGCAGTGCACCAATGCCATCCACTTAGTCTAGCGCTTGTCGCATCTGCTGAAAGCACGGCTGGGCGCCCCACCTGCGGGTCAGCCGATCAGCTTCTCCATGACGATCACCTCTGAGCGCACTGCACCCTCCTCCCAGGGTCGCTGCTCCCCTGTCGCTGAATAGCCGGTGGCCTTCCAGAAGACGAGAGCGGGTTCGTTTGTGCGGACGACCCCGATGCGGATGCGGTCACACGTTCCCCAGGAGGAAACCAGATCCTCGACTGCGCGCGCCGCACGGGTGCCGAGACCTCGGCGGCGATGGGTGCCAGCAATCAGGAGCAGCCCAAGCATCGCGGTCGTTGGTACGGGGAAACCATCGATCAGGTCGATCACACCGGCAAGCTCATTGCCCGAGTAGATACCGATGACCGTCTTGGCCGAGCGGGCAACGCCGGGAGGAAGCTCCTCGAAGGTACGGGTTGCCTCATGAGAATCGAACGGCGCACCCTGGATCGCTTCGGCGTAGTCGGGCGCGCTCTCGAGTAAGCGCTGAACCTCGAGCAGATCTTCGGGATTGCCAATCAGCGGGCGCAACTCGAAGGACGAGTCTTCGGACATCCAAGCTCCTCCGGTATGACCAACGTGTTCGTGGGTCCGCTGCGAGCAAGCGGTCTCATGTCAGCGTAGCGTGAGCAAGAGTCGACCGGAAGCACGGGCTAGTACGCCGGCCACACGCCTGCCTGCTGTGCGAACGCTTTGAGCGCACGAGGCCCGGTCTCATCTCGGCCGCACGACTCGACCAGCCCCACGCCCACGAGGTCGAACTCGCTCGTGATCCTGCGAACCGCAGCGGCAACCGAATCCGGCGCCGGACCTCCTTCGACCTTGAACAGCGCGTCACCGAAAGTGGTTGGGTCGAACACGTCCACATCGACGTGGACATAGACGTGTCGGACCGCTGCCGAGTGAAGACGAGCGATGATGATGTCGCCTGTATCCGGAGGCCATCCTTGGACGAGACCGATTCCCGCAGAGTCGATGAACGAGCGCTCGGGAACGTCTAGATCGCGCGCCCCGGCAACGACAACGCGCTCCGGTCTCAGTGCGGGGGCGAGTAGCTCGGTGAGATCGGGCGGTCCGTCACCGAGCAGCGTGCGCAAGACCATGCCGTGGAAGTGTCCACTGGGCGAGGTTGCGGGAGTGTTCAGGTCTCCGTGCGCATCGAGCCATATCACGCCTAGGTCGGGGTAGCGATGGGACAGATACGCGACGGGTGCGGCTTCCGCGCCACACGTCCCACCCACCGTGAACACACGCTCTTCTGATCTCGCCTCCAGGGAACGCAAGGCGTGACGTGCCTGGTCAAGTACGCAGTCGAACGCGAACACGTCGTCACGCACGGAGGGAGTGTCACACACAGGGATCGTGAGGTCGACATACTCGCGGCCGGCGAAGAGTTCGGCCGCAACGGCGCGAGAACCTGATTCGAGACACCGGCTCTCACAGCCTTGCCACTCACTGATGAGGTTCAGTAGCACGATACGGTTCTCGATTCTCTTGGGTCATGTCTACGTGCAGAGGCGCCTTCTGCTGGACTGCCGAGCTAGCTGAGCCCAGGTCGCCTTCTACAACATTGCGGCGGCAATCGTGGAGCCGACGAAGCAGACAAAGGCGATTGCGGCTGTCGCACGATCCCACGTGATCGCTCCAAGTCCGTAGCGACCAGAAATGGGTTTGGCGCGCGACCAGTAGACGCTGACGGCGAAGGAGTAGACCGCAAGTGCCACATAGACCCAGTGCCCGCTGAGGTGAGGGGCTGACGCAGCGAACCTCACGATGAGGCTTATCGAAGCGCCGAGCACGGAGCCCAAAGCGACGTAGAACAAGGGGTGGTCGTAATCGATCGGCTCGCGCACGAAGACGTGGGATGCCCTGGTGACTCTCGAACTCAGGAAGTCCCAAAACGACTCGGTGTCTTCAAGGCCGTTCACATAGACTGCCGACCCGTCGTCGAAACTCAGCTTGATCTCGCGGATGACGCCAGCGGTATTCCTCTTGGCTTGCGCGTGTCGGATGGAGTTCAGCTGATACTCATGGACGGAACGAGCATCGATGCGTGTGAGCGTGTCATCACCGACATCCCAGGTCGTGTGAGCGTACCTGCGATTCCCGGCTGCCAGCCAGACCCGGGATGCAACGACGAGCGTCGCGAGGCACACGATTCCGGCAAGCAGCACCGGGAGATGTACTGCGAACAGGTCGGCGGAGGCGATGGCGAACGCGACGATGGTACTCAGTCCGAGTCGATCGAAGGCTCCCTCCCGCCGACGGAGTTCATCCGAGGACATCGCGAACGAACGACGATCCTCGCTGATGGGCTCCATCCGTCACTCCGTTCTCGCGGTTCGGTCCAACATGCATGCGCGTCAGCTGCGCGGGATGCCTCAGACCTAGTCTACGCTTGGTGTGTCTGCTGAATGCCCAGGTATGCGTGATGTCGCCGAGAGCCTCAGGCCTCTACTCCAACTCGCCAAACTCCTTTGGGGGCCAGTACGTCCAGATTGCGCGACCCCGGACTTTCGAGACGGGTTGTGGACCGAAGAAGCGGCTGTCACCGCTGTTCGTACGGTTGTCGCCCATGAGCCACACCTGGCCCTCAGGAATGGTGATTGGCGTCATAACCGTCCCCGGCAATGTCGGCTTGCCGTGCACGTACGGCTCGTCGAGGGCTACCCCGTCGACCCAAACAGCATCGTCGTAGATATCGACTGTTTGGCCTTCCGTGGCTATCACGCGCTTGATGAGTATCTTGTCGAGTGCCGACGTCGGGTGCGGATTGTCGAAAACGACGACCTCGCCTCGTGCGGGAGAGCGGACGACCCTGTATGTGATCTTCTCGACCAGAACGCGGTCTTGGATCTCGATCGTCGGAATCATGGAGCCTGTCGGCACGACATATGGCTGAATCGCGTATGCCCGAGCGGCCTGCGCGATGGTGAAGGCGAGGACGATGAGGAAGACTGTCTCGAGCAGCCACCTGCCGAACGAGGCCACTTGCTCTTCCCGCGGCTCGGATCCCGCCGCGCGAGCGCGCTTGTGACGGAGAAACATGCACCCTCCAATCTGGTCCAGCGGATTTAGGCACACACCAAGCGGCCCTGAATGGGTCAGTCAGCCTGCAGTCCAGGGAGATCACCCGCGTCGTCCGCGATAGCGGTTCTGACGACAATGCGCAACGCCGCCTCGATCGCACCACCGGCGGAGCGTCCGACTGTGAATCCGAGGGCCCCGCCTGCGGCCATCAGCAGCAACGTAACGACCGCCTCGCCAGACAGCGCCCCAAGCATGCTGCCGAGTGTCGCGCCCGCTGCCACCCCCAGCAAGACTGCTAGATTGGTCGTGCTGCCCGCTCGCTCGTTGACCAGCCGGGCGAGCTCCTCTGTGGATGCCCTTGCGACGAATACCCCCCGTGCGGCTTCATCCGATCGTGTCGATGAGACGCGAGTCTCGCTCAAGCGCCCGTCCCCCTTCTGATGTTGTGCCTAACGTTCTTGCGCTTCAGCTGTGTCCCATGCGCCCCCAACAAGTCTAGCGCTCCTGGCCGTCAGCTGTATGCGCGGGTTAGACGGACACACCCCTCCTCGTCGCTCAGAAAGCCATGAGCGTCTACCGGAGCAACGCGGCCACGGCCCCGCGAACGGAGTTCGACAGGGCACCTGTTCCACCGAAGTATGCCACTCCCCTGATTGCCGACTTGTGCCCGTAAAGATCACGGGCTGGTGCGCTGTCTAGTGACGTGCTGGGCGTCAACAGCATCAGTCGTCCGACATGCCCCTGCGCGACTCCGCCCGCAAGCGCATCTGGGTAGTTCTGGCCCGTCGCAAGCGCGACTCCATCCCATTTAAGGCCGTTGGCTGCGCCATACTCGGCGATTGCGGCGGCGGTCTGATAGCGAGTCGCACCTTGCAGCCGCAGGACACCTCCTAAGAGGGTCGACGTGAGGGCTTGCTCGACCGTCACCGATACCGCTGCGCTACTGCCAAGCAGGCATGCTCGTGAGGCTTCCAACGAGCGTGCACGAGCGCTAGCGTCCGACGCTGGTCGAGTGGGTGCCACGAGAAGTACGGGGCGCGACCACGCACTAGAAAGTGGGGCCGCAGCAAGCGCGTCCGGGAAGTTGGCGCCAGTAGCGACGAAGATCGTGCCGTCCCATGTTTGGTTACTGTTGCTCAGTCGCTCGAGCGTCGCAGCCGCGACCGCGTCTCCGGTCTCGTATCGATCGGCACCACCGATGCGCTTGACTGAGAGGTGCAGGCTGTCTCGGAGCCTCGTGACGACGGCTTCCGACACTGCCTTCTCGCTGCCGAGGACAATCGCGTTCGTCGCCCCTAGGCGCGCAATCTCTTGTTCTACGACTCCGGGAAGCACGTCCGGCCGCGTTAGCAGAATTGGGCTACCATACGCCCCGGCCAGAGACGCGCCACCAAGTGCGTCGGGCCAGTTCTGGCCAGTAGCGACGACGACAGTCGTCGCGGACGGGAAACGGGACGAGCAGACTCGGACGGCAGTCTGATACCTGTCGTCTCCAGCAACGGCCTCAACGCCAAGTGCTCCCAGCGAGCCGCCATTCACGGTGTGTAGTAGGACTCCCCCCGTCCCACCCAGCCATGCCTCGTCCTGTCCAGTGGCCTCGATGCACATGAAGTTCACAGGCGTGTTTCGAGTCCCAGGATTCTGCTCCACCCAATGGAGACCGGCATCCGAGGTGTACACGACTTTGGCGCCTTCGCCGGCCGCCCAGCCGTGTACGCCGTCGTACGATGAGACGGCGTACAGGTCGGTCACAGCACCCGCCTGAGTTTGCCACGTGACTCCGCCATCGGTCGTGTGAAAGATCGTTCCCCGCTCACCAACGATCCAGCCGTTGCTCGCATCTGCGAAAGCCACCGAGGACAGAGTCCGCAGAGTACCCAGATCACGACGAGTCCAGGTCTCCCCTGCATTTGTCGTCTCGAGAACACAGCCGAATTGACCCACAGCCCATCCGTGGTCGTAGCTGGAGAAGCAGATCGATGTGAGTGAGACACCGGAGGTTATGGCCGTCTGCTGCCACGTCCGTCCGCCGTCCGAGGTATGCACCATGGGGCTGCCGGCGTCAATGTTCACGCCTCCGACAGCCCAACCCTCTGAAGCATCCTGGAACCACACGTCGCGGAAGTTGGTGCCAAACTCAAAGATTCCCGATTCCTGAGGCGCCCATGTCGTGCCGCCATCGTTCGTTCTGATGACGGCGTTGTCGGATACAGCCCAGGCGTTCTGACTGTCCAGAGCGAACACGCCCGAGAGCCCATCCGCTTCCGCATATGACTGCATCGACCACGTCGCTCCGCCGTCGCCCGTGCGGACGATGCCCCCGTTGTCGCCCACGGCCCAGCCGGTGGAGGTAGTGGCGAAGGAGACGTCACGCACGGTTCCGGGAATCAAAGCGACATTCTCCGCTGACCAGCTGACGCCACCATTGGTGGTGTGAAGAATCGTGCCGGCATCGCCGACAGCCCAGCCTTCCGAGGTATCGTTGAACTCGATATCGCGCAGAGCATTAGATGTCGGGGTGAGCTGATCATCCCATGTGCCACCGGCTTCGATGTGCCGCACCATGCCACCGTGACCGACCACCCACCCTTCGCTGCCGAGGAAAGCGCCCGCGTAGATGTCGGTAACGACACCGATATTGCTCCATGACCAGTGTGCGCCACCGTCAGTCGTCTTGAGAATCGAACCGCCCCACCCGACGACGGTTGCAACAAGGGCGCTGGTCGCGTGAATCTCCTCCAAGTGCCAGCCAGGGTAGGTGACTGTCGGCCCGGGATCCTGTTCGGTCCAATGAACCCCGCCGTCATTGGTATGAAGCAGCACTCCGCCGATTCCACCAATCCATCCGTGCGCGGAGTCTGCGAATGTCACACTCAGCAGCTCATAGGGCGTTGGCGTGATCTGGGACTTCCAGGTAACGCCGCCATCGGTCGTGGCACGCACCACTCCGTCCCTACCGACAGCCCAACCGTGTTTGGCATCAGTGAAGGTGATGGCGTTGAGGTCCACTGTTGTCGCAGACGATCTCGGAGACCAGGTGACGCCCCCGTCGGTGGAGGCGAGTATGGTCCCTTGATCGCCAACGGTCCACACGCGAAGTGCATCAATCGCATGAACGTCCATCAGCTCGACCGACGTTCCCGAGTCCTGCACCGCCCAAGTCACTCCATCCGACGTGTGCAGAATCATCCCGCTCTGCCCAACAGTCCACCCGGCGTGCGAGGGAAGCATGCTGATGGCGTTAAGCCCGTTAAGCGTAGGTTGCGGCGACGCCCACTTCCAGCTCGCCGCAGGCTGTTGCACTGCCACGGCGAATTGCGCGGATGCAAGTACTAGCGCGACCGACAACCCCACCAGGAACGTTCGACGCATCTCGGACTCCCCCCAGACGATCACGGTTGTTCTGTCTAACGCATTTGCGCATCAGCTGCGCGCCGATGCCTTCCACTCAGTCTAGCGCCTGCCGCGTCTGCTGGATGCGCTGGTTAGACACCTGCCGATGGAAGATCACTCCACCACTCTCAGCGGCCCAAGCTCTTCTACCACAAGACCGTTGGCAAGCCCCTCTGCCGAATGGACCTCAACAGGGCCGCTCAAGGTCGAAGACTCCCTGTCCAGAGCAAGCGTCACCAGCGAACCCTCGTATTCTGCGACCACGACACGATCAGGCGAACCGGGAACGACCGTGAAGGACACACGAGTCCTAGCACTGTAGACACCGGCCGGCTGAGCCAGGAGCACCGCCAGCGCCACTCCAAGGAACGGCAAGAACAGCTGCCGATGACCCCTCAGCAATCTCACGAGTGGAGAATGCGACATGGAAGACGTCCTGCGTGAATCGGCTTCCAGCTTCGCGGCGTACCCGGAGACACGACGCTCCGTAAATACGGGAAGCAGGAACTGCATGAAGGCGAACGTCGCCGCCGCTGTTGCGACACCGAGATACCAGATCACGGGGGCGCCGAGCAGGTACACAAACGTCGCAAAGTAAAAGGTGGTAATGACTAGGGCCTTCAGTCGGTCCTGGACCTCACCTGGAAGCTCGCCCTCCACAAACTGCAGGAGCTGGTCGCCGAGGAACACGACAAGCAGAAGCAACACCGTCAGAGTGATTCCACCCGCTACGACGTCGTTCAAGTCCAGCGAAACGAGTTCCGCGGGAACAGTGAAGTACTGGGCTTGTCCGATGCGGAAGTAGTAGATGGCTGCGTAGCCACCCGCCGTGAGTAGCAGCGCGACTAGTCCGCCGTGATCGCTGGATGAGTCCGCTCTAGTGTCAGAAGCGTTCTGGCTGACCTTCACAAGCCTGCGGTGCGTTCTCGGTCTCACGTTGCCCCCGGTCTCCACGCATGTGTCTAACGTATGAGCGCATCAGCAGTGCGCCTATCTTCTTCCATCAGTCTATCGCTTGCCGCATCTGCTGGATGCGCTGGTTAGACACTGCGGCGTGGTAGGACCGTATAGATGAAGGTCACTTCATCATCAAGCCTGCCCCTCGCGTGATATTCGCGCGAGCTACGCACTTGAAGATAGACAAAGACGGCGTCTCCGATCTGCTCATCCGTCATGGTCACACGAAACTCGGGTTCCACCTGCCAGACTTCTTCGTGAGACGGGCCGGGCATCACGCGAACGGAGTACTCCAACGGGCCATCCTCTGGATCACGCGCGGCGGCCATGAAGTCGACTGTGTCGCCAGGACGTAGAACCATCTCAGTATTCAACGCGATGCGACTGGACTGCCCAGCAGTCCACACATTCCCAAGGCTGTCGCGCACGCTTTCGAACCGCGGGAAGCAATCCTGAGCCGTCTCGCGCTTGCTCCGATAGCGCACGATGCGCCCACGTATCTCCCCCGTAATCCCGCATATCAGATCGCGTTGATGCGGGAGCAAGTCACGTCCGTGAGCGGACGGATCCCTGAAGTACTCCAGCTGCGACAAGTAGACGTCCATGGTCTTCCAGTCACCGAGCACATCCGAGAACTCGCCCGCCCAGTGCTTCTTCAGAATCGTCTTCAAGTCATAGAAGTCTGCGAAGTATATGAGGCGCTCTTCAACTGCTCCTCCAGCCTGACGCGATAGCTCCGCGGTCCTGCGCTCAGCCCAACGGTCGAGCCGCTCCGGCGATACTCCGCACCGAACCACCCAATCAGATCCGAGTGAGCGAGACAGCACCGCGCTGATGAAGTCGCGCAACGCGTTCTCAGTGTCACGAATTGCCTGTGATGTATCCATCCGGTGGCAGCTCCCCGCATGTGTCTAACGTACTTGCGCATCAGCTGCGGCTTCTGCGCCCTCAACAAGTCTAGCGCTCCTGGCCGTCAGCTGGATGCGCGGGTTAGGCATAGTGCCGACGACCCAGCCAGGCGCAGGCGAGACACTGCTAGGGCGCGACACCGTCAACGCGCACGATCTCCGTCACGACCCAGCGTCCCGACTTGAGGCCGAAGACGACATCGAACTCGCTTTGTACGACCGTCGGTGCCGCGATGACACCGGCGGCTGAGTCATCGACTAGCCCGGTCGTGACCCGATACACCCTCCGCGTCGCTGAGCGCTCGCCCGGTACCTCGACAGCGGCAGGGCTTCCCAGCGAGAGCGACCCAAGCTGGCCGAAGAGGTCCGTCCGCAGAACCCTCACGTCATCGTCGCCCAGGTCGGTCCCGTACGCTGCCGACAACGTCTGCGAGTCGCCATCCACGATCGCCTGCATCACGTCGAGCGCGGTCGACGGCGTCGGCGATTCGTGCCCACCAAGAAAGGCAGTGCAGCCTGCAAGCGAAAGGACGAGCACGATGCAAGTGAACGGGACTCCGAAGCGGACTACGTTGCGCATCGCGACCCCCCGCTCACTTATGCCTAACGTATTAGCGCATCAGCTGTGCGCCGATGCCTTCCACCCAAGTCTAGCGGTTGTCGCATCTGCTGTATGCGCGGGTTAGACACGCCACTGACAGCGCGCATCACGGCTCCATCAGCTGGATGCGCTTGGCCCACAGCGAACCGCCGATGTCTCGGGCCTCGATCCTGACCGCGGAAGCGGAGGCCAGTGCCTCCTCGACGACCGTGCGATCTACAACCGCACCCGAGGAATCCACGACCACGACGTCATACGGGACCGTGACTGCGATCGTTCGTTCGATGGCGGTGTCGGCGTACCCGGACGGCAGCTCGACGTAAAGCGTGGGAAGATCCCCGGGCATCTCCGCCGAATCCGTCCCGACGGCCTGAGCGGAGAAGGCGACAGAACCCTGAACGGGACAATCGATGAGTGTTGTCCAGTCGGAGACCGCTCTGGGCTGCGATCCCAGCCCGCTGCTTGCAGTCGGCGGGATGCTCAGCACGAAGCCACCTGTCTCGAACTCGTCGGCCGCGCGCCCGCACGTGTGCCAGCCGGCTTCGATGGTGACCTTCGGCGGCCACGACTGCCACTGGGGCCCCTCTACGTAGAACAAGTGCGCGTCCCAGGGAATCTCTCCGGCCACGACGCCTACCGCATGGACGAGAGGTCCTGGCAGGATAAGCACGGCGACGAGCAGCAGCAGGGCACACCAGCCGGCAACGGCCAGGGCAATCAGCCCTCTCCGTATCCACGCGCGGCGTGTTGCTTCCCCAGGAATGAGTCCCCCGTCTCACCTGCTGTGTCTAACGTATTAGCGCATCAGCTGCGCGCCGATGCCTCTCATCAAGTCTAGCGCTTGGCGCGTCTGCTGTATGCGCGGGTTAGGGCCTAGGGTACGTCCCAATCTTGAAGCGCGGGTCTGCCTCCATGGCCGAGAATGCGACCGGCTCCTGCGGCACGACCGATACGTCCCGGAACACCGCTTCAAGCCACAGGGTTGGACCGCCGAGGTCGAACTCGATCATCAGCGAGCACCACTGGACGCCATCTGGATCAGCCGCGGATAGCGAAGCCGCTAAGGGCGACGTGTTGATCTCCGTGTACAGGAGTGTCGCGCAACACAGTTCCTCATCGACCGCGCCAGGGGGATCGACGCTCATCGCAAGTTCGACTACGTGTCGCAACTCGACGTCGAAAGCGGCATCGACGCACTCATACGCGCCAGTGTCATCGAACCGCTCGATGTTGGGGCAGACGATCGAGAGCTCGACGGTCCGCAAGTCATCCCCGACCGAGAACCGCGTCAGCCATCCGTCATGGAAGAAGTCCCAGTAGAAGTACTTCCACAGGGTGCCGTTGGACTCGGTGTCGAATCGCCTCAGATGTTCGCGATACCGCGCGTCAGCCGCATGAACGACCTCAAGGTCGTCGGTCTCGACGTCTCTGAGACGGAAGCCCAATTCAACGCCTCCCCTATGGCCCTAACCCTCACTTAACCCGACCGCAGAATCCACGGTCGCAGCATCCATCTTCTGCGTGAGTGCGAGCTGTCCTCTTTGTGGGTTGTCGTACGCAGTCCGTGTAAGCGCCAACCCGCCGCTCCTCCTACGCCTTCGCGGCCAGGACCATCTCGGCGACCATCGCAACTGCGTCGGCAATCGGGACCTCGGCGCGCTCCCCTGTCGCTCTCGTCTTCACTTCGACGATGCCAGCGGCCACGCCCTTCTTGCCCACGACGACCTGGTACGGCCAGCCGATGAGGTCGGCGTCGTTGAACTTCACGCCAGCGCGCTCGTCGCGGTCGTCGAGGATGACCTCAACGCCTGCAGCGGCAAGCTCGCGCCAGATCTGCTCGGCCACCGGGTAGACCACGTCGTCGCCAACCGACAGCGGGACCACGGCCACCTCAAGCGGCGCGACCGAGACCGGCCACGCGATGCCGTTCTCGTCGTTGTACTGCTCGATAACGGCCGCCAGCGAGCGCGTGATGCCTACGCCGTAGCAGCCCATCAGGAATGGCTGCTCGGTGCCATCCTCGGCCGTGAACGTTGCGCCCATCGACTCGGAGTAGCGAGTTCCCAGCTGGAAGACCTGCGAGACCTCGATGCCGCGCGCGCCCTTGAGGACGCCGCCGCACTCGGGGCATCCGTCGCCGGGCTGCGCGAGCACGAGGTCGGCCCACAGCTCCACTTCGAAGTCCCGGCCGGGCATCGCGCCGAGCAGGTGGTAGTCGTTCTCGTTCGCGCCCACGCCCCACGCGACCTCGTCCTTCAGGCTCGCGTCAGCCACAACGAGCGTCCCGGCGGGCGGTGCCACAGGGCCGAGCGACCCCTTCGGGATCCCGAGCGTCTTGAAGTCCTCCTCGTCGAGCAGCTCCACGCCGGGCACTGCCCAGTCGGCCTTGATCGGGTTGAGCTCGCGGTCGCCGGGCACGCAGAAGTACACGAGGCGTCCCTCGGCGGTCTTTCCGGCCATCGTCTTGACGGTGTCGTGCCCCGGTATCCCGAGGAACTCCGCAAGCTCCGCGATCGTGCGGATCTCGGGCGTGTGCACCTTCTCCAGCGGGCGGGGCTCGGTGACGCCGGGCGTGCGCGGCACCACGGTGCCCGCCGCCTCTTCGTTCGCGGCCCAGCCGCAATCGCAGTAGACAAGCGCGGCCTCGCCGCTCTCGGCAAGCGCCATGAACTCGGTTGTGACCTTGCCGCCGATTTGTCCCGAGTCGGCCTCAACCGGTCGCCACGCCAGTCCGAGACGGTCGCAGATGTTGCCGTACGCGCGCGCCTGAGCCTCGTAGTGCTCCTGGAGCGACTCCTGGCTGGCGTGGAACGAGTACGCGTCCTTCATGATGAACTCGCGTCCACGCAGGAGGCCGAAGCGCGGACGCGCCTCGTCGCGGAACTTCATGTTGATCTGGAAGAGCGAGAGCGGCAGATCGCGGTAGCTGCGAACCTCATCGCGCACGAGGTCGGTGATGATCTCCTCGTGCGTGGGCCCGAGGCAGAAGTCGCGACCGCTGCGGTCCTGCAGGCGCGCCAGCTCGGGACCGTAGAGGTCCCAGCGACCCGACTCATGCCAGAGCTCGGCGGGCTGGACGATCGGCAGCATGAGCTCCTGCGAGCCGATCGCCTCCATCTCTTCTCGGACGATCTGCTCGATCTTGCGGATGGAGCGCCATGCAAGCGGCAGGAACGTATAGATGCCGGCGGCGACCTTGCGGATCATCCCCGCGCGCAGAAGCAGCCGATGCGAGATGACTTCCGCTTCGGACGGATCTTCCTTGAGCGTAGGCGTGTACGTGCCGGACATCTTCAGTGCGACTGCCATGAGAGCTCCTTGTGATGATAGTGAACGGGCGCCGGGACTCTCCGGCGCCCGGTGCGTACGTGCGGTTCGGACCTAGCCGATGCCTTCGTCCTCGGGATGGAACGACTCCACCAGCTCCTGGCTGTTCTGGATGATGCTGACGAACAGGCGCGCGACGACATCCTGCAGGATGATCGTGTGGCGGTTGCCCTGAGCCTGGAAGGCATCCTTGAGCGCAGGCTTGACCTTGGGGTCGCCACTGACCTCGATGATGACGTCGATGAGCGATGCTTTCGCGGCGAGAACGTCGGCGTTCTCGGTGAAGAAGATGCCCTTCTCGCGGGCGAGCTTGGCTCCGGGACTCGACGCATCCTTGTCAGCAACGCCGATGACCTCGACGTACGGCCGCTTCAGAAAGTCCTCAAGCAACGGCAGACCGGTGCGCCCGCCACCTACGATTGCGATTCTGACTACGTCCCCCATGTTGACTCCCTCCACAACCAGCGGTCTACCGCTAGCAGGATAGCAGTCCGAGGGGGCGCATGCCACGCGAAAGCGGCTACTTCGCGCCCTGCGAGAGCTCCCGGTCGAGTGCTTCGACTTCGGCCATGAGCGCCTCGACGATCTCCGCTTCGGGGACCTTGCGAATCACCTGTCCGTGACGGAAGAGCAGCCCGACACCTTTGCCCGATGCAATGCCCACATCGGCGTCGCGCGCCTCGCCCGGACCGTTCACGGCGCAGCCCATGACGGCGACCTTCACCGGAGTGCGCATGGTGCGCAGACGGCGCTCCACCTCCTGCGCGATCGGCACCATGTCGACCTCACAGCGGCCGCACGTGGGGCAGCTCACGAGCTCCGGACTCCGGCGGCGGATGTCGAGCGCGGCGAGGATCTCCCAGCCGACGGTGACCTCCTCGGCAGGGTCGGCGGTAAGCGAGACGCGCAGGGTGTCGCCGATGCCTTCGGCAAGCAGGATGCCGAGTCCGACCGATGACTTCACAGTACCCGAGAGGCTCGTGCCGGCCTCGGTCACGCCGATGTGCAGCGGGTACGGCAGTGCGTTGGCGAGCAGGCGGTACGAGTCCACCGTCGCGTTCACCGACGATGCCTTCGCCGAGACTACCAGGTCCTCGAACCCGCGACCGGCGATGTGCTCGCAGAAGGAGACGGCGCTCGCGAAGAGCTTCTCGGCAAGCGGCCAGTCGCGGTCTTCGTACTCGGCGGCAAGCGAACCGGCGTTCACGCCGATGCGGACCGGGATGCCGGCCTCCCCTGCTGCCTCGATGACGGCATCGACGCGGTCGATCGAGCCGATGTTCCCGGGATTGATGCGAAGCTTCGCTGCTCCCAGGCGCGTGGCCTCGATCGCAAGGCGGTGGTCGAAGTGGATGTCGGCGACGACCGGCAGCGGGCTTGCCGAGCAGATCTCGCCGAAGCCGGGCAGAGCGTCTGCGTGTGGGATCGCCACGCGCACGATCTCGCAGCCCGCCTCGGCAAGGCGCGTGATCTGCGCGAGGGTCGCGGCGGAGTCGCGCGTGTCGGTGTTCGTCATCGACTGCACGGCGATAGGCGCGCCGCCGCCGATCTTCACGCTGCCGACCGCGACCTGCCGTGTGTGACGACGCTCGATCATGTGCACTCCCCCGGTCAGTCGCTAGCGGACGAGCCGCATCACGTCGGCGTACATCAAGTATCCGATGAGTGAGAACAGGAGCACGGCCCCGGCCGCGCTCACCGCAAGCGAGAAGCGGCGACCGAGTGGACGGCCTGCGAGACGTTCGATGACCTCGACCGCGACCTTGCCGCCATCAAGCGGCGGTATCGGCATGAGGTTCATCGCGCCAAGTGAGAGCGAGAGGAGCGCGATGAGCCACGCGTAGTCGAGCGGACCCGCCTTCGCGGCATCGGCTGCCATGACCGCGATTCCCACGACGCCACGCGAGGACTGCACCGACTGCTGGAACTGCGACGGTCGGAAGAAGTTCACGATGGCGGCGAAGACCATGCCGGTGTACGTGAACGCCTGGCCGGCTGCCTCGAACACCGTGTACTTGACCTTCTCGGCACCCGGACCCACGCCGAGGAACCCGTGGCCATCCTTCTCGGCAAGCGTCACGGTCGCCGAAATCGGCGCTCCCTCCCGCACCACGCCGATGGTGACGGTCTGCCCGCTCTTGGTGCTGCCCATTGCGATGAGGAACTCATCCCACGATGCGATGGGCTTGTCGTCGAGCGAGACGAGCTTGTCGCCGGATTTGAGTCCTGCGATCGCTGCCGGAGAGCCAGGCTCGATGGTGGCGAACTCCTGCGAGGCGCGATACGTGCCGAAGGTGGAGAGCACGATGGTGAACACGAGGATGGCGGTCACCAGGTTCACGGCAACGCCCGCCACAAGCACGACGATGCGCTTCCACGTCTTGAGGCCGCGGTACGTGATGGAGCGAGCAGTATCGAGCATGGTCGTCGCATCTTGGGTGCGGTCCACGTTGGGGGCCGGTTTGTAGGCGAACTCGTCAACCGGTACGATCGCGGCCCAGTCCTCAAGCGTGGTGAGCAGTGCCGCGGCCCGGTCGCGAGGAATCTCCAGCACGCGCGCGAGGTTGGCGGCGTCGAGCTTGCCAGCCGCCACAATCGCGTGAAGCGCAGCGCCGAGCAGCTCATCCTCGGCACCGGGCTCCATGCCGGCGATGCGCACGTAGCCGCCGAGCGGAATCGCGGTGATGCCCCACGTCATGTTCTTGGTCTGCAGGCGCAGCGCCGGTCCGGGCAGGCCGATCATGAACTCGTGGACCTTCACGCCGAATGCCCGGGCCGCCAGGAAGTGGCCGCCCTCATGAAGCACGACGAGGATCGAGAACGTCACGATGCCCCAGAACACGACGTCGAGTGTGCCGAAAATCGCGCCCATGCAATCCGCCTTCTTTCGAAGTGATCATCAGTACGTGGACACGGAGCAAACCGTGCGCCACGGCTTGGTTAAAGCGCTCCTGCGGCAGTGGCACGCGCCCACGCGTCCACCGCTTCGACCTGCTCGATGCTCTCAAGAGGCTGCTCGGCATGTGCGCTCATGACGGTTTCTACCACCCGCGGGATATCCATGAATCCGGCGTCCCCGCGAAGGAACGCCGCCACGGCGATCTCGTTCGCAGCATTCATCGCAGCGGGCATCGTCCCACCGAGACGACCCGCTTCGAGCGCGAGTGAAAGCGCCGGGAATGCTTCGTAGTCCGGCTCCTCGAAATCCAGGTGGCCGAGCGCCGCGAAATCGACCGGCGCCACAGGCGAATCCCAGCGCGCGGGATGACTCAGCGCGTACTGGATCGGAATGCGCATGTCTGTAGCGCCGAGGTGTGCCTTCACCGAGCCGTCGGCGAACTCCACCATCGAATGCACGCACGATTGTGGGTGCACCACGATGCGGATCGTGTCGTAGTCGACGGCGAACAGGTGGTGCGCCTCGATGGCCTCGAGTCCCTTGTTCATGAGCGTCGAGGAATCGATCGTGATCTTCGGCCCCATCGTCCAGCGCGGGTGAGCGAGTGCTTCGGCGACCGTGACGCGCTCGAGCGAGGCCAGGTCGCGTCCGCGGAACGGACCACCTGATGCGGTGAGCCAGATGCGCGAGACGTCCTCGGCAGGCTCGCCGAGCAGGCACTGGAAGATCGCGGAATGCTCGCTGTCCACCGGGATGAGCGCGTTCGGGTAGGTGGCGAGTGACGTGACAAGCTCTCCCCCGACGACGAGGGACTCCTTGTTGGCAAGCGCAAGACGCTTGCCTGCGGCGAGCGTAGCAACCGAGGCACGCAGACCCGCGGCGCCTACAAGCGCGTTCAGCACGAGGTCGACGTCGGGCAGCGTCGCAAGTTCGACGACCGCCTCGGCGCCGCATGAGACCGATGCCGAGGGCAGCTCGGCAGCAAGCTTGCCGAGAAGCGCTGGCTCGGCGATAGCGACGTTTGGCACGGCGAACGTGGCGGCCTGCTCGGCAAGCGCGGTCACATTCGTGCCCGCGGCGAGCGCCACGACCTGGACGCGCTGTGGGAAGCGTGCGACCACGTCAAGCGCTTGGCGTCCGATGGAGCCGGTCGATCCGAGGATGGCTATACGGAGCGGGGTCGTCACAGTGCACCTGCGAACACGAGCATGTAGTACGTCACGATCGAGACGAGCACCATGCTGTCGAAGCGGTCGAGGAACCCGCCGTGTCCGGGCAGCCAGGCGCTGGAGTCCTTCATCTGCGCCTCGCGCTTCAGGCGAGACTCGGCCAAGTCACCCACCACTGCCGCGACGGATGCGGCGAGACCCACGAGTATGAGCCAGCCAAGCGAGAGGCCCGTATCCGCGACGAAGTAGACAGCGACCCAGACGGCCGTTGTGAACAGCGTACCGGCGATGAACCCTTCCCACGACTTCTTCGGGGAGATGTGCGGCGCCATCCGGTGCTTGCCGATGGCAGAGCCGATGAGATACGCGAACGTGTCGTTCGCCCAGACGCTGGCGACGGTGGCAAGAGCGAGCTCGGTACCGGCGTCGAGCTCGCGGATGAGTACGAGATGCGCAAGCGTGAAGCCGACGTACACCGCGCCGAACACCGTGACGGCAGTGTCGGTCGCGCGAACCTGTTTGAAAGTGATGTGCCACAGGAGCGAGGCCATGACGAGCACGCTCACGACTGCAGTAAGACCGTACGTGCCGTACCACGACGCCGCGAACGGCATTGCGGCCACTGCCGCAAGACCGAAGAGCTCGTTCGGGAGACGGCGTTCGCGGCGCAGGATGGAGTAGAACTCGGCCGAAGCAGCCACAGCAACGACAGCCACCACGACGGCCAGCCCCAGCGGACCGATGAAGACGATGCTACCGATGAAGGCGACACCGATGCCGAGCGCCGAGGCCAAGCGCAGCCAGAAGTCTTTGAGAGTGCGAGGTTTCATGGGAGCTTCGGTCACGATGTGCCTCCGAAGCGCCGCTCGCGGCGCTGGTAGTCGATCACGGCACGAAGCAGGTCGTGACGCGAGAAGTCGGGCCATAAGACCGCGGTTACCCACAGCTCGCTGTATGCGATCTGCCAGAGCAGGAAGTTGGAGATGCGCATCTCCCCGCTCGTCCGGATCACGAGGTCGGGGTCGGGCATGCCGCGCGTGTAGAGGTGCTGGGAGATGGTGGTCTCGTCGATTGCAGTCGCCTCTAGCTTGCCCTGAACGACGTCGCTCACGACAGCGCGAACGGCATCTGAGAGCTCTGCGCGACCGCCGTAGTTGAGGGCGACCACGAAGGTGAGCGCGGTATTCTCGGCGGTCTTCGCTTCGGTGCGACGGAAGGCATTCATCGTCTCAGATGGGACGGTGTCATCTCGACCTATCACACGAACGCGGATACCAAGGCGCTGAAGAGAGTCGAGCTCGCGCTCGAGAACCTCGACGAACAGACCCATGAGCGTGTTGACCTCATCGACGGGTCGGCTCCAGTTCTCGCTCGAGAAGGAGTAGACCGTGAGGTACTCGATGCCGAGTTCAATCGCAGCAGCGAGTACCTCTCGGACTGCCTTCACCCCCGCGCGGTGACCGGCGGCGCGCGGAAGCCCGCGCTTGGCCGCCCAACGACCGTTGCCGTCCATGATGATGGCAACGTGACGTGGGACGTCATCCGCCCGGAGAAGGCCGATGAGATCGCGGTCGCGCTTTGAGGAGAAGAACTTCTCGAGGTGAGAGCGGTCTGAGGGCACCGTGCCTAGACCTCCATGATCTCCTGCTCTTTGCGCTTGAGCAGCTCGTCGATGTCTTTGATGTGCGAGTCGGTCGCCTTCTGCACCTCGACCTCAAGGCGGCGAAGGTCGTCCTGGGAGATCTCGGCGTCCTTCTCCTGCTTCTTGAGGTGATCGTTCACGTCGCGGCGGATGTTGCGTACCGCAACGCGGCTCTCCTCGGCGTAGTGCTTGCAGAGCTTCACGAGATCCTTGCGGCGCTCCTCGGTGAGCGGCGGGAACGGCAGGCGGATGACCTGTCCGTCGTTGGCCGGATTGAGGCCGAGGTCGGATGCAAGGATTGCCTTCTCGATACCGCCGATGGCGTTCTTGTCGTACGGGCTGATGACGAGCATCTGCGGCTCGGGGACGCTCACGGATGCGATTTGCAGCAGCGGCGTGGGTGTGCCGTAGTACTCGACGGTGATCTTCTCGAGGAGCGAGCCTGATGCGCGTCCGGTGCGCACGGTGCTGAACTCGTGCGAAAGCGCGGCAAGCGCCTTGTTCATGTGATCGATCGCTTCGGGCAGGTTCTTTGCGCCCATTAGTTTCCTCCTCTGACGATTGTGCCCACACGCTCGCCGCTCAACGCCCGCGCGATGTTGCCCGGGCGGTCCATGTTGAACACGATGATGGGCAGGTCGTTATCCATGCAAAGCGAGATCGCGGTGCTGTCCATGACAGCCAGCCCGCGGTTGAGCACTTCGATATACGGCAGCTCATCGAACTTGACCGCATCGGGATGCGTCTTGGGGTCAGCATCGTAGACGCCGTCGACCTTGGTGGCCTTCATGATGCAGTCGGCACCGATTTCGAGGGCGCGGAGCGCCGCAGTCGTGTCGGTGGTGAAGTACGGGTTGCCGGTACCTGCGGCGAAGATGACGACGCGGCCCTTCTCCATGTGCCGGATCGCGCGTCTGCGGATGTACGGCTCGGCGATGGTGTTCATCTCGATCGCCGACATGACCCGGGTGAACACCTCGCGACGCTCAAGCGCATCCTGGAGAGCAAGCGCATTCATGACGGTCGCGAGCATCCCCATGTAGTCGGCTTGAGCGCGATCCATGCCGCTTGATGCCGCGGCGAGCCCCCGGAAGATGTTCCCGCCGCCGACCACGATCGCGATCTCCACGCCGTTTCCGACGACCGCGTCGATCTGCTCGGCGAGAGAATCGAGAATCTTGGGATCGATGCCGTACCCCGCATCTCCGATCAGCGCCTCACCGGACAGCTTGAGGAGTACGCGCTTGAATTGGAACCCGGACATGGCCCTCCCTCTCGGTGACAGCAAAGAACAGGGCGCGAAAAGCGCCGACAAGGAGATTCTAAACTAACAGGGCGGCGCTTGCGCGCCGCCCTGTCGTCGTCAGTCCGTTAACAGGACTCCGGTTCGGAGTCGTTTGTCTCGCCGAGTGCGAAGCGATCGAAACCGACGATCGCGATGGTGTCGCCGACTTCTTTCGAGACGCGTGCGAGCAGCTGCGTGATCGTGATCTCCGGGTCCTTCACGAAGACCTGCTCGGTGAGGCAGACCTCCTTGTAGAACTTCTGGATACGACCCTCAGCCATCTTCTCCTGAATCGCTTCAGGCTTGCCGGACTCGGCGGCCTGCGCGCGGTAGATCGAGAGCTCGTGGGCCACGACATCCGCATCGACCTCGTCGCGCGTGGCGGCGATCGGTGCGGCAGCGGCAACCTGCATCGCGATGTCGCGAAGCAGCGTGGCGACCTCAGGCTTAGCGGCGGTCGCGGCATTGGCGAAGGAGACCTCGACGAGAACGCCGATCTTCCCGCCCATGTGCACGTAGCTGCCGAGCGCACCCGTGCCAGCCACCACGCGGCGGTGGAACCGGGTGATGCCCATGTTCTCGCCGAGCTTGCTGACGACTTCGCCGAGAACCTGCTCCACGGAGATGTCGCGACCGGTGAAGGTCTCGGACATGAGCGCGGCCACGTCGGCCGGGTCGCTTGCGGCGATGTGAGCCGCAAGGTCGTTCACGAAGCCGGCGAAACCGGCGTTGAGTGCGACGAAGTCGGTCTCGCAGTTGACCTCAACGAGCGTACCGACGGTGCCGGTCTCGCTCACGTATGCGGCGACGACACCCTCGTTCGTGGCGCGGCCGGCCTTCTTGGCAAGCGCGGCGAGACCCTTCGTGCGAAGGATATCAACGGCGGCTTCCATGTCGCCCTCGGCCTCGCCGAGAGCCTTCTTGCAGTCCATCATTCCCGCACCGGTGATCTCGCGCAGGTCCTTGACCATCTTGGCAGTGATCTCCATGCCTGTTACGCCTCCTCGAAGTTCAGGGCGCGCCGAAACGGCGTTCCCGAAGGGTGTGTACTACTCGGCGTCGGCCGCCGCGTCCGCGGCTTCTTCGACGACGACCGGCTCGGCAGCTGCAGCCTCCGCCTCAACGACGGGAGCGGCCTCGGCAACCGGCGCAGGCGCCGCGTCCGGGACCTCGACCGCCAGACCGGCGGCTGTGCGACCGTCGACCGAAGCGTCTGCGATGATGCGGCAGATCAGGCCGACCGAGCGGATCGCGTCGTCGTTGCCCGGGATGACGAAGTCGACTTCGTCAGGGTCAGCGTTGGTGTCGACGAGACCGATGATCGGGATCTTCAGGCGGCGAGCCTCGGCGATGGCGATGGCCTCGCGCTTGGTGTCGACGACGAAGACGGCGTCCGGCAGCGAATTCATGTCACGGATACCGTTCAGGTTCTTCTGCAGCTTCTCGAGTTCACCGCGGAGCTTGAGGGCCTCCTTCTTGGGGAGGCTCGCCATGAGACCGCTGGTCTCCATGTTCTCAAGCTCGACCATGCGGGCGATGCGCTTGCGGATGGTGACGAAGTTGGTGAGCATGCCGCCGAGCCAGCGCTGGTTCACGTACGGCATCGAGGAACGGGTCGCCTCGGCCGAGATGGGCTCCTGCGCCTGCTTCTTGGTGCCGATGAAGAGCACCGAGCCGCCACGGGCGCTCAAGTCGCGGACGAAGCGATACGTCGCGTCGATCTCGCGGAGGCTGCGCTGAAGGTCGAGGATGTAGATGCCGTTACGCTCGGTGAAGATGTACGGCTTCATCTTCGGGTTCCAGCGGCGGGTCTGATGTCCGAAGTGGACACCAGCTTCGAGCAAGTTCTTCATAGATACTGAAGCCATGGTGGATCCTCCTACGTCGGTTGTTTCGTCCGCCCGCTTCATCCCCTAATGCGCACCCTCGCCGGATCTACCGGTTCGGGCACCCGCGCACGGGTCCACGGACGTGCATGATTACGAGCCGTGACAGGGTATCACACTCGAGCGCGCACACCAAGCACTTGAAGTCGCGCGCCGGCGCAGAGCCTATGCGAATTCGCGCCCGCACATCGGGCAGATGAGGTGAGCGTCGAACCAGCCCTCGCGATCCGACTTTGGGATGAGCTCAAGCGTGAGCTCGACCTCGCACGCAGGGCACCAGAATCGCCGAGGAAGCTTGAGCTTCGAGATGAAGCACTCGGCATCTGCCTCGCGATCGCGGATGGCCAGCTTGAAGGACTCGGATCCGCCATCGCAGCCTGCGAGATTATCGAGGACGAGCCTGATCTTCTCGGCAACGTCTGCAGGCTTCGCCTGGTTCTTGATCAGGTAGTCGAGGGCTCCGAGTTCCAACGCGTGCTTGATGGCGGACTCCTCGCCGAGGTTGGTGAGAACGACAACGGGCAGATTGCTCGTGCGCGGGTCGGCCTTCATCGACTGCAGGACGTCGAGACCGCCCATGCGCGGCATGATGAGGTCGAGCAGCACCAGGTCCACCCGGTTGGCCCGCAGGACAGCGAGAGCCTCAAGGCCGTCCCCGGCGGTCAGAACGCGATAGCCGTCGCTGGCAAGCTTGTCCTGGTAGATGCGGCGGAGCAACTCGGTGTCTTCGACGACAAGAATCTGTTCGTTCGCCACGGGAGGACCTCTCGTTCAGCCAGCAGGTATGAAGCCCTGAGCAGCGTGCAGTCGCGCACGAAGACGAAGGACTGCCTTGGTGTGTAGCTGACTTACGCGGGACTCGGTGACGCCGAGGACGGCACCGATCTCCTTGAGCGTGAGCCCCTCGTAGTAGTAGAGCGCGATCACGACCTTCTCTCGCTCGGGAAGCCGTTCGATCGCCTTGGCGAGGATGTCCTTGACCTCGGCGCTCTCGAAGACCTGCACCGGATCCTCGGCCGTATCATCTTTGATGGTCGCAACGGGGCTGTTCTTGTCGTCCCTGTCGCCACCGCCGGACCACAGCTCCTCGAAGGAAACTACAGAGGTGTACGAGAGCTTCGTAAAGATGTCGTGGAGGTCGCTCGTGCTGATGCCCATGTACGCGGCAACCTCGGCATCGGTAGGAACACGCTTGAACTTGTTCTCGAGTGCCACGTACGCGCCCTCGATCTCACGCGCACGGGCGCGTACCGAGCGAGGTACCCAATCCATCGCCCTGAGCTCGTCGATGATGGCACCTTTGATGCGCGCGATGGCGTACGTCTCGAACTTGATGCCGCGCTCGGGATTGAACTTCTCGATGGCGTCGATGAGACCGAAGACGCCGTACGAGATGAGGTCGGAAGTGTCCACGTTCTGAGGAAGATTGGAGGAGAGGCGGCCTGCAACGTATTTCACGAGCGGCGAGTAATTGAGAATCAGCTTCTCCCGGGCGATGAGGTCGCCCGTGCCCTTGAAGGCGTCCCAATATATCGTGACGTCGCTCCCCGCCTGTGCCCGCATACAGAATGCCCCTCTGTGGTTAACCCCTCGGATGCGCCTTCTTGTGAACGTCTTGCAGGCGCCGTGCGCTCAAGTGAGTATAAATCTGGGTCGTGGACAGGGCAACGTGGCCCAGCAACTCCTGTACCGAGCGGAGATCCGCTCCAGACTCCAGCATATGGGTGGCGAAGCTATGGCGCAATGCATGCGGGCTGAGTGCCATCGCTGAACCCGTCTTCTCGAGGTACCGCTTCATGAGCCTGCGGACGCCGTCAGCGGAGAGTCTCGTGCCGAGACGGTTCAGGAAGAGCGCCTCCTCGGCATGCTTGTCGAGCTTAGGGCGCGCCGTGCGGATGTACTCGGAGATGCGCGTGGCGGCGATTCTGTGAATCGGGACGATGCGCTCCTTGGAGCCCTTCCCCATCACGCGCACCTGACCTTGAGAGAGGTCGAGGTCGCCGAGATCGAGACCCGTGAGTTCCGAGACGCGCAGACCGCCCGCGTACAGGAGCTCCAGGATCGCGCGATCGCGGATGCCGAGCGGGGTCGTGATGTCGGGTGAGTCGATAAGGGCGCCGATCGTGTCGGATGACGCGATTACCGGGAGCCGCTTTGGGAGCTTCGGCGTGGCCACGACGTCCGCAGGGCTGCCAGCGACGATGCCGCGGTCGACCAGGAAGGCGAAGAGCGACCGCACTGAGGAGAGCTTCCTGGCGATCGTGCGCCGCGAGTAGCGCGCGCGGTCCAGTTCGCCGAGGTAGCCGCGCAAGTTGCGGTACGTGAGGGTGGCGAGGGCGAGGTTCTGACGTTCAAGCCAATCCGAGAACTGCGCGAGATCGCTCGAGTACGCGGCGACCGTTCGGGGCGACGCGTTGCGTTCCACCTCGAGAGACTCAAGGTAGGCGGCTACCAGCTCATCGGTTCCCGGGGTCGTCACGGTGCGATTCCCTCCGCTGCGCTGCGTGCGGGTGCGAACGTCTCGGCATGGAGAGCAACGTACGATTCGATCGCTGCGGCCGCGCGGTCGCCGACAGCGGCGCGACGCAGACGCTTGGAACGCACCGACGGCATGGGCGGCATGATGCCGATGTTCACGTGCATCGGCTGGTAGCGCGTCGTCTCGGGATCGGTCGCGTATGCAATCAAGCTACCGAGTGCGGTATCGGCAGGGAGCGGCACGCTGACCGAACCCTGGCGGGCGTCGATGACGCTCAGGGCGGCAACGATGCCGCCGGCTGCAGCCTCGAGGTACCCCTCGGTGCCGGAGAGCTGGCCGGCGATGCGTACGCGCGGTTCGGTGCGGACCGAGAGGTCAGGCGCGAGCAGACGCGGCGCGTCAACGAAGGTGTTGCGGTGCATGACGCCGTACCGGAGGAACTCGGCATCCTGGAGACCGGGGATCATCGAGAAGATGCGTCGCTGCTCGCCGAAGGTGAGGTTGGTCTGACAGCCGACCAGGTTGTACGCGGTAAGCGCGCGGTTCTCAGCACGAAGCTGCAGAACCGCCCAGGGCCGCTCCCCCGTGTTGGGGTCGGTAAGTCCCACGGGCTTCATGGCACCGAATCGCAACGCGTCCGGCCCGCAGCGGGCAATCTCCTCGATCGGCTGGCATGCCTGGAAGAGGTCCTTCTGCTCGAACGCTTTGGGTATGACGCGCTCGGCGGTGAGCAGCGCGGCAAGGAAGGCATCGTACTGCTCGCGGTTGAGCGGGCAGTTGATGTAGTCGGCCCCCTCCCCCTTGTCGTATCGCGACGCAGGGAACGCCACCGTCATGTCGATCGAATCAGCCGAGACGATTGGTGCCGCCGCGTCGAAGAAGGCGAGTCGATCCCCGCCGACGAGCGCCGAGATCGCCGGTTCGATTCCAGGGCTGGTGAGCGGCCCTGTTGCGAGGATGACGTCCCCATCCGGGATGGAGGTCGCCTCGGTGCGCACGAGTTCGATCAGCGGATGGCTTTCGATGACCTGCGTGACCATCGCCGAGAACGCCTCGCGGTCTACGGCAAGCGCGGCCCCTGCGGGGACTGCGGTTGCGCGGGCGACAGCAACGATGAGGCTGCCAAGCGCCTCCATCTCGCGCTTGAGCATGCCGGGCGCGGTCGCCGCATCCAGGCTCTTGAACGAGTTCGAGCACACGAGCTCAGCAAGCGCGTCGGTGTGATGTGCCGGTGACGCTGTCGATGGCCGCATCTCGAAGAGGCGAACCGGTATGTCACGTAGGGCGAGCTGCCAGGCCGCCTCGGATCCAGCGAGGCCAGCGCCGATGACAGTGACTGCATCGGGGGTGCTTGATGAAGGCAATGGGTCTCCAGGAGTCGGTTGCACTCGCATTGTACCGTCCCGGGAGCCTCATCGGCTTGCGACAAAGCCGTACCTACCATCCCTGTAGCGGACCACCCGCCCTTCCATCTCCAGTTCGCCGAGTCGCCGGGCGATCGTCACGACATCGCAGTCCAGCGCTCGGGCTAGGTCATCCGGACGCTGCGCCTCGGCCAGCAGTGCACGCTCGAGTGACCCTGACGGGAGGAGTATGCGCTCGCTCTCGTTGGTGAACCCGACCTCGAGTCCGGCTTGTCGCAGTGCGTCGCCAAGTTCGGACACGTCGGTGATCGGTGTAGCACCCTGGCGGATCAGCCGGTTCGCGCCGCGCGATTCGGGATGCGTGATCGCACCCGGCACCGCAAGAACTTCACGCCCCAGGTCGAGCGCGAAGTCAGCCGTCGAGAACGTGCCGCTCGGCAACCCCGCCTCGACGACGAGCAGCGCCGCTGAGAAGGCGGCGATGATGCGGTTCCTGCGGACGAACGACCAGCGGACGGGCGGCGCTCCCCACGGAAGTTCTGAGACTACCGCGCAGTTCTTGCGCAGGTCGCAGAGCAAGTCCGCAGACCCGGAGGGGTAGTCGACATCCGCGCCACATCCGAGCACCGCGACTGTCGAACCCGCGCCTGCTCGCGCTGCGAGCTGGGCGGCTTGGTCGCAGCCGATGGCGGCTCCAGAGACGATCGTGACACCGGCGGCGGCCGCCCAGCCAGCAAACCGCTGTGCTCCCGAGAGGCCGTACGGCGTCGCCTTTCGTGCGCCGATCACGCCGAGTCCCGGAACGAGCGAAGCAGGTGAGCCCATCACGTACAAGGTGCGCGGGGGATCGGGCAGGTCTCGGAGGCAGTCGGGATACGCACTATCACCGATCGAGAGTTCATATCGCGCAGGTGTAGTCATCGACTCTCCCATCCCCGATATCCGACGGCCTCGGCCAGATGCGCAGCAGTGACGCGCTTCTCGGCGTCCATGTCAGCCAGCGTGCGCGCGACGCGCAGGACGCGAGTGACCGCACGACCCGAGAAGTGATTGCGTTTTGCGGTCTCTGAGAAGAGGCGCGAAGTGCTCCCTGTGAGCCTGCATGCGTGGAGTAGCGCGGCCCCTGACAGTCCAGACGACAGTCCGCCACGGGCGAAGGCGAATTCTCTTGTCACAAGGACGCGTTGGCGGACAATCGACGATGACTCGCCGGGCTCCGCGGCGAGCAAGAGGTCCGGATCGATGCGATCGACGCGCACGACCAGATCCATTCGATCCATGAGAGGGCCTCCGACGCGAGCGTTGTATCGCTTGATGATTCCGTCAGCGCAGGTGCACGAACGGTCGGGATCGCCGAGGAATCCGCACGGACAGGGGTTCATCGCCCCCACAAGCGTGAATCGCGCGGGATAGCGGACCCGCCCTTCCGCACGGACGAGCGTGAGCGATCCGTCCTCCATGGGCTGACGCAGCGTCTGCAGTGCCGAGGGCGAGAACTCCGCGAGTTCATCCAGGAACAGGACGCCATTGTGCGCGAGACTCATCTCGCCTGGACGAGGCGGAGAGCCTCCACCGGCGAGTCCGGCGACCGAGCACGTGTGGTGCGGTGCACGAAACGGCCGCTGACCCGCAAGGACGGGTGCTTCGTTGAGGCCGGCAACCGAATGGACCAGTGCGGACTCGAGCCGCTCGGCATCATCAAGTGCAGGTAGGACGCCCGGCAAACGCCGGGCAAGCAGTGTCTTACCCGAGCCGGGCGGACCGACCATGAGGAGGTTGTGCCCGCCAGCGGCAGCAACCTCAAGCACGCGGCGTGCGCACGCATGCCCGGCGACATCCGCCAGGTCGGGTTCGGCGTAGTGTGCATCGCTGCCGTGATCGGGCACCGGGACTGAGGAGAATCCAGTGCGCAGCTCCTGGAGCGCATCGAGCCGGTGGCATGCCAGCCCGTCGACCGCACGCGCAGCACCAAGCGCACCGCCTGGCCCGATGAGGTCGTGTCCGCTGCGGGCAGCCGCAAGCGCGTAAGCGAGCGTGCCTGCGACCGAACGCACGCTTCCGTCGAGCGCGAGCTCCCCCACCGCCGTCGATCCTGCCGTGAGTTGCGCAGGGATCTGCCGCGTCGCCGTGAGAATCGCGAGCGCTATCGGCAGGTCGAAGCCGGTGCCATGCTTGCGCAAAGGCGCCGGGGCAAGGTTCACGAGAACGCGCGCGTTCGGGAACTCGAACCCGGCTGCTCGGAGTGCACTTCGCACACGGTCGCGTGCTTCGAGCACGGCTGTGTCTGCAAGGCCGACGATCCCGAAGCCGGGTAGGCCGGACGTCACATCGGCCTGTACCTCCACGGGGAGCGCTTCGACACCGGCGATAGTCGCAGCGAAGACGGTTGCCTGTGGCATGTCACCCGTCCACGGTGAAAGCGTCGCGATGATGCCTCAGCAGTGCGCGGTCCTCGGCAAGCACCCTGATGCTGATCACATCGAATCGCACAGCGCAGGGCTCGGCTCCTGCGTCTGCAAGGTACGCCTTTGCCAACCGGGCGATGCGACGCTGCTTCTGGGGAGTGACTGCTGCTTCTGGCGAGCCCTTGGCGTCGGTGGTGCGGGTCTTCACCTCACACAGCACCAGAGTCGTCCCGTCGAGGAACACGACGTCGACCTCTCCTGCCGGACACCGCCAGTTGCGGTCGATCACCGTCATGCCGATACGCTCGAGATACGCCGCCGCTGCGTCTTCGCCTCGGCGTCCGGTCTCCACTCTGTCCATATGGACCACCTCCTCCACCGAGAATGGAGGAGGCCGTGAAACCAGCGCTTACCGGCAGCGAAACCGCGTTAGAACAGCGTGACCTGTGAGCACGGCGAGAAGCTCATGCGATGTAGCTTGCACGGACCGATCCGGGCGATGACTTCGATATGCTCCAGCGTCCCGTATCCCTTGTTGAGCGCGAATCCGTACTCGGGAAACTGAGCGTCCATCTCACGCATGAGGGCGTCTCGAGCGACTTTGGCGACGATGGACGCTGCGGCGATCGCAGACACGAGCCGGTCGCCACCGACAACCGCTGTGGATGGTCGTCCCACATCGACCGGCAGCCCATCGATCAACACATGCTCGACCTCGACCCCCAGAGACTCGACAGCGCGACGCATCGCGAGCAGGTTCGCCGGGGCTATGCCGATCGCATCGATGACCGAGGGTTCTACGTGAGCGACCGCCACAGCGTGTGCGACGGTGCGGATCTCGGCATCGAGCTGCACGCGGGTCACCGGCTTCAGGCGCTTGGAGTCGTCGATTCCGGTGATGCGCGCCGTGACCGGCAGGATCACAGCACCTGCAGTCACAGGGCCAGCGAGACAGCCTCTACCGACCTCGTCGACTCCCGCAACGACCATCACGCCGCTTTCGTGCAGCGTGGCCTGCAGCTCAGCCATCCTGTCGAGCCGCTTGCACTCCGCGTCGTCGCGCTCCATTCGCCGTCTTGCCGAGGCAAGCGCAGCCACCACGCCCGAGCGTGTGTCGCGCGCGTAGCGCTCGAGAAGTGACGGCAGCTCGCTCAGCGATGCGCTCGCGATGGTTCGGCTGATCTCTGCGACGGTTGGCTCTGACACCGGATCTCCTCGGTACGTGGGCGTCTCTAGCCTACCGGAATACGAACAGGCCCGGGAAGAATCCCGGGCCTGGCGCGTTCGTTCTGTGGATGCGCGTTCTAGAAGCGCAGTTCCTTGACGCGGGCAGCCTTGCCCACCTTGTCGCGGAGGTAGTACAGCTTGGAGCGGCGGACCTTACCGCGGGTGACGACCTCGAGCTTCATGATCTTGGGCGAGTGCACCGGGAAGGTACGCTCCACACCAACGGCGTACGATACCTTGCGGACCGTGAAGGTCTCGCGGGCACCAGCACCGTGGCGGCGGATGACGATTCCCTGGAACGGCTGAACGCGTTCCTTCGTGCCTTCGACGACCTTGTAGCTCACCTTGACGGTATCGCCAACCGAGAACTCGGGCAGTTCTTCATTGATCTGCTGCTGCTCGATCGCTCGGATCCTGTTCATCTCTGTTCCGTTCCTATCTGATGCCGACGGCATTCTTGTCTTGAGACACGAGTGGACAGTATAGACTAGCCGCTCGGCGCGGCGCAATCATCAGAAGGCTGCGAATCTATTGAGCGGCCAGTATCGCACGAACGCCTTGCCGTGGATGATGCTCACCGGTTGCGGTCCGAACCACCGGGAGTCGTGGCTGTTCGTCCTGTTATCCCCCATGAGCCAGACCTGGCCCTCGGGAATCTGGATCGGTAGGATCACGTCGCCCGGCTCGCTCGGCTTGCCGTACGTGTACGGCTCATCAAGCTTCTTGCCGTCCACCCAAACTGCACCGTCTTTGATGTCGAGGGTCTGGCCGCCGACTGCGATGACGCGCTTGATCAGCGTGGGCACCGTCTTGGTGGGATCGTCGAAGACGACGATATCGCCCTGCTTGGGGGTGTCGAACCGGTAGATGAACTTGTTCGCAAGCACGCGCTCGCCGATGCCGATCGTGGGGATCATCGAGCCGGTGGGAATCACGTAGGGCTGGACGACGAAAGTACGGATGCCGGTCGCAAGCGCGAACGCAAGCACGACCATGAGGATGAGCTCGCCAAGCCAGCGAAGGAACGACGGGGGCGCCTCGGCGGGTACGGCGTCCGAGACTGCTGCGTCGTCGAGTGCTACGGCTTCCTCGACCTCATCGTTCTCGTACGTGTTGCGCTCGTCGCTCACAGCGCATCTCCCTTCGTTTCACGAGCGCCGAGAATGTCCTCGGCGAATGATCTCTCCTCGGCGCTCAGGCCAGCCGCTTCGAGCAGGTCGGGCCTGCGCTCGGCGGTTCGGCGGACCGCTTCGGTGCGGCGCCAGCGATCCACGCGAGCATGATCTCCGCTGAGCAGCACCTCGGGCACATCCATGCCGCGGAACGAGGCCGGGCGCGTGTACTGAGGGTACTCCAGAAGACCCCAGGAGAACGACTCTTCTTGCGTCGCTGTTTCCGAGGCGAGAACACCGGGCTGCAGTCTGGTGACCGCATCGACCAGGATCATCGCGGGAAGCTCGCCACCGGTAAGCACGTAGTCGCCAGCGGACACCTCGATGTCCACCAGCGTGCGCACGCGCTCGTCTACGCCCTCGTAGCGCCCGCACAGGATGACGAGTCGCTCGCGTCCGGCAAGTTCCTCCACGAGGCTCTGGTCGAGCCTGCGGCCCTGCGGGCACATGAGGATGACGGTAGGCTTGGCATCGTCGAGCGCAGTAACCGCTTCCACGGCCGCGAAGAACGGTTCCGGCTTCATGACCATGCCGTACCCACCGCCGAAGGGGTAGTCATCGGTGGTGCGGTGCTTGCCTTCGGCCCAGTCGCGCAGATCGTGGACGGCGAAGGACACGGCACCCTTCTCGCGGGCGATGCCGAGCATCGACGAACCGAGGGTCGGCTCGAAGATTTGCGGGAAGATGCTGATGATGTCGATTCGCACGATCAGTCCTCGTCTAGCAGGCCGGGAAGCAGCGTCACGGATATCTCACGTGCGTCGTCATCGATCTCGTGAACGACATCATCGATCACGGGAATGAGAACCGACCCGAAGGGCCCGTCTATCTCCCAGACGTCGTTGGCGCCCGTGTAGATCACGTCGATGATGGTACCCAACGAACCCCGGACGGTGTCCAGTACTGTGTAGCCGACCGGATCGAACTCATCATCGTCCCAGCCCTCGGGAACCGACGAGGCGCGAACCAGAAGCGTCGCTCCGGCAAGTGCGCGACCAGCAGCAAGCGTGTCGACGCCGGCTATGGTCAGCAGCGGCCCCTTGGGCCCCTGACGCACACCGGTGAGCCGGAGTCCGGTCGCACCCGCGACCGGGGGCACCGCCCACATCTCGGCATCGAGCAACACGTCAAAGGGAAGGTCGAGCAGTGGCTTCACTGCGACCTCCCCTTGGAGTCCGTGCGTCTTGACCACGCGCGCGACGGGTACGAACGGCGCGTCCATGGTATTAGCCGAGAACCTCCACCGACGCATCGCTGCCGTCAACGGACGCGGCGGCGCGCACGAGGGTGCGAATCGCCTTGATGACGCGTCCTTGCCGACCGATGACCTTGCCGATGTCGTCCGGGTTCACGGTGACTTCGTACGCCGACCCGTCAGGGCCGGTCTGCTTAGCAATCGAGACATCGTCCGGATTGTCGACAAGCGACGTTACGAGATACCGGACGAGCTCGTCAGTGTCAGCGTTGCGGGGCATCTGCTACTCGGCCTCGGCCGGAGCTTCGTCCTCGACGACTTCGGCCACTTCCTCAGCGGCAGGCTCTTCGGCCGGAGCGGCGGCGGCTTCTGCTGCCTTCGCGGCTGCTTCCTCAGCGGCCTTCGCCTCGGCTGCGACCTTTGCCTGGGCCTTCTTGGAGATCTTGGTGCTGCCGACAGGCGCGGTCTTCTCGCCCTTAGCGATGGCGATCAGCTTACCGGCTGCCTCGGTGGGCGTGGCACCCTTTGCGAGCCAGGCATCGACCTTGACGAGATCGAGCTCGACGGTCGAGGGCTGAGTGCGCGGGTTGTAGCGCCCGAGAATCTCAATGAATCGGCCATCACGCGGAGCGCGTGCATCGGCCGCGACGACACGATAGAACGGCGCCTTCTTGGCGCCGGCGCGTGCCAGACGGATCTTGACTGCCAACAGTTCACCTCCGTGTAGGGCGGCATTGTGCCGCCGTGTCCGAGCTAGAGCAAGTGCCAATGATAGGTCATGAATCGAAGCGGGTCAAAGCGGGGTACCATCAACATGCCCGACATGCACCGCGCTGACCGTGAAACCGGGAAGGCAGATGACATCGCGGAGTGTCTGACGATACTAGTCCACGCGTCAAGCGCCATCGCCCGATACTGCCGCACATCCGTGCTGTCGTGGTACGGCTACGCTTCACGCTGCTCATGATGGCTGGACTGAGCGTTGCGGCCTGGCTGACAGATACCGGGTTCGGCACCGTGACAGCGCGCACCATTGACCTGATCGGTTTCGCGCCGCGCGACCTTTGGGAACTCGAAGCGTGGCGAGCCCTGACCTCGGCATTTGTGACCGATGGCGCGGGCCACTTCATCCTGGCCCTCGGCATCGTGGCCGTCGTGGTCGGAATCGCCGAGTGGCGCACCGGCACACCGACCGCGGTGCTCGCATTCTGGGGCGCGCACCTCGCGACGATCGTGATCGAGTCACTGCTCGTCGCGCTCCCGCTCCACCTCTCTGGTTCGCTTCTCGGCACGGCGCTCGTGGCAGCTCGTGACGTAGGCCCTTCGGCAGGGTACTTCGGGTGTCTCGGTCTGGCGCTTGCGTCGCTCGATCTTGGCGGACCAGTGCGCCTAGCGGGTTTCGCTGGCACCCTGGCGGTGCTTGCGGCGATTGTGCTCATGCACGTCAGCGGTTCTGCGGAAGAGACTCGGGAGCTTTCGGCGGCTATCGCACACCTCATCGCGTTCCCGCTCGGCGTCGTCGTGTGGTGCCTGCATGAACGCCGACGCCGATCGTCCGCCTAGAAGGGCATTCCGGGCATGCCCATGCCGCGCCGCTTGCGCTTCCCTTGCTGCGTGCCAAGCTGCTTCACCATCTTCTGCGCCTGCGCGAATTGCTTGAGCATTTGATTGACGTCGTAGACGGTCACGCCGGCACCGGCCGCGATGCGCTCTCGGCGTGACCCATTGATGACCGAGGGCTTCACTCGTTCCCGTGCCGTCATCGACTGGATGATCGCCTCGGTCCGGGTAAGAGCACCTTCGTCGACCTCGGCGTCCTTGGGAAGTTTGTTCGCGCCGGGGATCATCGCCATGATGTCCTTGATCGAGCCCATCTTCTTGATCTGACGCAGCTGGCCGAGGAAGTCGTCGAGCGTGAACGAGCCCGCACGCAGGCGCTGCTCGGCCTCGACGGCGGTGTCCTCATCGAACGCTTCCTGCGCCTTTTCGATGAGGGATACGACGTCGCCCATGCCGAGGATCCTGCGCGCCATCCCGTCCGGACGGAAGACTTCGAGATTGTCGGTCTTCTCCCCCACACTCGCGAAGAACACAGGCTTTCCGGTGACGGCGCGAATCGAGAGCGCGGCACCGCCTCGAGCGTCGCCGTCCAGTTTCGAGATGATCACGCCGTCGAAGTCGACGCGCTCGGCGAACGCGGATGCGGCATTGACCGCGTCCTGTCCGGTCATCGCGTCGACCACCATGAGCACCTGCTCAGGCTTGATGGCGGCCTTGATGGCGGCAGCTTCAGCCATCATCTCCTCATCGACATGCAAGCGGCCGGCCGTGTCGATGATGACAAGGTCGCGTAGGCGGTCGATAGCATCTCGTACGCCCGCCTTGGCGATCGCTACGGCGTCAGTGCCCTCGCCACGGTACACGGGGATATCGAGCTCGCGCCCGAGCGCCTCAAGCTGGTCGATAGCCGCGGGACGGTACACGTCGCAGGCCACCATGAGCGGCCGCTTCCCTTGCTTGCGCAGGAGATTGGCAAGCTTGGCGACGGCCGTCGTCTTGCCAGCGCCCTGTAGGCCGACGAGCATGATGACGTTGGGGACGCGACCGGAGAGTGCAAGCCTGGCTTCGTTGCCGCCCATGAGGGCGGTGAGCTCCTCCAGCACGATCTTGACGACCATCTGACCAGGCGTAAGACTGGCCATCACGTCGGCGCCTACTGCGCGCTCGCGTACCTTGGCCACGAACTCCTTGACGACCTTGAAGTTCACGTCGGCCTCAAGCAGCGCCATACGAACTTCGCGCATCGCGGCGTCTACGTCCGCCTCGGAAAGCTTGCCGCGTCCGGTCAGACGCGAGAAGACAGATTGAAGTCTATCGGTGAGATTCTGGAACATCGCCATCTCCGTGGCCGGGGGTCGTGACTCCCTAGGCTACGGTCGCCCGGCCGCTGCGTCAATCCGTCGGAACCGGGTTATCGGCGAGAATATGAACCGCGCCCTGCCCTTTACATCCGCCAGCCGCACGGGTCCGAAGAACCGACTGTCGAGCGACACGGGTCTGTTGTCGCCGAGAACGTAGACCGAGCCTGCGGGTACGCTGAACGGCTTGATGTGGAAACTCTCCGTGCCAGTTATGCGCTGATACGTCGTTGGCTCAGGCTGGCCATTGATCAGCACAGTGTCGCCGAACACTTCCACGGTATCGCCACCAATGGCGACGACGCGCTTGATGAGGTCGTCAGGTTTGCCGGAGATGACCGCCGAGAAAGACACGACATCGCCACGCGCGGGCTGGGTGTAGCCTCGGGTGACGAGCAGATGATCGCCGCTCATGAGCGAGGGAAGCATGGAATCGCCATCCACCTTGATCGCGGTATTCGATACGTAGAAGACGGAAACGAGGACGGCGAACAGGACCACCAAAGCGAGCAGCAACGGAAGGTGTTTACGGTCGGAAGGCAGTGTCGGTATGAAACGCGGCACGGGAGTCACTCCAGACCGACGAGCGCCGCAGCGAACTCCTCCGGATCGAACGGCTTGAGGTCATCTGCACCCTCGCCAACGCCGATGCGGAGGATCGGCACGCCAAGCTCGCGAACGACCGCGACAGCGATGCCGCCCTTGGCGGTGCCGTCGAGCTTCGTAAGCGCGATAGCGTCGATCCCTACGGCGCTGTTGAACTCGCGCGCCTGTGTGAGGCCGTTCTGCCCGGTTGTGGCATCCATGACGAGAAGCGTGCGCACAGGTGCCACGCTCTCTCGCTCGACGATGCGCTTCACCTTCGACAGCTCGGCCATGAGGTCTTTCGATGTGTGGAGCCGACCAGCGGTATCCACGAGCAGCAGGTCGGTGTCGTTCGACTTCGCCTGGCGTACGGCATCGAAGGCGACGGAGGCGGGATCGGTGCCTCGCTCACTTTCGACGATGGGTACGCCGGCCCGGTCGGCCCAGATGTGAAGCTGCTCAACGGCTGCCGCACGGAAAGTGTCCGCAGAGCCGATCAGCACGCTTCGACCAGCGTCGGCTGCCGCCTTTGCGAGCTTGCCGACTGTAGTGGTCTTACCGGTCCCGTTGATGCCGACGATGAGGACCGTCGAGGGTGATGACTCGATGAAGTCCTCTGCGTCCGGAAGACGAAGCTCGTCTGCAATCTCCGCAGCGAGGTGTGTGAGGACCGCATGCGCATCAGGGAGCGCCTGACGCTTCGCGGCGTCCCGCAGCCGATCGACCATCTCGGTCACTGCGGTCACGCCCATGTCGGCGCCGATCAATGCGTCTTCGAGGTCGCTCCAGAATGTCTCGTCGACATCGGGTCCTCGGCCAAGCAGCACGTTGAGCTGCCCGCCGAGCTGCTCCCGCGTGCGAGAGAGGCCCTGGGTGAGCCGGTCGAGCCAAGTGCTCACGACGGCACCTGCTCGGCCTGGGCGATCGCGCGCTGGAGCTTCTGGCTGACGACCTTGCTGACGCCGTCGGACTGCATGGAAACGCCGTAGAGCACGTCGGCCATCTCCATGGTCCTGCGCTGGTGGCTCACGACGATGAACTGCGTGTGTTCACGCATGCTGTCGGTGAATGCGATGAAGCGGCGCAGATTCGTGTCGTCGAGAGCTGCCTCGACCTCATCGAGGATGTAGAACGGGCACGGCCGCGTGCGGTAGAGCGCGAAGAGCAGCGCGAGCGCCGTGAGGGACTTCTCCCCGCCGGAGAGAAGCGTCATCTTGGCGAGGCGCTTGCCGCGCGGCTGGGCGACCACTTCGACACCGGTGGTCTCGGGGTCGTCCGGCTCCGTGAGTCGCAGCGAGGACTGGCCGCCCGGGAAGAGCAGCGAGAAGATCTCCTGGAAGTGATGGTCGACCTGCTCGAACGTCTCGAGGAAGCGGTCGCGCATCTTGCGGTCGATGGCCGAAACGACCTTCTGCAGTGCGCTCCTGCTTGAGAGCAAATCCTCAAGCTGCTTGCCGAGGAACTCCCTGCGCGCGTTGAGCTGGTCGTACTCCTCAACAGCGACAGGGTTCACGGGGCCGAGGTTCGCGATGCGCTTGCGGAGCCGGTGCGCTGCCTCGACAGCCGACTCGCGGCTCTCGATCGGCTCGGTCTGCAGCGCAGACTCAAGCGGAATGCCGAGTTCCTCGACGATGCGGGACGCCGCAGCGCGGACCTGCACTTCAAGCTGCGCCTTCTCGACGCGGATGTCCGACATCGCCTCGTTGACGGCGTCAAGCTCGGCCTGCGCGGTCCGAACACCTTCCTGTGCGTCGTGAATGGTGGTCCTGAGAGACTCGGAATCCGCCTGTTCGAACCGCGCGCGGTCGCGAAGGCGGACGGCCCAGTGCTCCGCTCGTTCGAGCAGCACGGTGTAGAGGTCGTGGAGGGGCTGCAGGCGTTCGCGCAGCATCTCGAGGGCGGCCTCCGTCTGCATCGACTGCTCCACGAGGACTGCGAGCTCCTCGGCATCGGCGTTCACGGTGTGGTGACGGCGCTTGAGGTGCACCTCACGCTCCGAGACGGCCGCAATCTCGACCTGGCATGTAGAGAGGCGTCCCGATACGGCGGTCTCGTCGCGGAAGCGGGCGTCGCGCAGTTCGCGCTTGACGACCGACTCCTCTTCGAGCTCGTCAAGTCGGGTGATGCCCGCCTGGATCGTGTCGGCGAGCTTGCGCTCGGCCGGACGGTCCTTGGCGGTGCGCTCCTCGATCTGGCGGATGCGCACATCGATCCGAGATGCCTCAGCGTCCAGGTCGGTGGCGGACTGCTCGAGCCGGCCGACCTCCTCGCGGGCCGAAGACACTTCCCCGCCGACGGTGGCGATTACCTGCGAGAGCTCGAGAGCATCTTGCTGCGCGACCGAAAGCGCTTCAGCCGCCGCAGCGACTGCTGCCTCGGCCTCGCCAAGCGATGCATCGACGGCCGAGAGCCTGTCGCGAAGCTCCGCGAGGCGGCGCTTCCGGCCGAGCACGTTCGCATCGCCGGCTGTCTGCGGACCCACGCGCACCTTGCCGCTCGGCCAGACGATGTTCCCGCCACGCGTGGCGAAGCGGCACTGTGCGCCGGGCTCTGCCGAGGCGCGCAGTGCATCCTCAAGCGAATCGACGACGCGTATGTCGCCGAGCAACCCGCCAAGTGCGGAGAGAACGTCGGCCTCGGCGGTGACCATCTCGATGAGCGGCGTGCCAGGGCCTGCCGGGCACGCGAACGGCTTGGCATCGAGCGGCATGAGGGAGTAGTCGCCGACCTCATTCTCCTGCAGGAGCGCGACAACACTGCCGGCCGCCTTGCGGGATTTCACCAGCACGCAGAAGACGTCGCTGCCGAGGACGTTCTCCAGCAGCGTCTCGTACTCTTCGGGCACCGAGACGTGCTCGGTGACCGGGCCGATGACGTCGGGAAGCTCGCGCTCCTTGGAGATGAGCCATGCGAGTGCCGGGGAGGCCGCCTCAAAGGCGCGGTCGACCTCCTCGAGCGCGCGGATCTCAGCTCGGACTTCGTTGAGCTCGTCTCGGCGGGCCGTGAGGTCGTTGTTGCGGCTCTCAAGCAACCGCACGCGCCGGTCGACGTCGGATTCGGCGAGCTGCGCTTGCTTGCGGGAGTGGTCAAGCTTCGCCTGCAGCGCATCGACGCGGTCGCGTCGCGAAGCAAGCGTCTGGCCGAGGGCCGACCGCTGGGTGCGCACCGCTTCGATCCGCTCGGCGAGCATGTCGGTCTCCATCGCGAACCCGGAGAGAGCCTGCTGCAGCGACGCGAGCTCCGTGCGAGCGTCGTCGGTCTCCTTGCGGACGCGGCGCTGCTCGGCGAGGGACGCGGAGAGCTCCTCCTCGGCGGCAAGACGCTCCTTGCGCGCGGTCTCGGACTCGCGGCGAAGCTCGCCAAGCTGCGTGTAGAGCGCCTGGATGCGGGCCTCGGTGACGGCGCGCTCCTCGGCGATTTGCTTCGCCTCGGCATCGCGCTGTCCAAGCCTGGACTCGCTCTGGTGGATCTTCTGCCGTAGCTCCGAGAGCCGCTCGACGAGGTTCTTGCCCTTCTCCTCGAGCAGAAGCAAGCCGGAGTTCACGCGCTCGAGCACCGATTGCAGGCGACGGCGCTGCTCGGAGAGGTCGCCGACGAACAGGCCCTTCTCCTCGAGCAGCGACTGGAACTTCGAGAGCTCGCGCTCCTTCTCGGCGAGGCGGTACCGGGCGAGCTCGACCTCGGCATCTTGCTCTCGCTCCCGCTTCTCGACGCCGTCCCAGCCGCCCTGCAGGTCGCGGAGGTCCGTGACGGCGAGTGCGATTTCGAGGTCGCGCAGACGCGCCGACGCTTCGCGGTACTCGGCGGCCTTCGTGGCCTGACGCTGGAGCGGACGCAGCTGGCGGTCGATCTCGCTCAGGATGTCGCGGATGCGATCCACGTGGACGTCCATCGCCGTGAGCTTGCGAAGCGCGCGTTCCTTGCGCTTCTTGTGCTTAAGGACGCCTGCCGCCTCCTCGATGAGAGCACGGCGGTCCTCGGGCTTGGAGTTCAGGACCTCGTCCAGGCGCCCCTGACTGATGATCGAGTGCGTGTCGCGACCGAGTCCGGTGTCGTGCAGCAGCTCCTGGATGTCCATGAGCCGGCACGGGGACTGGTTGATGAGGTACTCGCTCTCGCCGTTGCGGAACATACGGCGTGTGATCGTGACCTCGTGGAATTCGAGCGGGAGCGTACCATCGCTGTTGTCGAGCACGAGGTCGACCTCGGCCACGCCGACAGCCTGTCTGGCCGAGGAACCGGCGAAGATCACGTCCTCCATCGCATTGCCGCGAAGCGACTTCGCGCTCTGCTCGCCGAGAACCCACAGCACGGCGTCGGAGACGTTGGACTTGCCGGAGCCGTTGGGTCCGACGATGACGGTTACGCCGGGTTCGAGGGAGATCCTGCTACGGTCGGCGAAGGATTTGAACCCCTTCAGCGTGAGCGACTTGAGGTACAACGGCTACCCTTCCGGACGTGTTCTCTCGGGGTCTGGCGGGCTAGCCCGGCGCCCCTCTCGCAGTGCGAACCATGCTATCACAGCACGGGCGTATTACCGCTTGTCGCCCTTGAGTTCGAGTGCCTGAATCGCGGCTGTTGCGGCGGCCTTCTCGGCCTCCTTCTTTGAGCGCCCGATTCCGTGGCCGAGTGACTGTCCGGCCACGAGCACCTCGACCGTGAACGTTCGGTCGTGGGGCTCACCTTCCGCACCGGTGACTACGTAGTTGGGGAGCATGCCGAGGGTCGCCTGCGTGTGCTCCTGCAGAACGGACTTCGGATCCTCGGCCGGTGCGGCAACGAGTCCGGCGTCCAGCACGCCTGCCAGCACACGCAGGATGAGCGGCCGTGCGGCGTCGATGCCGCCATCGAGGTACACCGCGCCGAACACCGCTTCAAGAACGTTCTCGGCAAGCGACTTGCGCGATCGGCCTCCGCTCGCGCGCTCCCCTTTACCAAGCGCGACAAGCTCGCTCAGGCCGAGGGAGTCGGACACAGCCGAGAGATTCTCGCCCGAGACTGCGGCGATCTTCCGCTTGGTGAGCTCTCCTTCAGGTGCCTTCGGGAAGCGTCGGAACAACTCCTCGGCGATCACGAAGCCAAGCACCGAGTCGCCGAGGAACTCGAGGCGCTCGTAGCTCTGTGTGCGGTGCTCGCCAGCGTAGGACGAATGCGTGAGCGCACGCTCAAGGAGTGCGCGGTCTTGGAACGCGTATCCAAGGATCGACTCGGCACGGGCGAGCATGTCAGCAGAGTGCGTCATGAGCGGCGTGCGAAGACCAGACAGGCGTTGTGGCCACCGAAACCGAACGAGTTGCTGAGCGCCGCAGGAACGTCTGCGGTGCGCGCCACGTTGGGTACGTAGTCGAGGTCGCACGCAGGATCGGGATCCGAGTAGTTGATCGTGGGCGGCAGTATCCCCTTCTCGATCGCAAGCACGCACGCCACCGCCTCAAGCGCACCCGCACCGCCGAGAAGGTGACCCGTCATTGACTTCGTGCTGGACACCGGTGGCACATCGGCGCCGAAGACTGCCTTGATGGCGCCGGTCTCGGCGGCGTCGCCAAGCTGCGTCGACGTGCCATGTGCGTTGATATAGCCGATGTCCGAGGGAGCCAAGCCGGCTTGCGCAAGCGCCAGCAGCATAGCTCGGCGGCCACCGTTGCCGTCCGGCGCCGGTGCGGTCATGTGGTAGGCATCCGCAGTCGCGCCGTAGCCGACGAGTTCCGCGTAGATGTGCGCGCCGCGAGCCTTTGCGTGCTCGAGCTCTTCGAGTATGAGGATGCCGCCGCCTTCGCCCATGACGAAACCGTCGCGGCCCGAGTCGAACGGTCGAGATGCACCGACCGGGTCGTCGTTTCGAGTGGAGAGCGCACGTGCGGCGCAGAAGCCTGCAAGGCCGAGCGGTGTCACGCCGCAGTCGAAACCGCCGGCGATGACTGCATCGGCCGATCCGCGACGGATCGCCTCGAACGCCTCGCCGAGCGAGTGATTTCCAGTTGCGCATGCCGAGACGGGCGCGTAGTTGATGCCCTTGGCGCCCGAGCGGATTGAAATCTGTCCAGCGGCCAGGTCGACGATCATCATCGGCACGAGGAACGGGCTGACACGGCTCGGGCCCTTGTCGCGAAGGATGTCGTGCTGGTCCTCCATTGTTCCAAGACCGCCGATGCCAGAGCCGACGATGACGCCCACGCGCTCGGCGTTGCTCTCATCGATGACGAGACCGGAGTCGGCAAGCGCCTCCTCTGCAGCAACGACCGCGAACTGCTGGAACCGCGCCATGCGCCGGGCTTCCTTGGAGTCGAGCCACGGTGAGGGATCCCAGTCGTCGAGTGTGGCGGCGAAGCGGGTGGTGTAAGCGCTTGCGTCGAACGACGTGATCTCGTGTACGCCGGAACGCCCCGCGATGAGCCCTTCCCACGTCGTGGCGGCATTCGGACCGAGCGCGGATACGGCGCCTATGCCGGTGACGGCGACTCGCCTCGTCATTGTGTTCCTCCCGAAGTCGCGACTTCCCACTCGGCCACGAGTCGCTCCATGAGCTCGCGGACGGACGGGATATCGTGGATGCGCGCTGCAGCTGAGCCCGCGAACACGAGCCCGCCTGTCACGTCGCCCTGCTGCGCGCGGACAAGCTTGTCGATGATGCAGTATTCCTTGCCGCAATCCTTGAGACACGAGATGCAGCGGTCGATGACCGGGTAGTCGCCGCCGACGAGCCGCTGGGTCAGCGGATTGCGGATCGCCCGCCCAGGCAGGCCGACGGGGCTCTTGATGAGCACGATGTCTTCGTCGGTCGCGTTCACGTACATGCTCTTGAACTCGTCAGATGCCGAGGACTCAACGGTTGCCGCAAAACGGGTGCCCATCTGGACCCCCGAAGCGCCGGCATCGAGCGTGCGCTTGATGCCGGCGCCGGTGACGACGCCGCCAGCTCCGATGACCGGGATCGTCACGGACTCGACGATACGCGGCAGCAGGTCGAGCATGTACTCGTCCGTACCCAGATGTCCGCCAGCTTCGTGACCCTCGACGATGACGGCCGAGGCGCCGAAGCGCTCGGAGAGCTTGGCGACACGCTCGGAGCCGACGATCGGCACGCACTCCACGCCGGCTTCACGGCACCAGCCGAACACGTCGCGCGAGAAGCCTGCGCCGGCGACGATGATGTCGGCACCGCCCTCGATGGCGGCGTGCACCAGGTCTTTGAACTTGCGGACGGCGACCATGATGTTCACGCCGACGACGCCGGATGTGGCGGCCTTGGCCGCGCGCACCTCACGCGTGAGTTCGTCGGCAGCCAGACCGGAGCCCGCGATAAGCCCAACGCCTCCAGCCTCTGCGACGGCTGCCGCAAGCGGCGCCATCGAGATACGGACGGCCATGCCACCCTGCACGATCGGCAGTCTGGCTGTGCGGCTTCCTATGGTGAGCGAGGGCATTTCCACGCGGAACCTCCGGGTGTCTGCATGAGGACGCGTTCGTCCCGGCCGGTCTCGGACCGGCCGGGAGACGAAGCGTTCACGACATTGATCGCTTAGGCGTTGGCGGTGATGTACTCGACGGCGTCGCCGACGGTCTTGATGCCCTCGGCTTCCTCATCGGGAATCGAAACGCCGAACGACTCCTCGAGCGCCATTACCAGCTCGACGATATCAAGCGAGTCGGCGCCGAGATCGTCGATGAACGATGCCTCCAGGGTCACATCTGCCTCATCGGCGTTCAGCTGCTCGACGATGACCTCGGTGACCTTCTGCAGAATCTCTTCGTTGCTCATGTACTGCACCTCCCTTCTGTCCTGTCACGGTGCATTATGACGCGTTGCCGCGATCAGGCGAATGTCATACCACCATCGACGGCCAGGACCTGGCCGGTGACGTATGCCGCATCGTCGGATGCAAGGAACGCAACAGCGGCGGCGATGTCGGCGGGTGAACCGAAGCGCTTCATCGCGATACTGCCGAGAGCGGCATCACGTGCGGCTTCAGGCAGCGCAGCGGTCATGTCGGTCTCGATGAATCCAGGGGCGATAGCGTTCACGCGTACGCTGCGCGATGCAAGCTCACGGGCCACGGATTTAGTAAGGCCGATGAGGCCTGCCTTTGCGGACGCGTAGTTGGCCTGACCGGCGTTGCCGACAAGGCCAACCACGGATGAGATGTTCACGATCGATCCCGAGCGCTGTTTCATCATGACCTTGGCGGCTGCGCGCGTGACGTAGAACGCGCCACTCAGGTTCGTGGAGATGACCGACTCCCAGTCATCATCCGACATCCTCACCAGCAGTCCGTCACGGGTGATGCCCGCGTTGTTGACGACGACATCCAGTCGCCCGTAGCGCGCGACGATAGCTTCGATGAGCGCGGTGCATGATGCAGCGTCCGCGACGTCGCCCTTGAACGCCTCGCTCTCGCCCTGGACGCCGGCCTCGGCGAGACGAGCGAGCACCGACCGAGCGCCGCTATCGTCGCCACGGTAGTTCACCGCCACGGTGGCTCCACGAAGGCCGAGCTCGTACGCGATCTCGGCGCCGATGCCGCGGTTTGCGCCGGTAACGAGCGCGATCTTGCCGGTCAGGTCGCTCATGCGCCTAGCACCTCCAAAACACGCTCGATGCCGCCATCTTCCACGGCGACAGCCTCGATGCCGTCGACTTTGCGCGCCAGGCCGGTCAGAACGGCTCCGGTGCCTGCTTCGACGATCACCTCGACGCCCGCATCGCGCAGCGCGAGGACCGTCTCGGTCCAGCGAACCGGACTGGTGATCTGGCCGAGCAACCGGGCCTTGATGAGCTTCTCTGCGGTTGCGGGCGTGGGGTCGGTGTTCTGTAGCACCGGAATGGTGGCGTCCGAGAACTGCGCCTCGGCGACGATGGTCGCGAAGCGGTCACCGGCAGGGGCCATGAGCGGCGAATGGAACGGGCCGGCGACGGTGAGCGGAACGATCCGACGCGCACCGGCGGCGGTGAGGGCTGTCGTGGCGGCTTCGATCCCGTGGTGCGTGCCAGAGAGAACGACCTGTGTGGCGGAGTTGTCGTTCGCCATCCACACCTCGCTGAGACTCTCGACGAGTTCAGCCACCTCGCTGCGTTCCATACCGAGAACTGCCGCCATGGTGCCCGGCGTCGCCTGAGCGGTGGCAGCCATGAGCGCGGACCGCTCCGTGACGAGCTCGAGTCCTGCTTCGGCGGAGAACACGCCGGCGATCGCCAGCGCGGCATACTCGCCAAGGCTATGACCCGCGACGAAGGCGGGATCGAGCCCGCAGTCGAGCAGACTCATGCCCCAGACCCAGTCCGTTAGGTAGAGCAGCGGCTGTGCTGCTCGGGTGTCCGACAAAGAGTCCGCTGGTCCGTTCACGGCGATGGAGCGCAGGGGTAGGCCGGAGAGCGCCTCCGCGGCATCAAGAAGCCTGTTGAGATCCTCATGTTCTGGGAGCGTCTCGAGCATGCCGACCCGCTGCGAGCCTTGTCCCGGGAAGACGAGTGCGTGCGTACGCATCGACATCACGCGACCGGAATCGTTCCGAGCGCGCGCATGACCTCCTCGGCACCGTTCACAAGGTCGGCGACGATGTCGGCAGCAGGCTCTATCCGGCACACCATGGCGGCGATCTGGCCTGCCATAAGGCTGCCCATCGCGGTGTCGCCCTGGCGCATCGCAAGCGCCAGCTTCCCGGCGCCGAGCGCCTCGATCTCCTCGGCCTTGCCCTCGCGGTCGAGTTCCATGATCTCGCGCGCGAGCTTGTTCTTGAGAACGCGAACGGGATGACCCGTCGAACGGCCGGTGACCACGGTGTCGCGGTCTTTCGCCTTGAGAACGGCGTCCTTCACGTCAGGATGGATGGTGCACTCTGCCGCGCACATGAAGCGCGTGCCGACCTGGACACCCTCGGCACCGAACGCGAACGCGGCGGCGACTCCCCTGCCGTCAGCGATACCGCCGGCGGCGATCACGGGGATCTCGACGGCGTCGACAAGCTGGGGCGTGAGCACGAAGGTCGTGAGTTCGCCGATGTGACCGCCGGCCTCCATGCCTTCGCCGATGACGGCGTCTGCGCCGATGGACTCCATGCGCTTGGCGAGCGCCACGGACGGAACGATCGGGATGACCTTGATGCCAGCGTCCTTGAGGGCCGTCATGTACTTCCCGGGGTTACCGGCACCGGTCGTGACAACCGGAACACGCTCATCGAGAACCATCTGCACGATGTCATCGATGTGCGGGGTGAGGAGCATGAGATTCACACCGAACGGCTTGTCGGTGAGGGACTTGGCGAGTTTGATCTGGTCACGAAGCAGGTCGGTGGGCATGTGGCCGGCACCGATGATGCCGATGCCGCCGGCGTTGCTCACTGCGGCGGAGAGCTCCGCCGTTGCTGTCCACGCCATGCCACCTTGGATGATCGGGTGCTCGATGCCGAGCAGACTCGTGAGTCGCGTTCGCAGGGCCATGCTAGAGGTCCTCCTTGGTCCAACGTACTATTGCGGCCCCCCAGGTCAATCCGGCGCCGAAACCGACGAGTGCGAGCACGTCGCCCCGCCGCAGGCTGCCGCTAGTATACAGGTCGTTCACTGCCAGCGGAATCGAAGCAGCGGAGGTGTTTCCGAGGCACTCGATGTTGGAGAACACGCGCTCGTGAGGCAGGTGAAGGCGGTCCGCAACGGTGTCGAGAATCCGCTGGTTAGCCTGATGCGGAACGAGCCAGGTGACATCGTCGATCGTGAGATCCGAAGCTGCGAGCGCCTTCTTGGTCGTTGCGGGAATCGCCCGCACAGCGAACTTGAAGACTTCCTGGCCATTCATCTGCACGAAGTGGAGGCCGTCCTCAACGGTCTGGCAGGTGGCCGGCATCGCGGAGCCGCCTGCCGGGATCTGCAGCACCTCAGGCTTGCTTCCATCGGCACCCAGGTCAATGCCGAGGATACCCGGCTCGTCGTTTGCCTCGAGCACGAACGCGCCAGCCCCGTCGCCGAAGAGCACGCACGTGCGCCGGTCACTGAAGTCGATGAGACGCGTGAGTGCATCGGCGCCTACGACCAGCGCGCGCCGCGCCCTCCCCGACTCGATCGCCGAGGTAGCTACCTGGATGGCGTAGATGAAGCTCGTGCACGCAGCCATGACGTCGAAGGCAGGGCACGACAGTCCCAGCTTTGCCTGCAGAAGGCACGCGCTCGATGGCATGACCATATCGGGGCTCGACGTGCCGACTACGAGAAGATCGATGTCTGCTGGCGCAAGTCCGGCGTCCGTGAGCGCAGCCCTTGCCGCGCCGACACCGAGGTCGGACGTCGCCTGATCCTCTGCCGCGATCCGTCGCTCACGGATTCCGGTGCGCGTGCGGATCCATTCGTCGGAGGTCTCGACCATCTTCGCCATGTCGTCGTTGGTGACGATGCGTTCAGGCAGGTACGCGCCAACGCCGGTGATTGCTGCATGGGTCATCGGAGTGATGCTCTTTTCGCTCGGGCAGCATCAGCCGCCGCAAATGTCCGAGTAGTATACACGTTCGACCGGGCTCTGCAGCCGAGGGCTTGCCTACTTGCCTACCGCCGTCGCGATACGCTCGGTCAGCCCGCCTCGGACTGCTCGCGCCGCAACGGCGATACCTGCTGCCACCGCGCGAGCGTTGCTGCTTCCGTGTCCAATGATGCATACCCCTCGCACGCCAAGAAGCGGCGCGCCACCGTAGACGTCGGGGTTGATGCGCTCCTTGAGCTCCATGAGCGGTTCTTTGAGGACAGCAGCCGCCATCGTGCGTATCGGTGTAGACGTCATCGCGTCCTTCACCTGGGTGAGAAGCGTCTTCGCGAGACCTTCAAGCAGCTTCAAGGCGACGTTGCCCGTGAAGCCGTCGGTCACGATGACGTCCGCGGTGCCGGCGGGTATGTCACGGCCTTCGACATTCCCCATGAATCCGGGCACGGCGTCAACCATCAGCGCATGCGCTTCCTGAGCAAGCATCGAGCCCTTCGTGGGCTCCTCACCGATGTTCAGCAACGCGACGCTCGGCTCTGACACGCCAAGCACGACCTGGGCGTACGCCCGACCCATCAAGCCGAATTGCACGAGGTTCTCGGCCTTAACGTCGGCATTAGCGCCGATATCGAGCAGCACGCTCGGCCTCTCGGATGCGGGGATCACGGTCGCGATCGCAGGGCGAGAAACGCCCGGTATGCGCCCCATGACGAGCGTTGCCGCTGCCATGCAAGCGCCGGTGCTTCCCGCCGAGAAGAACCCGGCTGCTTCGCCATCCTTCACAAGGCGGCAGCCGACGACGATCGAGGAGTCCTTCTTCGTGCGAACGGCATTCGCCGGGTGCTCGGCCATGTCGATGAACTCGGTCGTCGGGACGGCACGCACGCGCTCACGGGCCGCAGCGAAGGACTCGACGACCTCCACGGGGCCGGTCAGGATGATGGAGAGCGCAGAATCCGCTGCAAGGGCCGCGTCAACTCCTTCGAGCACGACAGTAGGAGCGTCGTCTCCGCCGAGCGCGTCGACGACGATGGTCACGGTGGTATCGGTCACAGCATGCTCCCGGGGTCAGCGAAGGATATCGAACGCCTTCATGAGCGCGTCGACATCGACAGAACGCTCGAACATCTCGCGTATTCTACCAGCCTTCGCCGCGTCGTGAAGACGCGTATGACCCATGAGCCGCTCCATCTTCTCGACGGCCGTGAGGGTGTCGGTATCGACGAGCAGGACGGGCACGCCAAGTTCCTCAGCACGTGAGAGGACAAGCGATGAGGGCGGCAGATTCCCCGTTAGGATGATGCAGCGGGTATTGGTCTCAAGCGCCGCGAGCTGAACGTCCGCACGGTCACCGCCGGTGATGACCGCTTTACGCGCTTTCCTGCGGAAGAAGCGAAGCGCCTTGTCCTGGCCCATCGCGCCGACCATGAACGTCTCCACAGGCTCGTCTAGCCGGTCGTCAGCCGAGAGAACCGCTCCGTTGAGTGCTTCGACGATTTCCCGAACGGTGACCGACGACAGTGCGGTGTCATGCGGAATCATGCCAAGAATCGGAATGTCACGTGACGCAAGGTAGGGCATCACGCGGCCGGTGAGGAACTCCGTCTGCGACTCGTGCACCCAGTTGAAGATGACGCCGCCGAGAACGGCGCCGAGTCTACGGGATTCGCAGACGACCGCATCGGGAAGATCGCTGCCGTGGAGCCGGTCGACGAGGAGCACGCGAGCTCCAAGCATCGTGGCGAGGTCGGGTCCAGCGAGTCCGATCGAGGATGCCTGGAAAGGATCGCTCGGCCCCTCGATGACCATGACGTCGCGACCTTCAGCACAGATCCGATAGGCGTCGGTCACAGCTCCGGCCACATCACCCTCTTTGTGCGCGAGTGCGCTCTCTATGAGCGCCTGCGTCCGCACAACCGGGCACACGACCTCGGTCGGCGCAGGTCGGTTGAGCGTCTTGTTGATGTAGAGCGCGTCTTGATCGGTGAGCACGCCATCGACGGTCACCGGCATCGCACCATACGGCTTGAAGTAACCCACATCAAATCCGCGCGCCGCGAGCGTGGCTATGAGCGCAAGCGAGAGCCCGCTCTTGCCTGAGTACGCTGCAGTGGATGTTACGAGGATCGCGCGCATGGTCATCCTCCGATTCCGATGCGGATGTCGGCAGCTACGGCGCCGGCTCCCTTGTCAGCCACGATGAGCGGATTGATATCGAGTTCGGTGATCTCCGGGAAGTCCGTCACTAGCGCGGATATCCGGACGATCGTGTCGATCACAGCATCCAGGTCTGCGGGGCGCTGCCCACGTGCGCCGCGAAGAAGTCCGAAGCCGCGGATCTCCGAAAGCATCGCGCGCGCCTCCTCGGTGGTGACCGGGCAGAGCCTGAAGGTGACGTCCTTCATCACTTCAACGTAGATACCACCAAGACCGAACATCAGAAGCGGTCCGAACTGGGGGTCACGGTTGACGCCGATGATGACCTCACGACCTGGTTCGAGCATCCGCTGTACGGTGACACCCCAGATATGGGCGTCTTCCATACGAGCCCGCACGCTTCGGATGATGTCGTCGTACGCCTCGTCGAGCTCCTCCTCCGATTGGATATCGACGCGGATTCCCCCGATATCCGATTTGTGGAGGATGTCAGGGCTCGCGATCTTGAGCACGACCGGGTACCCGACCTCGGCGGCCAGGAGCCGGGCGGCTCCAAGGTCCTTCGCAATGCCGCCCGCCGGTACGGGAATGCCGTATGCCGCAGCGATGCGGGCAGCGGACTGCTCGGTGATGAACGTCCGTCCGGCCGCCTGCGCGTGATCGATCGCTTCTCGAACGACCTGCGTGTCAGCTTCGATGATGGGTGGCAACGTCGGAGGTGCGTCGAGTTGACGGCGGTGCTGCAGCATCGCTGCGAGGGTGGCGACAGCACGCTCCGGGAAGTCGAACTGTGGCACGAGTCCGTCGCGCAGCACGGGAATCGCCTCGGCGATGGCACCCTTGCCCATGAAGCTTGCGAACACCGGAAGACCCGAGCTCTGCGAGAGCCGGACAACGGCGCGGGCGGTGTCGGCCGCAAGCGTCATCGCTTGCGGGGTGAGGATCACAAGGATCGCGCGGACGTTGGGGTCCTTCGCGAGAATGCTACCGGCGACTTCGTAGCGCTCCGGCGGTGCGTCACCAAGGACATCGACCGGGTTGTACAGCGCCGCGGCAGCCGGTAGCGCTTCGCGGAGTGCGGTGATCGTTTCGGGTTCGAGCGAAGCGAGACCTACGCCCGAGCGCTCACATGCGTCTGTTGCGAGGATCGCGGGACCGCCGGCATTCGTGAGGATGACAAGGCCCGGCCCCTCGGGAAGCGGCTGACGGGCAAAGCCCACCGCGAAGTCGAAGAGTTCAAGAACGGACCGGGCGCGAATTACGCCCGCTTTGCGAAACGCGGCGTCGTACGCCTGCTCGGAGCCAGCCAGGCTGCCTGTGTGCGATGAGACGGCACGCGCACCGGCATCCGACCCACCGGCTTTGAGTGCGATGATCGGCTTCGTGCGCGATAACGCCGATGCGGCTTCCACGAAGGCACGGCCATCGCTCACGGCCTCAAGGTACGCGGCAACGACAGAGGTGTCGGGATCCTCGGTCCAGGCCCGCACGAGGTCGACCTCAGACACGTCGGCCTTGTTGCCGAGCGACACGAACCGCGAGAGCCCGATGCCCTCACCCGCCGCCCAGTCGAGCACGGCAGTTCCAAGTGCTCCCGATTGCGACATGAATGCGATGGTGCCCTGCTCGGGCATGGAGGGCGCGAACGACGCGTTGAGGCTGCTCGACGTGGAGATGAGTCCAAGACAGTTCGGGCCGAGAATCCGGATACCGTACTGTGCGGCAGTGGCGAGCATCTCACGCTCGAGAGCGGCGCCTGCCGGTCCGGTCTCTTTGAACCCGGCAGAGATGACGATGACTGCCGAGATGCCACGCTGACCGCACTCCTCGATCACGCCCGATACCGCTCCAGCCGGGACTACGATGATCGCCAGATCCACCGGGTCCGGGATATCGGCGACGCTCGGATAGCAGACGTGACCGTGTACGTCAGCAGCTTTCGGGTTTACCGGGTACACCGCTCCGGGGAATCCGGCACCAAGAAGGTTGTCAAATATGTAGTGGCCGACCTTTCCCTCTTCGCGGGAAACGCCGACCACTGCTACTGAGCGAGGAGAGAAGAACTCATCGAGCACTGACGCTCACCCTCCCCTGGTACGGAACAGCGCCCCACAGGGGGCGCCGGTTACTAGTCCGTCTCGACGATCTCCTTGCCATCGTAGTACCCGCACTCGCCGCACACGCGATGCGGCAGCTTGACCTGGTGGCACTGCGGGCACACCGAGCGCGCGGGCGCCTCAAGCTTGTGCGAAGAACGGCGGGAGTTCGTGACGGAGCGACCCGTTTTCCTCTTGGGCACTGGCATGCTGGTGATTCTCCCTTCAAGGCACCGTAGACCGGTGCACTAGCTTCTACATGATTATGCGACGACCTGGGTCGTGGCGCAAAGCGACACTATAGCACACGCGTGCCGCATTGGGGCAAGGACTCAGGCGTCATCCCCGGAGTCAGTGATGATGTCCTTCAGCACCGCGAACGGCGAGAGCGACAGATCGGGGGTGCAATCGCATGGACCGGCCGAGAGATCCGCGCCGCATGTGCCGCAGATTCCCTTGCACTCCTCGTCATGAACAGGTGCGAATGGCAGCGCAAGCGCGAGGGCAGCCCTGAGTGCGGGGAGAAGGTCGATGTCCCGGCCGACGATGAGTTCCGCTTCCTGCTCCTCGGGAATCTCCGCCTCGGTACCAGGACGAACGTAGAAGCCCTCGACATCGCCCGTTGCGGTCATCACGAACTCCTGAAGACAGCGTGAGCACGTGGCTGCAAGATCAGCCGCCACCGTACCGCTCGCGACAATGCCGGTTCCGGCATACGTGAGCGTCACGTCAACACGAGCGGGCGCGACAGGAACGAACTCCTCGGTGCCAAGGGTTATCGGCGCGAGCGGAAACTCAAGCTCGACGTCGATCGTGTCTGCTAGTTCGTCAACTATCGCCGCGACGTCGATCTTGAGCTGGTCAGGTGTGGCCTCAGCCACGCTGCCCGACCTTGCCCTGGAGCCGGTCACGGCCGCGCTGCACTGCGGTGAGGAGCTTGCCGAGGTTGACCTCGAGGTTCGCGAGCATCTCGTCGGCGTAGTCCTCGGCGCCGAGGCGGATCTCCCGCTCGCGAGCGCGTGCATTGTCGAGAATGTCAGCCGCCTGCTGCTCGGCGAGCTTCACGATCTCCTGGTCGCTCGCAATGGCCTGGGCGCGATCGCGCGCCTCTTCGAGGATGCGGTTCGCTTCCTTCTCGGCCTCTTCGAGCATCTCCTGGCGCTCTTTGACGATCCAGCGAGCCTGCTTCAGCTCGTCAGGGAAATTCGCGCGGATCTCGTCGATGATCTCGTACACCTTGTCAGGGTCGACCATCTTGTTTGCCGAGAACGGCACATTGCGACCGGAGTCGAGCAATTCTTCGATCCGATCGATGAGCGCCATGATATCCATCGTGCTGTACCTCCCTATCGGGACTGCTTCAAGCGTGCGGCCAAAGCCTCACATACTGCATCTGGCACAAGTCCTCGGACAGAACCACCGTGCCGGGCTATCTCCTTCACCGCGGAAGAACTCAAGTACGCGAACTCGGGAATCGACATGATGAACATCGTCTCGATGTTCTCGTCCAGACGGTAGTTGAGCTGTGCCATCTGGAACTCGTGTTCAAAGTCCGTCACCGCGCGGAGCCCCTTGATGATGACCCGCGCTTCCATCTTCTGTGCGAAGTCTACTAGAAGTGTATCAAAAGGTCGCACAATCACGTTGGGAAGATGTGACACAGCTTCTGTGATGAATCCAACGCGTTCCTCTGCAGAGAAGAGCGGACCGCCGCCCTTGTCCGGGCTCAGGGCAACTCCGACCACGACTTCGTCGAAGATGCTGGCAGCGCGGACGATGATGTCGAGATGGCCGGATGTGACCGGATCGAACGTACCGGGGCAGAGCGCGCGCTTCACGACGACTGCTTCCCTTCGTACGTGGCGTATGACACCGCAGTGGTGCCGTACCGCCGATCACCTTGCGAGTCGAATCCCATCGGCCACTCCGGATCGACGCCGGCCGCATGCTCGTAGACTACAAGCGCCCCCTCGGCAAGCGATCCAGCGCTGGCGAGCCCCTCAAGAAGGCTGCTGACCTGCGCCGGAACGATTCTATAGGGAGGGTCGAGAAAGAGCAACGCGAACGGTCCGCCGTTGATCGCACGGCCAGTCAGCCGGAACGCATCACCGGGAAGCACCGCAACAGCGCCGGACGCGCCAAGTGCGGCCGCGTTGCGTGCGATCGCATCGCGTGCGTCACGATCGGGTTCGATGAGCACCGCCGAGACGGCCCCACGTGAGAGAGCCTCGAAGGCGAGCGCGCCGGACCCCGCGAATGCGTCGAGCACGCGGCAGCCGGCAAGATCGCCGATGCGCGAGCGAACTGCCGAGAAGACCGCCTCCCGAACGCGGTCCGAGGTGGGTCGGGTGGCTGACCCCTTCGGTGCGGCGATCGCTCTGCCGCGCCATTCGCCTGCTACGATCCTCATCCGCTCCTCACCCACGTCTCGTCTTCGCCGAGAATCGCCCACGCTTCGGTCGCGATCAGCGTGTGTTCGGGAAGCTCAAGGTGCGGGTCGCGCTCGATGATATCCCTGGCATCGTCGCGAGCCATGTCGAGCAGCGCTGCATCATCCACGAGGGATGCGAGTCGCAGTTTCGGCAAGCCGCTCTGTCTCTGCCCGAGCAGCTCCCCTTCTCCGCGGAGCTTGAGGTCCTCCTCCGCGAGCGCGAAACCGTCGTTGGTGGAGGCGATCGCCTTCATGCGCTGGCGACCTTCGTCGGTGCGTGGGTCCGCGAAGATGAGGAACTCCCCTGCGTGTTCACCTCGGCCGATGCGTCCTCTGAGCTGATGGAGCTGCGCCAGCCCGAACCGCTCGGCATCCTCGACGATCATGACGGTCGCGTTGGGCACATCGACGCCGACTTCTATGACCGTCGTCGAGACGAGTATGTCCACATCGCCCGAGCGGAACGAGTCCATCACGGCGCTCTTCTCGGCAGGACGCATCTTCCCTGTGAGCAGACCTACCCTGAGGTCCGGGAACACCTGCGTGCGAAGACGCTCGGCCTCGCGGGTGGCGGCACGGGCTTCGGCGGCGTCGGACTCATCGACGAGTGCGCACACTACGTACGCCTGTCGGCCCGCAGCGACTGCCGTCCGAACGACGTCATATGCGGCCGCGCGGTGCGTCTTGTTCACAAGACGCGTGCGGATGTGCTCGGGTCCACGATCACCCGGACGCTCTCGCAGGTACGAGGTGTCGAGGTCACCGTAGAGCGTGAGCGCAAGGCTTCTCGGGATCGGCGTGGCGGTCATCACGAGAAGGTCGGCGGCCTCACCCTTGTGACGAAGCGCGAGACGCTGCTGTACGCCGAAGCGGTGCTGCTCGTCGACGATGGCGAGGGTGAGATGCTTGTAGGTGACGTCCTCCTGGATGAGCGCGTGAGTGCCGAACGCGACCGTCATCGAACCGTCTGCCAGCGCTGTGAGGGATGCCTTCCTGTCGACTGCGGAGGTGGAACCGGTTAGGAGACACCAGCGCACGCCGATCGCATCCAGAAGTGGACCAACCTTGCCTGCGTACTGGGCCGCGAGAACCTCGGTGGGAGCCATCATCGCGGCTTGCGTGCCGGAATCGGCGACAGACGCCAGCGCGAATGCCGCGACCGCCGTCTTGCCCGTGCCGACATCCCCGAGGAGCATGCGGTTCATAGGGCGCGAGGCGCTCATGTCCGCGAGAACCTCAGTCAGCGCCGAGGTCTGATCCGCGGTGAGCGTGAACGGCAGCTCACGTTTGAGCGCGTCTATGCGCTCGCCTTCAACTTGGTGCGCGTGTCCTGGCGACTCCGCAACCGCCCGGTGCCGTCGTAGCGCCATCGCAAGCTGCAGCGTGAAGAACTCCTCGTACGCGAGCCTCCTGCGCGCAGCATCCGCCTCGGAAAGGGCCTCGGGGAAATGGATCGCTCGGAGCGAGTTCCGGAGCGAGGGAAGCGCCCGCTTCACCAGAAGCGCTGCGGGGAGCGGATCCGGCACATCGCCGGCAAGCTCCAGGGCTTCGAGTACGAGGCGTCGCATCCAGTTGGGAGAGACGCCTTCGGTGGCGCGGTGCACGGGAAGAATGCGACCGAGCTGCGTGGGCCCGTCTTCGGCATCAAGACGCTCGAGGAACGGCGTCTTCATCTGCTTGAGTCCGTAGTCCAGCTCAAGACGGCCGGCCATGGCCACGCGATCGTCCACCTTGATACGCTGAGCGACGTACGGCTGATTGAACCAGACACCGACGACGACACCGGTATCATCGGCGATTGCGATCTCGGTGATGGTGAGGCGCTGGCGGGGACGTTTGACGCGCACGTCTCGGACGATGCCCACCACGGTGGCGTCATCACCGAGCGGGACGTCGCGGATCGCACCAGCCATCGATAGGTCAAGGTAGCGGAACGGGTAGTGGCGAATCAGGTCCTCGACGGTTTCGATACCAGCTTTGACGAGCGCCTCTGAGCGGCGGGCGTCCACGAGTCGCACATCCGAGACAGGATGCGACCACAGAGCTCGCACCGCGGGATTCGCGGCCGTCGCGGTGCGGTGCTCGGTATCAGCGGACATGAGGCAATCGTCACCAGGCCGGGCAGAAGGCGGCGCCGACGGCGCCGGGTCCCGCATACGTGCCGATGACCGCGCCTACCGACGTGGTGTGAATGGCGTCCGTGTTGCCGCCGAGGCGATCGATCTCCTCGTGAAGCTGGTCGGCGAGTTCCGGTGCCATCGAGTGCAGGTACGCCACCTTCACGACGCCGATCTTGGAGGCCTCGGCGACAGCCGCAGCGATCTCGCTGATCGCCTTCTTGGTGCCCTTCACGTTCTTGAAAGGCTCGATGGTACCCTCATCATTGAATGTGAGGACTGGTTTGATGTTGAGTAGCGACGCAGCGAGTCCCTTTGCCTTGCCGGCACGACCGCCCTTGACGAGGTACTCGAGCGTGTCGAGCGCGAACAGGATCGTGCTCGTCTCGACGACGTGGCGTGCGGCTGCCTCGATCGCCGCTCCGTCTCCGCCAGCCGCACGGGCGTCGAGCGCCGCAAGTATAGCGAGCGCCTCCCCCGCCGATACGGTGAGCGTATCGATGACACGAACGGGGATGCGGCAGCTAGAAGCAGCCATCGTTGCAGATTCGAACGTGCCCGAGAGTGCAGCAGTAAGATGGATGGAGACGATCTCGTCACATCCCTGTGCGGCGAGATTCTCGTAGACGGCGGCGAAGTCAGCCGGTGATGGCTGAGATGTCTTCGGCAGAACCGGTGCAGAGGCAAGCTTCTCGAAGAACGTGGGCGGTGTGAAATCGACCCAATCGAGGTACGTTTCCTCGCCGAAGAGCACTTTGAGCGGAACCATCACAACGTCGTTCTCGGCGAGCCACTGTGGGCCCATATCGCAGGTGCTATCGCAGACGATTCCGACCTTGCCCATGGTGCACGCCCCTTCGCTTGTCAGTACCGGACAACGCCTATTCGAGTGCCAGTATCACGGGATACAGCGGCTGCTCGCCGCGATGAGTCTCGACTTCAAGGTCCGGGAACCGGGATTCGGCCTGTTGTGCGATCCGCTTGAGCGCATCATCGTCGAGATCCTCACCCGCAAGGATCGTCAACGTCTCCGCGTCATCCGCAAGCACAGCGATAAGCCCGAGTGCCACGTCTTCAACCGAGTCACCGATGACCTCGATCTCGTGGTCGGCTATACCGATGATCTGACCGGTCTTGATCGCACCTGCCTTGCCTTTGGAATCCTTGACCGCAGTGGTGACCTCGCCGGTTCGGACTGCGCTCGCGGCAGCGCTCATCTCGGCGACGATGCCGTCAAGGTCGTCAGAACCGTCGTAGGCAAGCAGCGCGGCGAAGGCTTGAGGAACGGAGGTCGTCGGCACAACGCCAACCGGACGCTCGGAGACGCCAACCACCTGCTGCGCAGCGAGGACGATATTGCTGTTGTTCGGGAGGACCACGACACGCTCGGCGTTCACTTTCTGAACGGCCTCAAGAATCTCGGCGGTAGACGGGTTCATGGTCTGTCCGCCGCTTACGATCTCATCAACGCCCAAGCTGCGAAGAATGTCCGAGAGACCTGCGCCCGATGACACCGCAACGAATCCGACCGGCTTTGGCGGCGCAACGGGCTTGGACTCAGTGCGCAGCATCTCCGTACGCTCCGCGGTCTGACGCCGCATGTTGTTTATGTGTACTTCGCCGACCTCACCAAGCGATGTCGCCCATGCGAGCACGGAGCCGGGATCGTCGGTGTGCACGTGGATCTTGTACGTCTCACGGTCGCCGACGACCAGTTCCGAGCCGCCTTTGGCTGAGATCCATTCCTCAATGAAGGACTTGTCGGCGTCGGCACCATACATGAGGAACTCGGTGCAGTAGAGGAACTCCTCATCGTCCCAGTCATTCACGGGACTCACGGTCAGCTCACCGGTGGCCACAGCGATGTCGCGATCGGAGAAGACGTGTCCATCCATGCCGGTAACGAAGCCTTCGGCGAGAATCGCAAGACCGAAGCCACCCGCGTCGACGACGCCATGTTCCTTGAGCACCGGAAGCAGGTCGGGTCCGCGACGGACGGACTCGAACGCGGCCTTCACCACGATATCGAGCAACTCGTCGATTGAGGAACCGGCTGTCGCTCCTGCTTGAGCGGCCGCTGCCATGTCCTTGAGGACGGTGAGCATGGTGCCTTCGACAGGCTTGCGAACTGCCTGGAAGGCGACGGTAGTGGCGCGCGTGAGCGCGTCGGCGAGCAGCTTGACTGAGATCTGCTGATCGGCAGCGACGGCCTCGCACAGTCCGCGGAGTATCTGGCTCAGAATGACCCCGGAGTTGCCGCGAGCGCCCATGAGTGAACCATGGGTCACGGCTTTGCAGATATCGGCAACGGGAGCTCCGGACTCCAGTGCGGCAAGGTCGGTGAGCACGGCGTCCATCGTCAGACTCATGTTCGTGCCGGTATCACCATCAGGTACCGGGAACACGTTGAGGCGGTTGATCTCCTCTTTCCGAGCCTTGAGCGCGGCGGCGGCCGATGTGATGAGTTCGATTGCAGTGCGTGCGTTCGTCTCGGTCATCGTGGAATCAGCCATCACTTCCGGACCTTGATGCCCTGGACATGGACGTCGATCGACGCGACTTGAACGTCAGCATCATGAGTGAGCGCGTACTTGACGCGGTCAACAAGGTTCCGCGAGACCTCCGCGAGGTTGGTTCCGTGCTCGATCACGATGTAGAGATCGACCTGCACATTCCGGTCGTCAACGTTCGTGATCATGACACCCTTGCGGAGACGGTCGCGCGAAAGCAGCTGGGCAACACCGTCACGGAGAGATGGACTCGCCATCCCGACAACCCCGTAGCACTCCAGCGCGACGAACCCTGCGATATCCGCGAGCACGTCGTTCGCGATGGTCATCGAGCCCTGAACAACCTCAGCCATCGAAGTTCCTCCTCGGAACCGGTAGTCGTCGCCGCTCGGGCGGACCGGGCATCTCGGGTGCAATTGCAGAAGAGCGTTTCTGTTAACACGTTCGAAAGAGTAGTATAGCGGAGCCGCCTCGGCCGCACACCGTTTTGAATGGATGTGCGCGCCTTGCCGGTGTAGGGGTGCCGTGCTATCATCTCTTCGCTTTTCGACAGTCCGGCCCATTCAGACCGGATGGGCCCACAGATACTCGACAGGAGCCAGGACCATGTCCCAGATTTGCACCGTATGCGGCAAGAAGCCGTCTGCTGGCCGCAACGTCAGCCACTCGCACCGCGTGACGAACCGGATGGTCTACCCGAACATCCAGCGCGTGTCCGTCCTGGTCGAGGGTACGTCGAAGAAGGTCAACGTTTGCACGAAGTGCCTCAAGGCCGGCAAGGTCACCCGAGGCTAGTCTCGTACTGAAGCGGCTACCGCCGCTGGCGTTCCGGAGCCCGGTCGCCCCCCGTGGAAAGCAGGTCCTTGAGGACCGCGACCACGGCGGGATCGAACTGGGCTCCTGCTTTGTCCGAGAGTTCCGCGACCGCCTGCTGCTGGCTCATCGCGTGGCGGTACGGGCGCTCGGACGTCATCGCGACGTACGCGTCCGCGACCGCGAGAATGCGTGCGCCGAGCGGAATAGACTCACCTGACAGTCCGCCACCGTAACCCTGGCCGTCGAACCACTCGTGGTGGTGGTACACGATCGGGACGACCGCACGCAGGGCCGGAAGCTCCTGGAGGATCTCGGCAGCGATCTGAGGGTGGAGCTTCAGCAGGCCATGCTCCACGGTCGACAAGGGGCGCTGAAGGGATCCCACGGGCTCCCCGGTTGCGGCCATGCCGATGTCGTGCAGCAGCGCGGCGACGCGCAGCGCCTCACGCTGATCCTCGGGGAGGCCGAACGCCTCACCCATGGCCGTAGCGTACGAGAGCACCCGTTCCGTGCCTCCACGCGAATAGGGGTCCTTCGTCTCGAGAGCAAGGGCAAGCGCCTTGAGCGTGTCGAAATACAACTCCCGGGACGCTGCTACCGCATTCGCGTTGCGCAACGCGACCGCCGTCTGCTTCCCAAGCGTCTCGAGGGCTCGCATATGCGACTCGGTGAACCGGGCCGGAAAACCTCGGCTGCCGACATTGAGCACGCCGAGGGTTCCGTCGGCGTCGGCGATAGGCACCGAAACGGCAGACCGGATACCGTGACGCCGGCCCGACTTCGGCCGTGCGGGAAGATCCTCGATGAGGAGCGGCTGTCCGGTTGCTAGAACCCATCCCGCGATTCCCTCACCCTCCGAGAGCGACGTGTCTCGAACGACCTCGTTCGGCAGACCCTCGGCCTTCACGATAGTGAGACGTCCGCTGGATGCATCCGTGAGCATAATGCTGCCCGTCGCCGCTTCCGAGATGCGCATGGCTGTGTGAAGCGCCGAACTGAGCACCTCTTCGGGATCGAGCCGTCGACTCAGGTCGCGCGCCACCTCGATGAGCGCAGTAGCCATCTCGGTCTCGACTTTGGCGACATGCAACGCGAGACTTCCCGCGAGCGCGCCTCGCAGCGGCGCGGTGAGACGTGCGAGTTGCATACCGTCAGGATCGGCGGTGACGGATATGTCGACACCGACCACGCCGCGGGCGTTGCCGGGCGACAGCGGTACGGCAAATCGCCAGATCACCCGCTCGACGCCTCCGGTCTGAACACGAGCGAGCGGCGCGAGTGCGGCCGATCCATCGCGCACGCTCTTGCCAAGGATCGCGTCCTCCAGCGGAAGCGGTTGCGGCGCGGGACTCATGGGACCAACCGCTGCCACCAGGCGTAGCGTTGCGGACGAGGGGTCTTCAAGCCACATGTGAACGGCCACTGCCGGAGCCACCGGAGCGACTGCGTCGGCAAGCGAATGCAGGATCGCATCTGCATCCAGCGTGGGTGGTATCCGGTACTCCATCGGAACTGGCGGAGGGGCATCGGCGGGCGTGGGCTCGGGCTCAGCCGCGAGCGGTGCCGGGATGTGGGAACGCTTGATCGGCATGAAGGATGAGACGATGGCAACTGCCGCGAACCCGCCTGCGATCGCTCCAAGCCATGGCTGACGCAGCGCGACAGAAGCTATCGCGGCAAAGAATGCCAGGACAGCGAACATGACACCGCCGCCGTTTGCACGGCCGGTGGGGTCGTTTGGTGTCGATTCGTCGGACACGTCACCCCCGCCTGTGAAGCACGTCCATCAGGACTATACGTCCCGCCGAGAGATGTATCGGCACGCAGGTGCGATTCCTTCAGTCGTGCAGAATCGAATCCGCGCTGCGTGAGGCTATCACGAGAAGCGTACCCGACGCGAGTGACACCCTGACACGGTCGCCGAGCGCGACGTTGCTCACGCCAAGGGACGAGAGCGTAGGCACGTCCGCACAGTCGAGCGGATAGCGAAGTCCGGTAAGAGTGACTCCGGTCGAGGGCTCAAGAGCGATGACCGACACCAGGGCGCCGGGCGTCGTCTCGAGAACCGCTGAGGAGGTTCCCCCGTCGGATAGCACCAAGGCGGAGTAGCCCGGTTCTTCAACGCGGGCCCGCAGATCGGCAGCCGAACCGGCTGAGCCAACGGACGCGAGGGTGTGGTCGATTCGGCCGGTGTATGCAGCGGTGAAAGTGACCCTGTCGCAGCCAAGCGAACGCGCTACCGCCACTGCAAGATCGAGGTCGCTCTCGTCCTTCTCGGCCGAGAAGCGGCGCACGTCCACGCCGAGAGCGGCAAGACGCTCCGGCGCTCCAGGGGCAGCGGAGTCGAAGTCCCCCACCGCGATGTCGGGGGTACGACCCAGCGCGACGCACCACTCGGCAGCGGCATCGCAGGCGATCACGAACGCCCGGTCCTCGAGCAAGGCGCGGTAGAACGCGTGCTCTCCGGGAACCGGAGCGGAACCCACGATCAGCGCTGATTGAGGCACAACTACTCTCCTTCGGGCGGTACGACACGCTGCAACGCAGGGATCACGAGTGCGGCACCGATGACGCAGAGCAACGCGGACACGAACACGAAAGAGTTGTACCCGGCCGAGTAGGCCCACACCGGCTGTCCTTCGGCATACTCGGCGAAGAAGACCGCGCCCGAGATCAGATGCAGCACGAATCGGCCTACGGCTCCCAGCGCGATGCCCGGAATGATGGCGCTCCAGAGCGCACGCTTCCAATCCCCGTACGCTGCCGCACGTGCCAGGACGGGAGCGAAGATGCCGGCGAGCCCGACGGCCATGAAGGCGAGCGGATAGTCGAGAAAGAACTGCACCCAATGCACGATGTAGAGCGGCGGATGCATGAGATCGAGGACGCCGTACAGAACGCCAGCCGAAAGCCCGACCGGCAGGCCGCGGCGCAGTGCGAGCACGAACAGAGGCAACATCGCGAGTGACACGTCGCCCCCTTGCGGCATCTGCCAGAGCTTCAGCCAGCCGAGAACGTACGCAAGTGCGAGCGTCAGTGCGATCTCGGTCATGATGACGATTCGGCGGTGGGACATGGATACTCCTTTTCTCGGCACGGGCGCGAACGCCCGCGTCGGAGCGGAGCATGGGACTGATAGGATGCCGACGCATCCACCGTGCTTGCCGATCCGCATTATCGGAACGGTCCTTCGGTCGCGACTCGTAGGTCGCCTCTCAGCCGCGCACGCAGCTCCCGATACGGTATTTCAGGACAGGCACATGCTGTCACACGGCAGCATGTGGGGCAAGCGCTATTCCATCGCTTTGAGGTAGGAGTACGGATTAACTGCGGCTCCGCCGCCCGGATGGATCTCGAAGTGCAAGTGCGGCGCACTTGCCGATGCGTTGCCCGTCGAACCTACGTAGCCGATGAGCTCGCCCGCCGCCACGCGCCCAGAAGTGCGGACGTATCCGTTGAGATGCGCGTAGTAGAACTGCCATCCGTTGTCAGCGGTCAACCAGATCGTCTTGCCGCCGAGTGAGTTCGACTTGGCGCGAACGGTTCCGGCAAGCACGGCAACACACGGCGTGCCGGTCCTGGCCATGATGTCCGTGCCCTTGTGTGTGCGTCCGCCGGAGCGCGCAGCACCCCACGTGTTCGCGTAGTAGTACGAACCCTGCACGGGGAAGACCATGCCGTTGGGACCAGCAGGATAGCGAGTGCTGCTGGTAGTCCGACCACCGTTCTGCTTCGCGAGCGCAGCTGCGAGCTTCTTCTGGACGGCGGCGTACTCGGACTCGACGCCCTTGAGCTTCTTGTCGAGCGCGGCGGCCTTCGCCTTGAGGGCCTTTGCCTCCTCGGACTGGTCGGCCTTGACTGCCTCGATTTCGGCCTTTTGCGCGTTGAGATCTGCCTGGAGAGCCTTCACTTCCGAGACGACCGAAGCGTCTTGCTGGCCGATCCGGCTTACGTACTCGAGCCGCACGAGCATGTCGTCGAGCGTGTCGCTCGTCAGAAGAAGCGCAAGGTAGTCGATCTCCCCTTGGCGGTACATCTCAGCGGCGTGGTTGCTCAGGCGCGCGGAGGCCTTGGCAAGCTTCTCTTTGGTCTTGGAGAGGTTCGCGTTGGTGGTTGCTAGCTTCGCGTTGGTCGCGTCGAGCTTCCAGTACGCCTTGGAGTAGGCATCGCCTGCGCGCTGAGACTCTTTCCGAAGCGCTGCGAGCTGTTCCTTGAGCTGAGTGACTTCGGACTTTGCGCCGAAGGCGGAGGCAGCAGGAAGTACCATCGCCACGATCGTCGCGATGATGACGAACCATCTGTATATGTGGCGGCTCTTCTGCGTCATAGGTCAAATCTCCCGTTACAGTCTACACGAAGCCCCATCAGACGCGCCCGAAGGTCGCCCCTAGGGCGCGGTAGAGAGCTCGCGCAACCGTGTCGGCCCATGCAGGATCGGCGAAGAGCGATGCGTCACCCTTGCCGCGGGTATTGCCGAGGATCACCCGTACGCCCGGTGCGGCTGACGCGGAGAGTATGGCGCTCGTAGCGGATGCCGGCGCCCGGACGACCTGGCCGGGAGACGTGAGTGCTTCCGTCATGCTGGCGACCAGCTTCGCTGTCGCTGCGGTCGCAGATGCGTCCTTCGAAGCCGTGTACGTGACCTGGATTCCCTCTGCACCTGACGTGGCCAGATCAAGGGCGACCACGGCCGTTGCCGTCGTCTCGGACACTATGGCGGCGCGATCGGCGGTCGCGGTCGAGGTGGAGCCCACGCTCCGCGTTACCTTCACAGCCGCTCCTGATGCCTCCAGAAGCGAACGCAGGCGACGTGTGACCTCCATAGTGGTGTCGCTGCCCGATGTGATCGGTGCCGGGTCGATCACAACGGTCACGCCGTCCATCTTGTACGGCAGCATGATCGACGAGGCAACGGAGCGGCCGGCAACACGGACGCGCACGGTCGAGCCGTTGCGAACCTCCTGGCCTGCTGTCGGATACGTCTCGGTGACGGTGCCTTCGGTAGCCGACGCCTCGACCGTCTCCAGGGTGACTCGGAGCCCTAGCGTCTCAAGTCGAACACGCGCGTCCTCGGACGTGGTACCGACAACGTCGGGCATGATGAAGCTCTCGGAGCCTGCCGAGACGATGATCGTCACCGTATCTCCGCGCCGCGCAAGCGCGCCGGCGCTCGGCTCCTGCGAGATGATCGACCCCTTCGGCACGGTGACCGAGAACCACTCCCCGCCCTCGACCGTTATGAGTCCTGCGCTGTCGAGAACGGCCTTGGCCTCTGGGGCGGTCCTACCGACTACCGCCGGCACTGCGATGAGACCGTTGCGCATCGTGAGAACGACGCCGGCGACGGCGCCTACGATGACGATGACAATCGCGACGACCGTGATGACCAGCCACCGCGGTATGAGAGGGCGACGTTTGGGTCGCTCGTTGATCAGCTCTTCCATGCGCATGAGTATAGCAACATCGGTGCCTTGCCTGACCAGCTGGACGGGGTGTATCCTGCACGTTCGCGACCCGCGACGACTTCTACCGGAGGTACTCCATGCCGGCTTACGACTACAGGTGCCCATCCTGCGACTGCGTCTTCGAAGTGACTCGCGGTATCCGCGAGACTGGAGCCATTGCGTGCCCCGAGTGCGGCGCGGAGGCGAAGCGTCTCTTCTCGCCCGTTGGCATCGTGTTCAAGGGTACCGGATTCCACAACACCGACTACCGCGCCAAGAAGGCCATTCCCGCCCCAAGCGAGAGTGCGCCTGCAGGCGAGAAGAAGGCCGAGAAGCCCGCCTGTGGTGGCGATGGCTCCTCGGCCTGTGCGTCATGCCCTGCCGCTGAGTAGCGGCTACTCCATCCGCACCCAGAACTTCTCTGCGCCAGTCCGGTAGACCGTCTCGATGAACCGCACGGTGCCGGTCTTGTTGTCCATGGCGATCGAATGCGTTCTGGCGCCCTGACCGAAGTACTTCACGCCGCGCAGCATCTCGCCGTCGGTAACACCGGTCGCGATGAATGCAGCTTCATCGGTGTTGACCAGGCAGTCCATGGTGAGCACACCGTCAATGTCGCACTTGGACATCTCGACGGCGCGTGCGCGCTCTTCGTCGCTGCGGAACTGGAAGCGACCCATGAACGTGCCGCCTATGCACTTCATCGCGGTGGCGGCGAGCACACCCTCGGGAGCGCCCCCGGCGCCCATGTAGAGGTGAATCCCGGTTCCCTCGATCGCTGTGGCGACTGCGCCAAAGACATCGCCGTCCGAGATAAGCCGGATGCGGGCACCGCTGGCGCGCACCTCAGCGATGAGGTCATTGTGCCGCTCGCGCTCGAGAATGCACACGACGATGTCCTCAACGGGTCGCTTGAGTGCCTTCGCGACGTTCTTGACGTTTTCGGTCGCCGTTGCGTCGATGTGCACCGCGCCGTTGGCAGACGGTCCAGCGGCGATCTTCCACATGTACGTATCAGGCGCATTGAGCAGCGTCCCTTTGGGGCCGAACGCCAAAACCGCTAGCGAGTTCGGCTGGCCGTACGCCGTGAGGTTCGTGCCCTCAAGCGGATCGACGGCGATATCGATCTCCTCGCCGCCCGCGCCCACCTTCTCGCCGATGTACAGCATCGGGGCCTCGTCGCGCTCCCCTTCGCCGATGACGATCTCACCCGAGATGTCCAGGATGTCGAACGCGCCACGCATTGCTTCTACTGCGGCGTGATCAGCCGCCATCTTGTCGCCCTTGCCCATCCAGCGGGCAGCAGCGAGCGCCGCGGCTTCGGTCACCTCAAGCATCTCGACGATACGGGTGTTGCGCATAGTCCCTCCCAATTGTCCGGGCCCAACAGGGCCTACGCCTCCGAGGCCTGTCTCTCCAGTCGTGCGACGAAATGTCCGTCGGGGCCGCCGGGTTCCGGAATGGAGCGGAACCAACCCTGCGACGTCAGGTAGTGCTGCCACTCGGCCGGGACAATGTCCGCGACACTCACCGTACGAAACTCGCTGCCCGCCGGACTGTTGAGGAATCCTTCGATGACACCATCGTTCTCGGCGTGGGCGACGCTGCAGGTAGAGTACACCACATGCCCTCCGGGGCGAACAAGCGACGCGACGGCGCTCAGCATGCTGCCCTGCAGCTCAGCCATCCGCTCGACATCATCCGCCGAGACGCGCCAGCGCTGTTCAGGATGACGCCGAAGCGTTCCGAGGCCCGTGCAAGGCGCATCGAGCAGGACCGCGTCGAAGCCATCGTCCGGAGTGGGTATCGAGGACGGATCGAGTATGTCACCAGTCACCGTCTCGACACCGGGGACACCGAGAGTGTCCATCCGTTCGCGCAGAAGCTTCGTCTTGAAGTCGTGCACATCAAGGCTGAGGATATCCGCCGGACCGCCAGCGAGCACCGCGGCCGCTTGCAGAGAGAGCGTCTTGGTCCCCCTGCCGGCTCCAGCGTCGAGGATCTTCATTCCGGGCCGCGCGGCGACGGCGAGAGGCGCCATTTGTGCTGCGGCATCAGTAACCAGGAAGTATCCCTCAGATAGTGCACGCCCACGCACGGCTGCGCGTTCGTGCTGTACGACCACACTCGATGCGTCCGGCGGCGAGATCCTAGGCTCCGCACCGTCGGCGGCGAGGATGGAGAGTGCCTCATCCAAGGGAGCCACGAAGGGGTTGTGGCGAAGGTAGAGCGGGGCAGGCTCGTTGTTGGCATCAAGCATGAGGCGCGCGACGTCGAATCCCGACTCCTCCGCGACCATCTTGACGAGCCAAAGCGGGTGACCGGCCGCCCGGGCCATCACAGTCGGGTCGGCTGCCGGGTCGCCCCACGGGAATGTGTCGGCCTCATCGGCAAGCCTGCGAAGCACGGCGTTCGCGAGCCCAGAGGCCTGTGGCCTGACACGACGCACGGCTTCCACACCCTGGTGAACCGCCGCGCGAGCCGGAGTCCGCATGAAGAGTATCTCGTATGCAGCGAGCCGCAGCGCGTCGCGAACGCGTGGCTCGACAGAACCCGGCTTGGCAATTCGCGCATCGAGTACATCGTCGAGCGTGCCAAGGGCCTCGATCACGCCACGCGCAAGGCGTGTGACCAGCGCATGGTCGGCTTCTGAGAGCGTCGCACGCGAAAGCTGCGCTTCCAGAACGGGACCGAGGTATGCATCGCGTTCGCGAACCGCGGCAAGCGTCTTGAGCGCGACCGAGCGAGCAGCCGTGACACTCATGCGCGCCTCCAGGTGGTATCCGTGGACAGCCGTGAGCCGTTGGCCCACGCGGCGCCGTCAATTTCGGCCTTTCCGGCAGGTCGCAATCGATCCACAAGCAGCACCCCGTCAGCGAGACCAAGCAGTAGTCCGCCCCTGACACGACGGGCGATTCCCACGGGAACGTTCTCGGCGCTCGGGATAACGTGAATGACCGCCAGATCGACTCCATCGACCACGATCCGTGATGCTGCCTGATGCGAAGAGGCGCGAACACGCCGCGCCGCGACATTCGCTGAGAGTGTGGGTTCGAGCGCAACATCGTCCTTCGTCACCTTGGCAGCGTAGGTCGCGAGCGCCTCACTCTGTGGCGTCCACACCGCGGTGCCGTTCTCGATGCGCTCAAGAACGTCGATGAGCGCCTCGGCACCGATCTGGGCCAGGCGTTCGGTCAGCGTGTCAGCATCGAGTTCATCGACATCGAGCGAACGCTGCAGCGCGTACGGCCCGGTGTCGAGGCCTTCCTCCATCAGCATGATGCTCACGCCTGCGACGGGGTCGCCCTCAAGGATCGCGCGGTGCACAGGGGCGGCGCCACGGTGCCGCGGCAGCAAGGACGCGTGAACGTTCACGCAGCCGTGCTCGGGGATGGAGAGCACTGATGGGGGGAGGATGAGTCCGTAAGCCGCGACCACGATCACGGCCGGCTCGTCGCCAGCGATCTCAAGGGCGGCTTGCTCCGTACGCAACGAAGCGGGTTGTCGAACCGGAATCCCGAGACGCCTGGCAACGACCTTCACGGGTGGCGGAAGGAGCGTTCGGCCTCGACCCGAGGCGGCGTCCGGTCGCGTGTAGACCGCGACGACGTCGTGGACCTCGGCAAGGCGCTCGAGAATAGGCACAGCGAAACTCGGCGTGCCCATGAAGATGACCCTCACGGCGCCTCCCCCCTCTTCGGTCGGCTACTCAGCTGCAGCGCGGTTGTTGTACTCCCGGATTGCAGCCTTGCGCTGATCGGGCGTGAGACGGTCGAGGATGATAACCCCGTCGAGGTGATCGATTTCATGCTGCAGGACGCGCGCAAGGAAGTCGTGCGCCTCTAGAACGATGCGCTTGCCGTCGAGGTTCAGCCCTTCACAGACGACCGAGATCGCGCGCTCCACCGGAACGTTGATCCCAGGCACGGACAGACAGCCCTCTTCATCGACCTCGGTCTCCTCAGAGCACTCGGTGATAACCGGGTTGCAGATCGCTCCAAGCTCCTCGTCGATATCGAAGACGATGACGCGCTTCTGGATGCCGACTTGTGGTGCGGCAAGGCCGACGCCCTGGTTCTCGTACATGGCCTCGGCCATCTTGCGCACAAGCGAGCGCAGTCCGGGGTCCGTGGCCGGATCGATCTCGCCTGCGCGGTCGGAGAGAACCGGGTTTGGGTGGGTCAGAATCTCCATGAAGTGCCTTTCACGAGCGGACGTTCATGTCTTGTCATGCAACAAGCTTGCCGAAAGCATTGTACAACGTGGAGCTTCAGCTACAGGAAGTCCACGGGATCGATGTCAGGTGCCACGGCGATACCTGCAGGTGCAGGACACCGACTGAGAACTTCGCGCACGAACGGTCCCAGCGCCGCTCCGGGTTCTGCCTTTATGATGAGGTGTCGCCGGTACGCGCGCTTCACTCGCGCGAGCGCGGCGTCAGACGGTCCCAGCACTTCCCAGCCCTCAGGGAGGTTCTCTGTGAGTGCCGCTCCGAGCGTTGAGGAGTACGACGTGACCGTGCTGCTCGTCTCACCTGAGATCACGATGTTCGCAACCCGTCGGTACGGCGCCCAGCCGACCGAGGCTCTCAGCTCTCGTTCCTCGGCATAGAGAATCTCTGCGTCTCGCGCGGCCACCGCTCGGATGGCTGGATGATCCGGCCAGTACGTTTGAACGACGACAAGGCCCGGGTCCTCTCCGCGGCCCGCGCGTCCTGACACCTGCTCCAGCAGCTGATATGTCCGTTCGGCGGCCCGGAAGTCCGGTAGGTGCATCGTGGTGTCGGCGTTTATGACGCCCACCAGGGTCACCTCGGGGTAGTCGAGGCCCTTCGCGACCATCTGCGTACCGAGCAGCAGGCCACTCTCCAGGTCCTCGAAGGCCGCGAGTGCACGTTCGTGCCCACCCTTGCCCGAGGTGGTATCGGCGTCCATCCTGACCACCGCCAGATCCGGCCAACGCGCACGTATCTCGTCCTCAACACGCTGCGTGCCGGCGCCGAATCTTCTCAGGTACGGGCTCTCGCAGCGCGGGCACGTGACTGGCGTCGGTTCCGTATGCCCGCAGTGATGACACGTGAGCCGGTCGCCCCGCTCGTGATACGTAAGCGAGACGCTACAGTTCCCGCAACGCGGTACGTAGCCACATTCGCGACAGAGCAGGAACGAAGCGAATCCTCGCCTGTTCAAGAACAGCACGCCCTTGCTCTTGCGCTGCCGGACCGCATCGATGGCGTCCCCCAATGCTGAGGAGAACATCGATCGGTTGCCCCCGCCGAACTCCGCACCCATGTCGACGATGCGTACTTCCGGCAAGCCATGTGCGGTGACGCGTTCCGGCAGCATGGCGCTCACCCATCTGCAGTCGTCGACCGCAGCTCGTGCCTCCATGCTCGGCGTAGCGGAGCCGAGCACGACCGTGACGCTACTGCTCTCGGCGATGTGAGCAGCAACGTCTCGCGCGTGATAGCGCGGTGCGGAGCTCTGCTTGTACGACGACTCGTGCTCCTCATCGATGATCACGAGTCCAAGGTCGCGTACGGGTGCGAAGAGCGCTGAGCGTGCGCCGACGACCACTTTGGCGTCACCCTGCGCCGCGAGCGACCATTGGTCGAAGCGCTCCCCCACCGAAAGCCTGCTGTGTAGGACTGCCACCAGGTTCCCGAACCGGGCACGGAAGCGTCCGACCGTCTGCGGTGTGAGCGAGATCTCCGGCACGAGTACGATCGCGTCGCGGCCGGCCGCCAGGGTGTGCTCGATGGCGCGGAGATAGACTTCGGTCTTACCCGAACCTGTCACACCCTCGAGCACGATCACGTCGCCCGGAGATGCACATATCTTCTCTACCGCGTCGCGCTGTGCTGTCGTAAGTGTGTGAGCGGTGTCCTCCCGCGCCCTCCCGGACTCACCTCGCCATCGGCGTCGCGCGGTGACCTCCACCGCCCCGCGCTGCTCGAGCGTCTTGAGGGCAGCGCTCACGGCTCCGAGTTCCGCCGCAAGCTCGCCGGACGTGACCGGTCCCATACGAAGCGCATCGAGGATGGAGCGCTGCAACCTGGCGCCTGCCTTTGGTTGGTATGACGAGTCCAGGAGCGTGACGACCCGATCCTCCGCAGCCGAGACCGTAGGTCTCACGAGATCCCAGGTGACAGCGCCGTCGACCTCACGCTTGACGACCTTGGGGGTACCGCCGGGTGGCAGAAACAGACGCATAGCCTCGGCGAGTGGCGCGGCGTACTCGTCAGCTATCCAGCGCGCGAGATCGTACGCATCTGCGCGAGAGAGCGATTCGCCGAGAATCGCCTCGATCGGCCGAAGGTTGTCGAATCTACTGTCGCTTGCAACTCCGACAACAAAGCCCACGGCGCGCCGTGTGCCGAGAGGTACGAGCACGGGACACCCGATCGCGATCCGATCTGCAAGGTCTACGGGAATCGCGTAGTCAAACGGCTCATCGAGCGCGCGTGTGCGCACGTCGATGACGACGCGTGCGACGGATGGATGCATGTCCATAGGTGCGCTCATGACTCCAGCATACAGAAGGCCACCGACACGATGTGCCGGTGGCCCCCTGAGATCGTTGGATTCTCTACTCGACCGCAGCCAGAAGCGCATCGACCTTGTCGAGACGTTCCCAGGTGAAGGCGGCGTCGTCGCGACCGAAGTGGCCGTAGGCGGCTGTCTTCTTGTAGATCGGACGACGAAGGTCCAGATCGCGGATGATCGCGCCGGGCCGAAGGTCGAAGACCTGGCCGATCGCCTTCTCGATCTTCTCCACCGCGACCTTCTCGGTACCGAAGGTCTCGACGGTGATGGAGAGCGGGTGCGCCACGCCGATCGCGTAGGCGAGTTCAAGCTCACAGCGATCCGCGAGCCCGGCAGCGACCACGTTCTTCGCGACCCAGCGAGCCGCGTATGCTGCAGAGCGGTCGACCTTCGTGCAGTCCTTGCCCGAGAAGGCGCCGCCGCCGTGGCGACCCATGCCGCCGTAGGTGTCGACGATGATCTTGCGACCGGTGAGGCCGGAGTCACCCATGGGGCCACCGATGACGAAGCGGCCGGTCGGGTTGACGAAGATCTCGGCACCCTTCCACTCGACGCCCTCAAGGTCGAGGACCGGTGCGATGATGTGCTCGATGAAGTCCGGCTTCATGAGGTTCTCGATGTCGACGCCTTCGGCGTGCTGGCTCGAGATGAGGATCTTGTCCACGGCGACAGGCTTCCCGTCCACGTAGCGCACGGTGACCTGTGTCTTGCCGTCGGGTCGCAGGTAGTCGAGAACGTCAGCCTTGCGGACCGCGGTCAGGCGCTCCGACAGGCGGTGGGCAAGGTAGATCGGCATCGGCATGAACTGCGAGGTCTCATTGCAGGCATAGCCGAACATCATGCCCTGATCGCCTGCCCCGATGAGGTCGAGCGGGTCGGTCATGCCGCGCTTCGTCTCGTACGCTTCGTCCACGCCCATCGCGATATCGGCGCTCTGCTCGTGGATCGCGGTGATAACCCCGCACGTCTCGTAGTCGAAACCAAACTTCGCGCGGGTGTACCCGATCTCCTTCACGGTCTCGCGAACGATCGTGGGGATGTCGACATAGGCACGGGTGCGAATCTCGCCGGCAACGACGATGAGGCCGGTGGTGGTGAGCGTCTCGCAGGCCACTCGAACGTTCTCGAGGGACGCCTTCACGCCCTTGTCAGTGACGTAGCCCTCAGCCTCAAGCTCGGCCTCGCGCGAGAGAATCGCGTCAAGAACTGCATCGGAGATCTGGTCGCACATCTTGTCCGGGTGGCCTTCGGTGACCGACTCGGAGGTGAACACGTATTCGCGGGACATGAAGCCTCCTAACTAGGGCGGGTCGTCATCGACCCGCATTCCGTCACAGCGCCGATGGGCAAACAAAAAGCCCCTTGTCGGCTCGAGACAAGGGACGGTGGGCGCGCGCGCCTATCTTCCCTCATCTGCCAGGCACGTTCGCCTGCCGCAATGTGGCACCGTGTGTCATTTTCGACCTCGGTTGCCGGGGCTTCATCGGGTGCGGTCCCTAGGCCCTCTGCAACTGGACTCTCGTCCAGCCGCCTCGTGATGAGTGAGGCGACCATAGCACGCCTCAACCTCTGTGAACAAGTGGGAAGGCACGGCAAACGAACGCTGCTGGTATGATGTCCTCTGGTATTCCATGGAGGAGGCTCGGAGTGTTCAACAAGACAATGCACGTTGCCGTAGACGCGCTCGAGCGAGCGATCGCATTCCTGCTTGTCGTTATCGCGGCACTTGGCGCGGTCGACCTGATCGTCGAGATGTACAACGCAGTCTCTGAGAGAGGTTACCTGACGCCCGATACGATTCTCAGGGTCCTCGACTCGGTATTGGTCGTTTTCATCGTGATCGAGCTGTTCAACATCGCTCTTGCCTATATGAAGCGCAAGAATGTCATCGCGACGGTCATGGAAGCCGGACTGGTTGCAGTCGTCCGGAAGCTCGTTATCTTCGAGACGAACGCAGATGCATCGTACGTGCTCATGAAGGCGGCGGCCCTCGGTATCCTTATCCTCGCCATCGGTCTGACGTGGTATCTTCTCCGTCGCTCGGGCGTCTGTGAGCCCGAGTCTGCCGAGACTGCATCGCACTAGCACTCCCGAAAGGAGCCCCGTGTCCGAGTCTGTCCGCGTCCGCTTCGCCCCGAGCCCTACGGGTCATCTGCATATCGGTGGCGCGCGCACCGCGATCTATAACTGGGCATATGCCCGTCACTTCGGCGGAACGTTCGTTCTCCGTATCGAAGACACCGATCCAGAGCGCTCTACCGAAGAGAATACCCAGGCGATCATCCGCGCAATGGAATGGCTCGGACTCGACTACGACGAAGGTCCCGGCGTCGGCGGATCGTACGGTCCGTACTTCCAGACGCAGCGGGCCGAGAGCTACGCCGAAGCCCTTGAGCGCCTGAAGGTCGAGGGTGCGGCATACCCCTGCTTCTGCACGCCACAGGAGCTTGACGCCAAGCGCGAGAGCGCGAGAGCGCTTGGCGGATTCGCTGGCTACGATCGGACCTGCCGGTCTATCGACGCCGAGAGCGCTGCCGCGCGTATAGCCGCCGGTGAGCCGCATGTCTGGCGCCTCAAGGTGCCCGAGGACCGCGGGGACATCGTCTTCCCGGATGCCGTCCGCGGTGACGTCACCTTCGCCGCTGACGTCGTCGATGACCTTGTCCTCGTGCGGACCGATGGTACAGCCACCTACAACTTCGCGGTGACCGTCGATGACGCAACGATGGCGATCACGCACGTCGTTCGAGGCGACGATCACCTGTCCAACACCCCCAAGCAGATCCTCATCTACGAGGCCCTTGGCGAGAAGCTGCCCGTGTTTGCGCACCTGTCCATGATCCTCGGCGCTGACGGCAAGCGGCTCTCAAAGCGTCACGGCGCCACGTCGGTCGAGGCATACCGCGACATGGGCTACCTGCCTGAGGCCGTCATGAACTACCTCGCGCTTCTGGGTTGGTCGCTCGATGGTGAGACCACCGTGTTCTCCCGCGAGACACTTGCCGAGAACTTCTCGCTTGATCGCGTGTCCCGCAATCCGGCAATATTCGATGACGAGAAGCTCGAGTGGCTCAACGGCGTCTACATCCGCGAGATGTCCGCGGAGCAGCTCGTGGACCGCATCGTGCCGGTGCTCGTCGATGCGAGCTTGATTTCGGCTGATGAAGCCGTCACGCGTCGTGCGTGGCTGCTCAAACTGGCGCCGATGATTTCCGAGCGTCTCAAGCGGCTCGACGAGGTCGTTCCGATGGTCGCGTTCCTCTTCTCCGACGGCATCGAGATCGACGAAGCGTCCCGCCAGAAGGTGCTTGAAAAGGAGGGCTCAGGTGTTGCCCTCGACGCCTGCCGAGCGGCGCTCGCGACCATACCCACCTTCGATGCCGAGACGATCGAGGCCGCGCTTCGCGAGGTACCCGAGCGCGTTGGCGTGAAGCCGAAGGTCGCCTTCCAGGCCGTCCGCGTCGCCACGACGGGCTCCACCGTCAGTCCCCCGCTCTTCGAGTCGCTTGAACTCCTCGGCCGGGAACAGACGCTCGTACGTATCGACGCTGCGCGACCCCTCGCGACAAGCTGACCCAAGCGGGTTGACACCTGTTTGAGCCGCAGGTAGCATACCTACTCGCGCCCGATGCGGCGCACGGTATGTACTGGGGTATGGTGTAACTGGCAACACGTCGGATTCTGGTTCCGAAGAGTCTAGGTTCGAGCCCTAGTACCCCAGCCAAGCATGGCCCGTTCGTCTAGCGGTTAGGACACCGCCCTCTCAAGGCGGAGATCACGGGTTCGAATCCCGTACGGGCTACCAGTCTCGTGCACGGCCCCATCAGCGGAAACGCGATGGGGCCGTTTCTCTTTCCCTTTCGGCGACGGAGGCCCGCGCCGGGCGTAACATCCGCCATCACGCTATCCACGTCGACCGCCTCGGTATGCTATCCTCGGCGACCATGGACACACATTCTGCACCAACACCTGAGAAGAGCGATTTCATCCGAGACATCGTTGCCGCAGACCTGCGCGACGGTCGAATCGGCGGAGTCGTGACGCGGTTCCCGCCTGAGCCGAACGGCTACCTCCACATCGGGCACGCGAAGTCGATCTGTCTCAACTTCGGCATCGCAGCCGAGTTCGGCGGTCGTTGTCATCTCCGCTTCGATGACACCAATCCGGTGAAGGAAGAGCAGGAGTACATCGACTCCATCATGGAGGACGTCCGTTGGCTCGGCTTCGACTGGGGCGAACACCTCTACTACGCCTCCGACTACTTCGAGCAGCTCTACGAGTGGGCCGTCTACCTCATCCGCGAAGGCAAAGCGTACGTCGATGATCTCTCTGCCGAGGAGACCCGCGAGTTCCGGGGCACCCTCACCGAGCCGGGCAAAGAGAGCCCGTGGCGTACCCGTTCGATCGAGGAGAACCTCGATCTGTTCGAGCGGATGCGCGCCGGTGAGTTCGAGAACGGTTCCCGCGTTCTTCGCGCCAAGATTGATATGGCATCCGGAAACATCAACTTCCGCGACCCGGTCCTGTACCGGATCGTGCATGCCACGCACCCCCGCACCGGGGATGCGTGGTCGATCTACCCGTCGTACGACTTCGCCCACGGGCAGTCGGATGCTATCGAGGGAATCACGCACTCCATCTGCACGCTGGAGTTCCAGGATCACCGGCCGCTCTACGACTGGTTCATCGAGAACCTGCCGGTGCCCTCGACGCCGCACCAGTACGAGTTCGCCCGGCTCAACCTGACGCATACGGTTCTCTCGAAGCGCGTGCTACTCAAGCTGGTCAAGGAGGGATTCGTCCGCGGCTGGGATGATCCGCGCATGCCAACCCTGTCGGGTATCCGACGGCGCGGCTTCCCCGCCGAGGGTATGCGGGACTTCGCTGCGATGATAGGTGTCGCCCGAGCTGACAGCGTCGTCGAGATCGAGATGCTTGAGCATGCGGTTCGTGACGTTCTCAACCGTACGGCGCTTCGACGCTTTGCCGTTCTCGATCCGCTCAAACTGGTCATCGAGAACTACCCCGCGGATCAGGTCGAAGAGATGGACGTAACGAACAACCCGGAGGACGAAGCCGCGGGAAGCCGCAAGGTACCCTTCTCTCGTGAACTCTGGATCGAGCGTGACGACTTCATGGAGGATCCCCCCAAGAAGTTCTTCCGGCTTGCTCCTGGCCGAGAAGTGCGCCTCCGCTCGGCGTACTTCGTTACCTGCACTGACGTCATCAAAGACGCTGAAGGCAACATCGTCGAGCTGAGGTGCACCTACGACCCGGACTCACGCGGTGGAAGCACACCTGACGGCCGCAGGCCCAAGGCGACGCTGCACTGGCTTTCAGCGGCACACGCGATCCCTGCCGAGGTCCGGCTCTACGACCACCTCTTCGCCAGCCCGTTCCCGGGTTCCGAGGGTCGCGATCTCTTCGAGGACCTGAACCCGGAGTCCGAGACCGTTTTGCGCGGATGCCTGGTCGAGCCTGCACTGAGCGAGGCTCCGGTGGGCGAGACCGTCCAGTTCGAACGCCTCGGCTACTTCTGCCCCGACCCCGAGTCTGCCGCTGGGGCCCTGGTCTTCAACCGGACGCTCACACTGAAGGACTCATGGGCCAAGGTGAAGGCACAGGCTGGCAGCTAGGTCGCTGTCACGACGAACGTATCGGCTGACCTGCTACAATAGGCGCCGGTGGAGTGGGCCGGACGGCCGCGCGTTCGCAAGAGCGTGAGGAAAGTCCGGACTCCGATGGGCAGGGTGCCTGCTAACAGCAGGGCGCGGCGACGCGACGGAAAGTGCCACAGAAAAGAAAACTCCCCCGCCTCGGCGGAGGAAAAGCTGAAACGGTGCGGTAAGAGCGCACCAGCGTCACGGTAACGTGGCGGCTTGGCAAACCCCACCCGGAGCAAGGGCAAATAGGAGCGATTAAGGCTGGCCCGGCCGGCGCTCGGGTATGCCCGCGTGAGGCCGTCGGCGACGACGGTCCCAGATAGATGGTCGTCTACTACAGAATCCGGCTTACAGGCCCACTCCACCGCGCTACGCGCTCCAAACACGCTCCCGAACCGTCTCGGTGAGCGTGGGCGCGTCAAGCGCTGCAAGTCGGACATACTCCCCGCCGGCCGTGCGCGCGATGTCGCGCGCCGCAGATCCACCGCCGGGTACTCCAGTGGTGTCGATGACGATGGTGTTTATGCGTGCGTCACGGATGCGCGCCGCTGCAGTGATCGCGTCTTCGCTGCCAAGGCCGCCGTTGATCCCGACGTTGCCGCGACCGTCAGTGACCAGGACGAGCCATGGGATGACGTCGTCGTTGCGGCGTGACTCGGTCTCAAGCAGCTGCAGTGCCGACACAAGCCCGTGTGCGAGTGGCGTGGCGCCGCCTGTGGGCAGCGAGCGCAGCTTCAACTGCGCAAGCTCCACACTCGCTGTTGGAGCGAGCACCACTTCCGCCGAATCGCCACGGAACGCGACAAGGCCCACGCGATCTCGGCGCTGATAGGCGTCAACCAACAGATCGAGGACCGCGGACTTCGCTGCCTCCATCCGGTTGGACGCGCCCATCGACCCGCTTGCGTCGACGCAGAACACGATCGACGCACCGACGCGGCGCTTGCGAACTTTGTTCCTCAGGTCGGACGGCTCGACTGCTATGGCCATATCGCTCTCGCGCAGCGCCTGGTATGGCGCGGCGGCTCGAATCGTAGCATCGAACGCGATGTCCGGCTGTGCCCCGGGGCGTAGCGGCTCAGCGCGCACATAGCGGCCGCTGCGGTCGTTGGACGTCGTCTCCTGACGCTTCCCGCCGTACGAGCGGCGAACGCGGTCGATCTCGAGGGACAATCGCGACGGCACGTCCTCAGGCGCCGCTGAAGAGCCCGTTTGGTCCACGGAAAGGCGCATGCCCAGCATGGCAGCTTCGCCGTCGCCATCGCCCTCACGCGGCGCCGGAGCGCCATCCTGGATACCGTCATCTGCGCCAGCACCAGACGCAGACAGCGCGCTCTCGAGCCGGTCCTGCGAATACGACTCTTCATCGAATGGAGTCCGGCGCATCCTGTGCGCGAGGACCATCGGGGCGACAGCCCGGATATGGGCAGGCGTGACCTCCCGGCGTCCTTCGAGCAGCGCGTACGCGGCGGCGGCTCGCGCCATCACCAGATCCGCACGGTGACCGTCAACGCCGATCGACGAGCACACCGACGCTATCAGGAAGAGCAGGTCGTCATCCAGTTCCACGTCGGCCAGCAAACGCTGTGCTTTCTCGATACGACGGACAAGCGCCTTGCCGTCAGCGCTGAAGCGCCTGGAGAATCCAGTGGGATCGTCTTCGAAGGAGCGTCGCCGACGCATGACCTCGACCCGCTCGGCGGGGTCATCGATGCCCTCGATGTCCACGCAAAGCCCGAAGCGATCGAGCAACTGCGGCCGCAGCTCCCCCTCCTCGGGGTTCATGGTGCCGACGAGGAGGAACCGTGCCGGGTGCGTATGCCGCACACCTTCGCGCTCAACGACGTTGACACCGCTTGCCGCCGCGTCGAGCAGCGCGTCCACCAGGTGGTCGTCGAGAAGATTGACCTCGTCCACATACAGGATGCCGCGGTTGGCCTCGGCAAGCAGCCCCGGCTCATAGCGCCGCTCGCCGCTCTTGAGAGCGTGCTCCAAGTCGAGCGTTCCAACGAGCCTATCCTCGGTTGCCGAGACCGGCAGGTCTACCAAACGGGGCCGGCGACGCACAGCAGGAAGCGAGTCTCTCGCCGCGCATGCCGCGCAGAGTGCTCGGGGATCATTGGGATCGCAGCCGTACGCGCATCCTTCTACAACCGAGATCTCCGGGAGGATGTCTGCAAGCGCGCGGACTGCAGTGGACTTGGCTGTCCCCTTCTGGCCGCGAATCAGCACACCGCCTACGCGTGGATCGACGGCGTTGATCAGCAAGGCGGTCTTGAGGACTTCCTGACCGACGATAGCACTGAAGGGGAATGTATGGCGCTCGAGTGACACGCTCGCCCCCTGGAGACGGAAACAGCCTGCCTACACTATATGGTAGGCAGGCTGGCTCTGTCACCAATATTTTGTGGTTAGACAGCCTTCCACTGGAATGCGCCGCACTCCGCGGGTGTCGTCTGATTCACCTTGGGGCAGGTGTTGGAGTACACGCAGTCGGCGCAGGTGTACTCGTCCAGCGTGAGGTCGCCGGCTGGCTCGTATACCGCGGCAGGCTCGGCGACTTCCGGCAAGGACGCAACATCGGCCAGCGCCCCCGCGGCATCCGCGTCTGGGTCGCCGTCGACCTCAGGCTTCGGAGCTTCGGGAACAACGACCTCCGAGGTAACCGAGTAGTCGCCCATGATGACCGGCTGCGGTGTGAAGTCGTCTTCGATCGCCGGGGTGACGATGAGCGTGTCGGAATCGTCGTAGACGATCGGTTCCAGCACCGGTGCCACCACAGGCTCCGCTTCCGCAGGCACGTCGAAACCGCCCTCAGGCTCCGTCTCCGCCTCGAGCTCGACCTCGGGCACCTCGATGGGCACCTCAGACACGTCGACCGCTGCAACCTCCCCCACGTTCAGCCAGGGCCAATCACCGGAATCATCGGCCGGAACCTCGGCAGCCACAGGCTCGGGCTCCTCGGATGGCTCCGAGTCCAATGATCCGAGAGATGCGATGACTGCAGAGAGATCGTCTGCGACCGCAGGTTCGGGCTCTGCGACCTCTTCCTGATCGATGATGATTCCCGGCTCGACAACGACGCCAACGTACTCGGCAGCCCCTGCGGCCTCGTCATCGATGACCAGTTCGCTCACGGCTGTCTCGACATCGTCAACGAAGATCGACGTCTCACTGGAAGTCAGCGGCTCTTCCTCAGCGGTTTCGATCTCCTCCGCATCCAAAGCCTCCGGCTCGACGGGCTCCAGCGTGACTTCGACATCGGCGAGAGACACGTCCTCCTCCCCTTCGAATCCGACGGACTCGGGAGGGACGATGCCTTCGGATTCCAGGCGACTAGCGGCCCGCTGCAGTGCATCCGCGAGGAGCACGTCACCCGGATCCGCTGCCGGAAGGTCATGTACAACCGCAGCCGCCGGGGCCTCCCAAGCGCCGGCAGTAGCCTCCTCCACCTGTGACGGTGAAGGCATCCCAACGATCATCACCGGAGCGGCAGTGCCGAGGTCCGCGATATAGACGTCAACATCATCGACCGATACAGCGCCAGCCATCGCGAGTGCCTGAACGGCACGAACGGCCTCTTCGCGCGTCTCGTGCACATCCTGACCGAGCAGGCGAAGCAGACCATCCGTACGCCCGCGCCCGATCACAAAGAACGACATAGTCTCTCCTTTGGCAACGCCCGACAGCGCGAGCGACTTTGTTCTATATGCCCCATGCTACGTTCATGCGCGGTGACGAGCAACACACCCGAGCCCCGAAAACGTCGTATGGTACGATTCTGTTCATCGGCGTGTTCGTGCGACCGCCTTAGCGGAAGGCATCTATGCTTGGCGCTACGTCGCTCACCGACGGCGACTTCGTCACCGTCGACATCGAGACCACCGGCTGTCGTCCTGGCAGCAGCGGCATCATCGAAATCGGAGCCGTGCTCGTGCGAGCTGGCGCTATCGTCGACCGCTTTGAGACCCTCGTTCGACCGAACGAGGCGATTCCTCAGGCTATCCAGTTCCTGACCGGTATCGACGATGCGATGGTCGCGAACGCCCCCTCGGTCCCTTCAGTCATGGAGCAGTTCAGGGATTTCGTTGGTGACGCGGTTCTAGTCGCCCACAACCATCGCTTCGATATGGGCTTCCTCGATTTCGAGGCCGAGCGCACGTGGGGAACGTCGTTCAAGCGACCCGTACTCGACACCCTCACGCTCGCCCGTCGCCTGCACCCCGAACTCGACAGGCATAACCTGCGCGTGTTGGCCGCATTCTACGATGTCGAAGCGGTGCCGAACCATCGCGCCTCTGCAGACGCCCTTGCCACCGCACAGATCCTGCAGCGCATGCTGCCTGAGCTCGTGCAACGCGGCATGGCGACTGCGGAGGACGTTGCCCGGTTCTGCGGACTTGCCCGACAGGGGATGCTCGCGAGCAAACTTGTGCTGGCAACGCATCTTCCTGATGGACCGGGCGTGTACTTCTTCCGCGACGCCGAAGGCAAGGTCGTCTATATCGGCAGGGCGAAGAATCTCCGCATGCGCGTACGCGGCTACTTCTACGGACCAAGCGATCTTGACCGGCCACACCCTGCATCGGAAGCAGCATCTGTCGGCCATTTCGCCTGCGCGTCGGATCTTGACGCGCTTCTCATTGAGAGCCGACTCATCACCCGCTACCAGCCCCGATTCAACCGGGATCAACAGCGCGGCCGTTCGGTCGTCTACATCCGCGTTGGCGGCACGGGCAAGTATCCATCGCTCACGACGACGCGACGGCGGTTGCGGTCAGGCACGCTCATCGGTCCACTCACCAACACCTGGGCCGCCGAGGCACTCGTGGAAGCGCTCCGCAGCCGCTACGGGCTGCGTCGGTGTGCTCGCAGACTCACCCCGACATCGGTAGCATGCGCCGAAGGCGAGTCGGGAAGGTGTCCGCGGCCGTGCGAAGGTGCGATCGATGCGGCCGAGTACGCGCGCCGCATCGAAGCGGCTCTCGGCGTGTTCGACGGCGGTGGGCTGCGCTTCAGGGCCGCGACCCAGGCCCTGCGTGAACGCGCTGCAGCCGACCTCCAGTACGAAGAGGCGATTCTCCACCGCGACGCGGTCCGTGCACTCGACCGGACGCTCTCGGCACTCGAAGTCGTTCGTAGGTCGACCGCCGAACCCGGCGTTGCGATCATTGAAGGCCGTGAGGACGCGGTGGTCATCGTGCTCGTCCGCCATGGCCGTCTCGGGGGTGTGCTTCGGCTGAGCCGTGATGATGTGACCGCGGGAACGCTGAACGGGCGTCTGGAACGGGCAGTCGCCCGCATCTACTCGGATACGCGCATGGCCGAGGAGCCACTCGACTTGAACGCAAGGCAGTTGCGAGACGTGTTCATCATCGAGACATACCGCCGCCAGCACACGCCAAGCGAGGTCACATTCACCGGTGACCGCGGTATGTTCGTGTCACAGGTCGCAAGCGCCGCGCGCCGCGCTACTCGCGTGCCGAGGAAGCTTCACGCAGCTCCTTCAGCCGAGTAACGTTCGTCTCGTCCTTCTCGGGAACGTCTCCGGACACCTCCACGATCGCGGCTGCGCTTGCGAGTCGGTGCTGAGCGAACATAGCCGCGAACCCGTCACGCCCGATCGTCCCGTCACCTACCCAGGCGTGGCGGTCCTTTCGGGCACCCAGGCCAAAGGTGCTGTCGTTGGCGTGCACGACCTGTATGCGACCGCGACCGCAGCACGTCTCCAGGCCCTCGGTGAACGCGCCCCACCCGTCGGCCGAGCTCAGATCCCAGCCCGCCGCATGTGCGTGGCAACTATCGAGGCACACACCGAGACGCTCGCTCCAATCGGCGTCCAGCATGCCGAGCACGGCGCCGAGTTCTTCGGGGCCAGTGCCGAAGGTCGTCCCGGCACCTGCAGTGTTCTCAAGGAGCAGTACGCCCTCAGGCGCCTCCTGAAACGCCAGACGGATACCCTCGGCTATCCTGCGCGCGCCGACTTCGAGGCTACCGCTTCGATTCGTCCCGGTATGCGTTACAGTCGCGTTCGCGCCAAGCATCGCGGCTCGGGCGAGTTCGTCAGCAAGCGCCCGCCACGATCGCTCCCACAGCGCATCGTCTTCCGACCCGAGATTGATGAGATACGCCGTGTGCGTGCACACGAAGGCGATACTCGACGCGGCGCGCCGTTCGCGAAACGCCGCCGCGACCTCGGGGCCCGTCGGCTTCGCTCGCCACTGTTGGGGCGACTTCGCGAAGATCTGGATGGCCTCACAACCCACCGACTCCGCGTAGTCGATGGACTGCGGGTAGCCGCCGCTCACGCCTACATGCGCACCGATCAGCACGAGCCACTCCTTGTATCGAACATATGGTCGGTGTCGTATCAAGACACTACACTGTCAGTATGACGCATACTCCCGACAGGCCGTGGACTGGACGCGCCGTGCTCCACATGGACATGGATGCGTTCTTCGCGTCTGTCGAGCAGCTGGATCACCCGGAGTGGCGAGGGAAGCCGGTGATCGTCGGCGGGGACCCTTCAAGACGGGGCGTCGTATCCACGTGTTCGTATGAGGCCAGGGCTTTCGGCGTGCATTCTGCGATGCCATCTGCTCAGGCCGCTCGCCTCTGCCCCGATGCCATCTGGGTCTCGTCAAACTTCGGTCGCTACGGGGAGATGTCGCGCGCCGTCCGGAATATCCTCTCGAGGGTTACGCCGGACGTGGAACCCACCTCTATCGATGAGGCATACCTGGACGTGACTCCGGGCACCAGTGGCGAGCACCCCGTTGTCATCGCAGAGCGCATACAGGAGCAGGTGGACGCGCTCGGAGTCTCCTGCTCCATCGGCGTCGCATCCTGCAAGACGGTTGCGAAGATCGCCTCGGATCACAAGAAGCCACACGGCATCACCGTCGTATGGCCGGGCGAGGAGGCCGCGTTCCTGGCCCCCTTGCTGGTAGGCGTGCTTCCCGGCGTGGGCAAGAGCACCGGCGATCGGCTTGCGCGAATCGGTATCAGACGCCTTGGAGAACTCGCGGCTATGGACGACGCCACGGCGCGAGAGGTGCTTGGCAGATTCGGACCCGACCTAACCGCCCGCGCCCGGGGAATCGACCCGCGCCGCGTCCAGTACGAGCGCGACCCCAAGTCGGTCTCCAACGAACACACCTTCTCAGTCGACGTCAGGGAGCGCGAGGAGGTTGAGCGTGCGCTTTCGGGACTTGTTACCCATGTGGCAGCCCGGCTCAGGAAGGCGGGGCTCTCGGCAAGGACGCTCACGGTCAAACTGCGCTACGCAGACTTCTCGACCCCGACGGTCCAACGCACCATCGACGTCGCGACCGACCTCGAGGACGAGATGCTTCCTGTCGCGCTCACGCTGCTGCGCTCGGCGTGGTCGCCAGGCGCCGGGCTACGGCTGATCGGTTTTGGGACGAGCGGGTTCGAGGAAGCGGCCGTGCAGCTCGACTTGTTCGCATCCAGTGCCCAGGACGACGCTCGACCACAACGCAAGGCATTGGCCGAGGGGCTCGACGCCGTGAAGAAGCGCTTCGGCGAGGATGCCATCCGGCGGGGTGTCGATCGCTCACACGACAAGAACGGTCCGGACACTCAGCCGTTGTAGACTGCGGCCTCCTCGGCTGCCGCCCACGACTCTTCCTCGGGAGCCCCTGCACCGCCAAGCGACGGCCCCATCGGACCGCTCGGCACACCGCGTCGCATACGCACGGGACTGCCATCCCTTGTGCGCACGACGTATGGCTCCACACGATCAGCGATGATGGCTATCCCGCGCTCGTGGTTGTTCTGCAGCACGCCCTCCACCACATACGCGCGGTGCTTCACGATGGTCTCCCCCGCCCGGTTGAGCGCATCCTCAAACACGACGACATCGAGGAGTCCCGTGGGGTCCTCGAGCGTGAGGAAACACGTGCGCTTGCCCGAGCGGGTCCGCGGCGTCTGCGCGCGCTCGCGGACGCCCGCAACGCGCACGCGGGTGCGGTCCTCGAGCTTCGGGAGGTCGCGCGCCCACGTGACGCCCCGGCGCTCCAGGTCCGCGCGTGCAAGCGCCAGCGGGTGGCACTCCAGCGAGAGCCCCACGATCTCAAGCTCCGCCGAGAGACGCCGCGCGCGCGACCAGCCCGAGACGTGTGTCGGGTCCTCGGGCGTGCGCGCCTTCGCGGGCGCAAGCACGAGCACGTCGTCGCCCGCTACGCCTTCACGCGCGATGACCGCCTTCATCTCGGGCAGGAGCATGAGGAGTTCGTCGCGCGTGGGCGGACGCCCGGCATCTGTCATGCCGAGGCTATCGAGCGCTCCCACGCGTATGAGGCTCTCGGCAGCAGGCGCCTCGGCACGCGTGCGGCGCAGGAAGTCCGCGAGGTCCCGGAAAGGCCGCACGTCCTGCTCGCGTTCAATTGCGCCGAGAAGACGCTGCGTCATCTCGTGCACATCGCGGAATCCCACGCGTATGGCGCGGCCGTCATCTTCGACCGTGTAGAGGCCTCGCGACGCGTTCACGTGCGGCGGGAGGATGGCGATGCCATGGCGACGCGCGTCGTTGACCACCAGGCGCGGCGTGTAGAAGCCCATCGGCTCGTTGTTGAGAATCGCGGCGGCGAACTCGGCCGGGTAGTAGCGCTTGAGCCATGCGCTCGCATAGGAGACGACCGCGAAGCACGCCGCGTGCGCCTTGCAGAAGCCATACGCCGCGAACCCCTGGAGTTGCCGGAATGCCTCCTCAGCAGCAGCCTTCTCAACGCCGAGACCCACCGCGCGCGTCACGAAGTGGCCGTGGATCTTCTCCATCTCCTCGCGGGAACGCCCCTTGGTCATCGCGCGGCGGAGACTGTCCGCCTCGGCGAGGGAGAAGCCGGCGATCGCCTGCGCCACGCGGAGCACCTGCTCCTGGTAGAGGATGACGCCGTAGCTGTCGCGCAGGACTTCGCCCATGGCCGGATGCGGCACGGTCACCGGCTCGATGCCGTGGCGGCGGCGGATGAACGGCGTGATCATCTCGGCTTCCAGCGGGCCGGGACGGAAGAGCGAGATGGCGGCGATGATGTCCTCGAACGTGCGCTCCTTGAGGCGCATGGCGAGGTTGCGCTGACCGCTCGATTCCAGCTGGAACATCCCCACCGTGTCCGCCGAGGCGATGAGCTCGTAGACCGCCGGGTCGTCCGGCACGAGGTCGAACGGCTCCGGTACCGCATCGATGCCGACTCGTGCCCGGGCAAGCTCGACCGTGTCGCTGATCGCCGAGTGCATCCTGAGGCCGAGGATGTCCATCTTCACGAGGCCGAGCATCTCGATGTCGTCCTTGTCGTACTGCGAAACCACCGTGCCTTTAGCGGCCCACTGAAGCGGCATCCACGTGGCGATCGGCTCCCGCGTGATGATGAAGCCGCCAAGGTGCGTCCCGAGGTGCATCGGGCAGCCCGAGAGTTCCTCGGCAAGCTCGGTGAGAAGACCGTAGCGTTCGCGGTCCTTGAGCGGGTGGCTCGCACACTCGGGGTACGTGTCGAGTACCTCGCGCAGGCGGTGCGCGCTCACCCACGGCAGGTGGCGTGAAAGCGAGTTCACTTCGTCGATCGGCAGGTCGAATGCCCGCGCCACGGTGCGCACGGCACCGCGTGCGGTCATCGTCTGGACGGTGGCGACCATCGCCACATGCTCGTTTCCGAAGCGCTTGTAGATGTACTCGATGACCTCGTCGCGTCGCCGAGAATCGAAGTCCACGTCGATGTCGGGCATCTGGCGCCGCTCGGGGTTAAGGAACCGCTCGAAGAGCAGGTCGTGCCGTATCGGGTCCGCGTCCGTGATGCCGAGCAGGTATGTGACGATGCTGTCGCCGGCGCTCCCCCGCCCGCTGTAGCGGATGCCGCGCGAGCGTGCGAAGTCCACGATGTCCTTCACCACAAGGAAGTATTCCGAGAACCCAAGGTCCTGGATGACCGAGAGCTCATGCTGCAGCCGTGCGACAGCAGCCGGCGTCACCGGCCGGTACCGCCGCTCGAGTCCTTGCCATGCGGCCTTCGCGAGCGTGGAGTACGGCGTCTCCCCCGCCGCGACCTCGGCACCCGGGAAGTGGAATGCGCCCAGACCGAGATCCAGGTTGCAGCGCTCCGCGATCTCAAGCGTTGCATCGCACGCCTGCGGGATGTCGGCGAACAGACGCCGCATCTCGCCAGCCGGCTTGAGCCACAACTCGGCGTTCTGGCGACCGTACGGCCCCGGAAGCTCTGTGCGCGAGCCTGCGGCTGCAAGCACGTCATGAAGGCGGAACTGACGCTGCTCCACGTAGTGGACGTTGTTGGTGGCCACGACCGGCAGCTGTAACCGCCCCGCGATTGCGGCAAGCCCGCTCACGTAGCGTGCGCTCTCCGGCGTAAGGGTGTGCATCAACTCCACGTAGAAGTCCCCGGGCGCGAAACAGCGCGCAAGACGCTTGAGCGCCTCCTCTCCGCGCCAACCAAGCCCTGCGAGTACCGCAGCACCTGCCTCGCCATTGCTGCACCCGGAAAGTCCGATAAGCCCCTCCGAGTGCCGCGCAAGGTCAGCAAGCGAAATGACCGATGGCTCATCGGCGCTACGGACGTGTGCGCGAGAGAGCATGCCACACAGGTTGCGGTAGCCGATCATGTCTTTCACGAGCAGCATGAGGTGGAACCCGCGCCCCGCTGCACGCCCGAAGCCGACCGGTGCCGGAAGATGCAGGCGATTTTCGGGCGGCAGGTCGCCTTCCTCGCCGGGAAGCCCGGCAGTCTCGATGACGATCTCGGCACCGAGGATCGGTCGGATGCCGGCCACAAGCGCTTTACGGTAGAAGCGGAGCGCCCCATAGAGGCCCTGGTGATCGGTAAGCGCAAGCGCAGGCATGCCTAACGCAGCCGCCCGCTCGATGAGCGCATCAAGATCGGCCGCGCCGTCCATGAAGCTGAAGCGCGAATGCACGTGCAGGTGTACGAAGCCGCTCATAGCGGTCGCTAATCCACGATGCCGACGAGGAGCCACCGGCCGGTCAAGAGGTCGTATGCAAGGTCATAGAGGCCACCGCGAGCGAGCACCCGGAAGCACCGACGGCTCAGTCGGGCGCGGGGGTCCCACCACGCGCGTTCGAGCGTCCATGTCTGAACCAGCGCATCGACGCTATACCGACGCCCGTTCATCTGGAATGCCGCCGGCGCCCGGCGGGCGCCGTCCCAGACCACCGTCACCTCTTCTTCACGGCGCTTGCCGCCGTGACCTGAGTTTCCGGTTGCCACCTGCGATCCTCGCACGATCCACGGGCTCCGAAGCAGCTCGATGATGACGGGCCTGCGCGCGTCTCGGCCGCTGAACAGATCGAGCGGTTGACCTGTCTCTTTCGCGGGATCGAAGCTCTTGATAGCGCTGTTGCGGCCCATGGACGACTCTCTTCTGAGGAAGGAGCCGGGCGTGGATTAGGAGCTTTCAGGGGTCCACGCCCGGCACGTCCAGTATATCGAACGTATGTTCGGTATACAAGACGGGTCTGACATGGACGGGAGCGCTAGCGCACGCCGTACGCCGCCAATCGGCGGTACCGTTGACGCTTCACGGCATCGGGCACCTTGTCCGGAAGACGTGCTGCTGGAGTACCCGGACGCTCCTCGTAGCAGTAGAGCTTCACGGCATCGAAACACGCCTCGGACAGCAGCTGCACCGTGGCCGAAACATCCTCTTCCGTCTCGCCGGGGAAACCGACCAGGACGTGCGTCTTCAGACTCACGCCCGGAAGTCGCTCCCGCAATGCACCGACGACCTGCCGGATATCCTCGGAGCGATACCGTCGTCCCATGAGACGCAGCATCCGGTCGCTCCCCGACTGCACGGGGATCCTGATATCCGCAAGGCGATCACGATTCTGCTCGAGTAGCGACATCAGCGAGTCGCCATACTCCACGAACCACTGGATATTGCAGTCATTGAGAATCAGCTCATAATCACTCTCGATCGCGAAGATCGCTTGCAGCAACTCCACAAGATTCGTGCCGATGTCCACGCCGTAGCTGCCGACATCCTCGGCGATCAGAACGAACCGGTGGTATCCCTCGGCAAGTCCCTGTCTGAACGTCGCAACGACATCCTCTATGGGTCGGCTCACGAGCGGGCCCGTGCCCACCCGGATAGCGCAATACGTGCAGTGACCGTTGCAGCCGCGCGCGATCATGACGTTGAAGACGCTCGCGGGAAAGACGTCCCACGACTTCCGGAGACTGACCACCTTGCGGTACAGGTACGTGAACGCGGAACGCACGAAGCTTCGCGTGGGGCTGAACTCGTCGCGCAACCGCGCAAGCGAGAAGCCGTCGCCCTTCAGGTCCTGCACATCCGGTATCGAACCGGCGAACGGGATGGAGTCGAACGGCACCGTCGCCGAGATGATCCCGTCGAGCTGGCTCATCTCCTCAGGATGGATGATTGTAGCGTCCGAGAATGCCGCCAGCGCATCCGGATCGATTCGCGTGAGACAGCCGCTGATGACGATGTGCGCACCCGGTCGGGCGTGTCGAGCAGCGTCTCTGATCGTCAGCAGGGAGCGCTCCTCGGTCTGCTGGAAGCCGCCACACGTGACCACGACCACGATGTCGGCACGCGCCGAGTACCGGGTGGCTCGCCAGCCGTTCGCCTCCAGGTAGCGGAACACCCGTGCGGCATCCAGGCTCCTTCTCGGACAACCTTTCCTGCAGCACACATAGAACCGAGATGCCACCGAGTACCCAACCTCCCCCTGCGCGCCCCCACCGGCACGTTCGTCGTCGTCAAAGGATAGCCAAGCCTAGCCTAGTCTCGCAATCAACGTCCGCCGTCACGCCCACCCCAGAAGCGGTAGAACCCGAGCGAACACACCGCCAGCCAGAAGCGCCACTACCACGGTGAACCCCACGATCGCACTCGCCCTCCACCACCCATGCTGACGGACGAGCACGGTGATGGTCGACACGCACGGAACCGCAAGCGTGTTCACGAGCGCGTAGACGAACAGGTTCGTCGGCGTCATGAACGACGTGAGGTCCTGAGCCCCCGAGCCAAGCGCTACCACCGCCATCGTGATGAGCAGCTGCAGGGCGAGTTCCTTGCGTAGCGTGCCAAGCGCGAGTGTGAGCCCGGCGAGCGCTGGCAGGCCGAGCCATCCCACGATGATCGGGCTGAGCGGCTCGGCGAGCTTCCAGAGCCAGCCGGTCTCGTAGAGCGTGCCTACCACGAGGCTGCCGGCGATCACAATGGGCGTAGCCACGAACAGGAACTCCCTGAACTGTGCCCACGCCTTCTTGAGGATCCCGCCCAGTCGCGGGCGCCGGAAGCGGAACATCTCCATCACGAGGCCACCGGTGTGACCCGGGAAGAGCCGGTTCATGCCCAGGCCGGTCCCGATCCCGATAGCGAACACCACTGCGAACACACCAAGCGCCGGCTGCCAGCCGATGTAGTGCCCTACCGCACCGAGGATGACCGCCGTTCTGGCGCTGCACGGTACGATCGCTATCAGCGTGGAAGCGATAAGGCGCTCCCGCTTGGACGGAAGATCGCGTACCGAGAGGATAGCCGGCACGCTGCACCCTGCCGCCGCAACAAGCGGCAGCAACGCTCTGCCGTGCAGTCCAAGCCGGTGCATCACCCTGTCGGTGAGGAACGCAAGCGAATTGAGGTATCCCGAGTCCTCGAGAACCGCCAGTAGGACGTAAAACGTGAGGATGTACGGCAGACCGATGGAGAGCGAAGCTTCTACGCCGGCGTCGAATCCCCATCTGAGAATCGCAGCGACGGTCCCCGTGCCGGCAATCGCCTCGATGATTCCGCCGATAGCGGGCGATGCGAACGAGCTCCACAGATGAGCGAACCCGCTGGCAAGCGCATCGCCGACGACGAACAGGAAGCCGAACACGAGCGCCATCACGGCGACCACGAGCGGTATCCCTGTCACGGGCGACGTGGTGAACGCCCACAGATCCCTAGGACCGCGTCGCGGGCCACCGACTCGCGGCTTCGTGACGGCCTCGGCGATGCCTCCCGCGGCGCCATGACGCTCGCGCGCAAGCGTGACGTGCGGTGGCTCGCCGAACTCGGCTTCACTCGCGGCCCTGGCAGTCGCAGCAGCTCCTGCAACACGCGCCAGACCCGCAGAGACGCCGAGCAGGTCGGGTGCACCCTCGAAGAGCAGCAGCGCCAATGCGCGTGGACTGAGTCCACCAGGGGGCTCAGCGACGCCATCCGCTGCCTCAATGACCGGGCCGAGCAGCTCCTCGAAGGGTGTCTCGTAGGTGATACCTTCGGGAATCTGGTGCTCGTCGGCAACGCCCAGTGCCTCTGCGATGAGCGCATCGACACCGTCACCGACGTTCGCGACAACCGGCACGACCGGCGCACCGAGTCGAGTGCTAAGGGTCACCGAATCGATGTCGAGCCCGGCACGCTCCGCCTCATCCATAAGGTTGAGTCCCACGACCAGCGGAAGACCCAGGTCGACCACCTGGAGCGTCAGGTAGAGGTTCCGCGCGAGGTTCGTCGCGTCAACCACCGCGATGACCACGTCGGGTCGCAAATCCACCAGCGCACGTCGAGTGATCGTGGATTCAGCCGCATGGTCGCTGAGGCTGTACGTCCCCGGAAGGTCCACGATGATCGCTCGGCGGGCACCCGCGAGGGTCTCGCCCAGGTTCATCGCAACGGTCGTGCCCGGATAATGCGCGGTCGCTACACCGAGGCCTGTCACGCGATTGAAGAGGCTCGACTTCCCCACATTCGGATTGCCGAGCAACGCGATGACCGGCGCGTCGTGGCGAAGCGCCGCTAGTACTGCGACCGGGTCGTCTTCAGGACCGATGGTGATCCGGCTCACGGCTTGCGGCGACCCTTCCCCGAAGCAACCGTGAGTGGTGCATCCACGACGATCTTGCCGGCGATGTCACGACCCAGCGCATATCGCGATCCGGCTACCTCCACCATCAGTGGACCTTGGAACGGTGCCACGTCGCAGACCTTTACACGGGTACCGGGATACATGCCGAGCGAAGCGAGGTAGGTGAGCAATTGCTCGTCTTCCTCATCGATTCTTACGATCTCAACCTCGGACCCCGTGCCAAAACCACACAGCGGCTCACCAGTCGCAAGCGCGACCTTGCCCTCAGCCGACGGAATCGGATGACCATGTGGGCATACGTCAGGGTTCTCGAGATAGCCCTCGAGCGCAGCCTGTACCTTCGGTGACAGCGCGTGCTCCAACCTGCACGCTTCCTCGTGTACGTCCTCCCAGGGCATGCCCAGCACATCAACCAGGAAGCGCTCGGCAAGACGATGCCGCCGAATGATGCTCAGTGCCTCGGAACGGCCGCTTGCGGTGAGGGCGATGGCTCCGCCGGGTCGAGTGACCAGCCCACGTGCCTTGAGGCGTTTGAGCGCTGCGGTAACGGTCGGCGCGGACACGGACATCGCATCAGCAAGACGCGACGGTCGCGCCTCATCTCGCTCGGCCAACTTGTAGATAGCCTCTAGGTACTCCTCAAGCGTTTCGCTTGGCATGTCGAGTCCTCCGTATTCGCCAGCTGCTATCGAGGATTGCAGCTCGCGCTAAGCATCCGCCTTCGACTAGTCTAGCATGTTTGAGGGGCGGAGCAGGTGCAACGCAGCACACGCTTCCGGGCGATTCCATCCGGCGAAGATTCTCAACCGCTCGGTACCCTTCAGCCCCTAGTCGTATCCGTTCGGGCTCCGGAGTGAGCCGCTTACCAGGATTGCGTGCATTCTTGCAAAAGCCTGTTGACGCAAGAATTCGGGTGCCCTAACGTAATGGGTGTCCCGAGAAGTCGGAGCGAGCGAGTCTTGAAAGCCAGCGTACCAGTAGCTGCCGGAGGGTCCGGTGGTCGCAAGGGGTTAGCGCAAGCGTCCTGAGCGTCAGCGGCTCCCGAAGGTAAGAAATGGGAAGCTTGGGGATTAGAGACAACCGCAGCCGAGGTTTCTCGGGACACCTGTATTCCAAGGCGGCCATGATGGCCGCCTTCGTGTATCTCGGCTCGACTAACGCCGGTACGTGATCCGCGCGATCGGCGACTCCCAGACGGTGACTTCCTTGATGCGGACGGCATCGCCCACACGCTTCTCGAGGAGCTCGTAGAGCACGCGCGCCATGTTCTCTGCGGTCGGGCTCAGCACGTCGAAGGGCGGTACCTCGTTGAGGAACCCGTGGTCGAGCGGCTTAAGCACGGCCGCCAGATCGGCCTTCAACTGCTTGAAGTCGTAGAGGATCTCGATACCGTCAAGGGTCTCGCCCTCCACGGTGACTTCGATATCCCACGTATGGCCATGAAGCTTCGCGCACTCGCCCGGATAGCCGCGCAGCGAATGCGCAGCGTCGAAGTGATCCTTTACGCTGAGTTCGTACATGATGATGATGTCCTCCTCTAGAAGAGGGTTCCCTGATCGGTGGCCGAACCATCCACCGGAACATCGCCGACGTCGCTGCGCGCGTCCATCGCGGCGTTTGCAAGTTCGTCGGCGTGCTTGTTCTGCTCCCGACGCACGTGTTCGTATCGGACGCTCGCAAGTCCTCGCGCCGCGACCTTCGCTCGAGCATGGAGCGGCTGCAGACCAGGATGCTTGACCTTGTACTCGCCTCGCATTTGTTTCACCACGAGTTCGCTGTCTGCGCGCACGACCAGGTCCGTGACGCCGCACGTGATGGCGGTCTGGATCCCCCAGATAAGCGCTTCATATTCGGCGACGTTGTTGGTGCACTCGCCAAGGAATCGCCCGCCAGCACAGCAGACATCGCCGCTCTCGCGCAGCAGCACGATGCCGATTCCCGCAGGTCCGGGATTGCCACGCGAACCACCGTCGGTATAGAGCGTCCCGCGCACCGTCACGAACGGTCTCCCAGATGAACCACCAGCATGCGGTGACACGACGGACACTCACCGATGGGACCGCCGTCTTTGAGCGCCATCACGCGCTCGGATGGCAGATCGATACGGCATGCGCTGCACATCGAACCCTTGAGGATGCCAACGCCGAGCCCGTGTTTTGAGGCACGCAGCGATTCGTAGCGCTCCAGCAGTGGGGCATCCAGTACCTTGGCGAGCGACACCCGCTGCTTCATGAGGGTGTCGATCTCACGCTGCAAGTCGCCACCCACCTTCTGGAACTGCGCTATAAGCTGTGCTTCCTTCGCCTTGGCCTTCTCGACGGTTGCGGCTATCTTGTCCGCCTGCGCCTTGCCAGCCTCAAGCTTCTCCATCTGCGCTAGGAGCTCGTTCTCTTTCTTGTCTTTCTGACGTGCCAGCGAATCGATCTCGCGGGAGAGGCTCTGGAGCTCCTTGTGGTTGCCAATAGCTCCCGAGTCGACCTTCGTCTGTTCCAAGGCGATCTTGGCACTCACCGTGGCGATCTCGTCCTCGATCCGACGTTGGACAGCTTCAAGCTGAGCGACATACGTCCCGGCTTTTGCCGAGAGGGCTTCGATGTCGCGCATCTTGTGCCGAAGGTCGAGGATAGCCTGCTTCTCGGGGAGTTCCTCGAGTCGTTTTGTGGCCCTGGTGATCTCCAGATCCTTGTCGGACAGTGCTACGAGCGCTGTCGCCTGGTCCACGTCACTCCCCTTTCGCGGTCCACCAGCCTACGCTGGCAGGTTCTTCGATCACGGCGTTATCGCCAAGGACGCTGCGCACCACGGCAGCCAGGAGGGCGACCATTGGCCACTCGGTCGCATCGTGCCCGGCTTCGATAATGGCAAGGCCAGAAGCTGCGGCGTCCAGGGCGTCATGATACCGCACCTCGCCGCCGAGCAGGACATCGGCTCCTGCCAACCGCGAGGCGGCGATGAGAGAGCGTACCGACCCGTTGCCCACGGCTACAGACTCGACCTTGCTGTCCGGGTCTCCCCACACGCGCGGTTGAACTCCGAGTGACGCACTGATACGCGTCGCGAATTCGGTGAGCGAGGTCAACTGGACGCTGCACAGACGACCCATCCGTACGTTCGCTGGCAAACCGACAACCTGCGCCTCAAGAGGCTCGATGATGTCGAGACCCAGGATCGATGGCAGCACCGTCGCTCCTGCCGGCGAGCGGTCCAGATTGGTGTGCATGCTGACGACTGCAACACCAGCACGAGCAGCACGAAGTGCGAGCGCACCCGTATCGCTGGCGGGGGTGACATCGTCAAGTGGTTCGAGGAACGGCGGGTGATGCGTGACGAGCATGTCGCACCCTGCCTCGATCGCCCTATCAACGGCCGAGGCGTTGGCATCCAAGGTGACCAAGGCCCTTCGAACGGCCCATGATGGATCGCCGATTCGCAGTCCGACGGCGTCCCACGATTCGGCCCATTCGAGGGGATATGCGTCCAGGAGCGCACGCAGCACGTGACCCACAGTGATCGCCGTTTGACTCACAGCGGTACCTCCTCGGCCTGTCGCGACCGGAACACCACAAGCGAACGGTATCCGGCGTCTCTCAGAGCATCGCGTGCCTCTTCATACGCCGAGCCTACTTCGACCGGCGCGTGCGCGTCGGACCCGATAGTGACCGGCACTCCTGCGCGGTTGAGCGCGACCAGGAATGGTGCCGACGGATACAGCTCTGCACACGGCTTGCGCAGTCCTGCGGTATTCACCTCAACAGCAACACCTGCCTGGGCGAACGCATCCGCCACCTCACGAAAGAGCGGCATAAGATCGCCTTCAGGCACGTATCCGAACTTCTTCACCAGGTCCGCGTGACCGATCACATCCGCGAGACCGCTGCGCGCTGCAGACACCAGGTCACCGAAGTAGCGCTCCCAAAGCGCTCGGACATCCCACGACGCATACCCCTCACGGCGATCCGGGTCGTCAAACGCCCAGCCATCCACGAAATGCACGGATCCAAGCACGACGTCGAAAGGATGCTCTGACAGCAGCGCTCGTACGAACTCCTCGTTGCCGGGGTAGACATCCGCCTCGATGCCGAGCAGCACCTCGGGGCCGCCCATGGCACGCGCCGACTCGCGGGCGGCAATGACCTCGTCAACGTACTCCGGCAGCTCGTCGGCGGGCATTGCGTACCGGGCCACCTCTGGATCGCGAGCGACCAGCTCCGGCGAGAGCGGCAGATGATCCGTGAGAGCGATTGTGTCAATGCCTCGCTCGGCCGCGGTGGCAACGTACTCGGCAACAGTCCCCACGGCGTGACGACAGCGCCAGGTATGGACGTGCAGGTCGATCACGACGCCTCCTCGATGATTCCTCCGCCGAGCACGACATCACCGTTGTAGCATACGAGCGATTGTCCGGGCGCGACACCGACTAGCGGAGTCATCAACTCCACGTGGAGATGTTCATCGCGCATCTGCACGCGTGCGCGAACCGCGGGGGCGTTGTAGCGCACCATCACGTCGACCTGCTCCTCGACGACATCTCCGGACCACACGACCTGGCCGACCACGATGCTCTCGACCTCGAGCGCGCGGTACGGCCCCACCACGACGGCGCCGGTCTTCGCATCCAGTCGAAGTACATACAGCGGCTCCGCACTTGCGATGCCGATGCCGCGACGCTGGCCGACCGTGTAGCGACACAGCCCGTTGTGCTCTCCGAGGACCTTGCCGCTCGTGTCGACGATATCGCCCGGGACGCACGCCTCCGGGTGTGTCGCCGCAACGAGCTCAGGGTATCCTCCAGCGCCAAGGAAGCACGCGTCCTGGCTCTCCGCGCCGTGCTTGTCGCTCAGACCGCGTTCGGCAGCCATCTCCCGGACGCGTGACTTCGTGAGCCCGCCAAGTGGGAACACGACATGTCGAAGCCGCTCGCCGGTGAGGCGATACAGGAAGTATGTCTGGTCCTTCGAGACGTCCGCAGCACGTGCAAGCAGCGGACCCTGTGGCGTATGCGCGATTCGGGCGTAGTGCCCGGTGCCGAGGGCAGCACCGTCCTCACGGGCCTCGTCCAGGAGAACACCGAACTTCACGCTATCGTTGCACAGCACGCACGGATTGGGTGTCGCACCGCCGGCATACGCTGCAGCTGTCGCGGCGACCACACGCTCACTGAATTCACGAGCGAGATCGACCACCCGGTGAGGAATCCCGAGATGGTCACAGACAGCTCGTGCATCGGCCACCGCGGCATCTGGTGCGCCTCTGCCCAAGTCCATCGTCACGCCGACGCAGTCGTATCCCTGCTCCAAGAGAAGGGCTGCAGACAGCGAACTGTCCACACCGCCGCTCATCCCGATCCAGATGCGCGGATCGGTCATGCGCTACAGTACGTCGACGGGGAACTCAGGACCTGCGGACTGCGCGTGAAGCACGGCCATCATCTCCCCCACGTCGATGTTCGCGACCGGGGCGAGCAGCAGCGTGGCCTGCTGATGCGAGAGCGTCCCACCGTGCACCATCGCACGCATCTCCTCAAGATTGTCGATCCCGGCGGTGCGCATGACGTTGTACAGGCGACGCTGCCTGATCGCGACTTTGAAGACATCGGCAGTCTGCTGGTCGCAGACGACGAAGAGTACGGCACACTCCGAGGCGTCCTCGCGCTGCTGATGGATAAGGCTCATCTCGCCAACGAAGTGCGTGGCTGCCGCGAGCGAGAGTGGTCGCTCTGCCGTCCGCGTTAGGATGCGCACGCCGGTCGGCGAGATCCATAGCCCGTCCGGACGGGTCTCAAAACCGAGCGCCTGACCAGCTTCGGCCACACGCATTCGGAACTCCTTGCGGATCCGGGCGACGTCATCGTCGTGCGGAGACGGCGCCGACACCATCATCTCGGGCATCGCCTGGGCGATATCCTCGGCACGCATGCGTTCCTCACTCCGCGGAGAGAGCTCTCGTAGATCCGTCGTCAGCGCTTCTTTGGCGTTCATCGTGAGCAACTCGGCAAGGCGAGGATTGCTGACCTCAAGCTTGAGGCCGAACACGTCGAGCACTGCATGTCGTTCGGATCGAGGATCGTTCGGATCATCGGGCATCAAGCAGCTCTCCCTCGTCGATGTAGGCGCGGTTGTAGGAACATTCGCTAGTCCAGGTTAGCGGATACGCCGCGTGGTCGAAAGCAGCAACCTTCCACCGCGCACGAGGTGCCTCACACCGCGTTTGCGCGACCGTTCATCGAATCGAACACAGGGTCGCTTGTGCGGCGCTGTGAGCTTTGCTAGGTTGTACTCCCGCTCTAGCGAGCGGCAGGGAAGAACGGACGTCCACGGTTGACAGCCACGGGGTGGCGAGAACCCAATGGATTGCCCAGAAGAAAGGCCCGAAACGCGTCAGCGCTGCGGGCCTTTCGGCTTTCCTGGGGCGATTCTCAGACCTCGTGGAGCAGGTTCGCCATCTCGATTCCTGCGAGCGCGGCATCCCAACCCTTGTTGCCCGACTTCGTGCCGGCACGCTCCACGGCTTGCTCGATGCTGTCGGCGGTGATCACGCCGAACATCACCGGGACACCCGTGTCGAGCGAAGCGGCCGCAACGCCCTTCGAGACCTCGGCCGAGACGTACTCGAAGTGCGGGGTGCCGCCGCGAATCACGACGCCGAGGGCGAGCACGACATCGTACTTCTCGGAAGCGGCCATCCGCTTGGCAACAAGCGGAATCTCGAACGCGCCGGGGACCCAGGCGACGTCGACATCGTCCATGCTCACACCGTGGCGTGCGAGCGCGTCATTGGCACCCGAGAGCAGCCGAGACGAGAGAAGTTCGTTGAATCGGCTAATGACGATTCCGACCTTAAGACCCGTTCCGATCATGTTTCCTTCAAAGACGCTCATGTAAGCTCCTCCCCGTCCCTACTCCGGCAGTTCGAGCCGGTGGGACATCTTCTCCTTCTTCGTGCGCAGATAGTCGATGTTCTCGGTACCGCAACCGACCTGCAGCGGTACCTGTTCGGTAACCGTGAGACCGTAGCCCTGAAGGCCGACGATCTTAGTCGGATTGTTGGTGAGCAGCCGCATCGTCGTCAGTCCAAGGTCCGCGAGGATCTGTGCGCCGATACCGTAGTCGCGCAGGTCAGCAGGGAACCCGAGTGCCTCGTTGGCCTCGACGGTGTCAGCACCCTGCTCCTGGAGTTCGTACGCCTTGAGCTTGTTCTCAAGCCCGATGCCGCGTCCCTCGTGGCCGACGATGTAGAGCACGACACCTCGGCCTTCGGCCTGGACGAGGCGCATCGCTTCCTCGAGTTGATCGCCGCAATCGCAACGCAGCGAGTGGAAGACATCGCCGGTAAGGCACTCGGAATGCACCCGGACGAGAACGTCCGACGCATCGCGAACATCACCGACGACAAGGGCGACATGGGTGGAGTCATCCACAAGCGACCGGTAGCCGTGCGCGATGAACTCACCGTGGCGTGTGGGCATTCGGACGGTCGCCACGCGCTCCACGAGGCGCTCGGTGCGCCGCCGATAGCGGATGAGATCGGCAACGGTGACCATCAGCAGGCCGTGCTCTGCCGCGACCTGCTCAAGCTGCGGACGTCGTGCCATGGTGCCGTCCTCGTTCATGATCTCGCAGATGACACCGGCAGGAGCAAGCCCGGCGAGCCGGGCAAGGTCGACCGCTGCCTCGGTGTGTCCCGCGCGCTCGAGCACGCCGCCTGGTTTCGCCCGAAGCGGGAACACATGCCCGGGCATCGCGATATCGTCGGGCGTGGATGCCGGATCGATCGCCGCGAGCACGGTCTCCGCACGATCTGCTGCAGAGATGCCGGTCGTGATCCTGCCCTTGGCCCCGATCGACACATGGAACGCGGTTCCCTGTGCTGACGTGTTGTTCCCGGTCATCGGTGGAATGCGCAGCGCATCCAGGCGCTCCCCCGACATGGGAAGGCAGATGAGTCCGCGTCCATGGCGCGCCATGAAGTTGATCGCCTCGGGAGTGACCTTCTCGGCAGCCATCACGAAGTCGCCTTCGTTCTCGCGATCCTCATCGTCGACGACGATCAACATGCGACCCTGGCGTATCGCCTCGATACCCTCCTCGATGCTGGCGAACGGTGCAGCCATCGTTACCGCCCCTCTGTGAACTCGCGAAGCATATCGCCAAGTCCGCGCTTGCCTGCGGCCGGTGTGTCGTCATCGACGCCCGCGTACAGCGCGACGAAGCGTTTCACGTACTTGCCGAGCATGTCTGCCTCCAGGTTCACGGGGGCACCATTCGGCTTCTCTTTGAGCGTCGTCGTCTCCTCGGTCTGCGGTATGACCGCGACCGTGAACCCGGTCTCACCGACACGCGCAACGGTCAGGGAGATGCCATCTACAGCAATCGAACCCTTCTCGATAACGTATGCCATGACCTCAGCGGGCGCTTGAATCTGGTACACCGTGAACTTGCCGGCCTGCTGCTTGAGCTCGATGCGTCCGACGCCATCGATGTGGCCCGAGACGATGTGACCGCCCAAACGGTCCGAGAGGCGCAGCGCGCGCTCGAGATTGACCTTCGATCCTTGCCGAAGGGCGCCGAGCGTTGTGCGCTCCAGCGTCTCGCCGCTCACATCGGTCAGGAACGCGCCTCGGATGAACTTGACGACGGTGAGACAGACTCCGTCTACCGCGATGGAATCGCCGATCGCCATGTCTCTGCCGAACTCGGGAGCGTACACCTCCAGCCGCATTCCGCCCGACACACGCTCGGCACGGGTGATGATCCCTTCGCATTCGATGAGACCGGTGAACATCACGAACTCCTTCCGTCTTCTTGAACGGCGTCAGTCTTCTTGCGTGGACGCCACACGGTGATCGCGTCCTCACCTCGTATCGCAGCTTCCACAGCCCGCATCGAAGGCACCAGGTCACCTGCAGCCGCGTCAGGACCCCCGAGATACAGCGGCGGTGCGGCGTTTCCGCCCATCCCGCCAGCCTGTACGACAATGAGCTCCTCGATGAGCCGTCCGCTCCACAGAGCGCTCGCCATCGTCGGTCCCGCCTCGATCAGAACGTCATCAATCCCATGATCGGCCAGCGCGTGGAGCGCACCCGCAATGCCATCAGCGTACCGGTAGTGGATGACCTCGGCTCCTGCAGACTCCACCGCCTGGACCGCTGTGGTGTTTGCGGCATCGCTCGTGACGAGCAGCACACGTGAGCCGCCTGAGGTGAAGATCCTCGCAGAGGGCGATGGCACCGATGTGCGAGACAGAACGACCCGTATCGGCTGACGGACAGCCGCCCGGTCGTCCGGGTCACGCGTCGTGAGGACGGGATCGTCAACCTTCACAGTGGCAGCACCCACGGCAACCGCAGTAGAACCGGCACGAAGATCCATCGTGACCGAGGCACCGCCAGCCCCGGTGATGCGAGCGCGTCGGCTCGCGTACAGTGCCGGGCGACCATCCAGCGTCAGGGCCACCTTCACGCGCGTGAATGCCCGCCCGGTGGCGATGCGGTGCAACCATGCTTCATTGAGACGCACGAAGGGTCCCTCATGCGATGCGAACTCAACAGGGATGCCGGCCTCGGCAAGAAGCGCCGCTCCGCCGCCGGAGACATCCGGATTCGGGTCGCGCATCCCAATGACAACGCGAGCCACGCCGGCCTTGATCAGGGCGGGAGCACACGGTGGCGTGCGGCCGTAGTGGGTGCACGGCTCGAGGGTCACGTAGACTGTTGCGTCACGTGCCTGATCCCCCGCCGCAGCAAGCGCCACAGCCTCGGCATGCGGGGCACCGATTCGCTCATGGTAGCCCTCACCGACGACTACACCCTCGCGAACGACGACACAGCCCACCATCGGATTGGGACTCACAGAACCACGACCGCGCAGCGCAAGCGTAAACGCGCGCCGCAAGAACGGATCGTGAATAGCCGACGCATCGTCGGAGAACAGGCTCACGCCTCGACCTTCCTTCTCTCGTCCGGACTCTACCGTCGGCTCCGGGAATTCTCCGGATCTGCCCCAAAAGGGGCTCGCGGGCTGTCACCGCCGGTGGGGAATCTCACCCCGCCCTGAAGAAAGTACTCGCCTATATTACACCAGCGTGGTCACCGCTGCAGTTCGAATGGCACCAAGTGCAGCCGAGGGGTCCTCGGCGCAGAACACGGCACTCCCGGCGATGAGCATATCGGCACCCGCTGCGGCGACGAGCGGCGCAGTGCGGACATCGATTCCGCCGTCTACGGCGATGCGGGGCGATGCGCCCTTGGCAGTCGCCAAACGCACGACCTCTTCGATCTTGGCCACCGTCGTCGGGATGAAGGCTTGCCCGCCGAACCCTGGATTGACGCTCATGACGAGAATCAGGTCCACGTCGGCGATGATGCCTTCCAGCGCCGATACCGGCGTGCCGGGATTGAGCGCGACACCCGCCTGCGCCCCAGCCTCATGGATGGTCTGCACGATGCGGTGTACGTGGTTGCACGCCTCGATGTGCACGACCACGATGTCCGCGCCCGCATCCAGATACCAGCCGACGGTGTCATCGGCGTTGTCGATCATGAGATGCACGTCGAGCGGAACGGTCGCGACACGCTTCAGCGCCTTGACGACCGGCGGCCCTATGGTGAGGTTAGGAACGAAATGACCGTCCATCACGTCAACGTGGATGACGTCGGCGCCTGCTGCCTCGACAAGTGCGACGGCCTCGCCAAGTCTGTCGAAGTCTGCCGACAGAATCGATGGCGCGATGAGCAACGGACGTTTCATCAGACCTCCTCGTCGACGATCAATCCCATGCCGTGAAGCTCGTCTTTTGCCGCGCGTCCCATGAGCAGCGCACCCGCTGTCGTCGGCGAAGCGCCATCGTAGAGAATGGAGCGCACCTGGTGTGTGATCGGCAGCTCCATGCCCTCGCGGTGTCCAAGTTCATCAACTGACACGCACGAATACGCACCCTCGGCCACCATGTGCGTCTCAGCGGCGTATGAGTCGACCGAGCCACCGAGCGCCACATGCTCACCCAGACCGCGGTTGCGGCTGTGACGGCTCGTGCACGTTGCGATGAGGTCGCCCACACCCGCAAGTCCCATGAACGTGAGCGGGTTGGCGCCAAGGCGAGCACCCAGGCGGGCCATCTCGGCAAGACCGCGCGTCATGAGCGTCGCCTTCGTGTTGTCGCCGTAGCCCAGCCCGTCGGACATGCCTGCTGCAACTGCGACGACATTCTTGCACGCCGCGCAGAGCTCGACGCCGACGACATCGGGATTGGTATACACGCGGAAGGTGGGAGCCATGAAGGCGTCCTGGAACATGCGGCCGACCGCCTCATCGTACGCGGCAACGACAGTCGCCGACGGAACCTGCTTGCTAACTTCCTCGGCATGGTTGGGGCCGGAAAGCGCGGCCAGTCTGGCGCGGTTGCCGAGAACATCCTCGAGCACCTCGGTCATCCGCATGTCCGTGCCTCGCTCGACGCCTTTCGACAGGTTCACGATGGGCATCGAGTCGGCCAGGAACGGCTTCATCGATTCGGCCGTGCCGCGAACCCCGTGGCTTGGTGTCACGATGACGACCGCCTCGGCCCCGCGCAGCGCCTCTTCGATGTCAGGCGTCGCAACGACGCAACCCGGCAGAACGACGTCGGTCAGGTAGAGCGGATTCTGCCGCATGGCATTGATGCCCTCGGCGATCTCGGGCTCACGAGCCCACAGCTGTACATCCGTGCCCTTGCTGCCGAGGAGCGCTGAGACCGCGGTTCCCCACGAGCCGGCACCTATCACCGCAATACGCATCGTGCGCGTCCTTCCCGAACGATCAGACTGCCGTACCTATCTTATGCTCTTCTCCCCGGAAGATGCGCCGGAGATTCGTATGATGACGCCAGACGACAAGCGCGCCGCCGAGCACGCCGAAGAGCATGATCGGCGTGCGATCCCCGTAGAGCAGAACGCAGAGGACCGACAGTTCCAGGGCGATGGTGATCGAGCCGAGCGAGACCATCCGAGTGATCGCGAGAATGACCAAGAACATAGCCAGAAGCACGAAGAACGCGGCGGGCATGATCACGCCGATCGCGCCGGCGGCAGTCGCAACGCCCTTGCCACCCTTGAAGCCGATGAAGGGCGAGAAGGCGTGACCGGCGATCGCTGACATAGCCGCGGCGATCATCAACCAGTCCACCCCGTCGGTGCTCCACGCGGCTGGAGCAAGTCGCTGTGCGATGTAGACCGCGACCGCGCCTTTGAGGATATCGAGCGCGAAGGTGGCGAAACCGGCCACCGGTCCGAACGTGCGAAGCACGTTCGTAGCCCCAGGGTTCCCGGATCCGAACGAGCGAATGTCCTTCTTAAAGAACAGCCGACTCACTATGACGGCGAACGGGATGCTGCCGAGCAAGAACGCCACGACAAGCGAGACGACAATGGCAACCGGCGCGCTCAAAGACTACGCCTTCTTCCTGAATCGCAGCCTGATCGGCGTGCCTGTCAGGTCGAAGTTCTCGCGAATCCGGTTCTCGAGGTAACGCTCGAAGCCGTCGTCCACCAGTTGCGGGTGATTCGCGAAGAAGGTGAACACGGGCGGCTTCACACCGGTCTGCGTGACGTAGCTGAGGCGAAGCGCCTTGCCCTGATGCGACACGGTGTGCCCGGTGGCGCGGACATCGGTCAGCCATTTGTTGAGCCCACTCGTCGGAATGGTTTGCGTGAAGGAATCATATGCCTGCTTGATGGCCGGCAGTACCTTTCCAATCGCGGTACCCGTTAGCGCGCTCACGCGAAGCACCGGTGCGAAGCCGATGAATCCGAGCTTCTCGGGCACGGTCGCCGATACTTCGAGTTTGTCCTCAGGACCCGGGACGATGTCCCACTTGTTGAGAACAACGACGATGGCGCAGCCGCGCTCGGCAGCGAAGCGTGCGACGCGCTGGTCCTGATCGGTGATGCCGAGCGGAGAGTCGACCACGAGTACAGCCACGTCAGCACGGTCGATCGCACGCATCGCGCGCACGAAGCTGTAGTACTCGACTTCCTCGTCGATCTGCGACTTGCGGCGTAGGCCCGCAGTGTCGACAAGTCGATACGCGACGCCGTCTCGCTCGAGCAGCGTGTCGAGCGCGTCGCGAGTGGTGCCGGCAACGTCCGAGACGATTGAGCGCTCCACGCCTAGCAGGCGGTTGAAGAGCGACGACTTCCCTGCATTCGGCCGCCCGATGATGGCGACATTGATGGCGTCGATCTCGGGCTCCGGCTCGGATTCCGGCAATGCCGAGACGATCTCGTCGAGCAGGTCACCGGTGCCGTGACCGTGCAACGCCGAGACGCCCCACGGCTGACCGAGTCCCAGACCCCAGAACTCGTGGATCATGTCGAAGTTGCCGGGATTGTCCGCCTTGTTCACGACGAGAAAGACGGTTGCCCCCGAGCGCTTCAAGAGCTTGGCGACGTCTTCGTCACCCGGCGCGATGCCGGACTTGCCGTCCACCAGGAACACGACGATGTCGGCCTGCTCGGCCGCGGTGACTGCCTGAGCGCGGATCGACGGACCGAATGCATCGTCCGCCGTGAATTCGATGCCGCCGGTGTCGACGAGCATGAACTCTACGCCGTTCCAGTCTGCACGATGGTAGCTACGGTCTCGGGTAACACCGCTTGATGCGTGGACGATAGCGTCCTGGCCTTGCACGATCCGGTTCACGAACGTGGACTTACCGACATTCGGTCGGCCGACCACGGCGATGAGCGGTAGGCTCATGGGGTCCTCCTTACACGGTTGCCGCAAGCGCATTTACGAGCGCTGCGGCATCGGGGCCCACCAGTCGTACGCGGGCCTCGGTCCTGACTGCCAGGTCCCCGGCGGGGACGTCGTCCAGCAATAGACCGTCGGAGTTTACCACGATGTCCGGTACGAGGTACTGCGCACCGGTTCGGTCAGTGCGAACGGCGTCTATGATGTCGCCACCGGTGAGAAGACCCGTCACAGAGACGTTCCCACCGAAGAAGCGATTCGCAACCGCCAGAACGCGCACGCGCTCCCCCAGATCGAACCGCTCGACGAGCGACTCTAGTACCGGTGCGAAGAGCGTACCCGTCACAAGGACCGTGTCGCTTGAGACCGACAACCCGACAGCCGTTGCGTCGGCAAACTCGTCGATGAACGCCCGCACGAGTCCGATGCCGTTCTCGTATTGAGGGAAGTCATCGTACTCGGCACTCTCGGGGATCATCTCCCCCGCCGCCAGATAGAACTCGTCGGCGGCATACACCCAACCGATACCCTGCGACGCGCGCATCCGAGCTTTCCAGGGATCGAGCGACCGGATGAGCTCCTGCGACTCCCCCGCCGTGAACGAACGTTCGAAGCGCCGTTGATGCGCGGTATAGCCGAGCGGAACGATGCCGACCGAGAGCACGCCGCTGCGCGACGCGAGCCACTCAAGCGACCGTGTCAGTACCTCACCGTCGTTGACACCCGGAACGAGCACGATCTGCACGTGGATCTCGATTCCAGCCGAGAGAAGCTCGTCGATGCGATCGAGCGTGGTGTCCTCGACGGTGGGGCATACCAGCCGCGCGCGAACATCCTCGTCCACCGCATGGAGCGAGATATGCAGCGGCGACAGCTGCTGACGGACGATGCGCTCGACATCGCGTTCTTCCAGGTTGGTGAGCGTGATGAAGTTGCCGTACAGGAATGAGAGCCGGTAGTCATCGTCTCGAACGTAGAGCGCCGGGCGGAGGCCTGCCGGCAACTGCGCAACGAAACAGAATGCACACGCGTTCGCGCACTGCCGAACCCCGTCGAAGACGACGCCCTCGAACTCAAGGCCGAGCGGCTCACCAGGCACGCGATGCACGTCCGCCTCGAACAAGTCGCCATCGCGCTCGATCGTGACCGAGAACTCATCGTCCGCCGTGAGCCACTGCCAGTCCAGGATGTCCAGAACGGGCTGATCATCGACCTCGCGGACGATATCGCCCGCCTCGATGCCCGACGCAGCTATCGCACCGTCAGGGGCGAGCGAGGCGATACGACCACCCTCGGCGGGAATCTCCTCGCCATAGCGCTCAGCGGACATCGTCGTTGAGTGCTTCGATAGCCGCGATCACGCCGGCGATCTGCTCATCAGGCGTAGAGGCGCCCGCGGTCACGCCGACTACTTCCGCGTCTGCGAACCATGCGGGATCGAGCTCGTCAGCCGTCTCAACGTGGTACACGCGCTCGTTAACCGCACGACATATCTCGGCCAAGCGTGTGGTATTGCCTGAGTTGCGTCCGCCCACGACGACCATCACGTCGACCGTACGAGCGAGCTCGTCAGCAGCTTTCTGGCGCTTGGCTGTGGCGCTGCAAATGGTATTGAACACTCGCAGCTCATTCACACTGCCGAGAAGCGCTGCGACGACTTCCTCAAGACGCGACGGCGACTGCGTCGTCTGCACGACGACGCCGACGCGCTTCGAAGGGAGACGCGCAGGAAGATCGACGGCGCGCTGCACGATCAGCGCCGAGCCGCCTGCGTGCGCGAGGATGCCTTCGACCTCGGGGTGTTCCGCCTCGCCAACGATGACGACCGCATATCCCTCACGGGCCAGGTCTGCAGCGTGGCGCTGCGCTGTTGATACGAAGGGGCAGGTCGCATCGATGACGGCAAGACCCGCTGCATCGGCCTGCACGATAACGGCTGGATCGACGCCGTGCGACCGGATGACGAGCGTGCCGTCGACCACCTGGTCCACAGAATCAGCAACCTCGACACCACGGTCACGCAGCGCCTGAACCGCCTGAGGGTTGTGAATCAGCGGCCCGAGGGTGTGGACGGGTCCACCGGCATCTGCTGCTTCGCCCGCCAACTTAAGCGCGCGCTCCACGCCGTAACAGATGCCTGCATGTTGAGCGACGACGACGCGCATCTCTACAGCCTCCCGGCCTCTACAAGCTCCTCGCCGATGCGCCGCATGATCTCGGCTGTCAGCGTCTCGACACGCTCCTTGCGCGTACCTTCAGTGTAATCCGCAGGATCGATCGGCTTCCCGATCTTGATGACGACCCGTACGAACTTCGGCAGCTTCTGGCCTCTTGGCAAGACGCGTTCGGTGCCCGAGAAGGCCACCGGCACGACCGGCACGCCCGCGCGCATCGCGATGAATGCGACGCCACCGTGCGCTTCGCCTGGTCCATCAGCGCCGGCACGGGTGCCCTCGGGAAACATACCGACGAGTTCACCGGATTCCAGGAATGTGGTCGCTGTGCCGATGGCGGCACGATCGGCCGTTCCCCGCGCCACCGGGAACGCGTAGAACTTCGTGAGAAGCCACCCGACCCAGCCATGGAAGAGCTCGCTCTTGGCCATGAAGTGGATCCACCGCGGCGAGTACGTCCACAGAAACGCGGGATCCATGTACGAAACGTGGTTGCCGGCGATGATGGCGCCGCCGGTGCTCGGGATATTCTCGCGGCCGACGACCTTGATGCGGAATGCGACCTTGAATACGACTCGCGCGGGGGCCCTGACGATCGCCGCAAACATCAGATGGCCGCCTCTCGTACGAGCGCCTCAATCTGGTCGACGACACCGTCGACCGAAAGGCCGGTTGTGTCGATGACGTGTGCATCAGCGGCGGTTGCTAGCGGGCTTGCGGCACGCGTGCTGTCCAGCATGTCGCGCTGGGCGATGTCTGCGGCTACCGCGGCGATCTCGGCCTCGTGCCCTGCCGCTTCGCGATCACCGAACCGGCGGCGGGCGCGCTCTTCGGGCGTCGCGGTGAGGTACACCTTCACGGCCGCGTCCGGGAACACGACCGTACCAATATCACGGCCCTCGACGACCGTGTCAGACCCAGTCGCGAACCGCCGCTGGATTGGAACGAGTGCCGCTCGTACGCCGGGTATGCGCGCAACCAGACTCACCGCTGCGTCAACCTGCGGTGTGCGGATTTCGGCGGTGACGTCAGCTCCGCCCACGAGAACGGCGCCCGGAATCGGGTCGCCCTCCGCGTACGTGAACGAGATATGCGTGGTTTCCGCGAGCGCAGCCATAGCACCGGCGTCTTCCAGCGGCAGTCCGAGACGGACCGCCTCGGCAGCGATTGCGCGGTACATAGCACCGGTGTCCAGGTACCGAAAGCCGAGGCGTCGCGCTACGGCGCGGGCCACGGTCGATTTCCCGGATGCGGCCGGTCCGTCGATGGCGATGATCATTCGGGAGACTCCTGCGGGGTTGGTTCTGTCGGGCACGCCGATGATAGCACGCGTGAAAGCACGCACCTCAGTGGGACGTGCCCTCCATCAGCGTTTTGACGTCACCCGCAAATCCGGGATAGGAGACGTCCACGGCCTCGAACCGATCGATGACCGTCTCGCCTTCCGCGACCAGGCCAGCGATGGCGAATGCCATAGCAAGACGATGATCGGCAAGCGAGTCGAGCTCGGCACCAACAAGCGGGCGCCCGCCCGTGACAGTAAGCGTGTCCTCCGTAGCGACAGCGCCCCCCTGTAGAGCGTTGATGGCGTCTGCGATGGCCGCAAGCCTGTCCGATTCCTTCACGCGCAGTTCGCCCACGCCCTCGAATCGCGTTGTACCCACGGCGGCGGTCGCGACGATCGCAAGCAGCGGCACCTCGTCGATGAGCGACGGGACCTCCTCGGCGGTGATCGTGGTGCCGTCGAGGCGTTCCGTGAACCGTACGCGGACGTCGCCGGTCGGCTCGCCACACACGTCGGGACCCTGGGTCACGTCGATGTCGGCGCCCATGCGAGCGAGCACGCGCAGAAAGCCGATGCGGGTGGTGTTGAGCGAGATTCCGGGCAGCGTGACGTCGCTCCCCCGAACGAGCAACGCTGCGCCTACCAGGAATGCTGCCGAGGAAGGATCTGCCGGCACGGCGACGTCGGCCGCCGTGAGCGATGTCGGCCCCGTCACGCTCGCACAGAGCCCGTCGCGCGTCACGGGCACCCCGAACCCGGGGAGCATCCGCTCGGTGTGGTCCCGGCTGGGAGCCGGTTCGCAGACGGTCGTCGTCCCCGGAGCACGAAGGGCTGCGAGCAACAGTGCCGTCTTCACCTGCGCGCTTGCGACCGGTAGGTCGAAGTCGGCCGGAGCGAGTGCACTGCCGCTGATGCCCACGGGCGCTACGCCACCCTCGGCAGTCTCGAACCGCGCGCCCATCTCGGCAAGCGGAGCTGTGACGCGTCGCATCGGACGCCGCGAGAGCGACTCGTCGCCCGTGAGCACGGCGTGAATGCCCCAGCCGGCGAGAACACCCAACAGAAGCCGGATGGTGGTACCGCTGTTGCCGCAGTCGATGGGCCCGACCGGTTCAACGGGACCGTCGCTCCCCCATCCGTGCACGAGAAGCGTCAGCCCGTCGGTTTCCTCGGCTATGATCTCGACCACGGCGCCAAGCGCGCTCACCGCCGCTATCGTCGAGCGTACGTCGGCGCTGTCGAGCACGCCTGTGATGCGCGAGGTGCCATCGGCCATCGCCGAGAAGAGCACCGCACGGTGCGAGATCGACTTGTCGCCAGGCACGCGGACGGAGCCGATGAGCGGCGATGCGGTCGGACGGACGTGGTAGCGCATGCGTACCCCTTACTCCAGCGGCTTGAGCACCGCGTTGAACCCTGCGGCGTCAAGGTCCTTCATCAGGCGGGCACGGTCACCCTCATCGGTGAGAATGAGGCGGAGAACGGCGCTGTCCTCCGACTGGTGATCGATCTCGATGTCCTCGATGTTACATCCTACCCGGCTTACGGCCGTCGTCACCTGGCTTACCACGCCGGGTCGGTCGGTCATCGGCAGCGAAAGCTCGAAGAGTGCGGCGGTGTCGGGCACCCATTGCGCAGGGAGCGCGCGCCTGACGTCTGCCGGCTCTGTTAGCCACGTTCTGATAGCCTCGGCGTCGCGCTCTGTGACCGCATCCGCGAACTCGCCGAGAACCGCCTGCAGCTCCTCGATACCAGCCACGAGCGGTCCAGCGTTGTCGAGACAGATGCCCGTCCACAGCTCCGGACTTCCGGCAGCGATGCGCGTCATGTCCTTGAAGCCGCCGGCAGCCAGACGCAGCACGTCTCGGCCACCGCGCTGCGAGCGCCGCGACGCCAGGGCCACGAGCGCAGCAGCCGCGACGTGCGGAACGTGACTCACGACCGCGACGGCCTCGTCGTGCGCCTCCGCGGGAACCGAGATGACCCGGGCGCCTATCGCCGAGACGAACTCATGCACCTGCCGGTACGCCTCCAGGTTGGTGTCCTCGGTGGGCGTGAGCACGTAGTACGCGCCGCGGAAGAGCCCGGAATCGGCGGCCTTCACGCCGCTTCGCTCCGATCCCGCCATCGGATGACCGCCAACGAATGCGAACGAGGTCCCTGAGTGCTTGTTCGCGGCAAGAATGACGCCATGTTTCGTGGAAGCCACGTCGGTGACGATTCCGACATACCCGGCGTCGTCGAGCCGCGAGAGCCACTCGACGATCCTGCGTGCCGGCGTCGCCAGCACGACCACGTCCACCACACCGGGAGCGAGCCAACCCGCCGAGAATGCCTCATCCGGCTGCGCAGCAGCGTCGGCGAGCCCGGTCTCAACCGAGTACGCAAGCGTCTCGGAATCGGTGTCCACCGCGTAGATCAACGGCGGCTCATCAAGCGACTTCGCTGCAGCGGCGATCGAGCCACCGATGAGCCCCATGCCGACTATCATCATCGAACCGAACATCAGGACCTCCCGAACGTGCGGCCCTCGAGGGTCACAAGCGGCGTGATGTCACGTACCAGAGAATCGAAATCCGCCGGGCGCAGCGACTGCGGACCATCACAGCGCGCGTGCTCGGGATCGACGTGCACCTCGACCATGAGGCCGTCGGCACCGGTGGCGACAGCCGCACGGCACATGGGCGCCACAAGATCGCGACGACCGGTCGCATGCGACGGATCGACGATGATCGGCAGGTGCGTGAGCATCTTGAGAGCAGCGACAGCCGCGAGGTCGAGCGTGTTGCGAGTGTACGTCTCAAACGTGCGGATACCGCGCTCGCAAAGCATGAGATCGCGGTTACCACCCTTGAGGACGTATTCGGCCGCCGAGAGGAGCTCCTCGATCGTGGCCGAGAGACCACGCTTGAGCAGCACCGGCTTGCGAATGGTGCCAAGCTCGTCGAGCATCATGAAGTTCTGCATGTTGCGGGCACCGACCTGGAGGACGTCGGCCCACTCGGCGACCTTCTCGGCATCTCGAACGTCGAGAATCTCGGTGACGACGGGGAGCCCGACTTCGTCACCCGCCGCACGCAGGAGCTTCAGACCCTCAAGACCCATCCCCTGGAACGCGTAGGGGCTGCTGCGCGGCTTGTACGCGCCGCCGCGGAGCATCGTGGCGCCCGCAGCTTTGACGGCGCGCGCGGTAGCAAAGAGCTGTTCCTCGGACTCGATGGAGCAGGGTCCCGCGATCATCGCGAACGCTCCCCCGCCGACCGTTGCCGAGCCAACCTTGATGACCGTGTCCTCCGGCTGGAAGTCGCGCGAAACGAGCTTGTACGGCTTGAGGACGCGGATGACCTGCTCGACACCGGCGAGGCCTTCGAGGTCGAGCGCGTACATGACCTCGCGCTCGCCGATGACGCCGATGATGGTCTTCACTTCGCCTTGCGACAGATGCGCCTCGGCACCTGCCTCGTGCAGCAAACCTACGACGTGGTCGACCTCCGCCTGGCTGGCGTGGTCTCTCATAATGACGAGCATTAGGAATCACCCTTCCGGCACGCAGCGCGTGCGTCGCATGTCCTGACCGCTGATGCAGCCGCGCGCGACGCTAGATCTTGCCGAGCCGCGCCGCGATCACATCGAAAGCCGCGATCGTCATCTGCGTGTCTTCAGGAGTACCGATACCCAGTCGGAGCGCCGGGGCATTCCCGAAGTCGCGGACGATCACGCCCTCCTCAAGGAGGGCCTGGAAGACTTCGACCGGTTGGGATGTGTGGAAGTACACGAAGTTGGTCTCCGACCGCGCGTACTGGATCCCGAGCCGATCGAAGCACGAATACAGGTAGGTCTTCTGTTCCTGGTTCTCTTTACGGCGACGCCGTACCTCGGCTTCGTCGTCGAGCGAGTAGTACGCGGCGACCTGCGCCACGGTGTTGACGTTGAACGGCTCGCGGACCTTGTGAAGTGCCTCGGCCAGCTTGGGCGGGCAGATGGCGTATCCGACGCGCAGCCCGGCGAGCGAGTAGATCTTCGAGAACGTCCGCGCGATGACGATGGGACGCTCCCCGTCGAAGTAATCGAGGCCGTCGGGGTACTCGCTGTCGGTCACGAACTCGAAGTACGCCTCATCGATGACGGTGAGAACGTGCGACGGCACCGCCGCCAGGAAGCGTTCGAAGTCGGCTTTGGTGTAGATGGTGCCGGTCGGGTTGTTCGGGTTGCACAGGAACACCAATCGCGTCTTCGGGGTAATCGCAGCGAGCATGGCGTCGAGGTCGAGCACGTCGCCCTCGGCCAGCGGGACTTTCACGCCGGTCGCACCGAAGATCGCCGTCACCATCGGGTACACCACGAACGACGGCCAGGCGAAGACGACCTCATCGCCAGGGCGCAGCACTACCTGTGCGAGCAGTCGCAGGATCTCGTTGCTGCCGTTGCCGACCACGACGCTCTCGGCCGGGACGCTGAACCGCTCGGACAGCTTACGGCGCAACGCAGTGCACCCGCCGTCGCTGTACCGGTTCATCCTCGGCAACACCTCGCGCATGGCCGCCATTGCGATAGGTACGGGGCCGCAGGGGTGTTCGTTGCTCGAGAGTTTCAGGACGACGTCTTTGCCCGAGCGCTCGCGCACCTGGCTCGCGCGCAGCCCGGGGGCATACGGCACGAGCGGCGCAAGGTCGGGTCGGATGAGTTCGTCCCAGGACACTGTCAGGGTCCTCCTCGGCTGCTCAAGGGTTGCCGAGGATTGTCCCGCACTCACGCGCGCGGCGCAAGCACGAACAGCCTAGACGCAGGGCTCAAGGCTCGTGAGCACGCCCGCCCCGTCGATAACGCGCAGCGTCGCGACGCCGGCATTCGGGACCGAGAACCGCCACGACGATTCCATGGGCAGGCCAAGCCAGTGTGCGAGGAGCGTGCGGAACACGCCGCCGTGTGTCACGATCACGACGCGATTCCCCGCACCCTCGCATGCGATAGCTGCGGCGCGCACGCGCGACTCGAACTCACTCCAGGACTCTCCGCCGGGCGCGACGGGTCCGTCGCCCGGTCCCCCAAGGTCGTGCGCGTCCTGAGCGGCGCCGTTGCGCAGGTAGTCGATCTTCATGCCGAGGGTCGTGATCTCGTTCCACGTGAGACCCTCGGCGCGCCCGAAGTCGATCTCCTGGAGATCCGGCACGACGTTGACGGGGATGCCGCACGACACGATAGCCTGCGCGGTCATCAGCGCACGCTTGAGCGGAGACGTGAAGACGACGTTCGGCTTCCATCGTTCCATGTACGCCGTGAGAGCAAGGATCTGCTCCTTGCCGACCTCGGTGATCGGCGAGTCACCGCGACCGACGAAACGTCCCTCGGTGTTGGCTACGGTTTGGGGGTGCCGGACGATGACGATCTCAGTGGTCGTGGACGCCATGCTTATCCCCCACTCAGTAGTGCCGACGCGACAAGAACGAGAGTCTCGACAAGCAGCACCGAAGCGCCGAGAAGGTCGCCGCTGATGCCGCCCACGGGCCGGGCAAGCGCCCGCGGCACCAGCATAGCGGCAATGACGCCCACAAGCAGCATCGGAGACTGGAGTGGCGACAGCAGAGCCAGGGGCACGATCAGCACGCCGGCGATCGCCCACGCAAGCCACCCCTCGGACGCCGGAAGGCGCGCGGCGAGACCGGTAGTACTCGATCGCGGTACAGTCCACAGACCCGTCACGGCCGAGAGTCGTCCGAGGACCGGCGCAGCCACAAGCGGCCACAGATCGAGCGAGCTGATGAGCGCTGCCACCGAAAACACCTGAAGGCTCGCCAACAGGACGATCGTCGTGGTTCCGAACGCTCCCGTGCTGCTGTCGTGCATGATCTCGAGCCGCCGCTCGGGAGTCGCACCGCCGAGTAGCCCGTCAACGCTGTCGGCCGCGCCGTCCCAGTGCAGGAAGCGGCTGCCTACCGCCCACGCTGCAACGATGAGCGCAGCCGCAAGAAGCATCCCGAACAGCCCGAATCCGAGGAGACCTGCCGCGCGTGCCATGCCGTACGCGAGACCGCCGAACATCCACCCAACGAGCGGAAACCACCGCGTCGGACGGGCCTCGGCGTACGCCTTGACCGGAACGATGCTCAGCCACCCGAACGCAGCAGCGATGTCGCGCAGGACACTCACGCTTCGTCGGCTCCGCTGACGCCGGCCTCGGCGAAGGTCGCCATGCCGGACATGACCGCGCACGCCGCACTGATGATCTCGATTGCCAGTGCCGCGCCCGTGCCCTCACCGAGCCGCATATCAAGCTCCAGTACCGGCTGCAGTCCGAGCGCATCCAACACCACCGTGTGACCGGGCTCCGCCGAGCGGTGCGACGGGAACAGGTATCCGGCGAGCTCCGGACACAGTCGCGTCGCGACGAGCGCCGCCGATCCCGATATGAAGCCATCTGCCACGACGCAGCATCCGACCGAGGCCGCACCGAGCATGACGCCTGCCATACCGGCGATCTCGAGGCCGCCAACAGCAGCGAGCACACCAAGTGCGTCGAGCCTGTCCACACCGTTCACAGCAAGCGCACGACGGATGACCTCCGCCTTGTGCGCGACCCCGGCATCGTCAAGACCGGTCCCGCGACCGACGACCAACGACGGGTCGACACCCGTGAACGCCGAGGTAAGCGCTGCCGCCGCAGTCGTATTGCCGATGCCCATCTCGCCGGTACCGATAAGGAGAACGCCCTGCTCGTGGAGATCCGCGGCTGTCCGCGCACCAACAAGCAGCGCTTCGGCGGCCTCCTCGCGGGTCATAGCCGATCCCGCTGCCATATTGGCCGTTCCGGGACGCACCTTGGCCTGCACGACACCGCCGAACGTGCTCGTGTCAGACGCGACGCCCACGTCGACCAACACGAGCGTGGACTTCGCATGGCCCGCAAGCTGGTTGATCGCCGCGCCGCCTGCGGAGAAGTTCGCGACCATCTGCCACGTGACGTCCTGTGGGTACGGTGAGACGCCTTCGGCGACCACGCCGTGATCTCCCGCCATGAGCACGATCGCTGAGGGAGCCGCCTTGGGCCGGACATCGCGCTGGACGACCGCGACGCGCGCGGCGAGTTCCTCAAGCCGACCCAGACTTCCGGGGGGTTTGGTGAGCGAGTCGAGCCGCTGCTGCGCCTCGACGAGGAACGACTCGGCTACCGGCTGTACCGTTGCGATCAGTTCGTGCAGTTGTGCCTCGGCCGTCATGAAGCTCCTATCGGTCGGTCGGCCACGCCGGATCGACCGGCGCGACGCTGATATCGATACAACGCCCGCACACCACGAGGTATGCAGCGTCCGCGGCAGCCACCAGCCGAGTGTTCGCCCGGCCGAGCACATCGCGGAAGAGTCGTCCTGCAGCCGAGACGGGCACCACGCCCGAGCCGACCTCGTTCGTCACGATGACGGTGTCGCCTTCGCGCGCAAGGAGCGCGTCGAGAAGTTCGGAGACGATTCTGTCCGCCTCGGCTTCGCTCGCAGGCTCCGTCTCCCCGCCCCACAGGAGGTCGGTCACAAGCGTGCCGAGACAATCCAGGAGCAACACATCGCTCTCACGAAGCTCCTCAAGCCACGCGGTGGGCGACTCACCGGCAATCTCGAGCGTCTGCCAATCGGCTGGACGCTCAGCGCGATGGCGCGCGATGCGCGTCGCCATCTCCTCGTCGTCGGCGACGCCCGCGACGGCGACCACAACATGCGGGCTGCGCGCCGCCGCGAACCGCGCGGCGGCACCCGATTTCCCGCTCCTTGCGCCGCCGGTGAAGACCACAAGGGCCATCAGTCGTCACGCCCCTCAAGACCCGCGTTCGCGATGAGCGCGGTGATCTCGGCTTCGGTAAGCGGACGCGTGGTCCCAAGCTGCATGTCGCCAAGCTCGATCGGACCGAAGCGCACGCGGTGCAGCGCGACGACGCGATGTCCCACCGCACGAAGCATCCGACGGACCTGTCGCTTACGCCCCTCGCGGATCACAAGCCGCACCACACTCGTGGTGTCGCCGAGACGCTCGGCGGTGGCCTCGGCGGGGCGCGTCATGCCGTCGTCCAGCTCAACGCCGCTGCGAAGGTGCTTGAGCGTCTCCTCGGTGGGACGGCCAGCGACCGTGGCCAGGTACTCCTTGGAGACGTGGTAGCGCGGATGCATGAGGCGGTGCGCAAGCTCGCCGTCATCGGTAAGCAGCAGAAGGCCTGTCGTGTCCATGTCGAGACGGCCGACATTGAAGAGCCGGTGATCGGTCTCGGGCATGAGTTCGGCGACTGTGCGGCGACCCTGGGGGTCTTTGAGCGTCGAGACGTACCCCGTAGGCTTGTTCAGAACGACATAGACGCGGTCCGCCTTGACACGCACCGGCACGCCGTCGACCTCGACGACATCTCTGCCCGGCACCACCTTCGTGCCAAGCTCCACCACGAGGTTGCCGTTCAGGCGAACCCGCCCCGCCGAGATGAGCTCCTCGGCACCACGCCGTGACGCTATGCCAGCCCGAGCGAGGAACTTGTTGATACGCTCCTCGCTACTCGTCGGATTCTGGCTCGGCGTCATCGTCGTCCGGCTCCTCTTCGTCTTCCGGCTCGCCGAACAGTGGCATCTCGAGTGCGTTGAGACGATCGCGGATAGCGCGCTCCGTGTCAGCGTCGGGAGCGAACTCGGCCAGCGGTGGCAACTCGGAGATGTCTTTCAGACCGAACTTCTCGAGGAACGCACGGGTGGTGCCGTACAGGATGGCGTTGCCGCCGTCGCGATCGCGGCCGACCTCGCGCACGAGGCCCTTCTCGATGAGCGACGCGATAACGGCTTCGCTATTGACGCCGCGAACGGCATTCACGCCCTGGCGGGTGACCGGCTGGTGGTACGAGATGACGGCAAGCGCCTCGAGAGCAGCCTGCGACAGCTTGCGCGTGTCCCAGGAGAGTACGTATTCCTCGATGTAGTCGTGGAAGCCGGGGTGCGTGCCCAGACGCCAGCCGCCAGCGACTTCGCGGAGCTGGAATCCGCGCTCGTCGCGCGCGTACTCCTCGGCGATGGCGTTGAGTGCGGTCTCGACGTCGGCCACGTTGGCAACCAGCACCTTCGCGAGCCGAGCGGTGCTGACCGGCTCGTCGCTCACAAAGAGCAGTGCCTCGAGCGGACCCCTCAGATTCCCTGGCACGCTCACGCGACTACCCCTTCCCTTTCAACTTCACGACTTCGATATCCCCGAAGTTCGCAACCTGCTTGAGTGAGACCAGCCCGCGCTTGTAAAGCTCCAGGATCGCCAGGAAGGTGACGACGATCTCCTCGGTACGCGCCCCGCCGGAGATGAGCTCCGAGAACATGGCGCGCTTACGCTTGCCGAGCGTGCGGGCAACGCCCTCGACGTGCAGCTCGAGCGAGATGGGAGCGGCAGCGATGTGCTCGGCCTGAAGCAGGAACACCTCGCGTTTGTGCTCGAGATCTGCGCAGATGACAGCAAGTGCGCGGAGGGTAAGGCCTTCGAGGTAATCCGGCATGAGTTTGAGGAACGACTCTTCGAGGCCGGCCGCACGCGGGTGCATGCGCGTCTCCGACTCGAACCGCGCTGCAAGCTCGCCGGCGGCGTTCTTGAACTGCTTGTACGCAAGCAGTCGGGTCACGAGAAGCTCGCGTGCCTCTTCAGGTGAAAGGTCCTCGTAATCCTCGCCAAGATCCACTGCCTCGCGCGGCAGAAGGCTGGCGGCTTTGAGTTCCAGCAACGTTGCCGCCACCAGCAGGAAGTCGCTCGCGACCTCAAGGTCGAACTCTTCCAGCCGCTCGATCTCGAGCAGGTATTGGTCGGCGATATCAGCGATCGAGAGCTCGCTCACGTCGACTTTCTGCCGCGCGACGAGCGACAGCAGCAGGTCGAACGGACCCTCGAAGGTATCTGTCTTGACGTTGTACGCCATCGCTAGACGCCGCTGTCGACGTGCATCGAACGGCGGACGGCGGACATGAGCTCATCCACGGCAGGGCGTACGCGCGCGGCACCGTCGGTAAGCACTTCCCAGGCGTAGCCGGGCTCTTTGGCGAGTTCGGCGCGACGCGCGCGGAAATCGCCGAGGTACGCGTTCAGATCCTCGGCCATCTTCCGCTTGTGCGCCACACAGCCGCACTCGGCCACACGGCAGCAGCGGTCCCACTCGGCGACCTCGTCGGCGGCACCGATGAGCTTGTGAATCTGATGGAGCGGGCAGATGTCGGGATTGCCCGAATCGGTCTTGAGCTTGCGGGCGGGGTCCGTGACCATGCCCATGACCTTCTTGGTGGTGTCCTCTTCCGTATCCGAGAGGAAGATCGCGTTGCCGTAGCTCTTGGACATCTTGCGTCCGTCGGTGCCGGGCACGCGGGCACCCTCTTTAGGGATGATCGCCTTCGGCTCGACGAGCAGGTCGCCGTACTGCGTGTTGAAGCGGCGCACGATCTCGCGCGTCAGCTCCAGGTGCGGCGCCTGGTCCTCGCCTACGGGTACGGCGTCGCCCCGGACGATCGTGATGTCTGCGGCCTGCATGAGCGGGTAGAGGAAGAAGCCGACGTTGGACAGGTCCTTCTCGGCAATCTGCTCGCGCTGCTCCTTGTACGACGGAACGCGCTCGAGCCACGACATCGGCGCAACCATCGAGAGGTACATCGTGAGTTCAGCGACCTCGGGCACATCGGACTGACGGTAGATGGTGGACTTGGCCGGATCGATGCCTGCCGCCACCCAGTCGAGCACCATCTCTTCGGTGTACTTGCGGATCGCGGAGGTGTCTTGCCAGTCGCTCGTGAGCGCGTGCCAGTCAGCCACGAAGTAGTACGCCTCGTACTCTTCCTGCATCTCACGCATGTTGAGCAGGTTCCCGAACCAGTGGCCAAGGGTAAGACGGCCGGTCGGGCGGTAGCCGGTCAAGACGCGTTTCTTCGACATGCGGAGCCTTTCGAACGAGAGGGCGCGGAACCTGTCCATGATACCGCAGAGCGCGGTCTAGACGCCTGTCAGCAGCGTGAGAATCGGGAACACTGTGGCCTTGAAGTACGCCGTGAACGGGTCGAAGTGGAAGACCGCAGGCACGATCCACAGGATGGCGATCAGGATGATGAATCCGTAGCGCTCCCACTGGTGGTACGCGTTCATCGCGCTCTGCGGAAGGATGAGCGGCAACACGCGCGAACCGTCGAGCGGCGGCAGCGGGATGAGGTTGAAGAAGAGCAGAACGAGGTTCACAAGCGCGAACAGGTACGCGCCGGTGCCGATGATGTTGTCCACCCCGAGGATGCGCACGATGATGCCTGCGATGGTCGCCATCACAAGGTTGGCGGTCGGACCGGCGATACCGGTGAGGAACATCCCCACGCGACGATCGCCACGGAACCGGTACGGATTCACAGGAACCGGCTTCGCGTAGCCGAACCCTGCGCCGAACATCGCCGTCATGAGCAGCGGCAAGAGGATCGTGCCCCACGGGTCGATGTGCGCGATGGGATTGAGTGACAGACGCCCCTGGTCCTTGGCGGTGGTGTCGCCAAGCGCAAGCGCTGCGTAGCCGTGCGCGACCTCGTGGAAGACGATCGCTGGAATGAGCAGTGCGAAGCGCAGGATTATGCCGACGATATCGATGTTGCCCACAGGCGGGCTGCCTTTCGTTTCAGCGTCCCGCGCGTGCGAGCCGCTTGAGATTCGCGAGTTCGGCCTCTCGGCCAACAGCTTTGCCGTCCAAGCGGTCGGCAAGTGCTTGAGCAAGGATAGCAGAGTAGCCAGGACCCGGTGCCATCCCAAGCGCCGAGAGATCATCTCCCGAGACAGCGGCCTTCGTTCCCGCCAGTTGGGTCAGATAGCGCTCGATACGCTCTCGCTCTTGCGCACCGCTCACTGCCCACAGGTAGATGAGGGTCTCCTCGGGCAGCGGTTGGAGCAGGAAGTAGAGTCGGCTGTCCCGCATCTTGCGCCGATCGCGCAACATGGCAAGCACCGGCTCGCGGCGCTCGGCGGTTGTCGTCGCCGGCACACCGTATTCGCGACCGAAGCGAAGGCGGCGCGCCCATCGCTCGACGCTGACCCGCGAGGCGGACCCTGCGACGGGTACTACGAGCGAGACCCTGCGACGAGGGGGACGCGCGAACAACCGCGCGAGCGTGGAGTAGCTCCCTGCAACGAGCGTGACCTCGTCAAGAACGCGTGCGCGGTCTGCGCCCTCGGGCACCAGACTCGCGAACGCACCGAGTTCCTCGAGTCGCCGGAGGATCGTACCCACATGCTCCTCATCGATGATGTCGAGCAGTTCCTCTCGGATCCGCGCACCGCTCACCTCGCCGAGCATATCCATGTCGACAGCCTGGCGAAGCAGCGCGGTCGTGGAGGCATCCATTCGGAACCCGTAACGCTCCTCGAATCGAGCTGCTCTCAGGACGCGGGTGGGGTCTTCCACGAACGAAAGCGAGTGCAGCGAGCGAACCACGCCGCGCTCCAGATCCGCGAGGCCGCCAAACGGATCTGCAATCGCGCCGAAGCAGTCCGGCGTGATGCATGCGGCCATCGCGTTGATCGAGAAGTCGCGGCGGAACAGGTCTTGCCGCAACGACGACCGTTCCACCGTGGGCAACGCACCGGGTCGCGTGTAGTACTCGGTACGTGCACTCGTGATATCGATGTGCAGCGTCTTGCTCGCCACAAGAACCGCGGTGCCGAACCGCTTGTGCACGCGAAGCCGGTACCCGAGGGTTTCCGCAGCACGCTCCGCGAATGCAAGCCCATCTCCCTCCACCACGATATCAACGTCGAGATTAGGGCGGCCGAGCAGCATGTCACGCACGAAACCCCCGACGACGTGCGCACGCAGACCACTCTCATCCGCAAGTGCGCCGATCGTGCGCACAGCCGCCCGCACGTCCTCGGGCAAGAGGTGATCGAACGAGTCCATGAACCGCCGGGAGGCAGCGCTGCGTTCGCGGATGACGCCGCGGTCGAGATACGCCTCCCCGTGCTCGGCACGCAGGAGGTCCTTCCGGGTCACGATGCCGACAAGTTCGCCGTCCTCGATGACCGGAACCCTGCCGATGCCGGACCTGCCCAGCAACCTTTCGAGCGCTCCTAGGTCCACATCAGGTGCAACGGTGATGGGATCGCGTGCCATGAACCCCGTGAGCGGCGCGTGCGCGAGACCGTGGCGGAGCGCCTTGTCCACGTCCTTGCGCGTCACAAGACCGATGAGCGCGCCGTTCTCGGCAACGGGAAGGCCTCCGTGCCCCCACGTCGCCATGAGGCGACCGGCCTCCTCCATCGTCATGTCCTGCGATACGGTACGCACGGGCGCAGTCATGATGTCGCGCGCCGAGAGAGGTGGCGGGACTTCGAGTTCGAGCACTTGCCGCAGCTTCGTGAGCACTTCAGGGATCGATCCGCCTTTCAGCGCAGCGGACGCTGCCTGAGGATGGCCGCCTCCGCCGAAGTGCTTGAGCACCGCGGCGATGTCGATCTCCGCGACGCGACTCCGAGCTACGATGTGCAGCCTGTCGGGCATCTCGATGACCGCGATGGCCACGCGGTAGCCAAGGTCCTCGCAGATGTAGTGTGTGAGCACACTCGCTGAATCGACGTACTCCTCGGAAACAGCGCTCCCGACTGCGATCTGCTGACCGTGGACATCCCAGACTTCCAGGGCTGCCAGCAGCCGCTCAAGGAGCACGCGCTGGTCATCGGTCAACTGCTTCGTCATGAACTGATTGAGTACCTCGAGGTCGGCGCCCGCAGCCATCAGGAAGGCGACGGCGTCCGCGTCGTACGGGGTCGTGTTCAGATACGCGAGCGAGCCGGTGTCCTCGTGGATGCCGAGCAACATGACGCTCGCTTCGAGCGGCGCGAGCGCGATCCCCCGCTCTCGAATCTCGTGCACAAGGATCGACGTAGACGCACCCACAGTCATCGAGCGGTCCTCTGCGACCGCGATATCACCGTCAGCCGGCGGATGATGGTCGTAGACGATGACCTCCACGCCGGGACGCGTGATCACCGCGCCGATCTCGCCGACACGACTCGCATCGCGGGTGTCGACCATCACAACGCGCTCGATCGCGCTCAGATCGAGCGACTTGAGATCCACGAACGCGAGAAACTCCTCGTGAAGATTGTGGAACTCGCGCACGTTCGCATTCTGGGATCCCAGGAAAACCGCACGGGCGCCAGGATAGAGCTTCGTCGCGGCGACCATGGCGCCGTATGCGTCGAAGTCGGGATTGGCGTGCCCGACGACGACTTGCGTGACCCGCTCGCCGTGTGTACCAGCGCGTCGGGTCATCGTGTCACACCTCGTGGAAGAGTACGGGCGGCTCGGGTTCGTCATCGCCGATCATGATCGATGCGAGCAGGCGCTCCTGGGCGGACTCGAACAGACCCGCATCCGAGGCATAGAGCGTCGCAAGCGGAGCTCCCTCGGCTATCGCGTCGCCGATCTTCGCCTCCAGCACCAGTCCCGCGCCGAGGTCGATATCGGCTTCCTTCGTCTCTCGGCCAGCGCCGAGCAGCATCGCTGCACGTCCCACGCCCTCCGCGTCGAAGCCGGTGACATACCCGCCCCGCGGAGCAGTGACGACCGTCGCGTACTCCGCCAGCGGCAGCAGCGCGGGGTTCTCGGCAACATTCGCATCGCCGCCCTGCGCCGCCACCCACGCCGAGAACGTCGCAAGTGCGCGCCCCTCGGCGATGGAATCGAGCAAGAGGTCCCGACCGATACGCTCGTCATCGGCGACTCCGCCGAGCACCAGCATCTTCGCGCCGAGCGCAAGGCAGAGTTCCGTGAGGTCGGGGGGCCCTTGACCCTTGAGTGTGCGAATCGCTTCGCAGACTTCCACCGAGTTGCCGACAGCCCGCCCGAGCGGCTGGGACATGTCGGTCATCACGCACACGACCTTCCGGCCGAGAAGCTCCCCCACTCGCTGAAGTTCGTGCGCGAGAGCCCGTGCTTCATCTTCGGTCTTCATGAACGCGCCGCTGCCAACCTTCACGTCGAGCACGATCGCGTTGGCACAGCCTGCAACCTTCTTGCTGATGATGGACGCGACGATAAGCGGAATCGAACGCACGGTGCCGGTGACGTCGCGCAGCGCGTACATCTTCTTGTCCGCAGGATCCACATCCTCGCTCTGCGCAGTCACGACCATCCCGATGTCTTGCAGCTGCCGGACCAGCGCGTCCTGCTCCATCGTGACGCTGAAGCCAGGGATCGATTCGAGCTTGTCGAGCGTTCCGCCGGTGTGCCCGAGACCGCGGCCGGACATCTTCGCGACCGGCACGCCGCAGCTCGCCACGAGCGGCGCAAGTACGAGCGTGGTCTTGTCTCCGACGCCACCGGTAGAGTGCTTGTCGAGTATCACGCCGGGAACCGCCGAGAGATCCACCATGCGACCCGACTCGGCCATCGCAGTGGTGAGCCACGCCGTCTCGGCGCTTGAGAGTCCGCGCAGGTACGCTGCCATCAGCCACGCGGCCATCTGGTAGTCCGGCATCTCGCCAGAGACGTACGAGGAGATGAGGTGCCGTACATCCTCCTCGGAATGCTCCTCGCCGTCACGCTTGGCTTCGATGAGCTCGATGATCGACTTCACGCGCCGCGCACCTCCTCAAGGAACGACGTGCCGCGACCGCAGCGGTCGCGCAAGCCGTAGAAGTCCAGAACGGTCTCGCCGATGTCCCCGAACGTCGCGCGAATGCCCAACGGTGCACCCGTATCGACGCCTTTGATCTTCGCTATGAGCGGCGTGTACTCTCGGCTGTGGTCGGTGGAAGGCGTCGTGGGATCGCACCCATGGTCAGCCGTCACGATGAGCAGGTCACCGTCGATCATCGCGTCGAGCAGCTCCGGCATCCGGGCATCCACTGCCTCAAGGCCCGCACCGTACGCGAGGAAATCGTTCCGGTGACCCCACAGCATGTCGAAGTCCACGAGGTTCGCGAAGACGAACCCTTGCTCGGGGCGCGAGACTTCCTCCACCAACTTCGTGAACCCGTCCATATTGTCGGTGACGTGTGGCGACGAGGTGACCGCCTGCCAGGCGAAGATGTCGCCGATCTTCCCGACCCCGAACACCGGGATGCCGCCGTCCTGCAGCAAGTCGAGCACCGTGGGTTCGAACGGCTTCACGGCGTAGTCGCGCCTGCGATGCGTGCGCTGGTAGTGCCCCTCGGCATCCGGTCCGACGAACGGCCGCGCGATCACTCGACCGACGCAGTGCTCGCCGGTGAGCATCTTGCGCGCGATCTCCGAGACCTCGTAGAGCCTGTCGAGACCGAACGATTCCTCATGGCATGCGATCTGGAAGACCGAGTCCGCCGAGGTGTAGACGATCGGCTTGCCGGTTGCGACGTGCTCGTCACCAAAGTCCTGGATGATGACCGTTCCGCTTGCCGCGTAGTTGCCAAGCACTCCAGGCACACCAGTGAGGCGAATGAACTCGTCGAGGACGTCTTGCGGGAAGCCATCGGGATACGTGGGGAACGCGGTCTTGAGAACAAGTCCCATCATCTCCCAGTGCCCGGTCGTGGTGTCCTTCCCTGCCGAGAACTCGGCATTCTTCCCCCACGACGCGGCAGGCGCATCCGTTGGGGGGACGCCCATGATGTCGGTGATGTTCCCAAGCCCCATTCCAGCCAGTACCGGCATGCGCAGACCGCCACACGCGTGTGCGGTGTGCGACAGGGTGTTCGCTCCAGCGTCACCATACGAGGCGGCGTCAGGCAGTGCGCCTGCGCCAACGCTGTCGAGGACAAGCACGATCGCCCGCGGTGCTCTCGTTGCCGAGCCACTCACGGCTGCCTCCTTCCGAAGGGTCGCGACTAGATGACGACCCTGTCGATCTCCTCGAGACTGGTGATTCCCGCAGCGACCTTATCGAGCGCGTCTCTGCGCAGTGTCTTCATACCCGCGGCGATGGCCGCCTCGCGGAGTTGCTCGGACGGTGCCTCTTTCAGGAACAAGCGCTCGAGCTCGTCGTTCATCTCCATGACCTCGAACAGCCCGATGCGACCGCGGTAGCCCGTGCCGGCACAATCGTCACAGCCCTTGGGCCCGTAGAGCTTGAGTCCGCCCTCGACCTCCTCGGGGGTGAACCCGGCTGCCAGCAACAACTCGCTGCTCACCTTCACGCGCTTGCGACACTTCCTGCAGAGCCGCCGCCCAAGACGCTGGGCAACCACACCCACGAGTGCCGACGACGTGACATACGGCGCAACCTCCATGTCGACCAACCGCGTGAGCGCTGAGGGCGCGTCGTTGGTGTGAATCGACGAAAGCACGAGATGTCCGGTAAGCGCCGCACGTACCGCGATCTCGGCGGTCTCCGCATCACGAATCTCGCCCACGAGGACGACATCCGGGTCCGAGCGCAGTACCGTGCGCAGGAGCCGGGCAAACGTCAGACCGATGATGGGATTCACCGCCATCTGGGTGACCCCGGGCATCTGATACTCGATCGGGTCCTCGATGGTGATGATCTTGCGCGAGGGATTGTTGATGCGCGACAGACCGGCATAGAGCGACGTCGATTTGCCCGAGCCGGTCGGCCCGGAAACGAGGACCGCCCCGTACGGGCGTGCGAGGAAGCGCTCCATGGTCCTCAGGTGCTCCGGTGCCATTCCGAGCATCTCGAGGGTGAGCATCTCCATATCGTGATTGAGAACGCGTATGACGATGGATTCGCCAGCCGGTGTGGGCAGTGTCGCGACCCTGAGGTCGATCGCGCGGCCGTTGATGACGATCCCGATGCGTCCGTCCTGGGGCCGGCGTCGCTCGGCGATGTTCATCTCGGCCATGATCTTCACGCGGCTGATCACGCCTGCCTTCACGGAGAGCGGCAACTGCATGACCTCGTGCAGCACGCCGTCCACGCGATAGCGGATTCGAATTGACTTATCGCCCGGCTCGATGTGGATGTCGCTTGCGTTCTCGATCACGGCCTCACGGATGAGCTGGTTCACCATCCGGACGATCGGGACATCCTCGTCGCCATCGCTGATCTCAGCTTCGACTTCGTCCTCTTCAGCGTTGACCATGACGTCTTGGAACGCATCTGCAGACGTGATGTACTTCTCGATCGCGTACTGGATCTGCGTGGCAGTCGCCACGACTGGCAGCACGTCCATGCCGGTACGAACCTTCACATCATCGATGGTCTCGATATCAAGCGGATCCGCCATCGCAAGTACGATGGCGCCGCGATCGTAGCCGATCGGAATGACCAGGCAGCGCCGCGCAACGCGATCCGGAATGCGAGACACAGCTTCACGATCGATCTTGTAGTTCGTGAGACTGACGTACTCAAGCCCCTTTTGCTCGGCAAGGGTGCGCGCGATGTCGTCCTCGTCCAGCACGAGATGGCGCACGAGCACCTGTCCGAGCTTGCCACCCTCTTCAGCCTGAATCGCAAGGGCATTGCCAAGCTGTGTCTCAGTTATTCGACCGCTTCTCAGCAGCAACTCGCCGAGACGCTCTCGGGTGTAGGTCATGCTCTCCTCCTGCTACGCACGCCGGCGTGCAATGCTGAGCGCCCACTCGATGAGCAGAAGAACGCCCACGGTGATTGCTGCATTGACGTCGAACGAACCCCCGTACGGCGTTGCAATCGCTTCAAAACCGGCAGAAATCCGTAGCATCCCAGCGAAGCGCAGATACGATTCCCCCACACCCGTCGTCGCTAGCGCACCGAAGAACCGAACGACGATGCCGAGCGTGGCGCACACCGCAACCAGGACCAAAAGGTCCATGACGATGGTGATCAGGGTACGAACCGGCTTCGACGCCACACTTACCTCCCCATTCAATGCGAGCGCCACACGGCCCGGCACTTGGTCAATCGTAGCAGAACGGACGACGCCGAAGCGTCGTCCGTTCGATGAGTCGAGGTGTTTAGCGAATCGAGTCTGAGAGCACGCGACCGATAAGCTTGCCCGCCACCATGTCCGCAGTGGGAACCTCTGAGTCAAGCATCTCGCGCGCCTGTTGGATGCGATCGGCGCGCATATCGGGCAACGCACTGAGCTCACGGATCACGAGATCAACGAGTTCTGCGGAGGGCGATGCGAGGATTGGGCGTCCGCCTCGCTCGACGTATTCTTCTGGTGTATGCAGGTATTCGACGACGCGCTGAACCTGCTCATCCGAGATAATCATTTCACCAGGTGTATCGGCGATAGCCACGCGCGGCTTGATGGTGAATCAGGCCACCCCCGAGCGATTCTTCGCAAACACCCCGGAAAAAGGGGGAGCCCCAAGGCCGGCACCTTGAGGCTCAGGGGTAAGGGGTTGCCGAAGCAACTCTTATCGGCATTCTACCGACGATGGTTGCCTCACGCAAGACTGGATAAAGGCGTGATGTAGTCGACTATCTGAACGCGAACAGCGCATACACCAGAGAGAGACCCCAAATGAGAGGTGCGATCCCGGCGAACAGCACGACGGCGGCACCGATCAGGGATGGCCACGCCCGAACGCGCGGCGCCACATCGCTTCCCTGCTCAGCAGCTACCTCGTTGCCCGTCGCTGACACGTCGATGTACATGCTACGAATGACACGCCCGTAGTACGCGAATGAGATCGCCGAGCCGACCAGACCCGTGATGACGAGCCACAGAAGCCCGTTTTGCGCGGCACCGTAGAACACGAAGAACTTGCCCCAGAATCCCGCCGTGAGCGGGATTCCCGTCATGGAGAGCAACGCGACCGTCAGCGCACCCGAGACGGCTGGATGCTTGCTCGCAATGCCAGCGAGCCCGCCTATGCTGCCGTCCCAGGTCGGTTCGCCGGTCGCAAAGAACTCGAGCGCGACGAATGCCGTGGCAGCACCCATGGCATACGTAGCGGCGAATAGGAACACCGCAGCCACGGACTCGGTGCTGATGGGACTCACGCCGGCTCCCACGAGCACGTATCCAACCTGTGCAATCGCTGAGTAGCCAAGCATGCGTCCAACGGACGTCTGCTTCAGCGCCGCCAGGTTGCCGAAGACGATCGACGCCGCCGCGATGATGCGGACTGCCATCACCAGCGGTAGAAACGCCGGAATCGTCATGAGCCGCACAAGCAGGAGCGTGAAGCCACCGATTGCGGCAGCCTTCACGCTCGCCGCAAGGAATGCCGCCGTACCCGCCGGTGCGGTCTCGTATGCATCGGGGACCCACGAGTGGAACGGGAACGCACCGAGCTTGAATGCCAGAGCACTCACTAAGAGCATCCCGCCGAGGAGCGCTGCCCCGGGAACCATGCTCGCCAGGCTCGTACCGAGTTCGACGTAGCCGCTCGCTCCCGCGCTCAGACCGACCAGAACGGCGACGCCGAGGACGGCTAGTCCTGTGGCTACCGAGCCTTGTACGAAGTAGCGAGCAGCAGCCTCATCCGACCGGTCATTTCCCCCCGATGCGACAAGTGCATATGCAATGAGCGCGAGCAGTTCGAGTGCGATGAACAGCACGAGAATGTCGCTCGCACCGAGCAGCACCTGCCCCGCCGCGGCCCCCGCGCCAATGAGAGCCGCCGCGCTGGCACGGGACCCCGCGCGCAAGGAAAACAGCCCTGTCCCGCACGACAGAAACGCGGTGAGATACACGATGCAGGCAAGCCCGGCAAACGCACCACCGGTCATCACCAGCCCGAAGGTCGTCGTGATGAGGGTCGTCGAAGCACTCACGGGTATGATCGCGGCGCCGAACGACACCAGCGCGGCGATCGCCAGACCACCAGCGACTATCGCAACGCCGGTCTTCTCGGCGTCGAACATATCGGCGACAAGACCCGCAACTGCGGCACTACAGGCGACAGCAGCAGGAAGCCACCCGATCGACAGCATCGGGCGCAGGAACTCCATGATCTGGGCGAACGACATCTAGGAGCCACCTCCAAGCGCCCGCACGAGGAGCGTCACGGCCGGGTCGGTCAGTCTGAGTACCAAGCCGGGAACCACGCCTATCACGACGATGCCGACACACAGAACGATGGCTGCGATGGTGTCACTGCGGGTGATGTCCGCCAGGGCATCCCACTCGGGCGCCCGCTCCCCGTGCACGACTCGGCGCACCGCAGAGAGGTTGTACACCGCGCCGAGTAGCGCGCCGATGGCCGCGAAGACCATCCACCAACCGAATGCGCCGAATCCCTGGATCATGGCGAGCAGCTCGCCCGGGAAGCCCGAGAGGCCCGGTAGCCCGAGACTCGCGAGGGCGGCGAACACGAACAGCCCGCCCCACCGCGGAGTGCGCGCTCCAAGACCGCCGAATCGCGCGATCTCTCTCGTGTGCGTGCGTTCGTAGAGGGAGCCAACGAGCAGGAAGAGCAGTGCCGAAACCAGGCCATGGCTGACCATCGCAAGCATCGCGGCCGCATACCCAAGTGCGGTGCCGGTCGCGATTCCAAGAACGACGAAGCCCATATGCGCCACGGAGGAATAGGCGACCAGACGCTTCAGGTCGACTTGCGCAAATGCCATGAGCGCACCGTAGATGATGCCGGCGCTCCCGAACGCACCGAGTACGGGTGACGCGGCAGCGAACCCTGCCGGGGCATACGGTATCGCGACGCGCATGAGGCCGTAGCCGCCCATCTTCAGCAGCACGCCGGCCAGCATGATCGACCCGGCGGTGGGTGCTTCAACGTGAGCGTCGGGAAGCCACGTGTGGAGCGGGAAGACCGGGATCTTCACGAGCATCCCGATGGCGACGAGCCAGAACAGCCACGATTGGGTAGCCAGATCGATGGCCGTTGTCGGCGCGCCGATGACCGTCGACTTCACGGTCATCATCACGACGATGAGACCGGCAAGCATGAGCACCGAGCCGACAAACGTGTACAGGAAGAACTTGAGCGCCGCATGTCGCCGGTTCTCATGCCCCCATCCACCGATGAGGAAGAACATCGGGATCAGGACGGCCTCCCAGCCTACGTAGAACAGGATCAGGTCCCCTGCCAGGAAGACGGTCATCACGGCCGCCTCAAGCGCAAGCAGCAGCGCGTGATGGACTCCGGGCCGATCGGTCATAGCCCAGGAGGCCGTGACCGCGACGACACCAAGCAGGCCCGTGAGGAGCACGAGTGGAAGCGAGAGGCCATCGAGAACCAGCAGCATGCCCTTAGTTGTCGCCGAAAGCGCGTGGTCGCCCGACTGCAACACCTGAACCAGTGCCGCAATCGCCAGACCAAACACGGCCACCGACGTCACGATTGCAACGAATCGCGGAGCTGTGGGCCTGCTCCGGCCCACGATCCAGGCAACAGCCGCGCCCACGAGAGGCAGCAGGATGAGTCCTAGCAGCGTCATACCCGGATCACCTCCCCGCCCAAAGCACGATGCCCATGAGAACGATGAACCCTACCGCCACGAGCGACGCGTACACGTCGGTCTCGCCGCTCTGAAGTCCAGATGCGACCTTCCCAAGGAACCGGGTACCCATGCCGATGCCCTCCACGCCGCCGTCGATGACCGCGCGGTCGATCACGCGGTACACCCAACCGGCAATCGTGCTGGCGGGCCCGACGATGACCCGCTGCACCAGAGCATCGAAGCCCCAGCCGGTCAAGACGAAATCGTGCAGCTGCTGAAAACGGACGCGCAGCGCGTCTGCGCGCGCGAACTCCGCCGCATACAGAACCATACCGGCGCCGATTCCCAGCACGGCAACAAGCACCGACGCTCCCGCCACCGCAGTCTCCAGTCCCTCGGCTTCAAGGCCAAGCGCGTGCAGTATCGCGCCCCCAAGGAATCCGAGGACAAGCGCGAGAAGCGCCAGCGCGACAAGCGGGCCGGTCATCGACAGTGGCGACTCATGCGCCGGATTCTCGGCACGACTCTCACCGAAGAAGGCGACACGGGTCACCCGGAATGCGTAGAAGGCGGTCAGCAAGCTTGCTCCCAGGAGCACGACTCCGGCGGCCGGCGCAGCGTGGAAGACCCCGGCGAGCACAGCGTCCTTCGAGAAGAAGCCGGCGAGCGGTGGAATGCCCGCAAGCGCAGCGACGCCGACGACCCACGTGACGGTGGTGACCGGCATGCGTCGGGCGAGCCCGCCCATCTGTCGGATGTCCTGCGTCCCCGTGCCATGGATGACGCTGCCGGAGCCGAGGAACAACAGAGCTTTGAAGGCCGCGTGCGTCACCAGGTGGAACATCGCCGCGCCCCATGCTCCCGCACCAAGCGCTGCGAACATGAATCCGAGTTGACTGATGGTCGAGTACGCAAGCACCTTCTTGATATCGCTTTGAACGCACGCGATGGTGGCGGCAAAGATCGCCGTGAACACGCCGATCCACAAGACGACCGCGCGGGCCGTCTCGCTCACCTCGAAGAGCGGCCACATGCGCGCAATCAGGAACACACCCGCAGCGACCATGGTCGCCGCGTGGATGAGCGCCGAGACCGGCGTGGGGCCTTCCATCGCGTCGGGAAGCCAGATATGCAGTGGGAACTGCGCCGACTTGCCGGCCGCACCCATGAAGAGCAGCAGCGCGGCCAGCGTTGCGGTTCCCGCCGCCAAACCTGGTGCGGCAGCCGTTATCGCCGCGATATCCAGCGAGCCGGTACTCTTCCAAAGCAGCGCCAGCCCGAGCAGCATGCCGACGTCACCGACTCGTGTTGTGAGGAACGCCTTCACCGCCGCGCTTGCCGCAGACGGCTTGCGGTACCAGAAGCCGATGAGCAGGTACGAGCACGCGCCGACAAGCTCCCAGCCGACGAACAGCGTCACGAGACTCGTCGACATTACGAGCAGGCTCATCGCAGCGGTGAAGAGCGCCAGAAGCGAGAAGTAGCGCGCCTTCGATTCGTCGTGAGCCATGTAGCCCACCGAGAACACGACCACCATCGTGGCCACAACGCCGACAACGACGAGCATGATCGCCGAGAGCCCGTCGACCGTAACGCCCACGTCGATTGAAGCCGAACCTTGCGCGAGCCACGGCGCCGACACCGGCGTGACGCTCCCCTGCAGCCCGGCGACTCCCACGAGCCCGGCAGTCAGCGGAGCGAGAACGGCGATCCATTGCGTGGCTCCGGCGGCCTTTCGGCCAAGCATGGCGATCACGACGGCGACGACGAACGGGACCGCCACCGCAAGCCAGGGATTCGATGCGAACAGGGACATCAGCCGTTCACCTCCGTGAGCTCGTCGATGCTGCTCCGCTTACTTCGGCGCGACAGCGTCACGACAAGCGCAAGGCCCACAGCCGCTTCGGCTGCAGCCACAACGAGGATCACGAGGCCGATCGCGCCCGCGACACCGGGATCGGCACCGGAGAACGATGCGAGGGCTATGAAGAGCACATTAGCCGACCCGAGCATCAATTCCACGCCCGCGAGAATCGCGATGATCTCACGCCGGGTGAGGACCGTGTACATGCCGACACCGAAGATGAGCGCGCACAGCACGAGTATCGTCATCGCCGCTCACCCGGCCCGACAATCAGAAGAACCGCAACGAGCGCTACCAGTAGCAGCACCCCGAGCAGCTCGAACGCAACGAGATGCCCGCCGAGAAGTTCCTGGGCGATCGAAGACCCGGACGTGCCCGACTCGGGCAGCCAGCCACCAACCGATTCCCGCAACGACATGACGAGCATGCCCGAGACACCGAAAGCGACGGCAGCCGCACCGATGTCGTGCTGCGAGGTAACAAGCGGACGACCACCGTTGGCACGGTGGACCACCATCACCGCGAACACGACGAGCACCAGAACGCCGCCCACATAGACGAACACCTGCGCGGTGGCGAGGAACGCGTGTCCGTAGTAGAGGAACATCCCGGCCACGCCGAGCAGAAAGGCGCCGAGACCCACGACGAGACGCATCAGGTCCTTGGTGAGTGCCACAACCGCCGCGCCGCCCAGCATGAGCAGTGCCGCGAGCGCGAATGCGAGTATCTCGAGCGTCATCACTGCTCCCTCCTCGGCGGAACGGGGCAGCCAGGCGGCATGACGCCGTCTCGGCCGGTGGCACGGGTGCCCTCACCCGAGCGCAGCATCTCTCCCTTGTCGAAGATCAGCAGGTCCCGGTGGAAGAACGAGAGCTCGTACTGACCGGTGTGGGTGAGCGCGTTTGTCGGGCACTGCTCGGCACAGAGGCCGCAGAAGGCGCACTTGGAGAGATCGAGGTCATAGCGGGTCAGGCAACGGCCACCTGGCTCGTCCACGCGCTCGACCTGGATGGCGTAGTCTGGGCACGTCCGGGCGCAGAAGGTGCACCCGACACAGATCTCGGACTGGCAGCGCAGGCACCGTGCCGCCTCGATCATGGCTTCCTGATGCGTGAGGCCAAGCTCGACCGGCCGGAAGTCCTTTGCCCGGTCCTCGGCTCTCGCCATGGGCATGATGGAGCGGCGGCGCGAACGCTCCACGCCGCTCACATCAGCAACGGCGTACTTGGCGTACACGGGAACCGGTCGCGGCGTGCGGTCCTCCGTGAGCGACTCGCCGCGCAGGAAGCGCAGGATCGACGTGGCAGCTTCATGACCGGTCGCGATCGATCCGATGGCGCTGCCCGGTCCGGTTACGACTTCACCGCAGGCGAAGACCCCAGCTGCCGACGTCGTGAAGTGCGTGCCGTCAACGACCAACTGACCCCGGCCCGAGACGAGCAGCTCGGTCCCGGCGATGAGCGAGTCCAGCTTGGCGGCCTGGCCGATGGAGAACACGACGACGTCACACGCGAAATCGCTGAGACCTTCGCCGAATTTCGGTGCGAAGCGACCAGTCTCATCGAACACCGAGAGGCACTCGCGAACGCGCATGCCGACGACGTTACCACCCTCGGTGAGCACCTCCTCGGGACCCACAGAGCACGTCGCGATGACGCCCTCGTCGAGGGCCTCCTCGATCTCCCACGGGTGGGCCGGAAGCTCCTCGGAGGACTCGAGCGATGCGAGCCTCACCTCGGTGGCGCCGGTACGCAGCGCGCAACGGGCGACGTCGACGGCAACGTTGCCGCCGCCGATGACGAACACGCGCTTGCCGCGCACGCCGGTCTCGCCCTTGTGATTGGCGGCCCAGAGGAACTCAAGCGCACCGATGACGCCCTCGGCGTCGTGGCCGGGAATCGGCAGGATGCGGCTCTCTTGCAGCCCGACGGCAAGCAGCACGGCATCGTGTTCGCGCTGCAACGCGGAGAGCGGTTTCGTCTTGCCGACCTCGATGCCGCAGTGCAGCTCAAGTCCAAGGGCGACCAGCCCGTCGATCTCCGAGTAGAGCACGTCGCGCGGAAGCCTGTACGCAGGCACGCCCGTGTTGAGGGCGCCTCCCGGCCGCTCCTCGCGCTCGTACATGACGACGCGGTAGCCGGCTTTCATGAGGTCGTATGCGGCCGAGAGTCCCGAGGGACCCGAGCCAACGATAGCGACCGATTGCTTCTGGGTGATCGGCAGCGGCTTGAGCCGCTCGGCCGCGACCTTCTGGAACTCCTCGTACGCGAAACGGTGCAGCGGTCGGATAGCGACCGGCTCGTCGTAGAAGTTGCGGCGGCACGCCGTCTCGCACGGGTGGTGACAGATGCGGCCAAGCACGCCCGGCAGGATGTTCCTGTCGCGGACAAGCTCGTACGCCTCGGGAATCCGGTCCTCGGCCACCAGGAAGCCCTGGCCGCGCGCATCGACGTTCGCGGGACAGTTGCCCACGCACGGTGGGAGCCGCTCGCCCTTGTAGAGGTCCTCAATGACCCCGTTGTAGATGTCCGAGGCGTGCCGGATCAGCGGGATCTCATCGCGGCCGAGAACACCGCGCAGGTGCAGCGCGCCGCGCCACCGTGGGCTGACAGTCCACTTCTCGGCGGGATAGCGGATCGTCACCGGCTTCTCGGTGCTGATGCGCGCGGTGATGCCAAGCCCGGTAACGAGTGAGCTCACCTTCTGGAGGAAGCCCTTCGCACCGGGAGCGTACTCGTCGCTCACCGTTGCCGGCGTGATGATGTCCTCGCGCTTTACAGCCATACGAGCACCACCCCGACGACCACAAGCTGGACGAGCGCAAGCGGTGTGAGCGCCTTCCAGCAGAACGACATGAGCTGGTCCTGCCTCAGGCGCGGGAACGTCCATTTCACCCACATGATCGCCGTCATGATGAGAATCGCCTTCACGATGAGCGTGATCACACCAAGCGCCCCGCCAAAGGGCCAGCCGCCACCGAAGAACAGTGCCGCCCCGAAGAGCGAGGCCGCGATCATGGCGCCGTACTCGGCCATCATGAACGAGGCCCAGCGCATGCCGGAGTAGTCGGCGAAGTAGCCGGCAACAAGCTCGCTCTCGGCCTCAGGGATGTCGAAGGGACCGCGGTTCATCTCGGCTATGGAGGCGACGAAGTAGATGACGAACGCCACGAACGTGAGCGGCATCCACCACCAGCGCCATGCGGCAACGACGTCGAGCGGTCGCAAAGAGCCAGCCAACAGGACGATGGCGAGCACCGCAAGCGAGCGCGGAACTTCGTAGCTGATCATCTGCGCGGTGGCGCGCAAGCCGCCGAGCGTGGAGAGCGTGTTGTGGCTCGCCCATGCCGAGAGGAGGATCGCGATGACCTCGATCGAGGGCACGGCCAGGAAGAACAGCACGCCAACGCTCGTGTTAAGCGGCGCCCACCCGGCTGTGAACGGAATGACGACCATCGAGACGGCGACAGGTCCGAACACGAAGAGCGGGGCGTATTTGAAGATCGCCTTATCGGCTAGCGCCGGGACGATGTCTTCCTTGAAGAGCAGCTTGGGGACGTCGGCGATCATCTGCAGCGAGCCGAACGGCCCGATTTGCTGCGGCCCGTAGCGCATCTGGATGCGCGCGGAGACCTTGCGCTCCCACCACACGCCAAGGATCGCACCGCCGGCGATGGTCGCCACGGCCGCAACGCCCCAGAGGAATCCCCACAAGAGCGTCATCGGTCCACCTCGCCGAAGACAGGGTCGAGCGAGCCGAGGATGACGACCAGGTCCGACAGCGTGTGGCCTTCGGCGAGGAGCGGGAGCAACGCGAGGTTGCAGAACGCGGGCGACCGGACCTTCATGCGATATGGCCGCGGCGTCCCGTCGCTCACGAGATACACGCCGAGCGATCCGCGTGCGCTCTCGATATGGTCGTACGCATCCCCCGGACGCGGCGCGAGCAGGCGCGGGAGCCCCTCGGCCTTCACGAGGCCCGGTTCGAGTTGGTCAAGCGCCTGGTCGATGATCTTGCAGCTCTCAACGCACTCCCAGAGGCGGATGCGTGCGCGATCGTAGCTGTCGCCGTTCTCGCCGAGCGGCACCTGGAAGTCGAAGCGCGGGTACACCGAGTACGGGTCGTCCCGGCGCAGGTCCCAGTCCACGCCCGAGCCGCGCGCAGTCGGACCTGATGCGCCCCACGCGACCGCGTCCTCGGCCGACAGCACGCCGACGCCCTTGAGCCGTGCACGTGCGATGACGTTGCCGAAGAGCAGCCGGTCGAGCTCGAGCATCGCCGAGGGATGCTGCGCGGTGAACGCACGGCACTTCTCGACCCATCCCTCGGGCAGGTCCATCGAGACGCCGCCGGGGCGAACGTAGTTGTAGGTGAGACGGGCTCCGCACAGCGCTTCGAAGAGCTCCACGACGTGGTCGCGCTGCGCGAACGCGTACATGAACGCGGTGAATGCTCCCGTGTCCGCTCCAGTGGAGCCGATGCCCATCATGTGGCTCGCGATGCGCTGCAGCTCGCAGACGATCACGCGAATGTACTCGGCGCGCTCGGGGACGCGGATGCCCGCGAGACGCTCGACGGCGCGGCAGTACGCCCAGTTCGCGTACATGCTCCCGACGTAGTCGAGACGGTCGGTCAGCGGCACGACCTGCAGATACGTGCGGTTCTCGGCCATCTTCTCGATGCCGCGATGCAGGTGACCGATGATCGGCTCGGCATGCGTGACGATCTCACCGTCGAGGGTGACGACCACGCGGCAGACGCCGTGCGTAGACGGGTGCGACGGGCCTATGTTCACGATGGTCTGCTCGGTCATGGTCGCACCTCCTCTAGATGTAGTCGGGGCGTCGGATGATACGGTCGTCCTGGTAATCCTTGCGGAGCGGATGCCCCACCCAGTCGTCGGTGAGCAGGATGCGGCGAAGATCCGGATGACCCTCGAACGTGATGCCGAAAAGGTCGTAGACCTCGCGCTCCTGCCAGTTCGCAGCCGGCCACAGGTCGGTGACCGAGGCGATCGATGCGATGTCACGCGCAACGCGGGCCTTCACGAAGATGCCGGCGTGCATCTCGCGCGACTGGAGCCGGTACACCAGCTCGAACTCATCCCCGGTGTCCACCGCCGTCACCATGCCGAGGCGGTCGAAGCCGAGGTCCCGAAGGTCGCTCGCGGCGTCGTGCAACCGCGAAGCATCGACGACGAGAACGCCGTCGCCGTACTCCACAGAGAACAGCGGGCACAGATCCGGATACTCCGAGCACAGATGCTCGCGGAGCTCGTTGATGTTCACCCGGCATCGCCACCAGGCGTGGACGGCTCGCCCTTGCGCGGCGAGCCCGGTGCCGGCAGGTCGCTCTTGAGCGCGCGGGACTTGCCGGGAGCGATCGAGTCGGTGGAAACCTGCTCGCGCAGGCGCAGAATCGCGTCTTGCAGCGACTCGGGCCGAGGCGGGCAGCCGGCGATGTAGACGTCGACAGGCAGGAATTCGTCGACACCACGCACCACCGAGTAGGTGTCGTAGTAGAAGATGCCGCCAGAGACTGCGCAGTTGCCCATCGCGATGACCCACTTCGGGTCTGGCATCTGGTCGTAGAGGCGCTGGACCGCGGGCGCCATCTTCCGCGTGATCGTTCCGGCCACGACCATGACGTCGCAGTGCCGCGGATCAGGCCTCGGGATGGATCCGTGGCGATCGAAGTCGAACCGCGAGAACGAGGCCGCGATGAGCTCCATGGCGCAGCATGCAGTGCCCATCGGCATCATCCACAGCGACTTACCGCGCGACCAGTCCATGACGGCGTCGAGCGACGTAAGGATGATCCCGCCACCGGGCGTCTTGTCGAGGGCCGCGCCCAGATCGTCTACGAAGGCCACTTGAGCGCCCCCTTGCGCCAGGCATACAACAACCCGAAGCCGAGAAACGCCGAGAACACAGCGACCTCCACAAGGCCGGCAACCGATCCGCGCACGGCCGGAGCGACCGCGAACAGCAGGGCTGTCTCGGCGTCGAAGAGGACGAACAGAAGCGCGACATCGGCGAACCGGACGTTGACCGGCAGCCACGGAGAGCTGGCCTGAGGAATGCCACACTCGTAGTTGGAGCTCTTGACGTCACTCGGACGCTTTGGTGAGAGCAGTGAGTTGGCGGTGATGAGAGCGAGCAGGAACAGCACGGGGCCGACGGCAAGGCCGACTGCAAACAGGACGCGCTCGGGCGAACTCACCGGTTCCCTCACCCCTCCCGAAATCGCCGGAAACTTTGTAACCCAAAGTTACGTACTTACAACGTCGCACGTCCCAGCGTGTCTTTGCGAGTATCCCCCTCGGGGACGCGAACGTCACGAAGCTGTCTAGAGGCGTTATAGCAGAAGCGCGAATACTTTGTAAACATTGTTACAAAGTCTGGTCTGCAGCCTCTACCGCTTCTGAGATGGCGAGCCACTTCGCCTCAAGCTCTGCAAGGCGCGGCTTCACCTCGTTGTACTCCCCCATCACCTTGAAGAAGCGATCCTTGTCATCGTACACCGCGGGATCGGCAAGGTCCTCGAGCAGCCTGTCGTGTTTCCCCTGCACCTCGGCAAGCTGTCGCTCAAGCGTGGTGAGCTGCTTCTTCAGGTCCTTCGTCGCGCGATATGCTTGATTGCGTGCCTCGGCTTCTGATCGCCGCTGCTCTTTGCTCTTGAACCCTGGCTGCTCATTCGCCGGCTCGGACTTCACGCTGGTCTTCGCCGGTGCAATCACGGTAGGTGCCGATGCGCTCCCCTGCTCTCGCTTGAACAGGTAGTAGTCGTAGTCACCCTCGAAGACCCTGGCGGCTCCGTCACGCGCCTCGATCACCTTGTTCGCCACGCCACGGATGAGATGGCGATCGTGCGTGATGAGAACGAGTGTGCCGGTGTACATCTTGAGTGCCTGCTCGAGGATGTCGCTCGAAGCGATGTCCAGGTGGTTCGTGGGCTCGTCCACGCACAGCAGCGACGCCGGGGCCACGAGCAGCTTCGCGAGCGCCAACCGCGCCCGCTCTCCGCCCGAGAGCACCTTGACCTTCTTCATGACGTCGTCGCCGTGGAACAGGAAAGCGCCGAGAAGCCGCCGACACTCGACAGGCGTCCAGCCCGGTGCGGCGCTCGCGAGCTCATCGAGCACGGTACGTCGAACGTCGAGCGCCTCAAGCTGATGCTGGGCGAAGTACGCCACCGAGACCTTGTGTCCCAGCGTGCGCTCGCCCGCGTCGGGCTCCAGCTCCCCGGCGATCATCCGCAGCAGCGTCGACTTGCCCGCACCGTTGGGACCCACGAGCGCGACCTTATCGCCCCGGTACAGCGCCAGATCGAGGTTGTCGTACACCACGAGGTCGCCGTAGGCCTTGCGCACTCCCGAAAGCCGAACGACCTCTTCACCCGTGCGCTCCGGCTGGGGGAAGCGGAACTTCACGGTCTTGCGTTCCTCGGGCAGCTCGATGCGTTCCATCTTCTCGAGCTTCTTCATGCGGTCCTGCGCCTGCTTGGCCTTGGTGTTCTTGTAGCGGAAGCGCTCGACGAACGCCTCCATATGCGCGATATCGCGCTGCTGCTGTTCGTAAGCGGCCTTGAGCTGCTCCAGCGCGAGTTCCTTCTGCTTGATGAAACCATCGTAGGAGCCCACGTAGACGGTGAGCCGCTTCTGGTCGATCTCGGCAACGTGGTCCACGAGACCATCCATGAACGCACGGTCGTGGCTGACGATGACGATGGCCCCGTCATAGCCGCGCAAGAACCCTTCAAGCCACGTCACCGACTCGAGATCGAGGTGGTTCGTGGGTTCGTCGAGCAACAGCACATCGGGTTGGCGAAGCAGCAGCTTCGACATCGCGATACGCATGAGCCACCCGCCGGAGAACTCGGCGCAGTCGCGCGCAAGGTCCCGCTCCTTGAAGCCGAGTCCCATGAGAACGGCACGCGCGTCGGATTCCAGCGTGTACCCGCCCAGATGTTCGTAGCGGTCGCGGAGCCTGCCGTACTCGGCCAGCAGATGCTCGGCGTCCTCACCATCGGGGTCATCGGCGAGCTGCTCCTCCAGCAGGCCCAGGCGGTGCTCGATGGAGTTGACCTCCTCGGCGACCGAAAGGACCTCGGTGAGAACGCTCCTGCCCGCCATCTCGATGGCTTCCTGTTTCAGGTAGCCGATGGTGGCGTCGCGCGCCATGATGATGCGTCCCTCGTCGGCATCCTGCTCGCCGGCGATGACCTCAAGCAGCGTCGTCTTGCCTGCGCCGTTGGGGCCCACAAGTGCGATTCTGTCGCGCGCGCCAACACGAAGGAACGCGTCCTTCACAAGGACGCGCGCCCCTACGGTTTTCGTCACATGATCTACGGTGATAATCACAACACGCCAGTCTACCATCGGGAGGCTCTTGTGGCCGAGAATACCGACGTCCTTGTCATCGGCGCTGGAACAGCCGGCAACGCCGCGGCGCGCGTGCTTGCCCGAGCAGGCCGTCGCGTCGTCATAGCGGAGCCCGACCGCGTGGGAGGGACGTGCCTCTGGCGCGGATGCATGCCGAAGAAGGCGCTCTACCACGCCGCCGCTGTGGTGCGCGGAGCCACGCGTGCCGAGCAGTTCGGCGTATCGCTCGGTCCAGCCCGCGTCGACTGGCCCGCCGTGCTCGCCTGGAAATGGCACGCACAGGAAACGTACGCCGGAGACCAGGACGGCATCCTCGAATCGCTCGGCATCGAGCGGATCAAGGCGAGCGCGCGGTTCATCGGTGCAGATGAAGTGGCGGTTGGCGACCGGAGGATGCGCGCCGAGCACATCATCGTGAGCACGGGGGCCACACCCGTCATGCTCGACGTCCCCGGCTCGCATCTGGCTGACACAAGCGAGGGTGCCCTACGTTACCCAACGCTCCCCGCTTCGCTGTGCATCATCGGTGGTGGATACATCGCACTGGAGTTCGCCGGCATCTACGCGTCATTCGGCACCAAGGTGACCGTCCTGTCGCGAGGATCGGAGTTGCTGGCCCCGTTCGACCGCGACTGCGTTGGAATCGCTCAGACGGCGCTTGAGAGCCTCGGCGTCACCTTCGTGACCTCTGCCGCACTCCAGGCGCTTGATGGCGTCCCTGGGGACGTCACGGTCAGCTACAAGGCAGGTGACGCCAGCTTGTCCCTCAAAGCCGAGCGGGTCCTCTCGGCGATTGGTCGGCGCCCTGCGTATGACGGCCTCGACCTCGCTGTGGCTGGCGTGACGCTTGACGCCCACGGCAACGCGATTCTCGACTCATCCCTCAGGTCTGCGAACCCGCGCATTTACGTGGTGGGGGACGCAGCGGCTCGCGAGCAGCACACACCGGTCGCCAACGTCCATGGCCGAGCGGTCGCCCAGTCGATACTCGGCGGGCGCCCCATCGTCCCTGACACCGCGGGGATTCCGTTCACGTGCTTCACCGTCCCAGAGCTTGCGCAGACGGGACTCACCGCTGAGGCAGCGGCAAGGGCGGGCGTCGACGTCGAGGTTCACTCGACCACGTTCGAGTACCTCGGTGCTGCGATCATCTCTGACGTCCGCCACGGTCTCGTCAAGATCATCGCCGAGAAGGAATCCGGCGTTGTCGTCGGCGCGCACGTGGCAGGCGAACGTGCGAGCGACTTGATCTATCCACTGGCGCTGGCGGTCCGCACACGGCGAACACTGGCCGAGGTGAGAGCGACGGTGGGCGTGCACCCGGCATTTAGCGAATCCGTGAACTGGGCGTCGTTCTAGACGTCAGCTCTCACGAACGCGGGCGACCACTCGCTGCAGCTCCGCGCGGTGCTTTCGGATGACCTCTTCCGGCGTACCCCATGAACGGGACTGTTCATCGAGGTAGTCAATGACCTTCTCGAGCTGCATCTTGGTTGGAGCGTCGAAACTGCCCCCGGTGTGACGGAATGCAAGACGCAGTGCGCCCTTTGCGCTCTGTCGAACCCGCTTCTCATCTGCGCTCACGCCAAGCTGGGTCTTGGTCGCCTCGAAGTGTGCCCCGTGTACGGTGTAGAAACAGTCCAGAACGATGTCGCGGGCCGATACCACGTCCATCTCGGCAGGGAGCACCTCTTGAAGGCGCCATTCACGGAAAGCGCGGTCTCGTGCCATGGTGCAGCCTCCAGGTTGAGTAGTCACTCAACACATGCGATCGGGCAGGGCGTCGTTGCTGGCGTACGGCTGCTTACACCATGTATATCGGTACTCCGCGAACGATGCTGTAGCGCGACTGCGCTACTTCACCTCAAGAGACATCCAACATCGACGTAGGGGCGTGCCTCAGCGGGCGTTTCGCGAGTAGGTCGGCCGTGGCGGTCGCGTCCCGAGTTGCCGCCAGTTCGTCTCTACCAACGCGACATGATAGTGAACCGCTGCTCTGCGGATATTCTCAAACGCGAGATCCCGATCATCGTCCGATACGTTCTCAATCGCTGCGAACTGTGCGATCGCTTCGCGTACGTATCCCGCATCCGTGAGTGGGGCCAGGCGTTGCGTCGGAAATGCGAAAGCCGAATCCGGGAGCTCACGGATCTTCGCCTCCGACAACTTGCCGTGGGTACTTCTTGGACGCCACGTTGTGTTGCCTGCCATCGTGAGTCTCCATTCCTGCCGCTCAAACGAATAATGAATCCACTGTCATACATACCTCGCATGCGCAGCGACGAACCTCACAAAGAGACCCCTCGCTGTCCGATCATGGACTACGAGGGGCCTCTGTCATTCATGGTGGGCGATACAGGATTTGAACCTGTGACTTCTTCCGTGTGAAGGAAGCGCTCTCCCACTGAGCTAATCGCCCGTACTGACCGCCAAGAAAGCGGCGACGACTATTCTAGCGTTTGACCACGCTGGAAGTAACCCTGCTCTTTGGAATGCTTCGGCTAGTCAAGAAGCGCGTCGAGCTGAAGCTTCACCACGTCGCTGACGACGTTGCTGCCACCGTAGACCTCGGTCTCGACGACCTCCTGTGCGTGGGCACCGATGAAGTCGGACGCGGGCGTCGACAGGCTTGTTGGCGCGGTTAGCAGCATGACCCCGCCGCGAGCGCCGCAGACGGCACCGCCGCCGAGCGCATCGGGGAAGTTCAGGCCGGTCGCGACTCCGACGTACGCCGCAGACCCCCACCAGAAGTCCAAGCCATACTCGGCAATCACTGCAGCTGTGGAGTAGCGATCACTGCCGGCCAAGCGCACGACTGGCGCCACCACCGTCGGTAGCGCGTTGAGCGCACTCATCACACCCGCGCTGACAGCCTTCTCACTGCCGGCGATGTAGACCTCGGAGATTCCGAGGGACGTAATCGTGTCAGAGCACTCGGTTACCAGGGCATCCGATCGCGTGAGCAGCACGGGGTACCCCTGGCTATACGCGAACGGAGCGAGCGCAAGCGCGTCTGCAAACACGTCCGCGCGCGCAACGAACGCCGCTTTCGCAAAGAGCGGACCCTTGAGCCGAGCGACTTCCTCGGCAACCGCCGCCGACGTGGCATAGCGGTTGAGTCCCGAGACTCTCGAGACCTGCAGACCCTCATTCTGGAGCGCGGTGACGACTTCGGGTGCCACGGCGGGCGTCCCGCCGACGATCACGACATTCTCGGCTCCAAGTCTGTCGAGTTCCACGAAGACGTCGTCAGGAACCGTGTACTTCCTCACGAGCAGGATGGGCGACTCGCAGACGCCCGCCAGACCGGACGCCGACAGCGCATCCGGGAAGTTCTCGCCCGTGGCCAGGACGACTGTCGGACAGGAATCGGCTGCATATGTTGCAGCCGAAAGCGCCACGGCGGTCTTGAATCGATCAGTGCCGGCCAGCCGAACCGTCCCGATCCAGTCCGGAGTCAACGAGGTCGCATACGTCAGTTCGTACTGCCCCGAACCGGAGAATGAAACGACTTCGATGTAGTAGACACCACTCGTCGTGACATCCAGGGTGATGCGTTCTGGATACGTCGTGCCGTCAGCCCACGCAATCGGGTCGGCGGCATTCGGGCCGTAGATGTAGACGTCGAAATCCGTCCCGGCAGCGCCGGTCAGACCGATCTCCAGGCGCTCGCCAGCTGCGAAGCTTCGGCTCATGAAGTCGTTCGCGTCGGTGAGCCGGTTGAGGGTATTCGTGATCGTTCCGCTTGATGCGGCGAGCGGTGTTGCTGCCGAGGCGCTTTCCCATGCTCCGACTGGTACGTCTTCTACGGTCCATGTAAGCGAGTACGCACCCGCTCCATCGGCTGCGTGAGCGGCAAGGTAGTATGTCCCGGCCTCATCCGCGGGCACTTCGTACACGAAGTACTCGCTCGAGCTGCTACCCGCCGAACCGGCGACAGGCAGCACATCTGACACGTGCTCAGTCGCGGGAGCGTAGAGGTGCAAATCGAAGTCCGACCCGGCAGCACCCGTGAGTGCCGCCTGCAGACGCTGACCCTCCCCCAACACGACACGATACACGTCATCAACGTCGGTGGTGTCGGACAGGGCGTCCTCGATCATCGCTCCAGCGGGAACGACCCCTGGTACGTCGTCGTCGGGACCGGATGGCGTCGGGAAGCTCGACCACGTGATCGCGTACGAACCCGAACCGCCGGCCGCATCGATGGCCAGGTGGTACACCCCGTCGAGACCCGCTGGCACATCGAAGGTCAGCTTCTTCGGATATCCGTCGCCAAGCGTGCCGACAAGCGCAGCAGTTGCGTCCGCATCCATAGCGAACGGGTCGTACAGATACGCATCCGACGACAGCGTGGCCGCGCCGGAGAGAACCAATGTGAATCGTGTACCCGCGGTCAGCGTGACCGCGTAGACATCGGTGGTATCGGTCGCGAAGTCCAGAGCGCCGCCAGCAGGGCTCGCAGGGAGCGTGACTGCGCCGGCGATGGTGTCGTCGGCATCCAATGGTCGCAGCACGCCGGCGTCCGAACCAACTACCGGCTTAGCGTACAGCTGAGTGGCTGCCTTCTCGGCGCGTTGGTCCTCGCTGGCTGGAACAGCTCCGGCAGCGACACCGACAACCGGGAAGATGGCAGCGAGCAGAACGCTCACAACGCAGGCGGACACAATGCGGTCGCGCAGACCAGCATGACTCATACGACTCACGACTCCCCCTCGGTACAATCCCTGATACGTACGAGCCCACATCCCCCCGAGATGGAGGCCTGCCCGATTATTGCATATAGTTCTGACGCCATACCCAGGCATCCGCGATCATGAGTTCAAGGTCACCACGCTGTGGTGCCCAGCCGAGCACGTCACGCGCACGAGCTGCGGACGCGACGAGGACCGCTGGATCGCCCGCTCGTCTCGGCCCGAACGTCACCTGTACGGGAACTCCCGCCACTTCCGAGCATGCACGGACGACCTCGAGGTTGCTGTAGCCTCGGCCATTGCCGAGATTGCACACATCGCCCGAACCGCCGGCGTGCAGATGCTCGAGCGCCAGCACATGGGCGCGAGCGAGGTCGCACACGTGGATGTAATCGCGCACGCAGGTGCCATCGGGCGTGGGATAGTCGTTCCCGTACACCTCGAAGTCGCGCTTGCCATCCACCAGAGCGCCGAGAATGCGCGGGATGATGTGCGTCTCGGGATCGTGAGCCTCGCCGAGCGAGCCGTCGGGCCACGCACCAGCCACGTTGAAGTAGCGCAGCCGCACCGGGCGGAGACCGTGCTCGGCTGTCGCGCGGTCGAGCTCCCGCTCGAAAGCGAGCTTGCTCTCGCCATAGGCGTTCACCGGGATCGTCGGCGCGTCTTCTTCGATCGGTACGCTCTCAGGCTCGCCGTAGACTGCAGCGGTGGACGAGAACACGAGCGCATTGATGCCCTGCTCGGCCATGGCGGCGAGCATCACCAGCGGACGGGTGACGTTGTTGTCGAAGTAGCGGTCGGGGTCCACCTGGGACTCCGCGACCTCGATGTAGCCGGCGAGGTGCATGACCGCGTCAACGCCGAGGAGCGCTTCGCTCACAACCGCGCGGTCACCGACGTCACCGACCACGAGCGTGGCTCGCGGGTCGACAGCCTCTCGGCGCCCCTTCTCCAGGGTGTCGAGAACCACGGCTTCATGCCCCGCGTCAAGCAGCGTGCGTGTGGTGATGGCGCCGATATAGCCCGCGCCGCCTGTGACAAGAACGCGCATGATCCTCCTCGTGGAGTGACGTTGTCGAGCGGTACCGCGCGGGGACTCTCGGCACCTCGACCATCATACAATCAAACGCACGAGACCCGGGTTGCGTGATTCGCACCCGGGTCTCGCGTCTCAGGCGAACGGCGTTGCGGCCGCCTCGTCGTCGTGTGGAGAGCTACCTTGGGAGTACGTACCCGTAATCAGCCAGAACAGACTTGGGGAATTCGAAGCGCACCGTCATGAGCGGATCGACCACCTGGCAGAACTTCAGGTTGCCAACGAGGCTCATGAGCAGCGCGGCGTCGTTGTTCGGCAGACCGGCGACCTTCGTGAGGAACTCGTGCATCATGCCGAGGACGATCTTGTACGCAGCGTCCACCGTCTCGGCAGAACCGATGACGGCGACGATCTCGTCGTTCTCGATGAACGGCGTGGGCAGCCCGGGAATCGCCACGACCTGCGGGGTGAGGCGCACCTCGCCGGGGGTCTCGGCACCGCAGATGACGACTTCGCCGTCACCCATGACCGCATGCATGTCGCCGCAGCCGAAGAGCGCGCCTTCAACGCCGACCGTCAGGTAGAGCGAGGAACCGCTCGTGACGAGCGTGCAGTCCATGTTGCCGCCGTGGATGCCAGGCGTGCTGTTGGGGATGACGCCCTCGGCAGGAGCGACACCGATGACGCCCAGCATCGGATTCTGCTTCACGACGACCTTGTCCTTGAAGACGACCGTCTCGCCGCGATGCTCCACGATGACGGTCTCTTCCTCGGTGATGAAATCGCCGAGCGCGCCGACCTGCGGGACGGCGACCATGACCGAGGGACCTGTCGCCTTGACCTCGTGGAGATCGATGCGGAGCAGATCGCCGGGCTTGGTGCCCTCGATGTAGACCGGGCCGGTGGCCGGGTTGGTGATCGACCAGTCGAGCGTTTCGAGCGTATCGGCGGTCGTCTTGAGCTGGCCGCTGAAGCAGTCGTGCGTGGTCAGGAGGAGTTCCTCGCCCTGGGCCACGCGGACAACCGGCTCGGTGTCCGGCGAGAACGCGAAGAATGCCTTGTCACGCGTCAGTTCACACGCCATCAGAGACCTCCTTGGTCACACTCGGCTTGTTCCGCTTGAACAGCGGCCACCGAAGCTCCTGTCCGCCAACCACACCGCCCGGTCGCCAGATGAGGATCACGATCATGAGGATCGCCATGACCGCCTCGGTAAGACCGTAGACTTCGAAGCTGAGCACGTGCGCGTTGTTGATGGTGCCTTCCACCTGACGCAGAAGCTCTCTGCCGATGGTCACGAACGTGGTGCCCATGAAGGCGCCCGAGATGCTCCCCGACCCGCCGATGACCACCATGCTGAGCAGGATGAACATCTCGGAGATGTAGAACGCCTTCGGGGAGAACGACGTGATGAAGTGCGCCCACACGCCACCGGCAAGGCCGGCAACGAGCGCGCTCGTGATGAAGCCGTAGTAGCGCACGCGCACGACGTCGATGCCGATCGACATGGCTGCGTAGCGGTCGTCACGCGATGCGCGCAGGCGCAGACCAAGACCCGACTCGCGGAACCAGTACGCGACCACCAGCGCTATGAGCGCGCCGATGAGCGCCACGGTAAGCGTTGTGAACTCCGGAACGCCGAAGAACGTGCGCGGGCCGTTGGTGACGTTGTCCCACTGGGTCATGATCACGTGGAAGACGATGAGCGTGGCAAAGAGCGTGATGACGCCCACGAAGTCCGAGAGGCGCATCAACGGATACCCGATGATCGCTGCCAAGAGCGCGGCCACAAGCCCGCCGATCATGATGGCGGGAATGACCGGCATGTTGAGCTCCACGAGCGCCGGGAACATGTTCGGCACGCCCATGCTCTTCACCATCGGCGCGGTGGACAGGATGCCGGACGCGTATGCGCCCACACCCACGAATCCGATGTGCACCCAGTTCAGGATGCCCGAGTTGCCCATGAACATCTGCAGGCCGAGCACCATGATGAGGCTCACGCAGAAGTACGTGTACACGTTGAGCAGAAGCGACGACCCGAACACGTTGACCCCGATGCCCACAAGCACGACCGGGATCATGATCATCGGCAGCACGGAGTGCTTCTGAGCGAATTTGAGGAAGCGCGCGTAGAGGCTCATCCGACACGCTCCTCGGTATAGCCGCCCTTGATGATGCCTTCGGGGCGGAAGAGCAAGAACAGCACGACGATCACGAACATGAACGCGTCGCGGTAGCTGATCATGCTCGCCGGGAGCGTGATGCTCAGCACGTTGAAGAGCAGGCCGTAGACGAAGCCGCCAACGACCGCTCCCGTCGGGCTGTGCATGCCGCCCATAACGGTCGCAATGAACGCGATGAGCAGCGGCGCGGCGCCTGTGACCGGGTCGACCGAGGCCGAGCGTCCGATCCAGAAGATGGACGCGATACCCGCGAGCAGACCGCTGATGATGAACGCGGCCGAGATGACCAGGTTCGCCGGCACGCCCATGAGGCGCGTGGTGGTGAACTTATCGGCTGCTGCACGCATCGCCATGCCGAGCACCGTCTTCTTCATGAGCAGCGACAGCAAGATGAGCACCGTGATGGTGGTGCCGATGATGAGCAGGTTGCGCACCGGCGTGGTGGCTCCGGCGATGTTCACCGTCTGCGAGAAGATCGGCGGCAGCTGGACGGCACGCGCGCGCGGCGATACCAGGATGAGCACTGCGTTTTGCAGGAAGATGCTCACCGCGAACGAGGTGACGATGAGCGCGTTCGCCGACTTGTTGCGTACCGGTCGGAACGCGGCAAGCTCGGTGAGGTAGCTCGTGAGGACTGCGGCAGCTACACCGAAGATCATCGTGGCCCACCACGGCATGTGAAGCACCGTGGCCGAGAAGTACAGGCCGTACCCGGCGATCATGATGTACTCGCCGTACGCGAAGTTGACGAGTTTCAGGATGCCGTAGACGAGCACGAGGCCGAGCGCGAGGAGCGCGTAGAGACTCCCCAGGCTGAGCGTGTTGATGAGAAACTCGAGATCCATCACAGGGGCACCTCACAGGGAGCGGCGTCGTCGCCGCCGAAGTAGACGGACGCGATGTCGACCTTGCGCTTGAGGTCCTCGGCGGTGCCGGCGAAATCGACCTCGCCGTTCGCCAGCAGGTACGCGCGGTCGACGATCTCCAACGCACGTTCGGCGTTCTGTTCGACGAGCAGGATCGTGGAGCCCATCTCGCGAAGGCGCTTGATGAGCACGAAGATGCCGTCCGTCATTGCGGGAGACAAGCCGAGGGAGGGCTCGTCGAGCATGAGGAGCTTCGGGTGCGCCATCATCGCGCGGGCGATCGCGAGCATCTGCTGCTCGCCGCCCGAAAGCAGGCCGCCCGGCTGGCTGAAGCGCTCCTCAAGAATCGGGAAGAGCTCGAAGATCTCCTTCAAGTCCGCCTTGTACCGATCGCGCTGGTACGACGCAAACGCGCCCAGGCGCAGGTTCTCTTCAACCGTGAGCGAGCCGAAGATCTCGCGGCCTTCCGGCACGAGCGACAGGCCCTGCTTCACGATCCACTCGGGTTTGCGGTTCGTGATCTCAGTGCCGAGGAACGTGATGCTCCCCTTCACCGGCCGCAGGATGCCCGTGATGGACTTGAGCGTGGTGGACTTCCCGGCGCCATTCACGCCGAGCAGGGCCACGAGCTCGCCCTCGTTCACTTCCAGTGAAACGCCGTGCAGCGCGCGTACGACTCCGTACGACGCCATCAGGTTCTCTACAGTGAGCATCGGCATCGTCACGCACTGCTCCCTAGGTAGGCGGTGACGACTTCCTGGTTCGCTCTGACCTCGGCAGGTGTGCCCTCGGCAATGGTCTTGCCGTAGTTGAGCACGTGCAAGCGCGGACAGAGGTTCATCATGAGCCGCATGTCGTGTTCCACGACCACCAGTCCAACGTTGTACTTGGACGGAATCTCGCGGAGCAACACCATCAGCAGGTCGGACTCGTCTTCGTTGAGGCCGGCTGCGGGTTCGTCAAGAAAGAGGAACTTGGGGTCCATCGCAAGCGCGCGAGCGATCTCGAGCTTGCGCTGGTGACCGAAGGGAATCTCCGAGCCGAGCACGTCCGACCACTCGGTGAGACCGAAGTCCTCGAGCAGCGTGCTCGCAAGCCCGGCAGCCTTGCTGCGGGAATGCCCCATGCTTACCGAGGCGACCTCGACGTTCTCAAGCACGGTAAGCTCGCGGAAGAGCCGGATCGTCTGGAACGTGCGCGAGATGCCCGCGCGCGCCACGCGATGCGGCTTGCGTCCGGTGGTCTCGTAGCCGTCGACACGCACGGTTCCGCTCGTAGCGGGCAGGAGTCCGGTCACGACGTTGATGAGCGTGGTCTTGCCGGATCCGTTCGGGCCGATAAGGCCCAGGATGTCGCCTGTCTTAACAGTGAAGCCGACGTCGTCGACCGCTTTGAGTCCGGCGAACGACTTGCACAGATGCGCGACTTCAAGCGTGCTTTGCTGTGTGTCCTCGTGTGGTTCCATTCACCCCTCCAGGGGTTGGACCTGAATCGCTGCAGTACAGTTCAGTCCAGGGGAGAGCCCGCGAACGGACTCCCCCCTGGCGTCATTCGATACCGTGGTGCGGTGAAGCTTACGGAGCCGGGATCTTCTCGGGAATGACCCAGCCGAGGAACTTCGGCTTGCCTTCCGTGAGGGAGACCATGGCTGCGGCCTTGTTGGGCTCGTGTCCAGAGGCTGCATCGGACCACTTCAGCTGACCGGTGAACAGGTCGAACGTGGTGGTCTCCATGACCTTCGCCATCTCGGCGCCATCGGTGCTACCGGCCTTCTCCATCGCCTGAGCGATGACCATGACCACGTCGTAGCCCGGCATGATCCAGACGGCCTCGGGGGCATTGCCGAACTTCTTCTCATACGACGCCGCGAACTCGCTGTACTTCGGGTTGGCCTCGTCGGAGAGGTAGCCGTGGGTGTCGAAGTAGACATCGCTGCCGTACTGGGTACCCAGCGCCTCGAAGAGCGACGGATCGTCGTACGAGTCGCCGCCGACGACCGGCTGCGTGACGCCGGACTCGCGGAGCGTGCGGATCATGAGCGCAAGGTCGGGCATGTAGGAGGAGATGTAGATGAAGTCAGGCTTCTCGGGGAGAGCCTTGATGCGCGCGAGCTGTGCCGAGACATCGGCCTGGCCCTGCGTGTAGGTGTCCTCGAAGATGACCTTGCCACCGAGCTCCTCGAACCGAACGATGAAGTACTTCGAGAGGGACTTGGTGTAGTCGATGAAGTCGTCGGTGATGACGTACACGGTACGCCAGCCCTTTTCGTTGTACGCGTACTCGGCGGTGACTGCACCCATGGTGGTGTTCCACATGGAGAGCGTGAACTGCTTGTCACCAAGCGCTGCCGAGCCGTAGAGCGGCGAAGATGCGCACGGCGAGATGCCGACGATGCCGGCCTTCTGCGCCTCGCGGCTTGCCGGACCACCGAAGTCGAAGTCGCTCGGGGCGATGATCGCCTTAGCGCCATCGTCGATGAGCTGCTTGGCAACGTTGCCCACCGTCACCGGGTCGCTCTTGCCGTCGAGTGCGACAAGCTCGACCTGCTTGCCGAGAATGCCACCCTTGGCGTTGAGTTCGTCAACGGCAAGCTGCGCGCCACGAAGGGCGGGCTCGTCGAGCGGGGCCTGAATGCCGGTCTGGCACAGGGCCGCGCCGATCACGATCTTGTCGCTGCTGTCGGTACCGCTCGTGCCGTCCTTGGCCGCACATCCGGGAAGGATGAGTGCCACAGCCAGCACCAGGCATACCACTGCTCCCAATCGTTTCATACCGTTCCGCCCTCCGTTGCTGTTTCGGAGCCGGACCCGCGTGGACTCGCCGTCCCGGCGAGCACCGACCCCCTCTTGGTAGTGCACTAACAAACTCTGACAGTCACATGTTGCGTGACTATTTCGCCAACAATAACGTATCAAAAACTCGCCGTATAGCATGGATGAGCGCCGTGTGCGCTAGTGAAATGCATCACACTCGTATAGAAACGAGCGTTCTACTCAGCGCTACCGAATGCCGAGTGCTCGCCTAATACGCTCCGCGCGCAAACAACACCGCGGGCAATGTACGACCGATGAGTGAGATATCGAAGCCGACGCTCCAGTTCTCGATATAGAACAGGTCGAGCCGGACCATCTCCTCGAACGTGAGCGAGGAACGTCCCGAGACCTGCCACAAGCCCGTCATACCCGGCGGCACTTCCATGCGTCGCCAGTGATACTCCGAGTACTGCGCCGTCTCCCCCGGCAGCGGCGGGCGCGGACCCACCAGCGACATCTCACCTTTGAGAACGTTGAGCAGTTGCGGGAACTCGTCGATCGAGAACTTGCGCATCCACTTGCCGACCCGCGTCACACGCGGATCGTCCTTCATCTTGAAGAGCGGGCCGGTCGCCTCGTTCGCAGCTTTGAGCGCCCTGAGCCGCTCGTCGGCATCGATGCACATGGATCGGAACTTGAACATATCGAACTCTACGCCGTGCTCCCCCACCCGCTTCTGCCGGTAGAAGATCGGACCGCACGAATCCATGCGGATGAGCAGCGCGAGCAGCAGCCAGATCGGCAGCCCGACAAGCACGATCGCCGAGGCGACCACGACGTCGAAGATGCGCTTGGTAAGCAGGTTGCCGCGCGAGAGCGAGACGGGCTGAATCGTCACAAGCGGGATACCCGCGATCTCGCGCACAAGCACGCGTGAGGACAGTACATCGGAGAGTCCTGACGCGAGGTGAATTGAAACGTCGATGCCCCGAAGCTGACCGATCATGCGCGCCAGGATCTCGTGGTCGAACGCCGAGGATACGATCACGACCGTGTCGATGCGTTGCTCACGGATCACAGTTGTGAGCTTGTCCGCCTCGCCAAAGCACTCCAAGAAGTCGCCGCAGTAGTCGAGTTCAAGAACCTCGCTGCGCGCCGAGCTCAGGAACCCGGTGGGCATCAGTCCTTGTCCGGGGTGCAACAGCAGCGCCCGGGCGATGCCGGCAGCTTCCGCGTTCGAGCCGACTATGAGTGTGCGCCTGCGCATACGACCGTTCCGACGATTGCGTGCGAGGAACGAGCGGATGCCGGCGCGCCCCAGGCTCACGAATACGACCGCGAGCACGAACGCCAGCACAGTCCAGACGCGCGACAGACCGGGAGTCTTCATCACGAAGGTGAGCAGGATGAACCCGACAACACCCATCGCGAGCGCTCGCAGCACACGTGAGAATTCGCCTGCGCCCCAGGTGAGCCGTTCGAGATCGTAGAGATGCTCCGACCACAGGAAGCCGAGCCACACCGCCGAGACAGCCAGGGCAACCTGGTAGTACGTGATGTGCCCGGAGATGTTCTCGAACCCGGCGTAGCTGGCAAACGTCTGGAACCGCAGGTAGGTGGCAAGCATGGTCGCCACCAGCAATGCCGCAGCATCACTAGCGAGTAGCAACACTATGACCAGCACCTTACGCCGGTCCCGCTCCAGGAACCCTGAGGAATGATCCTCGGCCACCAACGACTCCCCCCGATGAAGACCTAGCTTTGCTGCGCGCCGTTTGCCACGTACCACTTGTACGTGGACACGATACCATCCTTGAGCGCGATCTTCGGGCGCCAGCCAAGCGAGAGCAGGCGCGAGTTGTCGAGCAACTTGCGCGGCGTGCCGTCGGGCTTCGAGGTGTCGAAGACGATCTCGCCCTCGTAGCCGACGATCTGCGCCACTAGCGCGGCAAGCTCACCGATGCTGACGTCTTCGCCAACACCGATGTTCAGGATGTCGCCGCCGTCGTACTTGTCCATGATGAACGCGGCGGCGTCCGCAAGATCGTCCACGTGCAGGAACTCCCGCCGGGGCGTGCCCGTCCCCCACACCGTGACCGTGGGCGCGCCGGAAAGCTTGGCTTCGTGGAACTTGCGGATCAGCGCAGGCAAGACGTGCGAGGACTCCAGGTCGAAGTTGTCGCCCGGCCCATACAGGTTGGTGGGCATGAGCGAAACGCCGTTGAAGCCGAACTGCTCGCGGTATGCGTCCACCATCGTGAGCCCGGCGATCTTGGCGATCGCGTACGCCTTGTTAGTGGGCTCGAGCAGGCCAGTGAGCAGGTACTCCTCTTTGATGGGCTGCGGCGCGAGCTTCGGGTAGATGCAGCTGCTGCCCAGGAAGAGCAGCTTACGCACGCCGCTGCGGTACGCGGCCTCGATGACGTTCGTCTGAATGAGCAGGTTCTCGCGGATGAAGTCCGCGGGGTAGGTGCTGTTCGCCATGATGCCGCCGACCTTGGCCGCGGCCAGGAAGACGTACTCGGGGCGCTGCTGGTCGAAGAACTCGTTCACGGCCTGCTGGTCGGTGAGGTCAAGCTCGTCGCGCGTGCGAGTGATGATGGTCTCGTAGCCCTGGCGTTCGATGCGACGCATGATCGCACCGCCGACAAGCCCGCGATGCCCGGCAACGTAGATACGGCTCGACCTAATCATGCGAAGACCTTCCGAGTGTTTGGCGGTGTATACGTTCAATCTTACGACTTTTGCGAGGCGGGCGTACGAAGGCCTCGCGCAAGGCCGGAGTGCAGGGGCCCTTCAGCAGGGCATCGATGGATCACGACATACGCGCACGTGCGGCTCTGTGCCGCAGCTACTCCTGGCCGATGCCTCGCAGCTCGATCTTGTGGCCAGCGTCGCGGAGCGTCTTCTCCTGCGCGGCAAGCTCCATGTCGTGGTTGACCATGCGCTCCACCAGCTCCTCGAAGCCGACCTTGGGCGCCCAGCCAAGCTTCTCGCGCGTGATGCTTGCGTCGCCAAGCAGGTAATCGACCTCGGTGGGTCGATAGTAGCGCGGGTCGATCTGCACGAACTGTTTCCAGTCCATGCCGGCAAGGCTGAACGCGTACTCCACGAACTGCCGCACCGAGTACGCCTCACCCGTGGCGACGAGGTAATCGCCGGGCTCATCCTGCTGGAGCATGAGCCACATCGCTTCAACGTAATCGGGCGCGTAGCCCCAGTCGCGACGAGACTCCATATTGCCGAGGAAGAGCTTGTCCTGCAGCCCGTGCTTGATGCGCCCAACGGCACGCGTGATCTTGCGCGTGACGAACGTCTCACCCCGGCGCTCTGATTCGTGGTTGAAGAGGATGCCGTTCGCGATGAACATGTCGTACGCCTCGCGGTAGTTCACGCAGTACCAGTGGCTGGCGACTTTCGCGACCGCATACGGGCTACGCGGGTGGAAGACTGTGTCTGGGCTCTGCGGCGCCGGTGCCGCGCCGTACATCTCCGAGGAACCGGCCTGGTAGAAGCGCACCTGGTTGCCCGAGGTGTGCATGTAGTCGCGAATCGCGTCGAGGAGGCGCAAGGTGCCAGTGGCGACAACGTCGGCCGTGTACTCGGGCATGTCGAAGGAGACCTTCACATGCGATTGCGCGCCCAGGTTGTAGACCTCGTCCGGGTGCACTTTCTCAAGGATGCGGCGAAGGCCGGTGCCGTCGGTGAGGTCACCGTAGTGCAGGAACATGCGCGCGCCCGACTCGTGCGGGTCGCGGTACAGGTGATCGATGCGCTCGGTGTTGAAGGTGGAAGCGCGGCGGATGATCCCGTGCACCTCGTAGCTCTTGCCGAGAAGCAGTTCGGCCAAATACGAGCCGTCCTGACCGGTGATACCGGTGATGAGTGCAACGCGAGACATAGGAGCCTCCAAGAAGCGGTTGTGATGCTTCTACAGTAGCAGAATCGAATCCTACTCCGCGCAGCCCGCCAAAGGGATGACACCCGAAAGCAGCGCCTGCGCGACTCGAGAAGACACCTTCTCGTCCCACCGCTCGGGACGCTCCCACACACGCTCGCTCGCAAGCGCCTCCCCGAGCCCACGTCCGATCTCAATCGCATCAGCGGCTGAGAGGCGGTTCGCTCCGACCGCGATCGTGATCGCGCGCTCGGTGTTGCGGCGCACGGTCACGCAGGGGGTGCCCACCATGCACGCTTCCTCTTGGATACCGCCAGAGTCTGTCACGATTGCAGCAGCATCGCGCTGAAGCGCCAACATATCGAGATAGCCAACCGGGTCGCTTAGCCGGACATTGCTGGCCCCATCAATTCCTGCCGAGGCGAGCAACGGGCGAGTGCGCGGATGCACGGGGAAGAGCACTGGGAGCGGCGCGGCAAGCAACGCTGCGGCAATCTCACGAAGGCGCTCCGGATGATCCGTATTCTCGGGCCTATGGATGGTGGCGAGCACGTACCCACCGCACGAGAGACCATACGCAGCGCACACGTCGCGCGACCTAATGCGCTCGAGATTGCGCAGCACACTCTCCGCCATGATATTGCCAACAAAGTGGATGCGGTTTGCGTCGATGCCCTCTGCTACGAGATTGGCATCCGCTTCACGCACCGGTGTCAGCAGCATCGAGGATAGTTGGTCGGTAACGAGGCGATTCACCTCTTCGGGCATGGACATATCGCCCGATCGCAAGCCCGCTTCCAGGTGCACGACCGGAATGCCGATCTTCGCCGCCGCAAGCGCGCCGGCGAGCGTGGAATTAACGTCGCCAACTACAAGAAGTGCATCGGGACGCTCAGCAGACAAAAGCTCCTCGAGCTTCATCATGGCCGTCCCGGTTTGTACCGCGTGCGTACCGCTGCCCACCCCGAGGAACCAATCAGGCTTGGGAATCTCAAGGTCCGAGAAGAAGACATCTGACATCGTGGCGTCGTAGTGCTGCCCTGTGTGCGCGATGCGCGCCTCGATACCCGCGGCAGCAAGCGCCGGCATAAGCGGACCGACTTTGATGAAGTTCGGACGAGCTCCCACGACCACGATGATGCGCATTGCCGGCCCCTTCTTGAATACGCGTGAGTTCAACGCTCAGTTGCGAGGCACCCGTCGCCGCTCTTCCTTAATCACAAGGTTGATGAACCTCGCATTCCCGAAGAGATAGCGCTTCCACATGCGTCCGGGCTCCTGACCCAGGCGGTACGCCCACTCAAGTCCGGACTTCTGCATCCACAACGGAGCGCGTTTTGTCAGTCCGGCGACTACGTCGAAGCTTCCACCGACACCCATCGCGAACACCGGACCCATATGCTTAAGGTGTTCCGAGAGAAACTCCTCCTTCTTGGGACTCGAAATCCCAACGAAGAGCAGTCTCGTTCCGGCTTCACGAATCTGCTGAGCGACGAGCTTATCGTCACTGAAGTACCCATGCTGATATCCGGCCACGACCAGCTCGGGATACTTGATCCGAAAGGCTGCGAGGCACGCCTGCAGCACTTCCTCTCGCGCGCCTAGGAAGTACGTGGGCCATCCGCGCTGCTCTGCACGCTCAAGCAGCTTGTGCATGAGGTCAATCCCGGCGACGCGCTCCGGGACGGGATGACCCTTCAGCCTGCTAGCCCAGACAACGGACTGGCCATCAGCATTCACCATCTGACAGCGGGATATGATCTCCTTGAGGTGGGGCTTGTCGTGCATCATCGCGACTTTCCCTGCGTTGATCACGACATGCTGCGCTGGCTGGCCGATCTCGATCAGCTCCGTGCAGCGCTCGACGCTCTGGTCCATCGTGAGCATGTCGAGCGTAACGCCGAAGATTTCAGTTTTCACTTTGCTCTTCCCACTCGCAGCGGCCATGGCCCGCTTCCACAAATCCCGTACACCTTCACGCACCGACGACGGCGAACAACCGCTCGCTTTCGCACCGCGCGCTGACAGGATATAGGCACGTGGGCGCTCGGCAGAACGGAGGCTCCAGCAGCGCAGTCCACGCATAGTGAGTCTACCAGGTTCTTCATGGTGTACGCCGCCCTAGCCCAAGAGGCCTGCGACACGATCGGTCTCAACCGAGCGCTCCATGCTCTCGTGTGTCGTTCGGAAGTCGAGCATAATGCGCGGTAGGGATCCACGCTCCGTGTCCCCGCCGACCGAGCCGCCGAAGGGCAGTACACGTGACACACTCCAGGTCCAACAACCGGTTCACACGCGCTATCGCGATGTTTCTCTACTACGGCTTCGCGTCACATCTTCCCGAGTACCCTCTGCCTGGCGGGAAACTCGGAAGAGTCCTGCGCCAGGCATGCGCGCAAACACTGCTCGAGAACTCCGGAGGCTGGATCAACATTGGCCCTCGCGTCTACCTTGGTGACGGCAGCAAGATACTTCTCGGTGACCAGTCAAGTATTGGACGCGACTCTCGAGTCGAAGCTCTCCATGTCGCAGACGGAGTCATGATCGGCCCAGAGCTACTCGTAATCGCCCGAAATCACGTCTTCGACGACCCAACCGTTCCAATCGGCTGGCAGGGGACAACTTCTCTCGCCGCCCCAACCATCGGATACGGAAGCTGGCTGGGCGCAAGGGTGACGCTACTCCCAGGTGTGCACATCGGTCGGTACTGCGTCATCGGCGCGGGGTCGGTGGTCACGCGGGACATCGCCGACTATTCGGTTGCCGCTGGGAATCCGGCGCGCGTGATACGGATCTGGGGACCGTCAAGTCGTCAAACGAACGCCCAATCAGATGCTCTGGCCGATTCGCAATCGTCTGAGGACTTGCAGTAGCCACATAGCCACTGACGAGAGTGCGATGGTGATGACAAGCACCGCGCTCACCTGCAGGGCAATCCGAAGCCACGAATACCCGGTGAGATACCCGGCCCGCTCAGCAATCCGCACGGGAATCATGTGCACGAGGTATGCGGCCATTGTTCCTGCGCCCAACCTCGAGAGAAACTTGGGCACTCGCAGTTCGCGTTGCGTCGCCCACACGATACTCCCCACGAGCAGCGCGCATGATAGTAGGAACCATACGATTCGTGCCGGCGAAAGGCCACGCTCGAATGCGGACGTGACTCCAATCAGACTGAACGCGCAATATCCGATGACACCGGCTGGCGCCGCCCAGCGCTCGACACTGAACTCAACGGACTCGGCTTCAGAACGGACCGCGACCCACGCGCCCAGCGCATAGTAGACGAGCCAATCGACGCACGTGAAGTAAGCTACCAACCTCAACGAAGAATGCTGCTGGAACAGTGCCAGATTAGCGAACCCGAACACCAAGCCGGCCAACACCACCAGCCGTCCGGCGCTCACACCAATCCTCCGCATCAGCCAATACACCGCGATCGTTTCCGCAAGTGCCAACAGGAACCACAAGTGCCATTCCGCTTGGCCGAATCCCAAGTAGAGCACCAGCTCCCGTGCAGTCCACGGTAGACCCAGCGACACCCCATGATTAAGTCCGAGGTACGCAACAGACCCGATAATGTACGCGCCAACCAGAAAGCCACTGCGTCGCCGCAGCCATCTGGAGAAGGCCTCTTGTCGTGATGTGGATCGCTGATCGAGGAATCCACTGATTCCGAAGAATATGCAGACTCCCAACCTGGATGCAGCGTTGAGCATGGTCGCCGCGTTGAAAGCCCCAGGCGTCGCGCGGCTGGCCGTCACGTGAATGACGATCACCATGAGCATGGCCAGAGCGCGAAGGGCGTCCAAGCCCTCGAGTCGCTTCTTGTCGACTCCCAGTCCCACTAGTTTGACAGGGCTTCGCAGTAGAGATCAGTCAGCCGTGCTGCCTGATTGACGATGTTGAAGTCCTTCACAACTCGATTCCGACCAGCCGCCCCCATTGCTAGACGTTCGGCCGGAGACTCTATGAGTCTGCGAACCGCCTGAGCAAGAGCGGCGGCGTCTCCCTCTGGCACAAGCAAGCCAGACCGATTCTGCTCAACCGCGTACGGGATCCCGGCGTGCTCAGTCGAAACGATCGGCAGCCCGGATGCCATTGCTTCAAGAATGGTTCCGGGCAAGCCCTCGGAGTCTCCGCGGCGATCGACCCGCGATGGGTGAACGAAGATGTCGGCCGCCGCATACTCACTAGCCAACTGCGGCCCATGGGGCAAGTAGCCAATGAATTCCGCACGCGGCGCAATCCCAAGCGCACTTACGGTTGACTCCAACTCGCGGCGAAGCGGTCCGTCACCCACGATCCTCAGTCTCACATCGAGTCCCGCGCTCGCCAGAAGAGCGACCGCTTTGAGCAGTACCGCATGCCCCTTCTTCTCCACGAGTGATGCGACGATAAGTAGCCGAGTGCCCACGCTCGCGGTCCTATCGACAGTCTCCCAAGCGCCCACATCGATACCATGGTGGTGGACCTTGACTCTATCCAGTGGAGCACCCAGGGCAATCAAGGTACCAGCCATCTGGGGTGTCATGGCTAGGTGCATTGCCGCACGTCGAAACACTGGCATCAGGTACAGCCTTGCGGCACCAAACAGTCGTTGTGGGAATCTAGAGACGTCGTATCCGTAATAGGACACCACCATGGGCGCCTCAATCGATCCGACTGCGCGGAGGAGATAGGCGGCATCGGTTCCATAGTGGACGTGAAGCACGTCCGGTCCGAGCGACCTGAGGCTATCCCTGTAGAACGCCGCTTCGCCCGGGCCAGCGATCTTCAGCCGACGGTAGATTGGGTGCGCGCCTGACAGTCCGTACGCGTTCACCGATGTCCTCGCGGATGCAAGAGTTGAAGTCGGCGTTAGGGGCAGATGGTCGCGGCACAGCACGCTCTCGGACACCGAGGAGAGGGCTGCGATCTGATTAACGACAAACGTCTCAGTTGCCCGCGCGTACTCTCGCATGTAGTGACAGACCTTAAGCGCAGTCACTTCTGTGTCCTTTGTCCGCTGGAAGGTGCACGCCCTGGGTCTGCAGTGCACGCTCGATACTCTCAAACCGAGCATCCCATGATTGCGCGTCCAACCAGGACCAGTCGGGCTCCTCGTTGGAGCCCTTCATGATTCCCGCCTCAATCTCGCGTGCGAACGCCCGGGTATCATCTGCATAGTGAATTCCGGGCCAACCCATTCCCCGCAGCGCGTCCAGTCCGGTCGACACAACTGGCAGACCCGCTGCACGGTACTCCAAGACCTTCGTGGGAAGGACTCCCGCCGTGAAGGCATTGAGCTTGTACGGGACGATCCCAACTGACCACGCTCCCAAAATGATTGGTAGCTCAGAATGCGCGACAGGCCCAAGCACATGCACATTCGCGGACTCCCATGAAGAATCGAAGTCACCAGCCAACTCGAACCGGACTGCTGGCAGCGCACCGACTACCTCTCTCATGAGCCGAGCATCGAACGCCTGATTCTCGGACCCGAGGTATCCCACAACCCCCTCACGCCGAACACGACGTGAGGGGCGGAACAACTCGACGTCTACGCCCTGAGGAACGATGACTGCGGCGGGCGCACTCTGGCCGAGTGATTTCGCAACGACCTTAGAGTCTGCAAGAATCAGATCGACCGATTCAAGCAGCGTGCTTTCTGTTCCGGTAACGGACGATCCCAGGTGTTGTGATTCAGAGTAGATTTGCGCGACATCATACACGGAAAAGGCGTCACCAAACTCAAGAACTGCGTCCAAAGCGTAGTCAGTCGGAATCCCAATCCAAAGCAGCGCCTCACTCGACTTGCACCCCTGCTCACTGAGCCATCGAGCGATTCGCCTATTCAGCAGAACCGAGTTCAAGCGCCTCCACGGTTGGATGTCCCGAATGGGCACGCCGGGCATATCCACAAACTCGATTCCCTCTGAACAGCCAGTCAACGGTACCCGGCGAACACTTCGTGTTCTCCGAGCGAGTATCCGACGAAGAACATCCTCAAACGACTTGTTGCGTGTCACACCGAGACATACGTACAGAGTGGGCACCCGGCCCGCGATCCGAGACACAAACTCCTGGTGGCGCTGCCAGTTCGTCAGCCACGACCGCCTGCGTGTACTCCCAATGACGATTGCGGCGCGAATCGTCCTGCTTTCACTATTCGACATTGCTCACCCGAGAGATCGACAGCATCGCCCACACCATCATCCAAGTCTGAAGCTCCCAGAGATTCGCCCAAACTGAACCAACCAGCGTGCCCCCAGCTGCGAGCAAGATGAACACGCGATCCGTCCTAGATGGTAGCTTGCGAACCCCGGACAGTATTGAGATGAGAATGCCCGCGTAGGCAATGAGTCCAACCAACCCATATTCACTCAAGGTTGATGCCAATTGCGACGTGACCGGGATTTCACCATTCAGATATGTGTAACCTCCGCTGGTGTACCCGGTGGCAGTGACTCGAAGGGTCGACAGAAGGTTTGCAGCGTTTGGCGCGCCTCTCGAAATCGCATAGCCGCTGGCGAATTGCCCCGGCCCAAGTCCAATCACCCAACCCCACGGTCTGGCGCTGAGCGGTGCTTCAATGTACTTGAAGTACGCAAGACGCGGCACATTGCCGGCCTTCACTTCGATCTGCCCACGAGTGATCACGCCCAGATCGAAGTCATCTGCAGGCGATCTGCCCGTGGAGACCGCATACGCCGACACGATGGCAATCCCCAGAATCGCCGACACCAGAAGGAGCAGTAGTCTTAGACCACCCGTTCGGATTCGCGACCAGTAGACAACGAGCCACACGAAAGGAAGCAGCAGCATCGAGAGCCGTGACGAAGAGAAGACAATCGGGATCGTTAGCAGCAATGCCAAAGTCACAGCCCGTTTGGTCGGTAGCCAATCAAGCGAAGCCACGAATGCAACACCGACGAGGCAGAACAGGCCCAGAACATTCGCGCCTCCTGAACCAAATGTCCCCACCACTAGGTCCGGGTTGCTAGATTGCGCGGCAAGCGGGAACTGCAACATTGCCAGGACACACTCCAGCAGAAGCACAGCCAGGAGATTCTGCTGGAGTGCCTGACGCTCTCGATGCCCGGTGGACACTTCGACTCCGACCAGGTAGGCAATAGGGCCAAGAAGCAGCGCTCTGGTTGCTCCGACCGTATCGACCAAACTGGACTGGTTAACTGCGGTAGAGATTCCTGCAACGAGAAGGAACGAAGCCATGCCGACCAGCACACCCCGCTGGGAAGAGGACGGTCTATGGTCGTGGGACCGCCGGCCCAGCAGAATGCCAATTAGGGCGGCAATGAGCATGATGTCCGCCATTAAGGCAAGCTCTCGAGGGACTCCGAGAGTCTGAGTGGCGATGGGCCGAAGTGCGGCGATCCAGATGGCAGCAATCAGCGCTGAAGCTGGTGCGCGATGAGCCCATAGAGCGCCCAGGAACACCACAGGCACGAGCCCAACCAGAACATGCCCGGTGGCCAGCGCCACTCCGATTGCAATCGAACAGAGCGCGAAGATGGCAGCCCTCAGCGTGTTCGAGATCACCGTTGACCCCGGCCCATCAACTGGCGCATTAGCAACTCGTATTCGTCGGCGAGGCCCGTGAAACTGCGATTCGCCACGACGTACTCGCGTGCGCGCGCCCCCAGAACTGCAGCAAGGCCTCGGTCGCTGAGCAAGCCGACAATCGCCCTCGAAGCCGCATCCGTATCGTCAGGATCCACTAAGAGCCCTGTCACTCCATCCTCAATCACGGACGGTATGCCGCCAACACGCGAAGCGACGCAGGGAACCGAAGCTGCACACGCCTCGAGCAATACTAGAGGATCTGCCTCAGACAGAGACAACAAGACACACACCCGACTGCGGCGGTAGACTTCCGGCATGTCTCCCCGATACCCGCAAAACGCCACGGAATCAGATATGCCGAGCGCAGCCGCTTGTGCTACAAGCCCATCCTTCAACGGACCGTCGCCTACCAGCCACAGTTGAGCCTTCGGAAGTGATGCCACTACGCGCTGCCACACTTGCAGCAGCATGGAATGGTTCTTCTCCGCCCGGAGTCTCGCAGGGCATACGACTACATCTGCTCTATCAGGATACGGGGGACGGTTGTACCTCTCCACATCGACCGCGTTCGGAATGAGATGCAACGCCGACTGCGAGTACCTCAAGAACGTCACGATTTCGGTTCGCAGCGCCTCGGCCACATACACGACCGCATCTGCGGAGCGCAAACCCCAAAGAGCCATGGCGCCGACGAACGGGATACGGGCCCGCCCCAAGCGCTCTCGCAGCAGACGCTCCTCGCTTTCGAATCTCAGGATGCGCGGGACGCCGACCCACCGAGTTGCCAGCAAACCAATTCCGCTAAGCTGGTCTGCGTCGACAAAGTGAATCAGGGAGTGCCGGCGCGAGTTGGCCACCAGCCAGAGGAAGAGCTTCAACATGTATCCGTAGTGGCTGCGAGCCCTTAAGCCGCGGAAGCGCGTGGCAGGAATGCCCAGCGTCTCTGGCGTAGGATCGCCTGCACTCCTGCCCAGCAATGACACATCCCATCCGCGCGAATGCAGATCACTAAGAAGCGCGAGATTGAGATGCTCCGCGCCTCCTAGACTTGCGGGTGGAATGTTCGTCATCACAAAGAGCACGCGCGGCGCGCTCGAGCCACCATTCTCAGGCATCTCGACCACCATATCTCCGGCGCACCGCGACCCGAACTCGCTCAAAGTCAGAGCGTCTTGGGACCAGCAGGTCCCTCAAGTGGCAGTTCAAACCCGTCGCAGCAATGCGGGCCGCGAGAAGCCCTGCAATAAGGTAGGCGACGCTCGCAGCTGCTGCGGCTCCATATGCCCCGAGAGGGCGTACGAGAAGCAGGAGCAGAATTGCGTCCACAGTGACTGCAGTCCCCACGATGAGGTTCGGCTGCATCCCCCGTGAACGCGCATGCCAGTAGTAGGAAATCGCGATGGGTACGATGGAGTATGCGACCATCCCGGGCAGCATGATCCACAACATGGGAACCGTCTGCGCGTATCTAGATCCCAGGGCGAATCGAACCGTTGGCCATGCTGCCAGTGCCAGAAGCAAGCCTGTTGCTGCAGCCGCAAATAGGGATAGGCGGAAGGACGCGGCCACGCTCTCGCCACTGTCTCGCTGCTCAGATCCAAACTCGACCGCCATGGCTTGTGCCACCGATGCGGGCACCACTGAAAGCAGCTGTACCCCCGTCACCGCCATGGAGTACTGGCCCGTAATGGCAGATCCTGAAAGCGAGGCCAGCAGGAGAATGTCCAATCTAGCGTTGGCTGCAGTGAGTACTTGGGCTGGGGCTGCCGACAGTCCGAATCGCAACATGCCCCCAAGCGCGCTAGGGCGCTCGGGCGTACGCTCATGGGTTAGCTTGAAGAGATGCCACCAACCGACGCCGGTGCCTACATTCTGCGCGAGAAGCCAACCGAGGACTGCCGCGATTGGGTCCGCTGGAGCCGAAACCGCCAGGGCGGCGAAGACCGCGACCTGAAGGCCCAGTGATACGACATTGTTCACCACAATAGATCGCATCTCGCCGACGCCTTGCGCTGCAGCCAGCTGGACCTGGCTCAGCATCACGGACACGATCATCGGCACGACATACCACGAATTCCGTCCAACAGGTACCAGGCCCGGCGCGACCGCAATAGTGGCTGCTGCCAGCCCACACGTCAGCAGTGCTGCTAACGATCCAACGGCCAATGATTGTCGAAGGGTTAACAGTCCCTTTGACACCCATGTTGAAACCGCCGGCACTATGCCGAAGCCATACAGAACCGCGCCGAAGAACGCTGCGCTGAGGAATACGGATAGAACCCCTTTGCCGGTCGGGCCCAACCAGCGTGCCAGGATGATAGCGCCGGCGAGGTTTAAGACGATACTCAGAATCTGAGAGACCACGGAGAGCTGCACGCGGCCTAGTCGCGTCAGCTTCCCGAGCTGCTTAGCCAACGATCCACACCCGAAGGCCCTGCAAGATCCCCCAGCCCATCGCTTGGTCGAGGAAGTACACCACCAGCACAACGATCACGATCACCACGAGTGCCGCCAGAACGCCGGTCAACACTCGGCCGACCGTCTCGGCGAACTTGCGACCAGGACTCGTCGGCGGGATGTAGATCTGCTGCTGCGTCTGCGCGGACGGTGTTGTCGCCACCGTCTTGCCGTGCTTCGCGGAGCGGCCGTCTGCCGGCACGCTGTTGTAGTAGTCGGCGTAGTAGTAATAGCCCTTGTAGCCCTTGCCGTAGTAGTAGCCGTAGCCACCGCCGGCAGCGCTGCTCTCCAGACCCCACACGACCGTACCGATCACGCGTGCGCCGATCTGGCCCAGCATCTCGGTGGCCTTCTTACCCGCGTCGCGGGTGGACTCCCCGCCCTTGGTGACGACGAGCACACCGTCGACCCAGCGGGCCACGGCGGCGCCGTCGGCAACGGCCAAGAGCGGCGGCGAGTCAACGATCACCCAGTCCGCCCACTCCTCAAGCTCCTTGATGAGCGCGTGCATCTTCTCGGAACCCAGGAGCTCGCTCGGGTTCGGCGGCAGCTTGCCGCTGGTGAGGATGAGCAGGTTGCTCAGCTCAGCAGAGCGCTGCAGCGCGCTCTTGAGGGAGTTGGCACCGGTCAGCACATCGGACAGGCCGATCATCGTGTTCACCTGGAAGAACTGCTGCGTCGTCGGGCGCCGGAAGTCGCAGGAGAGCAGCACGACCTTCTTCCCGGCCTGCGCGAGACCTGCGGCAAGGTTTGCCGCAACGGTCGACTTGCCCTCGGCGGGCGCCGCGCTCGTGACCAGCAGCGTCTTGATGTTGTGCTCGAAGTTGATGAAGTCGAGCGAGTTGCGCAGAACGCGGTATGCCTCGGCTGCAGCTGTGCCCGCATGCGTTACGAGCGTGAGACGCCGCTTCTCGTCCTTTTCGAACTTCTCGGCCGGTATCAGACCCAACACCGGCGCGCCGAACACCTTCTCGGCTTCCTCGGATGACTTGATGGTGTTGTCCAGGTACTCGTAGAGGAACGCCATGCCCAGGCCGAAGACGAGGCCCACGGCCAGACCGAGTGCGCCGTTGCGCATCGGACTGGGCTCGACAGGCTCCTCAGTGACCACGGCGCTGCTCACGAGTCGGCCGGAACCAACTTCAAGCTGCTCCTGGATGCGGAGCTCCTCCAGCTTGCTGGCCAACGTGGTGTAGCTGCCGGTGGCGATAGCAAGCTCGGCGGAGAGCTCATCGCTCTTGCCCTGCGTGCTGATCTTGCGGCCAAGCTCGAGCAGTTCCTGCTTGGACTGCTCCAGGCGCTGCTCAACCTCATCGGCAGCGGTCTTGATGCTTTCCCGCTTGTACTGCTTACTCCAGGCTACGAACTCCTCGGCCATGGTATTGGCAATCATCGCAGCCATGCGGGCATCTCCGGCCTTGGCGGTGACCGTGACGATGTTCGTCTGGCCCACGGCGGAGATCGTGATGCGCTTGAGGAGCGCCTCGGGAGATTCCTTCAGGCCCAGCTTGCGGATGGTGTTCTCGGCAAGCGGGCGAAGCTGCATGAGCTGAACCTGCGTCTGCAGGCCGCGCTCAGGCTGGCTGGAGAACTCGGAGATCACGTTGCCCAGAAGCGCGGCGCCGGTGTCCTTCTCGGAGATGAGGACTTTGGCCTGGCCCTCGTACACGGGTGCCTGCAGGAAGCTCACGGCAAGCGCCGTGATCGTCACGATCACTACTGCCTGGATGATGACCCATTTGCGAGCCCGGATGACGCTGAGGTAGTCGCGCAGCTCCACGCAGTTTCTCCGCTTCTTGAGGCCGGGTTAGTTCTTCGTGAACGAGGTGATGAACCAGGTCTTCGTGCCGCTGATGGTCTTGCTCACACAGACGATGCTGCCAGCAGCACTGGGTGCCGTGCCGCCGCCAACCGTGATGTTCACGGTCGCGGTGCCTGATCCGCCGGAGACGCTGTTCACGGTGCACTTCTTGTAGGTGCCATTCACGATGCCGACGACGATCGCCTGGTTCGCTGCCTGGTTGCTCACGATGGTGGAAACGATGCCCAGATCGGCAGCCTTGCCGGTCTCAACGGCAAGCGAGCCTCCGGAACGCGCGATGCTGGAGAAGTACCACACGCCGCTGTAGTTACGGAGCACCATGGTGCCGGAGAGCGAGCCGCCCGCCTTGTAGCTCACGGTGATGGGTACGTTCGCGGTGGTGCCGCTCTTCGAGACCGTCCCGAAGCTCACGCTGACAACCTCACCGTTCACGAGCTTCACGATCTGCTCCTGGCTGGCAACCTGCTCCCAGTACATACGGGCAGCCTGATCGGCGGTGGGCGGCTTCACGGCGGGCGTGGTGGTACCGCCGGTGGTGCCGCCGCTCGTATCAGTGGCGGTCGGCGTGGGCTCGGTGGACTCACCGGGCACCTCGGCAGTGGACGTGTTATCGGTAGTTGCGGTGTCTGTCGTCTCGGTCGACGGCGTCGACGGCTTCGTCGGCGTCACTACGACGGGCTCGTTCTTTGCGCCCCCCAGCAGGTCCGCGACAAGCTCGTCACCACCCATGAAGGCGTACGCAATCGCCAACAGACCGAACACGAGAACAAGCAACAGGACCGCGGTTACAACACCGCGCCTGCTGGACTTGACCGTTTCGTCGTGCCGAACTCCATCCTCAACCATTGAAGACCCCCCGCAGGTGTCATACGAATCAGTGCGCAATCTCGTGTAGTTTACACGAACATTGGGTACATCGGCACGTCGTGCGTACGTTCTGAAGCAAGAAAGCCGCAGCTAGCGGGCTTCTGTGAGGCCGGTCACAAAAGCCTCTGCATCCTCGGCATTGAGATCGCTTGCCACCGTTCCGTCTTCGATCGCGGCAGCCAGACCACCGGGATAGGTGCGCGCCAACTCCGCCACGATGCGAGCCGCCTGAGCCAGCACGTCGCTCCGCTGTGCTGGCGCAAGGTACGCGGCCCCGTTCAGAATCGCCCGGAACTCGGCGGGATCCGCCGTCACCGCGCCTGCGGGGAACGTGTACAGGTGGTACGCCGCCCGCCGCAGTGATCGCTGCACGCAGTGCCTCGGGACCCAAATCGATGAACGGTAGCGGATCGCCACCGGTGAGTTGCGCGTATGAGCTGCTCACGGCCGCCCCGCCGCCGAACGCGTAGCTGTCGAGCAGATGCCCGTAGCTGGTGCCCACGATCGTCACCGGACTCGACGGGTCCACGCTGCGCACGTCGTCGATCGATGCGCCGGCATCCGCGTCGGCAATCACCTGGGCGACAAGGTCGCCGTTCTCATCGGTGAGTGCACCGATGATGAGAACGCGTCCCGCATCGCTTCGGCCTTGCCCCGGCAGCGGATGACCGGTCGCCGCGTACACGGCGATGCCGACCCCTGCCACGAGAACGACTATGAGCCCCGCGATCGCCCCCCTACGGATCGCAGCGCCGAAACCCCCCGCTTCGGCCACGCTAGTCCCCCCTCAGAAACGTCATGATTCCCGCTGTCATCCCCTCGGCAAGCTTGGCCTGGTACGCCTCGCTTGCCAGGAGCTTGTCTTCTACCGGATTACTCATGAACCCGCACTCCACGATGATGGCGGGCACCTTCGACCAGTTGAATCCCGCGATGTCCTTGCGCTCGACGATGCCTCGGTCCACCGCACCGGTTGTGAGCAGCAGCTCCTTGTGGACGAGCTTGGCCGCGCTGAGGCTCTCGGCGGTGATCGGCTTCACCCAGTCGTTGCCCGCCGGGTAGAGCGTGGACAGGCCGCGGATGTCGCCGTTGGTGCTGCCGTCGGCGTGTATGCGGATGAAGAGGTCGGCGTTTGCGGCATTCGCCACCTCGGCACGCTGCGCGTTGGAGATGTCCACGGCGCCGGTCGTGCGCGTCATGACGACCTTCACGCCCTGGTCCTCGAGGAGCTTCTTGAGGCGGTTCGCGACCTTGAGCGCAAAGTCAGGTTCATGCTGCTTGGTGACTGCGCCGCTGGCACCACCGGTCACCTTCGGTTTGAGCGTCTTGGAGCCCGGGCCTATCGGCTCGCCCTCGTTGTTCGCCTTGTCCTGATGTCCGGGATCGATGCAGACAACGTAGACGCGACCCGTCCCCGCTGCGGACGGGTTGTTGCGGCTGCTGGTTGGGTCGATACCGGTTCCGTCATCGGCGTACGTGAGCGTGATGACCGTGCCACGGACCATGACCGAGCCGGACGCCGGGTCTTGCGCCAGCACTGTGCCGGTCGCGCTCTCCCCCGCCGGCGTCGCCACGTGCGTCACGGTGAAGCCGGCGATCTCCAGGAGCATGTCGGCTTCCTGCAACGGCTTGCCGAGCACATCCGGCACTTCCACCATCGTCTCGGTGCCACTGGCGTCCTGAGAGGCCGCCAGAGACGTCTCAAAGGACGTGGCGGGTGTTCCTGTGGGAACGGGGACTTCTACGGACTCGACGCCGTCAGGGGCGGCTCGGAAAACGCCAAGGGCGACGCCGGTGCCGATTGCGGCTATAGCGAGAACCACGATCGCCGCCACCGGGATGACGTACGTCCGCTTGCGTCGTGTCTTCGCCCTGTCGCGCCGGGCAACTCTACCGATCGCCAAGAATGCACCTCCAGGGTGCCAGTTTGTGATGGTGGGCCCGGTAGGATTCGAACCTACAACCAAGGGATTATGAGTCCCCTGCTCCACCATTGAGCTACGGGCCCGACTGACGACGGGCCAAGCAGCCAGCCGAACAGCGAGTTCCTATAATACCGCACCATCTGCGGGCAAGACGAACGTGAACGTCGCACCATGGCCGGGAGTGCTGTCGATCTCGATCTCGCCCCCAAGCAGCACCGCGGTCTTGCTGGAAATGGGCAGTCCGAGACCGCTGCCCTCAGGCTTCGTTTCGCCGGGAGAATGCATCTGGCGGAACTCACGCATGATCTCGCGATGTGTGCCGTAGGCGATCCCGGGACCGGTGTCGGTTACGGCGAACGCGATCATGTTGTGGGGGCGGCGCGTCACGGATATCTTCACGCCGCCGTTCACGGTGAACTTCACCGCATTGGCGCCCAGATTCAGTAAAACGCGCTGCGCAAGGTGTCGATCGGTGATGAGCTCGAGCCCATCGGGGACAGACGTCTCCCACGTAAGGCCCTTCTCGGCCACCTGGGGTGCGAGACGCTCGGTGACATAGGCGACAAGATCGGCAGCAAGCACCGTCTCGGGATCCACGTCCTCGGCACCCGCCTTGAGCTTCGACAGGTCAAGGACATCCGTCACAAGCGCCAGCAGATGCTTGCCCGAAGCCTCGATCATCGACACCTGGCGGTACTGCTCGGCATTGAGCGGCCCGGGTAGGCCCTGCTTGAGCAGTCCCGAGAACCCGATGACGGAGTTGAGCGGCGTGCGCAGATCGTGGCTGACGTTCGCGAGGAACCGGTCTTGGGTGTCAAGCGCATCCTGCAGGGCTTCCTTCGCACGCATCTCCTTGCGCCGGTTCGCATCCGAGCGGATGTACGCGTACACGAACGAGGCGAATGTGAGGAATACGAGCAGGTCGACTCCGGCGATCGTCCAACGCTCCCAGGCGAGCGAATCGAGGATGTCTTGCCGAGCAACCCACGCGACCACGGCGAAGCTGTCGTTCACGATGGGCGCCGATGCGCTGACGCCGTCTACGTCGGGGTACTCCGCATTGCGAAGCAGTCTGAAGCTGAAGTCGCCTGAAGTGTCTGCCACATAGGCGTCGCCGCGGTCCTCGAACCGTAGCGCAAGAGTGGTCGGCCACGGGTCATCAATCGGCGCGAAAACGCGCTGGAGGTACGCCTTCATATCCGACTCGAACATCACGACGCCGGTTGTCCGTTCATGACCCGGCTCTTCCTCGATCCGCAGAGGAGCGAACCACGCCACGTGGTATGTGCCGTCCTCGCCTGGATGCGATGCGACGACGGTGCCGCTCGTGAGAGCAGCCGCTTCCACGGCATGCATGGTGAGGTCCTGTACGTGCCCCGGAGAATCCTCACCCAAGACCAGCTGCGCCTTGCCGCTTGTGTCGAAGAGCGTGATGTTCACGTAGTCGCGCGCAGCCCGCTCGGCCTCAAGGCGCAGCCGCAGCCACTCCTCGGCAGCACCGTCACCCTGCAGGTACCGCTCGAACTCGGTACGCACTCGGGACGTCGACCCCAGGACGCGGATATCCGACTCGCCCTCCGCATACCAGTACTTGATGACGGCGCCATTGCCATTCGCGACCCGCTGAAGGTGGGCCGTCGCGTTGTCGGTGGCCCTGTCCACCTGCTCCAGATACGCCAAGACCGCGACGCCAGAGAGCACCACGAACGAGAGCACCATGCCCGACACAACACCGAGCAGCGTCTTGGACATGCGTGCTCGCTGGTGGCCCTCGCTACCGTTGGCCTTGCTCTGTGACACCGATCCCCCACCCCCGTGGTTTACTTAGTTCGGGGCACAGCGTATACATCACGCACGTTCACCGCAATGAGCCATTCTGCTGAACGGAGCGTGTGGACAACCAACGGAAACATCGCGCGCAGCCCGTTGCGTCCAAGCGCGCGCTCCGTCTATAATGCGTCGGTGCGCCCGAGCCGAACGGGCGACGATCAGATTCCTCGGTAGCTCAATTGGCAGAGCATCCGGCTGTTAACCGGAGGGTTGTAGGTTCGAGTCCTACCCGAGGAGCCACAGACCTTCAAGCACCCTCCGCTCTGCGGGGGGTGCTCTTGTTTCAGGGCCTTTAATCGGCGCATACTCACGTTACTGAGCAAACGAGGCCTGTGGGGGGTTCCTGATGCGGTTGCTGGTCGTTGATGACGATTCGCCGTCACGCTACTTGATGGAATCGGTGTTCTCGGCTCGCGGCCATCAGGTCGACTCGGCCTCGGACGGCCAGGACGCGCTCGACAAGGCGCGGCTCAATCCTCCGGACATGGTCATCACCGACATACTCATGCCGCGCATGGACGGGTACCGCCTGTGCATCGAGTGGCATCAGGACTTCCGCCTGAGCGGCATCCCGTTCGTCTTCTACACGGCTACCTACGTGGAAGACGCCGACGAATCCTTTGCGCTCACGCTTGGCGCCGATGCGTTCCTGCGCAAGCCGATGGACTCCCCTTCGCTCGTGCGTGCGGTGGAGGATATCCAGCGCGCCAGTAAGAGCGGCAAACGCCCGGGCAAGCCGAAAGCGACCGACGAGACCGGCGTGCTGCGCGAGTACAACGACCGACTCGTGAGCAAGCTCGAGAAGAAGGTGGCCGATCTGCAGACCGCCAACGCCGAGCTTCGCTCCGCGATCGAGTTGCTCACGGACGAAGTCGGCGTGAAGGACACGCTGATACGGCGCCTCAACGAGGAGCTGGCAGCGCGGGAATCAAACCGCTAGGAAGCTTCGCGCTTACTCGAGGTAGTCTTTGAGCTTGCTCGACCGCGACGGATGCCGCAACTTGCAGAGCGTCTTGCTCTCGATCTGCCTGATGCGCTCGCGGGTCACGCCGAACTCCCGGCCGACCTCTTCAAGCGTACGCGGGTGCCCATCGTCCAGACCGAAGCGCAGCTCGATGACCTTGCGCTCGCGCTCGGAAAGCGAGTCGAGCACGCGGGTCAGCTGCTCCTGCAGCATCGAGAAGCTGGCGGCGTCCGGCGGGACAACGGCTTCGGAGTCTTCGATGAAGTCGCCGAGCTGTGAGTCTTCTTCTTCGCCGATCGGCGTCTCGAGCGAGACAGGCTCCTGCGAGATCTTGAGGATCTCGCGTACCCGCTCGGCCGACATGTCCATCTTCTCGCCTATCTCCTCGGGAAGCGGCTCGCGCCCGAGTTCCTGCAGCAACTGGCGCTGCACGCGGATGAGCTTGTTGATGGTCTCCACCATGTGCACCGGGATGCGGATCGTGCGGGCCTGGTCCGCGATCGCGCGGGTGATGGCCTGACGGATCCACCAGGTGGCATACGTGGAGAACTTGAAGCCCTTGGAGTAGTCGAACTTCTCCACGGCACGGATCAGACCGAGGTTGCCCTCCTGGATGAGGTCCAGGAAGAGCATGCCGCGACCCACATAGCGCTTCGCAATCGAGACCACGAGGCGGAGGTTCGCTTCCACGAGCTGCTTCTTGGCGTTCAGACCGATGTCTTCGATGCGGCGCAGGCGACGCAGCTCGACGCGGTCGATCTTCTCGGCACCGGACTCGAGGACCTCCAGGCGCGCGGCAGCTTCCTCGCCGGCCTCGATCTTCTTGGCGAGGTCGACTTCCTGGCGCGCATTGAGGAGCTGGACCTTGCCGATCTCCTTGAGGTACATGCGCACCGGGTCGCTCGTGAGCGGCGCAAGCGTATGTGCATCCGCACGGCGCTTCGGCTTCTTGCGCTTCGCTGCGGGCTTCGCGACCGCGACTTCGACGTCGGGCTCGGCATCGTCATCGGTGTCGGCCGGGATGTCCTCGGTATGCTCGACGAGCTCGTCGACGAGGTCGGGATCGTCCACCGCAAGATGGATGGGGTCCTCGACGATGTCGACGCCGCTCTTCTGGATGTGCGTGTAGACGCTCTCGAACTGCTCGTCCGTGAGGTCGATATCGGACAGCGCGGCCTGGATCTCCTCATCGGTGAGGCTACCCTTGGCCTTGCCGGCGACGACAAGGTTCTTGACGACCGGGATATCGAGTTCGGGGGGAAGCGTCGCTACCTTGGCTTTCGCCTTCGGCTTCGCCTTTGCGGGCGCAGCGGCGGTCTCGGTCTTGTCGGTCTTCTTGGCTGCAGGACTCACGCAGTCACTCCACTCTTCCGTCAGTAGGATTCATCGATCGGGAACGCAACGCATTGCGCTGACGCTCCAAGTTGACGATCTCCCGAAATAGTCCGTCGTACTCAGCCTGGTCTCGCGCAGCGTCTAGCGCGCGAAGTGCAGCTTTCTTACCTAAGATTAGACGCTCAAGGGCGAATTCCTTGAGGCGGACCGAAATTTCCCGGAACGCGTATTCTATCTGTTCCACGTCTGGAGCGTCTACCAACCACTCAGACAGGGATTCTGCGACGTTTCTGTCACGGGCCACGATGGCGTCGTAGAGCGCCTGCTTCGTCGCCTCACCAGCGTCGAGAATCCAGCCGAGCAGCACTCGACGACCTTCATCGAGCACGAACTCCTCCGAAAGCAATTCCCGTGCCTCGGCGCGCACGCTTGGCGCAAGCGTCACGGTTCGGAGCAGTTCGCGCTCCGCACGGGACTGGTTGTCGTCGATGACCGGCGGCACCAGTGGCGCGCTCGCTGCAGCGGTCTCGGGCTCCTCGGCGCGCGTGCGTTGCACCTGCACGCCTGCAAGCGCGCGCTGTACGAACTCGGGCGTGGTGAGCAGCCGGCTGGCGATGTAGCTCACGTACTCCTGTGCGAGGATCGAGCCGCGCACCGCCGCAAGCGGCTGCACCGCGTCCGCCAGCGCTGCCGACTTCCCTTCCGGCCGCGACAAGTCGTGCGCCGAGATACGCTGGTCGATCACGAAGCGCAACAGCGGCTGCGCGTCGTCAATGAGCGCGCGCATCGCCTCGGCACCCTTCGCGCTCACGAAGTCCGCTGGATCCATGCCGTCCGGGATCACGGTCACGCCGAGGTCCACCCGCGCGCTGCCCGCCTCGGGCGTAGCCGTGGCATCGATGAACTCGGCGGCGCGGTTGGCAGCCCGGAGGCCGGCCTCATCACCGTCGAAGAGGTACACGACCCGTTTGGCGAAGCGTCCGAGCAGCTTCACGTGACGCTCGGTGAGTGCAGTGCCGAGCGTGGCGACCACGAAGCCGATGCCCTGTTCGGCAAGAGCGATGACGTCGGTGTAGCCCTCGACCACGACCGCTGTACCGCTCGTGACGATCTCGTTGCGCGCGCGGTCGATGCCGTACATGTTCGACGACTTGTGGAAGATCGGCGTCTCGTTGCTGTTGAGGTACTTGGGGTGCCCCTCGCCCACCACCCGTCCACCGAACGCAATGACGCGGCCGGAGAGGTCGGTGATCGGGAACATGATGCGCCCGAAGAAGCGGTCCTTGAGCGCGCCGCGCTCGACGGCGAGCGTGATGTTCGCTTCGACGAGCTCCTCGCGCGTGAAGCCCTGCGCGAGCAGCGCGCGCGTCATCTCGTCTCGGCCGCTTGGCGCGAAGCCCAGACGCCAGCGCTTGGCGACGTCGATTCCGAAGCCGCGGCGCTTGAGGTACTCCCGCGCCTGCTGTGCGCCGGGGCTCTTTCCCGCCGTGAGGTTCTTGTGGAAAAAGTCGGTAGCGGCTTCACATGCCGCGATCAAGCGTTCCTTGCGACCGGCCGGCAGCCCGCCGCCACCCTCCTCGACGATCTCGATGTGCGCGCGATCGGCAAGACGCCTGACGGCATCGGGGAAGTCGAGGTTCTCGGTGCGCATGACGAAGCCGAAGGCGTCACCGCCCAGGCCGCAGCCGAAGCAATGCCACAGATCCGTGCCCGGATCGATCTTGAAGCTGGGCGTCTTCTCGCCGTGGAAGGGACAGTTCCCCCAGAACAGGCGGCCCTTCTTCTTGAGGACGACCGTCTCGGATACAAGCGAGACTAGATCTGTGGCGTCGCGAACGCGTTGGACATCATCATCGGAAATGCGACCCACAGAACCCCCTCTCGGCAAAGACGATGCTCCCGGGCACCGATAACGGCACCCGGGAGCATTCTACCCTACAGCAGTGACGCGAAAGCGCTACGCGCCGTGCACCTTGAGGAACAGGGGCACGAAGACGAGCGAGACGACCGTCATGAGCTTGATAAGGATGTTCATCGCGGGGCCGGAGGTGTCCTTGAACGGATCGCCAACGGTGTCGCCAACGACTGCGGCCTTGTGGGCATCGCTGCCCTTGCCGCCGTGCTCGCCACCCTCGATGTACTTCTTGGCGTTATCCCACGCGCCACCCGCATTGGCCATGAAGACGGCCAGCAGGAAGCCGGTCACGAGCGCGCCCGCGAGCAGACCCGCGAGGAGCGACAAGTTGAGGATACCGACCACGATCGGCACTGCAACGGCGATGGCGCCAGGAACGACCATCTCCTTGAGAGCGCCCTTGGTCGAGATGTCCACGCACGCGGCGTAGTCGGGACGACCGGTGCCCTCCATGATGCCCGGGATCTCCCGGAACTGGCGGCGGACCTCACCGATCATGGCGAAGGCCGCGCGGCCGACGGCACCCATCGTGAGGGCGCCGAACAGGAACGGCAGCATACCGCCGACGAAGAGGCCGACGATGACGTACGGGTTCTCAAGCGACATATCGATCTTGAGTCCGCCAAGCGAGAGCGACTGGCGGAACGCGACGAACAGCGCGAGAGCCGTGAGACCGGCGGAGCCGATCGCGAAGCCCTTGGCGATGGCTGCGGTGGTGTTGCCCACCGAGTCGAGGCTGTCCGTGATCTTGCGGATGTCCTTGCCCATGTGCGCCATCTCGGCGATACCACCGGCGTTGTCGGCAACCGGGCCGTACGCGTCGACGCCGACCGTGATAGCGGTGATGGAGAGCATGCCGAGCGCGGCAAGTGCGATGCCGTAGATGCCCGAGAGGTTGTTGTCCGGAACGGCCATGTTACCCATGGCGTACGCGCCGAGGATGGCGCCGCCCACGACGAGGATCGGCAGCGCGGTCGAGAGCATACCAGTGCCGAGGCCCTGGATGATGTTCGTGGCCGCACCGGTCTCGGATGCCTCGGCGATCTTCTTCACCGGGCCGTAGTGATCCGAGCAGTAGTACTCGGTGATCTTGCCGATAGCGATACCGGCGGCAAGGCCGAGCACCACGGAGCCGAAGAACCACAGACGGGCACTGGTGTCGACGCCGGCAAGCTCAACGCCGCGCGTGCTCCAGTGATAGAACAGGAAGAACATCGCGATGACCTCGAGTCCGGCCGCCACGTAGGTGCCCATATTGAGCGCGTTGTGGAGGTTCGCGCCTTCCTTGGCGCGGACAGCGAACAGGCCGATGACCGACATGATGATGCCGAACGCGGCAATCAGCAGCGGTGCGATGATGCCGTACTGCAGGTCGAGGCTGCGTGCGCCGCCTGCGGTGAACCAGAGGCTGATAGCGAGAACCATCGGGGCGAGGATCGAGCCCACGTAGCTCTCGAAGAGGTCGGCGCCCATGCCGGCCACGTCGCCCACGTTGTCGCCGACGTTGTCAGCGATGACGGCGGGGTTGCGAGGATCGTCCTCGGGGATACCGGCCTCGACCTTACCGACCAGGTCGGCGCCCACGTCAGCAGCCTTGGTGTAGATGCCGCCGCCGACACGCGCGAAGAGCGCGATCGAGCTGGCACCCATGGCGAAGCCGTTGACGATCTCGGCGTTGGCGGCCGGGTTCGTGCCGGTCACGAGCAGGAAGATGGCCCAGAGGCTCAGACCGCCGAGGCCGAAGCTGGCGACGGTGAGGCCCATCATGAGACCCGAGCGGAACGCCACGTTGAGCGCCTTGGCGATACCCACGGTGGCAGCCTGCGCGGTGCGCGAGTTGGCGCGCGTCGCGATGTACATGCCGAAGAAGCCGGCGGCGGCGGAAAGGATACCACCCGTGAGGAACGCGATACCCGTGAGCCAGTTCACGGCAACGCCGAGAATCAGGAACACGACCGCGGCGAAGATGACAAGCACGCGGTACTCGCGCAGGAGGAATGCCATGGCGCCCTCTTGGGTCGCCTTGGAGATCTCCTGCATCTTCTCGTTGCCCGGATCCTGCTTGAGGACCCAGGAGCCCAGGTAGGCAGCCACAGCGACACCGATAACGGCGGCGATGGGTGCGAACCAGGCGATCCAATTAGCCATAGAAGCGCCTCTCCCTTCGAACATTTCTAATTCCGGGTGTGCAAAGCGCAGGGGTCTCCCAACATCCCCTGTGATGCTCCGGTGATTCTATGCGAAGGAGCGGTGTGCGGCAACAAGTTAGAAACGGATGGATGTATGCGGTGTGAGGTGTTCAGCCGCCGAGTTGTTCCAGAGGCGAGGTGGCAAGAAGCTTTGCGGTTGCCGCGCTACGGCTCGCAGTACCCGAGCAGCACGCGAATCACCACGTGCGCTTCATGGGCCGCCGCGGCCATCACCCGCGATGCGAAGAGCGGCAATCCGTCACGAACGTCGCTTGCCAGGTCGCCCACGAGGTACACGTTGTCGGCGATTCGCTCGCTCACGATCTCGTTCGCCGAGCCGCTCCCTGCCAGACCCGACGCGGTCACGAGCGGCACATCGGGCAACCCGGTGCTGCAGGCATTCACGATCATCGCCTTGTCGGCGGCGCCATCAACCGCCTCAACGATCACATCGGCACCGGCCACGAGCCCGAGGATGTTCTCGGCATCAACCCGGGCGACGACCTCGATCAGCGTCACCTCCGGCGTGATCCTGCGCAGCGTGTCTGCCAGCGCCTCGGTCTTGAGGCGGCCGATGTCCTCCCGGAAGAAGAGCTGGCGATTCAGGTTGTCTTCCTCGACGCGGTCGTAGTCGATGAGTCGCAGCGTCCCGACGCCGGAGCGCACGAGCATCGACGCCACGTTGCTGCCGAGTCCGCCACACCCGATGATCGCAACCGTGGCTGCACGCAGCGCAGCACGCGGATCCGCCTTCACATCCATCGCGCTACCCTCCACCCACAGGCGGGAAGATCGCGAGCCGGTCGCCTTCACGAAGCACGGTGCTCTCTTCGGCATGGCGTCCGTTCACGAAGATCACGCGTGGCTCATCCGGCAGCGCCAGCGCAGAGATCACCTGCGAGATCGTGAACCCCTCGGGAAACTCGAGGGGCCGTGAGTGACGGCCAGGTAGCCCATCAGGCTGAAACGACGCAAGACTAGCGAACAACGCGACATCAACGATCATCGCCACTCACCACCTTTCGCCACCACCGTCGAACAGCGCTCGCGCCGGACGCAACCAGCCGCCCGGCGCGAGCCGTGTCAGTACCGTCAACCTTGCTTACGAGATTCCGAGACCAGCTGCAGTCTCCGGCACGAAATCGAAGACCGAGTCGAGCTCGGCGTCGGTCACCGTGAACACCGCGTTGTGCGGCGGCAGCGGGACTTCCTTGAAGAACGCGGGCAGCCGGTCATCAGCAGCCGTGAACCCGGCGTGCTGGTTGAACAGCCGCTCGTACGTGAGCGCTTCCTTGCCGATAGCCATGAGCGCATCGGCATCCCACGTCTCGCCGGTGTGAGCGGAGACCATGTCCGCGATCGCGCCGAACGCCTCGGGGATGTCCAGCACCGGGAACGCCACGAAGATGCAGAAGCCCATCGCGTCGAGCATGCCCGTCGCGATCTGCAGGCCCTGCGACAACGCCGCCTGGCCCTCTGGCTTCAGCGGGTCGACCGTGCCGCCGACGGCAAGCACGTTCGCGGTGATCGCGTACCCTGCGGTGTGGTCCGCGCCCTGCGTGGACGTGGCGTACGTGACGCCGATACCCTGGATCGGGCGCGGGTCGTATGCCGGCAGCGCCTGGTGCTTCACGACCGGGATGTGCGCGACGCCGTACTTGATACCGGTCGCCTCGGCGCCGTCGCCGATCGCCTTGCCAAGCTCGCTGCCCGTCACGGTCTCTTTGAGCGTTGCCAGCGCGGCATCGCCGTCGCCGAACGCGATAGCGCCGGAGTCCATGTACACGGCCAGCGTGGCGCCCATCTCGATGGTATCGAGACCGAGGTCGCCGCAGGTGTAGTCGAGCTCGGCCACGACATCCATGTCAGAGATGCCGCAGTCAGCACCGAGCGACCATGCGCTCTCGTACTCCGGGCCCTTCGTCTTGTAGTGGCCGTCCTTGTCGTACCAGTACCGCGAGCACTGGATGACGCAGCCGGTGTGGCAGCCGTGCTTCACGTTGCCGCCACGCTCCAGCGTCGTTTCGCGCTGCTTCTCGCCCGAAATACCCTCGACGCCCTCGAAACGACCGTCCGAGAAGTTCCTCGTGGGATAGCCGCCGGCTTCGTTGATGATGTTCGCCAGGACGTTCGTGCCGTACGTCGGCAGGCCCTGTCCGGAGACCGGGTGCGACGTCAGCGCGTTCGCGAACACCTTCATCGCAGCCTGGAACGCTTCCTTGTCGGCATGCTCGACGTTGGAGAGACCCTTGTCGCTCACGACGATCGCCTTCAGGCCCTTGCTGCCCATGACGGCGCCGAGACCACCACGGCCAGCGAAGCGGTTCGGGTAGCCCTTCATGTCCGAGACAGCGATACCGGATGCCCGAAGGCCCATCTCGCCGGCAGGACCGTTCGTGATGGTGGAGAAGCGGTCGTCAGCGGGGCGCGTCGCCTTGATGGCCTCGGCTACTGCGTAGTTCCCCATGCCCTTCCAGGCATCCACGCGCTCGAGCTTGGCGGTCTTGTCCGCCTCGATGACCAGCATGTACGCCGCCGAGGGATCCGCGGGCTTGCCCTCGACGATGACTGCGGCCAGACCCAGCTTGCCAAGGCCATGAGCAGCCTGACCGCCGGAGTTCGACTCCTTGAGACCGCCGGTGAGCGGGCTCTTCGCGCCTACAGAGAGGCGTCCACCGTTCGGCGTATTCGTCCCACCAAGGAAGCCAGGTGCGAAGACGAGCTTATTGTCAGCGCCGAGCGCATCCGCGTCGGCGGGAACCTCGGTGAAGATGATCGCCGAAGTCAGTACGCGTCCACCGTACCGAGCCCAACCCGCGGGAAGCGGCTCAAGCTTGATGGACAGGTCCGACATATTCACACGCATGATCTCTCGCATCGGTACCCCCTTGCAGACGTGCGACATCACGGATGTCACGACAGATTTCGAAGACGTGGCAGCTCTGTCTTCTACCTATCAAACTTACCCTTTGTTTAGTGTTCGTCACAGCCCCTGGCACAACTAGCCAGGAATATTCATGGAATCTGCACGCGGTTTGAGGCGCTTCGTCCGGTACAGGTGAACCATCGCGTAGCAGGCCGAAATCGCCACGCTTCCGCCCACGAACGCGCCCGACAGCGTGCGTGCACCGGGAAGCACCACCATGAGCGGTCCGAGCACGAGCGGATGCAGGACGTACACGCCAAGCGAATCCACGCCGAGTCGCGCGAACGCCCTGCTCACAACTCCCGGTTCGCGCGTTGTTCCCAGCGCCAGCATGAGCGCGCTCACGCCACCAGGGACGCCAGCAGCGTACGTGAGCCATGCGAGCCACGGCATCGCGAGGGTGGTGCGCAGGTAGCTCGTGAGCCCGGGCAGGGCAAGCGACGCCACAAACAGACACAGCCAGGTCGCATGGTTCCAGCGTAGCCTCCAGCCCCAGGCGACTTCGAGACCGAACCAGTAGCTCGCCACGTACAAGGGCGTGACCGCCCAGAACGTGCCATGCCCGAACGCAAGCGGACTTTCGCGCACGAGAGCAGCCGTAGCCGCATACACGCCGAGCGAGACCCAGAACGGCCACCACGAGGTCGTCCGCTGGGCCAGAAGGGTCGCGATCACGCTTGCCGCGTAGAGCACGGGCAGGAACCACAGCGCACCGCCGCCGAGAAGGATCGAGATCACCCAGGGCACGCGGTCGAGTTCGATGGGAAACGGCAGCCCGAGAAGCGGCAGCACGAAAGGGGCAAGCGCGTACACAGGTGCGGCAAGCGCCCACGGTCCAAGCAGCTGGCGGCCCCGACGCCGCAGGAATCCGACCGGATCGGCCATGCTCTTGGACGCGGCCAGATACCCAGTCACGGCCGCGAAGCCAGCCACCGTCCAGTAGCAGGTGCCGTAGGCGAACGCAGTGAGGCCGTCGCCCGTGCGCAGCGGCCAGATCATCGCGTGGTTGATCACGACGAATGCCATCGCAACGCCCTTGAGCACGTCGAGCCACGGGAGCCGGGGTCTCCGTGGTTGCGGCGCCAGGGTGAGGACTACATCTTCCATCGTGATGGCAGGAAGAGCTTCTCGTAGGTGCGGATGGCGTAGCGGTCGGTCATCCCGGCCACATAGTCCACAACGCGCTGTGGCAGCGAGCCGAGCGATTCTCGGGCAAACTCATCGGGAAGCTCGGCGGGGTGGCTCATGTAGTAGCCGAAGAGGCGCTTCACCAGTTCGAGCGCCTTGGGGTCTTCACCCTTCGCGTCCATCGAGAGATACACGCGCTCGAAGAGGAACGCCCGCAGCGCAAGCATCGCCTCCTCCACCTCCGGCGTCATGCTGATGCGATCCGCATCCGCGCTCGCCGTAACCATCGACTGCACGAGCGACGTGATCCGCGCGCCGTGATGGCTGCCGAGCACCGCTGTAAGCTCGGCGGGAATCTCCGAGTCGAGCAGCACACCCGCGCGCACGGCATCGTCGATGTCGTGGTTGATGTACGCGATGCGGTCAGCGGTCTTCACGATCTGGCCCTCAAGCGTCGCGGGCAGGTCGTCTCCAGTGTGGTTCCGGATGCCGTCCCGCACCTCCCAGGTGAGGTTCAGCCCCTTGCCATCGTACTCGAGCACTTCCACCACGCGCAGCGACTGCATGTTGTGCTCGTAGACGGGCTGCAGGCCGGGATACTCCGGCGCCACCTCGGCCAGGCACTGTGAGAGCGCCGCCTCACCGGTGTGGCCGAATGGCGAATGCCCCAGATCGTGACCGAGCGCGATCGCCTCGGTAAGGTCTTCGTTGAGGCGCAGCGCCCGCGCTATCGAGCGCGCGATCTGCGCGACTTCGAGGGTGTGCGTGAGGCGCGTGCGGTAGTGATCGCCCTCCGGGGCGAGGAAGACCTGGGTCTTGTGCGACAGGCGTCGGAACGCCTTGCAGTGGATGATGCGGTCACGGTCGCGCTGGAACTCTGTCCGTAACGGATCCGGCTCGAGCGGCACCTCGCGTCCGCGGGTGGCGTCCGAGAACGACGCCCTCGGCGAGAGCCGCAGGCGTTCCTCGGCCTCTGCGGCCTCGCGTGTCAGGATTCCGTCGCTCACGTGCGCTCCGTTCAGCCGAACAGCAGCAGGCCAGCGCCTGCAAGAACAGCGCCGAGAATGGCGCCCGGAAGCCAGGGACGACGGCTTCCCCACGAACGTGCACCCAGCACACCCACAACGGCACCGATCAGTGCACCGGGAAGCATCGGCAGCAACAACGAGAAGATGTCCGCGCCAAGCAAAGACAGCGCCTCGGCGGGCTGCGCACCGGCGATCATCGTGATGAGCCACCAGAGGAAGAGCGGAGCGATGAGTGCAACGACGAAGCTTCCGACGAGCGGTTGCCAAAGCGGGCGTTCCCGCTTCGAATGCCCCTGTATGAGCGGCGACCGTGCTCGCTGGTAGAGCCGCGTCCTCTTTGCCATCCCCGCCCCTCAAGCGTCGCGTGCCTCCGTATGAAGTATCACCGGAGGCACGCGGAAACGCTAGGGAGTTAGAAGGATTTAGCGATTGTCCGAGACAGCCGCCTTATCCGCGAGCGCGGCCTGTGCCGCAGCGAGACGCGCAAGCGGGATGCGGTACGGCGAGCAGCTCACGTAGTTGAGCCCGATCGTGTGGAAGATCTTCACGCTGTCGGGATCGCCGCCATGCTCGCCACAGACGCCGAGCTTGATGCCAGGATTGGTGCTACGACCCTTTTCGCAGCCGATGCGCACGAGTTCCGCCACGCCCGAGTCGACGGTCTCGAACGGGTTGCGCACAAGCACCTTGCGCTCAAGGTACCGCGGCAAGAACTTCGCCTCGATGTCGTCACGCGAGAAGCCGAACGTCGTCTGCGTAAGGTCGTTCGTGCCGAAGCTGAAGAAGTCCGCCACCGTGGCGATCTCATCGGCGGTGATCGCTGCACGCGGCAGCTCGATCATCGTGCCGATCGGGATATCGAGCGCCACACCGGTTGCGGCGACGACCTCGGCGATAACGGCCTCGCTCTCGGCGCGCAGCGTGTCGAGCTCGGCCTTCACGCTCACGAGCGGGATCATGATCTCGGGGCGCGGATCCTTGCCCTCCTGCTTGAGCTGCGCGGTCGCACGCGCGATGGCGCGAACCTGCATGCCGTAGATCTCGGGGAACATGATGCCGAGGCGGCAGCCACGCAGACCGAGCATCGGGTTCATCTCGGTCATGGAGTCGATCTGCGCGAGCAGGCGGCGCTTCGCGGCGGTCTCAGAAGCGGGAGCACCGGCGCACTCGGCCTTCACGATCTCGACCTCGAGCTCGCGCGGGCTGTCGAGGAACTCGTGCAGCGGCGGGTCGAGCAGGCGAACCGTGACCGGCAGCCCGTCCATCGCGCTCAGTATGCCCAGGTAGTCCTCGGTCTGCACCTTCATGAGCTTGGTGAGCGCCTCGTCACGCGTGGCCTGGTCATCGGCCAGGATGAAGTCCTGGATGATGTCTTTGCGCTCGCCGAGGAACATGTGCTCCGTGCGGCACAGGCCGATGCCGGCAGCGCCGAACTTGCGGCCGAGGGCGGCATCGTCGGGCGTATCGGCGTTCGCGCGCACACCCATCGTGCGGAACTCATCCGCCCACGTGAGGATCGTGTCGAACTCGCCGGAGACTTCCGGCTCCACAAGCGAGACAGCGCCGAGAACGACCTTGCCGGTCGTACCGTCGATGGAGATTACGTCGCCTTCGTTCAGCACGATGTCCGTGCCGCTGATGGTGGCGATCTTCTTCTCGGAATCGATCTTGAGCATGTCGGCACCGCAGACGCACGGCTTGCCCATGCCGCGGGCGACGACGGCCGCGTGCGACGTCTTGCCGCCGTGCGAGGTCAGGATACCCTGCGCCGCGACCATGCCGTGCAGGTCGTCCGGCGTGGTCTCCCAGCGCACGAGGATGACCTTGCGGCCCTCGGCAGCGGCAGCTTCGGCGTCGTTTGCCGAGAACACCACTTCACCGACAGCGGCGCCCGGGCTCGCGTTGAGACCCTTGGCCACGACGTCGTAGCTGGCGGTCACGTCGAACTGCGGGTGCAGCAGCTGATCGAGCTGCGCGGGGTCGATGCGAAGCACCGCCTCTTCCTGCCCGATCATGCCTTCGCCGACCATGTCGACGGCGATCTTGAGGGCCGCACGCGCGGTGCGCTTGCCGACCCGGGTCTGGAGCATCCAGAGCTTGCCCTGCTCGATGGTGAACTCGATGTCGCACATATCGCGGTAGGCGTTCTGCAGGATCTCGAAGATGTCCCACAGCTCCTTGCCAGCCTCGGGGAACACGGCGGGCAGCTCGGCCAGCGGCGAGGTGTTGCGGATACCGGCAACGACGTCTTCGCCCTGTGCGTTGGTAAGGAAGTCGCCGTAGTACTCATTGGTGCCGTCGGCCGGGTTACGCGTGAACGCAACGCCCGTTGCCGAGGTCTCGCCCTTGTTCCCGAAGACCATCGACTGCACGTTGACGGCGGTTCCGATGTCGTCCGCGATCTTCTCCATCTTGCGGTAGTCGATCGCACGCTTGTTGTTCCAGCTCTTGAAGACGGCCTCAATGGCCAGCGTGAGCTGCTGTGAGACCGTCTGCGGGAAGACCACGCGACCACCAACGGCGAGCACCGGGAACTCCTCGGCGCTCACGTTCAAGGCCACGATCTCCTTGAACTCGTCGACGAGCGTGCGCATGTCGGCGGCATCAAGATCGGTGTCGTTCTTCACGTTGCGGTTGAGCTTCATCTTGTTGATGGCGTTCTCGAACTTGTCGCCTTCGACATCGAGCACGACCTTGCTGAACATCTGGATGAAGCGGCGGTAGCTGTCCCACGCGAACCGGTCGTTGCCGGTCTGCTGGATGAGGCCCTGTACCGACACGTCGTTCAGGCCGAGGTTCAAGATGGTGTCCATCATGCCCGGCATGGAGAACGCCGAGCCGGAGCGAACGGAGACGAGGAGTGGATCGGCGGGATCGCCAAGCTGCTTGCCCATCTTGCCTTCAAGCTCGGCGACGTAGGCGTCGATCTCCTCGGCCAGGCCGGCCGGGAATGCAGGAGGCGTGGAATTGTAATACTCCATGCACGCCTGACACGTAATCGTGAATCCGGGCGGGACCGGGAGTCCCATGTTGGCCATCTCGGCGAGGTTTGCACCCTTGCCACCGAGAATGAACTTCATGTCCTTGTTGCCCTCGGTACGTCCCCCACCGAAAGCGTACACGCGCTTGACGTCAGACAAGACAATTCTCCCTCACACCGGCGACTGACCAGAGCATGATAGCGTAAACATCGCGCATCGGGACACGCGTTCTGGTTGACGGTTGCACAAGCGGGCCAGACGGACGGACGGAGCGCTTCAGTCCTGCGTCTCGTACCCCTCAAGATGCGCCGTGATCTCGCGTGCGGTCTCTTCGATTGCACGATCGTCCGTATGCACGACGATACACCCGATCCGGCGCATCACGGCACGCGCCTCCTCGAGTTCGCGTTCGATGGCCTCGCGCTCTGCATAGCCGGGCACCCAGCCGCCCAGCTCCGACATCCTGGCCGTTCGGATCTCCATGAGGATGTCCACCGAGGTGATGAGCCCGAAGACGCGACGCGGGTCGAGTTCGAAGAGCTCGTGCGGGGCCGAGACTCCGGGCGCTAGCGGCACATTCGCCACGCGGAATCCCTTGAACGCGAGGTACATCGAAAGCGGCGTCTTGCTCGTGCGCGAGACGCCCACAAGGACGATATCGGCTTCCTGCAGACCCTCGGTGTTCCGTCCATCGTCGTGACGGACCGCGAACTCCATCGCCTCGATGCGGTCGAAGTAGTCCTGGTCAGTGCGGCGGATCGCCCCCGCCTCACCGGTGGGCGCATAGCCGCTTGCGCGCATGAGCACGTCGACGGCGGGCCCGAGCAGGTCCACGGCGTTCACACCGCCCATCGCAAGCTTGCCCATCTCTACGCGCAGTTCCTCGTTCACGAACGTGTAGAAGAAGATGCAGTGCGTCCCGCAGTGCGCCTTCACCTCGGCACGGAGCTCCTCGGCGGTAGAGACCTTCGGCAACCGCTCGATGCGGAACGCCTCGGAATCGAATTGCGCGGACGCAGCGCGCGCGACGGTCTCCCCCGTCTCGCCAAGCGAGTCCGAGAGGACGTGGATCGTGAGCGTCTGCGTCGCCATCAGCCTGCCAGCGCTCCGAAGTCAGCGAACGCCGAGAACAGCGCCACGAAGCGGTTGAGGAGCTGCAGGCGCATCGCGCGCACGGCTTCATCCGGGTCCATGACGAGCACGCCGTCGAAGAAGGCGTCGATCTGCGGGCGAAGCTCGGCAAGCACGCGAAGTGCGGCGGTGTAGTCGGCACGCGCAAGCGCGTCTTTCGCGGCACCCTCGGCGGTATCGAGCGCACCGGCGAGCGCAGCCTCCACCTCGCCCATGAGCGACGTGTCCGCCGCCGTGCCCAGCTCTGGTTTGCTCAGGTTGCGTGCGCGTGCGAATGCCACCGAGAGGTCCTCGATCGCATCGGCCTCGGCGCGCACGCCGGTGAGCGCTGCCGCGCGCGCCAGCGCATCGGCCGGATCGTCGCCTGCGGTCGCCAGGACGGCGGCGACGGTGTCGTACGCATTGCCGCGGTCGCGCAGCATACCCTCAAGTCTGCCGAGGAAGAACGCCTTGATCTCGGCGCCCACCTTCTCGACGTCCATCTCGGGCAGCACATCCACGTAGCCGGCGAGCGCGGCGGCGATAGACTCATCAAGTGTGATCGCAAGGCCGCCGTCGACCATCATCGTGAGGATGCCGATGGCGAAACGGCGAAGCGCGTACGGGTCTGCCGAGCCGGTCGGTGCCTGGCCGATCGCGAAGATGCCCGCGATCGTGTCGAGCTTGTCGGCGGCCGAGACGAGCATGCCCGCAAGCGAACGCGGAACCGCGTCGCCTGCGAAGCGCGGACGGTAGTGGTCGACGATCGCATCGGCGACGCCTTCGGCCTCGCCGGATGCAAGCGCGTAGTAGCGACCCATCACGCCCTGGAGTGACGTGAACTCGACGACCGCGTGGGTGACGAGGTCGGCCTTCGCGAGGTGCGCTGCGCGAACCGCGTACGCTTCCTCGTCAGGCGATGCCTCAGCCTCCGCGGCCAGCGCACGTGCCAGCGCCTCGATACGCTCGACCTTGTCGCCGAGCGACCCCAGCTTCTCCTGGAAGACGATAGCGGCAAGCCGCTCGACGTACGCCTCGAGCGGGTGCTTGAGGTCCTCGGTGTAGAAGAACGATGCGTCCGAGAGGCGCGCGCGGATCACGCGCTCGTGACCGGCGATGATCGCGTCAGTGCGCGCAGGGTCGCCGTTGTGCACCACGATGAAGTGCGGCGCAAGTCCGCCGTCGGCGCGCTCGATCGGGAAGTAGCGCTGGTGCGACTCCATCGCCTCTTCCAGCACTTCGCGCGGCACGTCGAGGAACGCCTCGTCGAAGTGCCCCACGCCAATGGTCGGCCACTCGACGAGGTTCACGACCTCGGCGAAGGTCTTCTCGGGAATCACCGCAGTGCCGCCACGCTCGGCGGCGGCAAGCTCCACGCCCGCGCGGATCGCACTTGCGCGAGCATCCTGGTTCGCGATGACCATCACGCCCACGAGCGAGTCCAGGTACGCCCCTGCCGAGGGTATCTCCACCGGACCACCGAGGAACCGGTGGCCGATGCTCGTGCGCCCGGCTGTCACACCTGCGTACTCAACCGGAACGACCTCGTCGCCGAAGAGCGCCACAAGCCAGCGGACCGGACGGATGAACTTGGCGGTGCCGCTTCCCCACCGCATGGACTTCGGCCAGTCGAGCCCGCCGACGAGGCCGCTCAGAATCTCGGGAAGCACTGCCGAGGCAGGCATGCCCTTGCGCTCGACGATGGCGAAGACGTACGAGCCGCCCTCAACGTCCTCGACCACAAGGTCGCCCACGTCGATGCCCTTGCCGCGCGCGAACCCTTCGGCGGCCTTCGTGGGCTTGCCGTCGGCGTCGAACGCCGCTTTCGCCGCCGGGCCCTTGTGACGAAGCGTTACGTCTTCCTGCTGCTCGGCGAGGTCGGTGACCACAAGCGCGATACGCCGAGGGGCGCCGTACACCGCGATCGAGCCGTACTCCAGATGCGCATCGGCAAGCGCCTTCTCGGCGCGCTCCTTGATCTGCGTGATCGCTGCATACAGCGGTGCCGAGGGAATCTCCTCGGAACCGATCTCGAAGATGAGGTCGCGGCTCATTCGGCGTCGCCCCCTTCGGTCACCAATGCGTAGTACGCCTCGCAGCAAGCCTTGGCGAGTGAGCGGACACGCAGGATGTAGCCAGTACGCTCGGTGACCGCGATGGCGCCGCGCGCGTCGAGCAGGTTGAAAGCGTGGGAGCACTTGAGCACGAAGTCGTACGCCGGAAGCACGAGGCCGGCCTCGAGCGTGCGCTTGCACTCAGCTTCGTAGGTGTTGAAGAGGCCAAGGAGCATCTCGACGTTCGCGGTCTCGAAGTTGTACGCCGAGTACTGCTGCTCGTTGCGCAAGAAGACGTCACCGTAGGTGAACTTGAGGCCGTCGGGACCGACCGACCAGGTGAGGTCGTAGACGCTGTTCACACCCTGGATGTACATGGCGAGTCGCTCGAGACCGTACGTGATCTCCGCGGGAATCGGACGGCACTCGATGCCGCCGACCTGCTGGAAGTACGTGAACTGCGTGACTTCCATGCCGTTGAGCCACACTTCCCACCCGAGACCCCACGCGCCAAGCGTCGGCGACTCCCAGTCGTCCTCCACGAGGCGCATGTCGTGCTCGGCGGGTTCGATGCCGATGGCGCGAAGCGAGCCGAAGTACAGGTCGAGCACGTCATCCGGACTCGGCTTGAGGATCACCTGGTACTGGTAGTAGTGCTGCAGACGGTTGGGGTTCTCGCCGTAGCGACCGTCAGTAGGACGACGCGAGGGCTGCACGTATGCGGTGCGCCACGCGTCCGGGCCGAGTGAGCGAAGCGTCGTGGCAGGATGGAACGTACCCGCGCCGACCTCCATGTCGTACGGCTGCAAAACGACACAGCCCTGATCGGCCCAGTAGCGGGAAAGTGCCAGGATCATGTCCTGGAACGTGAGTGCAGACATGTGCAGAACCCCTTGACTCGGAATCGGTCACTTCGCAACGCCGATAGCGTGCAGAATAGTGTACCCCAGCGTGCGAGAAGTGCCCTACCTTCCAACCCCGATGACCGCTACACTTGCACAGGCGGACGCAGTCGGGGGAGCACTGCGGGCCATACGGGGGAGGTCACGTGAACAAGAAGGTGCTTGTCGGCGCGCTCGTAGGTGTGCTCGTGCTTGCGGCGAGTGGTGTTGGATACGCCGCGTATCGTGTCGCCCAGAAGGGCAACGAGCAGGACCGGCGCGCCGCGGTCGTTACGCAGTCGCGCGCGGTCGACGAGAAGCTTGAGGAGATCTGGACTCGCCTCGCTTCGAGAGACAAGGCATGGGAAGCAGCGTCAGGCGGTTCCGGAACGAGCATCGACACGATGCTTGGCCTCACCACGGACGACATCGACGGCATTCGCAAGCTTGTTGCCGACACCCGCAAAGAGGCGGCCGAGATCCCCTCGGCAGACCTCTCCAAGTCTTACGTGGCCGTGTGCGATGAACTCTTCACGTGCCTGGATGAGTGCAGCAAAGGCGTCGAGGACACCAAGCCGGTGAGCGAGGCGTACGACATCCTCATCACATGCCGGGATGACGAGGACGTCGCGATCGATGCGATCAGTGACGCTATCGACGCCTGCAACCACGAGAAGTGGTCCACCGCCAAGACCAAGGCTCAGGCGGTCCAAACATCGTACAAGTCGATAAAGTCGAAGCTCACCAAGGCAGGCAAGCTCTACGACTCGAGCACGATCGCCGGTGTGAACGAGTACGCCGACTGCGGCGTGAAGCTCGGAACGATGCAGTACGACCTCGCGGTTCTCGGCACCAAGGGCAGCGTGAACGGCTACAACGCTCAAATCGACAAGATGAACGACCAGCGGGACAAGCTCGTTGAGCTTTCCCTGCTCCTCAACACCGCCGAGACCACCCTCTGGAGCGCGGTGAACGGTACGTACGGCCACTTTGAGAGCCGCGCGACGCCCGCCAAGACGATCTGGGACAAGGCGAAGAAGTCGGTCGCGGCAGGGACGTACTAGACCGGAGCCCTACCCTTCGCGCAGGTACGCGTCGAGCGCCTTCATACGAGCTGGCAGGTGATACGACACGAACGCCTTCACCAGGCGGAACGTGTCGTTCATCGCGGCCTCGGGCACGCCGAGTTCGGAGATGTCGGCGAGCCTGGTGCGGATGAGCGCATCCATCACGACCGGCACGTCTGATGCAACCGGCACCACCGAGAGATCTGCACCTGCGCACGCGAGGCAGACGACGCCTCCGGCGGCAAGCGAGAAGCGCACGTCGCCCGGGTCGGTCGCCGACGCGCAGCACGCGCACGCGGCAAGCTGCGGCCGGTATCCCTGCATCGCCATCCCCTTCACGAGGAACGCGACCACGAGCGAGCGCAGATCGGCGATCTCGGAGACCTCGATGGCGTCGAGCGTGGCGGTTGCGAGCGCGAAGAGGCGCTCCTCGGCCTGGCACTCCACCGAGACCTTGTCGAGGAAGTCGGCGATGACGGATGCCGCCCTAAGGCGATCGTAGTCGCTTCTGAGCGCGTCGTGACTGGTGACGGTCTCGGCCTCCGTGACGATCTCGAGCGAGCGCCCGGGCGAGAGCATGAGGTCCGCCACCGAGAATGGCTCGAGCCGGGCACCGAAGCGGGACTTCGTCTTGCGCGCACCCTTCGCGACGGCGCGAATCTGGCAGCCGTCAGCGGCAAGGAGCGTCACGATGAGGTCGGACTCGCCGAGCTTGGTCTTGCGAAGCGCGAGCGCCCGCACGCGGTACGTGGCGGCCACGGGCCTACGCGCCGCTCCGCGCGTCAAAAGCCTCGAGGATCTCGATACCCGCCGAGGAACCGATGCGGCTGGCACCGGCCTCGAGCATCGCGAGCGCGGTCTCCAGGTCGCGGATGCCGCCCGCAGCCTTCACGCCGATGCCGGCACCGACCGTGGCACGCATGGAAGCGACGTCTTCGATCGAAGCGCCCCGCGGCCCGAAGCCCGTCGAGGTCTTCACGAAATCGGCACCCGCAGTCACGGCGATGCGACTTGCGCGAACGATCTGCTCGGCATCGAGGAAGCCTGTCTCGAGGATCACCTTCACGATCGCCGAGCCATCAGACGCCTCGCGCACCGCTTCCACCACCGCCGCGATGTCATCTTTCACGAACGCATCCTCCGCCTCGATAAGCGCGGCGATGTTCATGACCATGTCGACCTCGTGACACCCGAGCTTCACGAGCTGGGTCGCCTCATCGGCCTTCGTCTCGGTCATGGAGTACCCCAGCGGGAAGCCGCACACCGAGCACACCTTCGTGCCGGTGCCGGCGAGGATCTGCGATGTAACGGGCACGAGGAACGGCGAGACGCACAGCGATGCGAACCCGCGCTCTGCGCTGTTCTGGATCCACTCGGCCGCAGCCTTGAACCCGACCGTCGGCTTCAGCAGCGTTTGATCGATGGAGCCGGCAAGCGTTGCCCGGTCGATAGCCATCTAGCGCCCCTCTCCATATCCGAACCGTTTGATCTGCGAGGCGTCGCGTCGCCAGTCCTTCTTGAGCTTCACGCGGAGGTCGAGGTACACCTTCGTGCCAAGCAGGCGCTCAAGGTCGACCCGGGCGTCGGTTCCGATCTTTCGGATCATCTCCCCGCCCTTGCCGACGATGATGCCCTTCTGCGACTCACGCTCCACGTAGATGACCGCCATGATAGTGGTCGTATCTGACTTCTTGTTGTACGTCATGTCATCGATCGCCACGCCCACCGCATGCGGCACTTCGTCGCGGGTGTTGTGCAGGATGCGCTCGCGGATGAACTCGGCGAGCATGACCTCCACGGGCTGGTCGGTGGGCATGTCACGCGGGAAGTACCGCGGACCGTCCGGCAGATGCGCCTTCACGGCAGCGATGACGCCGTCGAGGTTGAAGCCCTCGCGTGCCGAGCAGATCACGACCTCGTCGAACTTCCCGAGACCGCTCGCGACCGCAAGCTGCTTCTCGACCTCTTCAGGCCTTGCGATGTCGGCCTTGGTGAGGATGAGCACCCGCGCGGCCTTCGCCTCGGCAACGCGATGCGCGACCCACCGGTCTCCAGGTCCGATCTGCGCCGAGACATCGATGACGAGGCACGCCACGTCGACGTCGGCGAGCGCCATCATGCTGGACTTGTTGAGCTCCTCGCCAAGCGCGTCCTCGGGCTTGTGCAGCCCGGGAGTGTCGACGAAGACGATCTGGGCGTCTTCCTGATCGACGATCGCGCGAAGGCGGTGCCGCGTCGTCTGAGGGGTGTTCGAGGTGATCGCTACCTTCGAGCCCACGAGCGCGTTCACGAGCGTGGACTTGCCGGCGTTCGGGCGTCCGACCAGCGCAACGAAGCCGCTCTTGACGACCTCGTATGCGGGTGCCGTCATTCTTCGTCCTCGCCGTCGTCCTGATCGAGATAGCCGCGGACGAAGGCGTCCGGCAGCAGCACGTCAAGCGACGTGACCTCGACGGCGTCGGTCTTCCCGCCGAGGATGACGCGCATCTCGGGATTGAACTCCGCCAGGAACTGGCGGCACGCCCCACACGGAACGGTGGGGGCATCCGAGTCGCCGACCACGGCGATCGCATCGAACTCGGTGAATCCGGCGGTGACAGCAGCCAACGCGGCAGCACGCTCGGCACAGATGGTGGAACCATACGCGGCGTTCTCGACGTTCACGCCCTGGAAGATCTCGCCGCCGGCGAAGATGGCGGCGCCTACCCGGAATCCCGAGTACGGTGCGTAGGCCTTGGAGCGAATCTCACGCGCGAATGCGAGCAAAGCAAGATCGGGTTGCGTGATGCCCTTAGTCATCCTCGGCCCCTTTCTCGATCGATGCAGTCGCCGGCTCGACGACTACCTGTCGGATGCGGTTTCCTTCAACGTCTCGTGCTGTGATGCGCAATCCTTCGATCTCGATGGACTCGCCCGCATCGGGTATGTGACCGGCGATCTCGATGAAGAGCCCGCCGACCGAGTCCGCCTCAAGCTCGACGCTCGTGCCGAAGACGGTGTTGAGATCGTCGATCGGTGTGCGTCCATCTATCAGGATACGCCCATCGCCAAGGTCGACCATCATTTGCTCGGCAACGTCGTACTCGTCGAAGATCTCGCCCACGATCTCCTCGAGCAGATCCTCGATGGTAACGAGACCTGCTGTGCCGCCGTACTCGTCCGCCACGATGGCGATGTGCGTCTTGCTGCGCATCTCCATGAGCAGTTCCTCGACCGGCTTGGTCTCGGGCACGAAGTACGGCTCTCGGGCGATCTTGGCGAGCTGCATGTCGTAGCTCCCCCGCCCGAGGAAGATCAGCAGGTCCTTCGCATACAGGACGCCCAGTATGTCATCCACCGTGTCGTGGTACACCGGCAGCCGAGACACTCCGGACTCCTCGATGAGGTCGAGCGCGTCGCCGACCGTCGCGGTGTCCTCAAGGCACACCATGTCGGTTCTCGGGACCATGACCTCACGGACGATCTTGCTCGTGAAGTCAGCAACGGCGTCGATGATGGCCTCTTCGGTCTCATCTCTGGCGGCTTCGTCGTCGTCATTCCCCGACACGCTGCGCAACTCGTCGGGAGTCACCCAGCCATCCGTGACATGTTCCTCGGAAACCAACCCCACCAGCGACGTCCATCCTGCGCCAAGCCCGCGTGCGACGGGGTAAAGCACGCGGGATAGCGGAGTGGCCAGCGGTGCCGAGGAGAGCGCAACGCGCTCGGGATTGTGAACTGCGAGCGTACGGGGAAGCGCCTCAGCGAACGCGAACATGATGAGCATGCCAAGCACCGCGCCAATGAGCAGCGTGAGCCAGACGTGCGGCAATTCGGTGAGATTAAGCAGCACCCACCCGAGGCTTGCCGATGCGATGACATACGCAAGCGAGCGCACCAGCGCCGTGGCAGCCACGAGGCGACCCGGATGCTCGAGCAGCGTGTCAAGTGCTGGCGCCCCACGCCGCTCGCTCTCCACGAGTCGCCGAGAACGCCCGCGCGAGATATGCGGAACGGCGGCCTCGGCGGCGGTGAGCACGCCCAGCGCCGCGATGAGCAACGCGAGCAGAATGACTTCGGAGACAAGAATAAGTGCGATCATCGGGTCCTGTTCAGGCCCTCCCTGGTACGACTAGAACCAGAATACCTGAAAGATGGCCGTCGTGATGAGGAAGCCAAGCACGCCGCCCCAAATGACCTGCCACACCGTATGCGTTTCTGACTCCACACGGCTTTGCGCAACGAGCGCCGCAATGAAGAGGCCGATGACGCCAGCACCTGCATTCCCCGTGGTGTATGCGATCGCCGCGGCACCCGCGGTTGCGAGCGCCGTATGCCCCGACGGCCATCCGCCGCGAAGCCACGTCCCGCCCTCGTGACGCAGGGCCTTCGCCACGAGGACGGCGAACGCCGCGAGCACGAGCGCTACAACCGTGATGTGCGAGGGCGTCTGACGCACGCGAACGAGCAGTGTGGTCGCGACGTTCGCCAGCCGGCCGAAGAAAACGACGTAGCCGGTGACCATCGCGCACACCGCACTGACGAACACCGCGCCCGCGGCAACGTCCTTCGCGATCTTCGCGAACGGATCGAAGCTCTGCGTGGCGACATCGATCGTCGCCTCAATGGCGGTGTTCACAAGCTCGGTGCCGATCACGAACGAGATCGTGAGGATGAGCGCAAGGAACTCGAGCCTGCTGACCCTGAAGAAGAGCGCGGCAACAAGTACGATCGTCGCGGCCGCCACGTGAATCCGCATGTTGCGCTGCGTTCGCAGCGCGTAGACGATGCCCTCGATCGCGTAGTTGAAACTCCAGAGGATCGAACGGCTGCGCATGCTCTATTCCGCCGCGTACGCCTCGAGCAGGACCACCTCGCGCGCCTGCATCACCGACGCATCCTCGTCCGTCTCGTGGTCATAGCCGAGCAGATGCAATATGCCGTGCACCAGAAGCAGATTCAGCTCGGACTCGACCGTCGTGCCAAGCTCCACGGCCTGTGCCGCGGCAACCTCGGGCGCGATGATGACGTCGCCGAGGGTGATCGGCTCGTCGCCCGCGGCAACGCACGGATCGTCGCAACCGAACGAAAGCACGTCCGTGGGGCCAACGATGCCGCGATACTGCTCGTTCAGTCGCGCCATCTCGTCGATGTCGACGAGCGCGATTGAAAGCTCCGATTGCTCCGGAGCCGACTCCAGCCCCAGCGCGAAGTGCGCCAAACGCTCGAACGCCTCGAAGTTGAGCGGCTCAGGCTCGCGATGGCTCGTTACGCTGACCAGCATGCTTGTCCCTCCCGCTAACGACGTCCGGGTACTCCAGTCTTGGATGGTACACGCTCGACAGAAGCCGTGTGTAGACGCCGATGACGGCTTCGATCTCCGCGAGCGTCATGTTCGCCAGATCGAGCTGGTGGTCGGCAAGCTTCGTCGAGACGACCTTGCGGACGACCTCCTCGATGCGTGGGGGCGTTGGCTTGACAGTGGCGCGCACGGCGGCCTCGGCACTATCCGCAAGCATCACGAGCGCTGCTTCGCGCGAACGCGGGCGCTCGCCGGAGTACCGGAAGTCGGCCTCGTAGACCGGACCGCCCGACGCAGCGGCCTTGTTGTAGAAGTACACCACCATCGACGTGCCGTGGTGTTGGCGAACGATCTCCACGACCTCCTGCGGCAACCGGTATTCCTCGGCAAGCTCGACGCCCTCGCGGACGTGCGCGGTGATGATAAGCGCCGAGAGCGCCGGTGACGTGTTGTCGTGCGGATTCGCCAGGCCTGCCTGGTTCTCCACGAAGAACCCCGGACGCCTGATCTTACCGATGTCGTGGTAGTACGCACCCACGCGGGTGAGCAACGCATTCGCCCCGATGTGCTGGGCGGCTGACTCGGCCAGATTCCCTGTCATCACCGAGTGGCTGTACGTGCCGGGCGCTTCCATCATCAGTCGCTTGAGCAGCGGGTGCCCGGGGTTGGCGAGTTCAAGCAGTCGCACATCGGTAGTCACGCCGAAGACGAGTTCGAAGATCGGCAGCAGCCCCAGCATCAGGATGACCGTGATTGCGCCGCCCACAAGCCCCAGACCGCCGGCGACGACCGCCTGTGACAGCGCGGCGCCCTCGATGAGCGTTGCGCCAAGAGCCGACGCACCCGTGACCGCCACGACAAGACCACCAGCCGAGATGAGCCGAGAGCGCTCGCTGATGACTCCCATCGCCGTGACACCAGCAGCGGTGGCGAGAAGCGAGCCGACCACATGAGCGCCGTCGAGCACGCTGAACAGGATCCCCACGCCTACACCCACCACCGCGATCAGGATGCCAACGCGCGGGTTCAGCAGCAGCGTCGCGAGAATCGGGGCCAACGGGATCGGCAGGACGTACGGCGGAACGCCCGGTAGGAGCATCGCCGAAAGCCATGTCCCGTATACGACGCCAAGCACGAGGGTTGCCAGGATCGCGACGTCACGAAAGCGCTCCCACACATCGCGCTCGTTGCGGACCAGGTAGAGTCCACCGACCAACACGAGCAGCGACACGAGCACGACATCGGCGATGGCGGTCGAGACGTTCGCGCGCGCGACGATAAGCGGTATCGAGGCGAGAAGCGCCGTCGCCGCCCCAAGCGCGATGCGCTGGCCCGAAGCGGTCGAGAGAGCACCTTTCGTTGGCCAGAGCCGCGCGATCCTGTCCAGCAGACTAGGCATCGGCGGCTGCCGCCTTCGCCTCCTCGAACTCGCTGTACGCAGTGACGATGCGCTGCACGAGGCGATGTCGCACGACATCGCGCGACGAGAACTCCACGAACGCGACGTCGTTCACGTTCTCGAGGATGCCGCGCACCTGCTTGAGCCCCGAGAGCGCGCCGATGAGGTCGATCTGCGTCACGTCACCGGTGACGACGATCTTGCTGCCAAAGCCAAGGCGCGTCAGGAACATCTTCATCTGCTCGGGTGTGGTGTTCTGCGCCTCGTCGAGAATGACAAAGCTGTCGTTGAGCGTGCGGCCGCGCATGAACGCAAGTGGCGCGACTTCGATAACGCCCTTCTCGGTGAGCATCGTGGACTTCTCGATGTCCATCATGTCGAAGAGTGCGTCGTAAAGCGGGCGAAGGTACGGGTCGACCTTCTCGTAGAGGTTGCCGGGCAAGAAGCCGAGCTTCTCCCCCGCCTCCACCGCCGGACGCGTGAGGATGATGCGTCCTACTTCCTTCTTGCGGAGCGCATCGACGGCCATCGCCATTGCGAGGTATGTCTTGCCGGTACCGGCAGGGCCGATGCCGAACGTAACGGTGTTCTTGCGGATGGCATCGACGTAGTGCTTCTGCCCGGCTGTCTTCGGGCGGATGCTCTTGCCGCGATGCGCGAGGATGACGTCCGAGAACACGCTTGTGGGGCTGCATTCGCCCCGCTTGAGCATGTCCATTGCACGGTCGAGACTGTCTGGTGTCAGGTGCTCGCCCTTGCTCAGAAGCGAGATCAGTTCGCCGAACACGGCCGATACGGCCTGCGCCTCGGCGACGTCGCCGACGATGGCGACCTCGTTGCCGCGCACGTTGATATCCGATTCGAACTGCTCTTCTATGAGTCTGAGGAGATGGTCTCCCTCTCCGAGGAGATCGACCATGTTGATCTCGGGTGGCACGACCAGGCGGACCTGGGTGGGGTTCGACACGCTTGCAATCGCCTCCTTGGGCTGACGACTAGATTCTACCACGCAGTGAGCGCGAATCCTGCTTCGTCGATACCCGAAACGGACACGCGAGCGAGCGTTCCCGGTGCCGCGACTGTTGCCGCGAAGCGCGCACGCGAGCCGTCCCGGGCGGTGCCCTCGCCGGTGCGCTCCACGAGAACCTCGACCGTGCGCCCGACCTGCTCGCGAAGATGTTCGACCCGCATGCTGCCGCCGAGCGCGCGCACGGCGGCAGCGCGACGGGCGATCGTCTCGGGCGGGACCCGGTCATCGCGAGCAGCGGCGGGCGTGCCCGCGCGCGCTGAGTACCGGAAGACGTGCAGCTTCGCGAAGCTGACGCGCTCGAGGAACGCAAGGGTCTCGGCGGCATCGGCCTCGGTCTCACCCGGGAAGCCGACGATGACGTCGGCCGAGACCGCAAGGTGCGGGATCGCCTCTCGGGCACGTTCGATGATCGCGGCGTACGTGGCGGTGTCGTAGTGCCGGCCCATCTCGGCAAGAGTCCGGTCGCTGCCGGACTGGAGCGGCACATGCAGGTGCTCGCAGAACGCAGGGGTGCGCCCGATGGCCGAGAGAAGCGCATCGTCCACGTCTTCGGGCTCCACGCTTGAGAGCCGGATGCGCTCGATGCCTGTTTCGGCGACTGCCTCGATGAGGTCCGGCAAGCGAACGCCTGCGTGATCGTATCGACCGATGTTGATGCCGGTGAGGACGACCTCGTGCGCACCCGCGTCGCGAAGCGCGCGCACCTCGGCGATGACGTCTTCGATCGGCGTCGAGCGGGGCACGCCCCGCGCGTGAGGCACGATGCAGTACGCGCAGAAGTTGTCGCAGCCGTCTTCGACTTTCACCATCGCGCGGGTGTGGAAGCCCTCCCCTGCGCGTGCAGATGTCGTCGCGGGTGCCGAGGGAGTGCCGAGAACGGCGGCGACACGCGCGGGGACGGCGCTCTTGTCGGCCTCGACGATCACGCGCTCCCCGAGCGATGCAAGCGCGCCGTCGTCGATCGCTGCGAGGCAGCCGGTCACGACGACCACGGGTGCCTGCGGGAGCGAGTGCGCGTGGCGAACTGCCTTGCGCGCCTTGTGGTCGGCTTCACCGGTGACCGTGCACGTCGTCACGATGACGACCTCGGCGTCTTCCTGCGGCACGACAACGGCGCCAGTGCCGATGAGCGCGGCGGCGATCGTCTCGGCCTCGACCTGGTTGACCTTGCAGCCGAGCGTCCGGAACGCCACACGATGCGCGTTACGCGCCACCGAGACCTCCGCGAGCCGCGAGTGCGAGTGCGGTAGCCACCACGCCGGCCGTCTCGGTACGCAGCACCGTGTCGCCGAGCGACACGACCTGTGCGCCCTGCGCGACGAGCACAGATACCTCCTCGGCCGCGAAGCCGCCCTCGGGGCCGACGACGATCGCGACGGCGGCGTCCGCCGAAAGCGCTGCGTCGGTGATGGTAGCGGCGATTCCGGGCGCGCCAGCGGCGTCTTCCCACGCGACAAGTACGAGAGCTGCGCCCGCAACCGCGCCCATGAGGCCGCTGACGTCGGCGAGCGCGGCCACCTCGGGCACGCGCGTGAGCTGCGCCTGCTTCGCGGCACCGGCGGCGATGCGCTCCCAACGGTCTACGCGTGCGGCGGCCTTCCCGGCATCGAGCCGAACAACCGAGCGCGACGTCATGAGCGGTACGATCCGCTCGCAACCCAGCTCGGTGGCCATGCGCACGACGAGGTCCATCTTCTCGCCCTTCGCGAGTCCCTGCACGAGCCACACGCGCGGAATCCGCGGAGCGTCCACGTTTCCAAGTGCCACGCCGCTCGCGCCTTCGGCACCAACCGCCGTAAGCCGCACGAGCGCGGCGGCACCATCGGCGCCAACAGCGACGATCTCGTCGCCCGGCGCGAGGCGCAGCACGTCCCGGAGGTGGTGCAGGTCCTCGGCCGAGAGCGCAAGCGCACCCTCGGCACCCACAGGTCCCTCGAGGAAGAAGCGGTGTGCGCTCATCTACGCGCCGAGCCAGTCCTTGAGACGCTCAAGCTTCGTCGGTCCGCCCTTGCCGGTGCCGAGCGATTCACCGAGCTCTCGCAGCAGTTCGCGCTGCTTCTTGTTGAGCTTCTTGGGAACGTCCACCCGCAGGTGCACGATGAGGTCACCCACGCCGCCACGCATCCGCGGCATGCCGCTTGAACGCACGCGCACGGTGTCGCCGCTCTGCACGCCAGCGCTGAACTCCACGGCCTGGTCGCCGAAGAGACCCGGTACGTTGATCGTCCCGCCCAACGCCGCCTGCGCGATGTTGATGGCCGCCATAGCGTGCAGGTCATCGCCCTCGCGGTGCAGGTACTCGTGCGGCGCGATGCGCACCGTGAGCAGCAGGTCGCCCGGCTGCGCGCCGCGCACGCCCGCCTCGCCCTTGCCGGGGACGCGCAACGTCGCTCCATCCGAGACGCCGGCCGGCACCGAGACGCGAACCGTCTCCGAGACGCGCGTTCGGCCCTCGCCGCCGCACGTGGGACACGGCGGCTCCGCGATCTTGCCGGTGGCCGAGCACCGCTCGCACGGCGTGACGGACTCCATCACGCCGAGTATCGTTCTGCGCTGCGTGCGACGCTGACCCGCACCGTTGCACTCGGGGCACGTCTTGACGCTGCCGCCAGGCGCCGCGCCGCTGGCATTGCATGTATCGCACGGTCCGACGCGGTTGAGCGGCACATCCTTCTCAACGCCCGTCGCGGCTTCCTGCAGCGTGATGACCGTCTGCCCGCGCATGTCTCGGCCCTCAAGCCGCACGCGCTGCTGGCCCATGCCGCCCATGCCGCCCATGAACACGGAGAAGATGTCCTCGAAACCGCCGAAGACGTCGCCCATGTCACCGTAGCCGGCCTGACGTGGGTCGGCGGTCCCATACTGGTCGTAGTTGGAGCGCTTCTGATCGTCCGAGAGAACCTCGTACGCCTCGTTGATGCGCTTGAACTCCTCCTCGGCATTGTCGCCGTCGGAGACATCGGGGTGCGTTTCGCGGGCCTTCGTGCGGAACGCCTTCTTGATCTCCTCGGCCGAAGCGTCGCGAGAGACACCAAGAACGTCGTAGTAGTCGGTGGAAGCCACGGTTCTCCTTACTTATCCGAGCACGTCAGTGAGCGAATCGGCCACGGTCTTCACCGTGGTGATCGCGCGGGGGTAGTTCATGCGGGTTGGGCCGATGACGCCGATGACACCGGTACGGTCCTTGGTTCCGTACGGGCTTGCGACGAAACTCATCGCGCCGAGCGCGTCGACTGGGTTCTCATGACCTATGCGCACCGCGACGCCGCCGGACTGCATCACGTCCGAGAGCACCTTGAGCATCGTCAGGCCGTCTTCGAGGAGCGCCACCACAGGACGGGCGACGCCGGGATCGGCAAGTTCCGGCTGCGCGAGCAGCGCTGCCACGCCGCCGGTGACCACGCGGTCCTCGTCGGCCTCCTTGAGGCAGTCGACGACTTCGTCGAGCACCTGGAGCGTCACGCGCGCGAACGCGTCACCCGCCGAGGACGCATCATCGCGGATACCCACGACCTGGTCGCCGACCTTGTCCTCGAGGATGGCGGTCAGGTACCGCTCCACCTCGGCAAGCATCGCATCGGTCGCCGAGACCATAAGGTCGAGCGTACGGTTGGCAACCTGGCCCGAGTCGGTGACCACAACCACCAGCGCGCGTCGCTCGGCCAGCGGAACGACCGAAACACGCCGGATCCGTGCGCGCCTGAGCGCGGGAGCAGCCACCACGGCAACGTAGTTGGTGAAGCGCGACAGGAGCATCGAGGTCTCGCGCATGACGTCGGCCATCTCGTGCTCGAGCGCCTCATACGCGGTGTGGATGCTGCCGACCTCCTCGGAACTGAGGCCAAGGGCACCGATACGTTCGTGAACGTCGTCAACGAAAGCGCGATAGCCGGTGTCTGTGGGCACGCGTCCTGCCGAGACGTGCGGCGAGCGCACGAAGCCGCTTTCTTCGAGGGCTGCGAGCTCGGAGCGGACCGTCGCAGCCGAGCAGCCCAGACGGTGCCGCTCCACGAGGACCTTGGAGCCGACCGGCTGGGTGGTGCTCACATATTCATCGACGAGAGCGGCGAGAACAGCGCGCCGGCGTTCGTTCAGCATGCGCGTACTCCTACGTTGGCACTCTCCGATTACGAGTGCCAACGAATGGTATCACGCTCGGCATACTTGCTGAAGTCTGGCCGCACGGCGACGCCACCATTGCCGACATCGCCTCATCTGTGGTAATCACCGTATCGACTGCTTAATGTGTACTGTTGGTTCATTGGGGGCAATCGTGAGCAGGAGTCACCGGGTCGCGTTGATGCTCGTGACCACATGGATTCTCGTTAGCTGCACAACCGGGGTCGCGTTCGCGTACGACGAGTCGACCTCCACCATCCCCGCCATGACCGAGGACAACTGTGGCCGGTGCCACAACCCGTATGGCTACAGCATCTTTCACGGCACAACGGCAATTGGCGTCCATGGCGGCTACACCACCACGACGTACAAGTGCAAAGGGTGCCACACGATCCATGACGCCCCCTCTGACGGGGTACTGCTACTCCCGGCCGCAACCGTCCAGGCATCATGCGAGTCGTGCCATGACGGCACCGGCGGTGGCGGCGTGTACGGAACGATCGCCGCGCGGGGCCTGACGGTGGCTTCTGGCCATTCTGTTGAGACGACGAGTGTCATCCCGGGTGGCAGCGCGGCAACCGGTGGCTCGGCCTCGATGACGTTCGGCGGCCTCAACGGCACGCTCACGTGCACTGATTGTCACTCGCCGCACGGCAGTGACCTTGTTGCGGCCTACCAGGGAGACCGCTACCGGCTCGCGGGCTCCACAACGCGTCTCCCGCAGATCAAGACGCACCTGCTCAAGCAGCATCCTGGAAACAGTCCAACCGGCACGGCCGACTACGGGTCCGATTGGTGTCTCGCGTGCCACCAGGGTCGCTCCTCGGCACAGACCGTCGTCCACAATCACCCGGTCGACTCCGCCGCGACCACGACGACTCCCTTCGTGTACAGCCGGGTCGCCGTGCTCAACGCGAGTGGGGCCTGGACCGGAACGACCGTCGCCAATCAGACGCTCGGCTTCTCGAACCAGGGCTATCTGATGCCGTACCCGAGAACCGCCCAGCAGGCGGGGCACGCACCGATCTGCCAACAGTGTCATGAGGATGCCCGGAGTGTCGGCAGTCTCTCCACAACGGGAACTCAGGCGCTTGTGACGCCGTTCCTGGTCACGATGCCCGACGGTGTGGAGACGTCCAGCAACCCGCGGTTCCAGAACTTCCCACATGAGTCCACGAACTACCGCATGCTCGTCGAGGCCGGAGCGACCCAACAACTCGACGACCTGTGTCTGAATTGCCATCCGACATCGCAGCTGCCATAACGCTGCAGACTGTGGGATATGCTCGCCGCCATGCGTGAACGGGGACGCTGATCCGACACGATCGGGCTGTCGGTGTGCGCCGAGGTCATCGGCACTGAGTCGACCGGCTTTCAGCCTGCCGTAGCAACGTGTGCCGCATCCGACGTGCTAGCCAGATGCTGGACTACGGGAGCTCCGTCACCAGGTGACAGTTGAGGCACAGGTTGTCATCGGTCTCGACCAGCAGATTTGGATTCGTCGACTGGTGCGGGAATGTGAGATACCGCGGATTGTAGCCAGCGCCGATCGGGTCGGGATCCGAGTAGTCAGCTCTGAATGCCGCGGTCACGTCCCGAGAATCCTCGTGGCATTGCTGACACAGAGGGTCCTGCCGATTCTCGACGCGCCCGTCAGCGGATGCCGTAACCGGCGCCATGATGTAGCCGGCGTTCGTTTGCCCCATGCCGACGAAGTACGTTCCGTCACTACCGTCCCCGTAGGCCCTCGTCGGATTCCCGGCCAGCCCCTCGGTGGTAGTGACCTCGCCGTATCCGACCGAGAAGCTCGTAGCCACCGGGTGATTGATCTTCATCGACTGCGAGTGACGCTCGTCGTGGCACGAGGCGCACCACTGTGCGCCGTATACCGGGAAGCCGTCGTTCGTACTGGTGTTCACGTCACTGCGCAGCAGACAATCCGAGGCCACGAGCTGCTGCGCGGCCAGGGCGATCCCGCTATCGCGATAGAAGGGCGCGACAACGTTGCTGCGATGCACGCTATGGCAGTCGTTGCAGCCTAGATTGGACGACAGACCCATCGATCCGCCCGGGACCGCCGTCGTCGAATCCACCGAGTGATCGGAGACGACCGTGCCACCGCGCGCCTCGATCGCATCGTACGGCGCGGTTCCCCCGGTGCCGTCATGACACGACAGGCATGACCCTGAGACGGTGGATCCGGCCAGCAAGAGCACTCCATCGGCCGGTGCCCTGTGCACTGTATGGCAGACGGCGCACTTGCTTGAGGTCGCGGCGTAGAATCCGTGAGGCCCCTTGCCCTCCCAGTCGGCGGAAGAAGTCCCACTTGTGGAATGGCACTGGTTGCAGGAGAAAGGGCTGGAGAACCCGGGATCAGAGAAGGCGAAGGCAGCGCTCGGAATCGCAAGGATGCCCAGTGCAAGAAGCCCGATGATCGCCGCTGCGGCCGCCATCGGCCGCGCCCTGTCCATCATCGGTGACTCCCCCATTTTGCAACCTTCCGCAGGCTTACCATTTCTTGCCTAAGCTAGCCGCCCAGCGAGCGCACGTCAAGCTGGCCTCACTCCCCTGCCCACACGGCGCCGAATACCTCATTGCCAAGCAGCCAGCCTCGCTCCGTGGTGCGCCAACGATGGTCGACAAGCTCGACCAGACCGTCCTCGGCGAGTCCATCGATAACGGACGCAACCCCTGCGGCCACAATATCCTCCTCGTGGACGCCACGAACGAGTCGCAAGCCGAGCATCACATCCTCCCGGGCAGCTTCCACACGCGAGAGAGATTCTGTATCCACGCGTGGCATCGGCGTAAGCCCGGCGCTCAGATCGCAGGCGACGGCATAGCGCAGACGCGCGACACCGGGTGTGCGCGCCGACACGAAGCCGACGGCAGCCGCAGTCTCGACATCGAGCATGCCGTGGGCGCCAGGGCCGACACCCAGGTATGGCATCCCCGTCCAGTACGCCGTGTTGTGCCGCGATTCGGCTCCGCGGCGCGCGTAGTTCGCAACCTCATAGCGCTCGAGCCCCGCTTGCCCCAGCACGTGCTGCGCCAGCAGCATCATATCGGCGGCGACGTCGGGATCAGGCTCCTGCACGTCGCCGATAGCCACCGCGGCCGCAAGCGGGGTGCCCGCCTCGATCGACAATGGATACACCGACACATGCTCCGGGCCGAGGTTGATTGCGCCATTGACGGTGTCAATCCAGGACTGAGCTGTCTGCCCCGGAATGCCGCAGATGAGATCGAGCGAGAGCGCGAGCCCGGCTTCGTGCACCGCTCGGGCAGCGGCACGTACTGCTGCAGCATCATGCGGGCGTTCGAGGAACGCCAGTACCGTGTCATCAAGGCTCTGCGCGCCGAGACTGACACGTGTCACGCCGGCTCTGGCGAGCGCCTCCACGAGATTCCTGTCGAGCGACTCCGGGTTCGCCTCAATGGTGACTTCCACGTCCGGCTCGAGCGGGAACGATGAAGTGAGGACCTCCACCAGGCGTGCGAGGTCCGCGCCCAGAACGCTGGGCGTGCCGCCGCCGATGTACACGCTTCGCAGCGGCCGCGGTGCGACATCCCGATCCAGCCAAGCCAGCGCCTGCGCCGCAAGCGAGTTCGCGACCGCGGTGGTCCCCTCCGTGGCGCTGGAGAGCGGGAGCGAGTAGAAGTCGCAGTACGCGCACTTGGAGCGACACAGTGGGACATGCACATACAGATGCGCCGGTAGTCGCACGGGCTCGCTCCTACTCATCGTGCTCCGGGGCGTTCAAGGCTGTCATCGAATCCCCGTGGCACCCGGTCTCCCCGTGGACGTGCTTCACCCTGTCAGACTACCTTCCGCCGTGACCATGACACCCACTCGCACAACTAGTACCGATGCTTGTCTCATACCCGGCATGGTTCGTCGGGAATACGTGGCAGGCGCCGCAGAAGTAGCCCAGCGACATCCCGGACCCCGCCGTCGCATACGTCCACCCGCTCGGGAAGAGCGGCGTCATGTCCCTACCGTTCACGACCTCTTTCAGATGGTACGGCAAACGCGAACCGTGCGGATCATGGCACGTTGTGCATGTCAGGGCGTCCATACCGTACGAATACGGAGCCTTCAGCCCCCCGCCACCTGTGTCGGCCGACCAGAAGTTGAAGGCAGACGATTCCGGTCCAACCCCCTTACCGCCGCCATGCACCGAATACGAGTACTGGTACCCGATGATGGACAACGTCTGCCCGGAGATGCCGAGCGGCGTCGTCGAGTCATGGCACTTGTTGCAGAATGTGATGTCATCCACCACCTGCCGCGTAGCCGTTCCCGTCTGGTACACAATCCGCAACTTGGGACGGTTCTGCTGAGTGGTCGTCTCGCGCATGAACATCGGCAAGGAGGTGTCCGAAGTGACGGCCCTGATACCGATTCCGTGATTGGTCCCCTGCTTCAATGACCTGACCAGGTCGGTCACGTTGAGCGCGGCGATGCCTGTAGCGTTGGGCGCGCCCACAGCACCGTAGTCCCCGCCCGGCGTGGTCCAACCAGAACCGAAGCTGGACTCGGCCCATGTAGCCCCGTCGATCACTGCGCTGTTCGCCGTACCGACGCCGGTGCCTTCAGACCAACTGCGCGTGACGGGGTACACCGCGTACCCACCTTTGTACACGGTATAGTTCAGGTTGGTACCCCACAGCACGAGCGTCGCGTTCTGAATCGTCGCACCAGCCGGAATCGAGCTCAGATCGAAGTAGAAGAGCGCCCGGGTGGATTGCGTGATCGTGATCTGACTCGATGAACCGTAGTTCCATGACTCCTGGCCTGCTGTGGAATCCAGCATGGTGTCCTTCGATGCGTACACCACGACTTCCGATGTCGGAATCGACGTCGGATCATCGATCATCTTCACGAACGCGACATCGGTTGCATCCGGGTCCACGAGGCCTGTCGTCGACGAGTGGGTGGAATGACAGTTGCCGCAGGCGATGCTGCTGCCGCTCTTGACTGCCTCGGCCGAGAACACGTCGTGTTTCGCCCACTGTGAATCAGCGTGCGTGACCGCGTTGAACGCGTCGGCCACGACCACATGACACGACAGGCACACCTCTCGTCGCGTCCCGTTCAGTAGGTATGCATAGACGCCGCCCGAACCACTGGGCGTGCCGTGCGACCCGTGGCACGCGGTACATGACACGTCCTTGTGCACCGATGTGCCGAATTGCGCCTGGCCTGAGTACGATCCGTACTGTGCGGTGTGGCACGTTGTGCAGGCCGTGGTGCTGTCCGCCCTGACGAGCCCGGGCTTGTCGCTACCGTGGCTTACGTGACAGCGCTGGCACTCGTTCGACGTGGGCGAGCCCGTCCATGTCGGCACGGAGCCCGAGATGGCGCCCCGGGTGGTGGCAACCTCGATCCAGTCGAGCGCTGGCGAAGTGGCGCCGCCCGTGTTCATCGTCGCCCGCACTTCCAGCCGCGCGTGCTCCAGGCTAGAACCGCCCGGTATCTGCGTCAGTCCACTTCCGTTGGCGACCGTCTGCCACGCCGTCCACGTCGTCCCATCATTGAGCGAGGCGCGTGTAGCGACTACCACGCTTGCCGGAGCCGCGACTGAATCGGCCCACCGTACGGCCCCGCTCGTGAACGTCGCCTTCCTGGCGATATCCGGTCGGAAGGTGAACGTTCCGACCGACGCCATGCCGCGGACTGAAAGCTCCGCGATCGTGACCGTAGCTGTCTGCGCGGTCGTGAAGTCGCGGCGGAATACGAACTTCACGTAGCGACAGTTTGCTGATCCGTTCAGCACCACTCCGGAAGTAGGCACGGGGGTTCCCATCACACCATGGCTCACGAGGTTCGTCCACGCGACGCCGTCGGGACTCGTTTGTACTTCGATCACGTGTGGGACAGTGCCTGTGTTGTTGATGAAGTTGACCTCGAAAGACGTAACCTGGCTCATGCTCCCAAGATCGACCTTCAGACTGCTCGCCCCAATCCAACTATTGGCGGCACTGGCACCCATCCCCGCCGCGGACCAGAAGACCTTCGTGTCCAAGCTGCCGTCGTACGCATGACCGGTATCAGGCGGGCTGTGCGCGTAGTCGCCGGTGATTGGAGGATCTGCGGTCGCGGTCGCGGTCTTCGGCAGCAGAATGGACGTCTGCGCCACGGTGACCGTACCATCCCCCTGCACCTGTGTTCCGGACAGGAACCCGCGCGACAGCTCCTCGGCAGAATCAAGTCGGATCGTGTTCGAGTTCACGGTATTGTGCGCGCCGTTGAACGCCGTCTTCTTGTTGCCCCCCGAGCGGGTGTAGTACCCGGGGATCAGCGCGTTGATCGCACGATTGGCGACCGTGCCGTGACACGCCCAGCAGTATGCCGTGCCGGACGTGACAGCCTTACCGGTGACCGCATCGTACGCACGCAGGAGACCGGGGCTCGTGGCGGGATCAGCGTGCGGGTTGTGGCATGCCGTGCAATACAGTCCACCTGTGGCCACGGGATGCTTTGAGATGGTGTACGGACTGGTGAATGAACCCTGGACGTTCTCCCCGCTGGCGCCAAGAGGCGCGCCCGCTGTATCCGGATTGCCGTGGCAGTTGTAGCAGACCTGGGAATCCCGAGCCGCGTACCGCAGGGTCGAGCCGACTGACGTCTCCAGGTCGTGACAGACACCCGAGCAGTAGTCGACGGATTCCGGGCTCGTGCCGTGGGGCTGTATCGTGCCAGGCACCCACTCGCTGAAGTGGTCGACCGTGCCGGTGACATAGCCGCCCTCTGCTCGGACATCACTGGCCCCGGACACCCACTGTTGCGTCTCTTCGTTGTAGGTGAGAAGCGATGCAGCCTTCAGAAGTGCGGCCGAGACCTGCCGGTGCGTCACCGCGAGCGTGTACGCAACCGAGAGCGTGGCAGGCGCCTGAAGAGCGCCTGACGGCTCGATCATGTACGCGCCAGCGAGCGATAGAATCCCGCCGATCGGCGCGCTGAAGGCCTCACCGATCGTCACTGTGGTCGTAGTGGTGAACGAACCCGGAGCAAGCGTCAGGACGACCTCACCGTTGGATGAACGCAGCGTGCGGCCATCGGGGGTCACCTCGGCACTGATCGACACGACGTTATTGTCGACGAGGTCCGAGCGCGGCCCCTCTCCCCCGGCGCCGACCGCAACGACGGCATAGAAGGCGGCTGCGGTCTCGTCAATCGAGTGTCGGAACACGCGAGCGTCCGGTGCGGCGGCCTGCACCTGAGTGAACGGACCGTCAGTGGAGGTCGAGCGCAGCAGCGCGAACGAGCTCACGGAGCCGCCGTCCTCTGGCGCGCTGAACGTCACGACATCCGCCATGTCATCCGAGACACACGACACGGCGGTGACTTTGCCGGGTGCCGCAGGCGGCGCTGGCGGCACGGGCGGATCCACAGTCCCCGTGGGCGTGACGACAGGCGGGGTGGTCGGCTCGACAGAGGGCACCACGGGCTTCTTCTTGGGCTTCTGCGCAACGACCTTGGCGCTGCGGCGCACGTTTGCCGTCACGTCAGCCGTTACCTGCTTCGGCTTCACTGCAACAGCAAACGGAGTAGACGCAACGGCCTTGGCTCGCAAGGTGACGGCAGCTCGCGCGAGAGACTGGGAACCTGTCCCGCCAACGGCGCCCCGGGCACTGACACCCGCGATGCCTACCGGCACGCACATCACGCAGATCAGGAGTACCGTGCACAGTACTTGCAGGATCGTTTGCCTTCTCACAGGTTCCCCCACCCTCGATGCGCGGTCCGAACACCGCAACTGAGCACACGCGATGTCGGGCTCAGTCTACATTACGCTGGCTAAGACTGCGCAAGGGGGAAGTCATACCTACTTATGGGGAACAACCACGACACTGAAGGATGCGGGTATTCGGGGGCTACTCGTCGACCTTGAGGATAGCCATGAAGGCTTCCTGCGGGACTTCGATGTTACCCACGTTCTTCATGCGCTTCTTGCCCTTCTTCTGCTTCTCCAGGAGCTTGCGCTTGCGGGTGATGTCACCGCCGTAGCACTTGGCCAGAACGTCCTTGCGCTTGGCCTTCACGGTCTCACGGGCGATGATGCGCCCGCCGATGGCCGCCTGGATCGGCACCTCGAACATCTGTCGAGGAATGATTTCGCGAAGCTTCTCGGTCAGCACCTTGCCGCGGGCGTACGCCTTGTCCTTGTGCACGATGAAGGAGAGCGCGTCCACGATCTTGGTGGCGAGCAGCACGTCAAGCTTCACGAGCTCGCTCGTCCGGTACCCGATGTACTCATAGTCCATGCTCGCGTACCCCTTGGTGCGGCTCTTGAGCTGGTCGAAGTAATCCATGATGAGTTCCGAGAGCGGCATCTCGTAGTGCATCTCGACGGTGGTCTTCGAGAGATACTGCATGTCTTTGAAGCTGGCCCTGTGTCCCTCGGCAAGTTCCATGACCGGACCGACGTAGTCGGGCGGAACGAGGACCGTGACCTTGAGGTACGGCTCCTCGATGTGGTCGATGGTGCCGGGATCGGGCATGTCCTGCGGCGAATGGATGAACTCGCTCGTGCCATTCGTGCGGAAGATGTGGTACTCCACCGACGGCGCCGTCGCGAGCAGATCCAGGTCGAATTCGCGCTCCAGGCGCTCCTTCACGACTTCCATATGCAGCAGGCCGAGGAATCCTACTCGGAAACCGAAGCCGAGTGCGTGGCTGCTCTCGGGATCGTAGATGAGCGCGGGGTCATTGAGCTGAAGCTTATCGAGCGCGTCGCGCAACTCGGGGTACTGGTCGCCGTCGATCGGGAACAGGCCCGTGTACACCATCGGCTTCACTTCGCGATAGCCCGGCAGCGGATCCTCGGTACCGTGCTTGGCAAGGGTGACCGTATCGCCGACCTTCACGAGCGACGGGTCCTTGAGACCGGTGATGAGGTACCCCACCTCGCCAACGCCGAGTTCATCGACGGGCAGGTTCGCAGGACGGCGGACGCCGACCTCCTCGACATCGGTCACGGTCTGCGTGGCGAGCATGCGGACCTTCATGCCCTTGCGGACGTGACCATCGACGATGCGGATCAGGGCGACTACACCGCGGTACGCGTCGAAGTACGAGTCGAAGATGAGCGCCTTGAGCGGCGCGTCCGGGTCGCCGACGGGGTGCGGCACATGCTTGACGACCGCCTCGAGCGCCTCGCGGACGCCGAGTCCCGTCTTGCCGCTCGTAAGCACGGCTTCGTCTGCGGGGATAGCGAGACCCTCTTCGATCTCGTGACGGACGCGCTCGGGATCGGCAGCTGGCAGGTCGATCTTGTTGATGAGCGGAACGATCTCCAGGTGCGCGTTCATGGCGAGCTGCGCGTTGGCGACCGTCTGCGCTTCGACACCCTGCGTCGCGTCGACGACCAGGAGAACGCCTTCGCACGCCGCGAGCGAGCGGGAGACCTCATAGGTGAAGTCAACGTGACCTGGCGTGTCGATCAGGTTCAGCTGGTACGTCTGGCTGTCGGACGCCTCGAAGTAGACACGCACCGCCTGCGCCTTGATGGTGATGCCGCGCTCGCGCTCGATATCCATCGAGTCGAGCACCTGCTCCATCATGTCGCGGTCAGCGATGGTGTTCGTCAGCTCGAGCATGCGATCGGCCAGCGTGGACTTTCCGTGGTCGATGTGCGCGATGATCGAGAAGTTTCGTATGAGTGTGGGGTCTGTCATCGGAGCGTAAGGATAGCAGTGACGGTCTATTACGAATACCCCTGTTGGCGACGCCCGATGCCGTGTGTTAGTATCTCAGGGTTCGTCTGCACCCCACTGCGACGGGCATCATCCGAATCTGGAGGGACCTGAGAACGTGGCGAATATCAAGAGCCAGAAGAAGCGCGTGCTGACCAACGAGAAGGCGCGCAT